>CAVYUY010000015.1:0-440018 GCA_963771765.1 uncultured Acidobacteriota bacterium
GAAGTGCAGCGCGCCATGGGCTTCCAGAATGAGAAAGACATCCGGAAGTCGCGCCTTCACAGTTCGAAATCAACTACGGATACGGCGAAGTCGTCGCCGCCGCCGACCAGATCCAGCTGTACAAGTTGATCTGCCGCCAGGTCGCCACTCACATGGGCCTGACCGCTTTCATTCCTTCCGAAGCCGGTGGTTGGCGTCAACGGAAGCGGGATGCACACTAACGTATCGATCAGTGCCGATGGCAAGAATCTTTTCTGGGACGCGAAAGGTCAGGAAAAACTAAGCAAAACCGGGTGGGCTTTCGTCGACCGCATCCTTACGCACGGCAACGATATCTGTTTGCTGTTGAATCCAAGCGTGAATGCTTATCGTCGCCTCGATCCGCACTTTGAAGCGCCGAATCAGATCAAGGCATCTGCAGTGGACCGCGGCTCTATGATCCGCATTCCTATCGGCAACGAGAAGAGCATGCGTGTCGAAGTCCGCTCTGTCGCACCTGACGCCAATCCGTACCTGGTTCTCTATTCGATCTTCAAAACCGGACTCGATGGCGATACCTCGAAGATCAAGAATCTGCGCCAAGCTGAACGCTACCTTCCCGACAACATCTACACCGCGCTGGAGAACTTCAGGAAGGCAAATTGGACCACGACTTTACTCGGCGAAGACGTCAAAGGCCGCTACGCCGATCTGAAGCAGGCCTCGGCCGACCGCTGCCCTCGCGCTCTTGGGACATTCGTGAAGGCACAGGAAGTTCAGTTCCATCACGAGGTCTACAACCAATTCTTGTGGAACATGTTCTAATCCGCTGCAGTTCTGCCAGTTCAAACGCCCTGACTGTGAAGCCAGGGCGTTTTCCTTTTGACTTCGAGTTGTGACTTTCCACTTAGGGCCGGGCTTCGTAAACCAGGTTGAAAGGCGTTTGGGTTGCGCGCCGGAAGCGGCTAAACCCTGCGGCGGTTACTACTTTCTCCATGGCTTTTTCCCCCGCTTGCGCCCCCAAACACATTCCCACCTCTTGCGACCGCGAACAAGGCGTGCAAAGCAGAGTCGAGAACGAATAGTAGACCCTACCTACCGGATTCAAGTTGTCTTTCAATTCGTCGTTTGCGAAAGGTTCCACGATCATCCACGATCCATCCTTGGCCATTGCCGATCGAACATGTGCGGCAGCACCTACCGGATCTCCCATGTCATGCAGGCAGTCGAAGACCGCCACGAAGTCATAGCCTTTCCCCGGAAATTCCTTCGCCTTGGCCACTTCAAACTTCACTCGATCGCCAACTCCTTGCTGTTTCGCAGCTTCTCGCGCCGCTTCGATCGACCTGTCGTGATAGTCGAATCCGAAAATCTGCGAGTTCGGGAATGCCTTCGCCATCAAAATCGTCGACGCTCCCTTGCCACACCCCACATCGGCCACCTTCGCTCCGCGGGTGAGCTTTTCCGTAACGCCATCCAGCGCGGGGATCCACGATCCCACGAGATTCGCTGCATATCCCGGACGAAAGAATTTTTCGCAGCCGTGAAACACGCGATCCTCGTGCTCGCCCCAGCCCATGCCTGCGCCTGAGCGGAACGACTCAGTGATTCGTGGAACCGCAGCCAAAGAACCAAGCGCGAGCTCGAAGGCTCCTGGCAGGTAGGCTGGACCGTCCTCGTTTGCGAGGGCAAATGCCTGTTCTTCCGTCATGCTGAACTTTTGCGATAGAGGGTCGTACATCACGTATCCGCCGGCTGCCTGTGAAGCCAGCCACTCGCTGACGTACCGCTCATCGGTGCGCGTGATCGCCGCAAGTTCCTTTGCCGTCAGGGCTCCAGCGGCAAGCGCCTTGTAAAGACCAAGCCGTTCCCCAATCACGACCATTCCTGCGTGAACGGTCGCACCCAAATCGTTCACGAACTTCCCCAGAAACTCATTCATTTTGTCCGCATTCACTGCCATCGCTTCCTCCACTTCACTACGATTTCGACCGCTATCGGTCTCGATGAATCGCATCATGATGTCGATGGGCAGGATTTACAATGCAGGCAGGGTAACGGTTCCATATCTTTCGTATATCGTCGCAACTCAGTGATTTTTAAAGGATAGTGCTCGGGCGGCACCGCTCATGCCTGCTCCAAGACAACTCTCGGGAAATGTTGAACTCGATCTGGGGCGCTACGAATTGCGCCGCTTCGGGCGTCGGGTGAAACTCGAGCAGAAGCCAATGGAGTTGTTGATTTTCCTCGTCGGTCGCCGCGACCAGATGGTTTCACGCGAAGAGATCGTCAAAAAGCTCTGGCGCTCCGATCTATTCATCGACACAGAAAAAAACGTCAACAACGTCGTGCGCAAGCTTCGCACGGCGCTCGGAGACAACGCCGACCGCTCTCGCTTCATCGAGACCGTAGTTGGCAAAGGTTATCGGTTCATCGGCTCGATTCGCGTGATCGGCGCTAAATTCGCGCGCTCCGATTCAGGCCGCGTTGTCGAATCCGGCAACGCGCAAAATGAAAACAGCGATCTCTCGGAGCGCTCTTCCATCGCGGTTCTGCCGCTTCTGTTACTGGGGAAAGTTCCTGACGACCAAGGGATTTGTCTCGGATTCTCCGACGCCCTCGTCTCCCGGCTGGGCAATCTACCGGGCGTTGATGTTTTGCCAACGTCGGCAGTCCTGAATCTCCCTGCTGACTTGACCCCGTCCCAAATTGCTTCGCGGCTGGACGTCCGCTTTGTTGATTCACGGTGCTATTCAGAACTCGAAAGGCCGCTGGCGTCTCTCTCTCGAAATGTTCGACGCCTATCTGGACCGTCCTTGCTTCGCCAAGAAGTGCGATCTCGAAGTTGACCGCCTTCCCGACTTGGAAGCGCGACTTTCCGGGGCAGATTTCTGCCACGCTGAACCGTCCCCAAACCCCTACAGTCGTTGCGCAACGCCCGCGATACAGCAGGGATCCAATGGCGTACGCCGAATTCATGCGTGGCTACAGAATCACCGCAGCGGGCGACGCGTCGTCGATGGATCGAGCCAGCCACCATCTCACCAACGCGGTCACCCGCGATCCCGGCTTTGCGCTCGCCCACGCAACCCTCTCCTTTGCGTGTGCGACACGTCATTACGAATTTGATCCAGCGAGCATCTGGCTGGAAAAAGCTGAGTTCCATTGCCAGCGAGCCCTCGAGATTGATTCCCAGCTCCCCGAAGGTCACGTGGCCCGCGCTTTTCTGCTCTGGGGACCATCGAAGAACTTTCAGCATCTCGAGGCCATTGCTGAACTCAAACGCGCGCTCTCTCTCCAAAGTAATCTTCCACACGCCTACAACCGCCTCGGCACCATCCTTGCCCACATCGGCCTCTTGGATCATGCCCGCGAGATGTTCGAGCGTGGACGTCCCTTCCAACCGAAGAAGGCGGTCAGTCCCAGCGTCGTCCAGGTGTATGTTTGGGAACAGGATTACGAAAATGCGCGATACCACATTGAACGTTGGCTCGAGGATAGCCCAACCAATAAATATGCGCTGTATTTTGCTCCGGTACCTGCCATGAGAACCGGAGATTTTAGAGAGGCTGAGCGTCTGATGGATAAGGCGCTCACAGCGATTCCTCAGGAGCCGCTCATCATCAGTTTGCAGGGCCTGCTGTATGCGCTTACCGGAAACAAAAATGCGGCGATTGATTGTGTCGCCAGAACATGTGCCAGCCCAAAGTCTTTCGGCCACGCGCACCACAGTTATTATCAAATTGCCTGCACACTCGCACTGACGGGAAGGACCGAAACAGCATTCGAGTGGCTGGAACGCAGCGTCGCAAGCGGATTCGCATGCTGGCCGTTCTTTCTGAAAGATCCCTGCCTTGCCAGCTTGCACCGTCTTCCTGAGTTTGAAGTCCTGATCAGCTCGCTGCAAGCGAAATATCCAGATCATCTCGGCTTGTTGTAATTCGATTGCGTGGAGCGACCGCCAGGCGGCGGCCTGGGCCGAAGTCACTTGCCGAACATTTTTCTAGCGAGCGCACGGACAAGCGTTACCGGATGAGTCAGCAGGATCGCGAGCTGGCCTGACAGGCTCTGAGGCTCGTGGAAAATTCCTAGCTGTCGCAACACGGTTCCGCGGTCGTAGTAGATCTTTTCTCCGGCCAGACGATCATCTGCGTCAAACGTGTACACACCGCATAGCGGGAACTCTATTTTTCGTCCCGTCGCCGGAAGACCGCGCCACGAGCCCAGGTGAGTCCCGCGGATGACGACCTCAACGAGGACGGCGTCGTCTGAAACGTGCCGCTGCCGTACTTCGATTTGAAGATCCGGCAGCGCGTGCATAAGTTGCTCATAAAACGCGCGTACGCCGCTGCGTCCTTGAAAATGATCGTTCCACGGCTCGTCATCGTAGCGGGCCGAATCGCCGAAGGTTTGCAAGACGCCTTCCAGATCATGAGCATTCTCAAGCCGGATGTGCTCTTCGACCAACGCAATGCGTGCCGACGTTTTCTGGGCCGAAATTGATGGACTTCCCACCTTCACCTGCCCGCACGTTCTATAACTTCTGTCGCGGATTTTACAGCAGTCCGCCGCGACCTAAGGATTGACTGGCAGGCCATCGCTCCCTAAGATGGCACTCCAGAACCTAAAGCAAGAATCGAAACACAAGAATGTCACCAAACCGCAACCACAGCTTGTTTCGGGCCATCGCCACCGACATCCATTTCTGGATTCCCCTTACCGTTTTGCTGGGCGGGCTCTTGCTTCTGGATAAGCTCAGTTGACCGCGCTTCCCACCAGCGTTCATCCAGAAGAATCCGGCTTCGTCAGCCGAATGCCGGCCACCCGTCTGCGCAGCCTCCAGGCGCTCGGGATTTTCTGCGGGTTCGCTGCTGGAGCTTGGCTGGGCGGCGCCGAGGCTCCGATTAAGCTTGTCAATCCTGATATCTCGCCGATTACCGTGTCCCTCATCATGGTCTGCGGTGTCTTCCTGGCGCGATGGAGTGTACCCGCATTCATCCGTGGCACGTCGCATGTACGCGCCGATGTCGGTCAAGCGCCTCATCTCGTCGTCTGGGCAATCCTCGCGGGATGCATGTGGGCGGTTGCGAATACCCTGACGATTTACGCGATTCGCAACGTCGGGCTCAGTATCGCTTTCCCGCTCTGGAATTCGAACAGCCTACTCGGAATCTTCTGGGGCGTTGTGCTGTTTAAAGAACTCCGCGCGTCGCAATCGAAGCGTTGGCTCGGAGTGCTCGGCGGCGCGCTTCTCATGTTCTGCGGAGCCACATTTCTTGCCATCGCATCCTCGCACGAAGCTGCACCTGGCAAAGCGGCGTTTGGTATCGCCGCGGCTCTCGGCGCGGGCATTCTTTGGGGCACCATGTATGTCCCCTACCGCAAGGCCTACCTAACCGGGATGAATCCGCTGTCGTTCATCACGTTCTTCACGGTCGGCGAACTCGTCACCATGGTGTCGCTCGCCGTCGCTTACCGCGGTGCGACGCCGTTGTGGCACGAACTTGCTAGCGCTCGCGACGTTTTGTTTTGGCTCATGCTCGGCGGTTTCGTCTGGGTCATTGGAGACCTCTTCCAGCAGTACGCCACGAAGTACGTAGGGATCAGCCGCGGCATTCCCCTCTCCAATACCAACCAACTCTGGGGACTTGTCTGGGGACTCCTCGTCTTTCACGAACTACATGGCGCGAGCCGCACCGTCTATGCGCAGGTCACCGGAGGCTCGCTCTTGATGGCGTTCGGCGCGGTCGCCATCTCGCTCTCGTCGGCCACCGAACCGGAGCATTCCTCGTGGCGTGATGCTGCCGAGCGCGAGGGCCGCCGTTACGGAATTGAAGATGAATACGTGCGCGCGGGCATGGAAGGAAGAGCGTTTGGTTCGACCCAGCATTCACGCTCGATCTTTGACTGGCTGCTGATTCTCGGAACGTCTGCCCTCTTCATCCTGCTCGCCTCGATGGCGCGACTGCCTCACATCGACATCAGCATGAGTTGGGTCGTCATTCTTTCGACCGCGATGCTGATCCTGATGGTCGCCTGCGGCGTTTCACTGTGGCGCACGACCCGCTTCCGGTAGACCGCTGGCAAGTTCCCTTTCCAGTGTTTTGTTCGTCTGTCGTTTTGCACGGGACCGATGGCTGGGCGTCACCGGATTTCGTTCCGAAGTCCTTTGTGAGTGATTGTGCAGGAGGATAGGTTCACACTTCTGGCCGATGCCGTTCCCGCCGACAAATACGATTGGCGCCCCGCACCGGACGCGCGCTCGATGACCAACGCTCCGCGAGCGAATTGGGATTCTCATTTAACCTGGGGAATCGCCCGAACCACCCGCTCGTTATGCTAGATTCGACTTTCGATGGAATCTGCGCCGACCATCTCGACACAAGCCCTTACTCGTCGGTTCGGCGAGCTTGTGGCCGTCGACGACGTCAACTTGCGTGTCGCTCCCGGGCAGTTCTTCGGATTTCTGGGTCCCAACGGCGCAGGTAAATCGACAACCATCAAAATGCTTACCGGATTACTTGCTCCTACTTCCGGACGCATTGAGATTCTCGGCCTCGATCTGGACGCCAATCCTGTAGACGTGAAACGGCAGATCGGTGTGGTTCCGGAGGGTATGGCGCTGTTTGGCCGCCTGACCGGGGCTGAGTTTCTAAGCTTTGCGGGACGCATGTATGGACTCGATCGCGAGACGGCCGCGAAACGTGCGGCCGAGTTGCTCGACTTCATGCAATTGGCAGATCAGCCCAAAAAGCTGGTGACGGATTATTCACACGGCATGCAGAAAAAGCTCGCCATGGCCGCCGCGGTCATTCACGGGCCAAAAGTTCTGTTCCTCGACGAGCCATTCGAAGGCGTAGACGCCATCGCTGCCGGCACTCTGAAGTCCATGCTGCAGGGCATGATCGCGCGCGGCGCGACCATTTTCCTGACATCCCATGTTCTTGAAATCGTCGAGCGCCTGTGCAGCCATGTCGCCATCATCGACCACGGCCGGCTCGTCGCGCAGGGATCTCTAGAGGAATTGCGCGCCGGTGTAGAAGCCCAACCCCACGCTGGTACGACGGACGATGCTCACTCTTCAGGTGAAAAATTGACACTGGAAGAAATCTTCTTGCGCGTGGTCGGGGGATCGCGCCCCGTGGAGCAGGAACTTTCCTGGCTCGGCTAGAATCTCAGTCACCCGCTGGATCCGACGCTACTGCGGATTGTTCGCCCTGCTCTCGAGCCTCCGGCGTTTTCGTTGTGCCCGCAAGCGCCGCAACGCGGAAAGCAACCGCCGTCGATGGGTGATGGTCATTGTCCGAAGTGAGTAATCAAATCTTTGTCCACAGTCGCAGCATACCTTGTACGTGTGCCCTTCGAGAGTGAAGACCCTGCTCAGCTTCCGATGGTGACAGCCAAAAGCCAGCTCGAGCGCGTTCGCAAACGGATGCGCGAGGCTGTCCCACAACGGAAGTCCTTCTGGTGCCAACATTTTCAACTCCTTCGATTCAACTAAAGTCTTTCACCGAGGCCCGCGAACCCGTGTGAGCGGCTACACCATTCAAGGTGACGATGATCACCTCGCAGTTTGAATCCACAATCCGTTTTTTGGCCAACAAACTTGCCTCTGCAACCCTCTATCTTGCAAGCAGTTGGGGCCCCCGCTGCGCGAGGCGCTCTCTTATGCAAGAATTGAACGCTCCCAAAATGAACTTTTCCGATTCGATATATGGTCAGATTCCAGCGATCGCCCAGCTCCGCTGGCGCATGTTCATCAACGGACTGCGGAACCGCCGCGGCAAGATGGAACTTTTTTCCCGAGTCCTGGTCACCTCGGCCTTCACCGCCGGAGGCCTCGGAGGCTTCGGCGCCTCTACAGGATTCGCCTGGTACTTCACCTCACAGAATCAGGCGGAATTTCTAGCAGTCTTGCTTTGGCCGATTTTTTTCTTCTGGCAGGTGTTCCCTGTCATGGCAACTGCCTTCACGAATAATCCTGATTCGTCAGAGCTTCTCCGCTTCCCGCTCAGCTACCGTGCGTATTTTTTGATTCGCCTGGCCTACGGTTTCTTCGATCCCGCCAGCGCACTAGGCACAGCCTTCATCCTCGGAGTCTTGCTTGGAGTGGGTGTCGCGCGGCCACTGCTGATCCCTTGGGCGCTTCTGGTGCTGTTCACGTTTGCTCTGTTCAACCTGGTGTTGATGCAAATGGTTTTCGCTTGGCTCGAACGGTGGTTGGCCCAGCGCCGTACCCGTGAAATTCTTGGAGTCGTGTTCATTCTTGGAATGCTGAGCTTTCAGTTGATCGGACCGGTCATGCAGCACATGGACAGAGGTCCGCATCCCGAATACAGGCGCGCCTTTGAAATTGGAACTCGAACGCAAGCCCTCTTGCCTCCAGGCCTTGCTGCCAACGCGATCGCAGAAGTCTCGCACGGACGGATGTTTTCAGGGTTTAGCTCCCTGCTGCTTCTCGTGGGCTTGACGGTATCGATGGCATTTCTTCTTCACCTTCGCATCCACGCGCAGTTTCACGGTGAAAATCTCAGCGAAGCGTCTGCCCGGCCTACTTCTCGGCAAGTACAAGCGCCTCAGTTTGGCTGGCGCTTGCCCGGATTCTCTCAATCGGTCTCGGCCGTTTTCGAGAAGGAAATCCGCTATCTCGCGCGCAGCGGCCCCATGTTGCTCACGCTGATCATGCCAATTTTTATGCTGGTGATTTTCCGACTTGGTCCTTTGAATTCATTCCATCGCGGCGGCGCTTTCAGCCGCACGCCCGACATGGCATTCCCCGGTGCCGCCGCGTATGCCTTGCTGGTACTCACGAATCTGGTCTACAACAGTTTCGGCGGGGATGGCGGCGGCATTCAGTTTTTCTACGCGTCCCCAGTCCATTTTCGCCAGATTGTTCTGGGCAAGAACCTCACGCACGCCGGAATTCTCATCGCGAATGCCGTTCTTGCCTGGATTGCGGTCGCGTACCTCTACGGCCCGCCCAGTTCCGCCGTCACTGTCGCTACGATCGCGGCCCTTTGCTTCGCGGGTCCGCTGAATTTCACAGCCGGAAACCTGCTGTCCGTTTATGCCCCCAAAAAACGCGACTTCTCAACATTCGGGCGCCAAAACGTCTCTCAAACGACGGTGCTCGCAAGCTTTGGCATGCAGATTGTGATCGTAGGTTTGGGCGCTGGCGTTTTCGCAGTCGCTCGCCTATACAAGAATCTATGGCTCGCCGCGCTGCTGTTTATGATTCTCGCTGTGATCGCAATTCCAATTTACTTGTTGGTATTGCGCCGGATGGACCGGATCGCTCTGAAACGCAGAGAAGTTCTGTTGTCGGAATTGTGCCGCGCATAATTCGATCACAGCAACCACGAGACTCAGCTTTCGGGGTTCGCAAGAAACCGATACCCCACGCCGCGAACCGTCAGCAGGTGTCTCGGGTTCCCAGGATCGTCCTCAACATACCGCCGCAATCGAACCATGAAGTTGTCGATCGCCCGTGTGTCGGTGTCTTCCTTCAGGCCCCACACCTCTTCCAGAATCTGCTTCCGCGAAACAATCTTGCCATCGTTGCGCACGAGATGCCGAAGCAACTCCGACTCCATCAGTGTCAGATGGATTGTGTTGCCACGCGAACGAAGCTCCAGGGCACCGAAATCGATCGTCTTCCCTGCAAATGAGAATCGATCGAAATCTCCAACGTTGCTGCCATTGACTTGGCTTTCCGCGATCGCAGCAGGTTGCTCACCACGGGTCCATTGGTTCCGTCGTAAGAGCCCTTGCAAACGCGCCAACAGGATCGAGAGATCAAACGGTTTGGCGAGGTAGTCATCCGCGCCGGATGCAAACCCTTTCAACACATCTTCGGGACGCCCTCGCGCCGTCAACATCAGCACCGGCACATAGTTCCGCGCCGCGCGCAACTCCGAGACGACGCTGAATCCATCTTTTCCCGGGAGCATGATGTCGAGCACGATGGCATCGAAATTCTCTTTCTTCTCGAGCAGTTTCTGGGTAGCGGCTTCACCGTCGCCCACAACTTCCGCCGCATAACCTTCGGCCTCAAGGTTGAACCGCAGACCTTGCGCCAGGTGAGCCTCATCTTCCACCACTAGAACTCGGCTCATGCTGCACCTTTTGGAGGTTGCGCCGGCGAAGCGTCTGCCCTCGGCAACTCGATGACGACCGTAGTACCCTGCCCCTCGCCTTCACTTTCGGCAAAGGCTTTACCGCCATGTTTTTGTGCAATCGCTTTCACGATGAAGAGGCCGAGCCCCGTGCCCTTCACGTGCACTAGAGATCGATTGCCCAGACGGTGAAATCGCTTAAAAATTCTCTTGAGATCGTCCTGCGCAATACCAACGCCCTGATCCCGCACCCGCAAGACAATCCGCTTTTCATCGGGCGTTTCAATCCGAACCCGCACGTCAATCTGGTCGCCTGAATATTTCACTGCATTGTCGAGAACGTTAGAAACGGCGGTCCGAAGATCGTCTGCGTTGCCGCGGACATAGAGTCCATTTCCGTTGCCGGTTGCCTGCTCGAACTGCAGAGCTTCGGGCTGCAAGTGATGCCGGGTACGCATCGCGTCCATAGACTCTCGGACGACCTGCGTGATATCCACATTGGCTTTTTCGCGCCCGACTTTCTTTTCCCCCGCCCGGCCGGCTCGGAGCACTTGCTCGATCGTTTCGGTAAGGCGGTCTACATCGCTCAACATAATCTTGTAAAAGTCCTGCTTTCGCGTTTCTTGCAGTTCTCTCCGCTGCAGAGTTTCGAGGTGTAACCGGATCGACGCCACAGGAGTCTTCAATTCGTGGGTCACTGCATTGATGAAACTGTCGTGCTGCTCACTTCGACGCAGCTCTCGGACCAGAAAAATCGTATTTACAACCATACCCGCGATGATCAGGGCAAAGAACACGATCCCGAAAAACAGCAGAACGCCTTCCCGCCAATTCAGCAGGATCCATCCAATATTCAGAGCGACCGCAAGGGCTACCAGGCCGATGCCCAGGCACAGGAAAAATACGATCGTTCCGCGGCGGCTCGAAATTCTCATGGCGTCGGACTGATTTTACCGCGCCGGCTTCGCGACCATTGCCTTGCCGAGCATTCTCACTTTTGCAATCGTTGCCATTGTATAGATCGTATCAACCCGTATTGATTACTATATATAATACGTATGCTATATATGTTATGAGTAGATCGGTAACAACCCAGGAGAGTTCGGTTGAAACGTGTATTCCGCCTGATGGTTTTGACTGGGCTCATGCCGCTTTGCATCGGCGCAAAGACCTTCGCGCAGAGTGCCAATGATGGCAATTATTTCTCTAACTGGTTCCCGCGCGTAACGAAAACTCAGGCGGCTCAGCCGCACTGGATCACTCCGCTTTTCACGACCACTCCGCGCCTCGAAGAAGAATTCCGCTCCGACATCGTGTGGACCCCGACAGCCGCGGGCGACAGCCTCAACTATGGCAATGGAAAAGGACTCGAACTCATCCCCACCTACAATACGGAAGTGATTCTCGGCGTCCCGCCCTATCAGGTGCCGCCCAACGGACCCGCCGGCGGTGGGAATATCCCGATCACGCTAAAGTATCGTCTTCTGTCGGAGAACGAAGAGCACGGCGACTACATCGTGACCGCTTTCCTCGCAGGCAGCATTCCTGCGGGCCGATTTGCGACGAAGTATGGATCGATCACTCCCACCATCGCCTTCGGCCGTGGCTTTCACAATTTCGATTTTCAGAGCACGCTGGGTTGGACCATCCCCATCGGAGGTCGAAATACGAGCGGGACGCCCGTTGCGTTTAACACGGCCTTTCAATATCGCGTTCTGCGCAAGTTGTGGCCAGAACTGGAGACCAACGTGACCCTTTGGCCGAATGGAGGGAAGGCAGTGGTCGGTCAGAAGCAGGTCTTTCTATCACCGGGGCTGGTCGCAGGACGTTTTCACCTCTGGAAACGTGTCGGATTCACCATCGGCGCTGGCGAGCAGATCGCCGCCACCCGCTTTCACCAATTCAATCACGCCAAGACACTCTCCATCCGCTTCCCGTTCTAAGATAGGGCCAGCGAATCGCGCTGTGGAGGGAAAGCATTGCCTACTCATAAAACTGCCGGAACGGATTCGACGGAAATGCTGCTTCGGCCACGGGACGCGGCCGTCCAACTGCAAATTAGCTATCCCACGATCAAGCAGTGGATCTATCAACGCAAGTTGCGCGCCGTGAAAACTCCCGGCGGCCACTACCGGATTCCTCAATCGGAAATCGATCGACTCCTCTACCGTACTCGTGGCGATAACGAAGGCGAGCGCCGCGTAAGCTACCAGCGGATCAGCGGCCGCAATCAATTGGTAGGCCGCATCGTCGATGTCCGTGTCAGCGGACTCGTCGGCCAAGTAACACTTTCCATCGGAGGCCAGCTGATCACATCGTTGATCACATCAAGCGCCGTCCGGGAGATGCAGCTGAAAAAGGGACAGACGGCAGCAGCCTTGATCAAAGCCACAGAAGTAATGATCATCCGGGTATAAATCTCACGTTTCCCAAACTAAAGAGCACGCTTCAATTACAAAGGAGTTGCAATGCGACGGTTGGCCTGTTTGCTCGTCATCTTGATGTTTGTTGCGCCACTCATATCTTCTGCGGTCGACACCGATCTGGAAGCTCGCCGTTCTGCGCTCAAAGATCTTCTGCACGAGCAGTGGGAGTACACGATGCGGAGCAATCCGCTCTACGCCTCCTTCCTCGGCGACAAACGTTACAACGATCAGATGGATGATTTTTCTCAGAAACATCTGGATGATGACCTCGAGCAAACTCGTCTCTTCTTGACCCGTTTCAGCGCGATTGATACATCAGGGTTTCCGGAACAGGAGATTCTCAACAAGCAACTCATGATTCGCGACTTGAAGATGACCGTAGACGGCGCACGCTTTAAACCTTGGGAAATGCCCGTGAATCAGTTCAGCGGCATTCATCTTGAGTTGCCGCAACTTGTGAATATTCTCTCGTTCGAAACTGTTAAGGACTACGAAGATTACATTTCGCGCCTTACCAAGATGCCTGCCCTTTTCGATCAGACAGTGATCCAAATGCGCAAGGGAATGTCCGAAAATCTGATGCCCCCGAAAGTCTTGCTGGACCAGGTTGTGAAGCAGGCTGATACCATCGCCGCCACTCCCGCGGAAAAAAGTCCCTTTGCGCATCCTTTGGACAAATTTCCAGATTCGTTCTCCGAGGCGGACCGGAGCCGCCTCCGCGCCGCCGGATTAGCCGCGATTCGGGATTCGGTGATCCCCGCCTACGTCAAGTTCACCGCATTTGTTCGCGACGAGTACGGTCCGAAAGGGCGCTCCGAGCCTGGGGTCTGGTCGCTTCCAGACGGCGCGGAACGTTACGCTTTTCGCGTCAAGGAATCCACCACCACTGACCTCACACCTGATGAAATCCATGCACTCGGACTGGCTCAGGTAAAAGCAATTGAAACCAGGATGCTTGATGTAGCACACCAGCTTGGGTTTCAAGATCTGAAGTCCTTCTACGCGTCGGTCAAAACTAATCCGAAGCTGCACGCCCACTCCCGGCAGGAGATTCTCGATCTTTACCGAAAATATATCGACCAGATGTACACCAAGCTTCCCGATCTATTTGGTCGACTGCCAAAAGAAAAACTGGATGTGATGCCGATCGAAGAATTTCGCGAGAAAGAGGCTTCGACTCACTACCTCGAGGGCACACCCGACGGCTCGCGAAAAGCCCATGTCATGGTCAATACCGGAGACTTTGAAAAGCGCACGACTCTCGATGTCGAGACGACGGCCTACCATGAAGGCGTGCCTGGGCATCACCTGCAAATTTCGATTGCGCAAGAATTGTCCGAGCTGCCTCCCTTCCGCCAGCAGGAGGGCTATACCGCCTACGTCGAAGGCTGGGCGCTATATTCGGAGGAACTCGGCAAAGAAGTGGGTTTCTTCCAAGATCCGTACAGCTATTACGGGCATTTGCAAGACGATATGTTGCGGGCGATTCGCTTGGTGGTCGATACAGGATTCCACTACAAACACTGGTCCCGTCAGCAGGTCGTGGATTTCTTCCACGAGCATTCAGCGATTGACGAACCAGATGTTCAGAGTGAAACCGACCGATATATGGCGTGGCCCGCGCAAGCGCTCGGTTATAAAGTCGGACAATTAGAAATACTCAAATTGCGCCAATACTCCAAGGACCAATTAGGCGCGAAGTTTGACTTGCGAGCATTTCACGATGAAGTGCTTTCTGGAGGGGCCCTGCCGCTGGATGTCCTCGCCACCCGCGTTCGCGAGTGGGTCGGACATCAGCAAGCACAGGCATCTACGACAGGAGTGAATCCGGCGAAATGAGAAGCGGGCGATTTAGTCGCCCGAAATGGCTACCGGTTCAACCGCCGGCACGATCAATTGCCCGTTCGGAGCAGCCACCAATCCCTGCTTGATGTCGGACAACCGGGTCCGCTTGATGTCCCACGCGAGCCCAAGCGTTTTCAGGATCCAAATACCGTACCAGTTCATATCAACTTCATACCAGGTAAAACCGTGCGCGGCCGACGTCGGGTGCGCGTGGTGATTGTTGTGCCAGCCTTCGCCGAATGTCAGCAATGCCACCCACCAGCTGTTGGTCGAAAGATCGCGCGTCGAGAACCGCCGCGTTCCCCACGAATGGGTCGCGGAATTTACCAGCCAGGTCGCATGCAACAAAAACACCGTCCGGAAGAAAGTTCCCCACAGCAGCCAGGGCAGTCCGCCGATGGCGAACAGTACGACTCCGAGCACAATCTGGGGAACGTAGTGATACTTGGTCATCCAAACGTGAAATTTGTCTTTCGCGAGGTCCGGGACATACCGGGCCAACGTCGTCGAATCGTGATGCATCGACTTACCCATCAAAATCCATCCCATGTGAGCCCACCACTTGCCTTCGATCGGCGAGTGCGGATCGCCTTCCAGATCCGAAAACTGGTGATGGATCCGGTGCGTCGCTACCCAGAAAATCGGACCACCTTCAAGCGCCAGAGTGGCGCAGAACGTCAGAAAATACTCAACCCACTTCGGAGTCTTAAAACCACGATGTGTCAGCAAGCGGTGGTAGGCCATCCCGATGCCCAGGCTTCCCGCTACCCACCACAAGAAGATTGCGACGAAGAGTGCCTTCCAGGTGAAAAAGAAAAGGGCCGCTACCGCCCCCACGTGAAACAGCGCCATGAAAATCGCTGTAATCCAGTTGACTTCGTTTTTGTGTGCTTGCCGTCTTTCCAGATCTTCCAGTTGCATATCCAAGGAGGGTCCCCGTAATCTTCGACGTTGAAGAAACTTTTGATAAAGTAACAGGAGAACCGGGCATCCCTCTGTAATACTTGTGTAATAGCGGGTTTTGGCGCATTACGAGCGTAATCCACCGTTCCGGTGAGGCGAAGAGTTCGGCGAAAATCGCCCATTTTTCTTTGAATCTCGACCCTGTAACGGGGAATCAAAACGCGCAACGTCGACGAACTCTTTTGTCGCAGACTTTATGCCAGAACTCGAGTCCCTCACCGCCTCATTACCCACAATCGAAGAAATCAAGGCAGCACAGGAACTCGTTTATTCTGTGATGCCCGCAACGCCCCAAATCGTCTGGCCGCTGTTGTGCGAACGGCTCGGAACCGAAGTCTGGGTCAAACACGAAAATCACACGCCCATCGGTGCCTTCAAGGCCAGAACCGCCGTGGTCTACGCGGCGGAACTTTTTCGAGGATCGACGAAGATTCAGGCACTCGTCACGGCCACTCGCGGCAATCACGGGCAATCGATTGCCTTGGCTGCCCGTAGATTCGGCATCCCGGCGCACATTGTGGTTCCACGGGGCAACAGTCCTGAAAAGAATGCTGCGATGCGTGCACAAGGAGCAAATCTCATCGAGTTTGGCGCCGACTACCAGGAATCAAAAGAGCACGCGCAACAACTGGCGGCCGACCGCGGATGGCACTTCGTTCCTTCCTACCATCCCAATATCGTCAAGGGAGTGGCGACGTACTGGCTGGAATTCTTCTCGGCGGTGCCGAATCTCGATATCGTATATGTGCCGATCGGCCAAGGGTCGGGGATTTGCGCTTGCGCCGCGGTTCGCAATGGCCTGAATCTCAAGGCAAAGATTGTCGGAGTGGTAGCGGAAGGTGCTCCTGCCTACGCTCTCTCGTTCAAAGCGCGCCGCAAAATCGCCTCTCCTGTCACTACCCTGTTAGCCGACGGAATGGCTTGCCGCGTCCCCGACGAAGATTCGCTAGCGATCGTTCTACAAAACGTCGACCACATCGTCACCGTGACCGAGGACGAGATCCGGCAGGCCATGAAATTCTTTTTCACCGATACTCACAATGTCGCGGAAGGCGCTGGCGCGGCGGGACTCGCGGCCGCTCTCAAAGAAAAGAATCAGATCCTGAAGAAACGAGTGGGGCTCGTGCTGAGCGGCGGGAACGTCGATCACGATGTGTTCGCGAAGGTTTTGCAGGACTAGATCGCGCTCAGAGCAAGTTCTGGGAGCGATACTGCTCAAGCCCTTTGCCGGTTAGTTTCGCCAACTCCGCAAAAAGAGACTTTTCCGGTGCCCTGAAGTTAAAGCATGCCATGCCCTGCATCCGCTTTTTCAAAGCCGGAGATACGAGCTTTACCATCGGAGGATGGATGTATAGAGGTACGAGGTGATAGCTGACATAGGCTTTCCCCTGCTGTACGGCGCCGAAAGACATTGGCCCGCCCTTCCAGCTATTGGCTTTGGTCACTAACTGATATTTGCCGGGTTTGTCGTCGGTTACCTTCAACGCCGGCGCGAACTTCGCGAGAATTGTCTTAAGTTGGGCAAATACCGCATCGAAATCCGCAGCACGGGCGTCAACCGACGTAGTTTTCTTGCCAAGGGGCCTTGGCATTGCTTTTGCCGTCCTGTTCGCCTTCTTCGTTTTCGGCATCGGAGCGATGTCCTAAGCGGCCTTCTTTCACCTGCACTCCTGCCCACTTTTCCAGTAGGGTCAGCGTAGCGGCGTAGTCCAAATCCTTGTGGCCGTCTTCGGTGGCCATCTCGTAAATCTCCTCGACCGTCTCAAGGGCAGGAAGCTTTACGCGCGCTTCTTTGGCAGCTTCAAGCGTGAGCTTGATGTCCTTGTGCATCAGACGTAGCGGAAAATTAGGAGTGAAATCGCGTTGCAGAATAAACGGTCCCTTGTAGTCCACGACTCCCGATCGAACCATCGTCGCTTCAATCAACGATAACAATTGTTGCGTGTCGACGCCGAGTTTGGTGGCAAGGGTGAGCGCTTCAGCGAAGCCTTCAAAAATGAGCGCGATTTGCAGATTCATCGCCAGCTTTGTCGCCTGGCCCTTCCCGGTTTCGCCCATGCGAAATATCTTCTTGCCCATTGCGGCGAATAACGGCTTGAGGCGCTCGACCTTGTCTTCGGCCCCGCCGACAATAAATACGAGGGTTCCGTCGCGCGCCCCGATCTTCGATCCCGTCATCGGCGCGTCAACCCATGCGACGCCTTTCGCCGCAAGCTTCTCGGCAAACTTGGTCGTAGCGGAAGGAGAAATTGTGCTCGAGTCCGCGACGATCACTCCCTCGGTGAGCGATGACTCAGCACCCTCTTTTCCGAAGATGACGTCTTGCACGGCGTCCGTGTCCGACACGCAAAGCCACACCACTTCCGCGCCCTGAGCCGCTGCCGCAGGCGTCGGAGCCACTCCCGCGCCTTCCACCAGTTTTCCGGGAGTGCGGTTCCATACCGTCACCTCGTGGCCAGCCTTCACCAAGTTCGTCGCCATCGACTGGCCCATGATTCCTAACCCCAGAAATGCAACTCGCATGCAGAATCTCCTTCAATGTTTGAGAACGGGTACGCGTGAGGACTTTCCGGATTAAATATGACCCACTCGCTCAAGGTCAAGCTGGGACTGCTGTTTCATCGAATATCCCGCTGGATCTTCTCGTGCCAACGATCCCGTATAGTTCGCGAAGGAGCACACGAGTCAAAATCAGGTACCGCCCCGCAAGATTGGTGGGTTGTGGATGGGGCGTCGCTTTGATCAGATCGCGACGTGAAATTCTCTTGCCACGGCAAGGGCGCCGCGAAATTCCAGAGTTAAGCCCAATTGAACATTGCGAAGTTGACTGTAGCAGGTCCGTTTCGAATCTCATCCCGGCTCTCCTGCAACCGGCTGGCAGCGCTGGGTCATGGCTTCAGAATCACCACGGTAAATTACTCCCGTACCTTCGTTACGGATGAAAAGCAGCACTATCCAGGGATCGTTCATCTAACATTGTCAGGGAAGGAAAAATATCTGCTGCATCGCCAAGATTACTCCGTTTCGGCAGCGAGAAGGCATACGATAGGAATAGATCTGAGTTTCGATCTTCGGGCTCTGCAGCACGATGATTAAACAAACGCTTCGCAATCCGGCCCTTCGTAAGCGCGCTACCCAGTTCGGACGCTTGGTGCGTCACTCCGCCGTCACGCCGCGTTGTGGTCAGACTTACAAGCCTCGTCTCGCGTCCAACGGCGAGTTGGGTGTCACCTTTATCGGACACGCCAGCTTCTTCGTGCAGATCGGCAGCAAGAGTGTTGTGATCGACCCAAACTTTGCGCGGTGGCTGTTTGTTCTGAAACGGCTGCGCCGACCTGGACTTCGAGTCGCGGACTTACCGCCGATTGACCTGGTTCTCGTATCGCACGCGCATTTTGACCATCTGCATCGGCCATCGCTGCGCGCCATCGTGCTCGACAGCCTCGAAAAGCGTGGCGTCGCGCCCGCCATCGTCATCCCGACGCACGTTTCGGATCTCGTCTCCGACCTTGGCTTTTCGGAGATCATCGAGCTCGACTGGTGGAAGAGTTTTCGCCAAGGCAGTTTGTCGGTGACTCACGTGCCGTCGCGGCACTGGGGAGCCCGCATCTTGAAAGACTCTCATCGTGGCTACGGCGGCTTCGTGCTGAAAGCCGGGAAGCATTCCGTCTACCACGCAGGCGATACGGCTTACTTCAACGGATTCAAAGAAATCGGCCGCCGTCTCGCCCCCGAACTTGCCCTGCTCCCAATCGGCGCCTATAACCCTGAGCAGTTCCGCAATGTTCACACCAATCCCGCGGACGCCACTCAAGCCTTCCTCGATCTTAAATCCCGCTGGATGGTTCCTATGCACTACGGCTCGTTCCGCCTGTCGCATGAGCCTGTAGAAGAGCCTCTGCAGTTACTGGATCAGGAAGCCAACGCAGCGGGAATCAAAGACCGCGTCCTCGTACTCGAGGAAGGCGTCACCCGTTTCTTCTGAGATCACCTGTTCTCGCCGAACCCAATTATTCGATTCGTTTGAATGGCATGTCTTTGCCTTCGCTATGCAACGTCACGCTCGTTACTTTCTCGCCATCGTCCTTCACGAATGTCCAAAGGTTCGTCGGAAGCGGTCGAATAGAAATCCGTGTTGCTCTCCGGCAGCAACTCTTGCTTCGGCTCTTCGTTTTCCTGAATCGAAAGATGGTCTCCCTCCCGCCGAACAGTCAGAACAAGTTCGGGAGGATTTCCGTACCGGCCCACATAGCTGTCGAGGGATTTCCCATCCACAGCGACCCGCTTGTGCTGTTTGAGTGCTGGTCGGGGCGGGAGTTTATCGTACGGAGTGTAGGCTTCCCATTCGATGGGAGTGAAAGTGTCCTTGAGCAGCGTTTCCAGAACTTCCTTGAAAATTCCTTCGCCGTTGCTGCTGTTTGTCAGGAGGACAAGTCCTGATCCTTTTGCCCGGAAAACCGACAGCGTAATTCCTCCATCCGTCGTCATGTCCTTCCTTGAAGAAAGCCTTTCCAAAGGGACTCTCGTAGAGCCCCCACGCCAAACCGTAGCTCAGATGGATGGCGTCGTTGTCGGTAGTCGTGTCTTCGCTGAGCGACGGAAACTGGTGCTTCGAATGGATCTGAATCTGCGGCGTCGTGATCTGCTCGCGCGTCTTTTGCTTCAGTTCGTTTCCCTGCATTACCGCAAGCACAAGACGCGCGACATCGCCCGCCGTCGTTTGCATCGAACCGGCCGCGTCGGCGCGAGTCCATCGATGCGGACCGAGTGACCGTCCGTATTCGTCATAGGCGTTTGCGAAATCGCTTTCAAAGCGTTGTTGCCAAACCATACTGGTGCGGTTCATCCCGAGGGGCAGGAAGACATGCTCTCGCATGGACTCCTCCAGCGGTTTTTTTGTGATCGTCTCGACCACGAGTTGCAACAGGTCGATGCCTTCTCCCGAATACGCGTACCTCGATCCGGGCTCGAAGTGAAGATGTAGCTTCCGGTCGTCCTCGAACGCCCGCCAGTTGGGAAATCCGCTGGTATGGCTCAACAGCATTCGCGCTGTAATTTTCTTGTACCGTTCATCATTCGTGAGATCTGCATACTTCGGGTACTCAGGTAGCGCTTTGGGCAAATATTGGTAGACAGGTTTGTCCAGATCGAGAACGCCTTGATCCACTAACTCCATCGCGAAATATCCGAATGCGGATTTCGAGATCGACGCCGCCGATATCACCGAATCTGCCGTAAGCGGCAAATTTTTTTCTTTGTCGCGAAATCCATAGCCTTTCTGAAATGCAATCTTCCCGTCATTGATGATCGCGATTTCCGCGCCCATCACTTCGGCAGCTTTTGTCAGGCGTGCCATCGTCTGGTCGATTTCGGTGACGCTGATTTCGCTGCCATCAAGGCGCTTGACCGTTGCCTGTTGTGCTCCCACCGATGGTATGCAGGTTGCAATTACGAAGAGCCAGCCCAGATTTCTCATTCGCGCCTCCAAGCACCTCGGCTATACAAAACAAAAAACACACAAGATGTCTCGCCATTCACGAGAAGACAAGAGAAATGCCTAACACCTTATACCGCTGAGCTGCAACAAAGTCGTAGCGGTCGCAGGTCAAAAACGATTGTGACAATGCGAACCCCTCGAGTGGTGTACACTGCGTTCCGCAAATTCCAGCCTAGGAGGCATTTTCATGTCCGTAAAACCTATTCCTGAGGGCTATCACACAATCACACCTTTCTTCACGGTTCGCGACGCCGAGCGCGCGATTGAGTTTTACACGAAGGCTTTCGGCGCCGAATCTCGAGGCGCGATGAAAGGTCCGGATGGCAAGATCATGCATGCTGAATTAAAGATCGGAGATTCCATCGTTATGCTCGCCGACGAGTTCCCCGACTTCGGCGCGCTGGCTCCTGAGTCTGGCGGCAGTACGAGTATGGGACTGCACATTTACGTCGACAACGTCGATGCCGCGTTTGACCGTGCCGTCAAGGCAGGCGCACAAGTTGAAATGCCGGTCATGGACCAATTCTGGGGAGACCGCTACGGCCGCTTGAAAGATCCCTTTGGCCACAAGTGGTCGATCGCCACTCACACCAAAGATTTGTCCCTGGAGGAAATGAAGCAGGGGATGAACGAAGCCATGGCAAAAATGCCGAAGAGCGCGTAACAAGAACCGCTCGTGTAGGGACGGCCGCTTCGGTCGTCCCGCACAGGCGAAGCCTGCGCTTGATCGTGTTTCAAAACTAAGAAAGTAACTAACGCTTGACCGGTTCCATCAACCTCCATCAACCCGCGATCAAAATTCTCACATCCCGCAAATTATTTCCCGTGGGGCCAGTCTCAATCGCGTCCCCAATCGCACTGAACAACCGATAGGCATCGAATTTTTTCAGCGATGCCGCCAGGTCCAATCCCTTCTCAATTATCCGCGCAACGGTTGAGCCGTCGACCACGGCACCCGCCGCCGGACTGTTCCCATCCACGCCATCCGTTCCCGCGCTCAATACAGTGATGTTCTCGCCGACGATTTTCTCGGCGCAAGCCAGCGCAAACTGCTGATTGCGTCCACCTATCCCGCCATTGGTTACTTTCACCGTAACCTCGCCTCCCGAAATCAGACAGACCGGCGAAAATTGCTTTCGTAACTCCCGCACTTTCGCCAGCAGGTAGTCGGCAGCCTTCTCGTAGTCCCAGTCATCGCAAGAATTGTCGACGTGAACAATCAATCCCGTCCGCTCTGCGGCTTCGCTCGCTTCTTCAATCGCCGTATGGTTCGAGAGCACCGGCCACCATCGCGCCCGAATAAATGCGGGATCATCCGCCTTCGGCGTTTCGTCCAGTGCCCTGTGCTCCAGCAATTCACGCGTCGATTGCGGAAACTGTTTCACTAAATCGTATTTCGCAGCGATGCGGTAGCAATCCTCCACGCTGGTCGAGTCCGGCATCGTTGGGCCAGAGGCGAGCGCGTCCGGAGTGCTGTCTGGCACGTCGGACACCAGCAACGAGACTTGCTGCGCCGGGTACGCTGCCGTCGCCAGTCGTCCACCCTTGACCGCCGACAAATGCTTGCGGACAGCGTTGATCTCCGCAATCGGTGCCCCTGACAGCACTAGCGCCCGGTAGGTCGCTATTAAATCCGGCAGCGAAACATCGTCGTCAATCGGTTTCTCGACGATCGACGATCCGCCTCCGCTGATCATGAAAATCACCAGCGAGGAAGCAGTCTGCGACTCAAGGGCACGCAACATCGCACTCGCGGCGTGAATGGATTCCTCATTCGGCGTGGGATGACCGCCGTGAAAATATCGAAATCCCCGTACCTGCGATGTCGGCTGGACCGAGCTGGCAACGATGCCTTCCAGCGAATCGCCGACCTGGTTCCGCAACGCTTCGACCATGGTGTGCCCCGCTTTCCCCAGCGACAGGACGAGCACCCGCGAGTAGGAATGGAGATCGTAAAGATCTTCACATATGCGCAGCACGCCGCTTTCGCAGTGAACGTGCTTTGCGAAGCCCTTGGCGATCGACGCCTCTGCCAGCGATTTGAAAAAGATGGAGCGAGCTGTCTCTCGCATCTCGCGGAACTTCGAATCGCTCGTGGGATCGGACATGCGGATTGATTATAAAAGAGCACCGTCAGCGATCAGCTATCGGGAACGGGCGGATAGTCAGCGAGACCCGAATCAGGATTGGCCGAGAGCGGAAGGCCGAGAGCCGACAACCTCTCCCACCCACTTCTCGATTGCCTCGCGCAGTTCGCGCAAGCGCCCTTCAAAGAAGTGATCGGCGCCTTCGATGACAACCAGCTGTTTCGGCTCCGCGACCGATGCGATCAACGAATCGAGTTTTGCGCGTGGTCCGAATTCATCGCGCGCCCCGCTCACAAAAAGCTTCGGCTTGGTGCAGTCGCGCAGAAACTCGAATGTGTATTCGCGTGGGACTTCTGAGTCGGCCGCAACCGGCCCAACGGGAGTTCCAACTCCGATCAGAGCCTGCACGCGGGGATCCGCATACGATGCCCGCAGTCCAACCGCAGCACCAAAAGAGAATCCTGCGAAAATCATGGGGAGATGAAACTCGTTGTCCAGCCAATCGAGCGCCGTTCGGACGTCCTCGACTTCTCCATTGCCCAAATCGTGTTCGCCCTGGCTCAGCCCTGCGCCGCGAAAGTTGAATCGCAGCACTGGAAATCCGAAGCTGCTCAAGGCCTTCATCGTGTGAAACACCACTTTGTTGTGCAGCGTCCCGCCAAACAACGGATGCGGATGACACACTAGCGCCGCGTGCGTAGGCGTTATTCGCACCGGCATTCAACAGCGCTTCCAGACGTCCGGCTGGACCATCGAGGAACAGCGATCGTATCGATGAAGGCGTAGGGATCACCTATCAAGATTACACAATGCGCCTCAGGAGCATGACGGCAAACGAGTTTCAAAGTCGGATGCGTGCACCGAATCGTCTTCCCCGCTCTGCTATTCTCTCCTCCATGGATGCCGTTACATTCACCCGTCAGCTCGTGGACATCGAATCGATCACGGGCAACGAAGCCGCCGTCGGAAACTATCTTTTCGGCGAACTTTGCAGGCTGGGTTACCAGGCCCGAAAGATGCCCGTCGAGGGCAATCGTTTCAACGTTTACGCAACTTCAGAAGACGCCCCCAACCCCGACGTCGTTTTTTCAACTCACATGGATACCGTGCCCCCGTTCATTCCGTCTTCGGAGGACGCAGGACGCATCTACGGGCGCGGATCGTGCGACGCCAAAGGCATCATCGCTGCCCAGGTGGCTGCTGCCGAACGCTTGCGGCACCCTGAACATTCATGTCGGACTGTTGTTCGTCGTCGGAGAAGAGCGGGACAGCTTAGGCGCCAAAGTGGCAAATGATCATGCCCCTGCAAGCTGCAAATTTCTCGTGAACGGCGAACCGACCGAGAATCGAATCGCTCTCGCTTCGAAGGGAACCCTTCGCGCAGAAGTGACTGCGAAGGGACGAATGGCGCATTCGGCATATCCCGAACTCGGTGAATCGGCCATCGACAAGCTGATTCCGGCATTGTCTCGCCTGCGCGCCATGAAGCTTCCCTCGAATCCCGAAGTCGGTCCTTGCACATTGAACATCGGCCTGATTGAAGGCGGGCGAGCCCCCAACGTAATTCCGGATTACGCTCACGCCGACCTGCTTTATCGCCTTGTGGGACCGTCCGATGATTTGCGGAAGCAGATTGTCGCCTCTGCCGGCGACGAAGTCGAAGTCACGTTTCCCTTGGAACTTCCGTTCCTAAGATTCCGCACGGTGGATGGATTGCCGACGATGATCGCCGCATTCACCACAGACATTCCGAAGCTAACCAACTGGGGAGAACCGCTGCTGATCGGTCCCGGATCGATTCACGTCGCCCACACCGAAGGGCGAATTCATCGAGAAGCGGCAACTGCACGAATCGATTGACCTGTATTGCAAGATTGCCAAAACACTAACGAACTGAAATGGCGAACCTTCTGAATTTCCAGGTGAGGCCAAGCGGAATTACGCTGATCTTCCGAATCTCCGGACGCTGTATGCAATCGGCAGGCCGATGACGACCATGTGCACCGCCAATCCCAGTATGAGGTCGTGAAGTTCATATGGGCCGCGCGCGTGCAGCGCGGAGAGTGGCAGAACCACCAGATTCATCACCTCCTCAACCGCCGCGCCATAGAACAATCCGCACACCAGCGGATGTTCCACCAAAAATACCAATCGGCGGCTGGCCGCGTAGTAAAACGCCGCGAATGACAAGGCAATAAAAAAGTGAAGGAATACTCCGAGACCGTAGGTCGCGGCGCCTCCCTGGATAGCCTGCTTGCCCAATAGTCCCGCAGCAATCACGCGCGGAATGTCCCAACCGAAAAGAACGCACGCTTGAGTCAGGTCCAAAGCTCCAGCAATCAAGCCGCCCGCTCCAATCGCCAAAAGAACGTTGTTCTTGCCGGCGGTCCCAATTTGCGGAGTCCAGCTTCCCGATCGCGTTACAAAATCTCCAGTCATACCAGTGTCCTCTTAATCGTTCGCTTCCAGGTTTTGCATCCAATTCAGAAAATCGGACCATAGGCGAATCGGCTGGAGAAGTCCTGAGTTCTTCCTGAAAGATTCTGAATTGTTCTGAAAATGTACGGCGATATCGAACGCCGACGGGTCACGGGGGTGTTGGTAGAATCAAAACTCGCATTTCCCACGGGATCAACCCTCAATTGCCGCCTTTATGGAACGCCTAACCAACACAGTGCTTCGGGTCGGCGAATGGCGGGTCAACCCGAACTCCGGCGAGATTTCACGCGATGGCGAAGCCGTCAGGCTCGAGGCACGAACGCTTAGGTTGCTGCTCTGTCTCGCCGAACATTCCGGACAGATCGTCAGCATCGATGACTTGATTAACCAGGTCTGGTCCGGAGTCAACGTCAGTTCAGACTCGGTATATCAGTCCGTGGCGTCTCTTCGCCGCACGCTCGGGGATGATCCCAAGAATCCCACCTACATCGCGACCATTCCCCGACTGGGCTATCGGATGGTCGCCACGGTCAGTCCCTGGGCGGATCTCTCGGTCGAAACGACGAACCTAGATTCGAAAATCGCTACACCCTCGCCTAGTCGACGCACAAAGACAAGATTCCTGTGGACCGGAGGTCTCGCGGCTTGCCTCGCGCTCGTTGTGACTTTCCTCGTGTATTCCAAAGTCACGAGAGGCGGGCACTCGGTCTCTCAGGCCCTCGCTGCGCGGCCCGCAAAATCCATCGCCGTGTTGCCCTTTCTTGATCTTACGGACGGAATGCATGAGGAAACTTTTGCTGACGGCATGACTGAAGAACTGATCGACAAGTTCAGCAAAATTCAAGGGCTTCAAGTCGCGGCTCCGACCTCGTCGTTCTACTTTAAAGACAAGCAGGTTCCGATAGCCGATATCGCCAAGACTCTCAGCGTCTCCTACATCGTGGACGGAAGCGTGCGCAAGTCCGGCGAGTCGCCTCCGTGTAGCCGCGCGACTGGTGCGTGCGGACAACGGCTACGTTGTCTGGTCCGAAACTTATGACCGCCCGTTCGATGACAGGTTGATGGTCCAGGACGACATCGCAGGCGAAGTAACGAAAGCGCTTCGAGCCTCGATCGCCGATGGTCCGAGATAGAAATCCGGCGCGGATCATGGCCTTGCCAGGGCACGAAGATTCTTAACAAAAAGGGGAGGCTCAAACCGAGCCTCCCCTTCAAGTTGAATCCGTTCCAATCTAGAAAATGAACTTCATTCCCAACTGCATCGTGCGGGCGTTGCTGGCGAATGTTGCCTTCGCATTGTTAAAGCTGGCGGCGTTGGGCGTGAAGTAGTTCAGCACCGCGCCGGTATCTCCGATTTGATTCACGTTGTTGATCGACCCCGTGACCCACTGCGGATGGTTGAACAAATTGAAAGCCTGGGCCATGAAGTCGAGCTTCACTCCGTTCGGTTACGGCCAGGTGTTTCATTACCGTGATATCCCAGTTATTGATGGGCGGCGTCCTCAGGGTATTGCGGCTCGAGGTTCGCGATCGTTCCCATCTGCGCCACGATGTATTGCGCTGTAGGATCGACCGCTTGATAGGCCACGATGTTACCTGCCTGCGGACCCGAAGTCGCAACCAGGCCGAGGACGTCGCTTCCTGTTCCCTTCCGTCCAGCGGCGATTGTAGATCGCGCGGTCGCCTGCCGCGTCGTAGTTCAGATTGGCGTCGTCGCCGCTTTGCACCGTGCCCCACTGCCCAGATTCGTAGGTGTACACGGGAGCAACTTCATAGTTCCCAAGTACGTTTTTCTTCAGCCAGCTCGAATTGCCTTTGAACCACGGAGCATCGTAAATCGTCGTGATCGTGATCCGGTGCGTGTGGTCGAGAATCGAATTGCTGCGCTCTGCGGACATGTCCCTGAAATCCTGGGCACGCCGGGGAGAGATATCCGTCGAATGAAAATCGGCGGTGCTGTTGTCAATGGTGTGGCTCCACGTATAAGCCGCCTGGAACTGCAGGCCGTGGCTGAAGCGCCGGTTCAGTTGTGTCTGCAGTCCGTGATAGGTCGAAGCTCCCCAAGGCTCGTACGCGGTGATCGCGGAGGAAAATCCGGCATTCAGGTACGCGGGATCGTATCCTCCGCCCGGAGGCACGCCGGTATCGTTGTAGCCGAATCGCCAGCGTTCCGGGGGCGTCTCCTAGCCCGCCATTGCTCAGCGCCATTCCTTGGCAAACTGCCAATCCTTTGACCGTGACGATTTGCGTCGGATCGCACTGCGCCCATGCGTTCGTCAAGCCATTAACGGTTCCCTGCGTTGGGGCTTGGATGTACGTCGGAACTCGCAGTCGCCGCCGTAACACCTGGAACGAAATTCAGTCGGCTCTGCACGTTCAAGTCGATACCGCGGCTTCCCACGTATCGAACGTCGAGCGTGTAGTCCTGCTTGAAAACATGCTGCACACCAAGGTTCCACGACTCCGCATACGGATACTTGATCCGTGCCGGCAGGAACGAGGAAGTATTCGCTCTCGCCGTCGCCGGATCCAGCACCGAAATGCCGCTTAGGTTTTGCGGAGGAATTCCGCCGTTCGCCAAGAAGCCGCCCGCCGGGCAGGCCGCGTTTCCGGGGCAATCGACGGTGGACCCGATCTGCGGGGGCCGTGCCAGCGTTCCGATATTGTCGTAGAGCACGTCGTAACCAAGGCCGAATCCTCCACGAACCGAAGTATTACCGCTCCTTCCCGGAGAGTAGGCAAATCCGAGACGCGGCATGAAATCCTTCTTCGGTGACGCGGGCGAGGCAAACGTAATCAGGCCCGGTACATTGGCCACGCTGTTCAGCGACTGCTGCGTCCACCCATAAGGCGTGCTGGCGAACTCGTAGCGCAGACCCATGTTGAGGCTCAGGTTCGACCGGAGCCTCCACACATCATTGGCAAACCAGGAGATTCCATACTGGTCGCCGGAATAGCCGGCACTGCCAAAGCTGCGTTCTGCGATGTGATCGGGCGTTTCGTCAAGCGCAAAGCCCTGCAGGGTGGTCCAGTCATAGTCGCCCCGAGAACGTTGGATGAATTTCTGCGGCGAGATATTTTTGCGGCCTTCGATTCCAAACTTCAGCGTGTGATTTCCTTTGACCCACGATACGTTGTCCACAAGTTGATAGTTGTTTTGAATCGCGTACTGCGGAGCGTTCTCGTCCGGACCAACGTCCAATTTCCCCAAGTCGTCGATCGTGAGGTTCGGAAATGCATCCAGGTTCTGAAATTTCGCCAGCGAACCTCCCGGAAGCGTGTAGTTCTGCGCCGTCCGGGTGAATCCCAGGCGAAGCTCGTTGCCTAAAGGACGCCGAGAACGTGTGATATTCGCTCAGAGAGACCAGGTGATAGGGCTGCAGGAACGGCGTAAAGAACGTGCCCAGCTGCGCCAGATTGTCGAGCGTCACCACCTTGTTGTAAATGTAGCGGCCACGAATCTGGTCTTTGATCGCTGAGGTTGTAGTCCATCGAAGTGACCAAGCGCTCTCGTGTTGTTGTAGTTCGGTGCGATGATCGGCAGAATGCCGGTTTGACATTGGTCGCCGCTGACCTGAATCGCGTTGCAAGCGCCGGTGGTATCGGCCGCGGGTGCCTGCGCGTAAGTTTGCAGGCCTTGCACATTGCTCGCCGACACTCCCGGAATTCCCAGCAGCGTGGAATATCCCGCCGAGGTTGGAGCACATACAACCGAACCCGAGGACGAAGCTTCCCCTATCGGGTTGTACTCGAAGTTCACAAAGTAAAAAAGCTTGTTCTTGATGAGCGCGCCGCCGAGCTGTCCGCCAAAACGATTGTTGTCATAGCGCGGCAGTTTATCGATTCCCTGGTTCGAAAGAGACGTGTCGAGCGCATTCAGATTCCGGTTCTGAAAATATTCGTAGAGGCGTCCGTGAAGATCGTTGGTCCCACCGATCACGATCGTGTTGAACTGTCCGCCGTTGGAGTGCCCAAATTCGGGGCTGAACTGGTTTTGCAAAACGGAAAAATTCTGCACGGCGTCGTTCGGCACATAGATAAGAGGGCCCGTGACGGACTTGTCATTGTTATCCGTGCCTTCGATTTCGAAGTTGTTGTCTCGCGGGCGCTGGCCACCGATGCTGGGTCCGGTTCCCGCTCCCAGCCCGCCCGAACTGCCTACACCTGCCTGCAACAATGAAAGGTTCAGCACACCCAATCCCACCGAGGCAGTCGGCAGATCTTGCGTCTGTCTGACTTCGTATGTCGACTGGATCTGAGCCGTCGTCGTATCCAGCGTTGGGGGAACCCCGGAGACTTCCACCGTTTCGGTCGTCGCACCAGGAGTTAAGCTCAAGTTGCGAGTCGAAGTTTTGCTCACTTCCACATCGACCTGCTCATTGATCGTCTTGAAACCAGCAGCCTTCGCGGTGATTCGATAAGTGCCCACCGCCAGGTGGTCGAATCGATACTCTCCTGTCCCGCCCGTCTGAGTGGAAGCGACTATCGCAGTGGCTAAGCTGGTCGCGGTGACCTCGGCTCCCACCACAGCGGCGCCCTGAGAATCGATCACAGTGCCGACCACGCTACCGTCGATGGCTTGGCCAAATGCTACGACCGAGCCGAACCCGACCAGGCTTACGAATGCAAATATGAATCCGAACTTCTTAAGATTATTTCGCAGGCCCTGTTTCATCTGAATTCTCCTTTGCCACCTGGGACTGAACCTTCGCCAACTTCTCTGCGCTGATCACTACTGGTGATCAGCCGGCACATCCGCCAGCTCACTTCGATTTCTCGATTTCCACCTGCTAAAGATCCGGCGCAATTTTTAGGGATCGCGCCGGGGCACTTTAGACCGCGAGTTCACGGAACTCGCGCTTATGGCCTCAACTGACAATGAGTGCTGTCAGAATCCCGTCGCCAGCTGCGGCGGGGAATATTGGAATGCTCTCACTGTGATTCGCCACTTTTCGGTGATTCGGGTCACCGGAGAACGTGACCGGAACGTGGCAATCGCTCGAAAATTTCGGATAGCGAACTGCAGAATGCGTCACCGGGCACATCGATGCCAGAGGCATTAGACTGGGATGACTATGACTACAGCCGCCTTGAATGCCCTTTCCCGCGCAGCTTCCGCCTATCTGCGCTCGGCGATGCACCAGCCCGTCCAATGGCATGAATGGGGCGAAGAGGCATTCGCGGAAGCGCGCCGCGAGAACAAGCCGATGCTTGCTCGACATCGGCGCGGTTTGGTGTCATTGGTGCCACGTCATGGACCGCGAATCTTACGAAGATCCCGCCATCGCGGAAATCGTGAATGAGCACTTCGTTGCCGTGAAGGTCGACCGCGACGAGCGCCCCGATATCGACAGCCGTTACCAGGCCGCAGTCCAAGCGGTCAGCGGACAAGGCGGATGGCCCCTCACCGCGTTTCTCACTCCCGACGGCAAGCCATTTTATGGCGGGACCTATTTTCCGCCGAATGATGGATACGGGCGTCCCAGCTTCCGCCGCGTTCTGCTTAGCATCGCCAACGCCTACAAGGAAAAGAACAGCGACATCGTCGAGCAGGCCACGATGGTCGAGTCGGCAATCGCGCAGGCAGAGTCGTTCGCGGGGCGAAGCGGACGTATTTCGCTGGCGGCGATCACCGATCGTTCAGGAATCCGCGTTGAAAATGTTTGATGCGAGGAACGGAGGCTTCGGGCAGGCTCCGAAATTTCCGCATCCGTCTGCAGCTCGACTTGCTGATCGAACGATATGCACGCGCGGCTGCGGCGAGCGGCTCGGACAAGGTAGCAACTCCAGAGGACACAGAGCAGTTGCGAACGTCGTTGTCACGACTCTCGAGAAGATGGCCCGCGGCGGCGTCTACGACCAACTCGCTGGCGGATTCCATCGCTACTCTGTCGACGAACGCTGGGTGGTGCCGCATTTCGAGAAGATGTGCTACGACAACTCGGAATTGCTGAAGACATACGTTCACGCATATCAGGCGACGGGCAATTCATTTTTCGCCGACGTGGCGCGCGACATCATTCGCTGGATGGATGAGTGGCTCAGCGATCGCGAGCGTGGAGGATTTTACGCCTCGCAGGACGCCGACATTTCCATGGATGACGACGGCGATTACTTCACCTGGACGATTGATGAAGCGCGCGCCGTCCTCACGCCGGAAGAAGCACAGGTCGCGGCACTGCATTACGACATCAATGAAATCGGCGAGATGCATCACAATCCCGCCAAGAATGTGCTATTCGTTCGAGCGTCGGTCGAAGAAATCGCCCGCCGGATGAACCTTGTCGCCAGAACGCGTGACAGAACTTGCTGGCTTCCGCGAAGAAAAAAATGTACGCCGCCCGTCTGTTGCGCACGACTCCCTACGTCGACAAAACGGTTTATGTCGGATGGAATGCGTTATGCATATCGGCATATCTCGACGCGGCGCGCGTGCTGCAAATGGATGGCGCCCGGCATTTTGCGTTGCGCACACTCGATCGCGTCCTCAGCGAGGCGTGGCGAAACTCGTCAGCATCCCGGCGCGAATCCGATACTGATGCACGTCGTAGTCGTATTCAGATCCGAATGCTGAGCTTCGCGATGTTCCGGGGATGCTTGATGATTACGCATTCACCGCGCTCGCATGCCTCGATGCGTACGAATCTACCGCTGACCTCAGCTACTTCCGCTTTGCACGCAATATTACCGACGCTATGATTGCGCGCTTCTTCGACGCAACCTCAGGAGGTTTTTTCGACAGCGAACCGCCGCCGATGGGGCGAAATTGGGCGTCCTTTCGACGCCGCGGAAGCCCCTGCAGGATTCCCCAACGCCAGCTGGCAATCCGATGGCGGCAATCGCGCTGATCCGTCTGCACCACCTCACAGGCGACGCGAGCTACCGTGACAAGGCCGAACAAACGCTCGAGACTTTTGCCGGCGTCGCCGAGCAGTTCGGAATCTTTTGCGGCAACATTCGGCATTGCGGCCGCCCATTTCCTGGAAGACCCGCTGCAGGTCGTAGTAATCGAAGGCGATTCTGATGCGGAAAATGCAAAGGATCTTTACGCAGCAGCGGTTGCCCCGTTCTCATTTGGCAAAAGCACGTTGCGTCTCGCGGCCAACCAGGCGGTCGCGCAAAATCTGCCGCCCGTTCTCGCAGAGACGATTCCCAATCTTCCACAGGTGAACGCGGCCCGTCGTTTGCCGTCATTTGCTCCGGTTCAAGCTGTAAGCCTCCTGTTTTCAATTCTTTGGATCTTCGTAAAGCACTGTCGGATGGGGGATTAAGTCGACTACAGTATCTACCCGAGACAAAAAATGAGGGCTGGCCGGTTAGTATGAGTCCGGTCAGCCCGAAGATTGCAAGCCCTTTTTCGGCCTAGATTACAGGTTACCTAAAGTTACCCGAGGTTACTTTAGTGACGTTGCGGTCATGCCGAGAGTGCGATTTACTACCGGCAGGCTAGATCTGCAGTTTGGTTGTCTCGGTGGGCACAGGAAAAGCGGGCCGCCGTCCGCGGCGGGAACCTGTTGGACGGCTGCTGCGATGAATGTGCCCACAAGTCCTACCATCAGGACAACTATCCTGACTGTACGTTTCATGGGTTCGTCTCCTATATCCGCATCTTGAAGCCTTCGAAAAGACCCCTTCCATGCGGAGCCGCATTATAGGGCACGTGTCAACCCCAATGTGCAAAAAATTTGCACTTTTCTGACGCTTCCGTTCACCAATTCTGCAATCGTTTGCCACTTTCGGCGCCCACGATCTCTGCTCTCTATTTCGTTAGCGTGAATTCCGAAAGAATTACTTTACAAAAATAGTTTGGCCACGGGATGGTTCCAGGCAAGTCTGCCGTTTTGCAGGCCTTTACGATTTCCGGACAAGCCGAAGATGTGCGCCGATGAGGGATCGCCGGACTGAAGAGAGGAATTCTACGGTTTGTAGCGGGTAGGAGCGACCGGGATTTCGTAGGAAGGAGAGCTCCCAGCGCTCTGGCCGGCAGCAGCTCCGTTGGCGCGGCTTGATGTCGTGACTGGATCCTGCGTCCTTGAAAGGGCGCGGTCGACCATCCCTTCAAACATGGGAATCAGAGAATCTGCCGGAAGCGGGTGATGGATGTCGGTGAGGCTTTGCTCCCATCGCTGCGGCTGCAGGAGCGAAAGACTTCCATCCCGCGTCGGTCGCTTCACGGCCACATAACTCAGCCATAGCACCAGGCTCGCGTTGTAGCCGGCCATGTTGGCCAGGCTCATCCACGGCCCGGTCAGATGGTTTCCCACCCACGAGCAGATCAGGATCAGCTCAATCACGGCAAAGGATCCAAAACCCAAGAGCGATGCCGAAGCTATGTTGCTTGCGGCTCACGCCCACATAGTGGGCGAAGAAAAGCAGGAACAGCACCATTCCCACCTGAATGATGCGCATGCAGCGTTGCGAAGTCACAATCGCCTGCATCCACGGCGACATTTGGGACGAATCGGTCGAAACCGAAACCACGCCGGCTACCAGAAGCATGACCAGTCCGGCCCATTTGAAGAGAACTGTGCCGAGGTCCCTCAGCGTGTGAAAGAGCCGGAACACATCAACGAAAACCTCATGAATCACGAGGAATCCGAAGGTGACGCTGATCGCGTTGCAGACCCAGAAGCCAGGTAGAAAGCGGCACTGTAGCTGCGCCAGACGTAAGCCGGAAAGACAACGGCAAAGGTCAAGAATCTGGGTGACAATGTAGCCGAAGAAGAACTTGAAGGGACGCAGCAATCCGCTCCGAAGCATGAGGAGGCAGATCGCCACCTCCAGAACAGGATGCGCAATCCAGAGCACGTAATAGAACAGCTTAAGGTTCTCGCTCATACAAGCTCTGCGGCGCAGTCGACGGCTTGGCTACGCCCATGGCGCAAGGTCCGGCAATCCTCTCGAGGTATTAATACTCGTTAATGCCAAGGTAGACGTTGACGAACCAATGTTCAATGCACCCAAGTAATCCAAAGTAACGTTACCGTCCCCTGAACTTGGGGGCAAGTTACCTTCGTGCTAGATGATAGGGAAAGGATCCAGTGAGGAAGGCTAGGTCCTTGATTATGCAGGACTTCGCGCCATTCTAAGTAGGTTTTTGCCTCGGCCCTTGGCTTCTGTGATTAGGCGTCCGGCGTCGAATGGATGTAGGCGCGCATCATCCGAACTTCGTCATCCTTCTCGTCCAGATCGTGAAGCAGGATGTCCCGCAGCGAGACCATGCCGACCAGATGTCCCTCATAACAAACGGGTAAATGGCGGAAACCGTGCCGACGCATCAGCGCCAGGCAGTTTTCGAGGTCTTCGCCTGTGCTGATGGTGAGAGGATCGTCGGTCATCACTTCGGCCAGGCAGGTTGAGCGTGTATCGCGGCCTTCCGCAACGACTCGCCGCATCAGATCGCGCTCGGAGAAGATGCCAACGATGTGACCGTTGTGCAGAACCGGTACCGCGCCGATGTTTCGTTCCACCATGGCGCGTACGGTTTCCAGCACGGTGTCGCTGAGTTCAGCCTGATATGTGTCCTGATCTTTGATCAAGTCGCAGATACGCATCTGACACCTCCTGGCGTTGACGGTCCGAGACGATCCAAAAGCCTCTAACGGGGCGCGAGTATATGCCCAAGTCGAAGAGGAAAGAAAAGACAAAAAGGTTGTCAGGAAAGAAATTAGTGTCGAATCGGGAGCGGTGGAATCAGTTAGCGCGGCGCGCCGCAGCTTCGGCCGCAAACACGAAGTACGAAGAATTCCATAATGCCGTTGGTACCGTTCCGCGCGGGCGCGCAGTTATGACGATGTTGTATTCATCGGATGCCCCCAAATTCAATGCGCGCAAAGAATCTTCCGGGGCGCTCGGAATTTTGTGAAGCATCGCTCGACACCGCGCCATTCGTTGGCTCAATCACCGCTAACCGTGCAAGGAATTCGTGGATATCCCGTGTGCGCGGATGTCCCGGCACGACGAAAGAGACTTCCGCTTCTTGCGTGGAGAAATGCCAGGCCAGCGAAGCAGTCAGGTCGACTGCCTTGTCGTAGTCCCGCTCTGTGATCGCTCCGCATGCGGGATTGTCGAAGAAAATGCAGATCCGCCGTTCATCCTCGCGCGCAAACTCGCGCACTTTAAGCGAACCGGATTTCGCCGTGGCCTTCCAGTCCACATGCCGCGCAGAATCTTCCGGCATGTATTCACGAATGCGATACAACTCCGATCCACGGCCGCGAATGAAGCTCTCCCAATCGCCTCGAACCACCGGCAGAATCTCCATCACTTCGTCGGTTGGCTCAATCCGCGGATACACCAGCACTTCCCTCGGCAGCGCAACGTGTCGTGTCTTGGTGAAAAGAGCAAAGGGAAAGCGCGTTGCAAGTCCGAAACTGTCTTCGCGATAACATCCACGCTGGTCGAACTTCAATTCGAGATCAGCCGACATATCGGATTGCGGAGGAACAAAAGGAAAGTACGCCATCCCCTGAAAAATTCCCGGCGGCGGAGGCAAAATTGTCACGCGGCGCAATCGCCGGTCCGGCAAGCGCAGCCACTGCTGTTCTGCCGGACGGTTGAATGGAAATGCGAACGTTGTGGCTTCCCACTTCCATTGTTTTGAAGTCTTCTTTTTCCGCTTGTGCGTCGAGACCACGCGCACTGAAAACGCGGGTAGCGCGCGCCGCGGGTTGCGCACCACAATCCGCCCAACGACGGGGCGTCCGGCAAACACATGTTCAGGCAATTGGACATCAAGTTCCAGGTAACGCAACACCCAGGCGGAAACAGATCCGGAGACCAGGATCGACGCCAGCATGGCCGCGACAATGATGTAAAGCAGATTGTTGCCCGTGTTCAGGGCTGCGATTCCGATGACCAGCGTGACCAGCACATATCCAATGCCGGCTTTAGTGACGTCGTAGTCAAACGATTCGCGCAGCCGTTCCACCGCAACCCGGCGCGCCAGATAAGGAACGGTAACCAATCCCACAAGCGTCGCCAACACCAGTGAAGTTGACGCCAGCACAACGGTAGCCCAGACGTTCCCGGCGTCGCGCGACACGGTCGAGAACAATGCGGCGCCAAAAGCCAGTCCCAGCCCTACCAACGCGAGAAGGAATTTGACCCAAACTTCGGCCGTCGCAGTCTGCAGCCATTGCGCGACGCGGCCTTGCCCCGTCAGCTTCGATTTCACCGGATTGACGTACGCGGAACCCACCTCTGGAGCCTAGCATTCCGCTAAAAAACGAACAATCCGCTTTCACTTGCCGGAAAAGCGTTCGTAACCACCGACCAGGAATTTCGCCGTTGACCAATGGCTCCCCACACGCCCCCACTTTCTGATTCGTAGTTCGCTGTGCTACGCTCTTGCCTCCCAGGTGTTAAGTCCCAATCTCACGTTTTGACAATTCAGCAACCGAGGGAGATCGACCATGCCAATCGGTAAACGCGCTGCAGCCGAATTTTTCGGAACATTCTGGCTCGTCTTCGGAGGATGCGGCTCGGCCGTTCTGGCCGCGGGCGTGCCCAACGTCGGCATTGGATACGCCGGCGTCGCTCTGGCTTTTGGGCTCACAGTTCTGACCATGGCGTTCGCCATCGGCCATATCTCGGGCTGCCACTTGAATCCCGCGGTCAGTGTCGGCCTCGTAGCGGGCAAGAGATTCCCCGCCTCCGATTTGCTGCCGTACGTTGTGGCCCAGGTCGTGGGAGGGATTGCAGCAGCTGGAATTCTCTACATCATAGCCAGCGGCATTCCGACCTTCGCTGCTGCATGCGGGCTTTGCCTCCAACGGTTACGGAGAGCATTCTCCGCAGGGATATTCCTTGCTGGCCGGCTTTGTCGCTGAAGTCGTCCTTACAGCATTTTTCCTGATCGTCATCATGGGCTCAACCGATAAGCGCGCTCCGCAAGGATTCGCGCCGATCGCGATCGGCCTGTGCCTGACGTTGATTCACTTGGTCGGCATCCCCGTTACCAATTTGTCGGTGAATCCGGCGCGCAGCACCGGTCCAGCGATTTTCGCCGGTGGATGGGCCTGCAACAGTTGTGGATGTTCTGGGTGGCCCCGCTTATCGGGGGCGCGCTCGGTGGCGGCATCTACAGCATGCTCTTTGGGGAATAAGCAAAAACGCCACGGATTCAGGGATCGTCACGGATAAACCCAAACAAAGACCTATCGGTGAAGATCCGTTAATCCGTGGCGCCTTTTTTTCAAGCCACTTTATCACTACTCGCTGATCAGTACTCCGCCAGTTCCTTCATCGCCAAGTAGAGGTCGTTCGGCTGAGGAAGAATTGCGTCTTCCAGGATTGGCTGGTACGCGACGAAGGTGTCTTTGGCGGCGACGCGGCGAACCGGAGCGTCGAGCTGATCGAAAAGCTTGTCGGCGATGCGAGCCGCGATTTCGGCTCCGTAGCCCCAGCTCAACGTATCTTCGTACGCCACCAGCGCGCGATTGGTCTTCGCGACTGATTCGGCAATCGTGTCCCAATCAAACGGATTTAAGCTGCGCAGGTCAATCAATTCGACTTTGACGCCCTGTTCGCGCTCAAGCTTTTGTGCGGCTTGCAGCGCGCGCGGCACAACGGCGCCGTAAGTGATCACGGTCAAGTCCGTGCCCGGATGCACAATCTTCGCCTTGCCGAACGGAATCATGTAATCCGGTCCGGGATATGACGCGCGCCCGTAGGACTCGCGATACAGGCGCTTGTGCTCGAGGAACAACACCGGATCGTCGCAACGGATCGCGGTACGCAACAGTCCAGCAGCATCCAGCGAATTCGATGGGAACACGACCCGCAGGCCGGGCATATGCGTGAAGATGCTCTCACCACATTGCGAGTGATAGATGGCGCCGCCAGTCAGGTATCCGCCGATAGCGACGCGGATCACCAGAGGACATGAGAATCCGTTGTTCGAGCGCCAGCGGATCACGCTGAGTTCGTCGCGAATCTGCATCATCGCGGGCCATATGTAATCGAAGAACTGAATCTCGATCACCGGCTTCAATCCGCGAGTGGCCATGCCCGTGGCGCGCCCCACAATCGCGGCTTCCGCGAGCGGTGAGTTAAACACGCGGTCGTTGCCGAACTCACACTGCAACCCGAAGGTCAGCTTGAAGACGCCGCCCTTCCCTTTCACCAGCTTCTGCTTCAGATATTCTTCCCGGCTGCAGTCGGCAACGTCTTCGCCGAAGATTACGATCCGCTCGTCGCGCTTCATTTCATCGCGCAGCGTCCCAGTGATCAGGTCAGCCATGGTTTTCGCAGCGGGCTTCTTGGCGTCGGACGAAGGCTCCTGCGCGGCCGGCTGGGTCTCGAAGGTCGAAGATGTGACATCGAGATCAGGCGAGTAAATGAACGTCGTCACAGATTCGGGAGCCGGCGGCAGCGCCTCGAGCGCCCGGTCAACCGCGGACTTGCAGATCCGCTTCTACTTGCTTCTCGAGTTGCGTGATCCCTTTGTCATCGAGAATACCTTCGCGCAAAAGGAACATCTGCGTCCGGCTGACGGGATCGCGCTGCGCATCGCGCTCGCGCTCGCTGTCAGGACGATAGAGTCGTTCATCGTCCGAAAGTGAATGCGAATACGGACGGATCACGTGCGCATGCACAAATGACGGGCCGTGACCTTCGCGGCAATATTTCGCGGCGCGGCTGAGTGCGGCGTAGCTCGCTACCGGATCCGTGCCATCAATTTCTTCAAAATGAAAATTTGGGAAGCCGGAAACCAGGCGCGAAATACTGCCGCCGGCCGTCTGCACTTCCACCGGCACAGAGATCGCGTAGCCGTTATCCTCAACGCAGAAGATAACCGGCAGCTTCTCCAGCGCGGCTGCGTTCATCGCTTCCCAGAATTCGCCCTCACTCGAAGTGCCGTCGCCGAGAGAAACGTAGGTGACTTCGTCGCCCTGAAAGCTGACATTCTTGAACTGGCGATAGTCCCTCATCCCGGATCGCAGGAACTTCGGCGGACTTCGGATGGCGCGCCAGATAGCGTCCGCCTTCCGCGCAACCGACCGCCTGCAGAATCTGCGAACCGGTGGGTGACGATTGGGTCACGATGTGCAGCGACGGATAGCTCCAGTGCGAAGGCATCTGGCGTCCGCCGGAGCTTGGATCATCGGCTGCGCCGACGCCCTGCAGAAACATCTGATAAGGCTCGACGCCGAGGGTGAGGCACAGCGCCCGATCGCGATAATAGGGATAGAACCAGTCGTATCCGGATTTGAGAGCGAGCCCGGCGGCCACGCCGATGGCTTCGTGTCCTGCGCCGGACATCTGAAAATAGATCTTCTGTTGGCGCTTGAGCAGGATTTCGCGGTCGTCGATGCGCCGCGAGGTGTACATGTAGCGATAGGCCGCGATCAGCTGATCGGGTGTAAGTCCTTCATAATACTTGGATTTCTTTGCGCCGTTGGCCGCCACGGCCAGCTTAGGGTCGGTTTTCGTCGTTGCCATCCGGTTCTGATCCCCTTGCCTTTAGATTCTGACTGGTCTTGCGGCGATTCCGTTCGCTTTCGGTCGAGCCAGTTGGATTGTAAATGGTAACGGCGGGTTGGAAAAGCTTTTCGAACGATGGAACTCATTCTGCCGAAAGCGATTACTAAATTCGACGAAAGTAACCATCGCACTGGTTACCCGGATTTTCAAGCTGGTCTCAAGCGTCCGAAGGCTGACGTCCGATGGCCGCGTGCTTTATTCTGAAGGCTCATGATTCGTAAGCGCCGCTCTTTTGATCCTCATTCCATCAAGCTAGTCATTTTCGACCTCGACGGCACCTTGATTGATTCTCGACTCGATCTTGTCCATTCGGTGAATGCGGCCCTGCGCCACATTGGCCGGACCGAGTTACCCGATGACGTGATCGCCAGCTACGTAGGCGATGGGGCGCCTGTCCTGATTCAGCGCGCTTTAGGCGGCGAGACGGTGGACGAAGCCCTGATCCGCAAGGGACTCGAGTTCTTTCTCTCGTACTATCGTCGAGCACAAACTAGATCACACCACCGTCTACGAGGGGATCGCGGAGGCTCTGACCGCGATTCAGAACGACTCGAACGGTTCGCCACGAAAGTTGGCCGTGCTCTCGAACAAGCCGGTTATCCCTTCGCGGGCGATCGTTGATGCGCTGGGACATGGGCGGGTTCTTCACCCAAGTGTACGGCGGGAACAGCTTTGCCACGAAGAAACCGGATCCGGAAGGCGCGCGCAAGCTGCTCGAGGAAAGCGGCGTGAGCGCCGAACAAGCTGTGATCGTTGGGGATTCGCACACCGATGTCGAAACCGGACAGAACGCCGGCCTGTGGACAATCGCAGTTACCTACGGCTTTGCGCCGCATACGCTTGAGGGTGTTTCGCCCGATGTGACGGTCGACCATCCAGCGGAACTAGCCGAGATTTTCGCGGCGCCGAGCGTGAAGTAGTAAGGCAACGAAAGCCCCTTCTCAAGGACGCCTCCCGCCGGAAGTCTTCCTCGCTCCGAAGTAACTTTTGTGCGCCTGATCGACGGAGTACACCAATACTGAGGCGGCTCGAGAACCTCAGATGACCTGGCGAAGTCAATCCCTGGCGGTCGTTGCCGTTGTAACGTTGCTCTCGTGCTGCGCACGAGCGCAAAGCCCTCAGTCCCTCACTGTCTCTCCAAACAAGGCCACGATGCAGATTGGCGAAACCCGCACGTTCCGCGCGGTCGGCAAGGACGGGCGCATCCGGCACAATGTGCTCTGGGGAATTTCCCCAGAGCACGCGGCTGAGATCAGGTTGGAGGGCGACGAAGTGAGTGTCTCCGCGAGAGAGGCGTCGCCCAGCGTGTTGCTTTCGGCGACCGCCGAGGGCGACTCGGCTGATGCGTCAATTGAGATTCGTTCCGCCGGTGAAATGAGCGCGGGCACCGCAATATGGAGCGTTTCTCCGACCCCAGGCTGCAAAGTCGAAAAGATGACGCAAGCGGTGCCGAGTGCGAACGGGCCCGATCTGTATGTGCAGGAGAGTTGCACGGACGGAATGATGATTCGAGCGCTCACCGCAGACGGGCGCGAACTCTGGCGGCGGGCAATGGGCGGCGGGGGACAAGAAGTTGCCAAAGGCCCCGGTCCAATTGCACAAGGGCCGCACGCTGGATTCATGCCCAATGGCGTCACCTCTCCCGTGCCCGCTTCAAAAACGTCCGGCAAGCCCGACGAAGCGTCGGGAGAACACATTCATCTTCAGGCCGCGTCGGTGTGCGACTCGGTGTCACTGGGGATGGCGCGAGAGGATGCGTTCAAAACAGTGGTGGGACGCAAGGCGGCGTTCGACGCACGGCAACGATCCAGCGACACGTGGACGATCGAGGAAGAAGGATTCCGTTGCACGATTTTATTTGACGCAAAGACAGGCAACGTGGTCAAAAAGAAGAAGACCGTCGTCACCGACTAGCAAGGAACCGGAACATTTTGCCCGCCAATCCGAACGGAACCGCTGATTCTGGTTTCACTCCTCCGAACTGCGCAAGTTGCGCAGCATGAAAAATCCTTACGGCATTCAGAAGTTTCTCGACGACATGCCGTATCACCTGGAAGACACGGCGTGGTCTCCGCGGAAAGTGCTGGCGGAACAGTCATCGCATTGCTTGGAGGGCGCGATCTTCGCCGCCGCGGCATTGCGGGCAAACGGACATCCGCCGCTGCTGCTTGATTTTGAAGCGGAGCACGATACCGACCACGTAATCGCGGTCTATCGGCAGGCCGGATGCTGGGGCGCAGTCGCCAAATCCAACTACACGGGATGTCGCTGGCGCGAACCCGTTTACCGCACGTTGCGCGAACTGGCACTGAGCTATTTCAACGCTTATTTCAACTTGCGGCGCGAGCGCACCCTGCGTCGCTATTCGGTTCCGGTGAACCTGAAGCGATTCGACTCGCAGCACTGGATGACCACCGACAAACCCGTGTGGTTCATCGTCTATCACCTCTTCGATATCAAGCACTATTCGCTGATGACCAAGGCACAGGCGAAGCGCCTGCACCGGGTGGATGAACGTCTCTTTCAGGCAGAGTGCCTGGGCAAGGCGCACAAGGTTCGCGATTAGGTTGGCTCTGCATATCGAGAAGAAGCAGATTCCTCCCTTCGGTCGGAATGACGAACTTTGTGTGAGACCGTCGGGTGACAACCTTTATGTGGTCGGTCGGAAATGACAAGCTTTGTGCGAGACGGTGACGATACGAGACGGTGGAGATGAAAGCTGCAAACGCTCGTCGCGACACACTTGCCCTTTGCTCGCGCTTTGTCATTCCGAAACGGCGAAGCCGCGAGGAATCCGCTGATCGCGTGCGGCGCCTGCGTGGCCGGCGACTAGCAGATTCCTCCCTTCGGTCGGAATGACAAACTTCAGGGAGAGGTGCGGAGTACGGCTTCTCGGTTCTGATCGGCTAAAGTTTTATCAGCGCGATGCCGATAGTGGTCCCAAGGGCGATCGCGTTTTCATGCGCGTAGACGGATGCAAGCTGAAGGGCAAGTCATCCTCAGCCGTTCGGAATAAAATGACTTCGCCCGATAGGATAATTTGGAAGACTCAGCTACCTTGAAAGCGGTTCAGCGAAAGGATTTGTGGAAGCTCGCCGCCATCCCCGTTACAAGATTGAGGTCGAAGTCTGCGTATATCCACGGAACGCGGAGGTTGTGCGAGGCCACACGGTAGACATCAGCGAGTCTGGCATCTCGGCCATGCTATCTGTTGAAGTGCCCGTGGGCGAGGTCGTGCGGCTCGCCTTCAATTTGCCTCTGGGCGCGGTCGAAGTTCACGCATTGGCCCGTCAAAGAAGCGCATTTCGCTTCGGATTTCAATTCGTAGAATCCAGTACGGCGCAGGAAATCGTCGGCCGAACCTGTCGTCAACTCTCGATCGAACAGTCCTTGCAAAGCAGTCCAATTCTGTAAGAGTTGTTTAAGATAGTTAGATGTGGGTCCGGGTTCTCCTCTTTTGCGCTCTGCTTTCATGCCTGTCTTTGTTCGCTCAGCAGACACCCTCGTCGACCTCTAACAATTCTTCCTCTGCCACTTCTTCCAACAGCGCGCAGACGCCCACCGATGTGGCCAAGCCAAAGATAGATCTGACTCCAGGAAAAGACGGGAAACTTTCACAAGAGCAGATGCGGGAGATCACGAGGGTTGTGGCCGAGAACTATCGCGCCAATTACCAGGGGGAGCGCGATTACACATTCGTCGAGCGCGATGTAGAGAACACGATCGACGGCGGTGGAAAAATCAAGTCCACGGAAATCAAGACCTACGATGTGCTCGACATTTACGGAGAGCAAGTTCGGAGGTTGGTCGCGAGAGGCGATAAACCGCTCGATGCGAAAGAGGCGGCCAAAGAAGAAGAGAAAGTTCAGAAGGTCATCGACCGGCACCGGAACGAATCCGAAGAGGATCGAAAGAAGCGCGAGGAACGCGCCGTAAAAGATCGCGAAGACAGCCGCAAGTTCGTGGGAGAAGTCGCAGACACATTCTCATTCTCGCTCGTCGGAACGGAGTTTGTCGGCGATCGCGAGACCTGGGTCATCCGTGGCGAACCGCGGCCGGAGTCTGAACTGCGCAACAAGGACTCAAAGTTTCTGTCGAAATTTCACGGGCGATTATGGATCGACAAGAACGACTTCCAACTGGCCAAGATGGACATTGAAGCCATCGACACTGCTTCGGTGGGATGGGTATTGGCGCGCATCCATAAAGGAACGCGGGTGGTCTTCGAACGCACTCGCATGACGGACGAGATCTGGCTTCCAAAGCAACTGAACTACAAACTCGATGCCCGCGTGGCGTTGTTTAAGGGATACAGGATCGACGCGGAGCAGAGTTACCGGGACTACAAAAAGTTTCGAACGTCGTCAAAGATCGTGGGCGTCGGCGAAGTGCGGGAGCAGAGTAGGCTCTGCTTCTTTCCAGTGAAACTCTGTTATTCCGAATGCAAAGTTCTCGGCCGCTCGCGACGGCGAGGCCCGCGAGGAATCTGCTGATCGCATGCGGCGCCAATGTTGCCGGCGACGAGCAGATTCCTCCCTTCGGTCGGAATGACAAGCTTTGAGCGAGGGGGAGCCTGCCTTCGCCCCTTACCTACGCATTGCCATTCCGAAACGACGCTCCCGAATCGGAGATTCCGGTACATCGCAACACTCACACGTGTCCCATGGCCATATAATCTGACGCGCCGATGTTCCGTGTTGCAGCGTCGCATTCTTGAAATGTTCGGGGTGACACGGTCACGAGGCATTCGCGCTAACCTTCACCAAAATAAGTCTTCATTGATACTCGGGGAAAACATGTCGAAATCACGCAGAGAATTCTTGACCGTGACCGCACTTGGGGTCATGGGGGCGGCGGCCGCATCGCGAATCCACGCGCAGAATCCGGCAGATCTGCCGCCGGGTGCGCCTCCGGCGTTTGGCGCAGGGCCTCCCGTCGGACCGGAAGTATCTGTCACGACATTCGCAGAGGCCGAAAAGCTGGTTCAGTTTCCGCTGAACGAATCGGAACGCGCGATGGCCGCGGCAACATGGCCGAGAACTCTGGCGAGTGTTTACGAGCGGCGCACGGGGCCGCGGAAGCTGGGGCTGGAGACGTCAGTCGCCCCGGCCACCCGTTGGGACCCGATGTTGCCGGGAATCAAAGCGGCGAACTCGAAGGATCGCTTTGTACGAAGTGAAGCCGCCGCGCCTTCTCTGCCAACGAAGGACGAAGACATTGCATTCGCGCCGGTCACTCATCTGTCGCGATGGATCGAGAAACGGCAACTCACCTCCGAGCGCCTGACGCGGATCTACCTGGAGAGGCTGGAGCGGTTCAATCCGCAATTGCGCTGCGCCATCACGATCACGCGCGAGCTCGCATTGAAGCAAGCCAAGCAGGCTGATCAGGAGATCGCGCAAGGAAAATATCGCGGGCCACTTCACGGAGTTCCTTGGGGCGGCAAGGATCTGTCTGGACACTGCCGGCATTCCCACAACCTACGGGGCGGAGCCGTTCCGCAATCGCATTCCCACCGAGGATGCGGCGGTGGTCGCGAGGCTGCACGCTGCTGGCGCGGTGCTCGTTGCGAAGCTTAGTCTCGGAGCGCTTGCTCTGAACGACGTGTGGTTCGGCGGGCAGACGATGAATCCGTGGCTGCTGGAAGAAGGATCCTCAGGCTCTAGCGCCGGGCCAGGCGCCGCAACGGCGGCGGGGCTGGTCGGATTCTCCATTGGCAGCGAGACTGGCGGCAGCATCGTCGCGCCGTCGATGCGATGCGGAGTGACCGGGCTGCGTCCGACATACGGGCGCGTGCCTCGCTCCGGGGCGATGACGCTCTGCTGGTCGCTCGACAAGCTGGGACCGATGGCGCGCGGAGTCGAAGACACGCTGATGGTTCTGCACGCAATATCTGGGCCGGATGCGGGCGATTTGGCGAGCGTGCCGAGTCATCTCGACTTCGACGCAGTCCGCGAACCTGCAAGGACTGCGCGTCGGATATTTTCCGGGGTGGATGAAAGAACGTCCGGCAACTGAAGTGGATCGGGCCGCGCTCGAAACCATTAGAAAAGTCGGAATGGTTCCGGTGGAGGTTTCGATCCCAGATTGGCCCTACGATTCGCTGAATTTGATTTTGTTTGCGGAAGGCGCCGCAGCTTTCGAAGAACTCACTTTGAGCGGCGGCATGCGGGAACTGAAGGCGCAGGTTCCAGATGCGTGGCCGAACTTATTTCGCCAAGCGCGCTTCTTGTCAGCCGTCGACTTTGTGCAGGCGGACCGCATGCGCCGAAAAGTCGCGAACGAGATGGCGCGCGTGATGTCAGAAGTCGACTTGCTGCTCGTTCCCTCGTTGCGAGATGAGATGCTGGTGATCACGAACTTCACGGGCCATCCTTCGCTGACGTTGCGCGCCGGATTTGTCGAGGTGCAGAAGGCTCGCAGTGACTGGGCGCCGGACCCGGAGCATCCGCTGCCAACGTTCGCGACGCCGCGACGGGTGCCGCACGGGGTCACATTGATCGGCCGGTTGTTCGACGAGGGGACTTTCGGCGCAGCCGGAATTGCCTTGGAGCGGGCGTTCGGAGTTTCTGGTGAAAGGCCGAGCGGGTTCTAGTTCGAGCGATGAAAGTATTTGAAGGGAGCGCCAGCTCTCGTTCTGCTTCGCCGCGCCGTTTTATAATAGGAAGATTCTCTGTCCTCAAAATTCGCATCTGAGGCCCTACCGGCAATGATCGAGTTGTGTGCTCCTCGGCACGGGTGGACGAAAGCGCTCTTCCCCGACCTACGAGGCTCTGAATTATCGAGGACAGAAATAGTCCTCGAACGACGTTAGCTTTAGGTTGGGTAAACGGCTGAGAGCCGACGACTAAGAGCTCTACTTATGGATTTCAAACTCGTTTCAAGCTACAAGCCGCAGGGCGATCAGGCGTCTGCCATTCAGGCGCTGACTCGGGGTGTGTTTGACCGCGAGCAGCACCAGGTACTGCTGGGCGTAACGGGGTCGGGCAAGACGTTCACCATGGCCAAGGTGATCGAGGCGGCGAATCGTCCGGCGCTGGTGATGGCGCACAACAAGACGCTGGCGGCGCAGCTTTATCACGAATTCAAAAGCTTCTTTCCACACAACGCGGTGGAATATTTCGTTTCTTATTACGACTACTACCAGCCGGAAGCGTACGTTCCCGCCGCAGACCTATACATCGAGAAGGAAGCGACGATCAATGACGAACTCGACAAGCTTCGGCTCTCGGCGACGCGTTCCCTGTTTGAGCGGCGAGATGCGCTGATTGTGGCTTCCGTGAGTTGCATCTACGGGCTTGGGTTCGCCGGAAGCGTATTACGGCATGATGTTGTTCGTCGAAAAGGGGCAGAAGATCAAGCGCGAGGATATTACGCGCAAGCTGGTCGACATCCTCTACGAGCGAACCAACGGCGATTTTCGGCGCGGAACGTTTCGCGTGCGCGGCGATGTGATCGAGGTCTTCCCTACCTACGACGACATGGCGTATCGGATCGAGCTGTGGGGAGATCAGATTGAAGGGCTGTCGCAAATCGATCCCCTGTTTGGAACCGTCAAGCAGAAATACATGCGGCTGCCGATTTATCCCAAGACGCACTACGTGATGAAAGAAGAGACGCGCGCGTCGGCGGTCGATTCCATCAAGAAAGAACTGGCGTGGTGGGAAGCCGAGCTTGAAAAGCAGGGACGCGTCGTGGAAGCGCAGCGCATTCACCAGCGGACGATGTTCGATCTGGAAATGATCAAGGCAATGGGCTATTGCCATGGCATTGAAAATTATTCCCGCCACTTCACTGGACGGCTGCCGGGGGAGCCTCCGCCGACGCTGCTGGATTATTTTCCGCGCGACTATCTGATGTTCATCGACGAGTCGCATCAGACCGTTCCGCAGTTGCGCGGGATGTACGCGGGAGACCGGTCGCGGAAAGAAGTGCTGGTGGAGTACGGATTCCGCATGCCGTCTGCGCTGGACAACCGTCCGCTAACGTTCGATGAATTTGATCATCGCACCAATCAACTCGTCTATGTTTCGGCGACGCCGGGACCGTATGAGCTGACGAAATCCGCGGGAGTCGTCGTCGAACAGATCATCCGGCCTACGGGATTGATCGATCCTCCGGTGGAGGTGCGTCCCGTGAAAGGGCAGATTGACGACCTGCTGCACGAGATTCGCGCCCGCGTGGAAAAAGGCGAGCGGGTGCTCGTGACAACGCTGACTAAACGAATGTCGGAGGATCTCGCTGAGTATTACGCCGAAGTTGGCGTGAAGTGCCGCTACATGCATTCGGAGATCGAGACTCTGGAACGAGTGAAGATCCTGCGCGACCTTCGAAAAGGCGAGTTCGATGTCCTGATCGGGATTAACCTTCTTCGCGAGGGACTCGATCTGCCGGAAGTATCGCTGGTGGCGATTCTCGATGCGGACAAGGAAGGCTTTCTACGATCGACGGGATCACTGATTCAGACCATCGGGCGATGCGCGCGGCATTTGAACGGACGCGCCATTCTCTATGCCGATCGCATGACCGATTCGATGAAGCGAGCGATGGATGAAACATCGCGGCGGCGCGCGATTCAGACCGCCTACAACGAGGAACATGGAATCACTCCGGAGTCGATTGTGCGCCCGCTGGATATGACTTTGGCAGCGATCGTCGCCGCCGACTACGCGGACCTGACAGGCGGCGAAAGCGAAGGCTTGCCGGAGTTCAAGTCGCAGGAAGAGGTCGACACGTATATCGGGAAACTGGAAAGCGATATGCGGGAGGCGGCAAAGAAGTTTGAGTTCGAGAAGGCGGCGAAGTTGCGGGACACCATCAAGGAGTTGCGGACGAAGGAGTTTCTGTTCGCCTGTAGGGCCACGAATTTGACTTCGGAAGCCACCCTGGCTCACGTAGTCAGCCAAATTGCTGCGAAACGGTCTCGAGCGTTGCAGCCATCAAGCGATGTTGAAGAAGACGCGTCGACCGCGCTGAGTCCGGGCGATGGGTTTCCTGTTGCTGCGCGTCTCGGCGAATAACCGACCGTGTCGCGAGCTTCCTTCGACAGGGGTGGGCAAAGAGCTCTTTGCGTAGTCTTATCTTCCGTAGGCGGCGCTCGGCGGCCAGGGGTTTGCGGTGGATCGTATAGCCGTCGTAGGTTTCGGAACGGAAGTTCAGGTTCGGAGCGCAGAGCTTTTCGGTCTGGCTCAGGAATAGATATCCGCCGGGCTCGAGGTAAAGATGCAGACGTTCCATGAGCGCGACTCGCTGCGTGCGCGAGAGGTGCGGCAGAACGTCCATGCAGAAGATGCAGTCGAAGCGTCCGATGTAGACGGGCTTCGTCAGATTCATAGTGTTGAAGGTGACCAGACTACGCAGGCGTGGCTTCACCAGCAGGTGAGCAGCACTCACGTTATTTGAAACTGCCGAACCATTTCCCGAACCGTTGAGTGATCCAGCGGACGCGCTCTCCTGCACTGCCGCCGAAATGTTCGAGGGACCGACTTTCGAAAAGCAGGCGCGAATGATGGCTGGCGGCAATCCCGCCAATGCGGATTGCGGATAGAGGCCCCGCTCCGCGGTCTTGATCGCCGAAGGCAGCAGGTCGCTGCCCACGATGTGCACCGACCAGTCTTTGGTCGCGGGTGTAGGAGGCACCGAACTCTCGGAAACACCTCCATTGCGGGAACTCTTCGATTCCTTGTTTCCGTTTCCGTTGCTGGAACTGGTTGCGTAGCCGTTCCCGGTCGGCATGGATTCGCACAGTGCCATCGCGATGGAATAAGCCTCTTCTCCCGTACCGCATCCAGCGCTCCATATACGCAGCGAGCAAGGTCCATCGTAGGATTTCCGGGAATAGAGCTGCGGCATCACATGACGCGCCAGCGCATTCATGGCTCCGGGGTGACGGAAGAAGCCGGTGTTGGCGTTGAGCGCTCCATCGAGAAACGTAGCCAGAGCCGCTGGATCAAGATCGGCCGACCGAAGACTTGCGAGCAAAGCGGCCGGAGAATCGATCTCCTCCTTTCTCCAGGTAGTCCGCCACATGGGCGGCCAAAGCGCTGTTGGGACAATCAAGAAGGACCCCGGTCTGGCGCTCGACGAGCAGGCGCAGTTCAGAGAGTTCGTGTTCCAGTATGGTGACGCCCGCCATCAATCTATGCATAAACCTTCCTCAGACATCTGCGGCTGATTCGTTTCGTCGATCAGCTGCGCCTCGGGGGAGGATGATTCTCAATCTCAATCGCCGGCGGCTACCGCCGCGTAGGCCTTACGCGAATCCTGCACTGCTTGCTGCGCGACTACGTTCATTTCCTTATCCAGTGAGGAGAATCGCTGCATGATTTCGTGAATGCGCAAAGTCATGTTGCGGATCGTCTCAATCTGGGCTCGAGTCTGGGCCGACAGGCTGCCGGGCTCGAGCAACAGCAAGTCCGAATTTCCCAATACGGAGGTCAGCGCGTTGCTCAGGTTGTGGCGCATTTCCAGCATGTAACGGCCGAGCGTTGCTTCCCGCTGCAGCACCGAACAGACAAGCTCAGCATTGCGGGCGCGAGTTTCCGCACGGGAGCGATGCACGGCTTCAGCGGCGGCCAAAACGAGCGTGTCAAGCCACGGTTCGTCGGCTTTCAGGATTGAGACCCGCGGCCAACGATCCCGCACCAGTTGGGCAGTCTTCGAGTCATGACAAACGCAGAAAACCGGTTGTCCCGTCGAATGCAGGGGCTCAAGCACAACCGACAACAGATCGCGCCGCAACTGCCCAACAATTGCCACATCGAACACGTCAACCGCGAAGCGGGGCCACAGTTCGCCGCTCAGCAGCGTGAACGTGGGAACATTGCGTTCCAACTGCCAGCGGGCGGTCACGCGCCGCGAGAAATCTACGTCGTCGGAGATGATCAGTACGGTCGGCGTTTCCAAGTCCAGGCTTCCTAAGGGTGATTCTTCCCTGCGGCCATTCGGCCGCGCCAAGCTCTGTTGCAATCTTGCAGACGAACCTACTTCTTGTTCGGCTGAATCCGGATCCCAGGCCGCGGATCCAGAAACTTCAAATTCCGCGGCAGTGGGCGCGGCTTTCGCGACGCCAGAACCCACGGCAGCGGCAGAAGCCTTCGCGGCCGGTGCCGGTTTCGCCGAGGCTGCGGGCTTCGCTTTCGCGGCGTCTCCAGACTTGCTCTGGCCGAGAGCGTGCTCGACCGAAGCGCGCAGATCGACCAGCATCCGCAGCGGCGATCCCGATGAATATTCCGCCTGGAACATCACCTTCCATGACTGGCAGATCATACGCAGGCGAATGATCGGCTCTTGCGCGGAAAACTGGGCGCGGCGGCAATCAATGGTCTCAACCCCGCGATCTTCGAGTTCGGTCAATCCGTCGAGAATCACGTTGAGATCGCCTAACATGAGGCGGAAGAATGCCCGCCGCATGAGGTACCCGAATCGTGTAAAAGCCGCGAGGGCAACGGGCAGGTAAAAAAGTTCCCCGGCGAGACCTTTCGCTTTGCGGCCTTGTTCAAGCACGCCGCCGTGCAGCAGTTCGTCGAGCGAGCGGCATTTGCGTGCCGACTCAAGAACGCGATCGAGGGCGTTGAGCCAAACTGGTGGCTTCAGGTCAACCTGCCCAAGGACGGCCTCCATGGCATGCGCCACGTAAGGGAGGTCCACTTCTGAGTCGTTCACCCCGGTCGGCGCCAGCTGGCTGAAATACTGCACCAGCAGAAAGTCAATTTTGTCGCGGAGCACTTCGGTCTTGGAGCCCTTCGACAGGAAGTGTTGCAGCAGCAAAACCAGCCCTTCCTGATTTACCAGCGAGCTGGTTTGAAGAAACTGGCGCAACTGGTGGACCTGAACCAACGTATCCATCTGCTCCAGCCATTGATTCGCCTGCTCTACGGAGTCTTTGCCGGGCGTGTCGACGCCGGCTTCAAGGTCCGCGCAGGGCTTGACCTCGATGGCGAACTCGCGGGCGAGCTCGAAGTAAATGGGATACAGACGGCGAGCGGAAATCCACTGCGTTGCGAGATCTTGCGCGGGTGTGGAAGGAGTCATGATTTCACGATCCAGTTGGGCACGTCGCCTCGGAAGCGTGCGGCCACGAGTGTTTTGCCGGGATGGTACTGCACTGCGACAACTGAAACTTCAATGTCCAGAGAGCCGTCGGAGTTTCGCAACTGCAGCACATCTGCGAACTCGAGCGGGGTATTACAAGCGAACAGGACTTCACGGGGGGTTCCGAATTCGATGACAGTGCTCTCGCTGAAATCGCAAGGCTCACCCGCCTGATGAATGCGGGCCAGTTTCACGGGCATGCGCACGGGAGTCGCGTCGGGGAAAAAACGGGCAAGTCCGGCGACCGTGCCGGAACTTTGCGAGTTACGTGCCGTCGCTGTGCCTTGATGTCCCAAGCGAATGAAAATCCCCTTACTTAACAATTCTCTAAACTTCGGACCCGATCAGTCGGACCGACATGCGGTCGGGCTCCCCCTCTTCCTGGTTTGGAAGAGCTTTGGGGAGCCGGATTCCGCGGTTTCACGACTGATGGAGCAACGGGAAAGCCATCTCCGCGAACGGAGGTACTAGCACCTAGGGGAGCGGCTTTTCAGCAAGTTAGCGATGTATTCGCAAGTTTTGGCTGACGGTCGTAGAAGCGTTCGTCTCAGCGTGAGACGCAAGTCTCAAATCTCAGCGACTGGATCCGTGGATCAGAGTGCCTGCGACATGATCGATATCCGTCTCAATGATTTTATGTTTGATATGCTTTCTGCCTCATATCCGGGAGGTGATATGCGACGTCTTTTGCTTGCTTTCGGTTTTCTGAGCGCCGTTGCGATTGCTGCTTTGGGTCAAAGCGCTCGCCATCCATTCGCGTTTGACGACGCCGCGAATCTACGCAGTGCGCAAGCCGTTGCTGTTTCGCCCGACGGCAAGAACATCCTCTACCAGGTGCGCTTTGGCAGCGCGAAGGGGCCGGATAAAACCGAGTGGCATCTCATCGCACCCTCCGGCGGCGAATCCCGCCATCTCGACATTCCGGAAAATTTCAAGCCCACGGGATTCACTCGTGACGGCGGAGCACTCTATGGGGTGTATCAGGTAAACAAAGTGGGCCAATTGGCCACGTTGACCTTGGCACCGGCAAACACTCCGGCCGCCGCTGCGGCGACGCCACTACCTCTGACCGCGCTACCGAGGGGCGTTCATTCCGCTTTAATCTCGCCCGATGGATCCCAGTACGCGGTCCTTGGTGACCCTCGACTGCCAGACCCCCTGCAGGAGGTGCACACCGTCATCGAAGCTCAACCCACCAGCCTCTATGTGGTCGGAGCCAATGGCTCTGGCGGATCGTGGTGGTGCCCAGCAATACATGACATCTCTGACATTGCCTGGTCGAATGACGGATCGTCGATCGCGGTGCTATCGCTGACGCCAAAAATCGGCTATCACTCAGCTCGTTCGTTCATCGATGTTTGCGGGGCCTCGGGGCCGCGACACGTTGCGACACTTGAGAACATCGCCTCCGGAATCGGTTGGACGGGTGATGGCAAAGAGCTGAGTTTTTCTGAGCACAACTTCATCCGTGCTGACTGCGGATCACGTATGGACCGTTGCAGCCGCCGGCGGAACCCCGGTAGATCGCACTCCCAAGTTGGACGGGAGCGCACTGCAATTGAAAGTGGACGCGAAAGGGAATGCCTGGGCGATCGTCGCTCACGGCGTCCGATCTGAAGTCGATGCGTTTCGGAACAATTCCCTGGTCACCGCCTTCAAATGGCAGGACGGAACGGTCGACAATGGCCCCGTGTCGTCTCAAATGGCTTCCGGCTCGGACGCGCAGGTTTTCACCGTTTCCGATCCGCAGCACGCGTCCAACGTGGCGATCGCTCATGGCGAGGCACTCCAGCGCATTACCACGGAAGGAGACGATCAGCTAGCCAAGATTTCTCTGGGGGACGTCCGGGTCGTTCACTGGTCGAATAAAGAAGGAGTCGCGCTGGAAGGGATTGCGACGTTTCCGTCAGACTACAAGGCTGGGCAGGCGTATCCCTTTATGGTCCTGCCTCACGGTGGGCCCGAAGCCAATGATTCCCTGAGGCTCAGTGTATTTACGCGGATCTTCGCTGGGATGGGGTACATCGTGCTGGAGCCCCAATATCGCGGCTCAACCGGATATGGCACGGCTTTCATGGACGCGATTTACCAGCACTTTGGGGACCGTGCTTATCGCGACGTCGACAGCGCGACCGACTACGCGATCAGTCAGGGCTGGGCCGATCCCAATCGCCTCACTATGTTTGGTTGGAGTGCGGGCGGTTTCATGACCTCATGGACTGTTACGCAGACACATCGTTATAAGGCGGCTATCGAAGGCGCAGGAATTACGGACTGGCTTACCTTCATATGGACCAGCGACGTACAACAATTCGATTACGACGCCCGCTGGCCGGACAAAGATCCGGACGCCTTTAATGTGTATTCGGCGGCGATGCATTCTGAGGGTGTGTCCACGCCGTTATTAATTTTGCACGGCGCTGCGGATGAGCGGGTGCCAACCTACCAAGGTCGAGAGTTGTTCGAGGTTCTGGCAGCGCGAGGCAAGACCACCCGGATGGTTACGTATCCTGGGTCACCCCACTTCCCTACCGTGTGGGAGCAGCGGCAGGATGTGTTCCGGGAAATCGCCGCATGGTTGGCGAAATATAACCCGTAGAGATCATCGCGGCTCGCTTACTGCAGCGTGTGGCTCGAAGCCGCCACTCCCGCGGCGTTTATTCCGATGTTGTAACGCTTGAGTTTGCGGTAAAGCGTGGCCCGGCTGATGCCAAGCATCCGGCCTGCGAGGGCCTTGTCGCCCTTCACCTGCTCAAACACGCGCTGGATCGTGTCGCGCTCGATGTCCTCGAGGTCGGTGGTCGAGAGCGGCGTTCGAGGGCCGCGATCCGCCATCGTCGAATGTTCTGGCAAGTCAGGATCAAGCATTGAGTTTCTTGTAGAGGTTTCAACCGGCGCGCCGGTATGTAGAGAGCCCGACGCGATCGATGGCGGAAGGTCCCCGAGATCGATGATCTGTCCATTACCCAGAGCGACGGCGCGTTCCACGCAGTTTTCGAGCTCGCGGACGTTGCCCGGCCAGTCGTACTGCATCAGCGATTTCATGGCGGGGCTGGCGACGTGCATCTCCGATCCGGGAGCATAGCGATCGAGAAACCAGTGAACGAGCATGGGGATATCGCTGCGCCGCTCGCGAAGCGAAGGCACGAATAGCGTGACGACATTGAGACGGAAGTAGAGATCCTTGCGGAACGTGCCGTTTTTGTACGCGGCTTCGAGGTCGCGATTGGTGGCGGCAATTACGCGGACGTCGACTTTCACCTTCTGATTGCTACCGACCGGCCGAACCTCTTTTTCCTGCAGGACGCGAAGCAATTTTGCCTGGAGTTCGAGCGGCAACTCGCCGACTTCATCGAGGAAGATCGTCCCACCGTCTGCGGCCTGGAATAACCCCTGCTTCGACTTAAGTGCGCCGGTGAACGCTCCTTTTTCGTAGCCGAACAGTTCGCTCTCAATGAGCGTGGGGACGAGGGATCCGCAATCAACAGCAACGAAAGGACGATTCGAGAATGCTCCGCGGAAGTGCATGGCGCGGGCAACCAACTCTTTTCCCGTCCCGCTCTCGCCGTAAACGAGGACCGGAGTTCGGGTATCTTTCAGCCGTGACACAAGGCGCAAGACTTCCTGAATACGTGCGGAAGATCCGATGATGCCGTGAACCGCGGTTTCAGAATCGGTGCGCTGCCGAAGGAATTCATTTTCCTCGACCAGGCGAACCTTCTCCGCCATGCGGCGAAGGAAAAGGCGCAATTCTTCGAGCGGTGAGAATGGCTTCGTGATGTAGTCGTAGGCGCCAAGCCTCATCGCCTGGACGGCGGTTTCGATCGAGCCGTGGCCGGTCATCAGAGCCACTTCGGTGCGCGGCAGAAGTTTTTTCACCTTTTCGAGAAACTCCAGGCCCGACATGTGAGGCATCACCATGTCGCTGAGCACCATATGAACGGACTGTTCTTCAAGGAGCGCCAAGGCGGACTCGCCGCTTTCGGCCTCCAGACAGAAAAATCCGAGAGCTTCACCGACGGTCGCGCAGAGTTTGCGGATGCTCTGCTCGTCGTCGACGATCAGGAGACGAATGCGAAGATCTTCTTTAATCCCTGGATTTTTCACTCGACCTTCCCAAAGGTCTTCGAAATGACTTCAATAAATTGCTGTACGCGAAAGGGCTTTTCCACACACGGAGCGCCGGTTTGGCGCAGGGTCGCTACTGTTTCTTCGTTCGCAATGTCCCCGGTAATGAAAACGAGGCGGGACGCGAGATCCGGGCGATGATTTGCGATCCACGCGTGAACCTGGCCTCCGTCGACCCCTCCGGGCGTTCGCATATCGGATACGACGCCAAGGAAGGAGCCCTTTTCCAGAAGACGCAATGCGTCGACGCCAGATTCACAACAGACCACCGGGTATCCACTGCGTTCGAGCGCGGCCTGAACGTACGCCATGACAGCGGGTTCGTCCTCGATGAGCAGTACCGGTAACGGCTGAGGTTGATAGGCGGGTAAGCTCATGGTTTTTTAACTCCTGCAGCCACACCCAGAGAGGCGCTATGAGGAATGGCAGGAATGCGGACGATGAACGTGGCACCTTGTCCGCCGATGTTGTTATGGCAAAGAATCTCGCCTCCGTGTTCCTTGACGATGCCATAACAGATACTCAGGCCAAGACCGGTTCCCTTTCCGACTTCTTTGGTGGTGAAGAACGGATCGAAAATTTTGTCCGGGTGCGAGATTCCGTTTCCGTTGTCGGAAAAAGAAACTTCGACGGACTCGCCGGTCTTGGTCGACATGATTTCAATGCGTGAGGCGCGGCCGACTTCGTGTACGGCGTCATATGCGTTGTTCAGGATGTTGAGGAAAACCTGCTGCAACTGATGGGCGTCGCCAATCACGTCAGGCAAGCCTTCATCGAGATGTTCCACAACGTCAACCCCGTGGCTGTTGAAGTCATAGGAACGCAACTGGATTGTTCGGCGCAAAATTGGATTCAATTGCAGTGGATTGCGCTGCGGCGGCATCTGGCGGGCAAAGCTGAGCAGATTCTGCACGATCTGCTTGGTGCGCTGCGCCTCCTGCAAAATCACGCGCAAATCCTTGTGAGCCGTCTCCGGAAGGTCCGGGTTCTCCATCAGGAGGTCGGCAAAGCCGAGGATGGCAGTGAGCGGATTGTTAACTTCGTGGGCGACGCCCGAAACTAATTGGCCGACGGCAGCCATCTTTTCCGCGTGCACCAGTTTGTCGCGAAGAAGGGCCGAGTCGGTGATGTCGGTCAGTACGACGATGATGCTGGTCACCACTCCCTGCTCGTCGCGCATGGGACTGAGGTTGGCCGAGAATTTGCCGACGGCTCCGTTACGGCGGACGATCTCCAGTTCGAGGTTATCCACCTGCTGGCTGCCGAGTGTGCTCTGCACCGCGTCCGCGAGCGGACGGACGAATCCGGGGCCAGCCAGTTCGATCAGCGGGCGGCCCAACAATTCCCGTTGATCGAAACCTGAGTCATACCACCTACGGTTCGCATAGCTGATCAGGCCTGCGGTGTCAGCGACGAGAATGAAACTTTGCGTATTACTGAGAATTTTGCCCGAGAAATCGCGCTCACGGTGCAGCTCAGACTGATAGGTGCGCAGGCCGGTGACGTCAAGCATCAGGCCGCGAACCTGCAAAACGCGCCCTTTGCTGTCGTACAGCCCGAAAGCATTAATCAAGACGTGGATCGGCGAACCGTCTTTGCGGCGCAGCGTGGCTTCGAAATTTCGGAGATGCCCTTGCTCCTCCATGATGCGGGCGTGCCGGTCGCGATCCTCGATCGAGAAATACAGCTGGGTTGGGATATCGATCTGGAGCAGTTCTTCGCGGCTCTCATAGCCGAGCATGCGCACCATCGCGTCGTTGACTTCGATAAATCGTCCAGCGGGAGTGCTGAAGAACAGGCCTTCCTGGATGTTGTCGAACAGCTCGCGATAGCGTCGCTCGGCTTCGCGGCGGTCGGAGATGTCCTTGAGAACGTGAATCGTCTGCAGACCTTCTCCGGAAGCGCCGTGCACGCGAGAGGTCGATACCAGATACGTTCGATCAAAGACGGGATGGGCGAATTCGTCGGACTCGGTCGCCATCGATCGGCAAAACGGACACGAGTACGAAGCGGTATCGCTGGTCAGCGCCATCAGGGCGCGCATGTTGACGCCAATCAACTCGGCAGGGGGAACGCCGATCATCGTCGCTAAAGAACGATTGACGCGAAGCACCTTATCCGACTGGTCGTGGACCACGATGAAGTCGGTGATGGCGTCGAAGATTTCCATCCAGTGCCGATTCGCCTGCTCGACCTGAGTGAAGAGACGCGCATTTTCAAGCGCCATGGCAGCGTGTCCCGCCATGGTTTCGAGAAATGTCTGATCCTCTTGATTCAGTTCCTGGGAACGGCTGAGACAGAGCACACCATCGAGTTGCCCGTTCGCTCCGGCCAGCCGGACCAGAATGCAGTCGCCATGTGCAAAGGTTGGGGCAATTTTCTCGCCGAGCATCTGTTCGGCGGTTCCATAGACTACCGTTTCGGGATGGTGAGACAAGAACTCGCTGAGCGCGGCGCCGAGATTGCGCTCGGTTTCGCGGTCCGGCCCGGGAGATGAAGGCGCGGCAGCAGATCCCGAAAAATCCGCGAGAATCAGGTCTTCTACCGGTCCGTTTATGTGCTCCGGAGGCAAGGGGCGCTTGATATCGGAAGCATGCGGTGGAGTAACGGCGTTCGAATCATCGGAGGGTTTGTCCCGATCGTATCGTGCGGCCACTTGCCATCGTCCGTCGTGGCGGACAGCCAGCAAGCCGGCGCGGGAACAGGTCAGTTCGGCAACGCGAGAGACAAACCGGCGGCCAAATTCAGAAAGGCGCAAAGCGCCGTCGATTTCGTGGGCCAGTTCGATCAATGCTTCGGCACGGCGGCGATGCTGCTCCGAACAATGAAGGTTGTTGGCCACCTCCAGCATGACCGCTGCCTGATTCGACAGAGCCCGGGCGCGACGGATGTCCTCTTGCGAAATTCCGGTGCCGTCGAGGCGATCGAGAACGCCGAACATCCCGAGCAAACGTCCTGTGGTGCCGAGCAGTGGGACAGCAAGAAATTGCCGTACCTGATATTTCGTGACGACTTCCAGATTCGCGCCCGGTGTACGACTGGCTTCGTCGGTCCAGAAAACTTCCTTGGCGCGAAGAGCTTTGGTGGCGATTCCTTCCGGAAAGACCGTCTGCTCGCGGCGAGGCTCTCCTTTTTCGACCCCATAGTGGATTCGGAACTGGTCGTCTTCGAGCAGCGCGATAAAACAACGTCCAAAGCCGAGAAAATCGGAAGCGCGAGTGACAAAAGCCTGCAGGAAATGTTCGAGGTCGCCGCTGGAACTTAACTCGGACGAAATTTCGAGCAACTGGTGAAGCTCATGCGCCTGGGCGTGCGATGTAGCGTGCAATTCGGCATGCGCGACAGCAACTGCGCCAAAGCCGGTGATCGCCGCCACCAAGGCGCGTTCTTCTGCCGTGAAAATTGAGTCTTGCCGTGGGTAGATCAGGATCGCGCCTTGCGTTCGCGAAGTGCGGAAAGGGGCCGCGATCAACATTCCGGCGGAAACCAGATTCCCCAGAGAATGCACATCCGCACCAATCGAGAGAGTGATGGGCTCCCCTGCGGCCACGGCCCGTTGGGCAAGGTCTGCCGCGAATCGCAAGGTTTGCCGATCGTGGCGCGCGCGGGCGGACGTCGCAAGCTGAGGATTCTCGGCGGAGACCGCCTTCAGTTCGAACGGGCCCTCGCGCCGCAAGAGGACGCATACGAGGCGAGTACGCAGAAGCAATCTCAGGCGGTCGGCCAATGCCTCGATGACGGCGCTGACATCCGGCGTCGAATGCAGTGTGTTGGCCACGTCGGCGAGAATTTCGGCCCGGCGATGCTCTTCGCGAGACGCGTCGGAGAGGCGGGACGCTTCCAGCAGGGTGCCTAATTGCCCGGCAAGTATTGTGGCCTTGGTCGCAAGGTCTTCATTAAAGAAAGCATCATCGGAGTCGTGGAGCAAGGTGATGGCACCGATCACCTCGTTGAATACGACAAGAGGCGCTGCAAGCAGGGAGCGGGCCTCGAACTCCGCGGCGGCGGGAAATGCCTTCGACCTTACGTGGTTGGCAACGATAGTCCGACGTAGTCGCACCGCGTCGGCCGTGACCGCGCTTTGATCAGGCCGAAGACGCATGCCCGGAAAGCGATCCATCAACTTGCCGTCCGCCTGCTCACCGATCAGTTCGTCACCTGACTGGCAGCGCCAAAAATAAACCCCGGAAGCCTGGAAGAATTCGCGAGTCGCTCGGCAGAACAGCTGGATCAGGGAACTGGCACTTGAACGCGCTCGGGAACTGGCAGCGATACGGAGAAGAAGGTTTTGAAAACCCTCTTCCGATCCGGGCGTTGAGACACTTTCCGGAGAAATGGGGGGCCTGCCGCCGGAGAGGCTGAGTGCTGCGCCGATGTCTGATGAGTAATTTTCTCGATTCACAAGTGCTTGAATCTATTTGGGAAAGTAATTGCCATCTCAAAATGAGTCAAGGGAAATGGGGGACAGGGGTGCCTTCCTGTGAAATCCCCGAGATTCTCAACTGAGACTTGATCTCACACTGAGAATTCTAGCTTCAATCTCACGACGTGAGACAGCACTAATCGCTCAAGGCCTCGATTCCGGCCCATTCGGAAAAGCACAAGCCTTTCCTTTTCATACAGATACATGCCATTACTTTGGTTTTTTCAAGAAGGTTCCGGTGGCAGGGGTGTTGCACGGCTAGCGTTGCCGGCTTTCTGTACTCAGGAGGGATTGTGTTTCACCGATTCACATCAGCATTTTTGGTTGCTCTCACTTTGGCAGTCACATTGGGCCCCAGCCATGTCGGGGCGCAAACAGCGCAAAACGATGAAATCATTCGCCGGGCCAAAAGCAAGGTACAGCCAGCGTATCCGGAACTGGCACGCAAGATGAACATCTCGGGAACAGTCAAGGTTGAGGTGGTTGTATCTCCCAATGGCACGGTCAAAGAGGCGCGTGTTGTGGGTGGGCATCCAGTCCTGGCGAGCGCGGCGCTCGATGCCGCCAAGAAATGGCGCTTTGATCCAGCGTCGGCAGAGAGTACGGGAGTCATCGACTTCAAGTTTGAGCCACGGTAGGCGGACGGTTCGCGGAGGAGACGGGCATGACAATCGGCAAGAAGCTTTATATGAACTTCGGCATCATCCTGACCATGGTGCTGATCCTGTTTCTCGTGAACTGGTTTGCCATGCAGCGCGAGCATTCAGCGAAAAAATCCGCTGACGCCTCCGTGGAGCTGACCAACACCACGAACGCTGTCCGCTTCCAGATGATGCAGAACCGCTTGTACCTGAGCAACTACCTGCTCAGCGGCGACACCCGCGAAGTGGACCGGATGAATGAAGGTCTGCGGACGCTGAACGAGAAGCTCGACCAGGGCAAGAACCTCGCGAACTCCGATCAGGCCAAGAATTCGCTGGCCAAAGTCGAGCAGCTGGAGCAGTCATGGGGCAAGGAGTTTGCTCAGCCACTCATCGACAAGCGCAAAGACGTCGATTCCGGCAACGCGACAGTGGCCGAACTTCAGATCTTTTACTTACAGAAGGATGGTCCCTCGTGGGTCAAGAACTCGACTGACGCGCTGGACGTAGCCGACGGCGAGAATCGCAAACTGGTGGAAGAACGCCGCAAGTCGGATGAAACGGCGGCCACCGCGACCATCATCATCTCTCTTCTGAGCACGCTCCTCGCTCTGTCACTCGGCATCGCGATCGCGTACCGCACGGCGAAATCAATTACCGAACCGCTGACCAACCTGATGAATGTCGCGCGTGGCATCGGCAATACGGGCGATCTGGAACACAACATCGACCTGACCCGCGATGACGAAATCGGTGAACTCGCCCGCACCTTCCACAAGATGGTCACCTATCTCAAGGAGATGGCCGGAGTTTCAGAAGCCATTGCCGGCGGAGATCTGACCCTTGAAGTGAAACCTCGTTCCTCGCATGACACGCTGGGCAACGCCTTCACCAAGATGGTCGACGGCCTGGCAGGACTGGTGCGCAGCGTGCGGGACGCATCCTCTCAAGTCGCCAGCGCTTCGAATCAGGTAGCCGGCGCGTCGGATGATTCGGCAAAGATCGGTTTGCAAGCTTCGTCCGCCATCGATGAAGTCACCAGCACGATGCACGAGATGAGCGTTAACGTGCAGAACATGGTGAAGAGCACGCAGGTGCAGGCATCGAGCGTCAGCGAGACATCGGCTTCGATCGATCAGATGGTGGCCTCGATCCAGAGAGTCGCCGATACGGCCAAAGTGCTGCTGGATATTTCAAATCGCTCCCGCGAGGAGGTTCACAACGGGATCGGAACGATGGAAAAGGCCACCGACGGACTGAATCGTATCAATACGACCATTAACTCCTCGGGCGAAATCATTGGAGCTCTGGGACAACGGGCGGACGATATCGGCAAGATCATCGAAGTCATCGACGATCTTGCGGAGCAGACCAACCTGCTGGCACTCAATGCCGCGATCGAAGCGGCGCGCGCCGGAGAACACGGCCTGGGCTTTGCCGTGGTCGCCGACGAAGTGCGTAAGCTGGCTGAAAAGTCGGCGCAGTCGACCAAGGAAATTTCTGAACTGATCCAGAGCATCCAGAAAGAAGCCCGCAAGGCTGTCGACAACATGAACCGCTCAACCTCGATCGTCAACGAGGGCCTCGAACTCGGCGGAGAGTTGAACTCAGCGCTGCGGAAGATCTCCAACGTCGTTACCGAGGTCTACAAGTTCGCGCAGGAGATCGGCGCGGCCACCAACGAGCAGTCTCACGGGTCGTCTCAGATTGCGAGAGCTACGACGCGTCTCAACGAAATCACGCACGAGATCAATTCGGCCGTAGAAGAACAGGCATCGGGCGCGCAGGCGGTGGTCAAGGCGATGGAACGCATGCGCGAGCTGGTGCAGCAATCCACATCGAGTTCCACGGAATTGGCAGCGTCGTCGGAGCAAATGTCGAAGATGTCGCGCAGCTTGCTCGAATTTATCGACCGCTTCGCCCTTGAAGGAAGCCGTCCGCAAGCGGGGGGCGACGCAGGCAACCGCAACGCGCGCCGGGCTGCCGCGGGGTCGCAGTTTTAAGGGATGTTGAGGAGAACCTGACGCCATGAGCCGTGAACTTCATATCGTTGGTTTTCAGGTAGGACGCGAGACGTATGGCGTGCCTATCACTTCCCTGCACGAGATCGTGCGCGTTCCGGAAATCACTGCCGTACCGGATGCTCCTGAATATCTCGAAGGCGTCATCAACCTGCGCGGCAAGATTGTCTCGGTGATGGATCTGCGCAAACGTTTCGGAGAAAAGCAGGCTTCTACAAGGAGACAAAACCGGATCCTGGTGGTCGAGCACGCGGGCCGTCTCGCCGGACTCATTGTGGATTCGGCCTCGGAAGTCTTGAAGATTCCAGCCGACGCCGTGGAAGCTCCTCCGGCGGTCTTTCAGGATGGCGGCTTGAATTGCGTCACCGGACTTGGAAAAGTCGGAGGACGCCTGGTGGTGTTGCTCGATATGAGCAAGCTGCTGGCTCCAGCAAGTTTGCAGGCGTCGAGCCAATCGGTGGAGAAGCAGTCAACGCCCAAGGCGGAAGCCAAGGGCGCAGCGGCGCGGTAAGCATGGAATTTACTTGGGTCGTTTTTGAATTCAGCGGCACGCGGGAACGAGAACAGGCATGAGCACATCCGGAGCGGCACCAGCTCCCATACTGACAGACGCGGAACTGAAGCTGTTGCAGGCGCTGGTGTACCAAGAATGCGGCATGCACTTTGACGAGCGCCGCACACATTTCCTGCAAGATCGCCTGCTGCGCCGGCTGAAGGAATGCCGCGTGGACTCGTTCTATGCGTACTACCGCCTGCTGATCAGCCATGACGGCAAAGCTGAGCTGGCCAAACTCCTCGAGAATCTGACAGTCAACGAAACCAGTTTCTTCCGCCACAAAGCGCAGCTCGATCTGTTTCAGAAAGGCATCCTCGAAGATCTGTTGAAGCATAAGAGTTCGCGGCGGGAGTATTCGATCCGGATCTGGAGTGCGGGTTGTTCTACGGGACAGGAGGCGTACACGCTGGGAATGCTGGTCACGGATGCCCTGGCCTATTACTACCTGCGCAATCCCCTGCCGATGGATATGCCGCTGCCGAAGCCGTTGATTCCTCCGCCGTGGCGAGTGGAAATCCTTGCGAGCGATATCAGCTACTCGGTGTTGCGGGCGGGGCAGGAGGCGACGTACAGCGAACACCAGATGTCGATGGTGGATTACGGTTTCCGGCTGCGTTATTTCGACAAGGTCGCCGACCGCTACGCCATCAAGAAGGCGCTGAAAGAAATGGTGCACTTCGACTTTCATAACCTGAAAACCGAATATCTGCCGCAGCGCAACGACATTATTTTCTGCCGGAACGTGATGATGTACTTCGACGAAGCGGAGCAAAAGCGCCTGGTTGAAAAGTTCTACCGCTGCCTGAATCCCAACGGCTATCTGTTTGTAGGCCATGCGGAGAGCCTGCTGGGCTTGACGAATAAATTCCAGATGGTCCACAAGGACAGCGGAACGGCATATCAGCGGCTCGAGGTGCGAGAGTGACGAACTCTACTGACGAGCGCGGCGCAGAACTGCGGGAGTTGTTTTTCGAGACTTCGCAGGAACTGCTGCAGGCGCTCAACGATGAAGCTCTGAAGCTGGAGAAAGATCCCGGCGACGAGGAGATCGTGCGTGGCATCCGGCGCACGGTGCACACCTTGAAGGGAGACTCGGCAGCCTGTGGTCTGCGCGAGTTGAGTGAACTCGCGCACCAGTTCGAAGATGCGCTCTCCCTCGAAGGCACAGCCTCGCATGCAGCGGTGGCGGAGATCGCCTTCGCCGCAGCGGATGTGTTCATGGAGATGATCGCGGCTTATCACAAAGGAACCAAGCTGCCCTCGACCAAGAGCCTCAGCAAGAAGATTCAAGATTTGACGGCAGTGCCCAAAGCGGCAAAGACACGCAGAACCAAAAAGACTTCCGGCAAAACGGATTCAGAAAAGATTTCGCGCAAGTCGGCATCGCCCTGGACCGAGTACGAGCGCTTGGAAATGACCAAGGCACAAGGCGCAGGGCAGACGGTCTATCACGTCGTGGTGAAGATCGATCCGCATTGCGCGATGCCCATTGCCGGACGGCAGTTGATCTATAACGCCTTGGCGGGAACGGGGCACATCATCGCAGTACGGCCCGACGTGAAGTCACCGGCAGCCACCAAGCAGGTTGAATTTGTGCTGGCCAGTTCGCAGACGGTGGAACAACTGTCAGCGAAAGGACGCATTCCGACGATTGCAGAGGAAGTGACGGTCGAATTGCTATTGGCGCCGACAGCCGCACAGCAACTGGAGAGCGCGATCGACCCCTTGAGCGTCACCAGTGTCGCTGAGGAATCGGCTGACGCTGAGCCAACGCCGACGGACGCGGCGATTCCAAGCTCACCAGCCGCGAGTGCATCCGTGGCCCAGGAGAGTGTGCTGCGGGTGGACGCGGGCCGCATCGATAGCGTTCTCAATCTCGTTGGCGAGTTGATTATCGGCAAGTCGATGTTGCAACAGGCATTGAACGAATTTTCGAAGCGCTATCCGAAGGAATTACTACGCGGCAAGTTCGCGGACGCGATGGCCTTCCAGGCGCGGGTGCTGAACGATCTGCAACGCTCGGTAATGAAGATTCGCATGGTGCCCGTCGATCAGATCTTCCGGCGATTTCCGCGGATGGTCCGCGACGTATCGCGGCAATGCGGGCACGAGGTGGAATTGGCGGTCAGCGGGCAGGATACCGATCTCGACAAAGGCATCCTCGACTCGATCGCCGAACCTTTGACGCACCTGGTGCGCAACGCCATCAGCCATGGAATCGAGTCGCCGGAGGAACGGCGCAAGGCGGGCAAACCGGCGCAAGGAGTCGTGCGCTTGAATGCATATCACCACGGCAATCAGGTCATCGTGGAAGTCAGCGACGACGGCCGTGGCATCGACGTTAACAAGATTCGGGCCAAGGCGATTGAACTCGGGCTGACCACTCCGGAAGAGGCAGCGCGTTTGACGGAAGCCGAGACCCTCGACTTTATCTTCCGTCCCGGATTCAGCACCGCCGAGCACGTCACCGAAGTTTCCGGACGTGGCGTGGGCATGGATGTCGTGCAAAGCGTTCTGCACCGCCTGAAGGCTTCGGTCAGCCTGGAGACTCGGCCCGGGCAAGGTACGACGTTCCGGTTGAAGCTTCCACTTACGCTTGCCATTATCAAAGCGCTTCTGTTCTGGGTGGAAGGCCGGCTTTATGCGATTCCGCTGAACGCTGTCCTCGAAATCGCCCGCACCTTCGAAGCGGAAGTTCACCAGGTCGACAACTATGAAGTGTTGCAACTACGGAATCAGGTGCTCCCGCTGCTGCGACTGGGGCGTCCAGCAGCGGAAGGAACCGGAAAATCGAAGCTGTTCGTGCTGATCATTACGGTGGGAGAGAGGAAGTACGGATTGATCGTCGATGCGCTTGAAGGCGAAGAAGAACTGGTGATCAAGGCTTTGGACGACCAGACATTCTCGACCGATCTGGTGTCTGGAGCTTCCATTCTCGGAGATGGCCGCGTAGTCCTGATTCTCAATCTGCCTGCTGTGGTCGAACATGTGGCACGGTCGCGGCCGCAGGAAACCGGGAAATCCAATTCGGGCCTGCTGCTCACGCATACCGATCGCGCTCGGCTGGCGTTGACTCCAGCCGTGGGAGGCCAAGCATGAGAGGCAGACTGGTTCGGGTTCTGGTGGTCGACGACTCGGCTCTTATGCGGAAGCTTATTCCGCAGATGCTCGCCGGCGATGAATCCATCGAGGTGGTTGGCACCGCGATGGACGGCTCGTTCTGCCTGAAAAAGATTGAAGAGTTGAAGCCGAACGTGGTCACACTCGACCTCGAAATGCCTGGCATGAACGGCATCGACGCGCTGAAAGAAATCATGCGGCGGCAGCCCGTCCCGGTGATCGTGTTCAGTTCGCACAGCACCGAAGGCGCAACCGTAACCATGAAAGCTTTGGGACTGGGAGCGTTCGATTTCGTCACGAAGCCAAAAGACGCCTCCGCCCATATGGCGGAGACGGCGCGGGAACTGATCGCGAAAGTAAAAGCGGCGGCAGAATGCAAGCTGAAACCGCGGATACTGCCGGGAACCCCACGCAAGCCGGAGAAAGTTGCCGCTTCGGGGGCATCTCCTACGAAAATCGTGGCCATCGGCGTTTCCACCGGAGGTCCGCAGGCGTTGGAAGTCGTGCTGTCGCAATTGCCCGGAGATTTCCCGGGATCCATCGTCGTGGTGCAGCATATGCCGGATGGATTCACCGATATGTTCGCCCGGCGACTGGATGAAATCTGTACGTTGCGGGTCAAGGAAGCGCAATCGGGAGACTTGCTGCAGCCGGGCCGAGTCTTGATCTGCCCGGGAAGCCGGCACATGAAAGTTAAGAGGCTGCCTCTTGGTGACATCGCAGTGCTGAGCGACGAACCCCGGGTGAATGGGCACCGCCCGAGCGTAGACGTCCTGTTGCGCAGCGTCGCTGAGGAATTTCGCGGCAACGCGATTGGCGTGCTGATGACCGGAATGGGCGACGACGGCGCTGAAGGGCTGGGAATGATCAAGAAAGAAGGCGGCATGACGATCGCCCAGAGCGAAGAATCATGCGTCGTCTATGGGATGCCCAAGGCGGCCATCGAACGCGGATACGCCGTCCGGGTCGTCGGGCTTGGATGCAATGAGCTCGACGTTACAGGCGTTGAGCGGCCGAAATGGGGGCGAAATCAGCTCATCCGGCCGGGCAATGCGCGCCGGGCACTAAGAATTCGGGTGCGGCCGGAGCCGGTGACCAGCGTGATCTGGCCCGGACAAAGCCGCCATGATATGCAGTTGAAAGGGGAGGTCTGTATGGAGCAGTTTGCACCAGTAAAACGCAGCAAAGACGGGCAGCCGGTCCGCTATTTGATCGTGGACGACTCCGTGTTTGCGAGGAAGAATCTGGCCCGCATGATCGAAACGTTCGGCGGGCAGGTAGCGGCCGAGGCCGGCGACGGCTTGACCGCTATCAGCGAGTTTGACCGCACGCATCCTGACATCGTGCTCATGGACATCACCATGCCGCAGATGGAAGGAATCGAGGCGGCCGAACGGATCGTGCAACAACATCCCGAAGCCCGCATCGTGATGGTGTCCTCTGTTGGATATCAGGAGAACATCGTCGCGGCGTTGCAACGCGGAGCACGGCACTTCGTGCAGAAGCCGGTGAAGCCGGAAGTCCTTTACGAAGTCATCAAGTACGTGCTGGGCGAAGATGGCTCGGTAGCCAATGCAGCCGGAGCGGGAGCATAAGTCCATGAAGATGGAATTGATCCAGCCTTTCATCAACGCGGGAGACGCCGTGTTGTCGCAGGGGTTGCAGGGCACGACGAAAGTGGGCAACCTCACGATGGAAGAGGAAGCCTATCGCCGGAAAGGTGTCGCGGGCATGATCGCGCTGACGGGCGATATCGAGGGCCGGATCATTCTCGACCTTGAACCGCAAACTGCGGTGAAGGTGGCCAGCCACTATGCGGGCGCGGAATTGCCCGAGTCGGACGGACTGGTCAAGGAAACAATCTTCGAACTCGCCAACCAGGTCGTGGGCAACGCCATCTCGGCGCTCAACGACCAGGGATTCCACTTCCGAGTGCACCCGCCGCTGCTGCTGACGGCGCAGGAAGGCGACAAGACCAATGAAGACACCGAAGCGCTCATGATCTGCTTCGAGACCTCCCTGGGCAATGTCTTTATGAATGTCGCGCTGCGCTATAGCAAACGGAGGATGGCGGATCACGCCGCCGTCGGGGCATAAGTCATTTTCATTCGCCGGACGGACGCCTTTTTCCCGACAGGCGGACCAACCCATCCGACCGCGGTTTCGTGCGCGCCGCACTTCGGCCGAGCGCCCCGATCGTACATTGGGAATTTCCGCACTGGCCGCGAGCATTTTCGTTGCCTTTGATGGTTACCGGGTATGGTGGAATGTGCTGGCCCAAACCTGGAAGGCAGTTACGAGACGTACTCCTTGATGTATTCGTCCTTGGTGTGAGCGAGTTGGCGGATATCTCCGTCGAAAATTACTTTCCCGTCGCGCAGAATCAGGAAGCTCATCGGTACGTCGCAGTACTGCCCGTGAGGAAGAACTCTCACCGTATTCGTCTTCTTATCAAACTCGTGCGTCGCCAGCGTGAACGCGTCCTGCAGCCGGTGCGTCACCAGCAGAGAACTCGTGCGGTATACGTCACGCTGCTTCATGATGAGTTCCACAATCGTATTGGAAGTTACCGGGTCGAGCCCGCCGGTTGGAGAATCGTAAAGCAGCAACTCCGGCTTGGTGATGATGGCTCGCGCGATCGCCACGCGGCGGCGCATGCCGCCGGAGAGTTCTGACGGAAATAACTCAAGGGTATGCTCAAGTTCGACGAAGCGGAGCGACTCTCGCACTCGGCTGTCGATCGAGTCGTCGTAGATGCCGTGCTCTTCCATGAGACGATACGCGACGTTCTCGCGAACGGTAAGGGAGTCGAACAGAGCGCTCTCCTGAAAGACCATGCCCAGCCTTGCACGCATGGGAAACAGGTCTTGCTCCTGCAGCTGCGTGACTTCGTTGCCGAGCACTGTGATGCGTCCTGAATCCGGCGGCAGGAGGCCCATCGCCAACTTCAGGATCGTGCTCTTCCCTGAGCCAGCCACGCCGAACAGTGCTTTGGTTTCTCCTACTGGCAGATGGAACGAAACCCCTCGCAGCACGTGATTGTCTCCAAATGCGAGATGCACGTCCTCGAAGACAATCGCCGCGCCGGTCGAAGCATGCTCCATGGGAACGGGCCGATCGATGGGAATGACGGGCGTAGACATGTAGCTACTTGTACGACAGGATCGAAATCAGCAACTTGGTGACGAAGAAATCCGTAACGAGAATGAATACCGAGGCCGCGACCACCGCCTGGGTTGTCGCGCGACCGACGCCTTGTGTTCCGCCGCGCGCGGTCATGCCGTAGTAGCATCCAACCGTAGCGATGATAAAACCGAATAAAGTCGGCTTCAGCAGACCCATGAAGACGTCCTGAAACACCAGAACTTGCCAGGCATTGCTCCAATACTGGCGGGCGTCAAGACTCAGGAAGAGCTTTGCGACCATCAGACCACCTGCCAAGCCAACAAGATCGGAAATGACACTCAGAAAGAAGAGCATGAACACGGTCGCCGTGACGCGCGGCGTTACCAGTTTCTTCATCGGATCGGTCCCGAGCGCGCGCATAGCATCAATCTGCTCGGTGACCACCATCGATCCCAATTCGCTGGCCATGCCGGAAGAATTGCGGCCCGCAACCATCAACCCAGTCAAGACGGGTCCAAGCTCTCGAACCATCGAGGTTGAGACCAGCTGCCCGATCAGGGTGATGGAGCCAAAACGTTGGAGCGTATTCGCCGTCTGCAGCGCAAGCACGCCACCAGTGAAGAATCCGGTCAGCACGACGATCGGAAGAGAGCCGACGCCGATCGAGTCCGCCTGCTGCACCATGTCGGCGAAATAGAGTGGTTTGCGGAAAAGATTGCCCACCGACTGCGCCGCGAGCAACGTGTATTCCTGAACCGCCAGAACCTTTTGCTTGACGAATTCCGTGGGCGAGATCAGTTCCATTCGATTCCAAAGCCCGGCAGGTCGCGCAGTCCCCAATCGGTGGCTTGATCGCAATATAACAGATTAGGGAGTGGAACTCGGGTGCCAGGCGTTGGACATCGGCATCGGGCGTTTGGCGTCAGGGGCAAAAGCTCTTGGACAAATACTCCAGCGGACGAGTCGGTTTAGAAGCACGGCTCATCTGCGTCGTGCGAAGTTGTGCCGAGAGAGAATCGTGATACGAGGTAATCGTAAGGCCGGCAAACCTGAGAAGCGTGAAGCCTAGTCCCCGACCCTTCTTCTTGATCTCGATATTCAGCCGGCGGATTTTCTGATTAAGCGTGGAGAGGGGTACGTGGAACCGTTCCGCCGCTTCCGTTTGATTCCAGTTGCAGCGTTCGAGCATGTCGGTAATGACACGCCGTTCCACGTCCTCCACAATTTCGAACAGGGACGCATCCGACGGCGGATCGTGAAGCGTGAGCGAAGAACCTCGCCCCATAAGAGACTCGGGTAGCAGATCCATTGTGATTTCGGGTCCCGAAGAAAGCACGACTGCGCGCTCGATCACATTTTCAAGTTCTCGAACGTTGCCCGGCCAGGAATACGCCATCAGAGGCCGCAAGGCTTCGGGCGTGACTCGCGGGGTCGAACGCGCATTTTCCTCGGCGTATTTCTTCAGGAAGAATTCTACGAGCAGCGGGATGTCTTCCTTGCGCTGACGCAGCGGCGGAAGTTCGACCGTGATAACGTTCAGCCGGTAGAACAAGTCTTCACGGAAACGCCCGTCACGCACCATCTGGCGCAGGTCGATATTGGTCGCGGCGATGATTCGCACATCCACCTGAATCTCTTGAATTCCTCCCAAGTGCATGAACCGACGGTCCTGCAAAACGCGCAGAATCTTCGCCTGGGTTTCAAGGCCCATGGTGGCAATTTCGTCGAGGAACAGCGTGCCTTTGTCCGCAACTTCAAAGAGCCCTTTTTTGGACGCGATGGCGCTGGTGAACGCTCCCTTGACGTGACCAAAAAGCGTGGATTCCAGCAAGTCAGTCGGCATGGATCCGGTATTTACGGGCACGAACGGCTTGTCGCGCCGCGGAGAGTTCAGGTGGACAGCTTTGGCGATAACTTCTTTGCCCGTACCGCTTTCGCCCTGGAGCAGCACTGTCGACCGGCTATTCGCGACCTGCGCGACCAGATCGAAAATCTTGAGCATGGGCTCGCTCTTGCCCACGATGTTCTCGAAGTTGTAGCGCTGTTTGAGGGCGCGCTTGAGCTGGATGTTTTCTTCTTCCGCCCGGCGCCATCCGACTGCGGTCCGAACGTCTGCCAGCAGTTTCTCGTTGTCCCAAGGTTTCTGGACGAAATTCGTCGCACCCGATTGCATCGCGCGCACCGCGTTCTCTACAGTTCCGAAAGCGGTGATCATGATGACGGGCAGCCGAGAATCGTGGGTGCGAATCTCCGACAGGATTTCCATGCCGTCGCGTCCGGGCAAGGCAAGATCGAGCAGCACCAAGGTCGAAGGGGCGTTCCGCCACCTGCGTCAAGCCGTCTTCGCCAGTGTCCGCCGTCTCGACGTCGAATCCCTCCATCTCGAGCAGTGTTTGCAGGGACTCGCGAATCGCGGCTTCATCGTCAATGATGAGCACGGAACCCTCCGGAAGCGGGGTTGCTGTTCATTGTGCCGCGAGAGATCACTGCTGCTTCAGACATGAACTGCCTTCCTACTGAGCGGAAAATCTAGAGCGAATGTGGTGCCCGAACCTGGATTGCTTTCCACGCGAATCTTGCCCGCATGTTCCTGAATGATGCCGTAGGTGACCGAAACCCGAGTCCTGTGCCGCGGTTCTGTCCCTCTTGTGGCGCGGTCTTGGTCGTGAAGAATGGATCGTAGATCCGCTGAATATGTTCCGGCGCGATTCCCGATCCTGTGTCGGTGACCCGAACGCTGACCATTTCTCCGTTGCTGGTCGCAACTTTCAATTGCCCGCCACCTGCCATCGCGTCTTTGGCATTCAAGAACAAGTTAAGGAAAACCTGCTGCAGGCGGCCCGGATTACCCTGAATGGCCGAAATTCCCTGCGTGAGATCGGATTGCACCTGGATCTTCGCAGTCTTGAACTGGTGCTCCAGCAAGGCGAGCGTATCGTTGATGACCTTATTGATATCAACGTCGCCGAATTCGGTTCCGCTGGTTCGCGAGAAATTCAACAGATTGTTGACGATCTCAGAGGCGCGGAACGTTTGCCGCGTGATTTTTTCCAGCAGCCCCGACTTCTGCGGATCGCCTTGCAGTTGCTTGGCAAGCATCTGCGTGTAGGACGAAATTACCGCCAGCGGCGTGTTTACTTCGTGGGCCACGCCCGCAGCCAGCAGGCCGATCGATGACAGCTTGTCAGCCTGGGAAAGCTGGCTTTCGAGCTCGACGCGCTCAGTGATGTCATCCATAATCACGAGCCGTCCGATGACTTCGAACTTCCGAGTCACCAGTGGTGCGATGGCGACGTTTACGGTGCGAGTCTCTCCCGCCGGAGTTTGCAGGCGGAACTTGTAAAGATTATTGATTCCCGCGTTCTGTCGGACCCGGTAAAACTCTTCGACGAATTCCTCGGGGAACACGCTCCGCACCGGCTGCGTCAGTGCCTGCCAGCGCGGCAGCGCGTACATGACTTCCATTTGGGCGTTCCAGCTCTCAATGCGGTCTTCCATGTCGAGCGCCATCACCCCGACATTGATGGACTCGACGATGTTTTCGTTGAAGTCTTTGAGCCGCTCGTATTCCGCCACTTTCTGCTGTAACGACGCATAGAGCCGGCCGTTTTGAATCGCGATGCCGAAATATCCACCCAAGGTTTCGAGCAGTTCGATGTCTTCGCTGGAGAGGAAGTCTCCCTTGTCCGTCTTTCCGAGTCCGAGCACGGCAACCGTTCTTTGCTGCGCACGACATGGAACGAAGTAATTCAGATCCAGTTTGGCGATCGCATCCTGCGATCCGGCCGTCTCGCGTGGAACCTGGTGCGTGTTCTCGAAGAACATGTGCCGCTCAGGCTCCGGACGGGGCGAATTGAGGAATGCCAGATCGAGTTTCCCCACCGGGTGCAGGCCTACGGACTTCGCGACGTAGAACTGCTCAGTGTCATCGCTAGCTCGCAGGAAAATGGCAATGCGATCCACTGACAAGGTGCGCGACAGGCGGTCGACGACCGATGAAAGCAGCGCGTTGATGTCCGTCTCCGAGCTGAGTTCTCGTCCGAACTCGATGAGGGTCCTGCGATAGTCGTAAACGGTGCGATAGAACAGATGGTCAACGCGCTCTTGAATCCATTTGCGAATTGGGTCAAAGAGAAGCGCGGTTACGACGACCGCCAGAATCAGACCGAGGGGGCCCGTCCCGGGCTTTTGCATATGGACGAGCTCTGCGACCCCCGCGACCAGCGCGAAATACATGCCGACCACAGCAGCCGCGGACAGCGTGTAAATCACGCCCCGCTTGAAGATCAGATCGACGTCCATCAACCGATAACGGAAGATGGCATATCCGAACGTGAGCGGCAGCAAAGCAAGGGAGACTACCGACAGCTTCATCCCCGGCCCGGGAAGCGTTCCGAGCAAGTAGGGGATGACATAAAAGAGCGTATAGGGAACGACGGCGAGGATGGTTCCGCGCGTGACCCACTTGAGCTGCTGACGCAGAATCGTCGTAGTGGCTCGACGGTAGCTGTACCAGAGCACCGAGGCCGCGACCACGAACAGCAGTGCGCCGTAGGTCATCTCCTGGCGATCCATGTCCCAACGCAGGAGACCGCTGGCCTGTGCAAGCCGCAGAGCGATGATGTGCCGGATCAATAGCGCGGCGCCGGGAACATACGCCAGGCTGAGCAGCCAAGGCCGCTGCTTCACGAAATTCCGCTTCTCTGGAAACGTCAGAACAAAGTGCAGGAAAAGGGCTGGCTGGAGCACCCAAGCGACGATATTGCCCCAATAGATAATCCAGTCGAAATCATTCAGTTTCCCGGTGTACTTAAACGAATAGGCGATGAACGAGACGACGCAGAAAATATAAAAGTGTGTGGAACCGGGGGCGGTCCACCGGCGCAGCAGCACATACAAACCAATTCCCAGATAAATGAGAGCAATCAGGCGAAGCGAAAGATTGAGGGACCGGTCGGCTGGAGACAGAATGACTTTCGCGTCCAGCGGAACAGAATTTCGGATCAGAGAATACGACGCGTTATGCCAAACTCCCGTTGCATAAAGTTGCCTTACGAGTCCGGGGGTATTTTTGATCTCCTGGCCATTTACCGAAACCAGCTGGTCATCCGCTTTGATTCCCGCTTGTGCGCCCTGTCCGTGGGGATCAACACGGTCGGCGACCAGACTGCCGTTGTGTTCAACCCACCAGACACCGTCATCGGGAACGGCAGAGAGGCGTTCTTTTTGGAAGTTGAATCCCGCAAAGACGACGGCCGCTACCGTTAACAGGAACAGCAGAATAGCGACGAAACGAGCTTGGCTTTCCCGATTCATGGGCTTCGGCACTAGCCCCAAACCTTTGGAGGTCGGAGGCGGGGCAAAGACTCCCCACTGATCCTCATTAAGCAAGTTCGCTGCCACCCAAACCTCTATTCCACAGCGACTAAGTCCTGTAGAAGTAACTACTTCTGAAATTATAGATGCGAATTCGAACGCAAGCTATGCCTTTCGGGATGTTCCTGTGGTATTCGGTATCCGAATCTCCCTTGCAATTCTTAGGCTTACGTCGAACAAATTCGTTTGACGGATGCGATGAAATAACAGAAATATGCCGAAGAAAAGGCACATACCAGAAGTTGGATGCAATTGAAGTGCGGTGAAGGCGTCGGCGTCAGACTCCAGGCTCAATAGTCGGCAGTTCGTGGACTGAGGAGGGCAGCATTGTCCACTCGGCCCGGGCTGGCTGCTGCCTGAAGTCGTTCGCTCTCATCCCGCCTTCCGATCCTTCTTCGGAAGCTCTTCCGGTTCATCGTCCCATTCGAAGGAGAGGGCTCGCGCCGTAGTCTCAATCGGAGCCAGTTCTGGAATATCCTCCGCTACCGATGCGCCCAGTTCGGCGAACTTCCGAGCAGAAACCAAGACTCGATTTTCCAGAGAGCCGACCGCCTGGTTGTAAGCTTCGACGGCCCGATCCAGATTTGTTCCGACTCCCGAGATGTGAACCGCAAGCTTCCTCAAACGATCGTGGAGTTCCTTCCCCAATGCGCTGATCTCTTGCGCGTTGCGGGCGAGCTTTTCCTGATTCCATCCGTAATTGATCGCCTTCAACAAGGCGATCAATGTTGTGGGAGACGCCGGAATCACCCGGTTCAGAACGCCGTGCTCGATCAAGCCAGTGTCCTGTTCAAGCGCGGCACTGAAGAACGTCTCTCCGGGTAGGAACATCACCACGAACTCAGGTGTCGACTCGAACTGTTCCCAGTATTTCTTACCGCTCAACATGTTGATGTGGTCGCGAACTTGCCGTGCATGGTTCGCGAGACAAGTCCGGCGCTGCTCTTCGTCAGTCGTTTCGAATGCTTCCAGAAAGGCTTGGAGGGGCGTTTTTGCATCGACCACCACCTGTTTGCCTCCCGGGAGCTTTACGATCAAGTCGGGGCGGATCCTTCCCGTTTCGGTGGTATAGGTTTCTTGTTCGGCAAAATCGCAATACGACAGCATGCCCGCAATTTCGACGACGCGCCGAAGCTGAATTTCCCCCCAGCGTCCACGGACATTCGGAGTGCGCAGCGCACGCACCAGATTTCCGGTTTCAGACTGCAATTCCCGCTGGGTGGTGATCAGGGATTGAACCTGCGCTTTCAGATCGCCGTAAGCTTGTCCTCGAGCCACTTCCATCTGCTGAATCTGCGCGTCAACTTTCGACAGCGATTCGCGTACGGGCGCGACCATGTCCGCGACAGCTTTTTGCCTTGCTTCCAGATCTCCCCGCGCCTCGCTTTGAAAGCGTTTAAGCCGTTCCTCCGCGATCTGCAGGAATGAAGAGTTGTTGTTCTTGAGCGCATCCGCCGCCAGCGCCTTGAAAGCGTTCTGCAAGTCTTCAGAAGCACGTTCGTTGGCCTGGCCGAGCAGTTCGATCTTTTCTGCGCTCGTTTTTCGCTCCGATTCGAGCGCGGCTGCCAATCTCGCCCGGTTATCAGCCAGTTCCTGCCGTTCCGCTGAGAGGCGGGCAACGTCAGACTTTGCAGAGGTCAACTCCTTCTCCGCAAAGGACAACCGGGCGAAAAGCATGGCCCATCGTGCCCGCAGCGCCAGCCAGACCACGAGGCAGCCCAGCAACAGCCCGACAATTCCGGTGATGACAGCTTCCATCCGGGAAATCTTCTCTGTTGGAACGATTCGAGTCATAGCCTAGCACCAGCGAGTGCTGTGAGTCATAACCAGATCAGTGCCGGAAATATTCCACTTTGCAAAGATCTGTAAATTCGGTGGTTTTTTCTCGCCGGCTACGACAAGCTAATCTTGCCGAACGGTCTCTCGATCTGACCAAGACCGGGCGGCCTCACTCGAAAAAAATGTGAACAGCGCCGGGATTTCGTGCGTTCAGAGACTTTTTCATGTTTCGGGCTAACTTAACTCGGGCTCGCTGGGCCGGACTTATCCTGAGCACCATTCTGCTCGTCGGCCCGACCCGGGCTGCAGGGCAACATCACGGCGGCCATGGGATGGGTGCCGGAGTACCGGGGGGCGCTGGACGTCCGGACGGCGTCGATGAAAAAGACAATCTGAAGGATTTTCATCAGGCCCTGGCCGTCCAAGCCACCAGCGAACAGATTTCCGAATTTCAGGACGTCGTCAAGACCGCAAGCGCTGCCAAAGAGAAGCTAGTCGCGTTTGCGCAGGGTGCGGGAAGGGAAGGCCTCGGTCCGCTCGATCAGGCGTTAGACGACGGCACGCGCTGCGAACAAAACATTTCAGGATGGATTTTCTCAAGCGCAAAAATCGGGATTGAAAGACGATCATAAAGCGTTTGGAAAAATCAGACTCCGACCTCGACGCGGAGGCACGTCGACTCGATCAGGCGGTGCAGTCAGAGTCCGGAGCTTCCCAGATATCGTCACAATCGTCCAGCCTCGACAAAGCGCTGACTGAATTTTCGAACGTCGAACTTTCGATGGGCCGCGAGATGGGCATCACCCTCGCGAGCGGACAGGATCTGAGCTTTGACATTCCCCAAGTCAGAAGCAGGGTTCGACTTGGGAGATCGAACTTTGACGTTAGACAGCGCAAGCGTGTTGTCGCAAACTGCCGTGCTCGGAGATCAGCGCAGCTTCAGTGTGGCGATGATTCTGGATCTTTCGGACCTGCAGCAAAGCATCACCGAGATCATGAACGACCAGATCAGTGAGACGAAGTCGTGCGGCGCTCGCCTTGTCGTCCGTCATGCATCGCTCGTCGCTGCCGCTCCGGCAAGCTCTTTGACCTTGCAACTGCACTTTGAACGCTGGTCATGTTCACCGTTAACTGGCCAGGGCGTCTCTGCGGAGCTCGGAGAAGGCGAAGGGAGCGTCGAAATCAAGCTTACGCCGTCGGTCCAGAAGTCGAACGTGCTCAAGTTAACGACCGAGTTCAAGCGCATCGACGCCTCCGGCATGATGGGAGAAGAACTGCGATCGGGAGATCTCGGTTTGGATCTGCGCGAAAAAGTCTCCCAGTCGATTCTCTCGGCGGTTCAAATGGGATCGGACTTTAAGACCACCCTGCCTCCCGTAGCGCAGAACGGCGTCAGTTTGCAGAGCGCCCGATTCGAAGACACCGGCGCGGGTGGGCTGAAGATCTTAGTCGAAGGACAAATTCAACTTTCCAACGCGCAAGTCGATCAGCTGGCAAGTCAGTTAAATCAGTCTCTGTCCGCAAAGGCGCCGGCCCAGCAGTAGCCATCGGGAGGCGCTTATGGGCCCTGTCGGCCACGAACTTCTCCGCCAACAATCCCGCGTGATAGCCTTTCCTCGGCCCACAGTTAGCGGTTCTGCCATGGAGTCTGCCTCGCAACCTCCGAGCCAAAGTTCCTCGCCGCGCATTCGCATCGGCACGGCCGGATGGTCCTATAAAGACTGGGAAGGCGTCTTTTACCCGCCGGGGATGCGCCATCGCAAAGTACATCCCCTCGAATACCTTGCTCAATTTTTCGACACCACGGAAATCAACACTTCATTCTATGGGCCTCTGAAGCCGGAGGTCGTCAAACTCTGGTGCCGACGAGTGTCTGCCGTGAATCCGCATTTCCTGTTCACGGCGAAGCTTTATCGTGCCTTCACGCACTCTCCACAGTCGGTGACGGAGCCTACGTCAGCGGCGAGCATTCGCCCAACAGATGAAGACGAATTCAAGACGCGCGAAGGGCTCGATGCGTTGGCCAGCGAAGGAAAACTCGGCGCCCTTCTGATCCAGTTTCCCGTTTCCTTCAAGAACACATCGCTCAACCGCGAATATCTCGACCGTCTGGTGCGGCAGTTCATTGAATATTCCTGCGTCGTTGAAGTGCGGGATTCGACGTGGGACAATCCCGAAACTCTCGCCTCCTTCGCGCACAAAAATGTCGGCTTCTGCAACATCGATCAACCGGTAATCGGGAAAGCTCTCGGACCCACCGAGCACGTGACCGCGCCGATCGGCTACGTGCGACTGCATGGACGCAACTACGACGACTGGTACTGACTCCGACAACCAGAACGATCGATACAACTATCTCTACTCAGAAAGCGAACTGGCGGATTGGAAATCGAAGATCGCAAATGTCGCCGCGAGAGCGCAAACGACATATGTCATCACGAACAATCATTTCGAGAGCAGGGCAGGCGTCAATGCCTTGGAGTTGAAGGCGATGTTGAATGGCAAGCGAGTTCTGGCTCCGCCTACGCTAATCCAAAAGTATCCAGAGCTGAGAAGATTTGCCGACCCTGCGGAGGGCTTCGGAGACGGCAGCACGCCCGAACTGCCACTTCGCGCTTGATCAGGAGGCGTGGTCTGACTTCGTTGCTTAAGTCCTGCCGACGTCGCGTCAAATCATTCTGAAGAAGAAGATTGTCGGAGGGTAAGCGCCTAATTTCATTGAGGACACTTAAGCCCGAGACGATGCGTTACTTTCCTGCCATCGCTTTCTCGACATCTTCAGCTTTCGACGGTAGAGCGGCACTCATCTTGATCAGCTTGCCATCTGTGTCGACCACGTAGTCGTCTTCAATCCGGACGCCAATGTTTTCTTCGGGAATGTAGATTCCAGGCTCGATGGTGAAGGCCATGCCGGGTCCGAGAGGAACTTTGTAATCGCCGTCGTCATGCACGTGCAATCCGATATAGTGCCCGAGGCCGTGAATGAAATATTGATCGAGGGCTTGGCCGTGGAGATCCTTGCCGTGGGTCTTGATGTAATCCCTCGCGACCTTGTTCAGGGAGCCTTCCGTGTCCCCAGTGAGCGTCGACTTTCCTGATTGGAAGGCGGCTGCAGCAGCTTCCTGCGCACCCAGGACAATGTCGTAGATTTCCTTTTGTCGCGCTGTGAAGTGGCCGTTCACGGGAAGGGTTCGCGTGATGTCAGCTGCGTACATCGAATATTCCGCGGCAGCGTCGATGACAACGACATCTCCAGCCTTCATCGTGTTGGTGTCTTCTGAGTAGTGAAGCACTGTTGAGTTGTGGCCAGATCCCACGATCGGTGCGTACGACGGGCGCTCGCAACCACGTCGGACCCACTCGTACTGCATCAGCGCGGAGATTTCGTACTCTTTCACATTCGGCTTCACAGCCTTCATCGCAGCAAGATGTGACGCGACAGATGCGTCTACCGCCTTGCGAATCAGAGCAACTTCTCCCGCATCCTTGGTTGTTCGCAGCGAAGTCAGAAACGGTTTCGCGTCCTGAAAGAACACCATCGAATTGCTATGTTTGAGAAAGCCCAGCAGATCCTCGCTTGCAGGAGTGCCTGCCGCCGAAGCCAGTTCCGTGTAGACAATCGGCCTCTGGTTGGCGATGAGTTTGGCAACTTCAGCGGGCAATCCGCTCATCTCTTCGACATGATCGAAGCCCGTCACCTTTGAGGCGTCGGGATCGTCGGCTCCCATTTGCGGTCCCGTAAATTTCTCTATCCTCAGGTTTCGTGGGGGCAGAAAGAGAATCTCCGTATATGGACGCGCTGGGGAATCTGCTTTCGCCTCGAGAGCAGGAGCGACCAACAAACCGGCTCCTGGGACGGTAACGCCCGAAAGATAATAGAAGTTGTTCTCCTGGCGGAATTCGTAGACTGCGTCCATCCCTTCGAGCGGCGCAAGCAATACAACGACTCCTCCGGCCTTCTTGGCTAGAGCTTCGCGCCGCGCGTGATAATCGGCGCCTGGTTGGCGATCCAGCGCGGAGCACGCCGAACACACGAAGACGACACAAGACAAACCACAAGAGAAGCTTTTGCATTTCGATTGATCCTTTACTGAGAAGGTAAATACGCCGGCTGCCTGTCTTATTTCGGAGTTGCCAAATTCTTTCCAGCCTGAATGAAGGAATCGACGTTGCTCTTGTCGATGAGTTCCGATCCGGTGTCCACAAAACTTGGGATCGGCGAGTACGCATCTTTGGCCCAATCGGTGTCGAGGGACGAAGGCTTGTGATGGTACAGATTGTCGAGCATCTGCATCCCGACAAAAGCCATCGTGTAGGGCTTTTGCGCGATCGTGGCGGCAATGCTTCCCTTCTGAATCAGGTCGAGAGTCTCCTGGTCAGTGTCCATGGCAATCACGACCTTGCCGGTCACATGATAGCTGTTGAGGACACCCGCCACTTCTTTTCCTGACTGCGCTTCAAGGCAAACGAAACCGTCGACCTTGTCCCGCTCTTTCCCCACAATCTGCGTGGTCGTATCAAACGCAATTCTCGGATCACCCTGAATGTCGACAACGCGCGTGATCTTGATTTCAGGCGTCCGCGCCAGAGCATCTTTATATCCGCGAAGGCGATCCTGCAGGTTGGACTGATCGGGCATGGTGTAAACGACTACGTTGCCTTTCCCTTTGAGTTCCTGCGCGAGGCGCTGTCCGCCGGTGAATCCGGCTTGATAGTTGTTCGTGCCGATGAAGAAGAGACGCTTGCTCGAAGGAGCGTCGGAGTCGATCGGTGATGACTGGAATGCCCGCCGCCACAGCTTTGTCGATGCTGTCTTTCAGCAGCGCGGGATCGGTGACGGAAATCAGGATCCCGGTCGCTTTTTTCTGCACCGCCTGATCAAATGCGTCACGCTCAGCTTTGGCGTCGTAGGATTGCGGCCCGGTGAAATCGGAACGCACCTTAAACTGCCCGGCGGCATTGGCGAAGCCCGGTTCCAGCCGCCTTCCAGTAAGGCAGTTGCAGGTTGGAGGTAACGAAAACAAAAAACTCGTCGGAATCGTGGGCACCGCCACAACTCAGCAGTACGACTAATGAGACAACCATGCGAAGCGCAGCGGAAAAGGCTACGAGAGCGGAGCATCACACCCTCCTTGGGAGAAAATTCTTCATCGCGAGTGAGCCAATGATCCGGGGTGAGAACTTTCAGCGACTGGATTGTAACTTAGCAGTCAACACGATGGCTAGAATGGCCTCCGGGCGACGCCGGAAGGAAGCGGATTTCTGCGCTTCGCATGAATGACAATTATCCGGGACTGCGGACGTATGGATCAGACGCCGACCGGAAATGGCTTCGTGTGCGTCGTTGTACGGCCTGAGGAGCGGCCGAAGCGGCCTTGGAGGAGCGACATGAGGCCTGTGTACCAGTATCCAAGAACGAAGAGAAGCAGAAATGGCACCGTGAAGTAGTTCTCATTGACCACGGCGTAATAGACCGTCGACGCAAAATAAGCGCCGATCAGCGAGTTCGAGCCAAGGGACCCATCCGAGGCGCTTGCGGTATTTCGTTGCGCCCACTTTATCTTGCCGCGAAACGACGCTGTACTTCGGCGTGCGGGCAAAGGCGCTCTGTTTTCCGATCAGAGCTTCGATCACGGCCTTCGTATTCGTAATCGTCAAGCCGATCCCAAGCGCCATCAAGAACGGCAGGTAGAGCAAGGCACGAGGCCAGCTTCGTGGAAACAATTCGCGCTGCGATACGAGATAGAAGCTCGAAATGGAAAACGTTGAAGCCATGAATAGCGGCAGGTCGATGTAAAGCATCTGAAACCAGCCCTGATAAAAGCGGATGATCATCGCGGGGAGAAGCAGCACCGAAAACATGATCATCAGCGGATAGCTGATATTGGCCGTCAGGTGATACCAGGCTTCAATCTTGTTGTGCAGAGGCGCGTCGCTGGTCAATACGCGCGGCAAAATCTTCTTGCCGGTCTGGATCAATCCCTTCGCCCAGCGCGCCTGCTGCGTCTTGAAGGCAGTCATTTCCACGGGAAGTTCGGCCGGGCACTCGACGTCCTGTAGATAGATGAACTTCCATCCCTTGAGCTGGGCGCGGTAAGAAAGATCGGTGTCCTCGGTCAGGGTATCGTGCTGCCATCCCCCAGCTTCTTCAATGGCTCTGCGCCGCCACATGCCCGCAGTGCCGTTGAAATTGAAGAACAAGCCGGTACGAGCACGGCCGGAGTGTTCGAGGACGAAATGCCCGTCCAGCAGAATCGCTTCCACTTCCGTCAAGAAAGAATAGTGGCGATTCAGGTGGGTCCAGCGCGTCTGCACCATGCCGATTTTCGGGTCGGTGAAGTGATGGATGGTGCGCAGCAGGAAATCCTCGGGCGGAACGAAGTCCGCATCGAAGATGGCGATGAATTCGCCTTTCGCCGATAGCATTCCTTCCGCCAGAGCTCCCGCCTTAAACCCGTGGCGGTTCGTCCGGTGCAGATAGCAGATGGGATTGCCAAGTGCCGCATAACGTTCCACCAGGTCGCGGGCAACTTCTACGGTTTCGTCGGTGGAATCGTCGAGCACCTGTATGTCGAGTTTCTCTTGCGGGTAGTTCAGCTTGCAGACAGCTTCCAATAGGCGTTCCACGACATACTGCTCATTGAAAATCGGCAGCTGCACCGTAACCCGTGGCAAGTCCTCAAAGTTGGCAAGCGGCTCAGTCGTCCGGTTCTTGCGATGCTTGTAATAGAGATAGACGAGGACGTAGCGGTGCATCCCGTAGCCGGCCAGCAGAATGAGAACGATGAAGTAGGGGACCAGCAACGCAATGTCGAAGGCGTTCGCGTGATAGAGCCCACGAAACGTCGTATCGAGGAAATGCTGGCGGATGTAATGGCCAATTCCCCTCGGACCATCAAGCGCCAGAACGTGCGAGATGAAGATGAGATTCGCGATCAAATAGCAAGTCCAGTAAAGCGAATCATTTTACCGGATTCGGCGGCTTCGTTCCGGCGACGAAATCCGGCGACTTGGCCAGATCATGCCGCCCGCATAAACCCGATAGCGGGCGTGCCATCCTAGGCTACGCGCTTGATGCCCTTTCGAGAAGAATCGACGAGAGTAGCTGCCCCAGTGGATGGCCGTCGGTCGAATCGCTTCACCGCGAAGACAGTCAGCACCACGAACAATGCCAATACCAGCAGTTGCGCAATCGCGAATGGCGGTTCCTTCTGCGTCGGAGCCAGTGCCTTGAGGGCCGGAACTTTTTCGAAGGACTGCACAACGAGCACGAACACATTGAAATACAGCGCTACCGAAGCAGAAACGACATAGATCCAGCGTCCAGCACCGCGCAACTGCATGCCGTAACGACCGATGATCGCGATCGTCAGCATCACGAGCGACAAGATACCAATGATGATCCCGGGCGAAAGATGTTCAAACGGGAAGCCGAATCCGGTCACGCTGGTTAGGACCGTCGTCGCGAGAAAGAGCGCCGTCCAGCCGTTGAGCCGTTTCGAAATAAGGAACCCGTACATCACGACGAGTCCCGAAGCAATTCCGACTAAGCTGATAAGAACATGCAGCAGGGTGAAAGTGGATGTCGTTAACCCCAGAATCATGATGCGCCTCCGTGCGGTTGTGGAATTGTACGCCCTCCAATGGTCTGCGGAGATGAACAAGCCTCCGGGTTGCTGAGGCCGAACCAGTCAGCTACAAATAGAACCACTCATGGCACTGAACCCGGCGGAGAGCACCGCTGACCTTAACGTACCTTTACGCATGCTATGGAAACGCGTTGGCGGTTCTCCATTCTGGATTGTTACTGTTGCCCTGATCCTGAGGGTTGGGTGGATCATTGTCGGCCACACATATCGATTCAAGGCCAGCGACGATAACTTCGGATTTGGCTGGGAAATGGGACGGATTGCAGCGTCGCTCGCCTCCGGCCACGGGTTCAGCAATCCATTCGGTCCGCCGACAGGTCCGACGGCATGGGAGCCTCCGCTTTATCCGTACCTGACGGCGGAGGTCTTCACCGTTTTCGGAATCTATTCGAAGGCCTCGGCATTTGTGTTGCTCTCTCTGAACAGCCTCTTCTCGGCCCTGACCTGCATCCCGATCTTTCTGATTGCGCGGAAAATCTTCTCCGAAAAAGTAGCCATCGGGTCTGCGTGGGCCTGGGCCCTGCTGCCGAATGTAATGTTCTGGTGTACGCGGTGGGTTTGGGAGACAAGCCTTTCAGCGCTCCTCTTAGCTACGGTTTTCTGGCTTGCTTTAACGCTGGAAGAACGCGATGGCTGGACGCCGTGGTTGTGGTTCGGATTGCTTTGGGGAATTATTGCTCTGAACAGCACTTCCCTGCTGTCTTTCCTTCCAGCGTCAGGCTTGTGGGCTTGGTATCGACGAGCGAAGCGCGGGAAATACTCGGTTGCCGGAATCCTTCTCGCCTCCGCCATTTTCATGGCCTGCATCACACCATGGATCATTCGAAACGATCAAACATTCGGGCAGTTCATTTTCATTCGCGATAACTTTGGTGCAGAGCTTCGGATGGGCAACGGCGAGGGGGCCGACGGCACATGGATGGAATATCTTCATCCCACCCAGAGTGTCTTCGCGATGCGGCAATACCAATCCATGGGAGAACTGGCGTACGTCGCGATGCGTCGCCGGCAAGCGCTCGACTACATCAAGGCCGACCACGGTCGGTTCGCACTTCTCTGCTTGAAACGCTTCACATATTTTTGGGCCGGATCTCCAAAGGCCACCCAGCCTCCGTGGCTGAACGAAGCCAAGAATTCGCTCTTTCTGGCCTCGTCGGCCCTCATGTTCTGGGGACTGGGACGAGCACTGCGGCAAGGCAGGACGGGGGCTTGGTTGTTGTTTTGGTTGGTCCTTTTTTATCCCGCCGTTTACTACATCGTTTTTCCATCTCCGCGTTACCGAAACCCGATCGAACCAGAGATGACAATCCTGTGCGTGTATCTCGTAACCGAGCCAGAAGAAAAATCTCCCCAGGCCATTTTAACTCCTTGCTGCAGTTGTGCTTGAGTCGAACCCTGAGGGAACAATCGGGCAATCGGATTCGTATCTACTTGTGAGGCTCAGGAACAGGTTCACTTTTTACGTGCAAACGCCTCACAAATCCAGCGCCGCTCCGTCTAACGCCGTGAAAGAAGGATTAGAATATGAGCCGATACCGACAATCTGCCACTTGGTTGGGAGCACTCCTTGGGTGTCTTTGCGCGCTCGGAATTCTTGCGATCAGTGCCCACGCCTCGGACCATCGCGGAGCCCTCACAGAAGAGTTTCATCAAACCTACACGATCACTGCCGAAGGCCGCGTCGAACTCGACAATATCAACGGCGCGGTCCACATTTCCAGTTGGGATCGGAACGAAGTGAAGGTGGACGCGGTGAAATATGCGGACACAAAAGAGCGGCTCGATGAGGCCAAGATCGATGTCGAGTCTGGCAAAGACTTCCTCTCGATCCAGACGAAATATCCCGAACACGATCACAATGGAACTGGGGATCGCACAACAATCCCGCCAGTGTGGAATACACCTTGACGGTGCCGCGCACCGTGCGTCTCGACGAAATCAAGCTGATCAACGGTTCGCTCGACATTACGGGCGTCAGCGGCGAGGTTCACGCGTCCTGCATAAACGGTCGCCTGGAGGCACACGACCTTGTCGGCCGTGCCGAACTCTCACAGTCAACGGCCGTCTCGATGCCCGATTCAGTCGTCTCTCAAGCCAGTCGGTTGAATTGAATTCAGTGAACGGGTCGCTGGATCTGACGATTCCGTCGGATTCCAATGCCGAGGTCGAAGCGAGTACTCTTTCGGGCGGAATTAATAATGATTTCGGGTTGCATGTAAATCATCATCAGTTCGTCGGGCACAATCTGCGCGGAGAATTGGGCCACGGGGCGCCCACATCAAATTGTCGAACGTGAATGGCCGGGTCGAAATTCATCACGCACAGGACGGCCATGCCTTAAGCCCGGTCAAAGACGCGGGCGAGCACGACGACGACAGCGAAATCTAAAGCTCGATCGGATTAATGGCTGAAGCTCAACGAAGTCGCCGCCAAGTCGAAGGCGGCGATTCCGTTTTAGTAGATCGTGTATCCCGGCGCCGGAGTGCGCAGATCGGGCTTTGATGCGGTCAACAACAACGCTCCCTCGCGCTTGAATGCCCTCAAATCTTCAAGGCTGTGGAACGACTTCGTCTTGTAGTCATCTGGAGTGGGAGTGTCATCGGGGACACGGCTGGCCTCGACATTCTCGAAAGCATGACGCTTCAGTAGCTCGATGTATTCCGCCGCCGACCGGACGTGTACCGGCACTTTCAGTTTGTCGACCCACTGCAGCGAGTATTGATTGTCGCGGTAGAGATTGATAAGAATGAACAGCTTCCCCCGCGGCGCCATCACTCGAAACAATTCCATCAGCGCGCGATCCTGATCGGCGTAGTAGTAAAAGGACTCCACCGAAAGAACTTTGTCGAAGAAGTTCTCTTCCCACGGAATCTGCTGGGCCGATCCCCAAACGTAAAGGATATTGTCGAAGTCCTTCGACGCTTCGCGGGCCTGCCGCACCATTTCGTCGGAAACATCGAGTCCGACGACCTGGCCGAATCCCTCGGGCCCTTCTCCGACAAGGCGTGCCAGAAGCCGCGTGGCCCAACCCGAACCGCAGCCCAGATCGAGCACGCGCTCGCCGGGCCGAAGATTCATCAGCCGGATCGTCTTCTCGGTGATGTCGAGATGATGGCGCTCCATCTTCTCGCCTTCGCCGGCCTCGGCCCAGCGGTTGAATTCTGTTGCAGCTTTCGTCGGGAGTTTGCGGTTTTTCGGACATGGACCTAGATTGTACTCCCAAGCCGTGTTGGGTCGTTCAGCGACGTTAGAGCCAACCGTATGCTAAGTTCCTTCCTCATGGCGACAAGCCCGCAGAATGCGAACCTCAGCCCGATCCAACGTCCCTTTACTGCCCGAATTGCGCGCAAGAAGTGAACGATCCTCTGACCTGCGGCGATTGTTCGTCCGTGATTTGCCGGCGGTGCGGCACGCCGCTCGAATCCTCCGACGAACTCGGAATCGGATAATGGAATCCTGTCCCCCTCGCGCCTGACGATCGGCCCCGTTTCTCGCGGATCGGTTCGTCTTCGAAAGAACAGCCATCCCTGGTGCGCGGACTCAGCCTGCTCGATTCGGTGCTGCTGCTGGTCAGCGGCATCATCGGCTCGTCGATTTTCTTACCGCGAAAGATATTGCCGGGCCGCTCCCGCAGCCAGTCTTGTTTCTGCTGGTCTGGGTGTTCGGCGCGTTTGATTTCGCTCTGTGCGTGCTTCGCCTTCGCCGAATTGGGATCGATGTTTCCCGACTCCGGCGGTCAATACATCTATCTTGCGCGAAGCCTACGGAGATCTGGTCGCGTTTCTTTACGGATGGATGCTGTTCGCCGTGGCCAACGGCGGCATCATCGCCGCGCTCTCGGTTGCCTCGGCCGCTTATCTGGGGCAAGTTGTTCCGTTCGTTTCGCAGGAACACTCGTTTTCTCATTCTTCGGAATGGCCCTGACGCGCGCGCACCTGCTCGGGCTTGTATCTGATCGCGATCCTCACTTACGTGAACGTCGTCGGACTCCGTTGGGGGGCACTGCTGCAAAACGTTTCCACCTGGACGAAGTTCACGGCGATGGCGGCGTTTGTTGTACTGGGCTTCGCGATTGGCAAGGGAAATTGGTCGAACTTTCATTCGCAACGGCGCTCCACTTAACTATGGGTCTGGGCACGGCGCAGTTGATCTCAGCGTTGGGAGTGGGCTTGATCGCGGTCTTCTGGGCCTACGACGGTTGGGTATACATCACCTGGGTCGCTGGCGAGGTCAAAGACCTCGACGCAATGTTCCCCTCGCCATGGTGCTGGGCGTGCTCGCGGTGGGCGCGATTTACATCTCGATGAACCTCACCTACATCTATGCGATGCCGGTCAAAGAAATCGCCACGCATGAGACCATCGCGCACGCCGCAGCCACAGCTCTGTTTTCACCCCGCGCGGCGGTGTGGCTGTCATTGATGATCGCGATTTCCTGCTTCAGCGCGGCGGCCACGTGCACGCTCTCGGGCGCGCGCGTCTATCTCGCCATGGCGCAGGATGGCGTTTTCTTCAAGCGCATGGCGGTGATCCATCCAAAATGGCGGACGCCCGCGTTCAGCCTGATCGGGCAAGGCCGTCTGGGCTGGGCTCTAACTTGAGCGGGCGCTACGATCAGCTCTATACCTACGTCATCTACGGCATGGTGCTCTCCTACACTTTGACCGTGATTGCACTGTTTGGCTGCGCTGGAAGCGGCCGGACATTCCGCGACCCTATCGATGTACTGGATATCCGTGGCTCCCGGCCATCTACGTTTTGATCGGAACCGCCTGGACGTTGAACACAATCATCACCCGTCCGACCGAAGCGTTCTGGGGAACGGTGATTGTGCTGTTGGCGTGCCCGGCTATCTGTACTGGAAGCGCACAACCGGAAGATGGCGGCCGAGTAGCCGACAAATTACTTTCACCTTGCCCGCGCCCAGGCTCGGTGGTATTCATCTTTGACTCTTCGTTCTGCCCCGTCGAACCTAAGCTTGGGAAACGCCCTTGGTTAAAACCCGAATCGAATCGTCAAGCTGAAAGCCCCGGATTTCTTTCGCCCGGAGTCTCCATCGCGCAAGCGGAAGATCCTAACCGTCCCCGGCAAGTCATGGGATTTCGCGACCTGCTCCTGTTCTACATAATTACTGGGATCAGCCTCCGCTGGATTGCGACGGCCGCGGCTGCCGGGCCGAGTTCGATCGTCGTCTGGATCGGGGCATGGCTTTGCTTCTACACACCTCTGGCGCTCTCGGTCTTGGAGCTATCCTCGCGATATCCGAATGAAGGCGGGCTATACGTCTGGAGCAAACGCGCATTTGGCGACTTTTCCGGATTCATGTCGGCATGGACGTACTGGACCAGCAATCTGCCTTACTTCCCTGCCGTGCTGTACTTCGCCGCCAGCAACATCCTGTTCATGCGTCAGGCATCCTGGGAGCATCTTTCGGGCAATGCGACTTTCTATATCGTTTTTGCGTTGCTCACGCTGGGCGTTGCAACGCTGATGAACATCGTGGGCCTTGATGTTGGCAAGTGGCTGCACAACGTGGGGGCGCTGGCGATGTGGATTCCGGTCGGAATCGTCGTCGTGCTGGGATTTATTGCGTGGCACCGCTTCGGATCGGCAACATCGTTCACGCTTCATTCGATGAAACCGAGTACACATCTCAACGATCTCATTTTCTGGTCGGTACTGACATTTGCGTTCGGTGGGTGCGAGACGGCATCTTTCATGGGAGAGGAGATCAAGAACGCGCGGCGGACGATCCCGCTCGCATTGCTCGCTGGCGGAGTTACGGTGACAGTTTGCTACATTCTTGGGACGGTTAGTGTTTTGCTGGCGCTGCCATCGACTGAGGTCAACGGTCTTCAAGGGCTGGTGCAAGCCGTCTCAGCAACCGCAACTCGCGTTGGGTATCCGGGAGTCCTGCCCCTGGCTGCATTTCTGATCGCCCTCAGCAATATTGGGGCTGCCGGAGCGTACCTCGCCGCGGTTGCGCGCCTGCCCTTCGTCGCGGGCCTTGATCGGTTTCTGCCCCCAGCGTTTGGAGCCCTGCATCCTAAATGGAAAACACCGTGGGTAGCGTTGTTGACTCAGTTCCTACTCGGGGCGGTGTTTATTTTCCTGGGACAGGCGGGCACCAGCGTGAAAGGGGCGTACGACGTGCTGGTCAGCATGGGTGTCATTACATATTTCATTCCGTATCTGTATCTGTTCGCCGCGATGATTAAATTGCAAAGCGAACCCGCCGGCCCGGAAGTGATCCGCGTGCCGGGTGGAAGTAAGGTGGCATGGGCAGTGGCTGCGTTAGGTTTCACAACGACATTGTTGACTATAGGGCTGTCGCTGATTCCGCAACCGGATGAACCGAACAAGCCGCTGGCTCTATTCAAGGTTGTAGGCGGATGCGGGACTCTCGTTCTGATTGGAGTTTGGCTCTACGTCGCAGGAAAACGCCGGGCGGCTCGCGCGGCGAACTTGGAGCCCCGGACGCCCCGTCGGGGGCTGCGCCCAGCGCAATGAACCGCATGTGGCCACGACTACCGAGTCGTCAGGAGTAAACCGACCGCGTCTTCAGGACCAGACCGCACTCGCTTCGCTCGGGGCGGACGAGGCGTCCGCCCCTCCACAAACCTAAACCGGCGTTGCGGTTTTTCGCGGCGGATTGAAGAACGGTATCGCCGTCACCTTTGCGGTGGTCTTAAGTCGAATCGCCTCGATCGTGACTTCCAGTTGCACCGATGTCCCCGGCTTTGAATAGGCCGTCTCAAGGCTGGCCAGCGCGATCATCTTCTTTAGCGTCGGAGACCAGCTCGTCGTGGTCGCCTTTCCTACTTGCTTCTCGGAAGCATAAACAGGTACCGCGACACGTGACGCCTGGGCCGGAGCCGCTGGCGTAAGGCCGTAGCGCTCGTAAAGTTGCTCCACATCGATCCAGTCGACTTCCAATCCAACGAGTTGTCGAGAAACACCATTCTTCGCGTCGCGCTCAAGGGCATGCTTGCCGATAAAGTTTTCTTTGTCGAGATGCACCATCTTGCCGAAGCCCAACTCGAATGGAGAGAACTTCTGCGTCGGAATCAGCGCCTTCTTCGAACTTGTGTAATCGACTTCGATCAACAGCAATCCGGCCTCGACGCGTGCGACATCGAGCGCCAACATGCCCGCAGCATGCAGATCGAACTGTTTTCCCTTCTCCGCCAGCGCATCCCAGACTTTTACGGCATCATTCCAGGGCATCCAGATTTCGTAGCCCAGATCTCCGGTATATCCCGTGCGCGAGATGTCGACCGGGACCCCGGAGATTTTGCCCCGTGTAACCCGGAAATATTTCAGGTTGGCGATGTCGGCATCGGCCACAGTCTTCAGCAACTTCGCAGACGTCGGACCCTGCAGCGCGAGAGCGGCTACCTTTTCTGAGATGTCGTCGATCTGCACATCCATATTGAGGCCATTTTGGCGGAACCAGCGCAGGCTTGGATCGGCAGCGGTCCAGCGATAGACATTTTCTTCAAGACGCGAAACGGTGCCGTCGTCGATGACCTTGCCCTCTTCATCGCACCAGCAGCAATAAATGACCTGTCCGACTTTGACTTTGTTGATGTCACGCGTGATCACGCGGTTCACGAGGCGGGTCGCGTCCTTGCCGGTAATCAGATACTTGTAGAGCGGAGAGATGTCGATGAGCGCGGCGGCGTTGCGGATGGCGTTGTACTCGTGCTCATGATGCACCTCGTACACGCTCACGGTGTAGTATCCCGACCACTCGCGATAACTCAGGCTCTGGCAAAGCGGAAAAGTTCTCTCGTGAAATGCGGTTCCGATGGGCAAGGTAATTTCCTCAACTGCGATTCTTAAATTGTCGAATCCGGATTATATTCCAACGGCCGCGGAGCGCGAGAAGAAGAAGGCGGGCTGACCGCCAGTCAGCCCGCTCAGCAAATCTACAGACAAAACGCGCGCTTCCCGATAGAATAGCGACGCGACTGCGGGTCAACCATGCGTACGATCCTACCAACCTTGTGCAGCATTCTTCGCAGCTGGACCGTGCTTCCCAGCGGACTCTGATTCCCCGCGTTCGCGTTCTTCCCTCAAAGCGTATCATTGCGTTTCCCGAAACCCAGAAGTCCAAGCTAGGAGCTGACAGCTAATGGCTGGTTCCAATTCATACGATGTCATCGTCATCGGCGGCGGCCACAATGGGCTGGTTAATTCCGCATACCTGGCTCGCGCCGGCAAGAAGGTGCTGGTCCTTGAACGCCGCCATGTTCTCGGCGGGGCGGCCTGCACGGAAGAGATCGTTCCGGGCTTCAAGTTTTCCGTCTGTTCCTATGTTGTGTCGCTGCTGCGGCCGGAAATCATTCGCGATCTCGATCTTCCCCGCCACGGACTTGAGATTCTTCCCCTCGACGGCACTTTCACCCCGATGCCCAGCGGAGATTATTTGTGGCGGGTGAACGATCATGGCAAGACGCATCGAGAGATCGCGCGCCACTCGCGCGTCGATGCCGAAGCATACGACGAATTCGGTAAAGCGATGCAGGCAATGTGCCGATTCGTGAAGCCGATCTTGAGCATGGTGCCGCCCGACCCGACGACTTTGAATCCGCGGGAACTGATGAAACTGCTCTTCATCGGCAAGCGGTTCCAGGGTATGTCGAGCTACGACAAGTACAACCAGGTCCAGCTCATGACCATGAGTGCGATCGACTTTCTGGACCAGTGGTTCGAGACGGACGTTCTGAAAGCCACGATGTCGGCCTCGGGAATTATCGGGACCTTCCTCGGAGTGCGTTCCCCCGGAACGGCCTACGTATTGCTCCATCACTACATGGGCGAAATCGACGGCGCGTTCCGAGCATGGGGCTTTGCGCGCGGCGGCACGGGAGCAATCTCCAACGCGATCGCCGATGCGGCTCGCGAAGCAGGCGTGGAGATCCGCACCAAGTCCGGCATTTCACAGATCATCGTCAAGGATGGCAAAGCGAAGGGTGTTGTGCTTTCCAACGGTGACGAGATTTATGCAGACGTTGTTTCCTCAAGCGTGGATCCACGGCTGACATTCACGAAGTTCATTGAAGCCGCACATCTTCCTGGGGATTTTCTCGAGGATGTGAACCGTTATAAGTACCGGGGATCGTCGGGCAAGGTGAACATGGCGCTCGACGGGCTTCCGAACTTCAAGTGCATGCCTGGTCCTGGGGCGCATCTCCGCGGCGCGATTTCGATTTCACCTTCGGTCGAATATATGGAACGCGCCTACGACGACGCGAAATACGGGAATTTCTCGAAGCGTCCGTATATCGATATGGTGATTCCGTCTCTGACGGATCCCTCGGTCGCACCTCCGGGCAAACACGTCATGTCGTGCTTCGTACAGTACGCGCCTTACAAGCTGCGTCCCGGGTTGAACTGGGACGATCAGAAGGAAGCCTTCGGAGACACCGTCGTCAACACGATCTCGGAATACGCGCCGAATCTAAAAGACATCCTCATTCAAAAGCAGGTGGTCACCCCGCTCGATCTGGAGCGCGAGTGGGGATTGAGTGAGGGTAATATTTTTCAGGGCGAGCTTTCGCTCGAACAACTCTTCTTCCTGCGGCCCGTACCGGGTTGGGCGCAATACCGGACGCCGATCAAGAATCTCTACATGTGCGGTTCGGCGACGCATCCCGGCGGGGGCATCATGGGCGCCAACGGGAGACTCGCGGCGCTGGAAATTCTCAAAGACATCAAGGGAGCGGCCTAAGCATGGCGGCGCAAACAGGAACTCAACGCGATGTCATCATTATCGGCGGAGGCCATAACGGGCTCGTTACCGCGTTCTATCTTGCCAAGGCGGGATTCAAGCCACTCGTGCTGGAACGCAGCGCACAGATAGGTGGCGCTGCGGTCACCGACGAATTTCATCCGGGATTTCGATGCTCAACCCTGGCCCACACCGCCGGACCGATCTTGCCGGAGATCCTCCGGGACATGCAGCTTGAAAAGCATGGCTTGATGCTGATCACTCCCGAAGTGTGTGTAACGGCCCTTTCGCCCGATGGACGAGCGCTCTCTCTCTATCAGGACGTGAACAAATCAGCGCAGGAAATTTCGGCCTTCTCCGAGAAGGACGCCGCGAAGTATCCCGAATTCGAGCAGTCCCTGAAAAAAATAAGTAAAGTGATCGCGGCCGCGTTGGCGACCACCCCGCCCGACATTGACGAGCCAAGCCGCGGCGACTTGTGGAGCATGTTGAAAACGGGTCGTGCGATTCGCAAGCTCGGCAAGAAAGACATGTTCCGCCTCCTCCGCTGGGGACCTATGGCGGTTGCCGACCTGGTCGCGGAATACTTCGAGACTGAGCTCTTGCGGGCGGTGATCGCAGCACGCGGCGTCTTCGGCACATTTCTTGGTCCGTGGTCCGCCGGAAGCGCACTGGTGCTCCTGATCCGCGCCGCGGCGGATCCGCATCCGGCAGGTTCAGCTTCGCTCGCCGTGGGCGGAATTGGCTCGGTGACGCAGGCGATGGCTGCCTCTGCGAAGGCGGCGGGCGTTGAGATCCGAACGGCTTGCGAAGTGATCGAGATCCGCGTTCAAAATGGCGCGGCGACCGGTGTTCTGCTCTCTACGGGTGAAGAAATTCATGCCCAAGCAGTAATCTCGAACGCCGATCCCAAACGCACGCTGCTGAAACTGACCGATCCCATTCATCTTTCGCCGGACTTTGTTCAGAAGCTTCAGCATTACCGCGGCAATGGCACGGTGGCGAAAGTGAACCTCGCGCTCTCTGACTTCCCAGGTTCACTGCATTGAAGAATGGCGATTCCGCCGCGCTCAGGGGACGCATCCACATTGGCAATGAGATTGATTATCTCGAGCGCGCTTTCGACGAATCCAAATACGGTAATTTCTCACACCAGCCCTACCTCGAAGTCGACCATCCCATCGCTTGACGGATGCGACCCTTGCCCCCGGGCAAGCACGTGATGTCGATTTACATGCAGTATGCGCCGTACAAATTAAAGGGCGACTGGGAAGAACAGCGGAAAGCGCTCGGACAAACTGTGGTTCAAACTCTTGCGCAATATGCCCCAACTTGCCGGAACTGATTTTGACGCACCAGATCATCACCCCGCGCGATCTCGAGGAAAAGTACGGACTGACTGGAGGCCAGATTTTCCATGGAGATCTCGCACTCGACCAGTTCTTCACCATGCGTCCGCTGCTCGATTGGGCGAAATATCGTACACCGATCCAGAATCTGTACTTGTGCGGAAGCGGAACGCATCCCGGAGCGGGATTGACGGGTGGGTCGGGAGCGAATGCGGCCAGAGAGATTCTGAAGCATTTGAAGAAGTAGCGTCTATTCGAGAACTCGCTGCTCGAAAACTCTGATTTGCACTCGAAATCAATAATTCTTCGAATGCCGAGGCCTGGATTATGTTGAACAGACTGACCTTCGCCCTGATGCTGATCGCCATTTCGGTCGCGCCGACATCTGCGGCGCCTTCTGATCCTTCCGATGAAGTCATGGTGCGTCAAACGATCCAGACCTATCTACATGGCTTGAAGTTCAATGACATCGAAAGCTTCAAGAAGGCTTTCTACCCTGACGCCAGGCTTTTCTTTGTTAAGAAGAATGGCACGATTGGACAGCTCACGCAGGCGGAGTGGTATGCGGGCTTTACGGCGAATGCCGGCAAGGAAGAAAAAGGCGACCTCCAGATCGCATCGCTCGATGTGTCGGGCAGCGCCGCCTCCGCAAAGGTTGAAGAAGAATATCCCGACTCTCATTACACCGACTATATTTCCCTGCTGAAGCTGAATGGGGAATGGAAGATCGTCAACAAGATCTTCTATTCGAAGTCCAAACGTCAGTAAAGCCTTAGTCTCTTTTGAAGCATGAAGAATTCCGCCATCCTGCTGATTTCCTGCCCCGACCGCAAGGGCGAGGTCGCCAGCATCGCCGACTTCATCTACAAGCATGGCGGCAACATTCTGCACGCTGACGAGCACGGAGACGAGCAGTCCGGGCTATTTCTGATGAGGGTCGAGTTCGATCCCAAAGAATTCGATATCGATCTGGCGGAGTTTGGCCAGCACTTTTCTCCGATTGCGGACACGTTCGCGATGAGGTGGAGGCTGACTCTATCGGCTCAACGCCAGCGGATGATCATTCTCGTTTCGAAGTATGACCACTGCCTCGTCGACTTGCTTTATCGCCACCAGAGCGGCGAGCTAGCGTGCGAGATCCCGCTGATCATCTCGAATCATCCCGACAACCAGGCCATCGCCGACTTCTACAAGATTCCTTATGCAGTTGTTGCGGTTAACAAGGGCAACAAAGATGAAGCTGAAGCCCGAATTCATCAGCTCATCGAAGTGCATAATCCCGATTTCATAGTACTGGCGCGCTACATGCAAATTCTGTCGACGGAGTTCGTACACCGGTATCCGCAACGCATCATCAACATCCATCATTCGTTTCTACCGGCGTTCATCGGTGCGAAACCCTATCACCAGGCGTTTCAGCGCGGAGTGAAGCTGATCGGTGCAACCAGCCACTACGTAACCGAAGTGCTCGACGACGGCCCCATCATTGAGCAGGATGTTGTTCGCGTTTCCCACCGCGACACGGTCGACGATTTGATTCGCAAGGGACGTGACCTTGAAAAAGTTGTGCTTTCGCGGGCGGTACGTTGGCATGTGGAGAATCGAGTTCTGCTCTACGGGAACAAGACCGTCGTGTTTTGACGCAAATTTTGATTCGTCCTGCTATCAGGGCGGGATGACAGTCCGAACAGATACCCGGCCGGACATGTACTTCCGGTGAAGCCTCCCCTTTTGCGCTGCACTCACTAACTCCGGTAGTAACTTGCACCGTTAGTAACCTTTCGGCTTTACTTGAACATTAGTAAAGTCTTAGTGCGAAGTTGGGTGGGTGGGAGCGCTTCTTGTCGGAAGATCTTCGTTTTGAACTAGCGATTTTGGCGACCGTGCAGGGCTTTTACCAGAAGCTCCTGCGCGACACGCTGGGCGGCGAAGTGCCCATTCCACGCGGCCTGGATGAGGATGCTCTTCGCCATTCCGACCGCGAACTTCCCGATACTCTTTCTCGAATGTACCGCTGGCTGCACCTGCTCGACATGGCGATTACCCCGGCCATGTTGCGGCAAGCCCTGACACCCGACACCGATTCAGAAGTTGCAGAAGCCCTGCTGCGTTATTTCGTGCGCAGGCGCGAACCGAGCGACGTCAATCGCGACAAGACTGATTTGATTGCAACCTTTCTCTATCGGCATCCGCGCGTTCCTGGACAGTGGGAACAGAGTGGCTATGGATTGGACGGCTCCTTGCCGCTGTCCCCGTTTGAAATTGCATTGATCGAGATTTTGGCTGACACCGATGTGCCATCGCTCCCCGAAGAGCACGTGCAATTGCTCCGGCGTTTTGATCCCTTCGTCGAAGAGGTATCTCGCTTCCGCGATTTCAACGCCTTGATGGATTCCGGGATGATCGGCCGTGTTCGAGAATTGAAGCAATGGCTCGATTCGTCGTTTTACCATCCAGGAGTGCTCGCGACGGTTTCCGCGTACAACGCGGCATTCGGCAAGAAGTTTGACGACTTGTTCACCAAGGCATTGTCCGAGATCAAGAACTTTGGTCAGGCCCTCGAAGAGATGGGCGGCACGATTCTGACCACGGTCGACGGCGTCGAAGTGACCGTTGAGCATGTGGCTGCCATTCAGGAAAAGCAGCTTCTGCAAGCTGACTACGGAAGCACCCTTGAGAAATTCCGCCGCGTCTCGAAGTTGAAGAAGGAACTCGATCGTCGTCCGCCGATCCGGCGCTCCTTGTTGACACCTGCCGGGCAACCCACCCGAGCGGTAGGAGGAGCGGCGGCGGCTCCGAAAGCGGCAAAAGCGGCAGTGGCGGCCAAGGGTCCTGCACCCGTTCCGGTATTTCAGCCTCCGGCGATCACGGCACAGCAAATTTCGGCGGAAGAGAGCAAGCTGCGGCGGGTTGAGGAATCGATCCGCGTCTTCGTTCGGGTGGCGGATCCGAAGTATCGGCAGATCGTGCCGATGCGCTTCTTCAACCTGACTTTGACAGTACCGGAAGCCGACGCTTACGGGTCCGCATTCCTCGAGGAAAAGAGCCTGCGGGCACAAGTGGCCCAGACTCTGATCCGGATGGTGTCCATTTCGGCGCGCATCAGCACTGAGCTTGAAGAATTGAAGCGCAGCCAGAAGATGTCGTCACTTTGGAAGTTGCACGCAGATTCGGTAGTGGTCCTGCTCGATATGGCGACCAGCGCAACCGAGGATGCAGGCAGCGTCGCGAAAGCGGCGGAGCAGAACGGCGCTGGAGTCGCCGGGAAATCAATTCACGAGTCGGCTCAGAAACTCCGCAATCAATCGGATGTCGCCGTAAAAACCCTCGCTAACGTCAGCTAGCCACCTATCCACCTTCGTCTCGCGCCTCGGATCGCTCCTCACATTCGATAAAGCATCTTGGCGCCTTTGACGGCGATCCACGCCTTGGAGCCTTCGAGAACCGTTCCGGAAGGTCTGGAGAAACCGACCACGGTGGCCAACACTCTTCCATCGATCGCCCGAAGTTGAGTAACTGACCCGCTGCTGCGGTTCACGACCCAGACATAGGTTCCGTCGAAAGCGATGCTCTCTGGATCGTTGCCGGCGTGGAATGTTCCAAGAATCGCTCCGTCGCTCACCCGCAACTTGCTAACCGTCCCGCTGCCGGAGTTGGAAACCCACAGGTTCGCGCCATCGAAGGCGACGCCGACCGGAGCGGTGCCGACGCGGTAGTTCCCGAGCACAAATCCCGTAGTGGTCGCGTGAGTGACGGTTCCATCGCCGCCATTCGCAATCCATAAAGTACCGTTTTCGCAAACGATGCCGTAGGGGTGGTTCCCTACAGGAAGAGTCACAACAGAGTTGTTTTCGGCCTGAATCCGCGTAACGGTGTCGCTGTTGTGGTTGGTCACGAAAACACTGGTCCCGTCGAATGCAAGACCGAAGGGGTTCTTTCCCGTAGAAATCGTGGCCAGGACCGCGCCGTCGGCTATGCGCAACTTGCTAACGGAGTGACTGCCCCAATCCGATATCCAAAGATGAGTGCCGTCGAAGAGAGCGTTTCGAGGCTGCAGGCCGACCGAGTAAGTACCGAGCACGGTACTATCGCTTGCCCGAACCTTTGTGACGGAATTGCTGCCATCATTCACGACCCATATGTTCTCGCCGTCGAAGGCTGCGGCGATCGGTGCGTCGCCTACCTTGATTCGGTCATGGGTTGAGGCATCCGATATTGTCTGCGCCGGAACTGGCACCACTACAACCGCCCAGAGACCCAGCACGAGCACACCGCGCACCCAGCTTCGATACTCCGACCGGATCCTTCTCTTCGCCATATCGAATCCTCCTCCCCACGCGACGCATAACAATCGCCAAGGGAAACAGCTCATTGTTATAGGCGAAAAAGAATGGGAGATCGGGTCAGATGGGCTGGAGGCGGACACCGCTCCGCACAAAGCACGCTATTTGGAAACAGTTGGAAATTTCCTGCGAGAAAAGAAGCGCGGACCGGAAACGTCATTTTTACGTTCCGATCCGCTTTCAAGTCAGAATTGAGTCGAGGGACGACTCAGTTGATATCGAACTGTTCCTGATGCACTGCCGGGTCGCTCTTCACGATGATGGTTCGCTTCGTCAGTTCTTCCATCTCGTTCAGCAAGCGGCCGTTGCCCGACTTCAGTTCCTTGGCGACGTCGGGATGGACGCGGAGCATCACATCTTCGTGCTCCAGGTGCTTGGCGATCTTCCGCATCTCAACGTAGATTTCGTTGCACACCGTGCTGACGGATTTGACGTAACCGGTGGATTGGCAATACGGGCACGGTGCCCCGATCGTGCGTTCCAGCGACTGCTTCACGCGCTTGCGGGTAATCGCGACCAATCCGAAATCGTTAAACTGCAAAGTCTTGGATGGAGCCCGGTCGTGCCGCAGTTCCTCTTCGAGGGCCTGCATCACGCGCTGGCGGTTGCGGCGCTCATCCATATCGATGAAATCGATGATGATGATCCCGCCAAGATCGCGCAACCGGATCTGGCGCACAATTTCCTTGATCGCATCGACGTTGGTCTTGACGATCGTGTCTTCCAGACGCGCCGTCTTGCCAACATACTTTCCAGTGTTGATGTCGATCGCGACCAAGGCTTCGGTCTGATTGATGACGATGTATCCGCCGCTCTTGAGCCAAACCTTCGATTTGAGCGCCTTGTTCATTTCTTCCGCAAGGCCGAATTGCTCGAACAACGGCGTTTCCTTCGTATATAGCTTCACGCGCTTCACCATGCCTGGCTGGAAGCGATTGAAGAAGCGGAGAATCCGCTCGTACTCAGGCTCGGTATCGACCCAGATCACGTTGAAGTCCGACGTGACCTGATCCCGCAACACTCGCTCGACTACATTGAGATCGTGGTAGATCAACGCTGGAGGCTGGGAGGCCTCGGCGCGATTCTTGATGTCCTGCCAGAGACCTTTCAGGAACCGGATATCGGCGCGGAGTTCCTCTTCCGAGGCGCTCTGAGCGGCGGTGCGGACAATGAATCCGCCGTGGCCGTTTTCGCGCTCGCTCAGAATGATCCGCTTCAACCGCTGTCGCTCCTCTTCGGAAGAAATCTTCCTCGAAACACCCGTGTGATTCACCGTTGGCATATAAACGAGAAAGCGGCCCGGCAACGCGATGTGACTCGTAATGCGGGCGCCTTTCTTGCCGATGGGCTCTTTCGCAATCTGAACTAGAATCTCCTGACCTTCTTTGAGCAGATCACTGATCAAAGGAACGGGCGCCGATTCGCGCCGGCGGAACCGCCGGCCACCGCCGCCACCACCTCTTCGGCCGCGATCTCCGCCACGCTTTTCGTATCCGGGACGATCGTAACCAGGTCGTCCGCCGCGCTGTGAGCGTTGTGTGTATCCAGCCGTCTGGGAAGGCGCGCGAACTTCCGCTCGGGCATCGACAGTGCCGTTCCCTCGCGCTTCCGCGTCGAGCATCGCTTCTGCCTGGGCTTGGGCCTCTTCGAGTTCGATTTCTTCGCTATCCTCTTCGCCTTCGGGGTGCGCTCCTTCGGCAGAAGGTGCTCCGCCAGACTCAACGATTGCCGCCATATGGATTTCGGACACAGACTCGCGGGCATCGCCGTTCAGTTCAGAGCCACCGATCGCCTGGGTTTCCTCTTCAAATTCCTCGTCGCCCTCGTCGGAAGAAGATTGATACCGAAGAGTGTCGGCCTCATCTTCTTCGATCGTTTCTTCTTCCATCGTGCCAGGTGCGGCGAATACTGGGTTCTGCTCTTCCGGATAGAAGTGTGAAGGTTCCGCCTGATGTTCGGCTGCAACTCCTTCGGCGGTCTCGTGGTGCTCAGGAGCCAGTTCTTCTTCGACTACCTCCCCGGCGCCTTGCGCCTCGCTGATCCACTCCTGCACCGGAGCGCTCACCTCTTCCCGGCGAAATTCTCGATCCCACGACGTCGAAGTGGAAGCGGACTCCCGGGGTCCCTCGGTCGCAGCGATAACCTCTTCATGCGCCTCATGCGGTGGCTCCGCAAGAGCTTCGCCAACAGCGAAGATCGGCTCGTCTTCAGGAAATGCCGCGGCCAGGGGCCGAGCCTCCTCAGAAGCTTCTTCAGGAATTACCGTGCCGACCGCTTCGTCGCGTCGCTCAACGGGAGCAACTTGCGGCTGGGAGAAGCGCTGATACTTGGAAATTGACTCTCCAGGAAGAAGAATCGGCTGGTATCCCGGCGGCGGACCCGCGGGAGTACGGCTGGAAGAGGACTCGGTTGGGCGGGAGAATCTGGACTCTTGGGGCCGTTCATTACCACGATCTGCGCTGCGTTCCTGACTGCGGTCAGCGCTCCGCTCCGGACTTCGATCCGGACCCCGTTCCTGGCCACGATCTCTGCCGTCCCGGCGGCCGCCTCGGCGTCGACGCCGTCCCCGATAACTGCCACGCCCCTGGGAATCGCCGCCATTCGATGGTTCCGGAGCATCTCCCGCCGCGGCTTGGGCGCTGGCTTCGCCTTGGATTTCCTCCTCAGACGAGTCTCCTTCGGGCTCTGTCGTAGCCTCCGGCTGACCTCCTGCAAACTCGATGGTTCCGGCAGGGCCTGCCTCCGCCTCAGCGCGCGCCGGTTGCTGCCGCATGTCCTGCACGCCACGATTCGCAGGCACAACATCCGTAAGATCGTCATCGTGTTCTTCAAGCTCCATGAAATCGGAAACATAGAGGAAAGCGTCGCGCTCCAAGCCGATGTCGACAAAAGCCGACTGCATGCCCGGCAGTACGCGCGTCACACGCCCTTTGTAGATGGATCCCGCTAAGGTGTACTCGTTCTCGCGCTCAAGATAGACTTCCGCGAGCAAGTCGTCTTCTACCAGGCCCACTTTGGTTTCGTGAGGGGTAGAAGAGACAAATAATTCTTTGTTCATTGCAACACTCCGGTCCGCTGGCGGCTTCATGAAGCCGTGCGGAGTTCGCCGGTGTGCGAATCAGAAAAGACAGGCGAGGATTGAGTGTCGCGATGCGGCCCCAGACAGGGGACGGCACAGCCTGGAGAGGTATTCTCCGAGCCGAATCCGTTGCATAAGCTTTGGAATCTTTTGCACTTAGTCGCTTCTAGCTTTACCGGGGTTGTGACCGCACTCTCTGACCGTCTTGGTCGGGGGGCCGTTCCCTGCCCGGCTAATCGCTCAACTTCAATCCTGCCCGGCCTTCGACTGTTCGATAGACCGGTGAAATGCCCCCTTAACGCGAGGGCGATCGATATTTTTCGGGGCTGCACCTTCTGAGCGCAGCAAACAACTTCCTGCCGTCTTCCTAGTCCCTGAATCTGCTTGTTCCTGAAACTCTTACATCAGCTTCCCAGCCGGCTCACCCAGCTAGTTCACGAAGCGGCGCATACGAACATTCATTACCATCCCCAGCGCCAGGAACATGAACAACACGGAAGACCCACCATAACTCATCAGCGGCAGGGGTATTCCAGTGACTGGCATAAAGCCAACCACCATGCCAACATTGACCAGGATATGGAAGCTAAGCACAGCCACCACTCCCATTACCACGAATGTGCCAGCGCGGTCGGGCGCTGTTTGCGCATTCTGCGTCAAACGCATCAGCACAATGAAGTATAGCAGCAGAACCCCGAGAGCGCCTACGAATCCATGCTCCTCGGAGAACGCTGCGAAAATGAAATCCGTTTGCGGAACTGGGAGAAAGTTTCCATGAGTTTGCGAGCCTTTGCCACCCCAAAGGCCGCCGGAGCCAACTGCGATTTTGGATTGCTCAACTTGATACCCCGACCCTTGGGGATCGAGTTCGGGATCCACAAAACTGGTCAGGCGTTGCTTTTGATACGTCTTCAACACATGAACCTTGGGGACAAAAAAAACGGCGCCAACTCCAACCAACGCGAGCAGACCAACGGCCACCCCTTGCCTCCATTGCAGACCGCCCAGAAAGATTCCCATGGCGGCAATAGGCAGGTAAGTCAGTGCTGTCCCCAAGTCGGGCTGCTTAAGCACCATCAACATCGGGATGCCGACGATTGCCCCAGCCTTCATGAAATCCGGCCACGTAAGCTCTCGTTGCCGCATGTCGGCGAAGTATTTAGCGACCGCCAAAATCAAAATCAGTTTCACCCACTCCGACGGCTGGAAGTGATTGCCTCCCGGCATTTTGATCCACCGCTTCGCTCCCAGATACTTCTGCCCGAAGATCATCACTGCCATCAGCGAAGCCACCGAGGCGATGTAGAACCAATGAATTTGCTCCAATAGGGCCTGATAGTTCACGAGGCTGACGAGGAACATGGCAGCCCACCCCGGCGAGAACCCAGTAAATCTGCTTGACGTGGGCTCCCGCGAACTTGGTGTGCATGGTGGCGCTGTGGATCTCCATTACTCCCGTGCCGCAAATCAGCAGCACGAATCCCAACAGGACCCAGTCGAAATCTCGGTATGAAACGTAACGTGCCATAAGAACAAGCTTCTAGCCGATCAGCTTTCCGGCACGATAACGCATCCCTGCTTTTCCCTGTTCGAACCTAAGAGACCGAGCCCAGTTACGGATGCATTCCGGGTGCCGCTACCGCAACTGCCATTGGCTTCTTTGCAAGATCGAGCACAAACCGGCCGCCCTGCAGTGCTTCTTTATCGCTGGCGTCAGGATCCGGATCGGTCCACAGGCCGCCAATATCTACCGTTCCGTCGCCTTTCGGCTTCTCGACCATCTTTTGCGGTGTGCGGTGCTGTTTCTCCACGTAAGCTTTGATCACTTGTGTCGCCAGACGGGCCGCTAGTTTGCCATGTTCGCCGCCCTGGAACAGGACGCAGACGACGATGTCAGGATTGCGACGCGGAGTGAACCCCACGAACCATCCGTTCTGGGCAAGCGCTTCACTGTTCTTGAACCGGGCTCGGGTCGCGAGCGAAACGATTTGCGCCGAACCAGTCTTCCCCGCGATATCAATTCCCGGAATGTGCGCCGACGGCGCTGTCCCTTCGGGCAACAGAACTCGCGACATCGAATCGGTGATGTAGTTCCATCCATTCGAATCAATCGGGAGACTCTTCACCTCGGTGAAATGCGCTGCCTCTACGAAGCCTGGCGGAACATCAGTTGGGTTAATGACATGCGGAACGACCATGCGGCCGCCCATCGAAATCGCGCTGATCGCGCGCAGCAATTGCACCGGCGTGATCGCAATGGCGCCCTGTCCGATGCCAACCGAAATCGTCTCGCCGGCGAACCACTTCTGTTTGAAGTTCTTGATCTTCCATTCCTCCGAAGGCATGATCCCCGCTACTTCGTTCGGAAGGTCGATGCCGGTCTTCTGTCCTAGTCCGAAATCAGTCGCATACTTCGCGATGCGGTCGATGCCAAGCTTCTCGGCCAGCGTGTAGAAAAAGACGTCGCACGATTGATAGATTGCTTTTTCGAGATCGACCGGTCCGTGACCGCCCTTCACCCAGCAGCCGAACCGGCGGCCGTAAAATTCCGCGGAACCGGAACAGTTCACGTGAAGTGTCTGCGCGATATTTTCCTGCCATCCGGCAACCGACATTATGATTTTAAATGTCGAGCCTGGCGCAAGCTGAGCCTGGATAGCTTTGTTTAGAAGTGGTTTGTCCGGATCGGTGACCAGTTTGTTCCATTCGTCGCGCGACACGCGGACGGCGAAATCATTAGGATCGAAAGTCGGCCCGCTCACCATGGCGAGAATTTCACCCGTGTGAGGATCCATCGCGACCACGGCGCCGTTCTTCCCCGCTAAAGCTTCTTCCGCGGCAATCTGTAAATCGATGTCGATTGTCAGTTTCAAAGGCCGGCCCGGTTCGGCGTCGGTCTCGCCCAAGCGTCCGACTTCGCGGCCATGGCTGTCGACAAGCGCCTGGCGCGATCCGTTCTTCCCCATCAGCAGCGTGTTGTATTGCCGCTCAACGCCGGAGACCCCAACCACGTCGCCGGGGTTGTACAGCTCGAACTGCGGCTGGTTGAGCATGTCTTCCGTCACTTCGCCAACATAGCCGACCAGGTGCGCCATGAACCCGTTCCTTGGATACAAACGGCGGTGCGCCATGATCGTGTCGAGTTCCGGCAACTCATTGCGATGTGCTTCGATGAACTGCAACTCGTCCGGAGTGATGTCTTCCTTCAGGAAAATCGGCTGGTACTGCGGCATCGACGCGAAGTGGCGGATGCGGGCACGCACTTCGTTCGGATCGAGATGCAGTCCTTGCGCAATCAGGTCGGCATCGCCAGCAAGATCGCGGGTCGAGTCACGCAACAGCAGCGCGGAAAAGGACGGATAGTTGTCGACGATGGTGCGGCCTTCGCGATCAAGAATTCTTCCGCGCGGCGCAAGTACGGGAACGTTCCGAATGCGATTTTTTTCTGCTGCCAGCGAGTAAAAGTCGCTCTGCATCACCTGCAGACGCCATAAGCCGTAGGCGAGCACCAGAAAGATGCCGAGGATGGCGTATTGCGCCGCCGTTAAGCGGACCGAGGATACTTTTTCGTCGCGGCCAAACATCAAAATCCGTCCATGGTCATTTGTCGCTGGTCATTTGGCTTGCTGTGTTTCTTTATTGTAAGCCCGAAGAATTAGAAGCGGCACTTGCCGAGGTGACGGAAGTCATCATCCAAAACGTCGGCGGTCCACGGACGACGAACGGCCAACGGCTGGGCCTATGTTCTCTGCTTGAATTTGTCGAGCACGAAGTAGAGAAACACTCCCAGTACTGCGTTCACAACCCCGGCCAGAATTCCATGGGGCCAGCTGAAAGTGAGTGACATGCTGACCAGGCCGCGGGCGACTGTGAAATAGACTGCCGAGTGCACCAGGTAAAACGCAAGCGTGACTAGGAACCGGGCACCGGCGTTTTCGACGTCGAGCCTCACTCCCAGCGACGAAGCTCCGTATCCCACAACCGTCTTGGCGATCCCATAGATACCGATTGGATGAGGTCCCAGCATGTCCTGTACCAGGCCGATGATGGCTCCGGTAAACAGGCCCGCCACGGGACTTCTGCGCGCCATCGCGAAGAAGATCGTGACCAACAATGGCAAATCGACGTAGACGGCGAACTTGGGAAAGCGAAGCGGGATGAATGCCTGTAGAAACAGCGCCAGCAACGGCACACCAATGGTGATGGGTATGCTGAACCGATAGACCTCAACCTGCTCCCCGGATGTGTAGGTGATGGGCACGCTAGTGTGGACTGTTGTCGTCAACTGCGGGCTGAGGGTTCGGTTGCGTTGCGGGAGGGCTGGCCGGACTCTTGCGGCTCCGCTGAGCTCTTTGGTGGAGCGGTTCCCCGCTTCGGTGCCGTCGTTCCGTCGGGCGCTGTTTTGGGTTTTGGGATTGCGGCGGTCGACGGAGCGGTTGTGCGCGACCGTCTCCCGTGCCGTCGGGCTGAGCCTTCGTGGTCTTTGCGGCGGGGCTTGCTGTCTTGGCCGCGCCTTCAGCTATTCACTCCGACCGAATTTGCATCAGCGGTAGGCCGGTCAGGAACGGAGGGCAAGCGCTGCGCCAGGATATCGGCGGCGCGCACCCGAATTTTGTCTTCCGCGGTCGCCAGCTTCTCCTGCTTTTCGACAAGCACCAGCACTTCTTCGAGCTTGCTCAGGTTCGCGGCTGTCTTGATCTTGATATTGAGGAATAGATCCTTCCCGTTCACAACATTGGCGACAGTGCCAACTGGCAAGCCTTTCGGGAAAATTTGATCCCCACCGCTGGTAAGTACGGTCTCGCCCGCCTGAACCTGTTCGTCGCTCATGACGCGTTCCAGAGCGACCTCGCCATTCGCGGTTCCGCGCAACACCCCCTGCAGGCGCGTCTTTTCGAGAATCGCACCGACGCCGCTGCTTTGATCGTTGATCAGGAGAACTTGCGCCACCGAGGAATAAACCATGAGCACTTTTCCTACGATTCCGTCGGCGGTCATGACGGCCATGTCGGGCCCGATACCGGAGTTCTCTCCCTTGTCGATGTAGATCACGCGGGAGAGATCGCTTCCACTCGAGCCGATGACTTGCGCGGCCACGGTCTTCGAAACGAATTGTTCCTTGAAAGCCAGCAGGTTCTGCAGGCGGCGAGCCTGGGCAGCGTCTTCCGTGAGACGAACTTGGGTGAGACGCATCTCCTCGATTTGCGCTTTCAGATCCCGATTTTCCGCGCGGACGCCCCGCAGATAGGCATAGTTGCGCCACAGACCGCTCGTGCTGTTCTGGATCCATACGAGACCGCGTTCAAATGGGGTGATCGCGCCGACCGCCCAAATGCGAATCAGTCGCGTGTCGTGGGCTTCGTTGCCGATGCGCTTGACTTGCATGGCCAAGCCGAGCACCTGCAGAAACAACACGCCTACAAGGATGATGAGATTTCGGTATCGGCCGAGAACGGATTCCATAAAAACAGTTTGCGTTTCGAGTTGCAGGTTTCAAGGAGTGCCATTCGGCCAAACGAAGATCAAGCCAGGTGTCACTCCGGAACACCAGAAACTTGAAACCTGCAACTCGAAACTGTTACTCGATCGAGATTTTTCGGAGCAGCTTGAAGTCTGAGAGCATCTTGCCGGTTCCCAGCACTACGCTGCACAGAGGATCGTCTGCGATTGAAACCGGCAACCCGGTTTCTTCGCGAATGCGTTTATCAAGATTTTTCAGGAGAGCTCCGCCGCCGGTCAGCACGATGCCCCGATCGCTGATGTCGGCGGAAAGCTCGGGCGGCGTCCGTTCGAGAGCGACGCGGATCGCATTCATAATCGTCGAAACGCATTCGCTCAGTGCTTCACGAATTTCGCCATCATCCACGGTAATCGTTTTGGGCACGCCTTCAATCAGGTTGCGGCCCTTGATCTCCATGGTCATCGGCTTGTCGAGCTGGTGAGCCGAACCGATTTCCATCTTGATCTGTTCCGCCGTGCGCTCGCCGATCAGCAGGTTGTATTTGCGCTTCAGATAGTTCATGACGGCTTCGTCCATCTGATTGCCCGCCATGCGAACCGAGCGGGAATAAACGATACCGCTCAGCGAAATAACCGCGATGTCCGTCGTGCCGCCGCCGATATCGACGACCATGTTGCCGCTGGGCTCGGTGATCGGCAACCCTGCGCCGATCGCGGCCACCATCGCCTGTTCCACCAGATGCACTTCGCTCGCTTTGGCGCGATAGGCCGAATCCATGACCGCGCGCTTTTCCACCTGCGTGATCTCGGAGGGCACGCCAATCACGATCCGCGGATGCACCAGCATCTTGCGGTTGTGCGCCTTCTGAATGAAATAGTTCAGCATCTTCTCGGTGACTTTGAAGTCCGCGATGACGCCGTCTTTCATGGGCTTGATGGCGACAATATTGCCAGGCGTCCGGCCCAGCATCTCTTTCGCCTCTTTGCCCACGGCCTCCACTTCGCCAGTGTTCTTGTTGATGGCGACAATAGATGGCTCGTTGACGACGATCCCCTTGCCGCGTGCATACACAAGCGTGTTGGCGGTCCCGAGGTCGATCGCGAGATCGCTGGAGAAAATGCTGAACAGCGATCGAAGGTTGTGGTTGCGCGTCGCGGCTGAATGAAATCCGTTAGTTGACATGACGAAATATTCCGTCTTTCTGCATTGCTGGCCTCCGGGTAATCCCGGCATGGTATTAAGTTTTTGGGGTGGTCATCCTTATTCTACGGGATACCAACCAACCCCGCCCGAATCGAAAGTTCTTGACCGAGCGGCTTCAGTCCAATTCAGACCGTCGCCTCGCTACTGAATCAAAATCTTCTTCTGCTGCGTGTTCACTCCGCCCTGTGCCGTCTGGGCAGTCACGGTGATGACGGCTTCTCCGGCTGGCAGCGGCGGCGTGAAGTAATGAAAACCGCCGTCCGTTGCCACCATCGGAACCTCGCTGCCGTTCACCATCACCCGCGCTCCGTTCTGCGTCTTTCCTGTCACTTCAATCACGTGCCCGTGCTGAATAAACGGATCCAATTCCAGCGCGATCGCTTCTGTTTCCTTCCCCTTCGGAATGATCGTGAAGCGATTCTTCTCGCTTTCCACGGACTCTTTCCCGCCCGAATCGTAGGATTGCACCATCCAGTAATAGGCGCCCTCCCCAAGATTGGTGACGGTGACCGCTGCTGTGTTTACCTTTTTGTCGACCAGTGTAGAAGAAAAATATGGATTGCGGGAGAGACGCAACCGGTAACCAACTGCATTCGCCATCGGCGTCCAGGAAAATTCCACGTCCTTCATCGCTTCACCCGCAGAAAATAGCGGCGCCATGTTGGCCGGCGCGATTGGAGTGGGAGGGCCGATCTCTTTCGCCTTCTCCAGATGCGACTGCTGTCCCTCGAAACTGACCTTCTCCCAGTTGGCAAGTTTTACGGTTTCTCCATTCCGCGAAACTTCGCCCGTACCTTTCTTCATCAAGATCTCGTGCTGGTCGCCCTTCGGGTCGTTGTGCACCTGCGCCGCCGACTCCGGAGACAGCGAGGCTGTCGCTCCCGCGACGATGACCTGCGACTTCGATCCCTGGCTGTACGTTGCTGTCGAAAGGTCCACTGTTCCTGTGCTCACTGCGACCGCAACGTTGGTCTGTTGCTGATCGTTCGCCGAGTTCTCTTCGATCACGATGAGCGAATCTTGCTTCACCGTGTAACTGGTGCCGTCGTTGAAGACGACCTTTGCCATTCCCTCCGAACCCGTCTGAATGACATCTCCCTTTTCGAGCCGGATGTTGTAATCCGCGGATACCCAGCTATTGCCTGTTCCTTTTTTCACGCGCACTGTTCCATCCAGAGCGGTGAAATGTGCTTGTTGTGCGGTCGATGCTTCCCGAACCTGTTGCCGGAGCCATCCCAGCCACGCGCTCCAGCAGCTTTCCGGCAACGTCATCCGCTTTCTTGATGCTGTTAGCCGTGAACTGCGGGAACGTCGCCCGCACCGCAATAAAGAACACTGCCGCCACTGCAAGGATCAGCAGCGCCATACTGCGGTACGTAACGGTCGTCCACGCAACGTGGATTCCCGGTTTGCGATTAGCAGAAGACACGTAGCCCTGAAAACCCTGTTAACTTCCGTGAATATGCGGCAAAAGAAAACGGTAGCACAGGGAAAACGGTGGACGAACAGGTAATCAGCCCAGGACATTACCTTGGTGATCGCATCCGGGGGAGGCCGCAGAGTTGCAGCCTCCGAGGGTGCTTCTTCGTTTGTTCTTATTACTTTAGGCGGGCTCCAACTGGCACATCTTCGAGGAAAGCGGCGAGCACTGGCTTCCCTCCTTCGAGCGACGCGGCGACGATCATTCCGTTCGATTCCAGACCGCGCAGCTTACGAGGAGCGAGGTTCGCCACGATCACAACTTTCCGGCCAACCAGCGTTTCAGGGGCATAAGACTCGGCGATTCCGGCCAACACCTGCCTCACTTCTGTGCCGATATCGATCTCGAGGCGAAGCAATTTGTCGGCCTTCGGGACTCGCTCAGCAACCTTCACGATTCCTACCCGCAGGTCAACCTTTGCAAAGTCATCAATCGTGATTTTGCCCGCATCCGCGGCCGGAGCTGGGGCGGCAGCCGCAGGCGTCGATGGTCCCTGCGACGCCGGAGCAGCAGTGCTTGGCGCCGAATCTTTCGCTTCTTCCACGAACGGTCGTTGCTGATCTTCCATCTTCTGCATCCTCTCAATCGCGCTCTTGTCGGCGCGGGGAAAAACGGGGCTTACGTCGCCAAGCTTTGTTCCGACAGGCAATTGTCCCCACGCGAGGTCCGCGAGCGGAAGTTTCTTGATGTCCCCCAGCCCCATCTGCACCCAGATTTTCGCGGTTGCATCCGGGATAACGGGGTGCGCCAGCGCAGTCGCGATCCGCAGGGCTTCGGCAGATGTATAGAGGACAGTCGCCAATCGCGCCCGGCTTTCATCGTCCTGCTTTTCGCCCAGCGCCCACGGCTCATTCTCGACAATGTAGCGGTCGACCGCCGCGACCAGGCTCCATGCGGCCTCGAGGGCGCGTGAGAAATGGAACTGGTCGAACAAAACGCCAAACTCACGAATCACTTTCCTCGCGGTTTCAGCAACGGCATCATCCGCGGGAGTTTTCGCGGCCGTGTGCGATGGATACGGCACTTCGCCCTTGAAATACCGATTGATCATCGTCAACGTCCGGCTTGCCAAGTTGCCGAGGCCGTTCGCGAGATCCGAGTTGTATCGCTGCACCAGGGCGTCAAACGAAAACGAACCATCCTGCCCGAAAACTACCTCTCGCAACAGGAAATACCGCAGAGCATCCGCACCAAGCACATCGAGAATGGTTTCGGTCCGGACGATATTGCCCCGCGACTTCGACATCTTGCTCTCTTCGAACAGGAGCCATCCGTGGGCAACGATCGTTTTGGGCAGGTCGAGCCCAGCCGCAAGCAGAAAGGCCGGCCAGTACACGCAGTGAAAGCGAACGATTTCCTTACCGATCATGTGGACGTCGGCAGGCCAATATTTCTTGAACGCAGCCTGGGCACCCGCATGCGATGATCCGTATCCGATCGCGGTCAGATAGTTGGCGAGCGCGTCCAGCCAAACATAAATGACGTGCTTCGGATCGTCCGGTACCGGAACTCCCCACGAGAACGTGGAGCGACTGATCGAGAGGTCGCGCAAGCCCGACCGCACAAACGAAATCACTTCGTTCCGGCGGGTTTCCGGACGAATGAATTCCGGATTGGCGTACAACTCGAGCAGCTTGTCCTGAAAAGCCGACAGCTTGAAGAAGTAATTCTCTTCATGGACCGTTTCTGTGATGCGTCCGCAAGTTGGGCACGGATCACCCGGTTGCGCACCGTCGACGTACAGTTCGTCGGAAACGCAGTATTGGCCGGTATATGTGCCCTTGTAGATGTATCCGTTGTCTCGAATCGTGCGAAAGAGACTCTGCACGCGCTTCGTGTGACGCTCCTCGGTGGTGCGTATGTAGTCATCGTTGGAGATGCCCATCCGCTGCCAAAGCTTGCGGAACTCGGCCGAGATCTCGTCGGCGTACTGCTGGGTAGTCTTTCCGGCAGCCTGGGCCGCGCGCTCGATCTTCTGCCCATGCTCATCGGTGCCGGTGAGAAAGAACGTGTCGGCTCCCAGGAGCCTCTGTCGCCGTGCGATCGTGTCGCAGGCAATCGTTGTGTACGCATGACCGATGTGGGGCCGCGCGTTCACGTAGTAAATCGGAGTCGTGATGTAAAACTTCCTGCTCATGCTCGGTTCTTTGCCTTTGGTTTGTCTGCGAATATGTAAGCGCGACGGCTCTGGTATTCAACATCGGGCGCGTACGGACCGCGCTCGATGATTTCGTCGATCGTCAACCCAGCGCTGCGAACGTATCCTTCGATGGTTGCGACACGAAACAACGTGACCCGCAACGATACACCGAGATTCCACAAATTCTCTTCCACATGCGATTCGTCCTCGCCGAGATGAAAGCTCAGCAGGAGACGGCCGCCTGGCTTCAGGACGCGCATCACTTCCCGCAGCGCCAGCATCACCTCGCCCGGTTCAAGGTTCACAATCGAATAGAAAGCTGCAACGCCAGCCCAGCTATTGTCATCGACCGGCAAGTCCAGCATGTCGCCCTGCGTGAAATCGATGTCCGGATTCAAACGCCGCGCGCAAGCAATCATGCCTTCCGATAGATCGACGCCACACACGTTGACGCCGCGGCCTTTTAGATACCGCGCGATCTGCCCGGGGCCGCAGCCAAGATCGCACGCAACCCCCTCGCTTCGAACGCTGTCGGCGAACTGATTCAGCAACTTACGATCCATCGGCTTCTGCTCGAGTTCATTCGAGAGTCGGCGAGCGTACTCCTCCGCAAGCACGTCGTAACTGGATTGCACGCCGCTGAGCTTGGCCTGAGTCATGGGAATCTTGGCAAGACCTACTTGGAGCCGGCGACGACGTAGAGTCGCGTTGCTTCCTGCAGAACGGCTTTCAAGGGCACATGGTGCTCGGCAGCAATGCGTCGGCAGTCTTCGTATTCCGGTGCGTAGTTCGTGACCGTTCCATTCATGCTCGCAATCTTGATGCGAACCTCGCCCCATTGGGTTCGAACATTTTCCCAACGCCGCGCCAAAGTTTGCCGAATCTCGTCGCGCCTGCGGACCCCCAGCGTCGTCGTCTCTGTGAAGATCAACTGCGTAAGCTTGCCTGCATCTTCGGGTCTGCAGAGCACGGTTAGCAGCGTCCCAGGACGGCTCTTCTTCATCTGCACCGGCATCCCGAAAGCGTCCAGCGCTCCGTCCTCCAGCAATCGATCCATGACATAACCAAACACTTGTGGATTCAGATCGTCGAGATTCGCTTCCAGGACACTAATGGTTTCCGAAGCCGTCTTCGCCGCCAACGTCGTTGCCACCTCGCCAATAACCAATCGCACCACGTTCGGATGTCCCGGAAAGTCCCTCGATCCGGCACCGTAGGCGGATTTCTCGATCCTCATCTCTGGAAAAGCGGCGAAGCGTGCCGCCAGCGTTTTTACGATGGCCGCTCCAGTGGGCGTGACGAGTTCCGCCTGCACGCCAGACGTGTATACGGGAGCACCCTGCAATATCTCGACTGTCGCCGGGGCGGGCACAGGGAACGTTCCGTGCGCGCATTTCACAGTTCCACCCCCCACATTCAGAGCAGAACAAACGATTGCGTCGACCCCCAGCGCTTCAGATCCCACGGCCGCACAAACAATATCGACCATCGCGTCCACGGCGCCTACTTCGTGGAAATGAACTCGCTCCGCAGGCATGTTGTGGATCTTTCCTTCCGCTGTGCCCAGCGCCTCGAAGATCGAAATGGCCTTGGCCTTGGCCGATTGCGAGATCGCCGCCGCTCTCGAAATGATCTCGCGGATCTCAGCTAAGCCACGGTGATGGTGCTCGTGTTTATGTTCGACCGGAGCCACACTCCTCGCAGGCACCGCCTGCTCCCGAGAATGGTCATGCGCGTGGCCATGACCATGGGCGTGGGAATTTTCATGGCTATGTTCCTCACTGGAATGCTTGGCATCCTGTCGCGCCCAGTATTCCTCCCGGGGCATGTCTTTTTCGCCATCGACCCAGACATCTACTTTCGTAGCCGAAATGCCGCTCCGAACGACGCGCGAAAACTCGAGCCTCGCTCCCAAATCGAGAGCCGCCACGGTCTCTTCCAGCAGCTGCGTCGACACTCCGGCGTCAACCAGAGCACCGAGAAACATATCTCCGCTAATACCAGAAAAGCAGTCTAGGTAGGCAATTCGCATGACACGCCGTTCGTCGTCTATTGGCGACCGAAGGTGAATTAACTTTAAATCGGGCGCGACAACCGAGTTTTAATCATAGGGAAGCACCGATAAAGCGTCAAACCTACGCGGTCCTGCGTGTCTGATAAAATCACTGTTTCTTCAATAGTTTAGAGGGCCTCCTTGTATCGTCATCTGGAACATCGCCTTGCCCAGCGCGTGCTGGATTGCCTCAACAGGCTTTACTCGGACGCAACGCTGCCCAAGGTCGTCGTCGAACAGCCTCCCAAGGTCGAACTGGGAGATTTTGCGATCCCGGTCTTCCCTTTTGCCAAGCCCCTGCGCTCAGCTCCGTTGAAGATCGCTGAGGCCATTCGAACCGGGATTGGCCCGATCGAAGGCATCGCAGAGCTGCAAGTTGCCCCACCCGGATATCTGAACGTGAAGGCAGACCGTAGCTGGCTCGGAGCTGCGATCGCGAGCGATCAGAAAGCGCCTGCCGAGGCGCGCGCAGGAAAGATCCTGGTTGAGCATTCCAGCATCAATCCGAACAAGGCAGCTCATATCGGACACCTTCGAAATGCCATCCTCGGTGACACTTTCGTTCGATTGCTGCGGTATGCGGGCAAGGAAGTCGACATTCAGAACTATATCGACAACACGGGCGTTCAGGTGGCTGACGTCGTGGTCGGATTCACGCATCTGGAAAAGAAGAGCCGCGCCGAAATCGAGGCCCTGACTCGTCAGCCTCGCTTCGATTACTACTGCTGGGACCTGTATGCGCAAGTGTCCCAATGGTACGAAAAGGATCCGCAAAACAAACAAGTCCGGCTGCTGACCTTGCACGCCATTGAAGATGCCACAAGCGAGACGGCTGCAGTCGCCGACCTCATCTCGACCGCAGTCCTGCGACGCCATCTTGAGACCATGGATCGCCTCGATATCGAGTATGACTTCCTTCCCCGGGAGAGCGAGATCCTGCACCTTCATTTCTGGGATGCGGCCTTCGGCAAGCTCAAAGAAGCCGGCGTGCTCACCTTCGAGAGTGAAGGAAAAAATAAAGGATGTTGGGTCATGCGCCGCGCTGGAACGGCAAAGGCGAGCGCGAATGCCGAAGACACGTCGGTCGAACGATCCGACGAGATCTCCGAAGAAGATCAGAAGGTCATCGTGCGCTCCAACGGAACCGTCGGATACGTCGGCAAAGACATCGCTTACCACATGTGGAAGTTTGGATTGCTTGGCCGAGATTTCGAATATCGCAAGTTCTACCGCTACCCGAAGGGGAATGACTGCTGGATTTCCTCGACCGAGGGCGAGAAAGAGCATCCTCACTTCGGCGACGTGGCTGAAATCTACAACGTCATCGACGCCCGCCAGTCCGAAGCGCAGAACACTGTAATCGAAGCCCTCCGCGGCCTCGGTCACGGAGATGCTGCCGAACACTACACGCATTTTTCCTACGAAATGGTTGCCCTGACTCCGCGCTGCGCTGCAGAGCTTGGCTACACCCTAAGCGACGAAGACAAATCCCGCTCTTACATCGAAGTCAGCGGCCGCAAGGGATTTGGAGTGAAGGCGGACGACTTGCTCGATCAACTGATCGCCTCAGCCAAGAAAGAGGTGGATTCTCGCCACCCAGAAGTGAGCGAACCCGAACGCCTCGAGATCGGAAAGCAGATCGCGATCGGCGCGCTCCGCTATTTCATGCTGAAATACACCAAGCAATCGGTGATTGCTTTCGACTTTAAAGAGGCATTGAGCTTTGAAGGAGAAACCGGACCCTATGCTCAGTATGCCGTTGTGCGCGCTACCAGCATCTTCCGGAAGGCCGGGATCGACATCGATACATTCGACAGAAACTTCTCATCCAGTCTTTCGCCTGTCCACTTGGGCAGTTACTTGAACGGCGCGCCTAATGATGAAATCTGGTCGCTCTGGCTCGCTGCATCGAAGACATCCTCCGTGGTCGATCAATGCATTGCCACCACAGAGCCGGCCTACCTGGCGAAACACGTCTTCCAACTCGCCCAGTTATTCAATACTTTCTACCATCGTCATCCCATCCTTTCTGAACCGGACGAGAAACGAAAACAGTTCTTATTACTCACCCTGTCTGTGGTGCGACGGGAACTCATTCGTACTTTAGCGGTCATGGGCATCACCGCGCCGCCGGTCATGTAGAATCCGTTCCAACAGATGGCAGCATCCCCCGCTGCTGCCGAAGTACGCACATGTGGAGTGTGGAAGTTCAAACAACGTCACCTAAGTCAATCTTTCGCCGGATTGTGTTTGCTCTGGTTGGGATCGTTTTGATTCTCGCGATCACCGGATTTCTCTACGAAAACATCTCTGAAGCACGCGACCGCCGGTTCAATCCCATGCCCGGCAGGCTCGTCGATGTAAACGGACACAGAATGCACATCGACTGCGCTGGAGAGGGCGTCCCCACGGTCATCCTCGATTCGGGTCTCGGGGATAGCTACATCTCATGGCGTCAGGTACAGCCGCAGATCGCGAAGTTTGTTCGAGTCTGTTCGTACGACCGAAGCGGTTTGGGCTACAGCGATTCAACTTCCGCTCCTCGCACCAGCAAAGCCATCGCCGAAGAACTGCACTCGCTCCTGGTCGCTGCCGGTATTGCGCCTCCTTATATTCTCGTCGGCCATTCCATGGCTGGCTATGACGTAAGGCTCTTCGCGCGTCTCTATCGGAACGAAGTAGCTGGCATGGTGCTGGTCGATGCATCGCATCCGGATCAGGAAAATCGATTCCCCCCCGAGATCAGAAATCTGGAAGGAAGCTGGCGGCGTGAAGCCCAGTTCATGGAATACACCATGCCGTTCGGGATCCCTCGCCTGATGGGCTTGTGTGACGAGGACATTCGCCAGCGCGCCGCTGAGTGCAACTGGCGCAACGCCCGCGAAGGCGCCGCCGAGATGAGTGCTTTTCCTGAAAGCGCGGCGCAAGCCGGAGCAACCGGCTCTCTCGGGGATATGCCGCTCGCCGTGCTCTCGCACGATCCTGACAAGCCTTCGAGCGAACTTCCTCCGGACCTTGCCAAGCCAACCAACGAAGCTTGGGAAAAAATGCAGGAAGACCTGGCGCATCTATCGACGCGGGGAACGCAGGCAATCGCCAAAAACAGTGCGCACTATATTCAGATTGATCGCCCCGACGTGGTCGTCGCAGCCGTGCATAGCGTTGTGGAACAAGCTCGACAGCCTCAAGTGACAGGCCAACCATCCCACTAGTCGGCTACCCATATCGTTCTGCCCAAACCTGCTAACCTTTTGCTCATCTTGAAATCTTGCTTCTCCGAAGCTTCGCTTCCCTCTTTCAGGAGCACGTTGATGATGTTGAGAGTTCGACCCGTGTCTGCCGCTTTGCTGATCCCGTTCTTTTTTCTGATCCTCCCCACTTTTGCTCAAGACTCCCCGATGGCGAAACCGGCTGACGCTTCGACTCACCGGCCTCGCGTTGGTCTGGCTCTCAGTGGCGGCGGAGCACTTGGGCTCTCCGAGATTGGAGTTATTCAATGGCTGGAAGACAATCATGTTCCCGTGGATCGCCTTGCCGGAACCAGCATGGGCAGCATCATTGGCGCGATGTATGCAACGGGCATGACTCCGGCGGAAATGCGAAAGTTCGCTGAAGCCATCGATTGGGACCAGGCATTGCTTCCCGAGCCGGTCTACACGCAGCTTTCCTATCGCCGAAAACAAGATCGCCGAGACTTTCTAATTGCGACCCCTCTCGGTCTCAAGCACGGATTGACTGGGCCGAATGGCTATAATCCCGGGCAAGGCGTCGGCCTGCTGCTAAACCGCATCGCTTTTCCCGAAGCTCTTATTTCAAGCTTCGACGAACTTCCGATTCCCCTGCGTTGTGTTGCCACCGACATGCAGACCGGTGATGCGGTCGTGCTCCAGGATGGTCCGCTTGCCCGAGCGGTACGAGCGTCTATGGCAATCCCGGGCGTTTTTACACCAGTCGAAATCGATGGACGCATGCTGGCGGACGGCGGAATGGTACAGAACATTCCGGTCGAAACGGTGCGTACCATGAATGCCGACGTAGTTGTCGCAGTGGAACTCAGGCTTCCACCCGGTGACATCGCTCAACTTGGATCACTGACCGGCGTCCTTACCCGCGCAGTGGATGTCATGATCACGCAAAACGAGCGTCACTCGCTCGCTTTGGCCGACGTCAAAATCAGCGTTGATATGAAAGGTTTCTCGGTCGCTGACTACTCGCGCGTCGATGAACTGATCGAGCTCGGCTACAAGACTGCGGCAAGCGAGTCGGCGACCTTGTTGCAATATGCCATCAAGGATCCAAAGCAGTGGCAAGACTATCTTGCGGAACGTATGGCCCGGAAACACAAGCCGATCAAGAAGTTCGGTGCGATAGAAGTCACGGGATCCGATCCCGACACGAATCGGCGGATTAGAAACCAGCTCAGCAGCAACCTCGATGGGCCGGTCGACCTGCACAAGCTCGACACGCAGCTGACCCGCATTGCGGGCCGAGGACAATTTGATGATCTGGGCTACGAGGGCTTCGTTCAAAATGGAGTACCCTCTCTGCGCGTCACTGCGCACGAAAAGACTTACGGACCGCCCTTTATCGACTTGTCGGTCAACGTCGATGGATCGGGCGTCGCCGCGTTCGATTTTTCGGCAGGCGCGCGAGTTACGTTTATGGATGTCGCCCACCGCGGCGGCGAGTGGCGCAATGATCTCCTATTTGGCTCGAGCAACCTGGCCGCCTCTGAGTTCTATCAACCACTGGGCCAGACGCGATTTTTCGTGGCGCCCTACGCGTTCGCTTCCAAGTTCGCGCGAAATTCGTTCAGCGGATTGACACGCATCGCAGTGTTTGGCGATGAGCGCGCCGGGGGCGGATTTGATATTGGCTACGACGCCGGACGCCGCAGCGAAATCCGGTTTGGATATCAAATATTCGACGGCAAGCTTAGCCCGCTTATCGGCGCGGCCGGGCTTCCCATCGTCCACGGAAGCACCAGCGCGTTCCGGGCACGCTACGTTTGGGACGGGCAAGACAGTCCTTCCGTTCCGAGCAGCGGCACCCGAATCAGCGCCACCCTTTCTCGAACCCTGCAGAGCCCGGGGCTGGCGCAACCTCTGACCCAACTCGATGTGCAGACTTCGAACTTCATCCCTCTCGGACCGAAGACCTCTCTATTCATCTCTGCTTCAGGTGGAACCAGCTTCAGCGGAACTGCCGGACCGTTCCAGGTCTTTACCCTCGGCGGACCATTTCGCCTGGGCGCATATCTTCCGGATGAGTTTATCGGCAATCACTATGCCTACACCTCGTTGGGATTCCGGCGAGAACTTTACAAGCTGCCGCAACTCGTTGGTAGGAGAGTGTACTGGGGCGGCTGGTACGAAGCTGGGACGGCGTTCGGCACTCTCAGCGGGGAACCGGGCCCGCTGGTAGTTCGAGGCACATTCAACATCGGCATCATCGCCGACACAATTTTAGGTCCCGTCGCAGTCGCGGGAAGCGTTAGCCCGACCGGGCAAAGCCGAGTTAACTTCTCAATTGGACGGTTATTCTGAACCGAAACGGGCCGCCAAATCCGACCAGGCGGCCGTTCCGATCGAACTCTTCAGGGTTATCCTATGGCCAACGACGCCATGTCGATGACGAACCGATATCGCACGTCGCTCTTCAAAACGCGCTCGAAGGCTTCGTTCACCTTCTGGATGGGAACCACTTCGATGTCGCACGCGATCCCGTGCTTTCCACAGAAGTCGAGCATCTCCTGAGTTTCAGCGATTCCGCCAATCTGCGATCCCGCCAGGCTCCGGCGTCCGGCTGTCAACGAAAACGCGCCCAGCGAAACGTCTTTCTCGGGAAGTCCCACAATCACCATGGTTCCGTCAACTTTCAAGAGTCCGAGGAGCTCGCCCCAATTCGTTTGCGCGGAGACTGTGTTGATGACAAGGTCGAAGCTGCCTGCGAGTTTTGTGAATGTTTCCGGATCCGCAGTGGCGAAATAGTGATCCGCGCCCAGTCGCTTGGCGTCCCCCTGTTTGTTCAATGAGCGGCTCAGCGCCGTGACCTCAGACCCGAGAGCGTGGGCGAGTTTGACTCCCATGTGACCAAGCCCGCCAACACCAACGATGGCCACCTTCTTCCCTGGGCCTGCCTTCCAGTGTTTAAGTGGCGAATACAACGTGATACCGGCACAGAGCAGCGGAGCGCAGGCATCGAGTGGCAGATTCGTCGGCATTCGCAATGCATAGTTCTCATCGACAACAATTCGGTCGGAATATCCGCCATATGTGGGGACGCCGTCATTGTCGCGTGCATTGTAAGTCCATGTGGTTTTCACGGTGCAGTACTGCTCAAGACCCTGTTTGCATTCCGGACACTTGCGGCACGAGTCTACGAAACAACCAACGCCAACCTTGTCGCCTAACTTGTGCTTCGTGACCTTTCCCCCCACTGCGCTAACGATTCCGGCGATTTCGTGACCCGGAACCATCGGGAAAATAGATTCGTCTTGATACTCGCTCCACTCGTCCCGGGTTTGGTGGATGTCAGAATGGCAAATCCCGCAGTACTTGATGTCGATGACAACGTCGTGTTCTCGCGGTTCCCGGCGTTCGAAGGCGTAAGACGTCAATGGTTCTCGTGGGGCCGGGGCAGCATAACCTTTGGACTTGCTCATGAATATTATCTTCCCTCTCAAAATGGATCTTGTTGATTTCGCTATCGAGACAATAGGTTTACGAAAACAAAATGAAACGGCGCTGGCAGCCCTCTTAGTTTATACGGAGTAAGACCACTTTTTCTCGAGCGAGGGAGAGAAGCAGGTCAAGATGGAAGAACCCTGGGCAGTGCTCAAGTCGATCCGAAAGCAAAAACGGCCCGGGATTGCTCCCGGGCCGTAGGACTTCAGTTCTCTACTTGCCGCCGGCGTTGCCATGCTGCCCCAGCCATGACGCCAACTGCGATTCCTGTTGCGACTTAAGATCAACACAGTTGTTGATGCGTTCAATCGATTGCTTATATGTGCGCTCAGCCCCTTCGACCTTGTGAGCCGTAAAGAACTCGGTCACTTGATCGCGGAGACCCGCGTCGCAGAACGTGCTGGTCGCGCCAACCACCTGAGCACTGGCGAACGGCCCGCCCGCCTTTTCAAGCTCCGTCCAGTGCTGGCGAATGAAATCCCATGCAAGCTGTTGGCCCACTGGATTTGCCAGCACTCCAGTGACAAGCTGCAACGCATCCTGCGAACGCACATCGGGGCTGATCGCAAAATCGAGAGTTCGTTGCAGCAACTTGGTGTCGCCGAACTGCGGCAGAGTGAAGAAGTACATGTAGTACTCCTCCGGCGACTTATTGTTCTTGAGAGCAGCCATGACTTTGTCGTAAAAATCAGGCCCGCCATTGATGGCAGAGAGTTCGAGAGCGCCGCCGGCGATTTCATGATCGACTGAAGACGGATCGGCCAGAACCTGATCGGCGAGTTTGCGAGCTTCCGTTAGTACCTGGGGATCGCGTGCGTCATAACCGAGAATCCCGAAAAGCCGCGAACGCAGGGCGCGTTGCTCTTCGGTGTCCCCAGCCTTCGGTTGCCAGCCGACTTCCGTTAACACGGGCGTCAGAAATTGCCGCAACCATGTGCGGTACCCTTCCCGATCGCTATCGCTGACGAGATATTCGTCGATATAATTTAACCGGCCGAATACATCCTCAAGTACCGCGCGATTTCGATCGCCCTGCAAGCCTTGAGCAAAAGCGAGGTAATCGCCCACCGGCTCGCGTCCGACACGCACCGACGACCAAATATCATTCTGCAGGCTGATTCGCTCTGCAGGAGTCAATTTGGTTTCTGCGTCCTTCGCCATCGAATGGATCGCTTCGGCTTCGTACCCGGCACGGTAGTATCCCGTGGCCCCAGCATTGGCCAATACCCAGGTTGAGCAACCCGGCAATGTGAAGGTCTCTTCCTTCTTGGTCATCAGCTCGCACTTCGGAGCGCTGGTTCCGGATGCCGAACCCTTCATGCAAAGTGGAATTTGCCACAATTGATCGCTTGGCTCGGCGAATTTCGCCCGATCGAAGAAATATCTTTGCTGCGACAATCGTGACGCTGGTGGAGTTCCCCGAGCACTGCGATTTCACGTTAATGATGGGCACTCCAGCCTGCTTGACCCAGGTCGGCATGATCTTGTCGACGGGCTTCTTCGATGTCTTCGCCTGCGCTTCCCAGAAGTCTTCCGCCGTGGCATTTCCGTACTGATGTTGTTTCAGATAGGCATTGACGCCTGCGCGAAACGTATCTTCACCCAGGTACGCTTCAAGCATCCGCAACACCGACGCCGCTTTGCCGTACGCGATACCGTCAAACAACTCCTGAATTTGCGCCGGGGTTTCCGCGGCTTGATGAATGGGACGCGTATTAGCCAACGAGTCGGTGTTGAGAGTCTGGCCAGTTCCGCTGACGTCGTCGAGATTGAAATTCCATTCCGGCCTGAAAGACTCAATCGGTTTGCTCGACATCCATGTCGCGAAGCCTTCGTTGAGCCAGACATCGTCCCACCATTTCATGGTGACGAGATCGCCGAACCATTGGTGCGCCATTTCGTGCGAAATTACGCCAGCGATGTTTTTCTTGAGATCGATCGATCCCTGCTTTTCGTCAATCAGCAGGACTACTTCCCGGAAAGTGATGCAACCCGTGTTCTCCATCGCGCCCGCGGAGAAATCGGGTAGGCCAATAAGATCGAGCTTTCCGTAGGGATACTTGATCCCAAAATAATGGTCGTAGTACTTCAGAATGTCGCCGGCGACTTCGAGGGCGAACCTCCCCATCTCCTTCTTGCCCGTGGTGGCATAGACGCGGATCGGAATGCCATCCGCTTCCGCCTTCGACGTATTCGAAGTTGCCCACAACCAGTGCAGCCAAATAGGCGGACATCTTGGCGGTCGTCGCGAATCGAACGGTGTGTTTGTCGCCGGGGCCGGGCGTATCAGAAGCAACTTTCTGGTTGGAGATCGCCGCCAGGCCTTTGTCGGAAACAACAGAAATATCGAAGGTGGCCTTGTAGTCCGGCTCATCGAAACTGGGGAACGCCCGGCGCGCATCCGTGGCTTCAAACTGCGTTGCGGCATACTTGCGTCCCTGATCGTCTTTGCCCAGATAGAAGCCGCGCATCTCACTGTTCAGAATTCCGGTATAAGTCACGTGAACCGTCGCAGTGCCCGCAGCCAGAGGCTTTGGAACGGCGAGCACGACCATCTCTTTTTCTTTCTCCGCCGAGACTTTGGCTTTTTGCGTGGCACCGCCGCTGGTGATCGTCACGTCGTGGAAGTCGATGTCCACCGCATTCAACGTTATTTCGGATGTCGGCTTCAAAACCTGAAGTGTGATCGTTTCTTCGCCTTCAAACTTGGCGCTGTCCAGATCGGGATTAAACAGGAGTTTGTAATTCGTCGGGCGCGCAATTTCTGGCAAGCGCTGGGCGCTTGCGATAGAAATTGTCAGCGCGAGAAAGCCCAGAACCGCAATAATTCTTTTCATTTGTTTTCCTCGGGAGATTGGTGCGACGTTCCTGCGAAAATCTAAAGTCTTAGGATTCCCCACAACCCAGAGAGCAAACTGATCTTTCTCTAAATACGAAACCCCACTACGAAAAGTTCACCTGCGAGAGACAACTTCCCCATTTAATACCGTCAAAACACAGGAATTGACTCCGAACCAATATGGAATTTCACGGTAGTCCTCTACCGCAAACATGGCGAGGTCGGCATCCTTGCCCGATTCGATGCTTCCCTTACGATCAGCCATGCGTAACGCCCAGGCTCCATTGATCGTTGATGCGGCCAATGCCTCCGCAGGAGCCATTTTCATATGCGTACACGCCAACGACATCGCCATCGGCACGCTCACGGTCGGCGAAGTACCCGGGTTGTAGTCGCTCGCCAGCGCAACCGGAACTCCTGCTTCAATCAGCCGCCGCGCATCCGGATAGTCCTTCAGGCCCAGGAAGTAATTCGCCCCGGGCACGAAGGTCGCGACGGTGTCACGTTTCGCCAGTTCCGCCACATCGCCATCGCTAACATGATCCATGTGATCGAACGAAGCCGGATCGAAGCGCAAGAATGGCGCCAACGGCGTCTCGGAAAGCTGTCCCATATGTCCGCGAACCCTTAATCCGTGACTACGGGCTGCCTCAAAGATTTGCTCGGCTTCCTCAGGCCTGAAGGCGCCCTTGTCGCAAAATACGTCTACGAATTGAGCGAGCTTTCGCTTCGCCGCCCGCGGAATCATCTCTATACAGACGATCTCAACATATTTTTGTGAGCGCCCCTGATACTCAACTGGGACAACATGCGCGCCTAAGAGCGTTGAAACCACACTTCCGGGCCACTGAGATGCACCTTTGCGGATAGCTTCCAAAGACTTCAGTTCCGAGTCCAGCGTCAGTCCATATCCGGATTTAGCCTCGACCGTGGTCGTTCCATGTGCCGCCATGTCCCACAGAACGTTCAGCACTTTCGCGCTCAGAGAAGACTCCGATGCGTTTCGAACTCCTTCAAGACTTGACCGGATGCCGCCACCGGCAGCCGCGATTTCTTCGTAAGACGCCCCTTCAATTCGCTTCTCGAAGTCCACCAGCCTTGGGCTGACAAATACCGGGTGAGTATGCGAATCGACGAACCCGGGCAGCACGACCTTTCGGCGGCAATCAATTTCCAGAACGCGCTTTCGATTCTTCTTGAGCCAGGGATCGCGGAGTGCTTCTTTCGTGGTCCCCACTGAAATGATCTTGCCGCCGGCGCAGAGGACCGCACCCTCCTTGATGATCGAAAGCTCCTGAAGATTGCGGCCGCGGCGAGGGCCGCTCTGTGGCGATCTGAGCGTGAGAAGCTGGCCAATGTTTGCCAGCAGAACGGCTTTGGATGCCGGATTCCTTCTTTTGTTCCGATTCACGCGTCCTCTAGTTTAGCAGTCCAGTCGCCGGCGCCGGAGATCGCGACCTATTTGCTTTGCCCTGCTTGTCACAGCGTTCGAGTTCACATAAAACAGGACGAGGGCTGAACGATGAAAACTTTCTTGGCTGCGGGTCGGGGTGTTGCGTACCTGGGCACGATCGTCGTCGTGATTGTGTGCCTGCTCGCCTTCGCGTCGATAGCCGCATCTCCCGAACCTCGTGCTATCCCTTCAAATTCAAGCACCCTGCGCCAGGCCGGCGAATCGCGGCACATTCTGGTCGGGACGGCTGCGGCGTCTCATCTGCTCCGCGAGTCAGATTACGCTCACATCCTCGGCTCAGAGTTCAGCCAGTTGCAGGCAGAGAACGAGATGAAGTTCGGCCCGATTCATCCGAGGCCTGACACTGACCCCAACCCTTATGATTTCTCTGGCGGAGACGCGCTCGTTGCGTTCGCGCAGAGCCACAACATGATGGTCCGGGGACACACGTTGGTCTGGCATAACCAGGTTCCGGAATGGATAAAGACGGGAAACTACACTTCTCAGCAGCTCGCCACGATTCTTCAGGGCCACATTCGCACCGTGATGACCCACTACGCGTCAAAGGTGTACGCCTGGGATGTCGTGAACGAAGCCTTTGAGGATAGTGGCGCGATGCGCCACACCATCTGGTTCGACCAGCCCGGAATCGCTGCAGGCAAAGGAACTCAATATATCGAGCAGGCATTGCGTTGGGCGCGCACGGCAGATCCGAAAGCAAAGCTTTTCTACAACGACTACGACGCCGAGCAGATGAACAGGAAATCAGATGCGATTTACGCGATGGCGAAGGATTTCAAGGCCCGCGGAGTGCCGCTCGACGGCGTGGGCTTTCAGACGCATATCACTTTGAAATTCGACGATCCGGCAACGCTGGAGTCTTATAAAGAAAACCTGGCGCGTTTCGCCAAGCTCGGTCTCGACCTGCAGATGACCGAACTCGATATTCGCCTCAACAACGGGGACGCCGCCTCGCTGGCGGCAGAAGGCAAGCTGTATGGTGAAATCACCAGCCTATGCGTGCAACAACCAGCATGCAAAGCAATCCAGACGTGGGGATTCAGCGATAAGCACTCATGGATTCCCGGATTCTACAAAGGCTTCGGCTGGGCCTTGCCCTGGGACGACAAATACGAGCGGAAGCCCGCGTACGAAGCCATGCATGATGCCCTAACGATGCGTTAGCCCAACAGGTGAACGGGCTCGCTCTCAGCCTTTTGCCATTGGAATTTTCACGCCCGTTTTCGTCGCGAATTCTTTTGCTTCGTCGTAGCCGGCATCAACGTGGCGGATGACTCCCATTCCCGGATCCGTCGTCAGCACGCGCTCGATGCGCTTCGCCATCTCATCAGTACCGTCCGCGACTGTGACTTGCCCCGCGTGCAGCGAGTAGCCGATGCCAACACCACCTCCGTTGTGAATTGACACCCATGAGGCGCCGGCGGCAGTGTTCAACATTGCATTGAGCAATGGCCAGTCGGCGATCGCGTCCGAGCCATCCTTCATGCTTTCGGTTTCACGAAAGGGCGACGCGACGGATCCGCAATCGAGATGATCGCGGCCAATCACGATCGGTGCCTTGATTTTGCCCTTCTTGACCAGATCATTCATGGCAAGACCAAATTGCGCCCGCTCGCCATATCCCAGCCAGCAGATGCGGGCGGGGAGCCCCTGAAACTTAATCCGCTTACGCGCGAGGTCAATCCAGCGGCGCAGAATGCGATTCTCGGGAAAGAGTTCCAGTACCAGTTCATCGGTTACGTGAATGTCGGACGCTTCCCCGGATAGCGCGACCCAACGGAACGGTCCGCGTCCTTCGCAAAACAGAGGGCGAATATAAGCGGGAACAAATCCCGGAAAGTCGTACGCATTCTTTACGCCGCGCTGAAACGCGAAAGTCCGGATGTTGTTGCCGTAGTCGAACGTGACGGAACCCATCTTCTGCAGTCGCAACATGCCTTCTACGTGACGCGCCATCGCATCAAGCGATTTCTCCTGATAAGTCTTCGGATCGTTCTTGCGCAGTTCCAGCGCCTCCTGCAAGGTCATCCCATTCGGCACGTATCCATTCAGAGGATCGTGTGCCGACGTTTGATCGGTCAGGATATCGGGAACCACGCCGCGTTCAGCCAGTTGCGGAATGATGTCGGCGCAATTCCCTACCAAGCCGACGGAAACATTCTCTTTCTTTCGCACCGCATTCTTCAGAATGCGCAACGCTTCATCGAGCGTTGTCACCATGAAGTCGCAGTATCCGGTCTTCAAACGCTTCTTGATACGCTCGGGATCGACGTCGATACCGAGGAAAGCCGCGCCTGTCATGGTTGCCGCGAGAGGCTGAGCTCCGCCCATCCCTCCCATTCCGCCGCTGACTATCAGCTTGCCGGCGAGATCCCCACCAAAATGCTTTTCCGCCGCGGCTGAGAATGTCTCGAACGTTCCTTGCACAATGCCTTGGGATCCAATGTAGATCCACGAACCGGCGGTCATCTGGCCGTACATCATGAGGCCGGCGCGTTCCAACTCATTGAATTTCTCCCAGTTCGACCAATGGCCGACGAGATTCGAATTGGCGAGGAGAACGCGTGGCGCGTATTCATGCGTCTTGAACACACCGACCGGTTTGCCGGATTGCACCAGCAGCGTCTCGTCGTTGTCGAGATTCTTGAGAGTGGCGACGATGGCGCGATAAGCTTCCCAACTCCGTGCGGCGCGTCCCGTTCCGCCATAGACAACGAGATCCTGCGGGCGTTCCGCAACCTCGGAGTCGAGGTTGTTCATCAGCATGCGCATCGCGGCTTCTTGCTGCCACCCTTTGCATGAGATTTGATTGCCGCGCGGCGCGCGAATAGAGGCCGGGATAGAAGAGATTTCAGTCTCGACGGGCATGAACCGATGTTAGTGCCAGAGGCACAACATGCGCAATCTCGCCTCAGTCAGTATCGGAAGTTGGTTTCCAAGTAGAGCAATTGCCCGTTCGGATCTTTCGGGTAAATATTCGAGATGACGGATTTACCCCAGGCTTTTCCATAGTACAGGGTCGCGCCGAACATCTTGGTCACCTGGTAGTCCGCGCTCATATCCCAAACATTCGCGAGCCCGCGATTTCCGTTCCCAGGATTCGGGCGGCCGGTATAGCCGAAAGTGGCGGCTTGAAACGCGCCACCGCCGGCGTACCACAGATCCTTCGCGTTCGCCAGACGCAGCGAGTGGACTTCACTTCGCAGAGAAAGCTTTGAGGCCGGCTTAACATTTAGGGTTGCGTAAGCATCCTCGTTATCCATCATGTTGTAGAAAGGAAAGCGCGCGAACTGGCGAGGCGTGGTTAGTACCTGAAAGAAGGTTCCGTGGCGCTTGTCGGCGTTGTTGCCGTCGCCGCTTCCATAGGAATATCCCACATTGATCCAGGGCTTGACGTAGTCGACGGGCGGCTGCCATCCCCCTTCCACCACGAAAGAACTCGCCCGCTGTGTCAACTCACCCCATGAACCGTCTTGCAACGCAACCCAGCCCAGAAGGTTGAACTTCCCGGAACTTGGAGTATTGAAGACGTGGACGTAGTCCGCGCCATAAGTAGCGATCTCGATCTTGCCGTGATCGGCTGCGCGCGCGGTCGCGGATCGGTTGTCTGTCTTGAGTGTGAGAGTGCGGTGATCGATGTAACCGAGTCCGAATATCCTGAACTGACCGGCACCATGAGGCGTTTCCACCGGAGCAGTAAATGCGCCGTAGTACGTGTCGACGTCCAATTCCCCCATGCCATCGACCTGGAAGACGCCTTCGGTCGGACGCAGAGCGACAAACGTGAAATTGTCGTGTCCGACATTGGAAGACAGTTGAACTCCGTCGAAGCTGCGCTGGATCGCAGAGAATCCGAAATTTGCGATCAAGCGCTGCGCTACGCGCGTCTGAATGATCGTAGCCAGTAAAGGATCTTTTGGTTTGACCTCATTGCCGTCGAAGTATTCAAACCGGCCGATTTTCAGGCTGCTTCCAAAATCCTTGATCGTTACAAATCCCTGCTTAAGGAAACCGTCGACGTTATTCGATTGGAGACTGTTAGCCGCGTAGTAATTGCCGCCAAGCCCGAGTTGTCCCTGCGGAGCGGCGACAACCGCAAGGGTCGGCAAACCCACCAGGGCGACCTGCGCTCCCTCGAGAAACCAATCGACGTGCTCGCGATGCTGGCCGATGGCCACGCGAAACAGCGAGTCTCCGAACGTGTAGTTGCCGTGACCAGTATTGCCCTTGAACCAGTCCCAGCCCTCGGCGCGGGCGCGCCAATTTACATAAAAGTCGACGGGACCGATTTTGTGCGGCGGCGCTGGAGCATCCTTTTTTGCGGGCTTATCAGGAGGGGCAGCCGGCTGCTGCGCCACGATCGATCCGCTCCCCAAAATCACAGCCAGCAACGACACGACTACTCTTGATCGCATGCAGACATTTCCCCTTTTGCCGAAACGATGCTTCGGCTTCTGCCCACAGAATTCGTGACAAATCTATTTCTGAAGTTAGCCGGGGATTATTGCGAATCGAGGAAGCGGCAACAATAGCGCTTTCGTATTAGACGGGGATGGTGAAGTAAGCGGGCTGATAGTGCGAGGAGTTCCGCAAACCAGAAAGGACTTCACCAGGTACTGTAAGCGGTACCATCACTTGCGGTGGCACTCGAGGCCGAGTGTACGTCTGTAATGCCAGGATCCTGTTGGTCTACCGCCATCATTACATCTTCCTGCACCACCTCCCAATTCGCTTCGCGGGTCATCGGATCGACAGGGATCTGCCTCAGATAGCCAGCACTCACAATATCGTCGAGAGATTGCGGAGCCTTCTGTTTGTCGAGCGTGTATTGGGAGATCACGTTGCGAAGAGTGTGCAGATTCGACCGAAGTACCGATTCCCTCGCCTGCACGATGGACTGGTTGTACATCGGCACTGCAACGGCCATCAGGATCATGATGATGCTGATCACGATCATCAATTCCAGAAGCGTGAAGCCCCGAGACGATTTCCGCAGAGCCGCGAGCGAACGCCCTCGCAGAGAAATCTTGCCGGATCGACGCATCGAATTGTTCACGACTCCACAGCATTTACCAGTCCTTATACTTCGTTCCGTCGAGGCCGGTGCCTTCCGACTTGGTGTAGACGTCGAACACATTCTGGCCGCCCCAGGAATCTGAATCCGGATCGTCCTGCATCGATCGCATTCCCCACTCTTTGGTCTTGGTCATGGGGTCTGTAGGGATGGAACGGAGAAATCGGATCTTCTTGCCGCCCTGCGCTTCCACACCTTTGACCAGCGTCTCAAGATCGGGTGGATAATTCTGCGTGTCGACCTTGGTCTGAAACATCTGCCGGTCGGCGGCGTCTTTGTAGCGGTCGATCGCGTCCCGCATCTCCCACAGCGAGTGCCGCAGTTCTTTCTCTTTCTCCCGCTGGATCGTGACACGAGCCAGCGGCAGAGCCATCATCGTAAGAATGGCCAGAATCGCCGCCGCCACGATCAACTCCAGGAGCGTAAAACCTCGGGCGGACTTGAACCGTGGCCTGTGATGGGATTTCGACTTCGTCATCTGATCTTCTATGCGCTCTTACTGCACTGTCACTGCGGCCTGCGCTCCATTGACGGTAATCGCCTGCAGGCCCGGATCACGCGCTCCACCGCGAGTAATGGTCAAAGGAGTCTGGCCATCGGTCTTCGCCATGAATGTAATCGTGACCACGGCACCCTGGCCGGACACTCCGCCCGCGCCTGGCGGACGGGTCGCAGTGATCTGTGATTGGCCGAGCGACTCATCCTCGCGATGAACCAGGGCGACTGCCTGGCCATCCTGCGAGAGGAATCCGCCGTTTGAAACGTTGACCAGCTGCAACATCTTCGGGTCGTAGTTCAGTTGCACCGGCACCGAATACACATTCTGTGCGCCGGAAATTAGCAGGTTCACGGCAAATGTGTTTCCCTTGGCTGCCTGTATGGTCGGCGGATCAAACAGGAAACTTGCCGGGGCCGGAGCCGCGGGGGTGTTCGAAGCGGATGGTCCAGCATTTGGACGTGCCGCCGGAGTCGCCGATTGCGGAGCTTGTCCCGGAGCCGCTGCACCTGCAGCCGGAGCCTGCGGCCGGCTCATGTGATGAAGCTCGATCGCGGTCGAGGTGCCGATGTCGATGGCTCGCTGGTTCAGCTCGCTGAGCTCGGTCCCACGAATAATGTGCGGCACGATCGCAAAGACAATCTCATTCTCCGAGTGATCCTGCGTCGTCTGGCCGAAAAGATACTTGAGGATCGGAATCTGGGCGAGTCCAGGAATACCAGCCAGAGATTTCGTCTGCTGATCTTCCATGATTCCGCCGAGCAGGTTCGCTTCGCCGTCTTTCAACCGGATCTCATGCTCGATCTTGCGTTGTCCGATGATGGGCTGACTGATGCCGCCGATGTTCTGCTGTCCAGTCACGGCCGAAACGTCCATCGAAATCTTAAGTGTCACTTCCCCGTTGGCGTGGACGCGCGGAGTGATGTCAATGTTGACGCCGACATCCAGATACTGGAACTGCGTATTGACCAGGGGGTTGATGCCGACGCCGCCGATGCCCGGCTGGAACGATCCGGTAGCGACCGGCACGCGATCGCCAATCTTCAACGAAGCCTTCTGTCCGTCCAGAGCGCGGATTTGCGGATTCTGAAGCAGCTTGGTGTCGCTGTTGTTCATCACAGCCGACAGGTTGGCCGAGGGGATCGTGACCTGAAAGTCCGTAGCGTTCAGATTGCCGAGTGTATTCAGATTCAAGCCGTTCGTGGTTGATCCGCTGCTGGTAGTTCCAGTCGTTGTCGAGGTCGTCGGCGTTGTGGTTGTTCCCAGGTTGCTTTGAAGAGTAACCGTCGCGCTTGTCGGCGGATTGAAGCCGAGCGTTCTCGAGCGGTCCTTACTGATTTGCATGATTGCGATGTCAACAATGACTTCCGGACGAGCCTTATCGAGATCTTCGACAAGCTTTTCCGCAAGCGCGATCTGATCCGGTGTCCCGCGCACGACGAGGGCGTTTTGCGAAAGCAGCTGCTGCACGCGCTGGACATCGAGCACGGCGCGAATCGCGTTCACAACATCCTGTAATTCCGTGGGCTGGGAGAGATTCGTAAGATAGAAAGTCTTCAGTACGCTCTGCTCGAGCTCTTTGCGTTTCGCTGGATTGTCGGTGGCGACAAAAATCGTGTTGGAAGTAACCGGACGCCAGAAGGTCTTGGATTCAAGCGCGGTGATTTCCAGCGCCTCTTCGAGCGTCACTCCGTTCAGATCGACGTTAATGACTCGTGGTGTGTAATCGGGGTCGAACAGCACGTTGACGCCAGCCAGTTGGCCAACGGTCCGGTAGACCACATCGGACTTGGTGGAAAGCATTTTAACGGTAATGGGAACGCTCGAGATGGGAGCGAGTTCCACCGGGCCTGCCGCTTCGTGTACGCGCTTCTTGAGACCTTCGGGAGGTCCAGCCGCTTGAGGCTGCGGATTCTTCTGATCGTTAATCATCTTCAACGTGCGATTGAGTTCCTGTTGAGCGATAAATAACGATGGGTCGATGGCGAGCGCCTTCTGAAACTCGGCAACCGCTTCATCAAGCTTGCCGTCCTCGCGCAGCTTCTGTCCGCGATGGACAATAGAGGCTGCCGCCTGGAAGCGAACCCGTTCGAACGCGGCGCGGTAACGGAGATCTTTCGGCTTGAGGTCGTAGGCTTGTTTGAAGAGGTCAAAAGCGGCTTCGTATTGCTGGCGGGCCTCGGCGTCTTGACCCTTGGTGTACAGGTCTTTCGCTTTATCAGCGACAGCGGGGAGGGCTAGAACCGCGACCAGCGACAGAAATAGTGCCGGGCGCAATAGGCGTCTCATTCGATAATCCTCACGAGATGATCCTTTTGAAATACGATTTTTCGCCGGACAAGCAGCTTCCCCCACGCGTGTGCGCGTCCCGTCGGCGTTAAGCGCGGGAAATCTACTCAAAGCAACAAAAAGTCGCGGTGTCGCGATTATAGCATCGGTATTTTCTGCTCTCGAAGTCACTGTGCAATCGGAAGTTACACTCTTTGGTCGTTGTCCTAGTGGGGACCCGCCTCGAACTCGCCGCCCCTTCCATCACTCGTCCCCAATACAGCCCAATCGACAATCTGCGTTAAGATTGAGTTCGTCGACTCTCAATGCCCCGCCAATCCACGCATCAGACCAAACCGAATGCGGAGAAATCCCCTCGCCGCGACTCTACCGCGAGCGGGCAGAGAGACGCCGCCGTTAATAGGATCGCTTCACATAACTATTTCTTGCTGGAAAAATTTGAGGCGGGCGTCGCTTTGACCGGAACCGAGGTGAAATCGGTCCGGGGCGGCCTGGCAAATCTTAAGGACTCCTACGGCTTGGTGAAAGACGATGAAGTGTGGCTGCTCAACGCCCACATCGGACCCTACGAGCACGGCAACATCTTTAATCATGCTCCGCTGCGGACCCGGAAGCTTCTCATGCACCGAGAAGAAATCCGCCGGTTAGTCGGCAAGACTCAACAGAAGGGCCTGACGCTGATCCCGACGCGGATGTATTTCAAGAACGGTAAAGTAAAAGTTGAACTTGCCTTGGCTAAAGGCAAGCAGCTCTGGGATAAACGCGAAACCGAGCGTCGTCGTACCGCCGATAAGGAAGCCCGCGAGGCAGTAGCACGAGGCAGAAACCGAAAGTAGTATTGCTTTGCCATCAAAACTGTCAATCTGAAATCGGATCTTCCTCCCGTCGCCGAGGCGTTGCAGCGCCTGGATCGTGAGATCGCCCTCGCGCGCCAGCAGAAACATCCCTCTTCTAAAAATCATTCACGGATATGGTTCTTCGGGAGAAGGCGGAGACATTCGCATCGCCGTTCAGAGCCGGCTGCAACAGGACGTTGCAAACGGAGTGATCCGCGGATGTATCTTCGGGGAAAACTGGTCGACCTCAGATGAAGTCACCTGGCGACTGGTCCGTCAGCAACCTGAGTTGAAGGCCGACACAGACCTCGGACAGAAGAATCCAGGAATTACGGTCATCCTCTTATGAGACGCTTCTCTGCTCCGAATCGCGACCGTGCTCACGACACTGAAGGATCAGGCAGCGGCGGAATCGACCGGAGGCGGAACGACCGGAGCCGGCTCCACAATCACCGGCGCCGGTACGACTAAAGGCTGAACAGGAATTGCTGCGACTACCGGTACCAGCATGTGCTGGCGCCAATACGAAGTGGCAATCCCGCGCTGCCAGAATCGTGGAATGAGCAACAGCATCGCAATCAGCTGACTGATCAGGAACGCTCGCACGATCCCTTCGGCCGGAACAAAGTGAATCCAGCACCAAACGCCGCCAACCAGGAAAATCGCGGCCAGTAAGGTTGCGACGACGTAGCTGCCGAGAAGCCGACCGAGATTGCGAAACGTATGCCGGAAACCGGCAGCGATCGATCTGCGAACCGCGCGTTGATCATTGAGAACAACGTCAGCCTCGGCAAGATCGAACCAGATGCGCAGGGTCGTCATCACCAGGAAAATGATGGCCAGCCCGGTCATCTGCAAAATAAACGGAAGCAGCTCGAATGTGCTTTCCCCTGCCTTCTTAACGATGGCGCCGTTGAGGCAAACAGGATTCCTGCGAACGATTCCCATCACGATTCCGGCGACGATCATCAGTCGAATGAAGCGCCACAGGTTGCGTCCGCAGGCGCGAAAGAAGTCTTCGCCGCGGCAGGCGGTAGGAAGAAGCGTATCCCTGAAACACTCCGGGCAGGAATAGCGCCGTCATCAAGAAGAACAGGACTGCGAAAAATGCGGCGGCAGTGCCCACCGCAGCCATCGAGCCGAACTCGGGACGCGCATACAGTTCGAACATGACCGACAGATCAAAGCCGTGCAGCAACCTGGCGCTGTACGGGCTATTGTCGAGAATCGGACGGGCGCTGTCTCGGAATGCCGCAGTGCCGAGCCAAGCCAGAAGCAGGTCGAGAAGCCAGAACCAGAAAATGTAGCGCTTGTTGCGCATGACCATGCCCAGGCCATCACCGAGAATTCCACGCAGTCTGCGGACGATCATCCAGAAGTGTTTGCATTTTTTAGACCGCCCACCAAGCCATCATTTGGCTCGCAAGTTGTGTCACGAACACCCAGTAGTTCGATAGCTTCAACATCGGCTTCGGATCGCTTTCGACAATGTGACCATTATTAAAGTTGTTTCGATCAATCTGAATGGTGTGGTCCGGATCGATTTCCGCGGAGACGACTTTTGCTTGTTTCTGGTAGCTGAAGCGGGTCCAGCGATTCTTGCCGTCCCAGTGTTCGCGAACTTTTTCTCCATTACTGAATCGGACTTCGATTTCCATCGGGAGAACGAAATCTTCTTTACGCACCACCGAGACGTAGGATTGATAGACCGTCGTGTCCTTGTCGCCCTTCTTCGCGTTCTTTGTCCTTTTTCTCTACGTACCAATCGACGGGAAAGGAATCGATTCTCGAAATGGCGTAGTCAAGAACTTGCGAGCCGTAGACGGCCTGGTTGAAGTACCAGTGCAAATCTCTGCCTGCAACTTCTTCAATCGTCTTCAGGAAATCTTCCTTGTCAGGATGGGTGAATCGATACTTCATGAAATACGTGTGCATGGCTTTCGCCATGGTGTCTTCCCCGATGATTCCTTCGAGGGTCAGCAGCACGCTGGCAGTCTTCCCGTAGGTGATTCCGGCGTAGGAACCGGAACTGTAGTAAGCGTAGGCATTCTGCGCCATCGGATCGCGATCGGCGGTGTTTGTGTAGCCCAGACGCTGTGCTTCCCGCTCGCCAGCGGTTATGCCCAGAAGATCGATAAACGACGTGTCTTTGCCGAAAATCGAATCCATCACTTTGACTTCGGTGTAGCTGTTGATGCCCTCGTCCATCCAGGCATCTTCGAATTCGTTGGTGGCCACCATGCCGTACCAGTACTGGTGCCCGAATTCGTGCTCAACGACAATCTCGACCAATTTGATCCCGTCGGGCGCAAACCAGCTGGTTTCGCCGGTGATAAACGTTGGATACTCCATGCCGCCGGCTGCGGAATCGGGTTCGGGATCCACGACGGTCAACGTTTTGTAAGGATATGGTCCGTAGAATTTCTCGAAGCGATCCAGCGTGTCGCGCGTGACTTTTTCGTGGCGATCGGCCTGGCTCCAGTGAGCAGGCTGCATCAGGAAGCGAAGCTTGATCGGCCCCATCTGCGATTGATACGTGCTCTCGCGGACTTTGTAACGAGGGCTCACCGTCCACGCAAAGTCGTGGATGTCGTCGCCGTGATAGGTCACGGTTTTCGTGCCGTCCGAATTCGCGACGATTGGAGACTTCTACTCCGCTCGCGCCAATCACTTCATATTGAGGCACGGTGAGTTTCACGTCGTAGACGCCGAAGTCGGCGAAGAACTCCGTCGTGTTGTGATACTGGTGGCAATTCCACGCGCCGTGCCACCAAACTCCCACTTTCGGAAACCATTGGCCGCCGAGCAGGAAATCGCGTTTCCATCCCGAACGAGCCTGGGTCTCGGGAAATTTTGTCTGAAAGGCAATCTTGAACTGAACGAATGCGCCCGGCGCGATCGGTTTCGGGATATGCAGATCGACGACGGTCTTATCATCTTTATTGCCGTCGTCAGGAGCGATGTATTGCAAGTTCTGGGTGACGTCCCCCTGGTCGACGACCTCAATGCTTTTGATGTCTTCGGACCCGTAGTACTTGTCTTCCCACTTGTCGTACGCCAGTGTCGCGGGTGCCCATAAGTTTGGCGTCGCGCACGAACGTAGCCTTGGGCTGGAAGGCATTCTGATAGAGATGAAATGGGAAATGATCGAGGGCTTGCCCGGTCAGGTTGTGATAGGTGAGGACCTCGGTGGCGTCGACTGAATGTTTCGCGGCGTCGTACTTCGCCTCAATCTCGTAATGGACGACCCGCTGCGACATGGGAGTCGGCGAGTTAATGGCCAGCGTGGTATCGGGAATCGAAATGGGTCCTGTAGCTTGCGAGATCGCTGCCTTAGGATTCGCCAGGATCGGCGCCTGCGGTGTCGCCGCAGTCACGGTTTTTCGGCTGAAACCGACGATCCCGCACAAAACCACGACCATCACCAGCGCGCTTATCTTTGGATTGCTCATCTTCCATCGATTCGACATGAACGTTTCACCTGGACCTTCCGCGGCCTTGAATCATACCGCAGGCGCAAGAATGCCGTCATCAAGACCGGATTCCGGACCCGTGAACCCGTCCCATGGCTTTGTCATTCCGAAGCGGCAAAGCCGCCGAGGAACCTGTTGTCTCAAGCAGCGCTCAAACTGCCGGCCGAGACCAAATTCCCCACTCCTCCGTCATGACGACAGAACTCTCTTCGTCCAGCTGTGGCTTCACGAAGCCTTCATCTGACGAAGACTTCTCCCGCCCAATAAGCCCAAGCTTCAGCACTCGAGGAACCCGGAAAGTCGAATGCCAGAAGACTTTCTTCGGTTCGAAACATCAATGCCCGCAGTTGAGGAGTAGAATCCCATGCGAGTTTCGCCGTCGTCTTCGCAACCTGTTTTTCTAAGCGACAAGGAGTCAGAGCATGAAGCCAATCCCGCAGGGAGATCTCACTCTTCTGGAACATCCCGCATCGCAGGAATTATTGCGGTCCAAGATTCCCGCGCGCCTTGCCTACGTCGGGACCGATGGAAGTCCCCGCGTCGTTCCCATCTGGTTTCACTGGAATGGGCGGGACATCGTGATGGCCAGTCCGCCGAAAGCTCCAAAGCTCAAGGCTCTTGGGAAAAACCCGAAAGTTGCGCTCACGATCGACGAAGAAGCGTTTCCGCACAAGGTTCTGCTGATCCGCGGAAGCGCCCGGCTCGAGAACGTAGAAGGCATTGTTCCCGAATATGAAGCTGTGCGGCGCGCTACTTCGATCCCGCTCTGGCACAAACGCTGGCTCAAGCAACTCCGGACGAAAGTTTCTTCCATGGTGCGAATCACGGTCACACCGGAATGGGTCGGACTCCTGGACTTCAAGACGCGATTCCCCAGCGCCTTATCGGCCTAAGATCGCGACAAAAAGACGCTAGAAGAAGAAGCCGCAATTACAGGATCGAATTCCTCTTGGGACCTGGCCGCGGGTAGTCGCGCGGTTTGAACTCTGAATCTCACACGGCGTCATCCCGAAGAGCCCGCTTTTTACCAGCGGACGGAGGGATCTCGCTGTGGTAGAGAGGAGTAACAGCGGAGATCCCTCAGCTGCGCGTGAAGAACAGCTACGCTCATGACGTCATCGACGAGTAAGGATGCCGTCAGAAATTCAAATTGAGTCCCTACCTGGCCACGGCGAGGCTTGCGCTTTTGCCTCCCTGCCGACGATACTGGAACTACCTCATTCCTATGATGAAAATAACTATTTCTGTCTCGAAACCCGCTGAAGTTGAAACCGAAGCTCTCGTCGCCGTCGTTTTGGATGAATCCACCTCCGCTTCGACGGACAAGAACAAAAAGCCCGAACTCAAAGTCTCACCCGCCGACGCTGCCGTGACTTCTGTCGCAGCGGATCTGCTGGCTGGTGGAGAATTGAGCGGCAAACCGTTTGAGACCAACCTGCTACACAAGCCCTCCGGACTCAAAGCCAAACGGCTGCTCTTGATCTCGGGCGGCGGCGCGAAGAAATTTTCGAGCTACGATCTGCGGCGGATCGCCGGCACAGCGGTTCGAACCCTGAAGTCGCGTGGAATTCGCAGCTTCGCTTTTGTCGCTCCGTCCAACCTTCCAGCCGAGGAAGCGGTGCGAGCGATCGTCGAAGGCGCGCACGTCGGCAACTTCGATCCGGACTATTACCGCAGTGACCGGAAAGACCAGAAGATCGACACGCTGACGGTCGTGGCGAGCGGCGACAAGGCTGGCCCTGGAAAAAGCAGCGAACGAGGCGGCGATCATCGGCGAGTCGCAGAACTTCACGCGCGATCTCGTAAATGAGCCTTCCAACCGGATGACTCCAACAATTCTTGCCGATCGCGCCAAGAAAATGTGCTCCGAAGTCGGGTTGAAATGCGAAGTCTTTGGCGCGGACAAAATCAAAGAAATGAAGATGGGCGCATTCTGGAGCGTCGCTCAAGGGTCGGACGAGCCACCCGCTCTGATCGTAATGAAATATGAACCCGCGGGCGCTCCGGAAAAACCGGTGCTTGGCCTGGTTGGAAAAGGAATTACGTTTGACACGGGCGGCATCTCGATCAAGCCCGCCGACGGCATGGAGAAAATGAAGTACGACATGGCCGGCGGCGCGACGATGATCGGCGCCATGCGTGCGATTGCGCTGCTCAAGCCCAAAGTCAAAGTGATCGGAATTGTCTGCGCCACAGAAAACATGCCGTCCGGAAAAGCGCAGAAACCAGGCGACGTGCAGATCGCGATGTCGGGCAAATCGATCGAGATCATCAACACCGATGCCGAGGGGCGCCTCGTACTGGCGGACGGTTTGCACTACGCCAAGCAACTTGGATGCACGCACCTCGTAGACGCCGCCACGCTAACCGGCGCAGTCGTGGTTGCACTTGGCTTCAACAACGCGGGCATCTTCACCAACGATGACGACATGTACAACCGCATCCACAAGGCAAACGACAAGGCCGGAGAAAAGATGTGGCGATTGCCTCTCGATGACGAATACAAAGAGCAGATTCGCTCATCCATCGCCGACATCATGAACACCGGCGGCCGCTGGGGCGGCGCCATCACGGCGGCGATGTTCCTGAAGGAATTCGCGGAAGAGACTCCGTGGATCCATCTCGACATCGCGGGCACGGCGTGGATGGAAGATCAGAAACCGTGGATTGCCAAAGGCCCATCAGGAATTGCACTCCGCAGTCTGGTTGAATTCGTCAAAGGATTTGCAGCGTAGAGGAATCGCGCCACCTGTTCATGCGCGAGGAACGGTGGCGCGGATCTCTTCTCAGGATTACTCAGCGTGAATTCGTGGTTGATGTGGCGCCGTTGAGTGAAAGCGATGCCGTTGCTATAATCATTTCGTTCCACACGCTTCCAGTCGTTTGGGTTTGGTTGTTCGTCCCGCCGCAGATCGGCTGAAGCGAACCATCCTCGCAACCCGCAGCCAGCGGGTATGGAAACGTGGCCAGGTAGCTCAGGTGGTAGAGCGCAGCCCTGAAAAGGCTGGCGTCGGCGGTTCAACTCCGTCCCTGGCCACCACTTTGCATTACATCCAGAGAGATGTCTTCGGAAATTCTAAAGCTTCCTCATCACGGTTCGCCGTGTTGAGTTGGATCCAGTTTTTGCTGATCCATGCTTATCCCCTGAGCAGCGGTATTTGCGGCGATGAATTCAAGTAAAGTCCGGCACCATCCGAGATTCACAGATCCTTATTGCTTCGCGGCAGCCACCCTGGGAGCGGGTCTGACATTGCTTCGTCTGGTGTGCGCCTTATGGCACATTGCCGTGGTGGATCCGGGTGGCGCTGCTTATCACGGTCATCTTCTGTGTTTGTGGGTGCCTCTTCATGTTGGTCACGAGCCACTCCTTTGCGGACAAACCGGAAGTTCACAAGTAACGAATCGCTAAGAACGCTGGCTTCGAATCCTTGGTCGCAAAGAGCCGTTTCCACTGGAGACAGTCTGCTAAGGCCGAGACAAAGCAATCCAAGGCCTCCTCCAGACTATTTCGCGCACCGATTGGCCTAACTCCATTGCCGATGTCTTGAGTTTTTAGTTGGTTTCAAAGCCGTACAAACACTTTGCCGCAACTCGGGGACAGATAAGATATGCCTCCCAGAATGTCTTTTTAGCAATTGGCCGGTGTTAACATATGCGCCCAAGGGCCGCATATGGGAAACGAAACAAATAGCTCACCCAATCCGTCAATCCAGGTCACGATTGCGGTTATCGGGGTCATAGGGGTGATCATTGGTGCGTCCTATTTACAAATTGGGACAAGGTTTTTCCGAAGCTGACTGTAGTGAGTTCTCCCTCTGCCATGTCATCATCTACTCCCCTTTCGCTTACGCCTGTCGAAGTGAACTTTCTCAATGGTTGCAAATTGACAATTCGGGCTGACGTGTCTGAAATACGAAATTCCACTTGATTTGCTTCAGGGACCAGCACATACGAAGAAAAGTTTTACTCGAAAGAATCTCAACATCGGCGACATTATAAGAGCGGATTTCAAGGACATGATCAAGCCTTCTAGCGCTGTTGCGGAGGCAGACCCTAGGAATACGGTCATCTCGTCGTAACTCTGCATTCCCCGCAGGAAGATTGTCCTAGTAGGTGCTTCTGCTCGGGCAGCCCACGCATGGCCCAACGGTACCATTTACTTACCCCAGAAGTACACTATGAAATGATGGCGACGAAACCCGAGCACGAATTTGAATTAAGAATTAATTCTTGTAAATGATACTAATGAAGACACGACTTGTTGGGTCGACGATGCTGTTATGAAATTCACAATTCAACCCGCCCCTCGGTAATGATTCGAAGCTAACGAGACACATTTTCCGTTCGCTGGGATCATGCCACTCCAGGCGTTCCGTCCTTTCGAGCCCACACCGGCATAGCGTAGACGATTAGAGCTGAGGAAGTAGAGCCGCCGTTCCCATTCTCATGACCATTTCGTTATTGGACCGCGAGCTGCGCGCTCTCCGTGGTGCAGCGGAAACGCTTCGTTGCGAATGTCGGTGACACCAGAACTAGGCACAACTAACCCCGCCTTCCTTCATCGAGCTGGGCGGTGACATTCGCTTCCGCAAATAAAAGCGGATGCCGTTTTTAGACCTTTCCGCTGCTACCGGTGGGGTGTCTTTGGGCGCTTCGTCACGGCCCACTCCTTTGCGGACAACAGAAACGTCTAAAACAACAGGAATGATGGCATGGGCGTTCCCCGTCATGCGTAAGGCGAATTCCTAATCGTTTAGCCTCCCCGCACCACTCGATTCTCATCTAGAGAGCAATAGCCTATCCAATAGGTAGCCTCAAATTCAGGTTGCGGGCCAGGCAATCGAACGGACCTCATTACTTTCCTCTGTCAACGTTCGCTTCGCGGTCAAAAGTCCGTTGTGAAAGGTTACAGCAGCTCGGAACGTCGTATGTGGGACGGAATCTTGTTCCGCTTGGCTTGGACTACTCCTCATGACACAAAACTGACCGATCCTGCGATCTGTTCGATCTCGACGGCATTCTTATACTGCCTACCGTCACGTACGGCGTCGGCCGAAGCACTACGCGATTCCGGCATCTTTATTCCAGAATGGAAGATTCATCGCCGTATCGGAATGAGTGGTAGCGCACTCGTCCGTCAACTGGTTCGTGAGCCACAAAACGCCCCGCTCAAGAATCAACATGGAGAAACTCGAGAAAAAGCACGACGTCCTCTTCAACAGATTCCTGAGTACCATCGAGCCACTTCCGGGAGCGGAAGAACTGCTGCGTCGCCTCGGCACTCTCGGCGCACGATGGGCCATCGCGACCACGGGCCGGAAAAACAGACGAAGAAACTGCTCCGCAAGTTGCGAATCCCGGCCACAGCAGTTGTCATCACCGGAGACGACGTCGCCAAGGCCAAGCCATCTCCCGATGTGTTCGTTGCCGCAGCCGATGGGCTGGGAATTCCGGTCGAGAATTGCATTGTGGTCGGCGACAGCATTTGGGACATGCTTGCCGCAGGTCGCAGAAGGGCGCTAGCCGTGGGTCTTCTCTCCGGTGGTTACAGCCAGTCCGAACTGGAGCAAGCTGGCGCCTTCCGCGTCTATACCGATCCAGCCGGGATGCTGGAACACATCGAAGATGTCGGTCTTGGCTAAACACCATCTGATCGCTCCCGATGCCCCGCTCAAAGTTGTGCGGGTTGCCCGGCTTGCTGACTGGCCGGTCGGCATGGGCAAATACCTCAACAATTAAGAACACTATTGGTACTCGGAGAGCCTCTTTTCGTGCGCACACTCGTTCCGAATCGTGCATCGAATGATGGGTCGAAATCCAGGGTTATGGATAGAACGATGGCTTCAACCAAACAAACAAACGCGGCTAAGAAGAACATCAAGAAGGCGGCTTCGGCCGCGAAAAGAAAACGCACAATTGCACACCTGCCGAAATCAGTGCGCTCCGCGTTGGGCAAGCAAGCCTCGTCGGTGGCAAAAAGAAAAAAGAAGAGTGGCCGTAAGGGCTAGGAAAACCAGGCTCGCCATGACGTGTGACATTCGCATCGGCACCTCGGGATACCACTACAAACACTGGCGAGGCCCTTTTTATCCCCATAAGCTTTCGCCCGACGAAATGCTCCCCTTCTACGCGCAGCGCTTCGACACGGTGGAATTGAATAACAGCTTTTATCGCCTTCCAACCGACACCGCATTTGACGATTGGCGAACAACAACGCCGCCGAATTTCGTTTTTGCGGTGAAGGCCAGCCGCTTCCTGACTCACCAAAAGAAACTTAAAGATCCTGAAAGCGCTTTGCAGAATTTGCTTCCGCGGGCATCGCGACTCTCTGCCAAGCTCGGACCCGTCCTTTTCCAGCTACCGCCCCGGTGGCAGGTAAACCCTGACCGCCTCGAAGCTTTTCTTGAAGCATTGCCCCACGATCTGCGGTTTGCCTTCGAATTTCGCGACCTCAGCTGGATTCGATCCGATGTCGAAGCGCTCCTCAGAAGATTTCACGCCGCTTTCTGTATCTATGAACTCGCGGGCTACCACTCTCCCCTCACAGTAACTGCGGATTTCGCATACGTGCGCTTGCACGGCCCTGGCATTCAGAAATATCAGGAGAGTTACGGTGATAGCCGCCTTCGTCTGTGGAGCAAGCAAATCCAGGCGTGGGCGAAGGATCTGGCTGCGATTTACATCTACTTTGACAACGATCAAGCGGGTTATGCGGCTCGCAATGCGTTGACACTCAAATCGATGTTGTTCGGAACGGCCGTGGCAGCCTAGTTTCATTTCCAAGTTCACACAACGGAAGTCATCGGGAACGGTGGCTCTACTTCATTCCCCGACCGTCCCCTTGCCAAATTTTGAAACTTTCACTTGACAACCAATAACCATACGGTTATGGTTTCCTCATGCAGAACGCCGCGGATGCCGTTTTCAAGGCCCTCGCCGATCCGACCCGCCGGGCTATCTTTGAGCGCTTGACCCGCGAAGGCTTTCAGACAGTTCATGCTTTGACGGAACGCGCCGGCGTATCGCAGCCGATGGTGTCAAAGCACCTGTCTGCACTGAAGCGTGCCAAGCTGGTGCGGCATCGCCGCCATGGCCGCGAGACCCATTACAGCGCCCGGCCGGAAGCTCTTTCTCCGCTCGTTGATTGGATGAGTCAGTACGGCGCCTTCTGGCGCGACCGCTTTGAACGCCTCGAAGACTTGCTCAAAAGGATGGACTGATGACTGCAAACGAAACTCGACCCTCGTTATCGAAAAAGAAATGCCCTTCCCTGCCGAGAAAATCTGGCGAGCTCTCACGGAAGGTGCGCTCATCAAACAGTGGCTGATGGACAACGACTTCCAACCTGTCGTAAGCCATCGCTTTAGTTTTCGGTCGAAACCAGTGCCCAACTGGAATGGCGTAATCGAAAGCGAAGTCCTGGTCGTGGAGCCGAACAAAAAACTCTCTTACTCGTGGGGAACGATGGGGCTTGAGAGCGTCGTCGTCTGGACGCTGGTGGCGACCGCAAACGGAACGCTCGTGCGCATGGAGCACTCTGGCTTCCCTGTCGATCACGACGCGGCTTACAAGGGTGCCAGCTACGGCTGGAAAACTTTCATCGGCAACATGGAGCGCTCGCTCGCGGGGTTGCAATAACATCCGCGACAAAAGGAGACCTGATCATGCAAGCAAGAATGCCCAAACTGCGCACGATTTTCCGCTGGATTCACATTATCGTTAGCATCCCAATTTATGGTTACATCTACAGTCCGTTTGACAAACTTCCGTTGTACGCCCGGCCGACTCGGTTCATCTTCTTCCCTGTCATGGTCCTCACAGGGTTGTGGATGTGGAAGGGCCACTCGTTCGACGACTGAGTACGAAAAGAACCGCCCAACTGGAGAGCAACGGGAGCTACTCGATATGAAGCGCGCTGGAGCGGAAAACACATTGTCTCCAGCACAGTGCGAAGCACTGCTTGCAACGTTAAAGGCACGCTTTGAGAAACACATGAGCCGCCATAAAGGTCTCGACTGGGCCAAGGTAAAAGCGAAGCTGGAAGCTCGTCCCGACAAACTGTGGTCACTCAGTGAAATGGAAAGAACCGGCGGCGAGCCGGATGTGGTTGGTCAGGACAAGAGGACGGGCGAATATGTTTTCTTTGATTGTTCCCCTGGAGAGTCCTAAAGACCGCAGAAGTTTCTGTTACGACCGTGAAGCTTGGATTCCAGGAAAGAAGCCAAGCCGAAAAACAGCGCGCTGGATGCCGCAGCCGCGATGGGCATTGAGGTATTGACCGAAGAACAATATCAAGAGTTACAGAGACTCGGAAATTTCGACTTGAAGACGTCGAGCTGGATAACGCCCCCTGAAGTCAGGAAACTCGGCGGCGCCATCTTTGGCGATCGCCGCTTCGGCCGTGTATTCGTGTATCACAACGGTGCGGAGTCATACTATGCTGCGAGGGCATTCCGTTGCTCGCTCAGAGTCTGAATTGGAGTCTGCGATGAACGAAAGAAATCCTAAGGTTGATAGTGTTTTGCGTAAGGCCACACAGTGGCAGGAAGAATTTGAGCAATTGAGAACGATCGCTCTCGACTGCGGGCTGACCGAAGAATTGAAGTGGATCAGCCCTGTTACATGCTTGAGAACAACAACATTGTTTTGATCCATGGATTTAAAGAATACTGTGCGCTTTTGTTTTTCAAAGGCGCTCTGTTAAATGACCCCAGATGGTATCCTGATGCAACAAACGGGGATATCAGGCGGCGCGCCAGATCCGGTTCACCAATGTTCGGGAGATAGTCAAGATGGAGCCCATCTTGAAGGCCTATATCCACGAAGCTATTGAAGTGGAAAAAGCCGGTTTGAAAGTGAAGCTGAAAAAGACCGCCGAATTCAACAGTTCCCGAAGAATTTCAGAAACAAGTTGGATGAAATCCCCGCCCTGAAAACCGCCTTTGAAGCGTTAACGCCGGGACGGCAAAGAGGATACCTCTTTCATTTTTCGCAACCCAAACAATCCAAAACCCGCGAGGCAAGGGTTGAAAAATGTATGAAGGCAATTTTGGATGGCAAGGGATTGAATGACTAGGTCGCATGATGAAGTCAAGAAACCGAGGGTGACGCTGCACGTCGTTGCAAGCCTCGATGGCTACATCGCAAAAAAGGACAACAGCATTTCGTGGATGGACACTTCCGACGTCTACGAAAAGGGAGCCACTGACGATGGCGCTGAGACCCTGCAGTCGATCGACTGCTACGTGGTTGGTTCTCGCACGTACGAGCACGCGCTCGAACTTGGCTGGCCTTATGGCGACACCCCAACCGTCGTGGTCACGAGTAGAAACCTGCCATGTACCAGGAAGACCGTCGAGTTCTACTCAGGCGACCTGAAGAGGTTGGTGGATGAGGTACTCGCGCCTCGATACAGAAATGTCTGGCTCGTGGGAGGGGCCGTGTTGGGCCAGAGTTTTCTCAGGCTGGGCCTGGTGATGAAATTAGATTGATGATCGCGCCCATCACCTTGGGAGATGGACTGCGACTCTTTGGTAATTCCGATACCGAGCATAAGTGGCACCTGAAGAACGTGGTCGGTTACAAGAACGGCTATGTTGACTTGTCGTACAGCCGCCAATCGCAGCCTTGACCAACCGGAAGACTCCTCGGGGAATCAAGTGTTCCTGCAAGAACGCAACGTCATGACAGTAACGGATGTACACTCACGTCATGACAGTTAAGGCCAAGAAAGCAAAGAGTCGAAACGCGCGGATCCGGCGCAAGCGAATTGGCGACCTTACGCATCGGTGGAGGAAGACCTCTTCTTGTTGGCGGAGAAGAAGACGGACGCGGAGTCGCGGTGGAACCGTCCACAAAAGCGGAGAATCTCATTGCGCGTGGATATCGAAGTGGTGGACTGGTTCAAGTCCAAAGGCCCCGGCTACCAGACGCGAATCAACCGGATCTTGCGAAGAGTAATGGTGGAGAGCAAGAAGCGGACTGGAGAGAGATAGACAGGTCCCCAGTGAAGCCAAAACTGGCATGAGTGGGCCACCCGTCTCAATGGAACCATGTCATCGAAGGACGCAACTATCGGAATATCGGATCACGGCGGTTGGGCGGTGCTGGTGACGGTCGCGGGCGACGGGACGCTCCTCGACCGTCGCCGCGTCGAACTGGTGGACGAGGACCTGCCGAAGATTCCGCACCACAGCGAAGGGCAGGCGCTTCCGCTCGATGAGGCGGTGGCGCTGGTGGAGCGCGTGCGGGTGTCGGCGGAACGGCACGCGAAGCTCGTCCTGGACGCCGTCGCGAGGACGGTGCCCGGGCGCATCCTCGGCGTCGCGCTTCGCCAGTGCCCGGCGCTGCCGCCAACCATTGCCGAGCGGATCAACGACTACCGCGCGCAGAACGTCGCCGACTGGGTGATGTACCGCAAGGCGCTAGCCGCCGCGGCCGAGGCGCGCGGCTGGGCCGTCCACTGGTACGACGCGAAGAAAGTGTTTGGCGCAGCGAGCGAGGCGCTGCGCATCGAGGATCTCGACGCCCACTTCCTGAGTTGAGGAGGTCCATCGGGCCGCCCTGGGGCAACGATCACAAGCTCGCGATGGCAGCGGCGATCGTCGCGGCTCGAGTAACGTCAACGGGGCAGCCAGGCTAAGAGCCTCGCACGCAAAATCAGTTTGGGAAGCCCGTTTGCGATTCGTCCTCGTCCTTCCCCTTCACGCCAGAATCAACAAACCTGCCCAAGCGGAACTCAGACGGGCAACCCTTCAGAGTTTTATCCAGATCACGTCCGCGGCATCAGACTTGTCATTCGAAAAGGGGCGAGATTTCTGGTTGAATACCACCGACGGAGGAGTCGTCATGAAAATATACAACGTCACGGGTTATCTGATTATTTTTGCTACATGCTGGCTTGTATGTTTTTCGCCCCAGCTCATTTGGGCCCTTGGGCTGGAATGTTGATCGGCGCAGCTTACTTTATTTTTTGCTGGTTTTTGGGCGGGTTGTATTTGGCCGATGTCCTGCATCTGGGAATCGCGCATCGCTCCCTCGACTACAAGGAATGGTTCATAAAGCCGTCACCGTCGTCAATAACCTCTTCGGGCTCTATGTCGATCCCGATCGCCTGGGTGAATCGCCATCGGCTGCATCATGAGCATGCGGATCATCCCGGGGACCCCAATAAACTCGCGAGCGATGGTTTTTGGCGAACGTTGTATCTGTGCGTGATGCCCTATCGATGCAATGAGAACCTGGCCACCGACAAAATCTTCAAGTCCTGGTCGTTCGGATTCGTGTGCGAACCACGCTTTCGCGTTATTTTGCGCAGAGCTTCAGTTTTTATCTTTGCTGTGAAGCTCCTGGTGGGAGATCTGAAGTTTGCCCTCATCATGTGGGTCGGACTGCGAATTTTCGCGCTGTGGGTGAACATGATTCAGAACTACTGGACCCACACTCGCACATTCGGTTATCGCCGATACGACGATGACGCGACAATGCGATGAACATCGGCGAATGGCTGCCGGTGACGGCGACTTTCAGCGCTTGTCTGCAGAATAATCATCATCACTATCCGGGTCTTCTTGCGGCTGAGCCACGACGAATCCGAATACGATTTCGGATACCTGACCGTCAGATTCATGAAATCTCTCGGGCTCGTGAAAGGCACCACCAGAGGGCGTGAAGAATCCCTCCGGACGTCGCCCTGGGCGGGTCGGATTTCTAAGATGCGCGCGTTCTTCTTGATAAACGGCTCGTAGGTCTGCCTGATAAAGCCATGGGCGATTTCCTTCGCCGTCCAGCCCGTAACGTGCCGGCCACTCCTCGGGGTAATAGTGGGTTCCAAAGAGCCTGTCGATCCACGGAAAATGAATGGCGAAGTTCTTGTCGATGGCCTCTTTCTGAGAGGAGTGGTGCCAGTGGTGGTATCTCGGCATGACGATGAAAGGCTCGAGCCATTTGACGTTGGGCCGGAAATTGCAATGTGTCCAGGTGGCGTGAAGGGTCACGAAAATCAGATACGCCAAGATGATGCTTTGCGAAAAGCCCAGCATCAGGGGCACCAGGATAAATCCGCGCACCAGTGTGTCGTCCAACAAATGGGAGCGCGACCCCGCGATCCAGTCGAGCGCCTTCGAGGAGTGGTGGATGGAATGAAACCGCCACAGAAAAGGCACTTTGTGCAACGCCCAGATGAATCGAATCCATTCCGCGAGGTCTGCGACGACAATCGCCAAAAAAAGTTGCAGCAGCCAGGGCATGCGGGCGATGAAATGGGCGAAGCTCGGCACGGCCAGGATATTTGACGGCCTGGGTGGCGGGCAAGAGGACGAGAAACGACAGAATCTGGATGGGAAGATGGGTGGACATGAAATAGACGACATCCAGCGTCCATTGGTCCCTGAAGGTCCCTTGATCGCGATACTGGGGCCATAGCCGCTCGAGTCGGCACGTAGATGAGTGCCATCAAAAACATGTCGAGCAGAAACCAATCGAGGCCGATGGCGGGCCCGTCGGTCAGCGTCTGATTGATGGGGACGCTCGATCCGCCCAACGCCGCTGCCGCAACCGCCAGGAACATTCCGGTCAGGGCCAAGACCTTTTTCTTTCGTAGGATGCGAGGAAAGAACTCCGAAGAACACCGCCGCAACGATCAGTCATTGCAGCAGGAGACGGATGGCATGCATCGGGTAATGCGGGCGCAGCTCCGGCGAGCTCAGTAATTGAGGGAAATGCAGGCATAGCACCCCTCCGAACGAGAGAAACTCCGAAGAAGGCCGACAATGACGCCGCTCCACCAGCCCGTCCCAAAGCCAGTGGACTCGGCATCGCCGAAGAACTCATTGATCTGTTGCTCGCTCACGATGGCTTCTAGCTTACGGTTCTCGAACTCACACAAGCTAGTAACAAAATGAGAAACCCGGTTACAAACGGAACGTCCGCGGGATTGATAGTGCCCATCAAGGAGCCCCCACAACAATCGCGCAACCTACGGAGAATTGTCACACTTTCGCCACGCAGCGCGACAGGTCGAGCAAGCTAAAGCTAACCGTAGGGCGATTTTGCAGAGTTTTAACAATTCGGAGACAAATGCGTTCCAGCTAGATACTTTGAACCATTGAATTGTTGTTGTAAGCACGAAATGCCAGCTCCGATGGAAGGCGAAATTCAACCTAGGCCACCCCCTAACCGGCAGTCGAGACGCCGACATCTTCGGGAAGAAATGAAACAACGAAAGGCGCTGCCATGAAATCGTCCAAAAAGATTGTGTTCTTCGTTGTTTCGTTTACCGGCGTCGAAGCCACCGCTCCTCTCGGAATTCTTGCCATCTCGACGCCGTTGCTGGAAGCAGGGTATGACATCCGCATAATCGACGCATGGATCGAACCAAACTACAAAAAGCGAATCATGGAGGAAGTGAAAGATGCTCTCTGTCTGGGCGTCTCGTTGGTCACCGGTCCTATGATTCGCGAAACAGTCGATGTCGCCAAGGCGATCAAGAAGTGGGATCCGGATTTCCCCATCATCCTTGGAGGATGGCACCCCTCCTTGCTTCCGACGCAAACACTCGAGGCCTCCTACGTCGATATCATCGTTCGCGCACAGGGTGAAGAGAGCATGCTGGCAGTTGCCGAGCACCTGCGAGATGACGCCGCCCTCGACGATATTCAGGGAATCGGTTTCAAGCGTGACGGCAAGCTCGTATTTACTCTTGAGCGGGCCACTCAAACGGCTTGAAGATATGCCCGCCAAGGCCTATCAGTTGGCCGATTTCGACGCATACGAGAAAATCTGCGGCCGCCGCTGGGCGATGTACGTTTCCAGCCTCGCTTGCCCGTTCAATTGCGCCTATTGCACGAATGCCGGGGTTTACGGACGAAAATGGAATGCCCTGCCGGTTGAGCAAGTGGTCGAAGAAACGATGGAATTGACCAACCGCTACCGGCTGGAACTTCTGTGGTTGGCAGACGACAATTTTCTGGTCGATCGAATCGGTCGGTGACCATTGCCGAGGGACTGGTTAAAGCTGGTGCCAAGTTTAAATGGAGTATTCAGGCGACAACGAATTTCACCGCTCGCCTCAGCATTGAAGAACTGACTCTGCTTCGCCGCTCAGGCCTGCATCAGATTTGTCAGGGAATCGAGACCGCTTCTCCAACGGTCATGAAGTTGATGAACAAAGATTTCCAGGTTCTTGGCGATATTTATCAGTCGACCGAGAGTTAAAAAGCGCGGGCATGATCCCTTCCTTCAATATCATTTTTGGCTTCCCCGGTGAGGGTTGGAAAGAGCGGCGCGAGCCCGTCAATTTCATGATGGACATGTGCCGCAAATTTCCCGGTGCGGAGTTTGGACCAACTCTTCACCCCATATCCCGGGATCACCCATATTCCAGCGCACGGCGGAGCTGGGAATCGAAGTGCCAAAGTCTCTCGAAGGTTGGGTTGACTATTTTCCTCGCTACACGGTCCTGCCGTGGCTCAAAGGCAGCGATCATCAACGCGTGCAAACCATGCGAGACTACCTGCGCATCGCCTTTCGACCGAGAGCCCATTGCAACGACTGGCCATGGCAAGTTTGCAAAAGCAGTGCAGCATCTCACCGCTTATCCCGCGCGCGTGCGCTTGAACTACGACTTCTACAGCTTTCCCGTTGAATTGTGGATCAACCGTCAACTGAAGAACATCGTGAAGCTGCCGAAGCCGAGCATTGACGCGAAGCGGCTTCAGCCGGAGACAGCTCCGAGTTGCTAGTCCGGTGTCCTGATCGGTTAGCCCGACCAATTCACGACTAACCGTCGATCCCGTGCATCCACGCGCCACCATCAAACTCTTCCGGCCAGCCGAATACGCACGAAGGAAACATCTCCGGTGGAACAATCCAGCGGTGGCGTATCGATGGGGTGTCAGCCAGTCCTTAATATGGTCGGACGCTTGCTGGTGATGCACTTCTGCCACGGAAGAGGCCGCTTCTCTGCAAAAAGCTTTGTTCCTCCGCGAAGGACTTCGCATTCTCCGCCTTCCACATCAATTTTGACCAGCGCGGATCGGTCCGCCGTTGCCGACGAAATCGTCCAGCGATATTGCGGGGACCTTGACGATTTCGCCGCTACTCATCACGGCTCGCTGTCCGTCGCTCTCGACGCCACCGTGAGTGCTTGTGCTCCACCTTGCCGAAACGAAATATCAGGCGCGCTGTAGGACCACACTGCCGAAGAAACAAATTGGATCGAAGTCAATGATTTCGCGATGCGTTCCCTTTAAGGGTCTTCGCGTTCCCTGGATCGGCCTCAAAAGCCACGACCCGTCCCGCCGGGCCGACGAGGCGGGCTACGCCAAGCGCGATGCTTCCCGTATGCGCTCCCACATCGTAGACCACGCATCCCGGCGTTACAGCCGCCAGGATGGCTCGTTGCACCATGATTTCATGTTTTCCGCGCCAGAGGCGAACTTCCCGGGGGAAGAGCAAACGCATCCACAAACCCTGGGATATGCCGGAACGAACCCGAACCCAGTTGCGGTTTCAGGAAAGAGCGTATGACTCAGGCGCTTGCGAGAAGTCGCGGCACCCTCCTCAACAGTCCAGACCCGACCCGTCTGGCGGCAAAGTAGATTCGGTACTTGAAGGCGTCGAAGTTCATCGATTGAGTCTGCTATTGCGGCATAGCCACTTCTGCCAATGCCGTCAGGCCCAGGCCGCGGCCGCAGTCGGTCGCATAAATAATTCGTTTTGAATCTGTCGTCCACGCCGGGCTCACCGAGTTGCAATCGGCAGCGGTGAAGCGAAGTTCTTTTCCGCTTTCAAACTCCATCGCGTGGAGTTGCCACGTGCCGCGCTCGCTGCAGCTATACGCCAGCCATCTTCCGTCCGGGGATGCAGCCGGATATCTTGCCGAGCATGCAGGCTTTGATACATGTGTAGTCGCTCCTGATTCTCCTGCCGTATAGAGCGCGAATTGTCCATCATGCAGCGAACTGAAAATCAGCCTGTGATCTGGAAGAAACGTGGCTTCGCGGACATGCGTAACTTAGTTGCGGTGATTTGATAGGCTTCACGAGACTCCGCCGGGAATTCCCGTGTCGTCGATTTTTCGAAGCCACAAGCTCCCGCCGCCACTTGTCTCTCGGATAAGCGCAAGAACTTGCCCGTCGCTAGAAGTCACCGGCTCTTGGCCACCCGAAATCTCTAGCGTGGGCAAAGCCTCCTTAGTGCCCGGCCCCAGTCGAACAATGTCAGAGCCCTTGGCTGTCGCTTGCTCCAGCCAGACCTGATTCGTTTCAGAAGCTACAGCAGGATGGAACCAATCTCCGGTTATCGGGGGAAGATCCAGATCGCGGCGGTCGTTTTCCACGGCGAATCGTATATCCAGCCGAGTTTCATCGTCGTGTATAAGACATCGTTCGATGTGGGTGCGGGGTTGGAAGCGAGCAGATTGCTGGAGTAACGGCGATGCGCGACTTGTAATTGTCGAACTGACCTTTGAAATGATGTTCCGTCGAAAGAAGCCCGAACAGCGTCAGCGCCGCTACAAACGCCAAAGCCGGCGACGCGTTTCTGAAATTCAATGAGACTATGGGATCCACGAGAATCCACAACAGCAGACCGCCGAGCATCATCATGAAAGCCAGAGCGTGAAAAAAAGAGCAGGTTCCACCATCCAGTCTCGGATATGCGGTGCCACCGGATCACCGGACTACAGATGAGGCAATACAGAAAGAGCGCGAGACCGCCCTGCGCGCATTGCCCGCGACTGAGCAAATGATCTCCCACAAACGCAGCTGTCAAAACCAGCGCGATGAAGTGGTAGGAGCCGGGCTGAGATGATAGGAGTAATAAAAGAAATAGGAAGGCGCCCCACTCCAATTTCTCACGCTCCTTATCACCAGAATGGGTGCCGATCACGCAGAGAAATCCAACCAGAATGACAGCATGGACCAGTGGTTGCAGCACAGCGTCCGAGGTGAGGCCAATGAGCGACTGGGCTCGGATTCAGTTCGGGCTCATAGATCAAAAGGCGCCGCAGCAGCGCGGTCAGAGAATTCCAGCCTGTACTGTAAGGATCGAGGCTCTCGCCCCTCAAGCCTGCCGGCAAAATCTCTGTGGCATAAAGCACAAAAGCGTTGCGTCCGAACAAGAACACAGACAGTGCAGCGGATACGATCACGCCCGCGACCACTCCGCTGCTGCACGCCATTGTTTCTTCCACAAAAAGAAGACGAGAAACAGCGCAGGATAGATTTTTAGAGCTCCCGCAATGGCTAAAGTGATCCCGGAGGCAAATTCCTGCTCGCGGAAGTAGAGCCACGCTGAGAAGACGACCAGAAGCAAGACCAGAACATGCATCTGACCGAGCAGGAAGTTGTTGCGCAGAGGGCCGAAAAGCCAGAAACAACAGCAAAGCGGCCCGCTGCCATCCGAATGAGGTCATGCGGGTAAGCAGCAACAAGGTCGCACAGAGAAAGACAAGATTGGCGATCATCCATCCGTGCTTCGCTTCGAGAGCCGAGAGCGAACACCACGGCAAGATGGGCAACGCCGACAGCAGCGTAGATGGGACAAAACTCACCAGTCCCTGTGGTATTCCTGCATGATCTTTCTGCCGTTGGAACCACGTCCAGTCATACACCCGTTCCAGGGGATATCCGGCTTTATATAAGCGTGCAACGAGATAATAGTTGGGAAAATCTGAGTTGAGATTCTTCCACGCCGGAATGAATCCCTTGCCGACGAATCCGCCAACAAGGTCCAGCCAATAGAATGTGTTGAATCCATCGCACAACGATTGGTCTTCGAAGATAGCCGAGCAAACTTCCTGAGGACGCGTCCGCCGTCATGACTGGAGTTTCCGAAGAACCCTGCCAACAATCTCGAGTTCGCGCTCGCAGGGCACGGCGATATCACCCGAGTTGAGTGTCCCCACTATATATCAAGAAATCAAGAGAGCGCCCACGCCGGTTTTAGTAGATGCCGGGAATTACCTTCGCAGTGTCCTGCGCGTAAGACTCGTACGGCGCACCGAAGACTTTGCGTAAGTGCTTTTCTTCTACTTCAATCTTGTTCAGCAATAGTAATCCCCAAGCGAGGGCAAGGAGCCATCCATAACGCTGCCAAAGATGAGAGCCATGGCGATCTTACCCAGGATCGCCGGCCCGTAGCGGGGATGCCGGACATAGCGGTAAGGACCTCGATTCATCGGCACAAGCGGCGCTGCAGCCTGATCGAAGAATCGGGCCAGATATGCATCGGTCCAAATTTGCCAAAGTGTAACTGCGACGTAGATGGACAGGCCCGTTATCTGCAGAGACGAAACCAGAAGCCACGGTGTGAGACGCCAATGGCCGTAGTCGAGGAATACGAGAAGATCGAGGGCCATGAGCACCATCACCCACTTCGGCCCTTCGGGATCCGAATCGAGTGCCCACCATTCATTCCGCACCGGCTTTGAGCGGAAAGCTCCGAGACTGGAAACGATGGAATGCAACGATCCCACAAATCTGCACGCGAAATACAAGCCTGCGAACCAATCCACTCGGATCCACGGATCAGACGCGTTCCACTGAATCAGGCACGCCAGCGCCAAAGCCAGGTATCCCCAAGAGCAGGCGACAGTCTTCCCAAGTGTTTTCATCGCAGCATCCTGTTGATGATATTGGCGGCGATCATCGGATCGCTATCGTAACGCAAGGTGAATGACGGCTTCTCACTCAATGCCGATATCGATGCCCAGAATTTGCGAGTCGAATCGGGTCTTCCTCCAAAAGCTCACTGTTTCGCAATCGCGAAAAGGTCTCCTCCGGGGTGACTTCTCACCATTCAGCTCGCAGCCCGCTTCGATCCAGGAAAATGTTGTACATCGGCAGGACAGGCTCCCCCAGCGCGCCTGAAGAGTGGTCTTATCGAATAATAAAGAGAAGGTCGGAATATGTCGAGAAATCGGTGGCATACCCCAACTCCGGCAGAAATTGCAGCGCCTGAGGGCGGAAAACGGCGGGAAACGGGTCGCCCCCGGCTCGAAGGGCGCCTTTTTCCATGTCCAAAAATACAACCTGGTCTGCGTGAAACTTCATCCCCATCTTCGCGGCGAGGTACGACGATGTCGTTTTGCCGGAGTTCGGGGGCCCAAAAATCATTGCCGCTCGGTCTTCAATCCCGATGCAACCTCCCGAGAGTGCCGTCAATCTCAGACTGGCCGCGGTCATGCAGAGCAAGACGTCCAGTGGAGGCCGGTGTCTGAGTCGAGCGTCCGCTTCGAAGAACGATTCGGCAAGATAGCCAGTGGCCTTGCGTTGCTCAACATCCACCGCCAGAAACCCGCGCTGACCAACGTTCAAGAACCGAACACCATGGGTGGAAAAAGCAGAAAGGTTTACGGCGGTGGAATTCACGCCTGAGTTCGGTTCAGAAACAATGCGCCAGATAAACTCGGGTCCTCTGGGATGTCCGTGCTGATATCGCTCGAAAAATTTCTGCGCCAATTTCAAGACCGCCTGATTGTTTGTCTCAAGGTGGACGGTTCTCTGCATTAATTGCAGATTCGTTGAGTAGGGAGTTCTGGTAAACGCCGCAAGGGGTCCTTGCGGAGACCAGCGCCGTCCGCCTCAGCGGGGAATAGAGGACCGGTGGTTCCTTCCGCGATCGCGCATTTTGAGGAGTTGTCTATGACGTCCTTCCTCGCTCGATACAGTCAAAACCATTCTCGTCCAGCAACATCTCACGGAGTTTGCCCGCAACACTTTCAGGACTTCCACCAGCAGGTCAAGCGACAACAGGTCAGTTCCATGAGTTTGCCGACAGTCTTTTGTTGCTTGTGAACCGCTGCCGCGGACTCAGCCAATAGTTCAGATTCGATCCGCGATCGGACTTCGTTTCGATCCATCGCAGTTAAATCGAATCTGGCGCCCTCCGCCCTTTCCAGAAAGATGAGCGCTTTCGGTTCACACGGTACCGGAGGTCCTTGCCCTGCCTTGCTATTGGAATTCCAAAAAAACACATTCTCGCCATTCTGCACTTCGATCGGTTCTCGATCTTTCCATTCATCGAACCACTTGCCCGCGTCGCGCCTGAGTTTCAGCGGTCTGGGCAACCCGTATGCCTGCACCTTGCCGTTCTGCACGGAGCAGAATATGCGGTCATCCGAGAGAAGCCGAATCCCGCGTTGACCAATGCCATCGCAATGGTTGACTTGCCGGAGCGCGAGGGCCCGATGAAAATCAGACCCTTTTTCTCCATGGCAGCGCACGAAGCGTGCAATTCGACAATGCCGACCGATCCGGCGACGATCGAAGCGGCATCGGGAAGATCGTGGTCCTCCAGTACTTGGTGTCGTTTGCAATCGCAGCCGAAAACCGTCCAAGGACCTTGCGGTTCGCAAGATCAGCGATCAGAGAGCTCTTGTCGTCGAAGCCCGCAAAGACCATGTCGTCGAGTCCGCGCAAGTATGGCTTAGGCCAAGGCGGGCCAGGAGAGTCGCCGCCGTCCACCCAAAAACGCAGAGAAATGTCGGGCTTGGCTCCGCATGAGTCGAGCGGCAAAAAGCTATCTCTCGCTGCCTCGAGAAGCAACGGCGAGTTCGTCGATAGAGCGCAGACGACTCCCGCGGCGAGGTAGTTTGCTGTGAGCGCGGTTTCGGCAAAAATGTGGAGAAAATCCCGAGTATGCGCGCTGAGGGACGTGTCCATATCTACAAGAAAACACGGAGTCAAAACTCCGAGGGAAGCCATTGCAATGGTCGTCAACCTCGGGCACATGCATGTCATTTCCTTGTCAACAACTTGTAAATGTTTTGAAGGTCCCTGAATGTCAAACACGGCGCACGATCGGTCGACGGTGGGGAAACAAGCTGGTCTGCCCCCCGGGTTGCGACTAAGCTGACAGTGAAACTTTAAGGACTACTCCTAATGGATTGATAAAATGTCGCTGGAGGCACGGCTGGGGCAGGCCGTCGGTCTGGCGGAATTCGAGGTTCGCTACGCAATCCGAACCGGTATCGAGCAGCATCTAAAGGTTACGCTATCGCCGATCAAGACTCCGGCACAAAATCCGATGCCAAAATCCGGACACACAAAAAACCCTGGAGCTTCAATCGAGGATAAGCCGATTGCGTGCGTGCAACCGAATGCTCTCGATTTGTTTCATCCGGCGGTTAGCAAATGGTTTCTGGACGTCTTCGAGAAGCCGACGCGTCCGCAGCAAATGGGCTGGCCCGCGATCGCGCACGGCGATTCGACCCTCATCCTCGCCCCCACCGGAACCGGGAAGACCCTGGCCGCATTCTTGTGGTGTTTGAATCGCCTCATGTTCTCGCCTCCGCCGGAGAGGTTGCGGCAGTGTCGAGCCCTCTACATTTCGCCGATCAAAGCTCTCGCTGTCGATGTTGAGCGCAACCTGCAGTCGCCGTTGGTGGGCATTGCGCAGGCTGCACGGCGCTTAAACATTGATTACTACACTCCGACTGTGTCGATCCGGACCGGTGACACTCCATCGGCACAGCGGTCGCGATTTCTGCGTCACCCGTCTGACATCCTGGTCACAACTCCGGAGTCCCTTTACCTCTTGCTGACCTCGAACGCCCGCGAGCTTCTGGCGTCCATTGAAACAGTCATCATTGACGAGATTCACGCGCTTGTCCCTACGAAACGCGGATCTCATCTGGCACTCTCCATCGAACGGCTGGAGCACCTGTGCGGTCGAAAGCTGCAGCGTATCGGACTGTCTGCCACCCAGCGTCCGTTAGAAGAGGTGGCGCATTTCCTCGGAGGCGTCGAACCAGCAAAGCGGCCAAAGTCAGCGGGCGAGGATACCGATTCGTCGCCGGGCGCGCCAACCGATGCAGTCTCGGAGTTCCAGGCTGCCAGAACGCAGATTTTTCGGCCCGTGACCATTATTGATGCGGGTGAGGCCAAGAAATTTGCACTCAAGGTGGAAGTGCCCGTTGACGACATGGCCCGCCTCGATGATCTCGACACGCTGCCCAGCGGCCCCGCTTCTCAGGGACCCGTGCGTGCCTCAATCTGGTCGGCCATCCATCCCAAGCTTTTGGAATTGGTGAAGTCGCACCGGTCCACACTTCTGTTTGTAAACAGTCGAAGGCTTGCGGAACGTATTTCTGGCGCCATCAACGATCTGGCCGGCGAAACACTGGTTCGCGCCCACCACGGAAGCGTGGCGGCCGAGCAGCGTAAGGACATCGAGGATCGCCTGAAGCTGGGTACTCTTCGCGGGCTCGTAGCCACTTCGTCTCTAGAACTTGGGATCGACATGGGAGCCATCGACCTGGTGGTCCAGATCGAATCGCCACCTTCGGTGGCCAGCGGCATGCAGCGTGTGGGACGCGCAAGCCATCACGTCGGAGCCGTCAGCACCGCGACCATTTTTCCAAAGTACCGCGGAGATTTACTCGCCTGCGCCGCATTGACGCGCGCGATGTATGAAGGCGAAGTCGAGTCGGTGCATTATCCGCGGAATCCGCTCGATGTCTTGGCGCAGCACATCGTTGCGATGGTGGGAATGCAGGCTTGGGACGTCGGCGAACTCTACCATGTCGTGTGCGGCGCCGCCCCGTTCGGTGGGCTGACTCGCTCCGCATTCGACAGTGTTCTCGACATGTTGTCAGGCCGCTATCCATCCGACGAATTCGCGGACTTGCGGCCGAGGCTGACATGGGATCGCATTGCCGGAAAGCTCACGACTCGCGAAGGCGCACGGAGAGTCGCCGTCATCAATGGAGGAACGATTCCCGATCGGGGCCTCTACGGTGTGTTCCTCTCCGGGGCGACGAAAGGCGCCCGCGTCGGCGAACTGGATGAAGAAATGGTCTTCGAAAGCCGGACCGGGGACACCATCATTCTGGGCGCCACCACATGGCGGATTGACGAGATCTCGCACAATCGAGTCAACGTATCTCCCGCGCCGGGCGAGCCGGCAAAATGCCATTCTGGAAAGGCGACGGTCCGGGGCGTCCGGCTGAATTCGGAGAGAAGATTGGTCGCCTGACTCGCCAGCTCCTCGCGATGCCGCGAGCCATCGCTCTCTCCAAGTTGATCGATGAACACAGCCTTGACGAGAATGCCGCTGAAAACTTGCTCCGATATTTGGAGGAACAGAAACTCGCGACCGGAGCCGTCCCCAGCGATCAGGACATCGTGATTGAAATTGTCCGGGACGAACTTGGAGACCGGCGCATCTGCGTTCTGACCCCGTTTGGAAATCGCGTCCATGCTCCCTGGTGCATGGCAGTCGATGCAAAGGTTCGAGCTGAGCGAGGTTGGGAGGTCGAAAGTCTTTGGTCCGATGACGGGTTCGTGATCCGTCTTCCCGGCAACGAAGAGCCGATCGAGACATCCCTGCTTTTGCCAACGGCTCCGGAACTGAAAGACCTTGTGTTGCGCGAGTTAGGGGCCACGTCTCTCTTTGCTGCGAAGTTCCGCGAAGCGTCGGCCCGGGCCCTGCTGCTGCCGAAGCGGCGTGCCGGCCAGCGCGCGCCGTTGTGGCAGACGAGAAAACGAGCAGCCGATCTTCTCGCGGTGGCCTCCAGATATTCTTCTTTCCCGATTCTGCTCGAAAGCTATCGTGAGTGCGTCCGCGACACGTTCGACCTCGCAAATACAGGGGCCATTCTCGCAAAGATCGGACGCGGCGAAATTCGAGTCACCACGCTGAACCGGCAAAACCATCTCCCTTCGCGGCGTCGCTGCTGTTTTCCTATGTTGCTAACTACATCTACGACGGCGACGCCCCTCTCGCCGAGAGGCGTGCCCAGGCGCTTTCGATCGATCAATCCCAGTTGGAGGAATTGCTCGGTGATACGGACCTCCGGGAACTGCTCGATCCAGTTGCAATTGATGAAGTGGAATCCCGTCTGCAGATGCTTGATCCCGAGTATCACGCGAAACATGAAGATGGTATCCACGACATGCTACTTCGATTGGGCGACCTTACGGAGCCTGAGATCTCCGCTCGAGCGTCAGAAGTCGATGTTCATCAGGCGCTGTCAGATCTTTCCGGATCGCGTCGTGTGTTACGAGTAAGGCTTGCTGGGGAGGCGAGGTATGTGCCGGTCGAATATGCCGCTCGCTATCGGGACGCGTTCGGCGCACCCCTACCGCCGGGTCTCGCCGACGTGTTCCTTCACCCCACCACTGAGCCACTCTCTGAAATCGTCAGACGATACGCCCAAATTCATGGCCCGTTCACGGTAGTGGATGTTGCTCGTCGCTACGCTCTGGAACCCGCCGCGGTTGAACCAACTCTGCATTCACTGCATGCTCAGGGGAAACTGCTGGAAGGAGAGTTCCTTCCCAAGGGAACACACCGTGAATGGTGTGACCCTGACATCCTGCAGCAGATTCGTCGAAAAAGTTTGTCGAACCTGCGGAAAGAGATTGAGCCGGTCCAGCAGCAAACTCTGAGCCGATTGTTGACGCGGTGGCAGGGAGCGCACGTTCCGCGAAAAGGTCTGGACGCTTTGCTCGACGCCATCGAAGTGCTTCAAGGGTCAGCGCTGCTGGCATCCGATCTTGAGCGTGAAATCCTCCCGCGCGTGTCGCCGGATATCAACCTGGAGATTTAGACACTCTGATGTCCGCCGGCGAAATTGTCTGGACCGGAGTTGAACAAGTCGGCGAACGCGACGGCAGGCTAGCCCTCTACCTGACGGAAGCTCTCCCGCTGCTCGCTCCTCCCATCGGGGGTTTGGCCGATGCAGCACCATTGAGCGAGCTTGGCCGTCAGATTGAAGAATTCCTGGCGAACGACGGTGCATCGTTTTTCCCGGAAATTCGTGCGGCTTGCGGCGGCGGATTTTCGGGCGAGGTTCTCGATGCTCTATGGGAACTTGTTTGGCGGGGCGAAGTCACGAACGACACGTTTCATCGGTGAGAGCCGGCTCTATCCTCCGTCTCGAAAAAACGAACGTAAAGATGGGCCGGCCAGTTGCCCTGAGTTTCTTGCGTCGCCTGCAGCACGAAAAACAGGTGAGGCATGGCGGAGGCCGCTGGTCGCTACTTGCAATGAAGTGTCATCGATTCAGTCCCCGAGTGGAGCGCAAACAGCGCGCAACAGTTGCTTACCCGCTACGGAATTGTGACGCGCGAAACTGCCTTGGCGGAAGGTCTGCCCGGGGGTTACAACACGATCTATCCCGCACTGCGAAAGATGGAAGAAAGTGGCTTGATTCGGCGAGGAATGTTTGTAACCGGGTTGGGTGCCGCGCAGTTCGCCATGCCCGCCGCCGTCGATCTATTGAGGACTCTCCGCTCCTCTTCCAATGAACCGGAGTCAATCGTATTAGCGGCGACCGATCCCGCGAACCCGTATGGTGCAATTTTGCCCTGGACCAGCGCGGACCGCGAAAACTCAGACACGACCTTCCACGCGATGTCGCGCGTGAGTGGGGCATCGGTCGTTCTCGTCAACGGCGAGTTGACTGCATTCCTGCGCCGGAAGAATCCATCCATCAAAGTGTTCTTGCCCGAGTCCGAACCGGAGCGGTCCCATGTCGCAGGCAAGCTGGCGCGGCAGTTGGCGGAATTAGCAGTTCGCCGCCAGCAGCGATCTCGCTCAGGGCTTTTGATCTCGAAGATTAATGACCTGTCCGCAAAAGAACACTTCCTCGGACGCTTCCTCGAACAAGCGGGTTTTTCTGATACCGCTACGGGGTACTACATGCGGCGTGGGAGCATAGCCACCGCCGTTATCGAAGAAGAGGAGCCCGACATCTCCGAAACTCCTGATGCTTCGGAGACGGCTTGAGTGCCCGAGGGAGACACAATCTTCCGTGCAGCCCGCACCCTGAACCGGGCTCTTGGCGGGCGCACCGTCACACAGTTCGAGACCGTTTTCCCTAAGCTTTCACGCGTGGATTTCGATCAAGGTATCTGTGGCCGTACGGTCGAACGGGTGGAGGCGCAAGGCAAGTGGCTTCTCATGTTTTTTTCGGAAGGAATAATTCTGCTGACTCACATGCTGATGAGCGGCAGTTGGCATATCTACCGTCCCGGAGAAAAGTGGCACCTCCCGCGGCAAGCCATGCGCGTGATGATTGCGACCGATGAATTCGTCGCCGTCGCCTTCAACATTCAGATAGCAGAGTTTCACACGGAAGAATCGTTGCGCCGGAGAAAGGGCTTTGCGCAATTGGGGCCGTCGGTCCTGGGTAGCTTGGATGAGAATCAGGGAGCCAGTCGACTCCTTGCCCAATCGCAGTTCGAAATCGGTGAAGTTCTCCTGATGCAGTCCGTCGTTGCGGGCATCGGCAACGTGTATAAGTCAGAGATCTGTTTTGCCTGTGGCGTGCATCCGTTTCGAAAAGTTGCATCACTATCTCCACCTGAAGCGGTAAATCTCATGGCGACGGCGCGGACGTTCCTGCGCGCTAACGTCCAAGATGAATCGAACAACCAGATCGTGACTTACACCGGCCTTCGCCGCAGCATTTCGCGATCGATCCGGAAGAGCGTTGTGGGCTTATAAGAGGGCCGGCCAACCTTGCCGCCGCTGCGGGACGATCATCCAATCTCGAAAGCAGGGCCTGGACGCCCGCGCGGCTTCTGGTTTTCGAATGTCAGAGAGGCTTGGCGCCATAGCTTGTAATCTTTGCTAATACGCCCGTCCGTCCCTCAATCACACACGCCACGCGACCCGGAAAAATGACAAACTTCTCCGAATCGACATGCCCGCTGTAGCTATCAAAATATTGTAAGCATGATCGAATAGAGTCGGCTAGTGGAGCATCGGCGCATGCTTAAAGGCGTCGATGCGACGAATCCGTGAGCCGCGAGCGCGATTGAACGGCCCTCCGGCGCTGCGATGACTCCCCGTTTCTCAGGAGGGACGATGCACACAGTTTCCGTTGATACCGATATTCTGATTGCCGGCGCCCGGTCCCGTCGGATTATTTTGCAACGAATGCGCCCGCCGGGGAATCCGATTTCGCATCGTCGAAGCGAACGCGTCCCAATCGGAATACTCCAAAGCGCTCGCCATCTTTCCCCGGACTCTCGAGATGTTTGACATGGCTGGACTCGCGGATCCGTTCCTCGAGGTTGCCAACCGCGTCACGTCTGTTGCCTTGACGACTCACGACCGCACGCTCGCCCAGATGCAGTTCAGCCCCGAGGAAACTCCTTATCCATTCGTTGCGATGGTTCCACAGAATGTCACCGAGCAGCTATTGGCCCAGGAACTCCACCGAAAAGGCCGCATCGTTGAATACGAGACGTCGTTCGTCACCGCTGTCGATCACGACGACTATGTCAGCGTGACCCTCAGCCGCCAAGGTCAACGCAGGATCTCACCGCCCATTCGTGGTCGGCTGCGATGGCGCACATAGCGCGGTTCGCCATCTTTTGAACTTACCGTTTGAGGGAGCGGAATACACCGATTTGTTTCTGCTCGCCAACGTCGAAACCAACGAGGCGCTTCCATCCGATCAGCTTCAACTCTGCCCGAGTGAATCTGGCCCGCTTGCGATCTTTCCCATGAGCGCTCATCGCCGTCGCGTAGTGGCCACTGTTGCGAATAAGGACGGAGAGACGCCTTCGCTCGAAGTCGTCCAGAACTTGCTGAAAGAGCGCGCGCCAAGCGGCATTGAAGCTCGAAGCCTGCACTGGAGCAGCTACTTCCGCATTCACCACCGGCAGGCGGCGAGACTACGCGTCGGGAATATGTTCATCGCCGGAGATGCCGCGCACATTCATAGCCCGTTCGGTGGCCAGGGCATGAACACTGGCTTGCAGGACGTCTGGAATCTAGTCTGGAAGCTCGATCTCTTTTTGCACGGTCACGGCAATCATGCTCTGCTCGAGAGTTATAGTGCCGAACGTCGTCCTGTCATCAAGCAGGTCATTGAGACTACCGATTTCATGACGAAGGTGATGAGCACACCGAACAAGCTTGCCCAGGCTCTTCGCAACACAGTCCTTACGATGGTTTCGCGGCTCGCGCCGTTTCAGCACGCATTCGTCGAGAGGTTGTCGGAATTGGGTATTGCCTATCAAGGAAGCCCTATTGTGGATGGAGCAGGCAAGCGGCACTTTGACGATTCGATACGCGGAGGGAAGGGAATTCTTAGCCGGTTATCCTGCTGGTAGACGATGAAGCGGAGCCCTCAACGAAAGACGCGGCGAAGAACTTAGCAACATCCCGCGAGGAAGCATTGGATCTGCGCTTCGCACCGCAGTCAGGATGACACTTATCCGCCCGATGGATACGTCGCCTACTCCGCTCGCAGCAGCGACAGCGTCGCCGCATTGCGGTCTATCCGTTCGCTTCTTGACTCTCAAACGAGACCAGATTTCGGATCGATGGACAACGGGGCTTAAAGAAACAAGAAATAGCTTAGATGCTTCTGCAAATTATCGTGAAACGGCCGTTTCCGCCAACGGCAGATCCACGGTCATCGGCGGATCATCGGAGATGCGCTCCACCACTGCATCATTCAGTTCACGCAGCGTCATCGGGAAGTGGGGAGAATCGATCATTTTGTCCTCCTCGGCGTGAATCGTTGATAAACGGCTTTACGAAGATCCAGTCAAGTTTGAATTGCCCTACCAAACCTCCGTAGCTGCGGGCAAATGCGTAAGTTGGAATGAAGCCCTTCCGTCCGCGCTGATTGCTGTCCGCGAGGGTGCGGCTTCTCGATGGTTCCGTGCGGTCCGGCAGGCCACGAAAATCAAATGCATGTCCGTCGGTGAAGCGGAATTTCTCCAGTGTCGTGAACAATGCGCGCTCGCGGCTTTCCCACAGAATAGGAAGATGAAACGCAGTCGGATCGTTGTGCCCATAGAAATAGTGGATTGGGAATAGCGCGTGCTTAAGCGATCCGAGCGGGTTGAAGTACGAGACCGCTGGTTGATCCAGAACTCGTAATCCGTAATCCGAATCATGATCTCGTTGCGGATTGACGTCGGCGTGTTGTCACGGCTGGTCGTGTTTAGGTTCCGGCCAGGATTACCGGATTTGCGTTGGATTTCACGTCCGTCAGCAGAGCGTTCATTTGCTGAAGCCTGCACTCTGGCTTGCACTTGTTCTCCAGGTGGGCTGCAACGATCGTCGCATGTCCGGTAGGCAAGTCAGGCACCGAAACGTCAGCGATCAGCGCCATCCGGCCTCCCTGGCGCAGTTCCCGTTCGACTCGTTCTGCAAAAAGTTTGTGTGCGGACCACCGTTTTCCGCGTTCGAGCTTGGAGATGGCTTTGAACTCCTGGCCGTACCAGTCATAACAAACGGGAAACCGTAAAATTCGAGCGTGCTCGATCGGATAGCGGCTCAGAATCGCTGTCCCATGCAATCCGTGATACCGGTGGCGGTCGACCTGTAAATCCTGCTGCAGACGCTGATCCTGCCTCGCATCCCTCAGGTGAACCTCTTCGGTGCCGAGATCGAACACCGGATCTACCTCGACGAACTCCACTCCGTACGCATAATTCATGCGAAGAGCGTCGGCCAGTTCCCGCGTCACATCCCGGTACTCGGTGCGCTTCATGCCCCAGTCCGCTTCGTTCAAAATCAACACGTCCACGCGTTGCAACGTGGCAAGTTGTTTTCGGACGATCTCGATCTGTGGAGAATTCTGTCGGTCCGAGCCCCGCTGATCTTGAGAAAAGCGTCTCGATCTGCAGAGCAGACCGGATCAAGTCGAAATTCAGCCCTCTCTCGATGTTCCATAGCCCAACGCGAAGCACGGCTCCCAAACCGTCCACCGTCGGGCGAAAAGGTTTGATCTCGGTGGGTACACCCTCGCTTCGCACGAACGGAGTATTCAACAGAGTGTTGAGTCGCGCAGCCAGAGACCCTTCCGGTTGGGCTGTCGAGGCGAGCGCCACGAGATCTTCGAAAGAAAGAAGCTCAGGACTTGCGGATTCCCTCAGCGCGGCTGCTCGCGAGTCGTCCCGAGCCTTGTCCTGGGCCAAGCACGCCAGTGTGAGTCCCAGAAACAAGAAGCAGAGCAGGGATCGTCTCAGACTCTCTTGCACGCGTATCCTCGGAGCTCCCTTTCAAATCGCCCGCTTCACGGTTTCAATCGCCCGGCTCACCGCGGGGACGTTTTCAGGTCTCGAGAGGCGTCTCACGACTGCTTGTCCGGTTGAGCCAACGCCACCTCGGAATTTCGTAGAGATACCGCAGACCTGACAGCACCTGAAAGGCTCCTCGCCGCAACAAAAGGTGATGTTTCCACAATGCGGTATCCCATAGCAGCGAAGGATTTGCTTTCAGGGACGAGATGATGCGTGCCAGCCGCAAAGATCGTGGCTTCGAATACCGGACTGCTCCTTCGTCCTGCGGTCCGTTCGTTGCGATACTGCTGGTGAAGAAATAGCGCCAACTTGGCAGTCGGGAACAGGCTGAATTCATAGGCCGGCACTTCGCAGAAAGCCCAGCGACGAGCATATTTGTCGACCCAGATTCGCGGGCCGGTGCGAATTTGCTCTCTCCATCGGGAGATCAGCGGAGGTAGCGGCGTCGCGAAGAGACTTGCCGCCATCTGGCTCACCACTACAACGAACTCCCGCAAAACCGAATTCTCACCGACACGTTGTTCGAGACGATCCCAGAGTTCCGGGTCGTTCGCTCGCCGGTTCAAGAAGTATGCAATCTCGTAAAGGCAAGACATACGGATCCAGAGGGTGAAAAAGTGATGACAGGCATGCAAGACCTGAAGAAAAAACGCGTCTTCATCCGGCAGCGCAGAGAACTCCTTTTCGTTCCAGCGCTGCGTTATTACCCGGTCGACCGAGAACATTTTCGGAATCGAAGGCCATTTGTGAAGGTCTGCGTCCCAGATGTCGAGGTGCAACTCAACCGCGTGTGCCGCTCGTTTGGAAAATTGCCGCGAATCCCGCGAAGGAGATCCTTCGCCATTCATGACAAAAATCGACTCCAACTTGGACCATGAATCTTTCGGCTTGTAGCCAGCCTCTACAACAATTCGTTTGGCGTGGGCGAGCGATTTCTCGTCAACGAGATAGTCCAGATCGCTCTGATGGCGAAGCGAAGCCAGCGGACAAAACTCGGGAACGAGAGAAAAACCTTTGATAGCCGCATATTGAATTCCGGCATCCTTGAATTTTCGGTTGAGCATATCGAAGTAGTTCGACATGTGGTCCATCCGCTGTTGATTGGCGTGGTAGTTCCCTTCCAGTCGCGAGACCACCCAATGCGGAACGAATCCCTTGTCTCCCGCATCTTTGAGTTTTTGCAAAAAGTAAAACGGCAGGCCGGCATCATCTATCCACTGAAGGGCCTGCTCCCAGTCTCTGCGACTGAACGCTTTCAGCGCGTCGGCGCTGGAATTCGACAAACTCAGGAAGCCGACGACACACTCCGCCAGATGGCGCCTCATGACGGCCCACCGAGGCCGGAAGTGACTCGATGATTTCGGAGAAGGTCATTGCGATCTCCGGAGAGACTTTCGCGAATCGAATCTGCGGAATTGAAGTGCGAGAACGGCGGGAACCGAGCACGCGTTTTCGAAGGATTCGGCTTTCCCGGCCTGCTCGAAGATTGGTTTCTCAGGTTCGCCAAGCCAGAGAGGCGTTTGCTCTAAGCATTCGAATCCGTTCCAGTAGAACGATTCCACAATCTCGCCAGCCGAACGCGGTGCCAGTTCGATTTGAGCGGATCCGGCATTATCGCGGAAACCGACTCTCCATCCTTGTTCGTAGGCATCGGGGTGAAGATCGGTGATAAAAAAGCTGCCCCCGGAGCCATGACTCGCGCCAATTCTCGGGTCGTAGGCGAGAGTTCCCGAATATGCCCCAAGCGCAAACGAGCAGATGGCAAAGTCAAAAACGCCAGACGCGAACGGCAGACTCTCGGACGTTGCTTCCGCGAGCTTTCCGACGAGCGCGCTCTTTTGGCGTGCCACTCGCAACATCGAGGCTGAACCATCGATCCCCACTCCCGATTTCTTGCTTTGGGTCGCGAGCTTCGCGAGCCAACGGCCGGTGCCACAAGCAAGATCGAGCATCCGCTCAGATTTGAAGATTCTCGAGAAGCGGCAACAGATGCCGTTCCTCTCGAGCCAACAACGGATTCGGAGCAGAGTCGTAAGTAGGAGCCCAACGCTCATACCCCTCTGCAACTGAAATCAGACCAGTACTGTTGGGATCAGGAGCAACAGACGCGCCGTTCGACGAGCGCGGCTCGATTCTTGAAGCAGAGTTCACAAACTCTCGGCCTTGGGCTTTCGCAGTTCGATGACTTGCTGCATCCATTTCAGTTCGAGCGGAGCCGTGTAGACGCCGAGCTTGTAGCGCCAACTGCTCATCGCCTTCAGCGCCATTCGCCCCCAGTTCGGAAGGCGGATGTCTTGTACCGTGGGCCAGCGGGATGAAACCACCAGCTCGAAGTTGTCGATTAACTGTTTCGTCGTCGGCCGCAGCCACGGTGTTTGCGGATCTTTTTGCGTGGCGAAGCGTTGCCACTGATCCGTGGCCCACTCGTCTGGAGTGGTCGGAAAATGCATTTGGTCTTCGACATCGCCATACATGCGCGCCCGTTGCGGAACTGGAGTGTAGTGCTCGACGATGATTTCCGCATCCGGATTCAGACGCTTCAGCTGTCGAATGAAAACAATGCACTCGCGGGTATCGCCTTCCGGATCTTTCGGGTTCCCGAAGATAATCGAGAATTCCGGAATGATCCCAAAGCGCCGAATGCGGGATGCGAGCTCCAGGGTATCTTCCGCCCGGAGATCTTTATTCATCTCCTTCAGCCGCTCGTTATTCCCAGATTCCGCACCGAAGAAGATCATGGTGCACCCGGCCCTCCGCAGGGCCTCGAAGGTTTCATCCGAATACTTCATCATGACGTCGGAGCGTCCTTCGCACCACCACTTCAAATTGAGTGGCGCCAAACGATCGGCGAGTTCGCGCGTATGTCCTTCGCGCAGAAAGAAATTGTTGTCGTAAAACTGGACGGCGTCGATTCCGTACTTCTGAACCAGATGGCGGAGCATGCCTTCGGTTCGCGCAGGAGACTCCATCTTTTCCCTGCTGCCGGAGAATGTAACGACTCCGCAAAAATTGCAGCGATACGGACATCCAATACTCGCCTGATGCACCGCGGTGCGCTTGCCTAGAAAGGTCGGCAGCAGATATTTTTCAACCGGCAGACTGTGGTACGGATACCACGGATAATCATCGAGGCCCTTCATCGGCCGCTCGGGATTGTGGCGATGCGTCCCTTCGGCGGTTCTTATACGACAGGCCAGGAACATCTTTGAGATCTCGATGTCCACGAATCGCCTCGAGCAGGTCGACAAAGTCTGCTCCCCCTGCCCGCGCACCGCATAGTCGACGTATCCCGCATTGAGAGCGGCCGCCGTGTAGTTTGAGGCAAAGTATCCTCCCCAAACGATGGGCAGCTTGGGAAAGCGAGCGCGAATTTCGCGGCAACTGGCGACGGCGCCGACTGTCTGCGGCCCCGGCATCACGGTGACCGCCAGGAGTTCGACAGAGCGCTCGCTGAATGATCTGGACCAGCGTTTTGGTAGGGTCGGGATCTAGATTCCCGTCGACGATCGCATATTCTTCCTTGCCTTCGATAATAGCGGCGATGGCGAGAATGGAGAGGGGGAACCTGCGATTTTTCGGCCTTGTAGCTTTCGGATTGTAGAAGAGGATCATTTCTCAGGAAAAACGCCGCCCGTGACACTCCCCGTCAGTTGCTGTGACAACATCTTTTTACGGGAAGAGAATGGCTACGGCAGGTAACGTACCAATCTGTCCAATCCGGTTTGTCTCCAGCTTGTCAAAGTTATGCAAATTCCCTATCTACCTGAGTTTTCAAGACCATCTGCAGCGCGTTGCAAGCACTGCATCTCGCCGAGAAGTGACACAAATTTAACAATCCACTGACAAGTCAGCGGGCCGTGACAACCTACATTGCTGGTACTGAGCTGGCGAAAGCGGACGCGTTTGCCCCGACCGAACAAAGTCGTGTTGTTCTACCCTCCGTATGAGGGCCCGCCGCTTGGCGCGCCGTTGGCTTTGCTGTGCCTCGCGTCTCCGCTGCTTAAGGCTGGATTCAACGTAAAGCTCGTCGACAACCTCCTCGCTCCCGACTACGAGAATGAAATCCTGCGGGAAACCGAGGGTGCGATTTGCCTGGGCATTTCTGTATTGACGGGTCCGCATATCGGGGCGGCGGTTCGCGTATCGCGTGCGGTTAAAAAGTTGAGGCCGGATCTGCCGATTGTGTTTGGCGGATGGCACTCCAGCCTGGCCACTGAGCAAACGCTAAACGAACCCTACGTTGACGCGATCGTCCGAGGGCAAGGCGAACTCACCCTGCTTGAACTTGTGCAGCGCATCGCGGAAGGCCAATCGTGGCACGGCATACGCGGACTTTCTTTCAAAGATGACAGATGGAACGATCGTGAATGAACCGGAAAGGCCCGTCGCAAATATCAACGATCTGCCTGCACCGGCGTATCACTTGGCCGATCCCAGCATTTATGCGGCTGTGTCGGGAGTGCGCCAGCTCGCGTACACCAGCAGCGTGGGATGTCCTTACCAATGCAACTATTGCACCGACATGGTTTTCTACAAGCGCCGCTTCAACGCTTACCGCGTCGAGCGCGTCGTCGATGAACTGGCGGATCTGGTTCCGCGATACAACATCGAACATGTGCCTTTCTTCGACTCGAATTTTCTTGTCGATCGAAAACGCGCCGTAGCGATCGCCAAGGGGATCATCGCAGCCGGGACCAAGTTTCATTGGGATTTCCAAACATCTACTGATTTCTTGTCGCTGATGAGTGACGACGACATCCAGTTGCTCGCCGAAAGCGGCGTGCAGCACATCGGTTTTGGCACGGAGTCTGCTTCGCAGGAAGTGCTGACGATGATGAACAAGCGCTTTCAGCACGTCGAGCAGATGGTGGAGACAGCGCGCAAGACCTGTCTCGCCGGGATTCACGTCGTGTTCAATATCATCCTCGGATATCCCGGAGAAACGGACGCTCATCGCCAGGAGACATTCCGCGTCATGAGCGACATCGCCAAGGAATATCCCAACGTCAGCTTCTCGCCAAACATTTTTACTCCGTATCCTGGAATTCCGATCTGGCCGCAACTCAAGGAAATGGGAGTGCGCGAACCTCAGACTTTGGAAGAATGGGAAATTCTGGCTTTGGGCACGAATGTTCTGCCCTGGCTCCGCGGCGAAGAATTGCGGAAACTTCGGCGCAGCCTCGAATATTTCCTGCTGAACAATCAGATTCGCAAGGTTACGAAGAAACTTCCCTGGGCGCGCAGGGGTGTCCGGCGGCTTCTGGGAGCGCCTGTCCGTTGGCGGATTGGCAAGAGCAGCTACTCGTTTCCGTGGGAACTGTGGTTGTCGCGCACGGTGGAAAAAGTCGTGACGAAACGATCACTTCTTACTGGTAGAGCTTTGGCCGAACGCACGCAAGAGGTTTGTTAAGGAAATCAGCTACTGATCGAGGCGACCACGTGACCGATGTTTTGTTGACGCATTCCTATCACCTCTACTACGACCGCAAGCAAACGCGAAAGATGCAGCCGTACCTTCCACTCGGCACGCTCTATGCCGCTTCCCTGCTGCGTAGTTCCGGGATATCAGTCGCCGTGTTTGACACGATGCTCAACGATCCGCAGAAGGAATTCCAGGCTGCGCTCGACCGGCACAAGCCGCGCATCGTCGTGGTGTACGAAGACAATTTCAATTTCCTCTCCAAGATGTGCCTCACGCGGATGCGGGAAGTCGCGTATGAGATTCTTGAAGCATCTCTACGCGCAGGGGCAACGGTTCTGGTCAACGGGTCAGACTCTTCTGATCACAGTTTGGATTACTTACAAAAGGGCTTTCGATGCGTGTTGCTGGGTGAAGCGGAGTGGACGCTGATTGAAGCCGTGACGCACCTGATGCGAGGTGAGGACGACGCGCTCGAGCAAGTACCGGGCCTGGCGTATCTCCGAAACGGCCATGAAGTCGTGAAAACCGGTTCGCGCACGTTGATGCGCGATCTGGATCATCTGCCGTTTCCGTCTCGCGATCTAATCGATGTAGCCCAGTATCGGGATGCGTGGAAATCGTCGCATGGATACTTCTCAATGAACATCGTTTCCAGCCGCGGTTGCCCTTACCGCTGTAATTGGTGCGCCAAGCCGATTTACGGAGACTCGTTTACGATCCGCTCGGCTGCAATGGTCGCCGAAGAAATGCGGCAGTTGAAGTATGACTTTGGAGCGGAGCACCTGTGGTTTGCTGACGATATTTTCGGCTTGCGCCCGAAGTGGGTTCGCGAACTCGCGATTGAGGTGGAGCGGCTGGACGCCGCGATTCCCTTCAAGATGCAGTCGCGGGTTGACCTGATGAGCGCGGAGAACGTCCGCTCGCTGCGCCGCGCCGGTTGCGCAGAAGTCTGGATGGGCGTCGAATCCGGATCGCAGAAAATTCTCGACGCCATGGAAAAAGGAACGCGTGTCGATCAGATTTCCATGGCTCGCGAGAACCTCCGGCACGAAGGAATTCGCGCCTGCTATTTTCTTCAGTTCGGCTACACCGGCGAGAATTGGCAAGACATTCAGAACACGATCAAACTCGTCCGTGACACCAGGCCAGACGACATTGGGGTATCCGTTTCTTATCCTCTGCCCGGAACTAAATTCTATGAGCGCGTGAGGGCTCAACTGGGCGAAAAGACGAACTGGTCCGACAGTGAAGATATGGCCATGATGTTTCAAGGCGCGTACACCAACGAGTTTTATCGCGCGCTGCATGATGCCCTGCACGCACAGGTAGATCTCTGGAACTCCTCCGCTTCGCCCGCGAAAGAAGAGCAGCCGTATCCGGATGACTTGTGGAAGCGGGTGATGAAGCTCGAAAAGACTTGCCGGAATCCACGGCCGACGATGCTCCACAGCTTTCCGGGCGAGAACGTCGTTCAGTTACAAGCGCCAGTGTACGCGACAAGCTTCGAGGAATTGTTGAACGTGCTCGCCAGCTAATCCATTGCATGGATATCCTTCTTACCCACGGTTATTTTCTCTACGAAGATCCCAAGGAGCTTCAGATCATGAAGCCCTATCCTCCTCTGGGAATTCTTTATATCTGTTCGCACTTGCGGAAGAAGGGCCTGAATGTCGAAGTCTTCGATTCGACGTTTTCGTCGCGCCAGGATTTGTGGGACTTGCTGAAAAAGGGCCCGCCATCGGTGATCGGCATCTATGCGAACTTGATGACGAGATCGAACGTCATCGAGATTCTTCGCGCTGCGAAGCAAGCGGGCTGGCGAACCCTCGTCGGTGGACCAGAGCCGGGCGCTTATGTTCAGGAATATCTCGCGGCAGGGGCGGATGTGGTCGTCATCGGCGAAGGTGAGCTCACGCTGGAAGGAGTTAGTTCCGGCGCTGCAGGCCAGCGCATTCGACACAGCTCGACAAGATTGACGGGATCGCCTTTCTCGGGCCTGACGGATCTGTGGTTCGCACCAAACCGAGGGAACAAATCAAAGATATCGATGCCCAGCCCTGGCCCGCTCGCGAATCGATCGACACTGCGAGATATGTCGAGGTCTGGCGCACACACCACGGGATGGGATCCGTTTCTTTGATTACTGCGCGAGGATGCCCCTATCACTGCCGATGGTGCAGCCACGAAGTATTTGGAAAGACTCACCGCCGTCGAAAGCCGGCATCGGTCGCAGACGAACTCGAGTGGCTCATCGATCGCTATCAACCCCAGATGGCATGGATGGCTGATGATGTCTTCACCATCCATCACGGCTGGTTGTTTCAATATGCCGAAGAACTCAAGAAGCGGGGCATCAAACTCCCGTTCGAATGCATCTCGCGGGCCGATCGCCTGAACACAAAGGTTGTGGAGACGCTGGCAGAGATCGGATGTTTTCGGTTTGGATCGGTTCGGAGAGCGGTTCGCAGAGAATTCTTGATGCCATGGAACGAGGTGTCACGGTCGAACAGGTTCAGACGTCGGTCGAGCTGTGCCGTTCGGTTGGAATTCAAACAGGAATGTTCCTGATGTGGGGCTACGAGGGCGAGGAGCTCTCGGACATCGAAGCCACCGTTGAGCACGTCAAGAAGACCGATCCGGATATCTTTTTCACGACCGTCGCATATCCGATCAAGGGCACACCTTACTTCTCGAAGTTGCGGACCGCGTCGAGAACGCGAAGGCATTGGAGTCAAAGTTCTGATCGCGACTTCCAGGTTCGCAACCGCCATTCGCGCCAGTTTTACCGGTTTGCCGACAAGTTGCTGCGAAGCGAAGTTGAACTGAAGAGATTGGGGCACAAGCCCGACGCGGACGCTGCGTCGCTGGCCGCGCTGCAGAACGGGATTGCGGAGGCACGTGCGGGTTTGCAGGCAACGATGTCCGAGGTCGAGGTCTGACCATGTCGGCCGCTCAACAACACGTGTACCGTGCGCCATTTGACGCGATCGCTGGCCGGTACGATCAAAGCTTTACGTATTCATGGATCGGCAGGCTCAGCGGGCTCCGGTCTGGAACGAGTTGGCCAAGGTGTTTCATCCCGGTCAACACGTCCTGGAAATCGGATGCGGAACGGGTATCGATGCGTCGTTCCTGGGAAAGCGCGAAGTGCATGTAACAGCCTGCGATAGTTCACCGAGATGATTGCGGTCACGACCCAGCGCATCCAAGCAGACAGGCTGCAGCATCTCGTTAGGCCGCTGGTGTTGCGCGCCGAAGATATCGACAGATTTAGCCCAACTAACCCATACGATGGAGCGTTCGAATTTCGGCGTTTTGAATTGTGTGCAAGATCTCGACGTCTTCGGCCAGCCACGCGAGGTCTGAAACCGAGGGCGGACGTGATGCTTTGCTGGATGGGGTCTTGCTGTGCCCGGGAAACACTCTGGTATCTCGGACATGGGGAGACACGAAAAGCCTTTCGGCGCTGAAGGCGAGGCGGATCTATGCGCGAGTCGCGGATGGGGCATTCGTCCGAGTACATTATCCAACGAGAAGGCCTCGCTCGGTCATTCAGCTCGCACTTTCGCGTCCGAGTCGATCAAAGGCATTGGGATTGCCGTGCCTCCTAGCTACGTTTATGCTTTGGCACGGCGGCATCCGCGCATACTTCATTTCTGCGAACGAGTGGATTATGTTGGCTAGCCGTGTTCCCGCGGAATCCGCGTCTGGGCGGACCATGTGTTGATCCACCCTAACCGAAACAATACTCCGCTAAGGATTGGCTGAACGATGAGCTCCCTGGTCTCGATTTCGAACTTGGAAAATCGTGCCGTACTGGCGGATACAAGATCGATTCCCTTCCCGTCGCCGTGATTTTATCTCACAACCAGTGCAACTGCCGATGCGCAATGTGTGATATCTGGCGGATTCGCGAAGCCCAGCAGATCACCCCGGCGGACCTCGACCGACACATGGAATCGTTCAAGAAACTGGGCGTCCGGTGGGTTGTCTTCTCAGGAGGCGAGCCTCAGCTCGACGAGAAGTGGAGTTGGCTGGCACAGATGCTGCGCTCTGTGGGCAGCCGGTGACCTTGTTGACTGCCGGCCTCTTGTTAAAAGAGCAGGCGCAAGCCGTTGTCGATTCGGTCGACGATGTGATCGTCTCGCTCGACGGTCCGCCCGCGGTTCACAACGCAATTCGCCGAATCCCTGAGGCTTTTCGAAAAGATGGCGGACGGGGTGCGCGAACTGCACCGACTGCGACCCGACTTCGTGGTGCGAGCGCGCTGTACTGTACAAAAAGCCAATCATCATTCGCTTTGCGCGGTAGCGGCGTACGCTAAGCAGATCGGATTGGCATCCGTATCGTTTCTCGCGGCCGATCTGACGTCCAGCGCTTTCAATCGGCCCGAAGGCTGGCTTCCGGACCGGACAAGCCGTGTCGCACTGACATTGAAAGAGACCGAGCGAACTTGAGCTGGAAATGGAACGCTTGCATCGTGAGCGCTCGAAGCTTGGGCCTGGGTTCATTGTGGAGTCTCCCGGAAAACTGCGGCGCATCGTGCAGCACTTTCGAGCTCATCTGCGACAGGCCGAACATGTTGCGCCGCGCTGCAATCGCCCTGGGTGTCAACCGTGATCGAAGCGTCAGGCGACGTACGACCCTGTTTTTTCCATCCGGTATTGGAGAATCTCCATAACCAAACTCTTCCTGAGATCCTGAACAGTCCCCATGCCCTGCAGTTCCGATCGCAACTCGACGTGGAACACAACGCGATCTGTCGCAGGTGTGTTTGCTCACTTTACATTCCAAGGCAAGACGAGCTCACGAAGCAGTAGTTTTTGCTGTCGTGAGCTCATCGGTCGAACGCCCGATTTCAGGTTATTGTTTGAACGTGAAGTCGAGCGATTTCGATTCCCCAGCCGCGATTGTCACCTTTTGAGTCTGGGTTCCGAGCTTCTCCTGCCACGCAGTAACCGTGTAGGTACCGGGCGGCAGGTCCTTAATGTCAAAGCCTCGTCCTTATCGGTAACCGAAAAGTAAGGATGCTTGAAGACCGCGATGTATCCCTTCATCCAGGGGTGTACGTTGCACTTGATCGGCACTGCGATTTCTTCCCGCGCGAATGTTTGCTCCAATGGCGCACCATGCGGCTGAGTCATGTTCCATTCGCGGTTGTTACTGGGATTCGGGTGAATGTTGTGCGTGGTCTCGTCGCTGTTGACGATCTCAGGTTTCTGACTGGCCTGATCGCAGGAACATGCGGCTTGTATTGGCAGCCCTTTGCTCGAAGGTGACCGGCTGGGTCGGAGTCTGGAAGGTGTGGGTTGTGAGCCCGTCAGACACATAGACGACCACATTTTCCAGTCCAGAGTTACTCCCACGACGACTTCTTCTGTTGTCGCCGGAGTCGAATGAGCTTTCGCACAAAGCGGATCTTGCGACATGTCGATGCGCGTCGGCTTGGGTGCAGTCCCCTCAAATTTCACAGTGCCTTTCAACGAAGAGGCTGCATCCGGTGGACGCCCGAAAACCGGCGATACCGCGATTTCATCAGGAGAGCCGTGATGAGAGCGAGCGGGAACGGAAACAAATAATAAGACTTCTTCATAGAATGCCAACTTTCTGTCCTCTCTTCTGGCGAGGACCGCTGCATGAAAGTAAGAGGAGGCAGAGCGGCGCCACCTGCGAATTGTTCGAAGGCCAAGAGCTGCTACTGAGCAGCTGGGCTGATTCTTCGCTTGCTCTCGCGCCTTGGGCGCACTCAGCGTGCGAATGTAGTGCACTACATCCCCCTCTGGTCTGCGGTTATGGCGCTAACAAAAGACGGCATGGGTGTGCCATCAAGGCCGGTGACGAGATCTCGAACATATCCTGGTCGGACTCACCGCATTTGAATTGCCCTCCAGTCGTGAAATCGAAGGGCGTAATCGGATTTCCCTTGTTGTCTGTGAGTGTCGCAGCTGATGGCCCGTGACCGCGCCCGCCTTTCCGTGGCACCGCCAGCAATTCATGCTCTGGAAAAGATCGGCTCCACGCTTGATGCTGTCAGCAGAGTTTGCAGGTTCTGGCGGTATCTCCACCGGTTCACCCGGCTTCTCCTCCTGGAAAGCGGTGGAGAACGTCTTGATATAGGCCACCAGATCAACTCGCTCCTGCCGCAACAGGGGCTTCCATGAAGGCATTCCGCTGGCGTGAATTCCCCTCGTGATTGTGCTGTAATAGGTCCGTATCGAGGGGCACAGTGCTGCTCGGCGTCGACCGGCATTTGAAAACAGCTTTTGTGAAATCCCGTGGCTTCGGATTAATGTACGGGGCACTCTCACCTTGCCCGTCGCCCTGCGCGCCATGAAAGAAATATGCAGAAACGCTCGTAGAGCGCCTTGCCGTGCTTGGCGTCGCCCGTGAATTTGCCGATATGGGTGTCTTGCGCGGCGCCCACCGTTCCCCATAGAGCGCACAGGAGAAGCATTGCCGTGTTAGTTATTTTCATTGTCGAGCGCACCAACCATCACTCTCCTTAGAGAATCCCAGTCAAAACCCATCAGGTAGCTGTTGCGGGCATCGTCTCGCCCCGTTATGGGCGACGCGCCGGCATTGATGATGTGCGCAGTATTCCTGCATTAACGTCAAGACCTGCGCGCGGACTCATAATTGGATACCAGCGGTATCCGACGGTCCAGGTATCGAGATTGCCGAGGTTGGATTGGAGTCAACGGATTCGCCCGTCTAGACATGCGAGCAAGTTCTAACCGGCCCTGTCAGTATCCACCGGGGAGTCGGATTGTAGTGGCCTTCGACTTAACGACTGTTCCATGTCGGGTGCTGCTGCGCCAGTCGGGCAAATTCTGCGGCTGGTTCGAGGCAACACCGTTGCCGAGAAAAACGTTGTTGGTACCGGCGCATGAAGAATGTGTAGAAGTCGAACTTCTTGCAATGTACCAGTGTCCGTAGGCTCCGAGGCGGTAGAAGCTCCGATTGCCCTGACCTGTACCTGGAATCGGATTTCCACCAGACTCGTTGGGAAGAAGGTTGGTGACTCGCCGACAAATCCGTACACTCCGACCTGCTGGCTTCCCAGTTTCTGCACTTCGAATGACTCATTGAAGTTCGCATAAACGTCGTATGCCTGATTTTGATGCGGAAAGCCCGGTCTGCCCGTCGCCGTCGCTGAGGAATGCGACGGAGTACCGCGTGTAGTCGTTGGCGGAGTGTCCTTGCAACTCGACGCCGAGCTGATCAAAAGCCGATGCCGCCGAAAAAGTTTCTGTCGCCCGGAGGCGTGAAGAAGTAGTTGTAGTACGCACCGCCAGTGTTGTTGAGGATAAGCATCCGCTCTTGAGAGATTGGCTCATCCAGTTCAAACTTTCCGACTTTTACGTTGAGCCAATGCGAGCCCCCTAGATTTGTCCAGGCGGGCCCAGGCCTGAGACAAAGAAATGCTGTTATTTCCGATAAATGGCTGAACGAAGCGGTAATATTTTGTATACAGTAACGGCCGTGATCATGTCTACGCCGGCCAAGTCGAAGCCTGAAGAGGTAACGGTTGATCGGATTTGCCGAGTGACGGATTTCCGGGAAGGGGCCCACGGCCTGACGGTTGTTGCTCTCGCGGTGCCAGAAGACCTGAGTGCGAAACATGACTGGCCAGTACGATGGCTCCTGAAAAATAGGTGCATCCGCCCGTTGCCGAGCTGATATCCGTTATCTTTGAAGGTCTGGCCGAAATTGTTCAACATCGGCCACGCCTCGTGGCACGCGGAGCATGGCAGGCCATACTTGCGAGCGAAGGCCGGAATCGCATGCGCTGGATTTACGCAAACAAGAGGACTGCTATGGATGCCAGCTGCAAACTGATTCGCTTCAAGGTCGCAATCGCCATGTTTCCTCCGAAATTTCTCACCCTGGGACAGTCCGCTGCTACGAGCGTTTCGTTCCCTGAGGCACAAACTTGTAACCAACACCGTGGACCGTGCGAATAAAAACCGGGCACTCGGGATTGCTTTCGATCTTCTGCCGCAGCCTGGCGATGCAGTTATCGACAGTGCGATGGCTTGAACGCTCGCGCTTGGGCCATGCCGATCCAATGAGCTTTTGTCGCGAGATGACGATCTGTGGCCTGCATACTAAAAACTTGAGTACTTTGAACTCTTGCAGAGTCAGCACCACAGGTTGATCCGCGCGGCAGAGCTCCATTTTGCGGAAGTCCACGAGAAGTCGCCGAATTGGGCGACCTGATTAATTTTCTGGACTTGCCGTTCTGTCACACTCACGTCCAATGCGGTCGAAAAAACTGTCACTGGCGCTAACGTATCGTTCAGCGTCGATGGTGCTTGTCACGGATCAGTCACATTCTTGTTAAATCGATGTATCGAGTGGAGGAGCAGGCCGCGAAGCATCGCGCCTGAGTATTCAGCGCGAAAGTCCGAAATCCTTGACACCAGATTTACGACTTGTTGACATCGTCAGTGGGATCGACGCTCAGGATGAAGAAGCAGTGTGGACTGGGGCAGCCTGCCTGCATGTTTTCTCAGGATGTCGAGTCATGACAGAGAATGTTCTTTTAGTGGATTGTTCGGGATCTTCTCGGCTCTCACACAACTATTTGAGAATGCGGGCTTCGATGTCAGTTCTGTCGCCGAAGTCGATATCGGGAGAACTGTGATCCCGTCGCGAGCACCGAGAGTGATTCTGTTGGGAGTGGATGCCGATTCCCTGTCGATTCCTACGTTCCTGCGGGTCCGGGAGTCTCGCTCCAGACAGCGCTCTGATGTGCTCGGAGCACACTCCAACTTAAATACGAAAGTACGGTTTCTCGAACTCGGAGCGGATGAATATGTAGAGACGCCGTTCCAACCGCTGGAACTCGTGGCGCGGGTGCGCGGACTCGCACGAAGAATCCGGCTTCGCGTCTGAAGGCCACTTCTCCCGATCACCAGCCCTATCTTGCTAGGCTAAGAGTCAGTGCAAGTTTCGTCACGGATGCGGGCGGAAACGTGTAGTTCAGTACTCTTCCTTTAATCTCCACGGCCGCCGTTTTTGGAACGACCACGTCACGATGCTCAAAAGTGTTGTGGGCGTGAATGTCGGCGTTCGCCAGCATCGTACTCGAACCGGATCGTATGCTCGCACCGCGCACAGTTATTTCTACCTCGCGAGATTCGCTGACGTGAGGATTGACGACGGTCAAGGTTAGGGCCTTATCGCGCAGGGAGGCAGAACCTTTCAATCCCCAGAACGTCGCTGGCTTGCCGTCACGATCGTAGTTGAGGTCGGGCAAGAAAAAATTGTCCGCAATGCCTGACCGCCTTGATGCGAGGCGTACATTGCGAACACGTGGCCGACCGGTGTCACCACGAAACGGTCTTCGTGCGCCAGATAAAGGCTGTTCAGGCAATTGATCAGTTGCGCGCAGGCGGCCATCGCGACTTTCTCGGGATGGCGATTGAACATGTCGAGCGTCATGGCGCTGAACACCGCGTCACGCAAGGTCGGCATCTGTTCCAACTGGTCGCCCGGCGTCGCTGCGCTGCCGGGCCGATACCACGGACCCCATTCGTCAACGACCAGCTTCACCGCATGCTTCCGATCTTCCCGCCCATGATCTGCCAGTGGCCAGTGATCAGTCCTTCCATCCGATCGCCTTCACGCAACAGTTCATACCAATCCACAGGCATCGAAGTGCAGCGGCGTCGCCCTTGCCTTCAACCCCGTAGCGGGTGCTGCCGCGGCTCAGGTTCCAGGTATAATAGTGCAGCGCCAAAACCCAACGCGTCGCAGTCGGCCGTGCCCGTTGCGGGCGATCGCCTCGAAAAATCCGCGCGTCCAGGACCAGTCGTCAACATTCGGGCCAGACCCAACGAAGGATCAGGCCGGCGTCGCTGAACTCCGGCACGGCGGTCGAAAATCCCCAAAACTCCTCGGCATATTCCTCCGGGGTAAAGTTCCCCCACAACCCCAGGATTCGTTCCCCACTCCCCAGTAGCGCACGTCGAACGGCTCCTTGTATCCGTCTTCGGCGCGCGCATCCGCAAGGGTCGTGCTGCCCGCCGGAGAATTGCAATATTCGACCCAGTGGTCGAACTCTTCCGCGGGCAGGCTCCGCACGTTCGCCGCAAGATACGGCTCGCTTCCAATGCGCTTGCAGAAATGCGCGAACTCGTTGGTGCCGAACTCGTTTGGATCGTATCGCTGCCGCCTGCCACCGGGCGCTTCCCCTCAGCCCCAGAAGTTCGACCGTCGCGGCCGTTGTCCCGGCCGGCCCAACACCATCGCGCCAGTCGTAACTGTCGGCGAAACATCCGCCGGGAAAACGCACCACCGGAGCCTTGATCGTCCGCATCTCGTCGAGGCGTTCCTGCGAACTCCATCGACGTTGGGATTTTCGAGTTCGGGCCCACCCAAATTCCGTCATAGATCACGCCGTCCAGATTCTCGGTGAAGTGGTCGTAAAGGTTCGGCGAAATCACCCCAGTGGTTCGTTGGCCAGAATTTCAATCCGTGAATCGGTCGAACTGGCCTGCGCCCAGGCAAAGGGCTTGGATACTTTTGCTGCAAATAAAGCGCCCGCACCAGCGATGGAAGTGCGAAGAAAGCGGCGACGTCCGACCATGTGAGGCCCCCAGTTCGGAAGAAACCGCCACATAGTAAACGTTTGCTGCGCCGGGACGCTACCGTTTTCAAAATGCGATGTGCGATCTTCTTGAGTTAGTGCGCGGCGACCGAGGCGGAAAGAGGAGTAATCCATCGCCTGGAATTCTTCACTTCAATGGGAGCCGGATCGTAGTTCAACACACGGGAGGTCAGTTCTTGTGCGCCGAAGTAGCGCACGTCCGCGATCGCCCGTGTATTCGTTCGAACCCACACGCCCTCGAATGATGCAAAGTGCAGGTCCACATGAACGTTCTTGACCCACCACGACGGTGATTTCGCCAGATCTCCCTCAATTCTCCGAACGAGGAACGAGTCCTTGTCGATCCAGGCCCGCCCGGAGATGAGTTCAGATTGCTGGCGCTTCGGGGACAATTCGCAGCAGGTGGCAAACATGTCCATCCAGAACATCTTGCCCAAGATACTGAAAGTCGTAGTTTCGCCGGTTCAACGCCGTGGTCTGAGACTTTTGGGCGGGATTCGGCGAGTTCAATCTCATGTTGAACGACGTTCTTGACGATGTATTCCGCTCGAACTCCACCCGAACGCCTGTGAAGTGAATATTTCCCCGGCGCAGTGAAATCCACCTCGGCCACAACCTCGGAATCGCTGGAAATACTAGCCGGGGAGCCGGGATGCGGATCTCGCTGGTCACATGGCGAGCCATCTGAATTCCCGACTGAGCCCGCTCCATGGATTGCACAACGGTTCAGAGAGAAGCATTGGTTGCGGCGGTCTGCCCCGAAGCGGCCAACGGCGCGAGTAGTAGCGGAGAGGAAAGCAGTAGTAGCAGACGAGCTGTCCGGTCAGTTGGGGAGGCGGCGTTCAAACTCTTGGCCCTGGCTCGCAAGTCGAATATCCCAAAATCATGCATCGGACCCTGCCCCCACTCAATCCCTTGCACGCCGAGGTCCAGCGGAAGATGCTTGCGCTGCTTCTCGCTCGACCAGCCCAACGCGCGTCGCTAGGTACTTTTGTGGCGCTCCGTGGAAATTTATAGATAGAGCGAAAACTGTATGCCGCGAGCGCCCAGCTCCGCCCGCGCCAATCTCGAGCCGAAACCGATGCGATAAACTACGGACATGTTCGTCGATTATCATGCACATCTCGATGTCAGCGGTTCGATTCAGACCGACGAGGAAGTGATCGGTCGGGCGCGGAAGGCTGGAATGCGAGACAATCGTAGCCATCGGGAACGGCGACGGCCCTCCGAATCTTGATGCCGGCATTCGACTCGCGGACAGATATCCGTTAATGTACGCAACCGTAGGAATCCATCCGCATGAAGCCCGGCTCGCCGATGATGCGGCCTACCCAGACCATGGAGCGACTGGCGCGACATCCGAAGGTGATCGCCTGGGGCGAGATAGGCCTCGATTATTACTACGATCATCACCCGAGAAACACAGAAGCAGGTCTTCCCCGGCAGATGGATTTGGCCGCGGCGGCGAAGCTGCCCATCGTGATTCATTGCCGTCCATCGGACGGCAGCGACAACGCGTGGGAAGACTGCCTCGGCCTGATCGCAACATCATTGGACGCCAAACGGATTAGGCGGCATTCTGCACTGCTTCACCGGAAACTGGGAACAAGCCCACCGCGCGCTCGACATGGGCTTCATGATTTCTTTTCCCGGCAACTTCACGTTCCCAAAAGCCCAGCCGATTCGCGATGCAGCGCTCGAAGTTCCGCTGGATCGGATGTGATTGAGACGGACTCCCCTTATCTGGCGCCCGTCCCTCATCGCGGCAAGCGCAACGAACCGGCCTTCGTAAAGGAAACTGCGCGAAAGCTCGGCGAATCCGCGGATTAACCATGGAAGAAGTCGGCCAGCAAACATCCCGCAATTTTTACAATTTTTTCAAATTGACTGAAACGGTTGAAAGCGAAAATTTCGCGCCCGCTAAACCCCTGAGTTCTGTTACCCTCAAGGTAAGATTCATTATTTCAGAACGGTTTGAACTCATGCCCGAGAACAGTTTCGACATCGTGAGCAAGATCGAATTGCAGGAAGTCTCGAACGCCATCCAACAGGCGATGAAGGAGATCCACACGCGTTCGACCTGAAGGATTCGAAGTCGAATATCGAGCTGGAAAAAGACGCGATCATGCTGCATTCCGCCGACGAATACAAACTGAAGGCGGTGAACGACATTTTGCAGCGAAGTTGGTGAAGCGCGGAGTGTCGCTAAAGGGCTGACCTAGGCGCGGTCAAGCGGCCGCGGGCGGAACAGCGAAGCCAAAGTCACCATGCAGCAAGGCATTCCCATCGAGAAAGCAAAAGAAATCGTGGATCTGGTGAAGGACTCGAAGAAAAAGCGCAGGCTTCCATTCAGGCGGACCTGGTCCGCATCAGCGGCAAAGACCGCGACACGCTACAGGAAGTCATCGCCATGCTGCCGCGGACACGATTCGGAATCGATTTGCGGTTTACGAATTACAGGACCAACTGGAGTAAACGCAGAGGTACTGAGGATTCCGGCGCACCGCATCATTAACGCGAAAGAAGTCTTCGATCTGTTGCACGACGATCTCGCTGCGCTCGAGACGAGTTCGGGCAAGATACCGTATCGCCGTGCAAGCTATAACCGAGATTGGTGAATATCTGCGCAGGAACGGAGGCGGTAAGCGCAGTCCGGTTCCGGCGCTTCTTATTTCTCTTCCGGCCAAGCTGTTCGATTACCGGGGACAAGGGCGCGGTGCGTCTCGGCGCGGTCGTCGAAATTATCCATACGGCCACGCTCGTCCACGACGACATCATTGACGAGGCCAAGACGCGCCGCGGCGGCCTGACGCGAATACCCAGTGGGGAAACTCGAAATGCGTGCTGGCCGGCGACTGGCTCTACATGCAGGCCTTCGAGGTCGCGGTGCAGGAGCGGAACTTCCGCATCCTCGACACGCTGATTGAGCTGACGCAACAGATGGTTGAGGGCGAACTCCTGCAAATGGAGAAGCTCGGTTAGCTCCATCTCGCTCGACGAGTATTTCGACCTGATCTTCCGCAATACGGCCTGCCTGTTCTCCGTATGCATGCGGCTTGGGAGCGATTCTGGGCGGGGCCACGCCCGAGCAGGAAGCGGCGCTTGGGCAAGTACGGGCACGACCTCGGCATGGCGTTCCAGATCGTCGACGATGTGCTTGATCTGACGGCTTCAGAAGATGTGCTGGGCAAGCCGGTCGCCAGCGATCTGCGCGAAGGCAAGGCGACGATGGCGGTGATTCACGCGCTGGAGCGTTGCACGTCGCCGAGGAGCGCACAAGATCGAGACCGTCCTGCGATAACGGCGCGTTCAATGGCGTGACCCATGCGCAGATTCTGGAAATCCTGCAGCGATACGGATCGCTGGAGGCAGCCACGGCGCGTGCCGTGGAGTACGCGGAGTCCGCTCAGAAGGCCATCTGCACCTTTCCTGACTCGGAAATCAAGCGCGCGCTGCTTTGGGCTCCTGAATTTGTGGTTTCCCGAGACAAGTAGACACACGTAGCAGTTCCCTCTCCCCCTTCCTGATCATTCCTCGTTGAAGACCGGTTCGGCCTGTTTTGAGGCAACCCGCAGGCTCGGGACGACACCGAACCTTGGCGTGCTACTCCAGGTCAAATCCGTTCACGGTCCAGTTACGTAATAGGAGTAAGCGGTTCTGGTTAACAAATCTAGAAATCGAGGACACATCCAATGAAGAGATTAGCCGTTTGTTTGCTTGCACTGACGTTCGTTATGAGCCTGAGCGCCTTCGCCCAGCAGGACAGCACGATGGCGGCACCGTCCGCCGATGCATCGGCCAAAGCGCCTTTGATGACACTGAAGGGCACCGTCAAAGCTGAAGGTGACAAGGTTTCCTTTGTTAACGACAAAGACGGCAAGAGCTGGGACGTTATGAATCCTGAAGAGCTAAAGGATCATGACGGTCACCACGTCCAGCTGAGCGCCCATGTGTATACGGACAAGAACGCCATCCATGTGATGAGCGTGAAAATGCTCAAGGGAGCAAAGACCGACACAATGACCAAGTAAGTGAAACGCGAGCTGTTACGGGCGCTCGGTGTCGTTAGGTATAGTTTCCAGGAGCCCGTAACAGCAATCTTTCTTCCCAAACTTTCCTGCATTTAGCATGATTCTCATCACGTTGTGACGTGACACCGACCACAGAATTTCTTCGGAATCCATACGAAAATCACTCGCAGTTGACGGAAGTGTCACCCGCAACGGAAAGCTAAAGAGACGCACTGGCATGCGATGAGGCGCGGCGACGCACCTCAAGCTCTCCCCCTGGCACCTGACGAAAGGCGGGTCGCTGGGGCCTTTCCTTTCGGGATACTCATCAACGAACAGACGTCGGCTTAAGTCGAAGCTTTAGACGAAAGGCGCTTGGTTTTTCGACGCGCCGGCCCGGACAGGGCGAGAAAACTTCGAGTGAAGCCGCCGTCTTGCTCACCCTGACGAGGAAGTCCTCCTGAGAGACTCCTCCTCGCCGACGCCGGGCGTCTTTCCATCGGACACGCCCGGCTTTGTTTATACTGAAACCATTCGTTTTCTCGGGAATCAAAGTTAACTGTAACAATCGTTAAGCATCAGTTGCTCTCCATGGTGGCGCGGAACGGATATATGCTGACGTTCGCCGTGCTGTTTGCGGAGGCGATCGGGTTGCCCTTCCCGGCCTCGATTGCTCTGGTCGCAGCCGGAGCCGCCGTCCCGACCCATACGACGTCCGGGCCCGGGAGTCTGCTACCGTCCATGGTCGCGCTCTTGATCGGAGACACGGTTCAGTTCTGGCTGGGACGCCATACTGGATGGGCTCTGCTGGGATTTCTCTGCCGCGTTTCGATCAATCCGGAAACGTGCATAGTTCGTTCGGCGGAATCGTTTTACAAGCGCGGCAAGATCACGCTGGTGATCGCCAAGTTCATTCCCGGCGTGAACACGATGGCTGCGCCGTGGCCGGCAGCATGAAAATGCGGTTTGGTCAGTTCCTGCGGCTGGACTTCGCGGGTGCCCTGCTCTACACGACGACCTACCTGCTGGTGGGATACCTCTGCCGTGATTTTCTGGCGGCAACCCTGAAGGGTTCTACGCTGCCGGACAAGGCGATGGAAATCGTCGTGATCGGCGCGCTCGTGGTGTATGCCATCTATCGAATCCTGCAGTTTCGAAAGTTTCGCAAGTATCGCATCGTTCCCCGCGTCCAGGTCCAGGAACTGGCGAAGCGCTTGTCCGAGGGAGAAGGAGATCGCGTTCAGATCGTCGACGTACGGAGCCACGGATACCAGACATCGGAGCTGAGCGTATCGTTGGATCAATCCGGATTGAACCCAACAATCTTGGAAGAGATCAAGGATCTCCCGAAAGACAAGGACGTTTACGTCTATTGCACATGAGCACGCGAAGCGACCAGCGCCCGGGTGGCGCATCTACTTCACGAAAAAGGGTTCAATACGTTCGTAATCGTAGGCGGATGGCCGCGTGGCGAAAGCGGGAGGCCATTTGGAATCCATCCCTAAGGACGATCGTGAAGTTGCCGACATTCAGCTGATCACTGGCCGGAGTTTCGGCCAAAAGACTCGTCTCACGCACCAAATTGCCGCAGGTGATGATCGAGGTGTTTGTACATTCCCCGGCTCCAATCGCCAGGCGAAAGGTTTCCAAAAAAGGGATGCGGACTCTGGGTACACTCCGCCTCTCCGCCGTCGTGAAACGCCTGGATGCATCCTTTGAGACGTTCCTTCTCGCGCGAGAAATCGCGTTCATCGGCAATGAGCAACTTCTTGTCGGTGGGGTAGTTTTGAGCGAAACGCTTCTCGTTGGTGTAGATCGGTCTGAAGAACGGTCCAATCAGCCGGCCGATTAAGACTCGCTGCAAAATGAGTTTCCCGAAGCCATATCCAGTGCCGCCGCACAGTGAGCCATCATTTGCGCCACGTCCATCTTTCCCCAATGGCGTGTCGAGGGTTGCAAGGGCCTCGACGCGCGAGATGACTTCGTCGACTGTCTCGGGTTCAAACAGATTTTTCATAGCTTGCCAATCAGGGGCTGATCGTCAAAAATCATAGCATCGCGGCGCGGAGAATGCCGTCCGACCTCGGATCTCCGCGAACCAAAGTGGACACAGGTGTAGGATTGTGCGGCTTTCCGCGATGCCTCCATCACAACCCACGAAGCGCCCAGCAGCCCCGGATGAACGGCGTCCTGTTTCTGTTAAGCCTGTCGGTTCTCATCAACTACATCGACCGCAGTAATCTCTCGATTGCCGCGCCCTTGATAAAGACGAATTGCGCATCTCGCCTTCGCAGCTCGGCACCTGTCTCGGCATTTTTCTGGACGTACGCCTTGATGCAGATTCCGGCTGGCTGGCTGGTGGATCGCGTCGATGTGAAGTGGGTCTTCGCCACAGGATTTTTATGTGGTCGGCGGCCACGGCGGTGACCGGCTCGTGCACGGGTTCGCGGCGCTCCTGATCATGCGCGTGATTCTGGGCCTGGGCGAGTCTGTCGCATTTCCCTCCTACAGCAAAATTCTCGCGAACGGCTATTTCAAAGAGCATCGGGGATTTGCCAATTCGATGATTATCGCGGGACTGTCGCTCGGCCCTGCGCTTGGCATAATGGTCGGAGGAGCGCGTTGGGCGCTTTGGATGGCGTCCGTTTTTCTCGTTCTCGGCCTGGCTGGGATTGCTTTGGCTCTCCCGTGGGCGTGTTGATGCCGTCACGGACGGCGGCTCCCGGCTGCCGCGCTCCGTGGTCGGGGTTGCTCCATCCTGCGCCAACGCTCGGCGTGGGGCACCTGCATCGGACAGTCCTCCATCAATTACTATTTATATTTTCTAGTGACGTGGATGCCGTTTTATCTGGTGCGCGGGCGCCACCTCTCCATGAATACGATGGCCAGAGACGGCGGATTACTGTTCGTCATGTCGGCGATCGCGGCGGGCATCTGGGGAAAACTTTCGGATCGCTGGATCAGTGCCGGCTCCTCGACAACATCCGTTCGAAAGGTTCCATGGCGTTGGGGTGCGGTGGCGTCGCAATCTTTCTGGCAGTTCTCGCAGTCGCGCCAGAGCCTATCTTCACGTGGATGCTGATACCAAAGGGATGTTCCTCGGCATCGGTGCATGCCCAACATGGGCGATTCCGCAAACTTTGGCCGGCCCGCAAATGGTTGGCCGATGGGTCGGCATGCAGAACTTTGTGGGGAACTTTGCCGGCGCGGTAGCTCCTGCGCTCACCGGATACTTGTTGGATCGAACCGGGTTGTTCTATTGGCCATTCTTCATCAGGGCAGGCGTTGCCTGGATTGGCGCGCTGGCATGGAATTTCGTGGTCGGGCCGCTGGAAGAAGTCAACTGGGGGCAAATCCGTTCAACCCCGATCGCCGGACCGATTGCACCTGGTGAGAAACCATCTGGAACCTAATACAATTTATAACGATGCCGCGGGAAATCGAAATTAAGTTTAGGGTGGAAAAAACTCCATGAAATTGTCGCCAAGCTGCGCGCCGCGGATTCGTCTCAAAACGAAACGCACTCACGAGATGAATACGCTCTACGACCTGCCGGAAGAGCTGTTGCGGGCGCGAAAAGAACTGCTGCGGTTGCGTAAGTATGGCTGGGAATGGAAACTCACACACAAGAGCGGAAAAAAGCCCGGAAGCATAGAAGCCGCATTGAGCTGGAAACTGGAGTCGGCGACGGGAAAGAGATGGATGCGATCCTGCGCGCTCTGGGATATTCTCCAACGTTTCGGTATGAGAAATTTCGCGCGGAATGGACGGACAGCAAGGGACAAGTCGTGGTGGACGAAACGCCGATCGGAAATTTCTGCGAGATCGAAGGGCCACCGCGGTGGATCGACGCGACTGCAAAGAAACTGGAGTTTCGACGCAGATTACATCACAAAGAATTACGCAACGCTGTTCACCGACTGGAAGCAGGAAACGAAGAGCTCCGCAAGGAGATGACCTTCAAAGCCGTTCGACGATAACCCTAGGTTCGACCGCTCAGCCAGATCCCTCCTCGGCTGAAATGCGGAATGACGCTTTTGCAGGAAAAACGAAGATCGGCGCCCGTTCCATAAAGACGCGTGAGAAGTCTACGCGCCGTGGCACTTCTTGTACTTCTTGCCCGATCCGCAGGGGCAAGGATCGTTGCGTCCCACTTTTTCCTGGCCGCGCACGACCTGCTGAACTTGCTGCGTTTCGCCGCCGCCGGCCATACGAGCCTGTTCCAGTTCGCGTCGTTTGCGGCGCATGAAGGCCTCTTCCAGTTCGTCGGCTGAGGTCGAAACCATCCGCGGAGGACGACGACCGTTGCCATCTCCGCCATGCTGCGCGGGAACGCCGCCGGACCTTGCCCGCTTGGCTGCTCCGGAGGCTGCCGCCTGCTGCCAGGATCCGGAGGCCGCTCCATGATCTGCATCAGGTAGAGATACCGAACCGTATCTTCCTGGAAGCGCTGCATCATCGCTTCGAACATGTCGAAGGATTCTTTCTTGTACTCGACCAGAGGATCGTGCTGGCCATAGCCGCGCAGGCCGATGCCCTCTTTCAGGTGATCCATGCTGAGCAGGTGATCTTTCCACTGCTGGTCGATCACGCTCAGCATGATCATGCGCTCGTGATGGCGCATGGCGTCCGGGCCGATGAGTTTTTCTTTCGCGTCGTAGCGCTCTTTCAGCTTCTCGAAAATCGCGTCGCCGAGTTCCTGCGATTCAGCGTTTCGGTCTTCACGCCTTCGGCGAGAAAGTCGACGCCGAAGCGGGTAAAGACGGCATCTTTCAGGCCCTTGATATCCCAGTCGTCGGCGTGAGCCTTCGGCGGGCAATATTCCTCCATCAATTCGCCAAGAATCGCCGAAACATAATCCTCGAGAATCAGATCTTTCTGATCCGTGCCCTTCGAGCAAGCGGCGGCGCAAGCCATAGACGGCCTCGCGCTGCTTGTTCATCACGTCGTCGTACTCGAGCAGATGTTTGCGGGATTCGAAGTGCTGGGCTTCCACCGTCTTCTGCGCGGTCTCGATGCGGCGGCTGATCAGCTTCGATTCGATCGGCACGCCTTCTTCCATGCCCAAGCGCTGCAGCAGGTTCGAGACCCACTCCTTGGCGAAGATGCGCATCAGGTCATCTTCGAGCGCCAGATAGAAGCGCGAGGAGCCGGGATCGCCCTGGCGTCCGGCGCGTCCACGAAGCTGGTTATCGATGCGCCGCGACTCGTGGCGCTCGGTGCCGAAAATGTGCAGGCCGCCGACGGCGATTACTTCATCGTGTTCTTTGTCGGTCTGTATTTTGTAGCGAGTTGAAGGCTTCGGTCCACTTGTCGGTCGGAACGGTGTATTCGTTTCCGTTGTAATAGAAGATGGAGGTCTCCCCATCTTCCTGCGGACCTTCGATCTTGCCTTGCGCCACGCGCAACTGCTGCGCAATTCCCTTCTTCACCATCTCCTGCTTGGCCATGAATTCAGGATTGCCGCCGAGCAGAATGTCGGTGCCGCGGCCGGCCATGTTGGTGGCGATGGTGACCATGCCCTTGCGCCCGGCCTGCGCGACGATTTCGGCTTCGCGCTCGTGGAACTTGGCATTCAGCACGACGTGCTTGATGCCTTTTTTCTTCAGCAGGTCCGAGAGCCGCTCTGATTTCTCAACCGACGTGGTGCCGACCAGCACCGGCTGGCCCTTCGCGGCGAGCTTCTGGATTTCATCCGCCGCCGCGAAATATTTTTCTTTCTCCGTGCGGAAAACGACGTCGGGATTCTCCAGCCGCCGCATCTGCTTGTTGGTGGGAATCACGACGACTTCCAGCTTGTAAATATTGTCGAATTCGGCGGCTTCCGTTTCCGCCGTACCGGTCATGCCCGCCAGCTTCTTGAACATGCGGAAATAATTCTGGAAAGTGATGGTCGCCAGCGTCTGGTTCTCGCGCTCGATCTTCACGCCTTCCTTGGCTTCAATCGCCTGGTGCAGTCCGTCGGACCAGCGCCGCCCCGGCATCATGCGTCCGGTAAATTCGTCGACGATGATGACTTCGCCGTCTTTGACCACGTATTCCACGTCCCGGCGATAAAGCGCGTGCGCCTTGATCGCGGTCTCGACGTGATGCTTGAGCGGCCAGTTCTCCGGGTCGGCGATGTTTCCGATTCCGAGCAGCTCCTCGACTTTCTCCCAGCCTTCGTCGGTGACCGTGATGTTGCGATGCTTCTCGTCGACCACGAAGTCGCCGGTGAAGCTGCGCGGGTTCGCCGGAGGGCCTTCGATCTCCTCGCCCTTTTCCAGCTTCGGGATGATGCGGTTAACTTTGTAGTACTTGTCGGTCGACTCTTCACTCGCGCCGGAAATAATCAGCGGCGTACGAGCTTCGTCGATCAGGATGGAATCGACTTCGTCGACGATCGCGAAGTTGTGCCCACGCTGCACGCAATCCTTGATATCGAACTTCATGTTGTCGCGCAGGTAGTCGAAACCGAACTCGTTGTTGGTGCCGTAAGTAACGTCGGCCGCATAGGCCGCGCGCCGCTCTTCATCATCCAGATCGTGAACGATCACGCCGACGGTCAGGCCGAGAAAGCGGTAGAGCTTGCCCATCCACTCCGAGTCGCGTTTAGCCAGATAATCGTTGACCGTGACCACGTGAACGCCACGCCCGCTCAGCGCATTGAGATAGACCGGAAGAGTGCGACCAGCGTCTTGCCTTCGCCGGTCTTCATTTCGGAGATCGTGCCTTGTGCAGCACCATGCCGCCGATCAACTGAACGTCGAAGTGCCGCATGTTCAGCACGCGGCGTCCGGCCTCGCGAACCACAGCAAAGGCCTCCTCCAGAATTTCGTCGAGAACTTCCTGCAGAGCTTCGTACTCCTCTTTTTCAAACTGTTTCTGCTCATCGAAATCGGGCTCTTCCCCACTCCGTCCGGGGGTGCCGCCGGACGGCGCTTCCTTTGTGACCCGGCTCAGCCGCTCCTGAATGCGCTGCCGGAATTCGTCCGTCTTGGCGCGCAGTTCGGCGTCGGAGAGCTTCTGGATCTGCGGGCTCAAGAGCGTTAATCGCCGCGACCTTCGGCATCAGCGACTTAACGACACGTTCGTTCTTGGTCCCAAAAACCTTGCCTAGCAGTGGTTAATCAAACGGGAAATCCTTCAGAGGGCGAGCACGCCCAAATACTATCTTAAAAGCCTAGCATATTCGATGCAGCGGCCGTCCCTCGCGGACCTTGAACGCCCCTTACCAGTATAATGCGCTCGGTCGGAGGCTCCTATGACCGCTCGCCTTTCCTCTCTGGTTGCACTCGCGGCGCTCCTGATCGCGCCACTTTCGCCAAGGACAAAAAGAAGTCTGTTATCCCGGAATACGTGTTGCGGGCGCAGACGGTGCGGGTTGTGATAACCCGACGCCGGAGAACCGCTGGATCATCCGAGGGCGAATGCAACCGCGCGCGAGAATGTCGAGAAGGCCCTGACGGAATGGGGACGCTTCGGGTGGTGATGGAAGGTGAGGAATCGGATCTAGTCATTGCGGTGCGGACCGGGAACGACAAAGGCATGCAGCCCACGATCAAGGGTGGCCCCATCGATCAAAGAGGGGGAGTCGCACAAGGCACCGACAGCACGGTTCGAATTGGGGGCCAGCGCGGACAGAATCCGATGTCTGATCCAAACAACGATCCGATGGACCGGCAACCTCATATGAGCAACGAGATTGGGCCATCGCAAGATATGTTCGCCGTGTATCGAGGGGACGTTGGTGATGCGCTCGACGCTTCGCCGGTATGGCGATTGATCTCGAAGGATTGTCTGCAGAGCCCCGAACGTTTCGGCGGTCGAAGCATTTCGCAAGGCGCTTGCCGATGCTGAGAAATCGGTTACGCCTCCGCCGGCCAAGCCTTGAACCATTTTGTTGGGACCTAAAGACGGCTCGGCGGGCAACCCCGGTCGCATTAATGCTGTCTGAATCAGGGAGGCCTCTTATGATCACATGCTCGCGTGTTCTTCCGTGGTGGCTCTAGACCGTGGCGCTGATGGTTCCGGCTATCGCGAAAGACAAAAACACCACGCTGCCGGACTCGGTCTTGCGGGCTACTACGGTGTATGTCGTTATCAGTCCCGACGCTGGGCAGTCGCTGAATCATCCCATGGATAATGCAAATGCGCGTGAACAAGTCGCGGAAGCATTGAGAGCCTGGGGACGATTCAACGTAGTCGAGGGAGACGACGCTGACTTGGTCATCGCGGTGCGCGCAGGAACGGGACAGATCGTCTCGCCGACCGTTGAAAATGGTCCGACAGACAACCGCGTTAGTGTGCGCCCAGGCGATGGGCGGCTTGGCATCGAGGCGAGCCAAGGGCGAGGTCCTGCGCTGAGCGACCCGACACTTACACCTCAGCAGAGCGGTCCGCACATTGGGAAAGAAGTAGGACGCGACAAAGACTCATTCGAAGTCTACAAAGGCGGTGCAGCCTATTCGCAGCATTCGACGCCACTGTGGCGATATACGGCGAAAAATGCGTTGAAAGCACCGAACGTTCCGGCCGTCGAACAGTTTCGCAAAGCCGTTGCCGCGTCTGAAAAGGCACAGAAGAAGCATTGAGTTCTTGATTGACGAATGGCCATTGAGTGTTTCGCGACTCGGAATATGAATCCCGACCTGGCTTGACGGTATCGACCCTCTAGATTCCCGCGAGCCCCTTCCTTAAACAAACTCCCGAATAGCGACGGGCTGAACCGAACACTGCGTTCGCAGCGGCATTTCGTGTATATTCCCCACGACTCATGCCCACCTTCTACGACCGCTTTGTCGAATGTTCCGAGCGCTGGCCGAACAACGTCGCGCTGGAACTGCAGCGCCATGATCACATCGAAAGCTGCACCTACGACGGAACTGCGCCGCATGGCCGAGTCCGTGGGCCGCTGGATCACCGAGAACAAAATTCGCCCGAGGATCCCGGCTCGCTATCCTGGCCGACAATCATCCCGCGATGGGTCGCCGAGTTATCTCGGAATCATCGCCTCGGGATGCGCCGTGGTTCCGCTGGATACCGCTCTTCATGACGATCAAGTCACAAAGCTTCTGAAAGACAGCGGCACCTCGGCGGTTTTTTGCGATGCCGAAACACGTTCCTGTTGCGCGGCCGGCGGCAACCGAATTGAAAATGGGCATGATCCTGATGGACCCGGACCGCATGACCGACGCCCGTGGACGGACCGACTGGCTGGCCACTCTCCCGCCGATCTTCGAAGCCGGACCCGGCAAGTTCAAACCCGCGCGCTGCGAACGACGACGATCTTGCTTCCCTGCTCTACACCTCCGGCACCACCGCCGATCCGAAAGGCGTGATGCTGACGCACGCCAATTTTCTGGGCGAGGTCGAAGCGGTATTCAATTGGGTCGACCTTGGGCCGACCGATGCGCTGCTGGGTGTGCTGCCCCTGTTCCACGTTCTGGCGCAGATGGCAAATCTGCTTCTGCCGCTGGTGAAGGGTTCGCGCGTTGTGTATCTGGAAACCTTGAACACGACCGAACTGTTGCGCGCTTTGAGCGAGCGCAATATCACCGCATTCGCCGTCGTTCCGCAATTCTTCTACCTCATTCACGAACGCGTCTATGCAGGAGATCGCGAAGCGCGGCGCGATCACCGGGAAAGATTTCGGCGGCATGATGGCGCATCAACCGGGCGCTGCGCAAGATCGGAATCAATGCCGGGCCGGATCTTTTTCCGCAAGGTCCACGACACGTTGGGGCCGAAAATGCGCTATCTGGTGACCGGAGGATCGCGTTTCGATCCAGCGATCGCAAGCGGGATTTCACGATCTCGGCATCGACGTATTGCAGGCCTACGGGCTGACCGAAACCACAGCGGCCATCTTCGCGAATTCTCCTCACGACAACGAGATCGGCTCCGTGCGGCAAGGCAATGAAAGGCGTCGAAGGCAAGATCGTCGATCCGCAGCCGCAGGAAGAAGGCGGCCCGCCGTCGGCGAAGTCGCGCTGCGAGGCGCAGTGGTGATGAAAGGATACTGGAACCGTCCCGATGCCACGGCCGCCGTCCTGCGCGATGGATGGTTCCTCACCGGCGACCTCGGATATTTCGATTCGCACGGGCATCTATTCCTGACCGGGCGCAAGAAAGAAGTCATCGTCCTCAGCAACGGCAAGAACGTTTATCCGGAAGAGATCGAAGCTCACTACCTGAAATCGCCGTTCATCAAGGAAATCGCCGTGATGGGCCTTGAAGGCAAGCCCGGCGAAGGTGGCGATCGCTTGCACGCCGTGATCGTCCCGAACTTCGATGTCCTGCGGCAGCGCAAAGATCGTGAATGCAAAAGAAGTCGATCCGCTTTGACATTGAAGGCCTATCGCCGCAGATTGCCTCGACCAAGCGCATCGGCAGCTACGAAATCTGGCAGGACGATTTGCCGCGCACTACGACTCGCAAGATCAAACGCTTCGAGGTCGAGAAGCGAGTGAGAGCGAATCAATCGAAGAAGGTCGCGGACGATTCGGACCTGCCGGCGGAAAAGCCCTGACCGCCGAAGAGAATGCATGGCTCGATCAACCGGACGTGCAGCGCGGCTTGAAGATCATTCGCGAGGCGGCGCGCTCGGCGCCGGCGACCATGCGGCCCACTCTCAATCTCGAACTCGATCTCGGCTTCGATTCCATGCAGCGCGTGGAACTGCTCAGCCGGCTCGAAGAGGAACTGGGCGGCAACGTGCGAAGAGTCGCAACTGGCGGAGATTTACACCGTCCGCGATCTGGTCGACGCCGTTTTGCAAAGTGCCGCAGTCCGGCGCGGGCAGTGCCGGGCGCGCGTCCACGTTCGCCGGATGGAAGTGCAATTCTGGCCGAAGAATCCCGACGACCCGGATGTTCTCGCGCTGGCCCAGCCCGGACCGAGTCAACGACACATTTTGGTATCTGGTGTCCCGGCTGATGCAGATCGATCGCGCTCGATCGCTTTCATCTGCAAGGTGAGCGGAATTGAAAAACTTCCGAAGAGCGGCGCTTATATCATTTCTTCCAATCATCAGAGCTATCTCGATCCGCTGATCCTGGCGAGCGTGCTGCCGCCAGAAGTTTTCGTCCGAGCGTTCGCCGTGGGCACCAGCGAAATCTTCGGCAAGGGATTGATGCGCAAGCTGGCGCGTTCGATCAAGGTGGTCGTTCTCGATCCCGACGCGAATCTGGTTCCGGCCATGCGCGCCGGAGCATTCGGACTGCGGCATGGGCTCGCGCTCGATTCTTTATCCCGAAGGCGAGCGCTCGATCGACGGCACGCCGAAGACATTCAAGAAAGGCGCGGCCATCTTTCGATTCATATGCAGGTACCGATCGTGCCGGTCGCGATTGATGGATTTTACGAAGCCTGGCCGCGGAATCAGGCGTTCCAGAGGATTGCCCCCTGAAGATGATCTTCGGCGATCCGATCATTCCGCCTCCGGAATCTGAGGCTTCGGAAGAAGCGTACGAGAAACTCACTGCGGATGTGAAGGTGCGAATCGTCGCGATGTGGGAAAAGCTGTTTGAGAATCTAGCCGCAATGAACTACTTCGCCCGGGGATGAGTCTGATCGTAAACCTGCAGCACATGCTTCATCGAAAGCTGCGTGTAGCGCTGCGTGGTCGCAAGCCGCTCATGGCCGAGCAATTCCTGGATGGCGCGCAGGTCCGCGCCTTCTTCCAGCATGTGCGTTCCGAAAGCGTGGCGCAGCGTGTGCGGATGCACATCCGGCGAGAGTCCTTTCGCCACGGCGATTTTCTTGATGATGCGTCCGACGCTTCGCGTGGTGAGGCGTCCGCCGCGCCGGTTGATCAGCAGTGCCGCAGAATTCTTGCGGATTTCGCCTAAGCAGCCTTCTGCCGCGCCGGAAGATACGCGGCAAGCGCCGCCTTCACCGAATCGCCAAACGGAACATAGCGTTCTTTCTTGCCCTTTCCGCGAATCAGAATCGCTTCCGCGCTCAGGCGGATGTCGTCGAGGTTGATCCCGGTTAACTCCGAGTTCCGGATGCCGCATCCGTAGAGCAATTCGAACATCAGGCGGTCGCGCTCGGGAAAGGCTGCGACCTCCGGCATTGTCGCCATCGAGCACAGAATTCATCTCTTCGATTGTCGGAACGCGCGGAAGTTTCTTCGGCAACTTCGGCGTGGCGACAAGCTTCGCCGGATTCTGCTCGACCACGCCTTCCTGCGCCAGCCAGCGATAGAGCGACCGAACGGCGGCCAGCGACGCGCCACCGATGTCTTGCTCAGACCTTTTTCATAGAGCTGCGAGAGAAATCCGCGAATCGCGATGTGATCGATCTGCTTCCATCCGCGCGACCCGACGTAAGCCGAAAAATCGCGAGATCGCCGCTGTAGGCCTTGATCGTGTGCGGCGAAGCATTACGTTCGCGCAGGTGGCGAAGGAAATCCGCGACTGCCGTCTGGTGACAATCTCGTCTTGCTCTCGTCTGTCATGGCTCGGCATTCGCTCATCTTCGCCTTCGCCCTGGGATGATGTTTCTGTACACGGTGCTCAAGCGGTCGAGCGCCAGATGCGTGTAAACCTGCGTGGTTGAAATATCGGCATGGCCGAGGATCGTCTGCACGGTGCGCAGGTCGGCGCCATTCTCCACCATGTGCGTGGCGCAGGAGTGCCGCAGCATATGCGGAGATGGCGTGCCGTCCGGAAGCCGCCGACGCGCGCGCACCATCTGCCAGACGCGCTGCCGAGTAAGCTTGCGTCCACCGCGTGCGATGAACAACAACGGCGAACTTGATCCCGGCGCTTTCGTTCCCGCTTCTGCTCTCCGGCGCAGCCAACCGGCCAGCACGCGCGCCTCGCACCAGATATTTCTACAGCGCCTCCTGCGCGGACTTGCCCAGCGGCACGACGCGTTCTTTATCGCCTTTGCCGCGAACCAGCATGTAGCCGGCATCGAGTTTCAGGTCTTCGAGCTTGGCGTCCGACTAATTTCCGAAACCCGAAGCGCCCCGGCGTAAAAAACTTCCAGCATGGCGCGATCGCGGAGTGCCAGGGCTGCGGCGCATCTTGTCCCTGCCGCGGTGCGGCGCGTGATTCAGTGGAGCTGTCCAGCGTCGCTTCCAATCTCATCTCGAGCCAGCGACTTCGGCAGAACCTTCCACTGTCGTGGAGATTCGATATTCAGCGTGGGATCGTGTTCGATTTTCTTATCGAGCAACAGATAACGATAGAGATGACGCAGCGCCGAAAGCTTCCGTCCCACGCTGCGTCCATCGACCTGATGCGAAAAGAGCTGCTGCAGAAATTCGCGCACATCGTTGCGTCGGCCGTCAGTGAGCGACGCGCTTTCTCTTTTCGAGAAACTCGGCGAACTGTCCGATATCGGTGCCGTAGGCACCGATGGAAAGTGGCGCCAAGCCCTTTCTCGATTCGCAGGTAATCGAGAAATCCGGAAAGCACGCGAGTTGGGTTCGGAAGCCATCAGAGAAATTCAGTATGCCCGTTATCGGACGCTAAGGAGAAGTGATGAGAGGGATGCTCCGGAATGCGTGGCATTACTCTGGGATGCAGTCAGGTTAACCGCGAGGCTCGAATCTTCAGCTCACTTCGCGCAGCAGTTCCACCGCGTACAGGGCGCCCTCGGGAGTTTCTTCGTGCTTGAAATACGCAAACACATCGTGCCCGCCGGCCACGTGTTGACCGATGCGATCGATCATTGATTTTCGCTCTTCGCCCGTATAGCTCGGTTTGCGAAACGGTAGTAGACGAACGGACCGGTCACAACGTCGGGCGTGGTCATGGTTTCGGTCTCCGCGACGCACAATGCGGCATTGCTGCGATTTCAGCAGATTCCTACGTCGAATCGCTGAACCACGAATCATGGCGAAACTCGAATGCCGCTGGAACCGTGCGGGGCAAGACGGCGAGAAAATCTTTGAGAAGAGCCGCATCCGCCTTCAAGTTTGGCGGAAGTTGGAACAGCACCGGGCCGAGCTTCCCTGCCGCCGCAAGTGGCTCAATCGTCGCCAGAAAGCGCGGAACGAAATCTTCGGTTCCTTTCAAGCCGTTTGATGTGCGTGATGACCTGATGCGCCTTCACTCCGAAACGAAAATGTTCGGGAGTTTCCTGAAGCCAATTCTGGATCGTGGTTTCTTTCACCAGTTGCCGGAACGTGAAGTTCACTTCGACCGTGTTCAAACTGGGTCGCATAGTGGTTCAGAAACTTTTTCTGCGCCAGCTTGTCCGGATAGAAGTCGGGCTTCCATGTTGGATAAGCCCATCCGGAGGTCCCAGCGTAAAGTTGCGCCATGATCCGAGAATCAGAGTCCGTTGGATATGACTCGGCCGCGATTATACCTTGCTGCTCTTTTTCCGAGACGCGGCTTCTTCTCGACTTCTTCGGCCGCGACCGGGCCGGCGCTTCTTCCTCGTCGGCCTGCGCCGCAATTTCGATTGGTTCGCCTACCCGAAGCGGCAGCGGTCGCTTTCAGATCGGGCAATTTTTGTTTCAGTTCGAGCAAAGGCTCGAACAGGTCGCCCATCTTCTCGAACCTCGCCACGGTCTTCGACGCCTCAAATACCAGCAGGGCGGCGTCTTTTTTCTTGTGCGTGCGCTCCACTTCTTCCCACGTTATCGGAGTCGACGCCGTCGGACGCTCCCGCGCCCGCAGCGAATAAACCGAGATGGTCGTTTTATGCTCGTCGTTCTGGCTCCAGTCGACGAATACCTTCCCTGTTCGCAGCTGCTTCTTCATGTCAGACACAACAAGCTCGCGATGTTCTTGTTCGAGCAGTTGCGCCAGAGCGCGTGAAAAATTCTTTGTGGCATCGAAACGTGGTCGGCGTATTCAGCGGAACGTAGATCTGCATGCCCTTCGATCCTGAAGTCTTCGGAAAGCTTTGCAGGCCGAAATGCTCGAAAATCTCGCGCAGCCAAATCGCAACCTGGCAGCATTGAACGATATTCGCAGGCGGTCCAGGATCAAGATCGAACACCATCTCCGTTGGACATTTGATGTCTTTCGCGAGCGCCAGCGACGGATGCAGTTCCAGCGCCGCCAGGTTCGCCAACCAGACCAGAGTCGCCAGATCGTTCGCCAAAACATAATGAACCGTGCGGCGGTTGCCTTCGCTCCAGATCGGGACTGTTTTCACCCAGTCCGGCTTGTGCATCGGAGCATTCTTTTCGAAGAATGGTTCGCCCTCGACGCCATCGGGATATCGCTTTCGAGTCAGAGCCCGCCCGTTCAAGTGAGGTAGCAGCGCGGGGGCAATTCGCACGTAGTAGTCGATTACATCTTTCTTGGTGAATCCCGCAGCGGGATAGAGAACCTTTTCAAGGTTCGAAAGCTTAAGATTCTTGCCCTGAATTTCGACGGTCGAGTCGGTCACGTGAACTCCAGTGTGCCATTGTGCCTGAAACCGTATTCTGCGCAAAATACAGCATTGCTCCTAAAGCTCCGCTTGAGAGTTGAGCGGCGGCGTTTGACAACGTCCCTGCAGCCCACGTACTTTCAAACTTCTGCCCTACTGGCCCGTCCAATCTATGGCCCGACAATATCCGCCAGCCCTCGGAGGTTCAATGGAACACCGTACCTTAAGGATTGCCTGCATCGTCCTGATTCTTTCTGCGTTAAGTATCGCTCAGGATGTGGCGTCGTTCGAGAAGCGCGTCAAGGTAAAGAAACTGGAGAACGGCCTCACCCTGATAATTTGTGAGCGTCCGGAGGCTCCTGTCTTCTCGTTCTTCACGCTGGTTGACGCCGGATCGGCTCAGGATCCCATGCTCGCGACCGGGCTCGCGCACATGTTCGAGCACATGGCCTTTAAAGGTACTGACAAGATCGGCACCACCGATTACCCGGCGGAGAAAGCCGCGCTCGCGAAAGTCGAAATCGCCTATGCCGCGTACATCACAGAACGCGACAAGACGGTTGGACAAGATGCGGCGAAACTGAAAGAACTCGAAAAAGCCTGGAAAGACGACATCGCGGCAGCCGACAAATTCGTCAAGGCCAACGAATTTGGCAAAATCATCGAACAGAACGGCGGCGAAGACCTCAACGCTTTCACCAACTTCGATGAGACCGGATATCACTATTCCCTACCCGAGAATCGTCTGGAACTCTGGGCCTATCTCGAATCCGAACGGTTTCTGCATCCTGTCATGCGCGAGTTCTACAAAGAGCGCAACGTCGTCATCGAAGAGCGCCGTATGCGTACGGACAGCAATCCCTTCGGACGTTTGCTCGAGCAATTCACGCAGGAAGCCTTTGCGGCGCATCCGTATCACCGGCCAACCGTCGGCTGGATGTCTGATCTGAACCACTTTTCCGCCACCGACGCGCAGAACTTTTTCGATAAGTACTACATTCCATCGAACATGGTCGTGGCCGTTGCGGGGGATATAAAAGCTGATGAGGCGATGGCGATCCTCGAAAAATATTTTTCGCGCCTGCCTTCGCGGCCGCAGCCGGACGAGATTACGACCACCGAACCTCCTCAGAATTCGGAGCGCAGGGTTGTGCTGAAGGAGTCGTCACAGCCGATCTACATCGAGGGCTATCATCGCCCCGACTATCGCAGCAAAGATGATGCAGTCTTTGACGCGATCAGCGATCTGATGTCGGAAGGCCGTACGTCGCGACTTTACCGCACGCTGGTACGCGATAAGAAGATCGCCTCTTTTTCTGAAGGATTAACCGGATATCCAGGCATCAAGTATCCCCATCTGTTCGCATTTCTCGCGGTGCCGCTACCGGGACATAAGCCGGAAGAGATGGCAGAAGCCATTCATTCGGAAATTGACCGGCTCAAAAAAGAAGATATCAGCGACGAAGAATTGAAGATGATCAAGACTCGCAGCAAGGCCAATCTGATTCGAGGACTGGCCGACAATGAAGGACTCGCCACGCAACTCGCCACCTATCAAACACGATATGGAGACTGGCGTGAATTGTTCCGCTCCGTCGACCGCATCGATCAGGTAACTAAAGCCGACATCCGGCGCGTCGCCAACGAGGTATTCGTCGACACGAATCGTACAGTCGGAATCATCGAAACTGGCGGCCACGGAGGTTCGCCAGGTGGCCAAGCGTCAGGGGACGCAGGCGAGCAAGGAGGTGGCCAGTGAAGCGAACAACTCTATGCATTCTTAGTTGCGATCGTAGCTGCAGTTTCGTTCATCCCGGCGCCATCAGCGTCCGCGCAGGCGACAGACTGGAAGCAGGTACCGATCCCTCAACTGCCTGCCTTCAAACCTCAACAGCCGAAGCGCATTGAACTTCCCAATGGCATGGTGATCTTTCTGCAGGAGGATCATGAACTGCCGATGATCGACGGCACGGCCCGCATTCGCGGCGGCTCGGTCAATGAGCCAGCCACAAAGACTGGGCTCGTCGATATTTATGGCGAGGTTTGGCGCACGGGCGGTACAAAAACTCAGACGGGCGATCAACTCGACGATTTTCTGGAAGTACGCGCGGCAAAAGTGGAAACCGGCGGTGGACCCGACTCAACGACGATTGGCTTCTCGTGCCTGAAAGCCGATCTGGACGATGTGTTCAAAGCTTTTGTCGATGTAATGCGAAACCCCGAGTTCCGCGCAGAAAAGATCGAGATCGCGCAAAAGGGCGAAGCCGATGGCATTTCCCGCCGCAATGACGAGGTGGGAGACATTGCGCACCGCGAGTCAGTAAAGCTCGCCTACGGCCCCGACAACCCCTACGCGCGCGTCCCGGAATACGCGACCGTGGCGGCGGTCACTCGACAAGACCTGATCGACTGGCACGGAAAGTACGTTCATCCCAACAATATTATTCTCGGCATCAGCGGGGATTTCGATTCGGCTGCCATGGAAAAGCGGCTGCGTGCTGCGTTTGAGTCGTGGGCAAAAGGACCGTCGGTTCCGAAGAACGACATCAAATACTCTCCCGCAAAACCAGGCTACTACCTCATCCCCAAGGACGACGTGAACCAGAGCAACATTCGAATGGTGGCGTTGGGAGTCACGCGCGATAATCCCGACTATTACTCCCTGAGCGTCTTCAATGAGGCATTTGGCGGAGGATTCTCTTCACGCTTGTTCAATGACATCCGCACCAAGCGTGGCCTTGCGTACGGCGTAGGCGGAGGAGTTGGCTCGAACTTCGGTCACCCTGGGATTAAACAAGTTTCGATGGGAACGAAGAGCCAGAGCACCATCGAAGCTGTTCAAGCGGTGGACGAAGACATCGATAATTTGTCGAAGGAACCAATTACTGACGACGAAATCCAGCGCGCGAAAGACGCCATCCTCAACGCGTTTATTTTCCGGCTGGACTCACCCGACAAAATTCTCGGCGAGCGGATCACGTACGAATATTACGGATATCCTCCCGATTGGCTCGACAAGTATCAAGCGGAAATTAAGAAAGTTACGGCAGCGGATGTGAATCGCGTTGCAGCCAAATATCTCCACAAAGATCAAATGGCAGTTCTGGTTGTGGGAAACACCAAAGAATTTGACAAGCCGTTATCTTCTCTCGGTCCGGTTACCACGATCGACATCACGATCCCGCCTCCCCCGGCAGAAAAGGACGACTCCAAGCCCACCGCCTCCAACCCCGAAGGAAAAGCCCTGGCGGCAAAGGTGGCGTCGGCCATGGGAGGCCTGCCCAAGCTTCAGTCCATCAAGACCATGCATGTGAACATCGCCGAGAGTGACGCCGGCGGCCCGGCTTCTCCAGTCGATGTCTATCTCGCCTTCCCCGACAGCATGCATGTGGACATGCAAATTCCCCAGGGCACGCTAACGATCGTGGCTTCTCCTGACAATGCTTACATGTCGATGCCGGGAATGGGCTCGCGCGCCATGCCGCCGCCGCAGAAAACCGAAATGATGTCGCAGATGCACCACGACCTGGTCTACGTTGCTCAGCATGTCGATGATCCGGCATTCACCTTCACTGCAGCGGGAACTGAAAAGGTGGATGACGTGGAAACCGCGGTGCTTGACGTGGGTGGCGCGATTCCCTGGGTACGTTGGTATGTCGATCCGAAAACTGGCCATATTTTGCGCGAAAAATATAAGGCAATGGGACAGTCAGGTTCCTACGACGGCGAGAGTGATCTCTCCGATTGGCGCACCGCCGACGGCCTCACTATGCCGTACAAGCACGAGAACAAGCAGAACGGCCAGCAGACGAGCACTGCGGAATTCAAGAAGATCGAACTCAACCCGCAACTCGATCCCAAGCTATTCGATAAGCCTGCGGACAAACCGGCGACGCAGCCGTGAGGCTCAACAAACATTCCCGCTTAGGCGGCTAACGCGGAGTCAACGTTTTCGTCCGCCAGGCGGCTCGTCAACTCCCGTAACGAAACCGGGTTGATAGGCTGAATCGAACGCATGAGTTCTAGCCGATCGCGCACAGCTTTTCTCGGATTGAAAACTCTTAACTCAATCTTCTGCGCGTGAGCCCATCGTCCGAGAAAAACAAGCATTCCCACGCTCCCTCCTTCAAGAGTGATTACCTCCGAAAGATCAAGCACAATGAATCGCACGTCTCTTAGAGACATTACCGCGCTGCGGAGTTCGAGCGCGGCTTCGCTGCTAACCATTCTGCCTCGGCATCCGACAATTCCCAGATGACCCATTCTCTCGATCGAAAGCTCTGTCATGTGTGGCCTCGGAATACTGCTGCCGTTGCACGATTGATGCCACGACCCGAGGGTATCTAGTTCTATCGATTCGTCATCCACGAATCAAAGAACAATGAACTTTCGCCCAAACGACGTGAAATTTTGCGCTACAGACAATGCTGTATTCGAAACGATTGTTCTCCAAGAAGAATGACCGCGACCCGCGCGGATGACGTAATCGGAGCGAGTCTGCTTGGAGACCCGGGCTAGTCGATAAAGTGAAATGAAGATTCGCAACAGTCAGGACGACATTGCCTTTTGAAGGGCAATCATCATATTCTGTGCCCGCTAGAGGATTTCCTTTTTTATTGAGCGGCGAGTATTAACGTGCGTAAGCTGCTTTTCAATCTCCATCTGTTTGTTGCTCTGATTGCAGGAGCATTCATGGTGATTCTCGGTGTAACCGGGAGCATCATGGAGTTTGAACCCGAAATAGATCAACTTCTTCGCCCCCGCCTGTCTTACCTGACGCCGGGTCAACAAGTTCTGCCTTTGGCCGAGCTCGGTGACGATGTTTCCCGGAAGTTTGATGGCGAACCCGTTGTGGCGTACCTTCCGTCCCTGACGCCAAATCGCCCATCCCAGGTAGTACTACCTCGCGGTATTGCGGATGTGAATCAATACACCGGGGAAGTGCTTGGGTTAAGAGCCCGTGGCCAGACCTTTCTGGGTTTTGTGCGAGCCATTCACGTTCGTCTCGGGCGAGGAGACCTCGGCAGGAACGTCTTAAGTTGGTCGACGGTCGCGTTGCTGCTGTCACTTGCGTCTGGTGTGTATCTATGGTGGCCGATCAAGCGGGTGCGCATTCGTGGACAGTGGGGCAGTCGAAGGCTTTGGTTCGATGTACACAATGCGATTGGAATCTTCATGCTGTTCCCTCTATCGGTGCTTGCCCTTACTGGAATCGTTCTCGGCTTCGAAGACCAACTTTCACCCTTGGTCTACAAGGTGACGCGATCGAGCGCGGCTCAATTTCTTCGCGCTCCGAGCCCTAGGCCGGAACAAGGGACCACAGCTATCTCTCCCGACGAGGCGGTGGCAAAAGCTCGCATTCGGATGCCGGGAGCAGTTCCATATCGAGTGCAGATGCCGAAATATGGTGGCACATATCAGGTCGCATTCCTGTACCCACAGGACAGAATCACTGGAGATCGGAATGTGGTCGGGCTCGACCCGTATGGAAATGTTGTGTCGTTGATCCGATCGAGCGACTTGTCTCGCGGCGACAGGATATTGGCGATGAACGAAGCCATTCACACCGGAGCGTTTCTGGGAATGCCGAGTCGGCTGGCAGTCTGGTTGGCGAGTACAATGATTTTCCTGCAAGCGTTCAGCGGGCTACTGATGTGGTTGCATCGACGCAAGCTCTCCATCGGTCAATCGCGGGAGGAAGGCAGCTCTTGAAGCGACTATTGGCGATTGTTCTCGTATTGGTGGCGACTGCGATGGCCGGAGACCTCACGGGCAAATGGTCGGGCTCGTTTAAGGCTGACGGCGCTGACCATGTTGTTCCCCAATTGTTTATCTTCAAGCAGGATGGCAACAAGCTGACGGGTAGCGGAGGCCCGGATCAGAACGAGCAGTACCCGATCGAAAATGGCAAAATTGACGGCTCCCGAGTGAGGTTTGAGTTAACCACCGGAGAGTGGAGATTCACTTACGATCTTAGGATGGATGGTCCGAAACTGGCGGGAGACCTTGAACTCAAGGGAATCAATGACCGGAGAACCGCGAAGGTTTCCTTGACCGAGACGCAGTAACCTTCCCTCAATCGCGGCTCCACTGGGTGGGTGGCGCAAACCTTTGATCTCGCTGGCACCATCCATAGAATGGGTGCTCCCCTATGCTGCACGCGAACGATCCGTTGACGATGGAAGCCAAGGTCAACGAGTGAGATCGCGATGTTTCAACAATTGAGCCTTAGAGTGGCACGAAATCAACTGACTAACGTCTCGCCTCCCTAAAGGCTCGGAACATTTCTCGTGCTCCCCAGATAAAGAACGGGAGGGCAGCCAGAAAAAATCCTCCCCTGATTCCCATAGCCGCCAGCCGATGGGTAGCGACTGAGAAAATGATTGCACCCGTCCAAACGACGGAGCAGAAGACCGCTGCCATAAAAGACGCTAGGTAAAACCACTTCATTTGATGAGTGTAATGGCGATTCTTCGCCAACAATCCGGATGGGCGTCACAAGCCGTTTCCTTCCGGGTTGGTCATCGGCAAGCCCCGGTTACGTGGCCCGCACTTTCCCCAAGTCGTGCCGCCTTCGGAATAGGTGTAGCACTTGAACTCCGTGATTTCTCTGCCCATGATCAACTGCTTCAAGGAGTAAGCTTAAATATGGTCCCACAGCCATTGTAAAATGGTTCGTTGCATCTTCCGAAATTGCCTCCACTGGTTGTCGTGCCGTAGAGGTTACCCGCAGCATCCCTAACCAAACCCCCTGCGGGGAAGCCTCCATCGAATCCATCATAAAAGGTGTAAAGCACGGTTTCTTCGCCGGCCGGGCTCAGTTTGAATACAGTTCCGCAGCCCTCATCTCCGCAGCCGAGCCATCCACCCACTGCGGTCTCACCGTAGAGATTTCCCGCTGCGTCCTGAATCACGCCAGCCAGCGGATAGCCGCCGTCCGTTCCGCCGGTGAAGTTGTACAACACTGTGAATTCTTCGCGTTGATCCAACTTAAACACGGTTCCCAACCCCGACCCACCGTATGCCGTTGTGCCGCAAAGCGCGTCCCCGCAAAAAATCAGGCCAGCGTAGGCGATGAATCCCTCGGGGAAGTTGTATAAGACGGTCTCTTTTCCACTTTTGTTTATCTTGAACAGAGGTCCGGCAATACCGTAGAGATTGCCGGCTTTGTCTTGGATCACCCCGACCTGGGGATTAGCCCCGTCCGTGCCGCCCGTGAAGCTGTGCAGCACAGTCTCCTTGCCAGTCGCGTCCAGCTTATACACCGTGCCTTTGTTCGAGGCTCCGCCCATCTCGGTTGTGCCGTAGAGATTGCCTGCCGAATCCCGGACCACACCCGCCCGGGGAAATCCCCCGTCCGCGAGGCCCGTGAAGCTGTGCAGCACGGTCTCGTTGCCAGTGCTATCCACCTTGAACACCGTGCCATTGCCGGAGGTTCCACCTTCTAACGTCGTGCCATAAAGGTTGCCCGCTGCATCTCGAATCACACCCGCGAATGGATAAGCTCCGTCCGGAGTGCCCCTGAAGCGATGCAGCACTGTCTCCTTGCCGTTCCGATCCAATTTGTATACCGTGCCGCAGCCAGCGCCATTGCAGGCGAGATAGCCGCCAAAATCAGTGGTGCCATAGAGATTACCCGCCGAGTCCCAGGTCAGACCTGCACCGTGGTTGGAGTTGTCCCCGTCCGGTCCCCCAAATGTATGGAGCACCGTGAACGTCTGCCCTTGTGTCGAGGGCGTGAAAGCCGCCAGCCCCAACACGAGCGCTAACGCCAAGGCATATGGACACCATTGTTTCTTCTGACTCTCCGTCGAGAACGCTGAGCTTAGAACATTGTTTTTGGCAGGTGGAATCAACTCTGATCTCATTGTAAGCATCCTTTCGACTGAGATTGGATTGCTCAATCTTTTGCGGGGCCGCCCCAGGGAGGTGTTACGACGTTGCGACCATGGATTAGGGAGCGCTGATACAGCAGTCGTCACACTAACAATGTGAAGAAGCAAAGGCAGTGATCGGATAGTCAGCTTCCTGTGATTCTCATCACACACTTGACCTTTAACAAGATGAGACGTTCGCACACGGGCAGTTATTAGCCGGACGATTTAGAAGGCCAATGACAATCCAATGATCGGCGGTTGATGAAATCAGGCGATTTCACTCATTGAGCCCGAACGAGGGTCGCCGTAACCTTCAATGAGTGTAATGACGATTTTTCACCAACCATTGACCGAAAGGTTAGGAGTCAGTCATCAGGGGCACACCGAGCATTCATCGTCACGCTGCCAACCGAGCGAAGCGTTTTCATAGCAACAGTAAAGATGTCTCTTTCCTAGTACGGGAGTGCTCGCAACCCTTTGGCCGGACACCGCCATCCAATTTCCTCCTGATGAAAACGCTTATCGCTGCGATTCAAAGCTTGGGTTCGTGCAAGCCTCTTAGCAGTTTGCTCATCCTGTGGACACTGGTTGCACTGCAAATCGGTTGCGGCAATGGGAATGCACCTGGAATGCAGACCCCCAACGCGCCAAGTCAGCCTGCTTTTGATCATGTGATCTTGGTGGTAGAGGAAAATCACAGCTACGACGAGGTAATAGGCAGTTCGTCGATGCCATACTTCAATAGTTTGGCCTCCCAGTACGGTGTAGCCACCCAGTCCTACGCCAATGCGCATCCTTCAGTTCCGAACTACTTGGTGCTAACCACCGGCCTCATGGAAACTTCCGACGACAGTTTCTCGGGCACAATCAGCGATGATAACGTCGTCCGCGAGTTGGTAAAAATAGGAAAGACATGGAAAGCCTATCTAGAATCTCTTCCTTCCCCAGGTTATCTAGGTGGTGATTCTGGGCTTTACAAACGGGCTCACAATCCCTTTGCATACCTTTCGGATGTGCAAAACGACAGCGCCCAGGCAGCCAATTTAGTGCCCTTCACCCAGTTTGCAGCGGATCTCGCCAACGACGAACTGCCTCAGTATTCGTTTGTTGCGCCCAATCTTATGGATGACGCGCACGATGGTAGCCTCGCGCAAGCTGATGTGTGGCTGCAAGCCAACATTGCGGCTCTGCTCGCCAGCCCGCAGTTCCAAAGCGGGGGCTTGCTGATCATCACCTTCGATGAGGGGGATGAGTCTGATGTGAGCCACGGTGGAGGCCACATCGCCACTCTGATCATTAGTTCCGCAGGCAAGAAGGGATTCCAGTCCGAGACTTTCTATCAGCATCAAAGTGTGTTGCGACTCATCCTTAGCGGCTCTGGAGTCAACACTTATCCGGGAATGGCGGCGACGGCTCCTGATATGACAGAGTTTTTCACCGGCCACTAAGCCCGGATCAATCTGCCGTCAACGGCATCGGTTGCACTCTTTGATCCTCGCCGATCCCAGAGAATCCTTCAGTGAGCGTAAATGGAGATTTTTCAAGAAGTTAGCTTGGCCACTTGACATTAGTTCCGCCGATGATCAGAATGCCAAGGCTTCTTCTGGGTTCCTCTCGTTCCTCCCCTTCGGTTGAAGCTGGGACCTCACGCTGCTGTCAGCAAACTGTGCATCGATTTGCGTACGCGATTGCCCGGATTTGCATATCGAAAAACTTTGAATACAGTGCGCTTGCCCGCACGATATTGGAGGACGCTCATGGCACGTCGATCCGCGAAGAACGCCAATAGCCCCACAACTAAGACTGAGTTAGCCGCGCGCTTCGAAAAGATGGCCGCTGCTTATGTGACTGTCGCCAGCGCCGTGGCTGGCGCTGCCATCATGTCCGCATCAACTGCCGAAGCCAAGATCGTCTATACGCAAAAAACGGTGCCGATCAGCTCGTCATACGCACTCGATCTCAATGGTGACGGAATTTCTGATTTCACGATTGATCGTTGTTTCAACTGCCTTCCGCATGGATCGAGACTGCAGCTTCTTTTGTCAGTTCCGGGAAACGAAGTTCTCCAGGGCACTTTCCCCGGAGACGCCGCCGCTTTGCCCCGAGGAGCCACCATCGGTCCGAAGCAAGTATTCACATCGGAAACGTCAAACTATGGTGGCGTTTTGATGGCTTTGGACTCTGCGTACGGCACGGCCTATTCCTTCTCTAACGGACCGTGGATCGGGGCGAAGAACCGGTTCCTCGGTCTGAAATTCTTCATCAATGGACGAGTCCACTTCGGCTGGGCGCGGTTGACCGTGGCGAAAGGAGTTGCTCGCGTTGTGCTCACCGGATTTGCCTACGAGACCATCCCTAACAAGTCGTTGCAGGCTGGCCAAACGACAGAGCCGTCGGCGGACGGAGTAAAGAATGAAGCGTCGAGGAGCGCGCTGCCAACACCAGGTCCGAGCCTCGGCATGCTGGCGTCCGGAGCCGATGCAATCGACATCTGGCGAAAGAGGGATCCGGTATCCAACTTCGGTGGATTATGAAGTTCCCGGTTCTGTGGCTGTATCTTCCGGCTCGATGCTTCACTCGCATTGGCAAATTCGGTCGACTGGATTATTAGACGCCCGTTCTCAGTAGTTCAAGATCAAGTGTTGTCAGATCTCCCGTTTAAAACATTGTTTTAGATGGGGTCGGGGCCCTTTCTCTCCCTCCCCTCTCGCCTCTTGACGCCGCCTCATCATCGCTTTATCATAGGCGAACAAAAGGCGAATCTTCATGGCTTCCCTACCGCTTTACCCGGTCCCGAATCGAACAGATCTTGTCGGCATTGCTCGCCTGGCGTCCGAAGGAGAGGTCCTTCGCGAGGGCCACAACGTGGAATATTTCACGCTGCCTGCGAAGTCCATCCTCAACCGCTGCAACAGCAAGCGTGGCATGCCTTTCACCTGGACCATCAATCCGTACCGCGGTTGCGAATTTGGCTGCCGTTATTGCTACGCGCGCTATACGCATGAATTCATGGAAATGCGCGATAGCATGGAATTCGAGCAGAAAATCTATGTGAAGCAGAACGTAGCTGGCTTGCTGCGCCACGAATTGCGTCGCGTAAAGTTCGATGAGGCCATCGCTCTTGGCACCGCAACCGATCCGTACCAGCCAGCCGAGCGCCGGTACGAAGTGACACGCGAAATTCTCGAGGAGTTTAACCGCCACCGCGGCTACGAACTGGGAATCGTGTCGAAGTCGAACCTGATTGTGCGGGATCTCGACTTGCTGCGGAGCGTTGCCCAGTTGAACAAGCTCTCCGTGCATATCACGATCACGACCCTGGACACAGATCTCGCACGTATCCTCGAACCGCGCGCGCCGCGCCCTGACTTGCGCCTCGATGCCGTTCGCGCGCTCGCTCAGGCGGGACTGCGGGTCGGCATCAGTTGCTCTCCTGTCGTTCCTGGAATCACAGATTCATCAAAGGATCTCGAATCGCTGGTCCAGGCTGCGGCCGATGCCGGAGCGGACTACGTATTTGCCAATCCCTTGTTTCTTAAACCGTGCTCAGCCGCGGTGTTCCTCCCATTTCTCGAACAGAATTTTCCGAGCCTTGCGGAGAATTATCGTCAGCGCTACCAGAATCGTGCCTTTCTTCCGCCCGCCTACGAGAAGCACCTATCGCAACTGATTGCGCGGTTGCGCGAGAGGTACAAAATGACTCGAGCCCACCGTCGAGATCATTCTTCGTTTGCGACAAAGTGGCCGGTGCAATCGTTTGACGAGCAACTGAGTCTTTTCTGAGAACAGCGTGTCATCCGAACATGCGCTCCCTAGCCGCGGGGCCGCGCTACGTGCCAGCCGTTTTCGGCCACGATATCTTCCCGAAGCGAAATCTCCTCAATTCCGCAATCCTCTATAATCACTATCGACCCCGATGGCGACCGCCTCCCCACCTACCGGACAAGCCACCGTTCCGCCACCCACGTTCGGGATGCGGCTGAACAATTTCTGGCACCGTGTAACCGACGGACTCGAGGTCAGCCAACTCTGGTCGCAGTTTGAGTCTGAAGCTCGCACCAGCTACCGCCTTTACTCCAAAGATGTAGCGGCGAAGACTCCCGACGGATTAACGGATCACGGACGGCACATCCATGTAGTAAAGGAATTCTTCTGGGCAGTGTTCGAGAAGCTCTCTCCGGCCCGCCGCGTCCTGCTGCTGCTTTCGCTCATCCTCCTGGTCATTCCGCACGGAGGGTTCGACTTCACCGGCCCTTCGGGAAAAGTCTACGCCGTCGAATTCGATCTCCACTTCTGGGCAGCCCTGGTTCTGATCCTGTTATTGATGCTCGAAATTGCGGATCGTGTCGTGATGAAGCGAGATCTCCAGATTGCCCGAGAGATCCAGACGTGGCTTCTGCCCGGCACCCCGCCACAGATTCCCGGCATCGCTATCGCTTATGCCACGCGCCCTGCGAACACCGTGGCCGGCGATTACTACGATGTGTTCCCACGGCCCGGCAAGACCAATGAGGAGAACCGCGTCGTTATTGCGGTCGCTGACGTCGCCGGGAAGAGCATTCCAGCCGCCATGCTGATGGCGACGTTTCAGGCAAGTCTCAAAACTCTTTCCACCGCGCAAGTTGCTCTTCCAGAGCTGGCTGCCAACATGAACCGCTACGCCTGCACGAATAGCCAGGGAGGTTTGCGATTTACGACGGCGTTTCTGTCGGAATACGATCCTGTCACTCGCACGCTTGATTACATCAACGCCGGACACAACAATCCCATCCTTCGCCGCGCCAGCGGGCTCATCGAGCGTCTCGATATCGGCGGCCTGCCCATCGGCATTCAGCCCGAGGTTAAATACGAGTCGGCGAGAGTCACGCTGGCTCCCGGGGACTGGCTGATCATCTTCACGGATGGATTGGTAGAAGCCGAGAATGCTCGCCAGGATGAATACGGGGAAGCGCGGTTGTTGGCAGCGATCGAGGCCAACAAATCTGTGGATCCGAACGAAATGCTAAGAAGATTGATGGCCGAACTGGACCTCTTTGTCGGAAACACGCCCCAGCACGACGACGTAACCTGCCTGCTGATGAAGTCTTCTTAGCCTGGGCCCGCCGCCTCTCTCAGGCGTCTTTCTCGCTCTCATCCGCGATGCCAATTTTCGACAGACGATAGCGCAGAGCGTTCCGCGAAAGACCCAGCAAACGCGCAGCCTGGCTCTTGTTCCCATTCGCGCGGCGCAATGCCTCTTGCACCATTTCATCTTCCCATTGCTCCAGAGTCATACCGTCGGGAAGAAATCCAGCCGCACCGTTCGAAGCCTTTGCCGGACGAATATCAAGATGAATGTCCGCCGCTTCCAGAACGTCTCTCTTCGTCAGAGCACACGCTCGTTCGATTACGTTTTGCAGTTCGCGCACGTTCCCGGGCCAGTGATAGTTCACGAGAAGCTGCATCGCATCGGGCGCGATGCCTTCGATGACCTTTCCGGAATCTCCGGCGAAGCGCGCTACAAAAAGGTTCGCGAGATCGGGAATATCTTCTCGCCTTTCCCGCAACGGTGCGATATCGATCGGCACGACATTGAGCCGATAGTAGAGATCCTCGCGAAAAGTGCCCTGCTCTAATGCTTCGCGGAGGTCTCGATTAGTCGCGGCGATCAGCCGAACATCAACCTTTACAGTCTTCGTTCCGCCCAGGCGTTCGAATTCGCGCTCCTGCAGCACACGCAACAGTTTCACCTGCGTTACCGGGGGCACGTCTCCAATTTCGTCGAGGAACAAAGTTCCCTTGTCCGCCAACTCGAACTTGCCAGGCTTGCTGGCGACAGCACCCGTGAAAGCGCCCTTTTCGAATCCGAACAATTCGCTCTCCAGGAGATTCTCCGGGATCGCGGTGCTGTTGATTTTCAAGAACGGTCCCGAGGCGCGCCGCGACTTCTCATGGATCGCCCGCGCGATCAGGTCTTTTCCCACACCGCTCTCGCCGCCGAGAAGCACCGTCGCATTGCTGGGGGCTACGCGTTCGACCGTCGCGAGAACTTCCTGCATCTTTGGGCTGCGGGAGACGACATTGGGATGCGAATACCGCTTGCCCAGGGCCTCGCGCAGGGTGCGGTTTTCTTCCCTGAGATTGCGGACGTCCAATTCCTTATGGATTACCATCCGCATTTCCGTTAGAGAAAACGGTTTGAGGACGTAATCGCTGGCGCCAGCTTTCATTGCCTCCACAGCCGTCTCCACGCTGCCGAATGCGGTCATCACAACGACGGGGAGCGCGGCATTCTGTCGCTTGATTGTTTGCAGAAACTCCAACCCGTTCATCCCGGGCAGCTTCAGGTCGGTGAGGACAAGATCGATCGGATGTTCTCGCAAGAACTTAAGTCCGGTCTCCGCGTCTCCCGCAGAAAAAGTCGTGAAACCGTCCTCGCCAAGATTCAGCTCGAGCAGGCGGCGCATCTTTGCCTCGTCTTCAACGATCAAGATCGTCGGCATTAGAGATCGGTCCTCACGCAGATTTGGTTCATGAGATCACCAGATGAGCGCTGCCCGCAGGCAAACTTTCCGCCGTCGCGGCCGGGAGAAATATCACGAAGCAGGCGCCCGCAGCATCGACTGCTTCAGAGGTCTTTGTGGAATTCTCGATCCGTATGGATCCATGATGCCCGTCAATGATCTTCGAAACGATCGACAGACCAAGCCCGACCCCCGTCTTCTTGGTCGTCACAAACGGGTTGAAAATCTGCTCCTGCAACTCTGGAGAAATTCCCGGCCCAGAGTCCGCGATCCGCACCTCCACTCCTTCGACGCTGTTCCCGTTTCTCTCGTTGCGTCGCGAGCGCTCCGCGCTGACCCTGAGGACGCCACCGTTTGTGTTCATGGCGTCGTACGCATTTTGAATGATATTCACGAATGCTTGTTCCGCAAGTGCTTCGTCCAAAGGGACCGGCGGCAGTTTCGAGTCATACCGCTTCTCGACTCGAACCGTGGCGCCTTTCCAAAATTGGGCGACGTCATTCAGTGCGCGATCGAGAACGTCCGAAACAGCACGGGGTGTCAGATCCGCGTGCAAAGGTCTTGCGAAATCGAGAAATCGGGTGACAAGCGCGCTCAAGCGATTTGTTTCGCTCAAGATGTATCCCGAGAGCTCGGTTGCCAGGGGATTCGAATCGCCGACTTTCTGCGTCAGCATCTCGGCGGATCCTTTGATCACACCCAGGGGATTTCGAATCTCGTGCGCCAGTCCTGCGGATAACTGGCCCAGGGCAGCGAGACGCTCCGAACGCCGTGCTTCCGCCTGCGCCTGTTCCAGGCGCCGGTTAGTTTCCGCCAAGGTTGTCGCCAGTTCCTGATACCGCTGCGTTTGTCGCCGGTTTTCGAGAACAAAGCGGTTTACAACCATCGCTGCCAGAAAGAAAAAGAGAATTCGGATCGCAAGCACCGAATACGCGTCTTCCGTTATTTCGTACTCCTGCAATGCCGGGTACAAATACGAGCAGTAGGCGCACGAGGCGAATGCCGTCCACATGAGCGTGGCGAACGAACCAAAATACTCAGCCGCCGTCACCACAGGAAGGAAATAAATCGGATAGTAGCTGCTGTTAATGCTCAGTTCGCCCGTATGGTCGATCAGGAGTGTTGCCAGTCCGATCTTGAGCAGAACCACGTACGCGGCACCACGTGTCGGCAGGCGGCGAACCAGCCATCCCTCGCCAAACTGAATTACTCCGAACGCAAGAAGAACCAACTGTTTGTGGATCTCTTGAACTGGCGGCAATAGTGCGAGCCCCGCGAGAAAAATCAGCCACAGGATATCCATCCAGTTGATCGTGGGACGCTTCGCTTCGGTCATCGTTCCGCCGGAAAACGGCTGTAAAAAAGTTACGCCGGGAGTGGTTCTGCCGCTCCCGGCGTTGTCGTTTCGAATGTTGGTTCGCCGGAACATCTCATGCGAACCCTACCACACCGCAAGGTGCCAGCGTCAATGTCACTTCTTCGGGGGCTTCTCCTGCCTTGGCTCCGGCCGCGACTGCTGCTGTTGCCGTGGTTGCGGCTCCGGCTGCGACGGACGCTGCTGATGCCACTGGTTGAACTTCTGTTCCTGCTGCTGCTCCTGTTGCTGGGTGCGCTGCTGCACCGGAGGTGCTTGACGAACCAGCGGATGCGTCTCCTGTTGAGCAGAACGCTCCTGCTGCTGGCTCCCCCGGAAATCGCGGTTTGTCGGCTGCATGCGATTCTGCGGAGCCTGCACGTTCTGGTTTTCGTTCTGCCCATTCCGGTTCTGACCTTCTGCGTTTCCCTGCTGCTCAAACACACGCGGCTGGCCTTGCGTCGTCTGGTGAACCTGATTGTTGCCCGCTATTGGGCGGGCTGAAACGAACGGAAACCATCCTGTGTTTGCTGGGCGCGCCCCTGGTTCGTCTGCGCGGGTTGAGTCCGTCCAACCGGGCGAACCAACGACTGTTCGTTCAGACGTCCGCCAGCCTGCGCCTGCCGTTGTTCGATCGGACGCGGCAACGGTGGAGGAGTTCTGACGGCGACCACGGGACGGCTTGATCACCGCCGCGGGAGGTCGAACGTTGACCGGCCGGCCTGATCCAAGCACGCTCGCACGAACTGGTTCGGCAGCAACCATACGGCCCACCGGCGCGGACGCCACTTCCCTGGCATCGACATGCATCACGTTCTGAGCCACCGGACGTGCATTTACAAAAGCTTCATGCGAAACAACCGTTACGCCGTTGTTCACACGCTGGTTGACGTAGGTAATGTTGTTGACGGTGGTACTGCGATTCACGATCACGGTGTTGTATACGTTTGTCACCTTCGTGATATTCACCGTCGTGTTGGTGATGTTCACGTTGTTCACATACCCGCGGCTCACGTGGTATCCCGGAACGTAGACCTCTCCAGGAGCCAGAGGGAACCATCCCACTCCGACGCCAGCAGAAAAGTGGAATCCCGGGCCACCACCTACGAACGCTACCAGGGCCGGCGCCCATACCGGGCGCACCACAACCGGTCCCGGAACCCAGAACCATCCACTGTTTACAAAGGCCCAGCGTCCATAGTGGAACGGGGCGAACCCCCAGGGCTCGTCTTCCACCCACGTCCAGCCCCAAGGTCCGACGTAAGCCCAATGACCGAAGCGATACGGCGCCCATCCCGCAACAAGCGCGCGCGGACGCCAGCATTCCCCATATCCTGCTACGTAGTCCCAATCGCCGTTCGCATCCAGGTCTTCATAACCGGTCATTTCGCGGGATACATAATTCGCCGAGTCGGCGCGATCTTCACGATCGTCGCGATCAAACGCCCAGCTATCGAAATCGTCACGATCGCGAATCTGTCCGATGTCGTAGTCAAGATGCTGCTCGTTGCCGGTGAAGGTGTCGCTCTGGTTGGCGAGAACTGTGTAGGTAAGACCTCCGCCGGTGACGCGACCTCGACCGTGCCAGACCGTGGTTACGGTTTGGCTTCCGTCCTCGCTGACGTCAACCCGGTATACGCCGGGTTGCAGCAAGCTGAAGGCGAGATTTGGTGTGTCGACTTCGTAGCTGTCTTCATCATCCACATGCCGGACGCGCAGAATCAACGATCCTTGCGCGAGGCGAATCTGGGTGGTGCGGTCATCCAGTGCAAGGAAGGTGATGCCGGTCTTCGACCCCAAACGCAGCGCAGCAGAGCCCACATGGACTTCAGCGCGCGAATTCTCGTCGGCCCACAGGTCGTCGCCCGTCACCATCGGACGGTTCGGCACCGCCGTGACCCAATCGTCTTCGCCAGCGGGTCGAAACGACACCGACCCCTGCGAGAAATTCAATCGCCCGACGCGGCCCGGCGGGTCCTGCGCTGTTGAGTCGTTGTCGTCCTGAGCCTGCTGATCCGGCTGATCCGGCTGCACCTGCTGATCTTGCTGATCTTGCGCCTTGGCGCGATTCGGAAACTGCACAAGCAGTGCGAAGCTAGCGAAGAGAACCATCCATGACCACAACTTGCGTGCTTTCATGTCAGTTGCCCCAAATGTGAATAGAAGCCGGTAAGTCGATCTTACCTTCAGTCTCTGTAAACACGATAGAGCCGGTTTAGTTTCCTCGCGTCCGGAAGTGCCCATCATTCACAGGGTTGCGAAGGCACCGCGGAAAACGCCTGAACCATGCCTTCCGGTAACCAAGCCGGTTACCTTTGACATTGCTCAAACCGGAGGGAAACCGTACATTCTCATTCAAAGCAGTTTCCCCGAGAGAGCGGGGTGGGCCCAAAAGACGCCATGAGCATCGCCACTCTGAACGACATCTTTTTCTCAGCGCTCGAGCACGATCTCGACCGGATCATGTTGTACCGTGAATCCGGAAAATGGCTGCCGATCTCCAGCCGCGAATTTGGAGAGCGTACCGCTCGCACTGCCCGCTTTTTGCATCAAGCGGGCATTCGCCGTGGCGATCGCATTGCAATCTTGAGTGAAAATCGGCCCGAGTGGCCGATCGCAGACATCGCTTCTCTCCTGCTCGGGGCGGTTACAGTTCCGCTGTATACCACACTCACTCCCGAGCAAACGGCCTTCGTCTTGAATGACTCGGGCTGCCGTACCATTTTCGTTTCATCCGATCAACAACTGCACAAGGTACTCACGATTCTTCCCAGGACGCAGATCGAGCAAATCATCGTGATGGATCCGATCGAATTCACCGGGGATCTCGCGCCCTTTGCAGACCGGTGCGTAACGATGAACCGGATCATCAGCGAAGGCCCTGGCAATATCGATCTAGAGATCGCTTCCCGGGCGCGCTCCGCGCCGCCCGACGACCTGGCAACTATCGTCTACACGTCGGGCACGACCGGCACGTCGAAGGGCGTGATGCTGACGCATGGCAATATCACATCGAACCTGCTCTGCTCCCTGCTTGGATTCGATATGCATCCGGGGCTGGTAAGCATTTCATTCCTCCCGCTGTGCCACATTACCGCCCGACACGTCGATTTTGCGATGCTCTATCACGGAGTGACGCTCGCCTATTGCCCTTTTATGGAGCGCCTTCCGGAAGCTTTGCGGGAAGTGCAGCCGTCTTTGTTTGTGGCTGTGCCGCGCGTTTACGAAAAGATCTACGCGCAGGCCAAACAGAAAGCCAAAGGTTTTCCGAAGCGCTCCATCTTTGATTGGGCGGTTTCCGTCGGAGAAAAACACAAGCCGGAAATCCTCGCCGGACAGACTCCCAGATCAAGTTCCTGGAAGCTCGCCAACAAGCTTGTGTTCTCGAAAATCCGCGAGGGCATGGGCGGTCACGTCGAGACTTTCATTTCCGGAGGCGCTCCGCTCGGCCGCGAGCTCGCCGAATGGTACGCAACCGTTGGCATCCGCATTCACGAAGGCTACGGACTTACAGAAACCTCCCCGGTGATTGCCCTTAATACCCCGACGCACCACCGAATCGGCACGGTGGGACAGACCATGCCGAATCTGCAAGTTCGCATCGCGGAAGATGGCGAGATCCTGGTCAGGGGACCATCCATCTTCAAGGGCTATTGGAACCGTCCCGACGAAACGCAGGCAGCATTCGTAAATGACTGGTTCAAAACCGGCGACATCGGAAACATCGACACGGACGGATTTCTCTCGGTCACCGATCGCAAGAAGGATTTGATCAAGACTTCGGGCGGCAAATTCATCGCGCCACAGCCGATTGAAAATTCCCTGAAGCTCAATCCGCTCGTCGGAACGGCAGCGATCCTGGGCGACCGGAGGAAATTCCCGGCCGTGATCGTGTCACCGAACTTCATTCTTCTCGAGGATTGGGCGCGAACTAACGGTATTACGTTCGGTTCGCGGCACGATTTGGTGACGAACCCGAAAGTACAGAGCTTGTATGACGGAATCGTCGAGACCATCAACCAGAACCTGGCCCGTTTCGAGAAACTGAAACGCGTGATGCTGGTTGCTGATGAGTTCACAGCCGATAACGGAGCACTGACGCCGACAATGAAGCTGCGCCGTCGTGTGATCGAAGAGCGCTACCGCCAACAGATCGACGAACTGTACGCGCAAGCCGAGGCAGCCACAGTTCCATAGTCTGAGGCGAGCTTACGTTGTCATACCGAGCCGGCGAAGCCGCGAGAAACCGGCATCGGCCCAATTGATTTAGCGGTGACACGGCGTCATTTCCGCATGATACGGCGTCATCCGCAGGATGAATGCGTCATTCCGAAGGACCGCGTTTTCACCAGCGGGCCGAGGAATCCGGCGTGCCGCGCATCCGCCCCACGCGAGATCCTTCCCTTCGCCTGAAAAGCGGCTCCGCTCAGGATGACGCCTTTTTTGGCTTACCGCGGCAACTTGAGCCGCACACGGACAGTCCAACAGCAGATGAATGCGTCATTCCGAAGGACCGCGTTTTCACCAGCGGGCCGAGGAATCTGGCGTGCAGCGCATCCGCACCACGCAAGATCCTTCCCTCCGCCTGTAAAGCGGCTCCGTTCAGGATGACGCCTTTTTTGGCTTACGGCGGCAACTTGAGCCGCGCACGGACAGTCCAACAACGGATGAATGCGTCATTCCGAAGGACCGCGTTTTCACCAGCGGGCCGAGGAATCCGGCGTGCAGCGCATCCGCACCGCGGGACCCTTCCCTTCGCCTGCAAAGCGGCTCCGCTCAGCATGACGACTCCTTTTTCTTCGCGCCTAACTCAAGCCACTGCTAGAAACTCGCTCTCCACCCCCCACCCACATTTTCATTACAATGATTCCATGTCGGACTCATTGATAATCGCCGGACGTTCCTTCCGCTCCCGGCTCATTGTTGGCACGGGAAAATACAAATCATTCCAGGAAACAGCGCGTGCGCTCGAAGCCAGTGGCGCAGAAATGGTCACGGTCGCAGTACGCCGCATCAACCTCGATCGCAGCAAAGAATCGCTGCTCGACTACATCGACGCGAAGAAGTATTTCTTGCTACCGAACACCGCTGGTTGCTACACAGCGGACGAGGCTATTCGCGCTGCCCGTCTTGGACGCGAAGTGGGACTCTCCGATTGGGTCAAGCTCGAAGTCATCGGCGATCAGGCGACGTTGTATCCCGACGTGCAAGCCACGCTCGAGGCGACTCGCGTTCTGGTCAAAGAAGGATTCACAGTTCTACCCTACACTTCCGACGACATTGTCTTCGCCAAACGTCTGATTGATGCCGGCGCAGCCACCATCATGCCGCTGGGTGCACCGATCGGCAGCGGCATGGGAATCCAGAACCAGGCCCATATTCGCATCCTGCGGGAGATGATCACGGGTGTGCCGCTGATCGTGGACGCGGGCGTTGGTACGGCGTCCGATGCCGCGATTGCCATGGAACTTGGCGCTGATGCCGTCCTCATGAACACGGGGATCGCGAATGCCCAGGATCCCGTCCTCATGGCGGAAGCCATGCATCACGCTGTCGTCGCGGGACGCCAAGCGTATCTTTCCGGCCGTATGCCAAGGAAGTTGTATGCGACTGCCAGTTCCCCGCTCGAAGGTGTCGTGCGATAGATCGAGCACGACCGGTACGAGGTTTCATCCAAAGTAAAAGGGCGGCCCAGAGGCCGCCCTTTTTGCACGTCAAAATCCGGACCAGGTCACAGCATCTTTACGCTGTCTACCTTGATCGAGTCCTTGCTCATGGTTCCGGTAACGGCAACGTGATGTCCTTCATGTCCCTTCAGGGCATCAGGGTTCTCCACGGCCAGCACCTTCTGATCGCCGTCGGTGACGACAACCATCTTTGCGCCCGCAGCCAGGCACTTCTTGGTGCATGCCTCAGCCTTATCGTTTGCGCCCTTGGCGCCGCACTTGTCGTCACTGATCCACCCTTTGACGGTAGCGCTTTTGCCCATGTCATCGAACGCCATCGCCGACAAGGCACACACGAAACACATTGCAAGACAAAGCGATAGAACCTTTCTCATGGCCGGTTGGTCTCCTTAGTGAATTTTTTGGATTGCGGTCCCACGCCGCAAGCACACCCCGTCGGGAACAATGTCGTCTTTCTTCGGCAACATATCCCGGCTGACATTGAAATGAGGCAGGGAGAATATACCACAGGGATTAACGCTGTTTGTCAGCAGCGAAAATGCAGCACTTCAAATGTTCGTGCGAGGAAAACAACAAAGTTATTTTTTCGCGGTGTGATTCGATGGGATTGCTTTGGTCTGCGTCGGAGGTACGTAAACATACTCTCCCCGCTTAACGTAGCCCAGTTGCTCCCGAGCTTCTTTTTCGATTGCCGTTCGATCGTTGTTCAGGGCTTCAACCTGCTGCGAATACCGATCGTTTTCCTGCTGGACTTGCACGATCTGCTTGCGGAGAGACTGAATTTCGGCGCGCTTCTGCTTGTACACCACCATCCCGTTGGCGCCAAACATAACATGCACGAAAAGTGATCCGGCAACGACCGCAACCGCTACCGTAGCAATCCGGCGCCGTAGAAGATAGAGGGTGAATGCCAAGGGGCGCACGCGCTCAATCCATGATGCCGCAAAAGCCTCCGCCTGCGGGGCATGCCTCGCCATGACGCGGAAACCGTCTTCCGGCCGCGGAAAGCGAGCCATCCTCGGCAGATTCTTGATCTTTTCTCTCATTCGAATATCCAGTGCTTGGCCGCCGTACTCAGCTTCTGTAAGCCTCGCTCGCTGCGCGCTTCGGTATAAACACGCACAACAGGCTCCGTCCCAGATAGCCGGTAACAAACCCAGGACCCGTCGCTGAAAACCAGCTTCAGGCCGTCCTTGCGAACTACCTCGCTCACGGTGTGGCCGCAGAACTCTTTCGGATCGGACTTCAACTTCTCAGTGAACTTTGCTTTCACCTCGGGCGTCAAGCGGAAGTTCTCTCGCTGCGGAAAATAGGAACCAACCTGGTTACTGATCGCCTTCAGCTGCTCTCCCAGAGGCTTGCCCCGGCGAGCGACCGCCTCGCAGCAAAGCAATCCCGCAAGCAGCCCGTCCTTCTCTGGAACGTGGTGACGAATCGACAGGCCTGCGCTCTCTTCTCCACCGATTGCGATCTTGTCCTGCATGATCAACTCTCCGATGTACTTGAATCCCACCGGGGTTTCGTGCAGTTCGACTCCGTGAGCTTGCGCCAGGGCGTTGATCAAGTTCGTGGTCGCCACGGACTTGGCGACACCGTTTTTCCAACCTCGGCTTTCGACCAGATAGTCGAACAGAATCGCGATGACATAGTTTGGCTGCAGGAACGTGCCATCCGCATCGACGATGCCGAACCGATCGGCGTCCCCATCGGTTGCAATGCCGATTTGTGCATCGGTTTCCTTCATCTTCTTCCGCAAATCTTCGAGCAAATGGTCATCGGGCTCGGGAGCGTGTCCTCCGAAAAGCACATCGCGATAGTCATGCACGGTCGCAACCTGGACTCCAGCGCTTCGCAATAGCTCATCCGAGTAACCGCGGGCCGCCCCCCACATGGGATCGAACGCGACTCGCACATTTGCTTTTTGAATGACCTTGAGGTCGACGATCTCGCCCAGTCGCTTTAAGTATGCGGTCTTTGGATCGAGCGACCCCGCCATCACGGACACGGACGCCGCCTTTGCCGGAGGAGCGTTGTCCCCCGCGATGATTTCCGCTTCGATCTTCTTGGTTACGTCAGGCAAGGCCGGGCATCCGTCGGGCGTCGAGAACTTGATTCCGTTGTACTCCGGCGGATTATGCGACGCAGTGAAATTGATCACTCCGTCCGCCTTGTTGTTGATCACGGCGTGCGAAAACGCGGGAGTCGGAGCGGGATCGGTGACCACGAGAGGGATAATTCCCTGCGCCGACAAAATCTCGGCCGCCATCGAACAGAATGTCTCCCCGAGAAAACGCGGATCGCGTCCGACAATGACGCGAGCGCCGGTAGGTTTCTGCGACGCCACATAGCGGGCGATCCCGGTGACTGCTCTCCTCACATTGGCAAAAGTGAATTCCTCCGCCATCACCGACCGCCAACCGGATGTGCCAAACTTGATTTGCGTTAGCATATTGATCGCTCCACCGTGTTCAGACTCTTTTCCGACCGCTGATTTTATATGACTGACAAGCGAATCGTCCTATCCACTGCGTCTTCGGAAGAAGAGGCCCGCAAGATCGCTCGACACCTTGTCGATCACCAACTCGCCGCGTGCGTCAACATCCTCCCGCGAATCCATTCGATCTACCGATGGCAAGGTAAGGTGGAGGAAGCACAGGAATGGTTGCTGTTGATAAAAACAACTGCGGGAAGGTTTTCGGCTGTGAACGACGCCATTCGCAAGTTGCACTCGTATGATCTTCCGGAATGCATCGCGGTCCCGATCGAAGAAGGCAGCCCGGAATATCTACAGTGGATCGCGGAATCGACGGAAGAGGAATTTAGCTAGCGCGGCCTCGCAGGTTTAACCGCCAATAGTCGAGGCAAAACGGCGGGTCGTCGGACGCGGCTTGCTCGGTCAGCCGACTCAAATATTCCGACTTCAGTTCTGCGTTCGGAATGTTCTCCAGATGGCGGCGCAGAATGATATTGCTGATGAACTCTTGATAGTGCGCTGCATCATCCAGCACCGTGGCCGCGGCTTCAATCGAGGTTTCCACGTCTCTGAATCCAGCGCGTCGCAGCGCCGCCGCCGCTGGGTCAGCATCCTGATAAAGCCAGGGTTCATGAAAATCACGGAAGTATTGTGCGAATTGTGAAGTCGTTCCAAGTTCATTTGCGCGTTTACGCAGGCGAGCGAGGTTAGGACCGCCTCCACATTGCGCTTCGAGCCATCCGCCCCGAATGAGCGCGGCGTGTAAATTCGCGAAAAGTTTATCGTGATCGAGCACCCAGTGGAATGCGGCAGTGCTCACCACCACATCGAAGGCGTGCGCAAAAGGAAGATGCAGCAGATCGCACGCGACCAGGCTGACGCGCGAGCCAAACTGAGGTGTCAGGTGGTCGCGTGCAGACTGCAACATGTTTTGGGAAAGGTCGATGCCCGTGACGCGCCCGCGCGGCAATGCTTCGAGCAAATCGGCGGTAAGCCTCCCGGTGCCGCAACCCGCATCGAGCACCGTTTCATCGCCGCGTAACTGGAGTCGCGACAGAACTTTCTTGCCCCAACCCACTTGCGGCCCAGAGAGGCGGTGGTAGACCGCGGAATTCCACTCTCGACCCTTCGATTGTGATTGATCGCTCAAAGGAGAACTGGTTAGCCAGATCGCTTTATCCGAAAAATCCGCATTTTCACGCCGAAAAGTTAGATAGCGTTCAGCGCCTGATCAAGATCCTCGAGAATGTCATCCACGTCTTCGATCCCCACCGAGATCCGGACCAGACCATCGGTAATTCCGATCGCCTTGCGTCCCTTTACGCCGAGAGCCGCATGCGTCATGGTCGCTGGATGCGAGATGAGCGTTTCAACACCGCCCAGGGACTCTCCCAGCGAACAAACGCGGCATTTCTTCAGCATCTTGTTGGCGTTCTGCAGAGAGCCTGTCTCAAAGGTGATCATCGAACCAAAGCCGCTCATCTGCCGCTTCGCCAAAGCATGCTGTGGATGATGGGCGAGTCCCGGGTAGAACACCGCCTTCACCTTCTTATGCTTCGACAGGAAATCCGCTACGATGCGGCCGCTGCGATCGTGAACCTCCATTCGCGCGGCCAGGGTCTTCACGCCTCTTAACACAAGCCAGCATTCGAATGGCGATAAGATCGCACCGACTGCCTTCTGCAGGAATGCCAACTTGTCGGCGTCTTCCTGCCTCGCACAAACCACTACTCCGCCCAAGCCATCGCTGTGGCCGTTCAGGAATTTCGTCGTCGAGTGCACGACCATATCCGCGCCGAGGGCCAGCGGTTGTTGAAAATACGGAGACATAAACGTGTTGTCGACCACCAGCAAGATTTTTTTCCGGCGGCAGATCGCTGCAATGGCGGACAAATCGCTGAGCCGCATCATCGGATTGGTCGGCGTCTCGACGTAGACCATCCGGGTATTCTTCCGGATCGCCCGCTCGACATTTCCCGCATCGGACGTATCGACATAAGAGAATTCGAGACCGAATTTCGTCATCACGGTGTTGAACAAGCGCGGAGTGCCCCCGTACAAGTCGTCGCCGCAGACGACGTGATCGCCGGACTGCAACATCGTCGCGATCGCGCTTATCGCTGCCATCCCGCTGGCAAACACACGCGCTGCCGCGCCACCCTCCAGAGCTGCCAGGTTCTCTTCCAACCGGGCTCTGGTCGGATTCGAGACGCGGGAATATTCGTATCCCTTGTGCTGCCCGATCCCTTGCTGCACGTAGGTTGAGGTCGGATAGATGGGAACCGTCACCGCTCCTGTCAGGGGATCAGGTTCTTGTCCGGAGTGAATGGCACGCGTGGCGAAACCGAGGTTCTTCGAGCTTTTGGATGATTTCATGTGGAGTTTGGATTTCTGGAACTAGATTCCGCCTTCGAAAATCTTCTTGGATAAATAACGCTCGGCTGAGTCGGGAACAATCGTTACAACTCGCTTCCCTGTCCCGAGCTTTCTCGCAACCTTCAACGCCGCGAAAACTGCGGCTCCTCCGCTCGATCCGGCCATCACGCCCTCTGTCGCAGCCAGCGTTTTCACCATGCCAAAGGCTTCGTCGTCCATCACCATCAGGATTTCGTCGCAGACCGAAGGATCGAAGGTTTTGGGAATAAAACTCGCTCCAATGCCTTCCACTTTGTGCGGTCCCGGCGGTCCGCCGCCGAGAATTGATCCCTGCGTTTCGACCGCGTAGGCCAGCACGCCCGGCAACTTTTCTTTTAAATAGCGGGCTACCCCTGAAAAAGTTCCGGACGTCCCGCAACCGATCACGACGGCATCCACGCGGCCCTGCATCTGTTCAAAGATCTCGTGTGCGGTGGTTTCGTAGTGGTAGTCAGGGTTGGCCTGGTTTTCAAATTGCCCTGCCATGAACGCTGTGGAGTCTTGAGCCACCAGTTCCTTCGCTTGTCGAATGGCTCCTTGCATGCCCTCAGCGTCGGGAGTTCGGGTCACCTCCGCGCCGAGGGCTCGCATGATCTTAACCTTCTCCTCCGAGAACCGCTCGGGCACAAAGAGCTTCACCTTGTAACCGCTGTTGACTCCAATTAGGGCTAATCCGATGCCGGTGTTGCCGGCAGTCGCCTCAACAATTGTGCCGCCCGGTCTGAGTTTTCCGTCCCGTTCGGCGCGGCGGATGATTCCGATCGCTGCGCGGTCCTTTACGCTTCCGCCCGGATTCAGATATTCCAGCTTGGCGAAAACGTCCGCCGACCCTACAGGTACGAGCCGTTTCAACCGCAACATGGGAGTTTCGCCGACCAGTTCGGTAATGTCGTCGGCGACGCGCAGGCGGGACATTTCTTGATTCTTGAAACTCACATTACAGGGTACGCAGCGTGGGTTGAATCGTCAATTCCGCGGGCAGCGTGGTAGCTCAGCACCGACTCTGAATCTCACGAAGCGTCATCCCGAAGAGCCCACGTTTTTGCCAGCGGTCCCGAGCGATCTCCCCCGGCGGACAGCATCGCATTGAAGATGCCATCAGAAACTCCGAATTGAGCCACTACCCACGGGCAGGAGATGCTGCCCTTTTCATTCCGGAGACGAGCATTGATCCCACCCGTGCCGTCTGCCGTCCCTCACGGGTATCGTCGCAAGCCGCGCAGATATAATTCCCCAACCACACACTTGAAAGGAACCACATGCGACGTTGCGCCGCAGTGCTGCTGGCGTTTTCCCTGATTCTGCCGACCGTTTCGCTCGGAGCCGATGAGGCGACTCTGGCCGGTTATTCTTCCCGCTCGAGCCAGGTCGAACGTGATTGGGAGACCAAATTCCGTGCCACGCCCGACCCTGCCAACCTGCGCGAGTACATGCGCCTGATGAGCGCCTGGCCGCACCATGTGGGGTCGCCCTACGACAAGCAAAACGCCGAGTGGATTCTCGCACGGTTCAAGGAGTGGGGATTCGACGCGCACATCGAAACCTTCAACGTGCTATTTCCGACTCCGAAAGTTCGACTGCTCGAAATGATCGAGCCGACGAAGTTCACCGCCAAACTCGAAGAGCCAGCCTTGGCGATAGACCCGACTTCCAACCAAAAATCCGAACAGCTTCCCACGTACAACGCCTATTCACCAGACGGCGATGTCACTGCGCCGCTGGTGTTCGTCAACTACGGCCTGCCCGAAGACTACGAAAAGCTCGACCGTCTCGGCATCTCGGTCAAAGGAGCGATCGTGATCGCCAAGTACTACCAATCGTGGCGCGGGGTGAAGCCCAAGATTGCCGCGGAGCATGGCGCAATCGGATGTCTCATCTACTCCGAACCGCGCGACGACGGGTACACCCGCGATGAAGTTTTTCCGCAAGGCCCGATGCGCAATCCGAACGGAGTGCAGCGCGGCAGCGTGATGGATTTCGCGTCAGCCAGCCCCGGAGATCCACTGACTCCCGGCGTAGGCGCGACCGCCGATGCAAAGCGTCTTGATGTCAAAGACGCCAAGAGCATCGCGAAGATTCCGGTGCTGCCGATTTCGTACGGCGACGCGCAACCTCTGCTTGCCGCGCTCAAAGGCCCGATGGCGCCCGAGGATTGGCGCGGCAGCCTGCCGATTTCCTATCACGTTGGACCGGGCCCGGCAAAGGTTCATCTGAAGCTCGAATTCAACTGGGATCTCAAGCCCGTCAATGACGTCATCGCGAAAATTCCCGGCAGCGTCGCTCCCGACGAATGGATCATTCGCGGCAATCATCACGATGCATGGGTCAATGGCGCCGAGGATCCGGTCTCCGGGCAAGCGGAATTGCTCGAAGAAGCGCGCTCTCTGGGATTGCTTCTCAAGCAGGGATGGAAGCCGCGACGCACCATCATTTACGCGGCATGGGACGGTGAGGAACCCATGCTCTTGGGCTCGACCGAATGGGTTGAGACACACGCGAGCGAATTGCAGCCAGCATGCCGCCGTTTACATCAACTCTGACGGCAACGACCGCGGGCTTCTCAACATGGGCGGGTCGCACAGCCTCGAGCAATTCATCAATGGAGTCGCGCGCGACATCGAAGATCCGGAAACCAGGATGACCGTCTGGCAGCGGCTGCAGTTGTCACAGATTGCCGCAGCGAAAATCCGCGGACGAAAAGAAAGAATTGCGGCAGCGGGCGGACCTGCGCATTCAGGCGCTGGGTTCTGGAACTGACTTTACTGGCTTTCTCGACCATCTCGGCATCGCCACCCTAGATCTTGGTTACGGCGGCGAGGACGAACAAGGCATCTACCATTCGATCTACGACGATTTCTATTGGTACACGCATTTTTCGGACAAAGATTTTATTTATGGCCGCGCGATGTCGCAGACCGGCGGCACAACCGTTATGCGCCTCGCCGACGCCGAAGTCTTGCCCTTCGATTTCGTCAATTTTGCGGACACGATCAAGACGTACATCAAGGAACTGGAAAAGCTGCTCTCCGACAAGCAAGACGAGATTCGGGAACGCAATCTTGAGATAGACGAAGGCGTGTTCAAGGCAACCAACGACCCGAGACGGCCCATCGTCGCCACCCGGGCGCGAAGAAGTTCCTCCCCATCTGAATTTCGCGCCGATGCAAAATGCGGCTGAGGTCGCTGACTCGCAGCGCGGATCGCTACCGGAAAGCACTATCCAACGGAACACCCGCTCTGACGGCAGCGCAGGCGGAATCCCTTCAGCGCTGTGAACGCGCGCCTCATACAGAGTGAACGGAAGTTGACGAGCGACGACGGCCTTCCGCGGCGTCCGTGGTACAAGCACTTGATTTATGCGCCCGGAGTCTACAGCGGATACGGCGTGAAAACGATTCCCGGCGTCCGCGAAGGAATCGAGCAAAAGAAGTATCAGGAGGCGGAACAGGAGATCGTACGGGTGGCGAACGCGCTGACCGAAGAAGCGGCTCTGATCGATTCAGCTTCTGTAATGCTGGAAGGGCAATCCCACTGATCGTTTACTTTGCACCGCCGGCCACGTCTGCTCCACCGGCGTAGTACCCGGTCTTGGTGCGAACCACGAGTTTGCCGTGGCCCTTGGCCTTGGCTTCCACGCGAATCTGTGCGAAAATTTCCCGCTTGTCTCGGGGCTTGGTGGGCTTGTAGCCAATCGCGTACTGGTTTCGAATGTCACTGCGCGATCGTCCGGCTGATTCGTCTACCTCGTCGAGCGTCTTCGGGAAAGAACGCGATCCCGCCGGTGCGGTCGCGCAATGATCTGCAGCGCTCTTCTGGCGCGCTTGGGATGTTCCTCGTCGCCCAGGATCCCGATCGCGTACACGGACGGGCCATTCTCCTGCTGCAGTTGCTTGATCGCCTGCTCCAGGGTCTCGCTGCTGGCGTTGTCTTCGCCGTCGGTCACGACGAAGATAACTTTCTTTTCGAGCCGCGCATTCTGCTTCAAGTGATCGGCCGAAGCCACGACGCGCGTCGTAAAGCGCCGTTCCTCCGCGGGCGTCGATCTTCTCCAGCGCTTCTTTCAGCTTCAGCAGGTTGTTGGTGAAATCCTGGTCGAGATATTGCTCGTCGTTGAAGTTCACGACGAATACTTCATCCTGCGGATTGCTGGAGCGCACCAGATTCAGTGCGGCCTGGTTCACTTTGTTGCGCTTCTCCCGCATCGATCCCGAGTTATCGATGACGATTCCCATCGCGACGGGAATATCACATGATGAAACGAAATGATGTTCTGCGGCTTGCCGTCTTCAAATACGGTGAAGGCCGCTTTGTCGAGATTGGTGACGATGTGCTGCCTGTCGTCTGACGACCGATGCGTGCAGCATCACTTCGTCCGCTTCTTTTTTGAAGACGAAGACTCCCTGATCGTTCAGTTTCTTGTCGTCAGATCTTGCTGCGCGTCGGTTACCGGAGGCTTGTGCGGGTGTATCGTTTGCGGCTAGGCTTGCGATTGCTCGCGGTGCGGAAGCAGGCCTGCGACCGACGCGGGCAGACGGAATCCTTCCGGCGGTGCAAATCACGAACGTGAGAAGAAACAGAACCCTCGCGGCCCTATTCCGCAGGCGCGTAATATCCCGTCCTGGCATACACCCGTAGAGGCGGCAATCCTTTCGGTGGCAGCAGCTTCACTTTTATCTTACGCCATTTGCCGTCACGCACCACTTTGGTCGGACGGTAGCCCAAGCACGTATTGATTGCGCAGTTCGACGCCGATCTTGGTGGCCACGTCCCCCAGGTCGTTCGGGTTGTCGATGGTGAATGCCCGTCCGCCGGTCAGTTCGGTGATATCGCTGAGCAGTTGCGGACCGAGCCGCTCTTCGACCGCTGAAGCATAGCGGTCGTAGATGCCGATGGCATAGATCATCACGTCGGCTTCCTTCACCAGCGACTTGATTTCGTTCTCGGTGTAGCGGCTGTGATTGTCGCCTCCGTCGGAAATGATGAGCAGCGCCTTCTTCGGATATTTCGCCTGCCGCATTTTGCTCACGCCCATGTAGATCGCGTCGAGCAGAGCGGTGCGCTTCTTGGGCACAGCGAAAACAAGCTTGTTCTGAATTTCATCGACGGAATTGGTGAAATCCGTGATGTCCTCCGGTTCGTCGGAGAACGTGATCATGAAGAATTCGTCCTGCGGATTCGCCGTCTTGAAGAATTCAATCACCGCGTCTTTGGCGCGGTCCATCTTGCTGCTCATGCTGCCGCTGGAATCGAAAATCACGCCGAGGGAAACAGGAGCGTCTTCGCTCGAGAAACTGCGGATTTCCTGGGAGGAACTTCCCTCGAAGAGCTGGAAGTTTTCTTTTTCGAGTCCCGTAACCAGCCGGTTCATCGGATCGGTAATCGTGACCGGGACCAGCACAAGATCCACATCGACCTTGAGCGGACGCACTCTGGCGCTCAGCCCGGTCGTGGACGCGACCAGATCCGGCTTTCGGTGCCTCGATTGGCTTCTCCAGTTCGCGCGGCTGGACATGAACGTCATTCACGTCCGTGGTTTGTTGCGCCATTCCCGAAATGCCCAGGCAAGCTAGAACCAACAGAGTGAGAAGGAAATTTTTCCCCATAATTACGGACTCGGAAGGAACAGGATTTTTTCGCAGGAAAACGGGAATCGGATCCGGGGAGAGAACCGAACAGCCACTTCGAACTGGGGCCTTCGTGCTAGATGACCGACGCCGTTTCCCGAGGCGGGCCATAAATACCTCAATGTCGCGGATGTTAGCACAGCTTTCACCGGCTGCAGCAGGCTTTTTGTCAAAAATTAGAGACAAAGTCCCAAAACGTCCACGGGACGCGTGGTTTGCCGCCTCTGTGCAACTTGCTGCACGTGTGCCTAATGTCGCGAAATGAACGCGTCTCACGTGGTCGAATCCCTATCTTGTTACAATCAAAGGTTTCCTATGGCAGACATACGTCCCTTCCGTGCTGTTCGCTACAATTCGCAACGGGTTTCCCCGTCGCAAGTCGTCACTCAACCCTATGACAAGATCTCGCCGGCCATGCAGGAGAAGTACTATGCCGCCAGTCCTTACAACCTGGTTCGTATCATCCTCGGACGCCGCGAATCCGCCGACAATACTGTAGAGAACGTATACACTCGCGCGGCGGATTTCGGTCGCGACTGGCGTAAACAAGAAGTTCTGGTGCAAGACGCTAACCCGTCGATTTACGCCTACTCCCAGGCTTTCACGTCGCCCTCGGGCCAAAAGTCGGAGCGCCACGGATTTATCGCCCTCGGTCGGGTGGAGGACTATTCCGCAAAGGTTGTTTTCCGCCACGAGCAGACCCTGGCCAAGCCGAAAGCCGATCGCCTCGACCTTCTTCGCACCACCCGAACACACTACGAACAATTGTTTCTGCTCTACGAGGATTCGGGAGAAATCGACGCCTTGCTCGCGGCTCAAACGAAGGCCCCGCCGACGATTGACGTCACCGATGAGTATGGAGTCGCCCACCGCGTTTGGCAGATTTCCGATCCGAAGGTGCTCGCCTCGATGCAGCAGGCGATGCGGGACAAAAAACTGGTCATCGCCGACGGGCATCATCGATACGAGACGGCTCTGAATTTCCGTAACGAATGTCGCGCGGCAGCTGGGAAAAACGATCCCGATGCTCCGTTCGAGTTTGTCATGATGACCTTCGTCAACATGAATGACCCCGGATTGCTGGTCCTGCCGACGCATCGCGTCGTTCATTCGCTGAAATCGTTTTCGGTTGACGAGTTCCAGCAAGCCGCGCGTGTCGTTTTTGAAGTGGAAGCCGTCGACTCGCAAATCGACGCCGCGAAGGCGTCGCAGTTGCTGCACGATCGGGGCCGCGACAGAACGGCTCTGCTGGCTGTCGCCCAAGACCGGGCTTTTCTTCTGCACTCTCCCAAAGCAGCCGCTGCGAAATTCCTATCTGGTCTTTCGGCCGGACAGCAGTCGCTTGACGTCGTTCAACTGCATAAGTGTTTGCTCGAGGGAGTGCTAAAGCTATCGGAGGAATCCATCCGCAACCAGGAGAACTTGTCCTATCTTCGGGATGCTTCCGAAGCTCTGCAGCAAGTTCGAAGCGGCTCCGCAAACCTGGCGTTCCTGATGAATCCCTGCCCAGTGCAGAAAGTGCGAGACATAGCATTCGCGGGGGAAGTCATGCCCCAAAAATCCACGGATTTCTACCCGAAGCTTCTCAGCGGACTCACCGCCTATGCCCTCGACTAACCGAGAGCGACGGAGTTTGAGAACGATGACGTTCTTTCGTTCTCGCGCCCAGCTCGTCCGAGCATCGACTCTCGTGTTTTGCTGTGCGATTCTGGTTTCGGGCGCCGCAACCGAAAAACATCTTGCCGTGTACTCAGTGGCGGCAAACTACTCCCTGCAACTTGTTCAGCGCGAAGGGCACGACTATGTCGGCTTGCTCGAACTTCTGGAGCCTCTCGGAAAGGTAAGCGCTAAGACGGACAATGCACGCTGGCGGCTTCGGTACAACAACGTTGAAGTCGATTTTCAGGCCGGAAAAACTCACGCGCAAATTCAAGGCCGCGACGCAGACCTGGGCGGAAAATTTGTACTGGAAAATAAGCGTGGTTTCGTTCCGGTTTCTTCGCTCGGTTCGCTTTTACCCCGCGTGCTTGGCGGTCCCGTCGCCCTGCACGAAGAGGCTGACCGGCTGTTCATTGGGAGCGTCGCAAACCACTTCACCGCTTCCGTTGCCGGCGACAATCCGCCGAAACTGGTTTTTCATTTCGCCGCCCCGGTCAATCCAAGTATCGCGACCGAACCCGGCGCTTTGCGGATGACGTTCGCGCATGAGCCTGTGGTCTCCCCGGCGTCTCCAACTCTGACCTTCGGCAACAAGGCTATCTCCTCGGCGACCTACAGCGAAGCGAATGGTATGGCGACCGTCACCGTCAATGCCACGATCCCGGTGATCGCCACATTCGGAAACGATGGACGCACCATCACGATTTCCGCAGCCGCGCCTCCGCCGAACATTCCAGCCGGATCTACAACGACCACGCAGAACATCCCGCCAAGTACGGCGGCGAATCCGGCGCCGCCCGCCGCCGTTCAAACGCCCGTTGCTCCAAGCTCTCAGTCTCCAGCGGTGCCACGCCGCTACTTCGCGGTCGTCGACGCGAGCCACGGCGGCGATGATCACGGTGAAACATTAAGCGCGTCATTGCTCGAGAAAGACGTAACAGTCGCGCTGGCCCGCAGCCTGCGCCAGGAACTCGAAAGTCGCGGCATCACCACGCTGGTGCTGCGCGACTCCGACGCCAATCTGCCGGTCGATCAGCGCGCGGTTTTCGCAAACGCCGATCATGCCGCGATCTATGTGGCATTGCACGCAGCTTCCAATGGCAAAGGAGTTCGGGTCTACACCGCGTTGATGCCGCTCGGCGGGGACGATCGCGGCCCATTTCGTTCATGGACGACCGCCCAGCACGCTTCCCTGCCCATGAGCCAGAGCGCTGCAAGCCTCGTCGCTGGCGAATTGCAGAAACGCCAGATTCCCGTCCGCGATCTTTCAGCCCCGCTTCGCCCGCTCAGCAACGTCACCGGGCCCGCAATCGCCGTTGAAGTCGCCCCCCAAGGATCGGACGTCGCACAACTCACCGCCCCCGACTATCAGCAACTGATTACGAGTGCCGTCGCCACCGCGATCGCCGCGGCACGCGACCAACTCGGAGCAAGCCAGTGAGGCGACCATGATTCCTCGTCACCTCATCATCGGCGTGGCGGTGCTTCTTCTGGCAGCGCTCGGTTTATCTGTCTATGCCTGGCGCATGCGCAAGAATGCGGCTATGGTCCCGTCCCAGAGCGTCGATACCCGCCCCCTCGCTCCGCCCGTCGGAGGACCGACGGAGAAGGTGGTTCTTTTTGTGGCTCACGATGAGGATGGAACGCTTCGCCCTGAGTCAGCGCAAATTCCGTTGCCTTCCGGGCGGCAGCAACGCGCTGAGGAATTGCTTCGCACGTTGCTCTCGATGTATCTGGACAAATCCTCGCCTCACGTCCTGGGCGCAGGCGCTGAAATCCGGAGCGTGTTTCTGGTCGACCCGGGCGTCGCCGTGATCGACGTCAACTCTGCCTTTGCCAATACTCATCGCTCGGGCGTTTTGGTGGAAGACCTGACCGTCGCGTCGCTCATTCACACGATTTCTGCGAACACTCCCGGAATTCTCAAAGTTCAAATCCTCGTCGACGGTCAACCGCGTGAAACCCTCGCAGGCCACGCGGATCTGTCGTCCTACTACGACGTAGCAGCCGTGAACCAACTCGCGGTCCAGTTGCAGTCGACACAGTAAGTTCTGAGGCGTCGGACCTCAGGTGTCAGGCGTCAGACCTCAGGCATCAGGCGTTAGCGGTCGCCTTTAACGCCCGAAGCCCGACGCCCGGCGCCTGCTTTAAGGCAGTAAGGTCTGAGGCGTCAGACCCCAGGCGCAAGCCGCCAGCAGTCGCCTTTGACGTCCGAAGGCCAACGCCCGACGCGTGCTTTTAAGACTTATCCAGTCCTTCGATCTCTTTCTTGGTTCGTTCCAGAATCTCGCGGATTTTCGCAATCTTCCCGGCGTCGTGCGTGCCCCGGGTCGCCGCCTTGAGCGCCGTCTTCATCACTTCCGACGCCGGGCGCATGACCTCCGCGCCCTCCATCCCCATCCACGGGGCCCAATCGCCGGCTTGTTCGGCCCGTTGCCATATCCGCTTCACGGTTTCTCCCTCGGACTGCAATTCTGCCTTCCCAGCCTCGGTTAGCGAGTAGGTCCGCTTCCCCGCAGCGGCGTCCGAAGTCACCATTCCTTCGTCCTCGAGCTGCTGTAGAGCGGGATAGATCGCGCCCGCGCTTGCCTTGTAAATTCCTCCCGACTTCGTCTCAAGCTCTTTCATGAGCTCGTATCCGTGCTTGGGTCCCGATTCCAGCATCGACAGCAGGGCAAGCCTGATCTCTCCTGGGCCAAAGAAACGTCCCCATCGGCCTCCGCGGCCCCATGGAAACCCTCCACCTACAAACGGCGTAGCCATTCCGCCACGCCACCAACTTCCACATCTTCCGTGCATATCTTTGAAACTCCTTTTACCTATCGTTGTTACTTTAAATCTTGCGTTAACTATATCTTTAGATATAACTACTGTCAATTACTGGATTCCCTTTCACTTCAATCGGTTACAATCGCCGGGAATGTTCTATCGCTCAGATAACCGCTCTCCCGACCAACTTCGGCCCGTCAAAGTCACCCCGGATTTCATCACCACGGCTGAAGGCTCTGCCCTCATTGAAGTGGGCAATACCCGCGTGATCTGCACTGCGTCGATCGAGGAAACCGTACCGCAATTCATGCGCAACACGGGCAAAGGCTGGATTTCGAGTGAATACAGCATGCTTCCCCGCTCCACCCTCACGCGCTCGCCAAGGGAAGTCTCCAAGGGACGGCAAAGCGGGCGGACCCACGAGATCCAGCGCTTGATTGGCCGATCTCTGAGAGCAGTCGCCGATCTCACCCGCCTGGGCGAGCGAACGATCTGGATCGACTGTGACGTGATTCAGGCCGATGGAGGCACTCGAACCGCTTCTATCACGGGCGCCTTTGTGGCACTCGGACTCGCACTGGAAAAACTCGTCGAGGCCGGCACCCTGCCGTCTGTTCCTTTGCGTGATTTTGTTGCGGCCGTGAGCGTCGGCATTGTGGACGGAGAGGTTCTTCTCGATCTCTGCTACGAAGAAGATTCACGCGCTGACGTCGACATGAACTTCGTCATGACTGCCAGCGGAAAGATGGTCGAATTGCAGGCTACTGCCGAGCACCGCGTCTTCGATGATCAGCAGTTGGCAAAAATGATGTCGTACGCGCGTCACGGCGTCGAGGCCCTGATCGCGAAGCAGCAGACGATGCTCAAGCCCCTGACTCCGCCCCGCTAACGACCCGGGTTTAAGAAAGTGCGAACGTTGGGGACCGCCACCAGGCAGCCCCCCGCATCGATATTGCTGGAAATTAACCGGCTCTTATCGCGAAACGCAGCCCTACTTCTGCTCCGCCTTTTTCTCAGCCGCCTTCTTCTGCGCCTCTACGGTCCACGGAGGCACGATGCCGTTCACGCGGGAGTAGGCCACAGCCTGGCCCAGGTGCTCGTGCGCGTCTGATACGAGGATGTAGACCACGTCTCCGTCATTGGCCTGCGGACCAAGCTTCGGCAACAGTTTCGCGAAATCCGCATTCGTCATCCCGCTGATTGTTTTTTTCGTAAATTCGAATGTCTTATTTAACTCTGCAACGATCTGCGCCCGGTCGGTCGTCGACTTTTCGTATGTTTTTCGATCGTATCCTGCAGGAGCTTCCGCACCCATAAGGCCCAGAATTCCATAACGCTCCCCCGCAACATGCAAGAACAGTTCCGAAAAGGAGCGAGAGTCACTCGACGGGCGCCATGTCAGCTTATCGGCTGGCACGGTGTTCGCCAGGTCGACGAACTTTTTCTGTACGGCTTCCAGATCGAACAGGGCCTGAGCCTTCATATCGTAGCTGGGAGCCGTGTGGTCGGCCGTCGCGGACGCATCCGCGGTTTGCCCCGACGAACCGATCGCACCAAGACTTAAGGCCGCTGTAACAATCATTAACGCCAGAAAAGACTTCTTCATTTTTTCGCTCCTCCTTGGAGACGCTGGCAGGTTAGACGGTCGAGAGCGTCAATCGACTTGCTGCATTCGGCAGCTTTTTCTGGGCCTTCGCACCGGAGAAAACCCATGTGGTCCCAACGATGGAGCCAAACGGGCCGAAATTAAAGCCCCCCTTTGCCAGAAATCAGTTCGTTTCGGGAGAGCCCCACTTTGAAACTCGATCGCCGGATTTGCGCCTTGACCGGAACCAAAGAACCTTTACGCAGCGGAATTCCGGCGCTACGGTGAGAACATCGTTATGGGAATCGTACGAAGTATTGAACGACGACACGAAGCGCGAGCCGGAATGGAGATTTCCGTCATCGTTTGGGGCGTCGACACGAGAGGAGAACGGTTCGTTCAAGAAACCCGCGCCCGCGAGATTAGCCTGAGCGGAGCCCTACTCTCGAACTTGAACATTGAACTTCGGCCGGGAGATATCGTTGGCATCCTTTACGCCAACAAAAAAGCTCGCTTTCGCGTTGTCTGGATCCGCCTCAGCGATGAATCTCAGAAAGTCCAGGCCGCCATTCACCGGGTTGATCCGGATGTCTGCCCATGGCAGGACCTGCTTTGCGAAGAAGGCGCCATCAGCACAACGCATGAATGACCAGCCACCGGGGTGAACACCGTGAGTTCATCAGCGGTCATCCTGAGCGGAGCCGCTTTTCAGTTGTAGGGAAGGTTCTCGCCCGGAGTGGATGCGCTCCTCGCCAGATTCCTCGGCCCGCTGGTGAAAACGCGGCCCTTCGGAATGACGCATTCATCCGCCGTTGTGCTGTCGATGTCAGGCTCAAGTTGTTGCTGTAGCCAAGAAAGAAGGCGTCATCCTGAGCGGAGCCGCATTTCAGGCGAAGCGAAGGATCTCGCGTGCGGTGTACAAACTCCCCGCAACATTCCCCATCCCGCCGACGAAAATGCGGTCCTTCCGAATAACCCCAATATCATGCTCAATTCGAATCGACGCACTGGTTCGGAACACCGCGTTTCCCTCATGATTGGTTTACAATTGCTAGTTTCTAAGCACTCATCTCTTATCCGCTCCAGGAGGATTTCATGAAGCTCACCCCAGGCAAATTAGCCGGACTGAAAAAGGTCTCCAACGAACAAGGCATCATCGCCGCCGCCGCCATGGATCAGCGCGGTTCCCTGCAGAAATCGCTGGCCAAAGAAAAGGGCGGCGACATCACCGATGCAATGATGGAAGAATTCAAAATATTGGTCAGCGAAGTGTTGACTCCCCATGCCACCGCGATCCTGCTGGATCCCGAATGGGGACTGCCAGCCTCTAAGCGCCGCGCCAAAAACGCCGGACTATTGCTCGCGTACGAGAAGACCGGATACGACAAGACCGGTCCGGGCCGTTTGCCCGACCTGCTCGATGTTTGGTCTGCCCGCCGCTTGAAAGAAGCTGGCGCCGATTGCGTCAAGATCCTTCTCTACTACACCCCTGACGATCCGAAGCACGTGAACGAGATCAAGCATGCGTGGGTCGAACGGATCGGCGACGAGTGCCGCGCCAACGACATCCCGTACTTCCTGGAATTTGTCGGCTATCAGGAAGGCGCGGACGAAAAGGGTTTGGATTACGCCAAGAAAAAGCCCCACATCGTGACCGAGAGCATGCGCGAGTTCAGCAAAGACCGTTACGGCGTCGATGTCCTGAAGGTCGAAGTGCCGGTGAACATGAAATTCGTCGAAGGCACGAAGTCGTTCGGAGGGCAGAAGGCTTACACGAAGAAAGAAGCGATTGATCTGTTCCACAAAGCCGCAAGCGTAGCGACGAAGCCTTTCATCTATCTGTCCGCCGGTGTGAGCAACGCGGAGTTCAGCGAGACGCTCGAACTGGCCGGCGAATCGGGCGTGAAGTTCAACGGCGTCCTCTGTGGACGCGCGACGTGGAAAGACGGCATCCCGATCTACGCAAAACAGGGCGCCGATGCTTTCCGCAAATGGCTCGAGACCGAAGGCGTAAAGAACATCAACAACGTGAACAGTAAGCTAAAAGCTGCGACCAGCTGGCACTCCATCTATGGAGTCGAGTTGGTTCACGCATAATTCTCCGGGAACTGAATGGCCGCGGACAAGACTGTCCGCGGCCATTTTTCATTCGCCCAACGACCGCAGGCTCAAACCTGAGCCGCGCCGCCGTCCACAAACAATTCCACCCCCGCCACGAAGCTGGCGTCGTCCGATGCCAGGAACACAGCCGTCTTGCCAATCTCATCCGGTTGTCCCATCCGTCCGAGAGGCACAATCGACGTGAGCTGGCTACGGATTCCCTGCCGCTGCTTTTCCGTTTCTCCCAATCCGTCAAGAATCGGGGTGTCAATGGGTCCCGGGCTGATGACGTTAACGCGGATCTTTCGATCCTTCAGGTCCGAAGTCCAGCTCCGCGCGAACGATCGCACTGCCGCTTTCGTCGCCGAATACACGCTGAATGCCGGCATCCCTTTAATGGAGACGATGGACGCATTCAAGATGATCGATCCGCCATCCGGTATAAGAGGAAGGGCCTTCTGCACGGTGAAAAGCAGGCCTTTCACGTTGAGATTGAACGTTTGATCGTAGTGTTCTTCTGTGATGGCGCCCAGGGGAGCAAAGCTGCCTCCACCGGCATTGGCGAAGACCACATCGAGGCGCCCTTTTTCTTGTTTGATCTGCGAGAACAGTTTGTCGAGATCGCCGAGGTTCGAGGCGTCCGCTCGTACGGCAGAAACCTGCTTGCCGATTAACTTCACCGCCTTATCCAGTTCAGCCTGGCGGCGGCCGGTAATGTAGACGAAGGCCCCTTCTTTTACGAAACGCTGTGCGGTAGCCAGCCCGATTCCGCTGCTGCCCCCGGTGACGAGTGCGATCTTCCCTTCCAGTTTGCCTGCCATACGATTTCTTCCTTTCCGGTTACTTCTGAACCGTTCGTTTCAGATGTATCGCCCGGGGGAGACGATTCACCTTTTTTGGACTGAGTGGTATAAAAGCGCATCGAACAGTCTATGGAGAAGAGAAAGACTCCCGCAAAGATGGGCCGGCCACGTGAATTTAGAGAGGATGCAGCTCTCGACGCAGCCATGCGCGTTTTTTGGGAGAAAGGCTACGAAGGTGCTTCCCTGGACGAACTCACAGGCGCAATGGGCATCAATCGCTCCAGCCTTTACGCATCCTTCGGTCACAAGAAAGCCTTGTTCGAAAAAGTCCTGGCGCATTATCAGCAAGGGCCGATGGCTTTTTTCAGCGCGGCACTTCAGCAGCCGAACGCACGGGCTGTGGTGGAAAGCCTGCTGCGACACAGCGTGAAACTCCTCGCGGATCCATCTAACCCCAAAGGCTGTCTTTCGCTCCAGGGGGGATTGGCCTGCAGCGCGGAAGCCGATGCTGTTAAGCAGCAGATGATCGACTGGCGAAAGGGAGCGCTCTCGATACTACAGAGACGCTTGCAACGCGCTCAGGCCGAGGGCGACCTTTCCGAAGCAGCAAACCCTAAAGATCTCGCTCGCTATGTGATCATCCTTATGAATGGCTTGTCGGTTCAAGCAGTCAACGGCGCAACCCTATCGGAAATGAATCGTGCCATCGACCTGGCCCTTCGAACTTTGCCACTCTGACCTGACGACCGGTCGGTTTTTCACCGTGAAGAGCGCAGTCTTGCTGCTGAGAAATTAATCACCCACGGCAAGGGTACTTTACAAACCCCAACGATCTTTTTCAAAGTTTTACTCGTGGCCCAGATATCTTCCTTCGCGCCACCGAGTCCAATCAGCGGAAAGCGGGTTCACATAAGTAAATCCGCCGCATATCGAAAGCGCCACTTCAATTGCTTTCGAGGAGGTGCCTTGTGACGTACCTTCGCTTCTGGCCGAAAAGCATTCCCTCCACATCGACAATTCACCAACAAACCCGGAAATTCATCGTATTCGCATCGGTCTTCTTCGCTGCCATTGCAGTATTCGCGCAGCAGCCGCAAACCAGTCCACAGCAAACTTCAGCCGATCGATTGCCGACCGCGGGCGAAACCGTAACTCTTCCCGCAGGAACGCAAATGGCTTTGGTACTCACGCACCCGGTGCAGAGCCGCGTTCTCCACCGCGGAGATGACATTTACGCGCAAATCACGTCGCCGGTGAATTCCGGCAGCGAAGTTGTCATTCCTCCCGGCACGTTTGTGCAGGGGATTATCGATAAGCTCGACAACAGTCATGGACGCGGGGAGCTTCGACTGCAATCGATGTCGATAACGTTTCCCGACGGCTACGTCGCTCCCATTTCCGGTCCAGTCACATTGGAGAGCAGTCCGGGATACGCGCTCAAAGATCCGGGTGGGCGTCGAGCAGTCGCCGCCTTCGCGCTGCCCGCCGCTGGAGCAGGCTTGGGCGCGCTCATCGGCCACTCAGTAGGAAAGGCTCAGACCGAGATCACTTCGCCCTTCCCGCCCGGGTGCGTCGGAGTGCTTCCCTTCTGCACGACGACGACTACACCAGTATTCGGGACGAAGGCAAAAGATGCGATCATCGGCGCCGGCATTGGTAGCGCGATCGGGGCAGTGGCATCTCTCACGCTCTTATTCGGTTCGCGCCACTTCTTTCTCGACGTCGGATCGCCTGTCGAAATGACGTTGCAGCAGCCAATCACATTGAAGCAAAGCGAAGTGGCTGCCGCAGTTGAGCAATCCATCCAACATCCGGTGGCAGAGCAGCCGATTGCACAGCGTCCGATGCCTCCGCCCGCCGACGCTCCCGTGGACCGCGGCACCTGCTACACCCCCGAGACGCCAGGAACTCCGCCAACGGTAATTCCTGGGGCCCCAGGTCCGGATGGCGTTCCCGGACCACCCACAATCATTCCGGGCACGCCGCCAACTCCCGGAACACCGTACCCGTGTCCGTAAATTGAAGTTTGTCATTCCGAGCGAAGCGAGGAATCTGCTCTAGCTTTGTCATTCCGAGCAAAGCGGGGAATCTGCTGTTCGTCGGCGGCAGATTCCTCGCCGCGGTCCCGAAAAACTCCCGCCTGTTGTAACCTTACGAACAGAACCATCCCGAAATCATGCCAACTCTTATCCCGCAAGCTACTCGGATTCAGGCCGCCGGCAACAAACCGAAGATCATCGACGAATACGTGGGCCGCGTAAATTCGAAAACATCATCGACGAGCGTCGCTCATATGCGCAGTCCCGGAGGATGGCTCGAACCCGGTCAAACTCCTGAATTTGACGAGTTCACCATCGTGTTGAAAGGCACGCTGCGAGTGGAGCACAAGGCAGGGTTCGTCGACGTTCACGCTGGCCAAGCCGTCATCGCCCACGCCGGCGAATGGGTCCGCTATTCGACGCCGCAAGACGACGGTGCCGAATACATCGCGGTCTGCCTGCCGGCATTCTCCATGGAGACGGTCCATCGCGACTGAATGGCCATCGCGAAAACTGTCCTGATCCGCACCGCTGGCTGCACATTTTCGTGTGAAGGACCTCGATTGTGAAAACGAAAATCCTGCTTTCCTGGAGCAGCGGCAAAGACAGTGCGTGGGGGTTGCACGTGCTTCGGCAGCGCGACGACATCGAAATCGCTGGCCTGCTTACGACCATCAACCAGCAATTCCAGCGCGTCGCCATGCATGGCACTCGTCACGCGCTCCTCGCGGCACAGGCCAACGCAACTGGCTTGCCTCTCTGGGAGATTCCCCTTCCCTGGCCGTGCAGCAACGAACAGTATGAACAGGCCATGGCAACGGCTTGCGCGCTTGCGGTCAAGCAAGGAATCTCGGGCATTGCTTTTGGCGACCTGTTTCTCGAAGATGTCCGCCGCTATCGCGAAGGCAAACTGCGCGGAACGGGCTTGCAACCTCTGTTTCCGATTTGGGGATTGGACACTCGTGAACTGATTATGGCGATGATCGACGCAGGCCTCCGGGCCCGCATTGTCTGCCTGGATCCTTCAAAGATATCCGCGGATTTTGCCGGGCGCGACCTTGATCGCAATCTATTAAGTCGCTTTCCGGCAACGGCTGATCCGTGCGGCGAGAATGGCGAATTTCACACCTTCGCCCACGCGGGCCCAATGTTCTCCGGACCAATCCTGATCGAAAACGGAGAAACGGTTACTCGCGACGGATTTGTATTTGCAGATGTGCTGCCTAAGGCCGATAAATCAGTGACGCTTAGCTGAAAGCTTACGGCCGATCGTTGCGAGCTACGTCACTCCCACTCAATCGTCCCCGGCGGTTTCGACGTGATGTCGTATACAACTCGGTTGACGCCCTTCACTTCATTCACGATTCGAGTGGAAATAATCTTCAGGACCTCGTGAGGGAGCGGAACCCAGTCGGCGGTCATACCGTCTTCCGAACTCACCGCGCGGATCGCGCAGGTATACGCATAGGTGCGCATATCACCCATCACGCCCACCGACATCACTGGCAACAGGACCGCAAACGATTGCCACACCTTCGTATACAGCCCGGCTTCCTTGATTTCGGAGACGACGATGTCGTCACACTCGCGCAGCAGCGCTAAACGCTCGGGCGTAACTTCCCCAAGAACCCGCACGGCTAGACCCGGCCCGGGGAATGGCTGCCTTTTCAGAATTTCATCCGGCATCCCGAGATCGCGCCCGATGTTACGAACCTCGTCCTTGAAAAGGTCCTTCAGTGGCTCGATGAGCTGCAGCTTCATTTTTTCCGGCAAGCCGCCGACATTGTGATGCGACTTGATCACTTGCGACGGTCCCCGAACTGAGCGCGACTCAATCACATCGGGATAAAGCGTACCTTGTACCAGCCACTTCACCTTTCCTTCCGTCTTTTCGATGCGGCGGGCTTCCTTCTCAAAAACCTTGATGAATTCGTTGCCGATGATTTTGCGCTTCTTTTCGGGATCGGTAACGCCCTTCAGCTTCGTCAAGAAACGGTCTGTGGCATCGACTGCATCCAGATGCAGTCCGAGTTTGTCCCGCAGTGTCTTCTGCACTTTTTCGAATTCGTTCTTGCGCAGCACTCCGTTGTTCACGAAAATGCAAGTCAACCGCGACTTCCCTTTCGCATCTCTGAGGGCTCGATCCACCAGCACCGCCGCGACGGATGAATCCACCCCGCCAGAAAGCGCGCAAATAGCGCGGCCCGTGCCGACCTGTTGCCGGACTTGTTCGATCGTCGAATCGATGAAATGTTTCGCCGTCCACGTCGGTTTTGCACCGCAGATCTGAAATACAAAGTTTTTCAGAATTTGCGATCCCTGCGGCGTGTGATGGACTTCCGGATGGAACTGCACCGCATACCACTTCTTTTCGATGTTCTGAATTCCGGCGATCGCGTAATGCGTCTTGGCCATCAGCTCGAAACCCGGAGGCAATTCGAGAGCCTCATCGCCGTGTGACATCCAGACCGCCAATTTTTTCGCGAGGCCTTGAAACAGGACTGAATCCGAAACGACATCGACTTCCGCGTGCCCGTATTCGCGCTTGTCCGCCGGCCGCACTTTGCCGCCCAGGGTATGCACCATGAACTGCAAGCCGTAGCAGATGCCTAACACCGGCACGCCGAGTTCGAAAAGGTTCGCATCCGCGGGCGGAGCGTCTTTGTCGTACACCGACCATGGCGCGCCCGACAGCACGATTCCGACAGGGTTATAGCTCTTCACCTCGGAAAGTTTCGCGGTGCAGGGCAGCACCACGGAAAAGACATTTTGTTCGCGGATGCGGCGCGCGATCAGCTGTGTATATTGAGCGCCAAAATCCAGGATGACGATGGATTGGTCAACGAGGGAGGTTTTCTGCGGAGTTTTGTTCGCCACGAATGAGTCTCTCAGATTCGAGCGGAACGTGTAAAGACTGCCTCGTCAGGCGCTGAGATAAGAACGTTTGCTACGTGCCCGGGATCAGGCCGGGGAGATCGCTCAGGATAGGCTCGTCCCGGTCGATTGTGGTCTGCGCCGGCGGTCTCGCGACTGGAAACGCCGGTTGCGGCGGCAAAGCAAGACGTGCGGCCTCCGGCATTTCTCCGATGAAGAGGTATCCCGAAAGCCGGGCAATATAGAGCCAGTCGACGATCGCGAAGTAGGAAATCGTCACCAGAGTGACCCCCAGGAGAACAATTCTCCAGGGGAGAAGCCCTGCGAAGCCGATCATGGTGGAAGCAATCGTCGTTGCGCCGAAAAAGATGACCATGTGTGCCAGCGCGGTCCATATGCTGACCGACAGCACGGCTCCAAAACGTTCCCGGCAAAACGAAGCCGCCGCCGACATCGCGCCCAGCACATCCTCACGATCGCGCACAGCAAACATCGCCGCTAACGAGAGGAACCAGTTCAGCATCCAGGCGATGCAGAAGATCAACACCAAGAGCGGGATGAAAACCACGACAACGAGTCCCGGTTGGGGATCGGCGACCGGGGAAATGAAACTGCCCAGAATTCCCGCACCCACCAAACCCACGAACGAAGCCACCACGACTACCACGCGTAAGAAGTTGAGGCGGACCAGCGATCGGAATGGATGTCCGCTGCCGCCGTTCGCCACCCTCCGCCGAAAATATTCGACCATTGCCGGCACGGTGACCATTCGACCCAAAGAAGCGGCAAGAATCCAGAGCAGCATGATCGCCAGGACCGCTACTGATAAGGCAACGATGCCCCGACTCATCCCGGCCCGAAGGATGTGAGCGATCGCCTCCCACACCAGATACGGCTGGCGGGTCCGCATGAACAACAATTCACCGTTGGTTACGGGCTGAGTGTCGAGATATTCAAGAAGTCCGAAGAAGAAAAGGATGGCAGTCGTCGCACCAACAGCCCACCGCCAGGTGAGTTCCGCAAGCGTGAAAGATGGACGCCGAAATGCCGCGCGAAATCCTTCGATGGTGGGGGAGGCAGACATCGCTGTCAGGATAACTCAGACAGGTGTGCAGCCACAGGACCTAACGCAATCCAACTCTGCCCCAAACCTGGTCTACCCGAACGGATCCACCCCAAACGTTTGTCATTCCGAGCAAAGCGAGGAATCTGCTTCTCAGCCGGCGCCCGCAAGAAACCTACTTCACAACGAGGTTGACCATCTTGCCCGCCACGTAAATCTTCTTCACGATCTGCTTCCCCGCAATCGCAGCCCGAACCTTCTCGTCCGCCAGCGCGCGTTCGAGAACGAATGCCTCGTCCGCGTCGGCGGACACGACCACGCGTCCTCGCAGTTTGCCATTGACCTGCACGGGTACTTCGATTTCTTCTTCCTTGGCCAGCGCCGCGTCGTACTTCGGCCATGCCGCCTTCAGCAAGTTCCCTTTTTCGCCGATCATCTCCCACAATTCGTGCGCTAGATACGGCGCAAACGGCGCGATCAGCAAAACGAGGTCGCGCTGAACCTCAGCTAGAAATGCGGCCGGCACCAACCCCTTCGCGATGGCCTCTTCGGATGCATACAACACATTCACCAACTCCATGATGGCCGAGATGCAGGTGTTGAAATGCCAACGTCCCTGGAAGTCGTCGCTGACGCGTTTGATCGTCTGGTGCAGCTTCCTCTGAATCGCACGCGCCTGGGGCTGAAGCTCTGCCTGCGCACTTCCGGATGCAGCGGACCGCGTCAACGAACTCTTGACGAATAACCGGTACACTCTGCCCAGAAATCGCTGGATGCCTTCAATCCCGGAATCCTGCCAATCCAGATCGCGATCTGGCGGCGCAGCGAAAAGGCTGTAGAGCCGCGCCGCGTCAGCCCCATATCGCGCCACCATTTCATCCGGGGACACGACATTTCCCAAACTCTTCGACATCTTGGCGCCGTCTTTGATCACCATGCCCTGCGTAAACAAACGTTCGACGGGTTCGTCCGTGGCGATCATTCCGAGATCGCGCATAAACTTTGTCCAAAAACGTGAATAGATCAAGTGCAGGATGGCATGCTCAACCCCGCCAATGTACTGATCGATCGGAAACCAGTAGCCGGCAATCTTTCCATCGAAAGGCGCGCGATCATTGCGGGCGTCCGTGTAGCGGTAGAAGTACCAGGATGAGTCGACGAACGTGTCCATCGTGTCGGTCTCGCGTCGCGCGGGGCCTCCACATTTCGGACAGGTTGCATTGACGAATTCCGGAACGCGTCCCAAAGGCGATCCACCGGTCAAGGTGATGTCCACGTTCTCCGGCAAAATCACCGGAAGATCGTTTTCGGGCACTGGAACGATTCCGTCCTTCTCGCAGTACAGCATCGGGATCGGCGTTCCCCAGTAGCGCTGGCGCGAGATGCCCCAGTCCTTCAAGCGATATGTGGTTGTCGCCTTCCCAAAACCCTTCTCTTCGGCGAACGCAGCCATTTTCTTGATGGCGTCCGTGCAGCTTAAGCCGCTGTACGGTCCGGAGTTGATCACCATCCCTTCATGCGCGGTGAAGGGCAATTGGGGCTCGGTCATCGTTTCTTCGGGATCGTTCGCGATCGGAAGGATCACCAACCGGATTTCGATCCGGTATTTCTTTGCGAAGTCGTAGTCGCGTTCGTCGTGCGCCGGCACGCTCATGATCGCGCCGGTTCCGTAGTCCATCAGGATGTAATTCGCCACCCAGATGGGAATCTTCTCGCCGCTGAACGGGTTGATCGCAAAGCGGTGCGTATTCACGCCGTGCTTCTCGATTTCCCCGATGTTGCCGCATTCCTTCGCCTTCCGCTGCTCGGCAATTAAGCCCTGCACAGCGTCGCCCAATGGCTGGTTGTGGCGAGTGAACTCCGTGACCAGTGGATGCTCCGGCGCAAGTTGCACCGAGGTCGCGCCATAAATGGTATCGATGCGCGTCGTAAAGACGCTGATTTTCGAATCTGCGGGACCGGTTGCGCCGTCTACTTTGAAGTCAACCAGCGTACCTTCGCTGCGGCCGATCCAGTTGCGCTGCATGGTTCGCACTTTTTCGGGCCAGCCCGGCAGCTTGTCCAGATCGCGCAGCAACTCCTCGGCGTACTGCGTGGTTCGCACGAACCATTGCTCCAACTCGCGCTGATCGACCAACGTGTCTTCGTGGCGCCAGCACGTGCCGTCGCTCAATACTTGCTCGTTCGCCAGCACCGTCGCGCACTTCGGACACCAGTTGACTTTGCTCTTCTTCCGATAGACCAATCCCTTTTCGTGCAGCCTGAGAAAGAACCACTGATTCCAGCGGTAATACTCGGGCAAACAAGTCGTTACTTCGCGAGACCAGTCGTAGGCGAAACCCAGGCGCTTCATCTGCGCCTTCATATTGGCGATATTGCGCAACGTCCATTCCCGCGGCGGCGTATTGTTCGAGATCGCCGCATTCTCTGCGGGCAAGCCGAAGGAATCCCATCCCATGGGATGCAGCACGTTATAGCCGTTCATCCACATGTAGCGGGCGAGAGCATCGCCGATCGAATAATTGCGCACGTGCCCCATGTGCAGCACACCCGAGGGATAGGGCAACATCTCAAGAACGTAGTACTTCTTCTTGCTCGAGTCCGTCTCGGCGGCGTACAGGGCGGGATCTGCTGCCAGCGCTCAATCCATTTTGTTTCGACGCGCTGGGCGTCATAACGCTCGTCATTCGGACGTTCGGGGGCGCCGGCAGCGTTCATGGGAACGCTGCTGACAATGGTGGACGATTCCGGCTTGTCTTGCTGAGCCATAAGGTTTTTCGCGTAAACGTTAGATTTTACAACGACTGGGGAGGATTCAACCGCTCCTGGCGCGAGCCTGCGTGGTTGTGCAGCTTATTGTAATCGCGAGCGTAGACTCACAAACCGAACTCTGGAGTCTTCTTCGTAGAGCCCGCCACAACCTGGTCCTTGCAATGCTCGCGATAGAAATCGAAAGGATCAGCAGGCGTTGCTAGCGGACCAATGCTTTGAGCGCATCCACATTCCGGCGGTCGTCCCCGGGTTCGTCGATTGGGGTTTCGGCAATGAAAGCGGCGTGGGCGAGTCGTGAATCGTTCAGGAGCGTCCGGAATGTCTCCTTGCCGATCGTTCCCCTCCCAACGTGTTGATGGCGGTCGAGTTTCGATCCCCGGGCGGCTTTGGCATCGTTGCAATGCCAGACCTTCACACGATCCAGGCCGATGGTCGCATCGAGATAACGCAGCGTATCGGAGATGCCCTCCTCGCTTACGATGTCATAGCCGGCAACATGTGTATGGCATGTGTCGATGCATGCAGCGGCCGGCACAATCCCGTCGAGCCGCTCCAGAATCTCCGCGACCTGCTCAAAATTTCCCCCGAGTGAAAACTCAGCGCCTGCGGAATTCTCGATCAGAATGGTCAGGCCACCTGCCTTCAGATCGAGCCCTTCTGTCGACGCAGCGATCGCCGCCGACGTTCGCAGCAATCCCTGTTCCCGGTCAGCTCCGCGGAAGGAACCGGGATGCAGCACCAGATAATCCGCACACAGCGCCAGCGCCCGTTCCACTTCCCCGCGAAATGCCTGCATGGACTTCTGCAGAAACGAATCATTCACACTTGCCATGTTTACGAGGTAATTCGTGTGAATGACGAGCGGCCGAAGATCGTACCGGGCGCGAAGGCGGTTCATCTCAGCACAATGCGGCTCGGCGAGGTCATGCTGCGCCCACTGGCGGGGACTGGACGAAAAAATCTGCAGCGTATTGCAACCCAGCCGGTACGCGCGTTCGGCCGCGTTCGGCACGCCGCCGGACGACGACGTATGAATTCCGATTCTCCGCGATGTCAATTTTGGCGGCTTCTTCGGCGCTGGCCGCTTCAGGATGTCGCGTTCCTTCTCCATGCAGCGAGTATAGATGTCCTGAGGATCGGCCAAGCCATTCCGCAGGAAAAGCTACCGATGACTGGATAGCTGTTTCACGTCCGAGAGCTTGCCGGAATTCGTCCTCAGTGAGCCGGATGCCTGCGGCCGCCATGTTTTCCTCAAGGTGCTGCACCGACGATGTTCCAGGGATCGGAACCATGATTGGTGAGCGATGCAGAAGCCACGCCAGCGCAATCTGCAAGGGCTCGACGGTATGCGCCTTGGCGATCGCTGACAGAGTCTCGTGAGCCGCTTTCCCTGCGCCCAGTGGAAACCACGGAATAAATGCAATCCCCTGCTGTTCACAAAAATCTACCAGCGAATCCCATTCCCGATCGGCGAAGCTGTAGCGATTCTGCACGGAAGCGATTGGAACGATCTTGAGCGCGCGCTCGAGGTGTTCCCGCGTCACGTTCGACAGGCCAACCATCTCGATCTTTCCCTGCGCCTGCAATTCGGCGAGCGTTTCGACCGACGAATCGAACGGCGTGACCGGATCGGGCGCATGCAACTGATACAACTCGATGCGCTCGAGTCTCAGCCTCTTCAAGCTGCCTTCAATCGCCTCGCGCAGATGATTGGGACTGGCATCATGGGTCCATTGATTTGGTCCGGGACGATTCCATCCGCCCTTGGTCGCAATCACGAGGTCTTTCGGATAAGGAGAAAGGGCTTCAGCGATCAATTCTTCACTGACGTTGGGCCCGTATGAGTCAGCCGTGTCGATGAAATTCACGCCCAATTCCACCGCGTGCCTGAGCACGGCCAGAGCCCGCGCACGATCCTTCGGTGGGCCCCAAACTCCATCCCCCGTTATGCGCATGGCGCCAAAACCCAGGCGATGGATGTTGCGTTTCCCGAGAAGCGAGACATTTGCAGTGATATTTGCCGAGAAATCCTTCACCGACGTGGTCACGAGGCCTCCTTCACCAACTTAGGTTATGAAATCGAAAACAGTTTGATGCACCGTAACGACCTCAGAAAACACAATTCTTCGTATAGATGTGGAGCAGTCATATCAGATTCATAAAGCCGTGTAGTGGTTTGAAGTCCGACTTAAGGGTATACACGGGCGTCATTCCGAAGCGCGTAATCAACCCATGACACAGACGTCATTCCGAAGGACCGCGTTTTCACCAGCGGGCCGAGGAATCTTGCGCGCAGTTTCGACACTCCGCGCGAGATCCTTCCCTCCGCCTGAAAAGCGGCGCCACTCAGGATGACGTCGCCGAAGAGCGGAGGTGGCCTCAAAAGCGCGTAATCAACCCATGACACTGGCGTCATTCCGAAGGACCGCGTTTTCACCAGCGGTCCGAGGAATCTCGCGCGCATCTTCGACGCCCCGCGCGAGATCCTTCCCTCCGCCCTGAAAAGCGGCTCCGCTCAGGATGACGTCATCGAAGAGCGGAGGTGGCCTCAAAAGCGCGTAATCAAGCTATGAAACGGGCGTCATTCCGAAGGACCGCGTTCTCACCAGCGGGCCGAGGAAACTCGCGCGCATCTTCAACACTCCCCGCGAAATCCTTCCCTCCGCCTGAAAAGCGGCTCCGCTTAGGGTTACGTCGTCGAAGAGCGGTGGCATCGAAAACGCCCAATTGACCCTTACGAAAGCCAGCCCTCGTTTGCCCTGGCCTGATCCGGCGGATAGACTATTGAGTCCACCCAGTGGTGCCGGGTTTCCGCGCGCCAGCCCGAAAAAGGAAGTCCCTATGCTAGTAGTCATGAAGGCGCAAGCCAGCGAAGACCAGATCAGTGCCGTCTGCGAAAAGATTGAGAAGTTGGGCTATCGTGCCCATCCTATGCCCGGAGCCACCCGTACTGCCATCGGTATCACGGGCAACAAGGGTGAAGTGGAGCACGGCACCCTGGAAGAAATGCCGGGCGTGCAGGAAGTCATCCAGGTTTCGAAGCCCTACAAACTGGTCAGCCGTGACGTGAAGGAAGAAAATACCGTCATCCGTTTTCCCGGGACGTCGGCTACCATCGGCGGTCCCGCGCTCGCCATCGTCGCCGGCCCGTGCGCCATCGAAAGCCGCGAGCAGGCATTCAGCGTTGCCGAACGTCTTCATCGCGCAGGAGCCCAATTCTTCCGCGGCGGCGCTTACAAGCCGCGCACGTCCCCCTACTCGTTTCAAGGACTCGGCGAAGAAGGCCTGCGCATCATGGCGGAAATCCGCCAGCAGTTTGGCATGCGCATCATTACCGAAGCTATCGATCATGAGTCGCTCGATCTGGTGGATGAATACGCTGACGTAATTCAGATCGGCGCGCGCAACATGCAGAATTTTTCTCTGCTCAAGCGCGCTGGACGCGCCCGGAAACCAGTGCTGCTCAAGCGCGGTATGTCGGCGACGCTCGAAGAATTCCTGATGGCCGCCGAATATATTCTCAGCGAGGGCAACTACAATGTCGCGCTCTGCGAGCGCGGCGTCCGCACATTCGCCGATCACACCCGAAACACGCTGGACTTGAGCGTGGTCCCGGCCGTGCAACGCCTGAGCCACTTACCGATCCTGGTTGATCCGAGCCACGGTACCGGCAAACGAAATAAGGTCACCCCTCTGTCACGCGCCGCTGTCGCTGTAGGCGCGGACGGTTTGATGGTGGAAGTCCACACTCAACCGGATCAGGCGCTTTCCGATGGCCCGCAGTCGCTGTTCCCCGATCAATTCGATGAATTGATGACGCAAGTTCGCCAGATTGCTGCGGTTGTAGGCCGCACGGTTCCGGCGATCGAAGTCAGCGAACCGGCCACTGTAAGCAAATAGTTCACGTCGATCCTGTGAGGTGCACTTGCATGGGCCTCGCCTTTCAAAAAGTTTTGGGCGTCCTCGCCGCCACGGTGTTGACGGCAGGTCTCAGTCTCCATGGTCAAGAAGCGCCGGGTGGCGCCCCTGGTAAGTGCGCAAACGATGATTCGCCGCGCACGGTGATCGTCGACGGCGTCGCCGAGCCCCTTTACAAACCGGGCAGAGGGGTCACCTTCCCGCAGCCAATTTACAAACCCGACCCTGAGTTCAGTGATGAAGCGAGAAGGCGGAAGTTTGAAGGGGTGGTGACACTCTCAGCCATTGTCACTTCCAAAGGCGACACAACTGAAATCAAGGTAACGCAAGGTCCCGGATACGGTCTTGATGAAAAAGCTCTCGGGGCGGTGCGCCAATGGAAATTCCGTCCGGCCACCAAAGACGGCAAACCCGTGTCCGTTGAATTGAATATTCAGGTCGCATTCCGCCTGTACCATGGGCACTGATCTCGCGCCATCTGGTAGTCTTGCTTTCTTCGGCAATCCGAATCCGTCTTGAAAAAACTTCTCTTCATCGCTGTCTTGGCCCCCATCCTGGGTGGACTCGGCTGGTGGTATTTCCGCGAGGCAGAGTTCCCGGACTACGGCCCCGCGTTCCGCGAATACGCCTACGTCACCAATGGCAAGAGCAACACGGTGAGCGTGATCGATCTCCGAACCTTTGCGCTAGCCAAAACACTGCACGTCGGGAGTGAGCCAACCGGAATCGCAGCCAACAGCAAGAAAAATGAAATCTACGTCGTCAATTCTGGATCGGACACCGTCAACGTCATCGACGCCGAATCCAATACGCTGGTTGGCACGATTGCGGTACGCGCGCGCCCTTACTTCATCGACGTTTCTGAAGACGGAAGGCGCGCCTATGTCGCCAACTCCGGTGCATCGAGTGTAAGCGTGCTCGACCTTGAAAAGCGCATTGTTTTGGGGAATGTAAAAGTGGGCGCGTCGCCCGGCCTGGCAAGGGTTTCGCCCGATGGCGCGACGGTCGTTGTCTCCAATCGCGGGGACAATACCGTTTCTCTGATCGACGTCAAAACTCTCCACGTGCGCGCAACGCTGCCCGTCTGCCGGCAGCCCGAAGACATCGCCATCCTCCCGGACTCGGGCAAAGCCTTCGTCTCCTGCTCCGGATCGTCGCAGGTGGCATCCATTCAACTTAAAAACTCCGCCTCGCAAAAAGACGACCGCGTGCTGGCTCTTCTTGATGTTGGACACACCCCAGTGAGTCTTACCCTCAAACCGGATGGCGGAGAAATGATCGTCTGCAATTTCGATTCGGACAGCATCTCGATCATTGAGACGGGCAACGACGAAGTAGCAAGCAGTCAGGATATCGGCCAACATCCGTCGCGAGGGGCGGTCACTCTCGACAACTCACGTCTTTATGTTTCGAACTTCGGATCGAATAGCGTCGCCGTCTACGACATCGACATGGGCCGCCGCATCACCAGCATGTCCGTGGGCAGCCATCCGGACAGCCTTGCCCTCACGCCCGACCAGAATTATTTGCTCGTTGCCGACACCGAATCCGGAGATGTAACGGTGATTCAAAAGCGGAAGCCGCGCCGTACCCTCGAAACCTCAGAGTATTCCCTGCTGACGCTGATCCCGGTTGGCATGCAGCCAAACGCAATCGTGGTGAAAGCGTTCCTGATGAGCGGTCAAACGAAAAAGTAGTCCGTGCTTGTGCTACAGAGAAGAGTTTGTAATTCCGATCCAAGCGGGGGCTTCCCCCGGAAAAAAATTTGTCATTCCGAGCGAAGCGAGGAATCTGCTTCAAAAGACTTGTCATTCCGAGCGAAGCGAGGGGCTTCCCCAGAAAAAATTTGTCATTCCGAGCGAAGCGAGGAACCTGCTTTTCCCCGCCGCTGGCAATCCCGCCTCGCTCGCTCCCAGCTCCTAGAGAATGACAAATTCGCGCAACGCCCTCTACGCCTGAACAGGCTTCGCGCAGATGCGATCGAATGCCGCTTTCAGATCCGCGGCGATCGCCGGAGCCTCCCGCGATTCAATGTCGCGGCGCGGCATCATATACACCAGTTGCCCGTCGCGCAGGATCGCAATCGACGGCGATGACGGAGGATATCCGGTGAAGTATCCCCGGGCCTTTTCGGTGGCGTCGGTATCCTGTCCCGCAAAAACCGAAAAAACTTTATCCGGCTTTGCTTCATTCGCAAGCGCCATGCGAACCGCCGGACGCATCCGGCCTGCCGCACATCCGCAAATCGAATTGACCACAACCATCGTGGTGCCGGGGCGGCTCTTCAAAGCCTGATCGACGTCATTCGCGGTTTTTAGTTCCTCGATACCCAGTCGCGTCAACTCCTCACGCATGGGGATCACCATAATCTCGGGATACATCGGCATATTGGAATTCCTCTCGGGTAGTATGCCCTATTCTATCGCGAGATCGAACCGGGAGACGGGTTGGGTGGCCCGACTGGTTCGCCGCTCCCGAAATCGCTGTGTATATTGAAGTCGGATTCATGGTCGTCCAGGAAAACATCCCGCTCGCGCCGCTGACGACCTTCCGCCTGGGAGGGCCAGCGCGATTTTTTGTCGAAGCAAAATCGCGTGAAGATGTTCAACAAGCGGTAAAGTTCGCGCAGTCGAGGAATCTGCCACTCTTCGTTCTCGGCGGCGGCAGCAACCTCGTCGTTTCTGACTCAGGATGGCCCGGACTCGTGTTGAAAGTCGCAATCCCTGGAATCGAGCGTCGCCCCGCCGAGCAGGACGGAAAAGTTTTATTCGATGTCGGCGCAGGCGAGTCTTGGGACACCTTCGTTGCCCACTCTGTCTCCACGAACCTTGCCGGGGTCGAATGCCTGAGTGGCATTCCGGGCAGCGTCGGGGGAACGCCCGTGCAGAACGTCGGCGCCTACGGGCAGGAGGTTTCGTCCACGATCGACTCGGTGGAACTCTTCGATTTGAAAGACGGGCAACTGCGCGAGTTCTGCCAGGAAGCGTGCGGCTTCGCCTACCGCTCCAGCATCTTTAACACGAGCGAGCGGGGACGGTTCATCATCCTGCGGGTCACGTATTCGCTCGATCCCGAAGGCGTCCCTCATCTCGACTATGCCGACCTGAGACGATATTTCGAAGGACACAAAACTCGCCCGACGTTAGCCGAGACACGCGAGGCAGTACGCCTGATTCGCGCTCGCAAAGGAATGCTCATCGTCGAAGGCGATCCGGATTGCCATAGTGCGGGATCATTCTTCAAGAATCCTGTCCTCAGCGAGAAGCAGCACGAAGCCCTCGCCCGTCGGGCTGCCGACAAAGGATTGCTCATCCCGAGTTATCCCGCGCTCGACCAAAAGAAGAAGGTCTCAGCCGCGTGGCTGGTCGAGCATTCCGGGTTCGCGCGTGGGTACTCTGACGGCCCCGTCGGCATTTCATCCAAGCACTCTCTCGCCATCATCAACCGCGGCGGCGCCACCGCCTCCGACGTCCTGGCCCTGAAAGACAAAATTCAGCAACGCGTCGAAAGCGAGTGGTCCGTCCGCCTCGAGCCCGAACCGGTATTTGTCGGGCAGTAACCCTCCCCTCCCGACCCAAGAACTTTGTCATTCCGAGCAACGCGAGGAATCTGCTTCCCGCTGCAAGATGGCCCCCGCCCACCGTTCTCCGTCAAAGATATTCCCGAACAAAACCAGTTCGGAGACGGTCTTCATCTTCGAGGGCGGCAGAGTGGTGATGGGAGAGGCGATTCTGGGTGGTGTCACTCCGAGAGATGACAGCAACATTCACCGCATTGATGCCGCGGATTCGAATGGTCGACTCGAAGTCATGGTCCGCGAGCACTCTCGGATGGTTTATCGAATCGCCTATGCGGTGCTTCGCCGGCATCACGACGCCGAGGACGCCACTCAGGAAACATTCATGCGAGTGCTTCGATACAGCTCGAAGCTGGAAAGCGTGAACGACCCGAAGACCTGGCTGGCCCGAATCGCGTGGCGCGTCGCCGTCGATCGGAGCAGGCGGCATGGCGGGGCACAGGAACTTCCGCTCGAAGAACCTCAGAAGCCTCCGATCGATGTTGCGTCTCCCGAGACTCCGGCCGATGAAACGTTATTGGGCGCCCAAATCGGCGCGGCTATGGAGAAGCTGATCGCGGCCCTGCCTCGAAGGCTGCGGGACCCGATCGTCTTGTCCACGGTCGAAGAGATGACCCCGCAGGAAATCGCCGCGACGCTGGGCATCAACGAAGCGGCAGTGCGCTCGCGCATCTTCCGCGCACGCCAGATATTGAAAGAAAGGTTGCAGCGAGCAGGCTGGAGGTAAGGGTGACCACAATTCCGGATCACGAGAACGAACGATCGAAAAACGTAGAGAGAGAGCAAGATGAGATCGACCGCTTGCTCGACACTGCCCTAGCAAAATACTCGGCAGCGGAACCGAGGCCGGGCCTGGAGGAAAGGATTCTCACCAGGTTGCGCGACGAGCGGAAGCGTGCGCCGGCACTGGCTTGGTGGTATTGGGTTATGGTCCCCACCTTGGCGATGGCTCTCGTGGCATTTGGACTGTGGCGGCAATTTGGCAAGTCCAGCGCGCCGCCCATTGCAAACCATCCAGTCGTCTCGGCACCGAGCGTGAACTTGCCGGAACCAGAAATCGCTCACCGGGACGCGAACACTCCGGCCCCGCGAAAGGTGGAACGCACACGAAGAACGAGGCCCCAATCGCAAGTGATGGCCATAAACACAGCCACTCCGAAACTTGACCAGTTTCCATCTCCGCAACCGCTGAGCGAGCAGGAACTGGCGTTGGCGAAGTATGCGAGCGCGTACCCGGAAGAAGCGACATTGATCGCGACAGCGCAGGAAGAATTCGAAAACGAAACGCAGCGAAAAGCAAAACAATTTCAATCGGAAGTTCAAGGGCGATGAAAGGTAGGAAACACTCTATGCGAAAAACAATCATGATACTTGTGGTAGCAATTGCAGCGGCGATCTGCATCTCGGCCGCTGTCGCGCAGGACCAGGAGGCAGGAAAAGACTCCGGTGCGGATGCCTCAAGAAGCAAGGCAGTACAGCCTTACCGTCTCGATTTTTCTTTCAATGAAGTTGCCGACGGCAAGATCGTAAACACACGCCACTATTCCATGAACCTCGTTGCCGGAACCTCGAACGAGATCAAGATTGGCACCCGCGTACCTGTGGCCGTCTCTTCCAGCCCCACTACGCCTTCGCCAATGCAGTATCAATACTTGGACGTCGGCACAAACATCTGGTCTCAGTTACGCGAACATTCGGACGAGCTGAGCCTGGCCGTCAGAGCTGAAGTGAGCAATCTCGACGTGAGCACCGGGGACCACGTGGGGGCGTTCTTACCTCCGGTAGTCCGTCAGATCAAAATCGATGGCGAGACGCTGCTTGTCGTCGGCAAACCGCTCCTGATCGGAAGCGTGGACGACCCCAACTCCAAGCGTCAGTTTCAACTCGAAGTCACGATCACCAGGCTGAAATAGCGCCTTCGGGACGGATATTCCCTGTCCGTCCCGACTTCAAATCTCAGCCAACTCTCTGGCCCGCCGGAATATTTCCACGAACATTTCCCGCGTCAGCTTTCCGGTCTGCGTGTTTTGGTTGGACGGATGGTACGAGGCAAGCAATATCTTGCCATCCGGTAGTTCGTAACTCGCGCCGTGACGGAAGACGTAGTGTTTCTTGCTCTCGATCAGGCCGCGGCGCTTCATGTAATTGAGCACGGCGTCAAAGCCAATCTTGCCGAGCGCAACGATCACCCTCACCTTGTCTAACCCTGCCAGCTCGCGGTCCAGAAACGTCGAGCAGGCTACAAGTTCGGTGGGCAGCGGTTTGTTGTCCGGCGGCGCGCAGCGAGCGGCCGCCGTGATGTATAGATCTTTCAGCTGCAAGCCGTCGTTGCGGTCAGTCGCGGTCGGCTGATTCGCGAATCCAGTCTCGTACAGTACCGGGTACATGAAGGCGCCCGAAGCATCGCCGGTAAAAGGACGCCCCGTCCGGTTCGACCCGTGCGCTCCCGGGGCCAATCCCATGATCAGCACACGCGCATTGGGATCACCAAAACCAGGAACAGGTTTGCCCCAGTATTCCCAGTCGAGGTACGCCCGCCGCTTCACCCGCGCAATCTCTTCGCGGTACGCCACGAGCCGCGGGCACCGCCGGCACGAAATCACGTCTCGATTAAGAATCGTCAGCCAACTCACCGGCTCATTACATCACACCGACGGACCGAGGCAAGATGAGGGTTTCAATCCAATAGGGCTCACAACGCGATGGGCGCTGATTGCAGTTGACAACTCCCATTTTCAGAGCGAACATCCCGGTGGATGTGAGTAGTGCAAGCCCGTCTGCCGCGCCGTTATTCGTCTCCCTCGCGCATCCGACCCATCGGTGCTTCAAGTTCGATTCCAGCAAGTCATAAAAGGAGAACCATGAGATTCAGAGCGTTCTACTGCGCTGGCCTATCCCTGTTGACAATCACCCTCGCGAGTCCGGCCGCATTCACCCAAGAAGCCGCAAGGCAGTTCACAACTTTCGACGCTCCCGGCGCAGGTACAAAATCTGGACAGGGCACCTTCCCTCAACAAAATCGCGATGACGGCGTCATCGTCGGCGATTACCCCGACTCGAAGGGCGTCTTTCATGGATTTGTCCGGGATGCTAGCGGCCAGATCGTCACGTTTGAGGATCCAAAGGCGGGTAAAGCTTCCGGCCAAGGCACGTTAGCTTTTGGAATCAACGACTCGGGAAGTATCGTGGGTTCTTACAGCGATTCCAAGGGAGTGAGCCATGGATTCGTGGCGCAGTGGTCGGCCGGTAGTGTCAGCAAATTCGTTAACTTCGATGCGCCGGGGGCGGGAACCGGCGCTTTCCAGGGAACCAACGCTTTTTCGATCAACTCGACGGGCACAGTTTCAGGCTCCTTTAGGGATTCGAATAGCACTCAGCATGGAATGATCCGAACTCCAACAGGACAGATTATTTCATTCGATCCGCCGGGAAGTTTGCTTACCATCGCGTTTCCTCTGAGCATCAACCTGGCCGGAACAAGCACCGGATCCTATCTGGATTCTTCGGGAAGTATTGAAGGATTCGTGCGGAAACACGACGGTACCATCACCACTTTCCAGGCTCCAAACACTGAGGTCACCGTCGCCATCAGCATCAACGCTGGCGGAATTGTTCCCGGCTACCAAACCGATGCGAACGGCGTCTCGCACGCGTTTCTGCGAAATGCGGCTGGCAAATTCACATTTTTCGATGCTCCGGATGCGGGGAGCGAACTCAACCAGGGAACGTTTGGCTTTGCCATCGATCCTCAAGGCAAAATTGCGGCGGGATATTTCATCGACCAGAACGGCGCGCTTCACGGTTACGCTCGGAATCGGCAGAATATCTTTCAGACCCTCGACGCGCCAGGAGCCGGAACCGCGTCAGGACAGGGTACGGTTCCTATCGACATCAACTCCGACGACGCAATTACTGGCTCGTTCATCGACTCCAACGGGGTGAATCATGGTTTCGTGTGGTCCAAGTAATGGGCCGTTTCTTTTTTCTGGTGAGCCGCCCTTACACGGGCGGCTTTTTTCTTCGCCTATGGATGAAGAGACCGTGGCCGGAATTCTGATCACAACCTGATCATCGAAGACCTATCCGGAATTCCTCTTCCGGGCGGCCGCATCGGCTTCGGTTCCAATGAACTGCGGACACAAGGCAGCGGAACGTATAATGAGCAGGGACTGTCTGGGATCCAGTGATTGAAGATGTCGCTGTCACCACAATTTGAAAGAGTCCTGAACGGCGGGGAATCCTCTCCGGACTCTGCCCTGGTTCGCGAGCAGTTGCGGCGTGTTCTTGCTCATCCGCTGTTTACCAATAGCAAGCGATACCCGGTGCTGCTCGCCTACACCGTCGAGCAAACCCTGGACGGCAACGCGGGCGACCTGAAAGAGCGGACGATCGGGATTGAGGCTTTTGGACGAGAGCCGGATTATGACGTGAACCTCGACCCCGTGGTTCGCATCACCGCCGCGGAGGTTCGGAAGAGACTCGTCCAGTACTACTACAATCCGGACCACGCCGGGGAGTTGATCATCGAAATGCCGGTTGGTTCCTACGTGCCGTCTTTCCGCGAGACGGCCGCACCGGCTGCGAGTTCCACCGCGGAACCATTTCTTGCACCCAGAGTTCTTGGGTCGAAAGCCGATTTGCCCGCACCGACCGACGCCGCCTCCCCTTTCGGACTTTCTGCCCGTCACTGGATTTTGATCGGGATTGCGCTGATTCTCGGTGGGGTCTTGGGTTTCGGCGCGGGCCACGGAAAGCTTCCCGGACCCCGATCGAACCTGCAGCGGTTTTGGGCATCCACCACTAACACCTGGGGCACGGTCACGTATTGTATCGGGCAGAGAGGCGCCGGCGAACAGTTGTCTGCACGGGTTGCCGACCATGCCACAGATCATCCGCCCGAGAGCGATGGCAATCCGCCAAGCGAATTAAACCTGTCGGACGTCATCACTCTGGCCCGGTCCATCGGTCCCTTAGTGCTGGGCAAGAGTGCCTTTCGCGTGGTTTCGGCGTTGGAAGCGAATTTTGCCCAACTTCGGGAAGGCCCGGTCGTATTGATTGGAGCGTACAACAATCCGTGGACGATGCGGATTGCGCAGGGTCTGCCAATCGGATTCGACGATAAACCGCCTCACCGCATCATCGACCGGAAAGATCCCCGTAGAGTGTGGGACGCGAAGTGGAAGGTACCCAACACACAGCTAGCCCAGGACTATGCCATTGTCGCCAGATTTCATGACAATGTGACGGGACAGCCTGTCATCATTCTCGCAGGGCTCCTGGCAGAGGGGACCGAGGCGGCCAGCGAAGTGGTATCCAATCCCGAGCACTTGAATGCGATGATCGAAAAACTTCCTAAGGATTGGGAGCAGAAAAATCTCGAAGCCGTGATCGAAACGAATGTGATCGAAGGCCATGCGGGTCCGCCGACGGTGGTTGCGGTCGAGACCTGGTAGGGTATCTCGTTTTCCCATTAAAGCGCCTGTATCATACTCCCCTCGCCTGAACCCGCCGTTTGCGTCATCTCCCAGTAAATATTGAATTTACCGCTCTGATGCACGATGAACCTTTCTTCGTCGAGCGCGATTGCCGTAACGTGCAGTGGGACGGAGAGGCGAATCCCTTCCGACGTGGGCGAGAGGGCCTTTTAGGTTTGGATTCGCCTCTCATCTTGAATCTCGGGCCGGACTCTCTCCGGCTTCAATCGGAGCCCCTTAATCAGGTCCGATCAACCAATATTGTGCGAGGAGATTTTATGAAACGAGTTCTAGGAATTGCGCTCTTACTGGCCTCATTTGCCGTACCGCTATTTGCGGGCACCAAGTCGCAGGAATTTCTCCTGCCGTCCGACGTTCACGTGGGCGACGCTCAATTGCCGGAAGGACATTGCAAAGTGACCTGGTCCGAGGCGACGGGCTCGCAGGTGCAGCTCACCATCAAAGCCGATAACCGGAAGACTGTCACTGTTCCGGCGCGTGTGGTCGAAGGCAAGCAGGCCGAGGTATCGGTGCAGACGGTCCTGGCTAACGGCGTTCGATATGTAAGCGAGTTTGACACCAAGGACGCGCGATTCATCGTTATGGATCCGGCGCAGGGTACGAAATAGGGCTCGCTTGCAATTCGATTTCTACAGATCGGCCGAACTTCGGTTCGGCCGTTTTTGTTTGTAATGCAGAACCTCGCCATAGCCGAATAGATTCGCCGTGACAATGACTTCCCCTCCGTGTGACGAGTTGAGGTCTTTTCCTTTTCTCCGCCGTTTGACGGGGAGAGATATACAGGGCGGGAAAATTCCTACGCCTGCCCCTCCATCACGGAACTGAACGGGGTTGACTTTCGGCCGGGGCCCGCCCGCGCGTGGGGCTCGTGCGCTTACGTTCGTGCGAGCGTGCGCGGGCATCGCGTGCGTGCAAGCGAGATGTTCGACAACCTCCGGCAAAACGAAAAGATGCGAACTTAACAAAAAGCAGTCGGAATTTGAGTGTTAATGCCTGTTAGCAACAGGTGGTCGGATTCTACAAGGCCAGATTTTGCGATCCCGATGCCAAAAGCGTAGAGACGCGACGATTCGAACCAGGAATGTATGGGCGATAGTTCGATGGCTAGGTTGCGATCGCGCGTTTTGAGCGAAACGTGGCGTAGAGAATTGGACTGACGAGGATGGCGAGATAGATGAGGTAAATCCACGGGGCTTGACCGATGTAGAAGTCGTGGGCGCTTAAAGAAAACGGATTCTTGATGAGGACGAAGCCGACGTAGTCCACAAGAAGTGCCAAAAGGAGCCAGAAGGCGCCCAAGTTGAGAGCTTCCCTGGAAAGAACCGGAGCGCTGCGGCGAACCTTGAAGTAAATCCAGCTGAAGGCGGTCCAAACCGACAGATTGATGATCGGGAAGAACTTTTCCGCAAATACATAGGAAGGGCTGTGGACCATGTCGGGCGTCGAAGGATTGTGCATAGCGGCTTCGGCAGCCATGGACAGAGCAACGGCGACGAGGGTGACAACTACGTAGGCCGCTAAAAAGGTGACGATTGCTCGCTTATAGCGGAACTTTGTTCGTTGCACTGCGGGCATTGGATTTCGCTCCTTTGGTCAGACGGATACTGCTCCGTTGCTAAAAAAAGGTACGCAGGACGCCGGACAAAAGTTCCACGGACGCGACGAGGCGAAGACACCTACACAACATCTCGCATGTGTGCCTTGCACTCAGCTGTTGAAAGATCGCCACTAGACTCATTGAGGTTCCCGCGCCCCTCGGTCGGGCTCAATGAGTGTTAACGCCTGATTTCGACAGGATCCCAAAGACAAAGCGCCTCCGTGCTGACTGAAGGACGGAAATCATCTGTACAGGGAGGGGAGATTGCCTATCGCGAACAGGAGTAGGAGCAGAACGGCACTACGAAAGCGAAACTCGCGCTTAGTCACAGAAGACCCTGATCTCAGGGTTGTTACCAACCACGTCAGAGACAGGAAAAACATCACAGTGCCAATCGCAAGACTGAATGGCTGCGAGAAGCGGTGCCTCCGCACGTCGAGAACAGAAAACACAAGACCTGTGAGACTGTAGATGCCGTACACGAACAACGGCAATTGGCGGTCCATGGTTCGCTCAAGGGGGTCTAAGGTCTCAAACATAGTGCCGTTGCCAGTTGCCCATGGATTACCGTCCTGTTGCAGTGTGCTAGCGCCGGGAGCGCAGGGCAAGATGACGAATGTAATAGGAGAAAACACACCCGTCCTTTCTCACCTGTTGAAAAATCGCCATTTCACTCATTGAGGCTCCGGCAACCCTCGTTGGGGCTCAATGAGTGTTAACGCCTGTTAACAACAATCATCACCGCGTAGATTAAGCACCACGAAAATTAGCGTTGATTGCGAGCCTGCTGTTTGCCGTATGCTTTGCTACATGATCGATCATCCCCTAGCGCTCCGGCTTGCCGCCGAGAAAGCTTGCCGGAGTCGCGTCTGGACCTACACTGTAGGTATCGTCAATAGCATTCGCATGGTGAAACCTGAAAAGCGGATGGATCAAGAAGGAGCAGCTAGCGGATGTGCAGGCCGTTGGGGTAAACATCACTTTATCGTCACTGCTCAGCACGTGGTCCATAAAGAGGCGAAGCCTTCTGATGTGCGCCTCTTCTGGCGACCGTATGGAGAAGATCAGTACGTGGCAGACAAGGATCTCAAACCGCTGGATTTCGGTGACGCAATCGCGATTAAAGACGCTAGCGCTGCGATCCACAGATGTGTGTGGGAGGATCTCGCCGTCATCACGATTGACCCATCAGAAGCCGGGCAATACTCGGAATTCATCGATCTTGGCATGGAGTGGATCGATCCATCCGCCAATGAATGGGTAAGCGTCTGCGGCTTTCCGCACGATAAACGAGTCCGGGTCGATGACCGCATGGTGACCGAGGACCGGCGTGAAATTACCCTGGCGCTAAGGCCTGAAATCTTTTCCGGTCAAGTGCTGTCAGGACCTAACTTCGCGACGAACGACTTTGTCCCAGATCGACATTACCTAGTGCCTTACGTACACAAAACGAGCAGCTATCCGGGCAGATTCAGTGGCGCGGCAGCGTGGTGGGAGTCGGACAAGCCGCAGCAGGTCTGGCGTCCTAACTTCAAATTTGCAGGTATTTGCACCCACTGTTATAAGGACATTAACCCCATCCCAGAACGGATAGTGAAGGCGTCGGCTGTGCGTAAGTTTCTAGAGGAGGTGTTCGGTCCCACCGTTGACGGAGTTATTTGAGCGCTCGAATGTGAAGCGAATCGAAAGCAGTCGGAATTTGAGTGTTAACGCCTGGTTTCGTCACTTATGAAACCCACGTACTGTGCTGGTCGGCTACGCGCCATTGGCCATTCACCTTCCGCATGACTATGTAGCCCCCGCCCCCACACAATCCACAAAAGTGTTCAATGTAGAAAATTGCCTCGCTCTTGCTCAGATTCAACCCAATGTGCGAGACAGCAACGAAACCGAAAGTGTTCGGGAATCTCATTTGAAAATCGCCCGGTTCAGTCCGCTCCAACTCCCTACGGCTGACGAAAACGGATGTTACACCGTTGGGTAGATGCAACTCGGGCCGGACCTCTGTCGCAAACAAGTTTGTCAGAAAAAAACTGAATCGGCTTGTTTCCGACGACTCGGGGAACCGAGAGCGTTTGTCTAATAGCATGAACCATCGCCATCTCCAATCTCCCGGACTCTGTGCTTCACGCTGCATTACCATCTCGACTACACGGCCTGAACCCCAGTCGTGGGCATTCTGCAAAACTTCGTTAGACAGATATGCGGACAGAACAGCACCCATTTCCACCTGTGTTCGTCTCTGCTCCAGCGCGAATAGCGCCGCCAACATCGCAAGCATAACGCCAATTGCAAGGGCGGCTCGAAACGCGATTCTTCCATATAGAGTTCTGCTCACACCTGATTAGACAACAACCTGAAGGCGATTTGTTCCCGCGTCGCCGCGTAGTTGGTGAAAAATCGCCATTACACTCATCGTCCTGTGGGAAAAGATGCTCTGTACTTCTTGAGAAGCTCGGCTAGATTGTCAGGGTAATCGTAGAACTTCTCATCCAAGTCTCGAAATGCTGTTGCCGTAGAGTCCGACGCCAGCAGCACGTCTTGACGCTGAAAACGGTCCTTCGGCGGCATTGCGCCCGGAAACCTCTCGGCGGCTCTCCTAACAACATTGGCCATCTTCAAGGCTCCGATTATTTCGAGCGCCTGAATCGTTTCGGCTGTATTGTCGCCTGGCGAGTTATAAAAATACTGATGAAATCCGCCGTTATTCACTTCGTCCTCTAGCGCGTCAATCAAATCTACGACTTCTTCAGGCGACATACGCTTCACCCAGAACTGGCCGAGAATCTCGGCCCCAATGATAACTGTTGAAATATCTCTATATCTCTCCGGCTCGTTTGACGCTGCTCTCCCTCAGTCTTTACACTCAGATGAACAGCGTGTGACCGAGTTTCCTCGCTGCTCCTTGATACGTTGAAAGGCAATCGTGAGTCCCACAGAAACTGTTGACGCTAAAAAGGACGGGGTGAAGCGCGAAATCTCGGTCGAGATTCCTGCCGAGGAAGTTACCCGCGAGACCGAAACCATCGTCCAGAAATATCAGAAAGTCGCCCGGCTCCCCGGGTTTCGCACCGGTCACGTTCCAGCCTCGATTATCCGGCAACGCTTTAAAGAAGATCTGAAGAGCGACGTGGTCGAAGCTCTCGTGCCCCGCTACTTCCGCAAGGAAGCCGAGAAGCAAGGTTTAATCCCCGTCTCACAGCCGCAAGTCACCGACCTGCACATCCACGACGGCGAACCGCTCCGCTTTAAAGCCACCTTCGAGATCATGCCCGAGATCAAGGCGGAGGGTTACAAAGAGCTGCGGGCAGACCACGCCGAGATTGTTGTAAAGGATGAGGAAGTCGAAGAGGCGCTCAACAGCGTCCGCGAGCAGCATGCGACCTACACCTCCGTCGAAGGACGTTCCTTGGCCGAAGGCGACTTCGCGCAGGCTTCGATGAATGGCCGGCCCAAAGATGCCGGCGACAAGACTCAGCCGGTCCACATGGACGAAGTCATGATCGAGATCGGCGGCAAGAACACGGTGCCCGAGTTTACCGAGAATCTTCGCGGAGCCAATGCCGGCGACGAACGGTCCTTCGAAGTGATCTACCCTGAAGATACGAACGATAAGCGCCTGGCCGGTAAAACGTTCGTCTACACCGTCAAAGTTCAGGCGATTAAGCAAAAGAGCCTGCCCGAACTGAATGACGATTTCGCGAAAGAACTGGGCGAGTTCACCAGCGTGGATCAGGTTCGCAAGCAGATTCGCGACAACATGGAAGCGGAACGCAAGCATACAGCCGAGCGCGAAGCCAAAGACAAACTTGTCGCCGAGCTGGTTAAGCGCAATGATTTCGAGGTGCCTGAGTCGCTCGTCGATCGTCAGATCGATGTGCGTCTTGAGCGTGGCTTGCGGGCCCTTGCCGCGCAAGGCATGAAGATGGAAGACATGAAGAAAATGGACCTGCCGCGCTTGCGTGCCGGACAACGGGACCAGGCCGTGCAGGATGTGAAGTCGTCATTGTTACTGGAACGCGTTGCCGAATTGGAGAAAATTGACGCGAGTGAAGACGAGGTCAATCACGAACTCGAATCGCTGGCGCAGCAGACAAAACAGACGTCCGAAGCAGTGCGCGCTCGTTTGACACAGGATGGGGGCCTCGATAGAATCCGGAACAGAATCCGCAGCGAAAAGACCCTCGATTTTCTGTATCACCAGTCCGCGTAATTCTGAAAAACGCGGACCACTTTCGATCCTCTCCATGCAAGTTAAGCGTTGCGTCGGGGCGGAGTGTGGCAGGTGAACGTGAAGCCGAATGAAAAAAACGACCCGCAGATGATGCTGGTCCCGATGGTCATCGAGCAGACTGGGCGGGGCGAACGCGCCTACGACATCTATTCCCGGCTGCTGCGCGACAACATCATCTTTATCGGCACGCCGATTGACGACAACATCGCCAATCTGGTGATCGCACAGATGTTGTTTCTGGCTCAAGAAGATCCGGAGAAAGACATCCAGCTTTACATCAACTCTCCCGGTGGATCCATCACGGCCGGCATGGCGATTTACGACACCATGCAATACGTGAAGAACGATGTGATGACGCTGTGCGTCGGCCAGGCGGCATCTATGGCCGCGTTACTTTTGGCATCAGGCGAACCCAAAAAGAGATTGGCGCTGCCGAATTCGCGGATTCTAATACATCAGCCCTCTATGGGAGGGTTGTCCGGCCAAGCTACCGATATTGACATCCACGCGCGTGAAATCCTTCGCATGAGGGAGATTACGAACCAGTTACTTTCCAAGCACAGCGGACAGAAACTGGACAAAGTGGAAAAAGATGTCGAGCGCGATTTCATCATGAACGCGCAACAGGCTAAGGAATACGGAATCATCGACGATATCATTTACAAGACGGCAAAAGCGGTATGATCGCCCTTCGCGCCTGAGGTCTCATCCCAAACGGCATGCGGGTCGGCCCAAGCAAAGCTCGGACCGGGATCATGTCGTGGAACCGCTGAAGGAGTAGAGCCGAGTGAAAAACAAGTCGGGAACCGACGAGATCCTACGTTGTTCGTTCTGTCATAAATCGCAGGACGCTGTAGCCAAACTGATCTCGTCGCCCAGTGATTATCCCCGCGCCTACATTTGCGACGAGTGCGTAGCGGTCTGCAACTCCATTCTGGAAGACGACCGCACTGCAACTCCTCAGGCGACCACCCCCAACCAACTGCCCAAGCCCCAGGAAGTCAAAGCCTTCCTCGACGAATACGTTATCGGGCAAGAACAGACCAAAAAGAAACTCGCAGTCGCGGTTTACAACCATTACAAGCGCATCTTCATGAATCGCCAGAAATCGGGCGATGGCATCGAGCTTTCCAAGTCGAACATCATGCTGATCGGGCCCACCGGCACGGGCAAAACGTTGCTCGCCCAGACCTTGGCCCGCATGCTCGATGTTCCATTCGCCATTGTCGATGCCACTACGCTGACCGAAGCCGGCTATGTAGGCGAAGATGTCGAAAACATCATCCTCAAGCTGCTGCAGGCTGCGGACGGCGATGTGAGCCGCACTCAGACCGGCATCATCTATATCGATGAAGTCGACAAGATCGGCCGCAAGGACGAGAACCCTTCGATTACTCGTGATGTCTCGGGCGAGGGCGTGCAGCAAGCGCTATTGAAGATTCTCGAAGGCACGATTGCAAATGTCCCCCCACAGGGCGGACGAAAGCATCCCCATCAGGAATTTACCCCGGTTGATACCACGAACATCCTCTTCATTTGCGGTGGAGCTTTTGTCGGCCTCGACAAGATCATCACCCGCCGCATGGGGAAGAAATCGCTTGGCTTCCGGACAGGGGAGGATGCCGAAAAGGAAGAGGCCATCACTTCCAAGAAGCGCAGCCAGGAACTGCTGCAGGAAGTTCAGCCCGAAGATTTAATCAAGTTCGGTCTGATTCCTGAGTTCGTGGGCCGCCTTCCGGTTGTCGGAATGCTCGAAGACCTCGACGAATTCGCGTTGATTGAGATCCTGACCCGCCCCAAGAACGCCATCGTCAAGCAATACCAGCGTTTGTTTGAGTTCGAGAACGTTCGCCTCAAGTTCAACGATGAAGCTCTCCGCGCCATCGCGCGCCAGGCCATGGCTCGCAAGGTAGGTGCCCGCGGACTGCGTATGATCCTCGAAGAACTCATGCTCGACCTGATGTTTAACCTCCCGAGTCAAAAGAAGTTAAAAGAATTTGAAGTTACGCGGGAGATGGTGGAAAAGCGTAGTGCTTCCTTCGCCACAGTAATGGAAAAAGCCGGCTAGGTATTCGATCGTCAGTTTTCGGTCCGCCGCATTCGGGTGTGCGCAAAGTTTTGCCGAATGCCACGGGCCGGGAACTGGCGATCTGCACTTACAATGTCATTCCATCGCAGCGCCCCTCAAGGTAGAATCAGGAAGGTTGCACGTTTGGCCGTCATTCCCAGGGAGACTTAGTGACTACATCGAAGGAAAAATACGAATCCCGAAAACTTCCCATGATGCCCATTCGGGACGTGGTCATCTTTCCGTTCATGATGACTCCGTTCGTGGTGGGGCGCGAATCGAGCGTACGCGCTCTTGAAGAAGCCCTGGCGGCGGACAAGAAGATTTTCCTGGCGACTCAGCACGACGCTTCCATCGACGAGCCAAAAGCCAACGAGATTTATCAGGTCGGCACCATTGTCAACATCGTGCAGAGCCTGAAACTACCCGACGGCAATATTAAAGTTCTGGTTGAAGGCATCGAGCGGGGCAAGATCCTGCAGGTCGCCGACACCGATGGATACATGCAGGCCACCGTTCGCGTCGCCCGTTACGCGACCGAGACGAATCAGGCGCTCGAAGCCAGCATGCAGCGCGTCACTTCCCTCTTCGAGCAGTACGTGAAGCTTTGCCAGGCCCTGAATTACGAAACCATGATTTCGGCTGTGCGGATGGAAGATCCCGCCAAGCTGACCGACGTCATCTCGGCCAACCTCCAGCTCTCGATCGAAGAAAAGCAGGAACTGCTCGAGATCTTCGATCCGGCAGAGCGCCTGACCCGCATCGCCGACGTTCTCGATATCGAAATCGAGAAGCTCAATGTGGACCGCACCATCCAGTCGCGCGTCAAGCGCCAGATGGAGAAGGCGCAAAAAGAGTATTACCTCAACGAAAAGATCAAAGCCATCCAGAAGGAACTGGGCCGCGGCGAAAAGAGCGAATTCGATGAACTGAAAAAGAAAATCGAATCCGCAGGCATGACCAAAGAAGTCAAAGACAAGGCCCTGCAGGAGCTGAAAAAGCTCGAAGCCATGCCGCCGATGTCGGCTGAGTCCACGGTTTCCCGCAATTACCTCGACTGGCTGCTGGCTGTGCCGTGGAAGAAGCGCTCGAAGGAAATCCGCAATATCACTCGAGCCGAAAAGGTTCTCAACGAAGATCACTACGGCCTCGAGAAGATCAAAGAACGCATTCTCGAATTCCTCGCCGTGCGCCAACTGGTAAAGAATCCCAAAGGATCGATCCTCTGTTTCGTCGGGCCTCCGGGCGTCGGCAAGACGTCTCTGGGAATGTCGATCGCGAAGGCCACGGGCCGCAAGTTTGTCCGCATGTCTCTGGGCGGAGTTCGGGATGAAGCCGAGATTCGCGGCCATCGCCGCACCTATATCGGCGCCCTTCCCGGACAGATCATCCAGATGATGAAGAAGGCCGGCACCAAGAATCCGGTCTTCATGCTCGATGAAATCGACAAGATGTCGATGGATTTCCGCGGCGACCCGTCCGCTGCCCTGCTCGAAGTGCTCGACCCGGAACAGAATTTCATGTTCGTCGATCACTACCTCGACGTCGAGTACGACCTGTCGCAAGTCTTTTTCGTGGCTACCGCCAACGTCATGCACACGATCCCGGCGGCTCTACAGGACCGCATGGAAGTGCTGCGCCTGCACGGCTACACCGAGCAGGAAAAAGTTGAGATTGCCAAGCAGTTCCTGGTGAAGAAACAGATTTTGGCCGCCGGGTTGTCGGATAAGAACATCCGGTTCACCGACGAGGCGATCACTTCCCTCATCCGTTCTTACACGCGGGAGGCCGGTGTTCGTAATCTGGAACGCGAAATCGGAAACGTTTGCCGCAAAGTCGCGCGCAAGGTGGTGAAGGAAGGCGAAGACTACGCCATCACCATCACCGGCGAAAACGTCAACGACTTCCTCGGCGTCATCAAGTTCCGCGACACCCTGGCCCACGAGAAGTCCGAAGTCGGACTGGTCACGGGCTTGGCTTGGACGGAAGTGGGCGGCTCCATCCTGAGCACCGAAGCTACCGTGGTTGACGGCAAAGGCAAGCTGACGCTGACCGGGAAACTCGGCGACGTTATGCAGGAATCCGCGCAAGCTGCGATGTCTTATGTTCGTTCGCGGGCGTTGCGGCTCGGCCTGCCAAGGGACTTTTACCGCAACATGGACTTGCACGTTCACGTTCCCGAAGGCGCCATTCCGAAAGATGGTCCCTCGGCCGGCATCACGATAGCTACCGCCATTTCGAGCGCACTGAGCAAGATTCCCGTGCGTCGCGATCTGGCGATGACCGGTGAGATCACCCTTCGAGGGAAAGTTCTTCCGATCGGCGGCCTGAAAGAAAAGTTGCTCGCGGCTCACCGCGCCGGGCTTTTCGAGGTCATTCTTCCGAAGGACAACGAGAAGGATTTGGCCGAGGTTCCGGAGAACCTGCGCACCTCGATGAAGATGCATTTCGTCGATACGATGGACCAGGTGCTGCAGATTGCTCTTGAATCGCCACTGCCAACCATCGAGGAAGCCACCACTCAGCCGATCGCGCCGCTCACCTCGGGCACGACCGATGTTCCCACCGCGCATCAGTAAGACGCGCGACCCGCAAGATTGCGCATGAATGCAAGGCCCACTCCAAAGTGGGCCTTTGTTTTGGATTCTTGTTCCAGCATTTTTCTAATTCCCCACCGCGCGAAGGCTCGACGCGGTCGCTTGTAAGTTATTGAAAGTTCGTTAAGCGCGATTAGGGGCCACCAGGAAGCGAGTTTTTATTCGGACGATGGTTTCCTCGTTCGCATGGGAGATCGCCGCAAGGAGGCCTGTTTCCGTCCCCGCAAGAGGCATTTTATAGCTGGAATGGAGGCCGCTTTCATCGCCGGCATCTCTCAATACCCCAGGATGTGTACATAAATGTATGTACAATGTGAAACAACCCTTTCGTTATCAATCCCCTTCGAGCAGTTCGAGCGACAGTCATGCTCGTGCGCTACGCGCAAGCTGCGCGCAGGCACTCGCACATCCGCGCCAGCGACCGTTCGACACATGCGGTCAACCATTGCTGCAGAGCGTCACGCCCGGCTTCCGGAATATGGCCGAATCGCACCCCGCAAGAGCCGGCTGTCCTCCATACCACGACGCAGGGGATGTCCAACGTCTCGTCCCTCTCCGGCAAAGCAAATCTCAGGCTCAGTTCCTCGCCTGCGGACAGGACAGAGTTGTCTTCTGTTCGCAATCCCGCCCCGCCTTCACTCAGATTGAACATCACTGCCTCGGCGAGCGGACGAGTGCGCGTACTGATCGATGCCGCGATGTGGATCGGTTCCCGATGCAACTTGCGACGTTGCGCAACCCTGGCGCCGTATGCGGCCCGCAGACATCGTTCAATCTGCACGGCGGAGGCGGGTTTGTGAATCAGCAATTGCACCCCTGCCGCAAACGCCTGGCGAAGATCGAGCAGGTCGCGCACAATCGCGACCAGCACGCAATCCCGGTTCAGCTTCGACCGCCGCACGGCGCATAGAAAATCCGCCAGGTTATCGATCTCGCGCCAGTCCACGACGATGACGTCGAACTCCTCGGCATGAATCATGGCAAGAGCATCGTCAGCGCCGCCAACGATCTTTGGCGTTACGTTCAACTGGCTGAGAACGGCTCTGGTGATTCCCAGAAACTGAACGTCGGCACACAGCACCATGGTGTGCATTTCCAGAGTCGATCTGCGCATGTGTTCCATTGGCTCCGCCATTTCCGGGACCTCGTTCGCTCGCTACTGATCTCAATCGGCGGAGACGAAAAGAGAGTTCAGCCTGAACCCGGAACTGGAGGTGCCTGGCCCGTTACCTCGGTTCCTCTCATCCCTGAAGTCTCGCCGGAAGGGTCAGACAATCGCGTCGACGGTAGCAATCGGACCGCCATGGGCGGATCCTGGCCTCTTGCCAATCTCCCTGCTCGCGTTGCAAACTTGAGCATGAGGGTCTTATCCAAGTTTCTGGCAGCGGCGACGGATGCCTCCCACTTCCCCGCTCCCTCGGTTCCTGAAGTCGCATTCCTTGGGACGATCCAACGTCGGCAAATCGAGCGTGATCAATTCCCTCGTCGGCACCAAGCTGGCCCGCACCAGTTCGACTCCCGGCCGCACCCGCAGCATTAATTTCTTCGAAATTCGTTGGCCCGGGAAGCCGCGGCCGGAAGTGATCTTCGCCGATCTCCCCGGCTACGGATACGCCAAGATCTCCCGCGAGATCTCTGCGGAATGGCCGAAATTCATTGAGCCGTACCTCAACGAGCGGCCCACCTGGCACTCTGCGTGGCGCTCGTCGATGTCAATGTCCCGGCTCAGCAGAGCGACCGCCAACTCCTGGATTTTCTCAGCGCCTCGGGACGCGACGTGTTGGTTGTCGCTACCAAGAGTGACCGCTTGTCCAACAATCAATTGAACTCCGCCCTGCGAAGCCTCGGCGAGCAATACCCGGCAGCGACGCTGCTTCCCTACTCGTCCAAGACCGGAGCAGGCCGGGACGAACTCTGGAAAGCGATTCGCCAAGTTGCGCAACAAACCTCGATCGAACCGTCCACTCCGAGCCTGCCCTAGCGTTTTCCTGGTTGCGTTTTCTTCCGCCTTCCTGCTCGCTAATGTTCCGACCGCGCTCCGCCGATAGTGAACGCAGAGTGCCGAACATCATGGCAGATGAATCCAACGAAGGCGTTTCCTACTTGATGGCCCTGAAGAAGTCCCTCGACCCTGCGCCGTCCCCGGCCTCGACGCTGGCGGCTGTGGACTCGTCCCATCCTCCAGCACCAAACGATGCCAATGCCGGGGACCGGTTCAAAGGCGCGGAGAAGCGCCGCAGTCCACGCTACAAGTGCGAAGGCAGCGTCGAACTCCGCGAAGAAGGATGCGACGTGCGCACCTGGGCCGCCTTCACCGATGTTAGCGTGCATGGATGCTATGTCGAAGCGCAGGCAACGTATCCCGCCGGCACCATGCTCCACTTGAAACTCGAAGCTCACGGGTTTCGCGTCGAATCCAAAGGCACCGTTCGCGTCAGCTACCCGTACCTTGGAATGGGTATCGCGTTCGTCGACATCTCCGAAGCCGACCTCGATCAGCTGAAGCGCCTTCTCGCGAGCCTGTCTCACCACGCGGTGGTCATGGGACCGGGGATTGCATCGTCTCTTCCGGCGACCGATCCGCTGCATGCGGTGCCTCTGCTCACCCGGCCAGACGCGGCGATACAGGCGTTGGTTGAGTTTTTTGAAAACCGGCAGATGCTGATGCGTGATGATTTCCTGAGAATCCTAACCAAGAGTCAAACTCTGGAGAATTCGGGTAACCGCTCAGTTTGAACTCTGAATCGTACGGTGCCTCATCGAATCGTACGGTGCGTCATCCCGAAGAGCCCGCGTTTTTTCCAGCGGGTCGAGGGATCTCGCGTGGCAGACAGCGTCGTAACGGAGATCGTTTGCTCCGCCTGAAGCCGAAACGCCCGCTGTTACGTCGGTTATCTACGGCAAGATTACCGAGACAGCTAGAGTGACGACATGACACTTTCCTCGATGGTGGTTTCGCGCGACTGGCAGGAAGTAAGCGTTCTCGAATGCATCCTTGGCGGCTTGAAGATCGAGGTGGCGATCGAACAGGAACCGCAGCGCGCCCTGGAACGTCTCGGCAAGTCGAAGATCGACGCGTTGATCGTCGATTGCGATCTGAACGGCAGCTCCCAGTTCTTGCGTCAGGTGCAGCATGCGAGCAAAGGCCAGACGGCGATTCCCCTCGTCATTATGGGAGCGCACCAGCGAACGCCCAGCCTCGATGCGACGGGAGCATTGTTCGCGTTTCAAAAACCAATTTCGGTCGAGCAAGCAGTGCGCACTTTTACGGCGGCGCGCAGCATGATTCTTGACGGACGCCTGCGCTACCATCGGGCCGGCCTCGAAGTTCCAGTCTCCATCAAATCCAAAGGCCACAAAGCCGTTCAAGGGTATCTTCTGAATATCAGCCAGGGTGGAATGCTGATTCACTCCCACAAGGCAGTTGATCCGGAATCAACTTTGGAATTGGCGTTCACGTTGCCAGGCCCCAAGGTGGAAATGAAGGCGCTCGCGAAGGTCGCGTGGCACGACGAGACCGGAAACATTGGGGTCCGGTTCGTGAAGGTCGCCGCAAAACAGGAACGCATGCTGGAACTCTGGCTTGCGCAACAGTTCCTGGCAAACTAGGAAGCCCACCACTTAGTATTCAACCCCGGGAAGCGGCGCTGCGAGCTGAAGGCATCCTCTACCGGAAGCGAGGTCCGGCAGGTTCTTCGATTTCCTCTTCAGCATAGCCGGCGAGCCGCGCCATTCTCTCGCCGAGACTGGTTCCACCGAAGATCTGGAAGAAACTCCAATAAAGGCCGGCAACGACCAGAGCAGATCCCAATGCCATCGACAGGGGCCAACGCGGAGCCTCGCCTGTTATCGCCAGAAAAACCAGAGCGAATAACAGCACACCTGCCACGATCACCAGAGTGTGCACCGTCCAGGCGAGAGCGCGGCCCGAAAGCGGTTGCGACAGCCAATCCAATTCGGTCGCGGCCGAAACCGGCACATCATGACGGATATCACGTTGGGGCTCCTCCACCCGCGGCTCAATGCGCGGAGCCAGAGGGATTACCTTTACCGGCGTCGCCGAGACCATCAACCCATCGTCTTCCTCAGGGTCCTCGACCGCTTCCTCGACCGCTTCAACTGGGGCAGGGTCAGCCCTGGCCGTCCGAAGGGCCTGATCGGCAAACATGGATTCTGCAGGATTCGAGTGCAGGGAGAATCCTTCCAGCAGATCGCCGAAGATCCATTCGTTGATCTGGCGGCTCAACTGGGGAGGCAGACTCACAAATCGGATGCCGCACTGTCCTGAGAATCTGGACCAGACTACCTCTCCTCGGGTTTCGAACTTGAGCTTGGGATAGCGCAACTCAATCCGGACTCGCAACTCTTGACGGGGACGAACGGCCGTGACCACCTGCGCTCCGAAGCCCTCGTGCGACAGGTTACGGACAATGCCGCCGTTCGCGTCGTCCAGCGTTACATACATGAGCGTGCGGAGTTCGTGGCGATGCTGAACTCGCGTTTGTCGCGCGGGAGAGATTCCTGCATTCATAGGCGCTGCACGGAAAGGTTCTGCTCGACTAGGCTTTGCTTTTCAGAATCTTATCTTCCGGGCCTTAAAGGGTTTAGTAACTGGGGTGGTTCAGAAGAGGGCGATCGGCTCCGCCTGAAAAACATGAAAATTTCCTACGAATTCGAGCCGAGAAGGATTTCCTTCGCCGGGCGTTCCGAAGCCTGCCAGATTTTGACCGCCTCGAACATGACTACGGTGCCATAGGTTACTGCGAGCCAGACCAGCACTGCTTCGACAGGCAGGCCGGACCATGCACCGATGAAAATCCCAGTCATCGACCGATGCTGATAATTCCACCAACCGTATGGCAGAGCCAACGTTGCTTCCCACACCAGGCTCACCAGCATGATGAAGAACATGGTCAGGCTGAGAGCACGCCAGTTGATGAAGCGGCGAGTGGCCGGGAAAAAGCTGATTGCGGGAGTAAGGCCTCCAGCGACGAGAACGATGAAGTATCCCGGCCAGCCTTCGGGAACCGTTGAGAACAGCCTTCTTATAAACGATGGCCGCGGCGATCAGCAGCACGCCAAAAATCAGGGATGTGGGATGAAACCGAAGTAATCGTGGGAGCGCCCTTGCCTCGCCGCGCTCGTCATCCACCGAATAGGCAGCGAGCCAATATTCGCTGAACCAGACGTAAAGCAGCAGGACGGCGATGAAGCCGGTGAGGTAGAAAACGTACTCCTCGACCGGTACGGGCTTGCCTAAAGCGGGCGCGCTGATTCCCAGTGTCGACTGAGGATTTGGAAATTCGAAAAACCATTGGGCGAAAACGACATCCAAGAGGCATCCGATCGGGGCCAAGATAGCGATCGTTCGCCAGAACGCTCGCTGCGGAATCTCCAGGCCTTCGCTCGGCAGAAACCAGATCGCGATCGCAACGATCGGGACCGTAAACAGCAGCAAACTCCAGGTATAGCCATGGGGCGACGCGTTTGCTTCTACATGCAAAATTGCCGGGGTACGAATTGAGTGCAGGGCAATCGATGCCGGAATCGCCAGCATGGCCACCATTCCGAGGACAATCGTTGCCGCGATCGTCGGGGTTGGAGAGCCGTGTCTCCGCGGCTTCGTCGCTTCGCTCGGGCGTGCGGTGTGACCAGGTGAAGGCATCGATCAAGGGGTCAGGTTCGGAGGATTCTACTCCGGCGGTACCGGTTGAAGACGAACTTTCCGCCGGCGCGCGGGGATTGGAACGGCTGCAGGGACGAGTCCCCAAAGTACATGCCCAAAGGGGCACGCTCGGGCGATTGCATGTGGGCCGAAAGACCGATAACTTACTTATGAGCTGTCTTTAAATGGCGAGTCCGACTACAAAGCCGGAATCCGAGTTGACGGATCCCGAACGCGGGATTAACCTGCCTGCCTGGCCGATGTCTCCCAGCGCAGCTTCGTCAGTCTCAGATCGCATTGATCCTGAGGGTGTTCGCGCGCCTTCGCGGGACGCTTTGCAGGCTCTTCTGGCCTTTTCGGCCCTGCACGACCAGCTTCGCCGCAGGAAGGCCTTAGCTTCCCGCCACGCGGGATTCGACTCCAAGACTTCCCTTTCGGAATTTGAGCCTTCCGAACAGTTCGTGCTGGATGATGTTCTCCAGCTGGTGGCTGAGAAAGCAGTCACCATCACTGGCGCCGACGGCCTGGCCATTGCTCTGGCCGAGAATAACGAGATCGTTCTTCGCGCTGCCGCGGGCATCGTGCATCCGGATGTGGGCGCACGCATCGACCGTGACTCTGCATTTTCCGGGGCGTGCTTTCAGACCGCGCAGGTCGTCAATTGCGACGACACCGAAACCGATCCCCGCGTAAACCTTCAAGCCTGCAGGAAGCTGGGCGCACGGTCGATGATCGCGGTGCCGCTATGCGGGCGGCGGCGCGTCATTGGCGTTCTGGAAGCATTTTCCGCATGGCCCTTTGGCTTCAACGAAGCTGACATCGCCAATTTGACGTTGATGGCCGAATTGGTTCTTGCGGCTCTCAAGCCTGAGGACGAAGACCGCTTTGCCCAGTCCGCGGAGGCTGCCGCAACTCGGCTTGATCCTGCAAGCGCCTCCAAGGTTCCTGTGCCTGCCCCGATCGCCGCGAAACCGCCCGAGGTGGTCACTTCCGTTGTATCGCCCAAAGCTTTGGCGGCGGCTGCGGTTGCCACGTCAGCGACTGCGCCGGTGCTGCCCGCGATTGTTCCGGCCGTGAGCTTGCCGCCCGCAGCTCCGCCAACGAGCGCCGCGGTCGCGCCTGCGACTCTCTCGATCAATCCGGTCGCTGAACCGACAAAAGCAGAGCCGAAAAAAGAAGAAGAGGCCACACCCGCCTCGCTGGAAACAAAGATCGAAGCAGCATCCGCGCCGGCAGTCCCCGAACCCTCACTCACGTTTGGTCAGTTGGAAGCAGAATCTTCGCCGAAACGCCTGGGCACGATCGCTCTGCTGATTGGAATCGTTGTTGTAGTCGCCTTCGCCGCAGGCTTCTGGTGGAAGTACAAGACGGCGCAGCTGGGAAAGGCAATGGTTCAGACGGAATCAGCTACGGCCGGAGAATCCAGTCAGGCCCAGAAGCCGGTAGGACCTGCAGCCACGCCAGTCAGCACGACTCCAGCAACCGCGGCACCTTCGCCAGACGCCGCGTCGGAACCAGTCGATCCCGACGCGTCCGCAGCCACTCCGCAGGAGGCTTCGAAGTTTCCCCGAGTGACCGGAGTGCGTCACTGGTCGTCCGCGGACTCGAGCACCGTGGTTCTCGATCTTGAAGATCAGGTGCAATACGAAGCCCACCGGCTGACGGGCCCGGATCGCATATATTTCGACCTGCACGATACGCAGCTCACCACCGACCTCATCGGTAAATCGATCGACGTCGGCGACAATCTGATCAACCGCATCCGAATGGCGCAACCCGTGGCCGGAATGACGCGCGTCGTCCTTGAGACCAAGGCCGACACGAACTTCTCGGTGAGCCTCGAATCGAATCCGTTCCGGTTGATCGTCGAAGTACGAAAGATCGGAAGCACATCGAAGGGCGCGGTGAATCTGTTCCCGAACGCTCCGGAAACCGAAAAGAAAGCTTCGATCATCATTCCTCCGCCGACGAAAGAAGATCTGCAACTGCGCGCGCGCGTTCCAAAAATGCGGATCGTAGTCGACGCGGGCCATGGCGGGTGGGATCTGGGCACGGTCGGCCGCCGCGGCTTGCTGGAAAAAGACCTGGTCCTCGAGATCGCGCAGCGCCTGGGCAAGCTACTGCAAAGCCGCCTCGGCAGCGACGTCATCTACACGCGGCAAGACGACAACTACATCCCACTCGACGAGCGCGCTGAAATCGCCAACCAGTCACAGGCTGATCTGTTCATCTCGGTTCACGCCAATTACAGCGACCTTCCGTCCGCCCGTGGTGTGGAAACCTACTTCACCAATCGATTCTCGGCTCCGGGATCGAAAGACGCCGGGGGAAAAGATGCGGACGAACATTCCGTCGCGGGCTCTCTGACAAACGCGGTGCTCCCAGCGTTATCTCCTGCGGACCTGCACGACCGCGTGGAACAGTCGCGGCGGCTTGCGGCCAGCGTGCAACGTTCGCTCTACGGAATATTGTCGGTGCAGAATCCCGGCCTGCGCGATCGCGGCATCAAGGAAGCCGGATTCGTGGTGCTCACCGAAAGTTCCATGCCCGGCATTCTTGCCGAAGTTTCCTTTGTGAGCAGCCCGACCGACGAACAAAAGCTTCGCAGCGATGGATATCGCGAACAGATCGCCGAGGCCCTCTACAAAGGCATTGCGCGCTACGCGGCCAGCTCCCGCGGCGTAAAAATGGCCAGCGCGGGCAAGTAAGGGTTGTGCGGAGCACTCTCGTGTGGAGCGGGTACTTCTGCCCGCTGTTTTTGAAGCCGTGTGTTTTGTTTTCCCACCCCTTAGACACAGTCCTTTAGCCAACCTGCCCACTGGATGTACCATCTAGGTTGTTCAGACCTCGGCGCACGTACGGTAGCCGCAGCCAAGGTCAGGAGGCTTACGACATGAAAGCCGCTCTAGTCGTGATTTTTCTCGCAGCCGCAGCCCTCGGCCAGAACGTATCAGTCACCCCAGCAATCGCTCCCGGATGCGGTGTCGCGACCGCGAAGTTCGAGGTGAAGACCGACAAGGCTCAGCACCCCGCGGCTCAGCCGGAGTCGGGGAAGGCTCTGGTTTATTTCCTGGAAGACGATGACAGTTTTGAATCCAATCCCAAACCAACCACTCGCATCGGCGTCGATGGATCATGGGTGGGAGCGAACCACGGGAATTCCTATTTCTACTTTTCGGTCGATCCCGGCGAACACCATCTCTGCACGAGCTGGCAATCTTTTGTGGCCTTTGGAGCGCGCGAGACGAGCGCGGCGGCACACTTCACCGCGGAGGCCGGTCAGACGTACTACTTTCGCGTACGCAATACCTGGATCGGCGACCATCTCCATCAAGTGGATCTGTTGCCCGTCGACAGTGACGAAGGACAGCTCCTCGCCTCCCGTTTCGCCTTCAGCACTTCACATCCGAAGAACTAACGCAAGCGATGGTCATTAGCGAGTGCCCCATTTCCGGCGCGTTTTCATTGCGTGAAATGGGGCGTTTCTGAGTGCGGGCGATTCGCGATCGCTACTTTCCGGACCCGGCACTTTCCTTTTCATACGACGCGCTGAGCGTCCCTTTGCTTTTCGCGATCGGCAGCAGTGTCGGATAGAACTGAACAAACGTTGTGTCCACCGCGGCATGCTCCGCATGGCAGCTGTAGCATTCCGCGGTCGTGGGTACAGTCTTGCCGACCTTGGAATCACCGAATCCTACGAAGGCCCACTTGCCCGGGAAGTGAGCCTCATCTTTCACGTGCACTTCCAGCCCCATGAGTTCTGTGCCCTGAAAGTTGCCTCGCTGGTTGATCGAGCCTTTGCCTTCCGCTTTACGAACCTCGAGCACAAGCATCGTCTTGTCGGGCCACGTTCCCGTCTCCGTAAAACTCTTGTAGGCTTCGGGATTCACGAAGACGTTGTCAAACATGTGATGGTCCATTTCCATCCCATTTGGGTTGTAGCTCATATCGAAGCCTGTCGTCAGGTAGACCCACTGGCGATAGTTCTCGGGAAACTTGAGTTGGGCGTCACTGGTGTATTCCGGTCCTGAAACTGGCGGCGGCGTTGCAGACTTTAGCAGCGCGGCGGACGCAAGCAAGACCAGCGCGGCGAGCGGCAGAGAAGCCTTCTTCATCGTCATGCTCCCAGTATGAAGTGATGGGCGAACAGCCGCCAGTCCTTTGGCTGCACGGATTCGGCGTTTGGCTGCATGGTTGGCGCTCCCGCCGGGTTCTGGCATACGATTCTGGCTATGGGCAGAGCTATCCCGCACTCGGAACCGCCTCGCTGGTTCTGGATCGCCGCGATCTGGACCGGGATCGCCCTGTTCGACGCCTCGCAAACGGTCTTCGTGATGCGGGCTGAAGGCATGCATCACAAGTGGGTCCGCCTGTTCGTCACGCTCATGGTTTCATGGTTGCCATGGCTCGTGGCCACGCCTTTCACGCTGCGGCTCAGCCGGAAATATCCTCCCGCGCAATGGCGGAGGATCTCCACATGGGGAGCGCATCTTGGGGCATGTGCACTGATCGGAGCGGTGGGCGCGGCACTGATGTCATTGTTTGAAGAATGGCTGAATCCCTGGGCGATCGACCCGGCCCCGAACCTTTACTTTGACCTTTGGCGGCCCAAATTTTTCAATGGGCTGCTTTCGTACATCATTCTTTACGGTCTGATTCTCCTCGCCGATCACCTCTTGCGATCGAAAGAGCAATTGGCTTTTCAGCAAACAGAAACCGCACGCCTCAACGAGCAGCTTTCGAAGGCGCAACTGAGTGCGCTTCGCCGCCAGATCGAGCCTCATTTCCTGTTTAACACGCTCAACGCAATCGCCGGGTTGGTTCGCGAAAATCGGAATGATGCCGCCGTCAGCATGATTGCCGGGCTGAGCGATTTCCTGCGGCGCGTCTTGCAGGATTCCGACCGGCAGCAAGTCCCGCTCGGAGAGGAACTCGAATTCACGCAGAAGTATCTCGATATTCAAAAAGCACGCTTCGCCGACCGGTTGCAATACAGCGTTGATGTTCCCGCCAATCTTCTCGCCGCGCAGGTTCCGAGCCTGATTCTGCAGCCGATGGTCGAGAACGCCGTAAAACATGGGATTTCACAACGGGTGCAAGGCGGAGCAATCCGCATTGCAGCCTCCCGCTCCAATGGAACGCTCAACCTGAGCGTCTACAACGACGGGCCGAGCTTGCCGGCGGCTTTCAACGAGAAGCAATCCGGGATCGGGATCCGCAACGTGAAGAGCCGCCTTCAAAGCCTTTATGGCAACGCCTTCGAGTTGCGCATGCGGAATCAGGAGCCAGGAGGCGTCGAGACTTCGATCTCCGTTCCGTTCCTAACTTCACCTTCGATTTCGCGGACGGAATAAGTCTTTGAGTGCCGAGGAACATCGCGCCAGAATTCGCACCCTGATCGTCGACGACGAACCTCTGGCTCGCAGCAATCTCTCCATTCTGCTGCGCCGCGATCCGGCGATCGAGATTGTCGGCGAGTGCGGATCAGGAGCGGAAGCAATCGGCGAGATCCGCATTTCACGCCCTGATTTACTTTTTCTCGACGTACAGATGCCGGAGTGCGACGGGTTCGACGTGGTCGAACTGTTGGGAAACGATCTGCCTTCGGCGGTCGTGTTTGTCACCGCATACGATCAGTACGCGCTTCGCGCGTTCGAGGCAGGGGCGCTTGACTACCTGCTCAAGCCCTTCGACAACGCGCGATTCGAACGCGCACTCGCACGCGCAAAACAGAACATAAGCCTGGGCAGGGATCGCATCCGCAGCCCGGAGCGTATTGCCGTCAAAAGCGCGGGCGAGGTTTGCTTTATAAAGATTTCGGAGATCGACTGGATTGAAGCCGCCGACTATTACGCCTGCCTGCACGTTGGATCGAAGAGTCATCTACTTCGGCGCAGCATGTTGGAACTGGAAGAGGATCTGGATCCAAAGCTGTTCTGCCGAATTCATCGATCGACCATCGTGAATCTGGAACGGGTGCGAGGGTTGAAGGTCGCCGCCGACGGCGAATACGAAGTCTCCCTCGAAAATGGCGTCCGGTTGCGCTTGAGCCGCCGATACCGCAAGCAATTACAGGAGCGCTTAGGCGTACACGAAGACAGCAGCGCGGACTGACGGCTGGAGCTTCAACCTGAGACTTCAGCGGGACGGACGAAGAAGAATCCAAGGAACTGTGACTACATTCCACTATTCACGTCGACGCGGCGGCTTGTTTTTCTCCGCGACCTTCGCTGCATAACAATCTCCATGGACCGCCGCTCCATTGCTGTCGGTGTTGCTTGTCTCGAGCGCAACGGGCTTGCCGCAGATCGGACAGATGGGGGCGGGGTTTTGCAGAGTGACCAAGAATTCTCCTGGGGAAATTGGGGAAGTTTTTGAAGGGCTTTTAACCGATTCAGCCAGATTTTATCGGGAAATACTAGGCATTATAGTAGACGAGGGAAGCTGCGGGATCAATCTCACCGAAACGCTTCGCCTCTCGTTCAACGGTGCTTTCGGCCGTTACACTCGTCGCTTCGCTCCTCGGAGCGGACGGGGCGTCCGCTCCTACACGAGCTTGGACGTTGGCGGCTTCGCCCGTAAGCTCGGATGTCAGTTCCCTGCCGGTAGTCCGCCGTATTTCTCTAGCCACTTCAGTTCTTCGCGGACTTTGATCTTGCCGTGCCAGGGATTCTTGTCCGAGCCGTGGCCTTCGCCGGGGAAGATCAGCAGTTTCATTCGGCACGCCGAGCGAGTAAAGCGCGTGTTCGAGCAGGTAGTCTTCGAGCACGGCCACGCGGATGTCGTCGGCTCCGGCGACCATGTGGGTCGGCGTTTTGACTTTGTCCATTTGAAAGATGGCCGCTTCGTCGTGGTAGCGCTGCGCGGCTTCCCAGGGGCGTCCGCCGAGAAAATAGGCGTCGTCCATAGGTGGTGTCGTCGTTGCCCCAATTCCCGATATGTTCGACCGCGCCCGCTCCGGTGACCGCAGCCTTGAAGCGAGTGGTTTGCGTGATCAGCCAGTTGGTCATGTAACCGCCGTAGCTGTAACCGCCGATCGTCAGATGGTCGGCATCGGCGATGCCGTCTTTGACCAGTGCATCGACCCCCTCGAGAATGTCTTTGCCCGGGCGCGAGACGATGGCGGGTACGATCTGCGAGAGGAACTTGTCGCCGTATCCAGTGGAGCCGCGGTAGTTCGGTTCGAAGACAAGCCATCCATTGGATCGCCGCGAGCGCGGACCACTGATACCAGTCGGCCTCGAAGTGATTGCCGTCGGCGTCGGCGGGGCCGCCGTGAATGAGCGTAAACATCGGCAGATGCTTCGCTTCAAATTTGCCCGGCGGATAAATCAGCATTCCTTCAATTGTCGTTCCGTCTTCGGCTTTCCATTGGTAGGGTTTGCCCTGGGGAAGATCCTTTTCGGCGAAGGCGCGATTGAATGACGTGATTGGACGCGCTCCGTCGATCTTGTCGGCGCTGTCAGCGAGGTAAATCTCTTCCGGCTTTCCGAGAGATGAGTAGACAAAGGCAATGCGTCCGGAATCTTTCGCCGTCGAAATGTTCGAGTAGGTACCTTGCCAACCACTCAGCCGGCGCAGCGTCCCGTTCGGTTGGTTGACCGAATACATCTGCACCTCGGTGCCAAGGCGGGCCGACGTTAACAACGCGTCGCCTGCAACGGCGTAGCGTTCGACCGGTCCCACGAAATCCTTAGCCCATTGCTCGACCGCGCCGGATTGCGCGTCGACCCAATAAAGATGGGGTTGCACGTCGCGGTATGGGCCAGATACGTTTCCGATTTCGACGGTAAAGAAAATGTGCCGGCCATCGTTCGACCAACGCGGGTGCGTTTCGACTGCTTCGTTGTGCGTGATGCGGCGAGGCTGCGCATTCGTGCCCGCTGCATCGACGACATAAATTTCTACATCTTCTGATTTTTCCTGACGCTGGTTGATGGCGTTTGAAAGGAAGGCGAGCCGGGTACCATCGGGCGAAGTAATGAGCGTATCGACTCTTAACGGAACGGTGGCAATGGCGCGGGTTCCGGGCGTGAGGTCGGGCTGCTGTTCGGGTTCGCCTTCCTTCTTCTCTACTTTCGCCGGTGCAGCCGTGTGGCGCGACAATGCCGCCGAGACATCAAGGGCGAAGATCGTGTCGCCGCGCTCCGCGGTCCGATATTGCACAACATCCTTCCAGTCCCGTTTGTAGTCATCCGTCTGCGTCTTGGTCCAAGGCTGGCGTGTTGCAAAGTAGATAGTGCGAGAATCCGAGGACCACGAGAAGGAATGGACTTCCTCATCGCCCTTCGTCAATGGAACGGCTTCGCCCCCATGCGGCGAAATCAAATAGATCTGGCCCGTGGCGTCATCTTTCGAGTCGGAATCTGAATCCGAATCGCCTTTTCCCGATCCCGTTTTGCGTTCCGAGACAAATGCGATCCACTGGCCGTCGGGCGACCACTTCGGTTCGGAATCGTGCCCTGACTGGGTCAACTGAATCAGAGATCCGCCCTTGCCGTCATCGCGGTAAAGCCAGAGGTCGCTGCGAAAGATTTGCTGGTCCCAGTCGGCACGCTCGGTCTCGATCACGACCGAGGCGCCGTCGGGCGAGATCTCGACGGCGGGAAAGTCCACGATGTTAAAAAATTCGTCGAAAGTGAGTTTTGATTTGCTTTGCGCAGGAGCCAGAAGGGCAAAACTCGCCAGGCTCACGGCGAGGAAGGCAAGAGTTCTCATTTGCATAGGGTCCCAGGGGGAAGGAGCGTTATATAACGCGGGGTCCGAGGGAATCAAGTTTGTGACCCGGAGTTGCATTGCGCGCCAGTATCCACAAGATTGCAGCGAACACTGGGACAGACAATTGCAGGTGCGTCCACTGGGAAACCGGGCCGAATAGAGGCAGGACGAACGCCAAGTACGACATGAACAAAATCCACGGCGAGGCGAGCGCGTGCTCGTTCGTGAGGCCCAGTCTACGAGCAGCAACAGCACGGGAACGAGAACCAGCAAGTCGTAGACAAACAGATGCGGATTGATAAGAACCGCGGCGAGGATGAGTGCAGAGAATCGGATCGAGAGGCGGAGAAGCCGACTTCCACGCTACGACAGCGACGATGAGCACGGCCGCCGAACTCAACCCGTACAAAGCGAGCGCTATTGACTGGGATGGGATGAGCAGTTGCCAGAACGAACTCAGTGAATGCATCTGAACGGGGGCGAGGCTGAGTTCTGCCGCGCCCAGCCAGCGTGCTGGGTGGACGAGCATTTCCAAGTAGGCGCGCATCGTGGCGGAGCCGAAATAAATCTGCGCAAAGCCCAACTGAGCAGCCGCCGAAAGTACCAAGCCAATCAGCGGCTTCCACGCAAACGAAAGCAGGAAGATGAGCGGGATCGCAACCAGGAACTGCGGTTTGAAGACGAGAATTCCCAATAACACGCCAGCGAAGAAGGGGCGATCGGCGCGGAACGCCAAGAAAGCCGCGGTGAAACAGGCGAGCACAATCACCGACATCTGACCGCGCACAAAAAAGTGGAACAGCGGCGGAAATGCGAGAGCTGCAATGAAAACGGAAACACGGTCGACACTGAGGCGCGGGCAGCATCGCCAAACAGAGTAAACACAAACAAAATATGCGATGAGACTCAACGTCACCCAAATGCGCGCGGCGGCCGCGAATGACAATCTGCCGAACGGAACGAACGCCAGAGCCACTTGCGGCCCATAAAGATTTGGGACTTGAATGTGTACCGGTTGACCGACGATCGCCCGCACTTCGGCGACTTGCACTTGCGGGTCATACAACTGTTCGGGTCGATCGTGGGCAATAAGCCGGGCGGAAATGTAAAAGGGCAGGAAGTCCTGGAACTTGACGTTGGCGGCTCGATCGAACGGTCCTGCTGTAGCGAAATCGATGGCGCACACTCCCCAGAGACAGATTGCGAGCACAATCGCTTGGGCGCGAAGGCGGCGAGGGTTGAGCCATTTCAAGGTCGATGTCAACCAGCCGGGAGCTGGTTGTAAGGGAGACGTCACGAGACGGGCTCGGCGTTCTTCACTGCATCGTCCATCGATTGGCCGGGACGAAGCGTGTTCGGAACGATCCGCCAGCCATCGTCGTACTCACGAAATCCCACGCTTGATTTGTAATGGAGCTCTCCAGAGAATAGCGCGTCCCCGATTTCGTTGACCGGAGCCCATTTCCAGGTGAACTCGACGTCGGCGGCTTGTCCCTGCTTGCTGATTCCGGTGATGGCAATGATCTCGCGTCGCGCAGCGGGGAGGGCGATTGACGCTTTACTCGCATCTTCGGCCGAAACCAGGTTCCGGACGGTGTCGACTCCAGAAGGCGTGAGTAAGACATCCCAACAAGGCGGGGGCGCGATGCCGGGGGAACAGGCGATCGAGGTGGCAGCGAGCCAACCATGACGCTGAAGAACGAGGTATTCGGGCGCCGCATAATCCTTGCTCGAAACCACTCCCGTTCGCAGGACAAACAGTTGCGGAGCGTTGAATGCTTCGGAGCCGGCGATCAAATCGGTAGCGAGTCTGCGGGTCAGGAAGTCGCGGGGAGAACAAGAGCTGAGAAATAACAAACAGAAAAATGCAGCAAAGAAACGCACCCGCTCGACAGCCGAGGGCGGCTGCCTCCTCATGGATTCTTTCGGAGCATTCATGACTTAACGACCAGTGATTGTAAACAAAGGAGAGCGCTTGTGCGGGAGGAAAGGGTGGGAAGTAATTTGACCGTCGAACTCGGTGCCCCAGCGTCCGGGAATCTTGAAAGAGCAGCGAGGGCATCGACCGTCTGCAGTTAATTTGTAGTCTTCGATCAGATATCCGAATCTGCGTATCAGAGTTTCGGAGCAATTCGAGCACCGCGTATCTTCAGCCGCCCCGACTTGTCCGGGCAAATTTCCGGCGTACACGTAGCGCAGCCCTTGCGAATGGCCGATTTCTACGGCACGCGCGAGATCATCCACTGTGGTGTTGCGATGATCGTTCATCTTGTAATCGGCGTGGAATGCGGTGACATGCCAGGGGATGTCAGGAGAGACAGCGGCGATAAATTCCGTGAGGCTTCGAAGTTCATCGTCGGAATCATTGAAGCCGGGAATGAGCAGCGTCACAATTTCGAGCCACAATCCCATGCTGTGAATTCGGCGAATGGAATCAAGGATCGGCCCGAGGCGCCCGCCAAGTTCGTGATAGTGACGATCGTCGAAACTCTTGAGATCGACTTTATATAAATCGAGCCAGGGACGCAGATACTCGAGTACTTGCGGAGTTCCGTTTCCGTTCGAAACGAATCCGGTAAGCAGTCCTGCGGCTTTCGCTTCTTTGAAGACTGCGACCGCCCATTCGCTTGTGATCAGCGGCTCGTTATAAGTGCTGACCAGCACTTTGGCGCCTTGACGGACGGCGTCACGAACCAAAACTTCAGGATGACATTGCGAGAGGAGGAGAGACGGCATCCGGATCGCGCAAGGCCTGCGATGTAACCCAATTCTGGCAGTATCCGCAGTGCAAATCGCACCCTAACATGCCAAAACTGTAGGCAAGCGCGCCTGGATACGCATGGAAGAAGGGCTTTTTCTCGATGGGATCGCACTGCATCCCTGCGGTGTATCCCCAGGGCGCGTAGAGCGTGCCGCCGCGATTGAAGCGCACTTTGCAGACGCCGGGTTGGCCTTCGGGAATCGGACAGCAGTGACCGCAGGCGAAACACCGCACGCGGTTGTTTTCGAGGCTTTCGTAGAGCGAGTGGTCAGCCTCGTGGACTTTTTCGTCGAGGATGTTCCGCAGGGTGGGCAATCAAACCTCTTGAGATATTGTAGCCTGCGGGCGCACGGGCGCAGGCCATTTAAGCGCGGACGGGCACAGTGGTCCCTCGCTTTGCTCAGGATGGCAAGTTGGACTGGATACGACGGCTCTAATTACGGGCTTTGAGTTGTCCGGCAGCAGGCTTTTCGTAGGGATGATGTTGCTGGAGCCAGCGGTCTGCATCGAGTTCGATGGAGGTCACCTGAGCGCGAGTCAGGCGTGCGCGGACGAGTGGAGAGAGAGCCTTACTGGCATCGTCGCCGCTGAGTCGAGCGACCACCATCCAGAAGTAGGCACGGTTCGAATCTTGGGGGACGCCGCGGCCGCTGAAGTAGATGGATCCGAGTTTCGATTGCGCGGGGACATTGCCGAGTTCGGCGGCTTTGGTAAACCAGCGAACGGCTTCACTTTCATTCAGCTTTACGCCGTCGCCCGTCGCGTATCGCAAGCCCAGGGAATTCTGCGCCGCGGGATCTCCTTTTTCGGCCATCTGGCGCAATTGATCGAAGGTTGCAGTTTCGATTGCAGCGCTCGGCTGCGGGGCCAGCGACGTTTCTGTTTTCGGCGCGTGATTGGATGCCAGCACTGTCGTTACCTGAGTATTCCCATGAGAGTGGAATTTGTCTTTCATCCAGGGAACGACATCGCTCGCGATCACAGGGGCCGCGTAGTAGCCCAAAAGCAGGGCGATGGTGGCGGCGGCACAAATCAGAATGATGACCTGTGACCGCGGCAAGTCGACACTCGAGTTTGCCCTCTCCTCAGTCTCGGCCTTCTTCTCTTTCGTTTTCGCTTCTTCCTGCTGATTCGCAGCGGCGAAAAGCACGCTTCCCGGAGGAGACACGAACGATGGCTTCTCTGCGACGTTTTCCGTGCTCGAATTTGCGGCGCGCGAGGAACGGTTCACGGCTGCAAGCACGATGTCGGCGAGACGCCGCAGGATTCGGCCGTCGACTTCAGAAAATGCGTTAGGCCGTCCGGAGAATGCTTCAATGAGGCCAATCGATTTTTCATCAGCCCGCACCGGGGCCGCGAGGATGGAACGAATGCCGAGTTCGCGGCAGCTTTCCGGATCGACGCGCGCATCGACTTCGGCATCGTCACAACGCAGCAGCGTGCCACTCTTTACGCATTCGCCGGAGAACCCCGACCCGACCTGCAATCGCGCACCGATCGGCGGAGCGTCGTTCCCGAAACTGGCGCGACATACCATGAACTCAGGTTCTTTCTCCGCGAGCGCGATGGCAGACCCCGAAGCACGAAGCAGAGCCTGAGTTCGCTCGGCGATCAGTCGCAAGGCAGCCGGAAGATCCGAGCCAAGCGTTTCTACCTGAGTCTGGACGGCGCTCACCGCAGCCAGCGCATCGGTATAGGTGGGACGAGGAGGACCACTCGCCTTCGAACTGGCCGCGCCCGCGATCTCCGCTTCACCGTTGGCAACCCCGGCCATTACATTGACGAACAACCACTCGCGCAATCGGGATAAGGATTCCGGAGTAAGGTCTGAAAAACGTACACCGGCGCGACCGGAATTGTTGGACCAAATCACCTGCCCGGTGGTGTAAATGTGATCGGGGCAATCTGCCAGATCAAGACAAAGATTGAGTGCGGTCGACGACTCAAGAGGAGAATGACATTGGATGGCCATGCCTTCTTCGCTGATATCCACGATCTCGTGCAGATCGAGCATCGTGCCCTTGGGGTCAGCGGTGAAACTTGCGTAGGCCGGGGTCTGAATCTTGTGACGCACACGCCGCCGTCGATTCGGCGCGCCAGAAGCCAACGTCGAGGTTATGGAGGACATGAGGAGCCCAAAATCTTGATGCTCCATATTAGCGCGGAATGCCGAAAAATCAGCAACGAATGAAATGACTAGGGCACTTTCCGATCGAGTTTGGGACCCGAAACGTCGGCACTTCTGGTGTCAGAAAACTGGTTACCGTCCCAAGCTAGCCGGCCTTGCGCAGAGCCTGTTCCCGGTGGAGACTCGATATCCGCGAAATCGCGGCGACCATCATGCCGGACAGCAACTGCATGGTCGCGACATCTCGATCGTCGAAGGCCCCGGGGGTCGAAGACAGCACCTCAAAAACTCCAAGAGTGCGGCGAAAATGCCGCAGAGGTGAAACCAGGATTGAGCGTACCCCGAGGCGGCGGCAACTTGCCAGATCGACACGCGGGTTACGTTCCGCATCATGGCATAGCATGATCTCGCCCGATCGAACGGCTTCGGCTGAGATGCCTGCATCAGTCTGGAGGCGAACACCGAGGTCTGGAGCGGTGCGTCCGGCCCGGGCGCGGCAAACAATTTCGTCGCCGGCCCGCAGGGCGATGGCGGCTCCCGTGGCGCCGGTCAGTTGCTGCGCGCGCTCGGTAATGGCACTGATGGCGGGCTCAAGATCGAGTTCGGCGGGATGAATCTCCGCCTCTTCCGTCAACGAGACTGCTCGGAATCCCGAGGCGGGGTGAGCCGCATTCGACACACGAAGCTGACTGCGCTGGGCAATCGAAGGCACGCGGGAGTGATCGAATACGCTGACTTCATCCGAGTGCGGCACGGTGCGAAGCAGATCGCGAACCAGGCTATCGAGTTCGCAATCGGTGATCAGGTGCGCGGTTTGCTGATTTCGAAGGGATCCGCCGAGAACGCGAGAAAGTCCGACTATGCATGTGCTTCCGCAAGCCAGGCAATAAGGCTTGTTGCTGGTGCTGATCAGCTCACATTGGACACAGAAGGTTGCAGACTGCAACGGAACAAAGGGAACGTCCTTGAAAGTCGTGCCGTAAACGGACTTTCCAAACATGATTGCGTCGTCCTCGTTTCACCCGCAGGTGCCATTGAAGGTAAATAGAGGGGGTAACGCGAGGAAGTAACGTTACTGGTTCCCCATGTGGAAAAAGGGCTTAAAACTCAAGCGGTTGCAGGGTGTCCGAACAAAGCCGCGCATGCAAGAAGCGATACACCGACGTAATCTGGAAAAGGGTTGCCAAATTTATTTTTCTCGAGTGCCATTGCCTCCCCAGCGGAGGCTTGGGCTATTCTGACTTTGGAATTCACGGTCCTACCGGACCGCTGGGGGATTTATGGAATGGACAGCACCTGCTTTTGAAGAAGTTTGCCTGAACTGCGAAATCAACTCCTACGCAAGCGCCAAACTGTAACCAGGACCGCTCCCCTGCAATTTTCACTCGGCTGAGCGTCGCACAATAATTTGTGCGATGCGCTCGGCTGCGTGTCCGTCCCACTGAGGTACGGTGGGGCCGTGTGTGGGTCTCTCTGGGCCCGTTGCCCCGGCCACGATTTTTTCCGCAGCGGCGCGGAGTTTTTTCAAGTCCCGCCCAACCAGTTGATTCGTGCCCCTTTCAATTGTGATGGGCCGTTCGGTGTTTTCGCGGACCGTCAAGCACGGCACTCCCAGAAACGTTGTCTCTTCCTGAATGCCGCCTGAGTCGGTGATCACAAACAAAGCTTGCTGCTGCAGAGCGAGGAACTCGAGATACGGCAGCGGCTCCATAAGGCGAAGGCTTGCTTTGTTCGGCAAGGTGGAGGTTATTTCCTCAAGACGTTGGCGAGTTCGAGGATGAACGGGAAAAATCACGTTCAATCTCCTGCCCAAGTCAGCGAGGGTCGCAAACATTTCCCGAAGCCACGGCAGATCGTCAACGTTGGACGGACGGTGCAGTGTCACCAGCGCATAGGGCATCGACATATCCGAGGGAAAATGCTCCCGCGCACGCGGTAGCAGGCGAACAACGGTATCGATCATCACATTACCGACACAGTGAATCCTGGAGGCCGAGATTCCTTCGCGCACAAGATTCTGGTCTCCGTCGTCGGAGGGCGTAAACAGCAACTCTGAAAGTTGATCCGTGAGAATGCGGTTGATCTCCTCCGGCATGGTGCGGTCACCGGATCGCAGACCTGCCTCGACGTGTCCCACTGCGATGCCAAGCTTGGAGCACACGAGGCTGGCAGCGAGGGTCGAATTCACATCGCCATACACAACCACGAGGTCTGGTTTGCGCTCAAGCAGGACGGGTTCGACCGCAACCATGATGCGCGCGGTCTGCTGCGCGTGAGTCGCTGAACCGACTTCGAGATTGCAGTCCGGTTGCGGCATTTCGAGTTGCTCAAAGAAAACATCGGACATCGTGGGATCGTAGTGCTGCCCGGTGTGCACAAGAGTCTGCCGAACCGACGGATGTCCCGCCAAGGCGCGCAGAAGCGGTGAAGCTTTCATAAAATTCGGGCGAGCGCCGACGACGTGAAGAACATGCATGCGATTTTCCGGAAGGCAGTGAGATTGTAGCTGGTTCGGGCGTGTGAGCCGCGCCCTATCCGGCTTGCGCAGTGATCAACGTTTGCTCGCCGCGCAACGGGATCACTTCAGCGGAGTGGGAGAGCGTCCGGTCAAGGGCATTGGCCAGCACGATAGGGAATTCCGCAGTGAGCAGATTGACATCGAGTTGCAGATTGCGATGCGAGTAAAGGCGGTGGACAAGGAGAGTACCGCAATGGCGGTCGCCGGAACTCAGAAGATCGAGCGCGATGGTCCAGACCGCAGAACCGTCCAGACCGCGAGGAATCCCCGGACGGCTCCATCGGAATAGATTCTCGCTGCGCCGCAGTGCAGCTTCCATGACGTCCAGCGGCAGAAATTCTCCGGGCACGATATCGAGCTTGAGATCGAAACTGTCGAAATCGTTGTTGCTAAAGGCGGCTACAAGAATGCGGCGAACCTGATCGAAATCGCGGGCGACCTTGAGTTCCTCGATCGCGCGGCGGATCGCGAGATTGTTCACGAAGATTTGAGGCTGGTCGAGCGTGCGATGCGCAACGCGTGCCAGTTCGCCGAATTCGAGGTATCCCAAGTGTTGAACGCCAATCCAGACACCGATGCCCAGAACCGAAAGTACCAATCCCAGAGAACTACCCGTGGGCCACAGGAGGAACAAACTCAGCATGGCGAAGATCGCCGAAACTCCGTAGAGCAAAATCACGACCTGACGGTGCGTCATGCCATGCTGCAGGAGCTTGTGATGAATGTGTTCGCGATCCGCAGTGAACACAGGCCGTCCGCTGATGAGGCGCCGAATCACCGATAGAACGGTCTCGAGAATCGGGAGGCCGAAGGACACAATTGGAATTGCGACCGCGACAATCGTGGGCGCCTTCTGCGCACCATTCAGAGCCAAGGCACTGAGCAAGAATCCGATGAAAAGGCTGCCGGAATCTCCCAGGAAGATAGTTGCGGGGTTGAAGTTGAAGCGGAGAAATCCGAGGATCGATCCTGCGAGGACGATCGTCATGATCTCGACGAGATTGGGTCCGTTCAACAACGCGACAACGAACACCACCATCGTCGAGAAGAGCGCGGAACCGGCGGCAAGTCCGTCTAATCCGTCGATCAAGTTGAAGGCGTTAGTGATGGCCAAGACCCATACAACCGTGAAGAGCAGGCCGATATACCAAGGCAGCGGCCGATCGCCAAAGACGACAGGAATATTCACGATGCGCAAGCCACCGGCGTACAGCAGCGTCGCGGCAATTCCCTGCACCGTGAATTTCACATAGGGGCCGACGCCGCGGAGGTCGTCATACACTCCGAGCAAGAAAACGATTCCTGCCGGCAGCAGGATTGTCGCCATCGTCTTCAGGAATTGGGGCGAATGGATGCCGGGGTGCGTCTTAAACCAAAGAGCCGCAATGCCCATGCACAGAGAAAAGCTGAGGAAAATCGCGACGCCGCCGAGACGCGGCAGCGGACTCGCATGCAGATGGCGCTCTTGATTGGGCGCGGCAACCCATCCACGAGAATTTGCGAAATCGCGTACGTACCGGGTAAGTACGAAGGCCGAAAACAGAGCCGAAAGAAACAACCCCAAGAAAATGACGGTCAACTACGCCACCTCGAAAATACTACTGAGGGCTAACATGCAATTTATCTTTCAAACGCAAGTATCGCAGCGACGTCCTGGCGTTAGTAGTTAATGAAAAGATTCCTGTTGGCTTTTGAGGTGCATTGAATCTAGCAGTTGAGATGTGCGAGTTTCAATCTGTTGATGCGGAAAAAACCTGTGGAAAACTAATCGGAGGTTGGACGATCTGCGGCTGAAGCGCAGTATTGCTGTGCTAAACTTCTTTCGGATCTCACGTACAAAAGGTCAGGCTCTTCTTGATGAAGTCGGGGAACCCGGGTTTGCCTTGGCGCGGTTACATTTGTTTCCTCGCGTTTGCAGGTGCTTTTCATTTTTCCTTGCGCGGTTACGGCCCAGCAACCAGCTGGCACCCAGCCTCAGGATCAGACTAACGCGCCTGCTGAATTGCCCGCGGGCCAAACTCCGGCGCAAGCAGCAAAGAGCGCGTCCACCGGACAAGCGATTCAAGCGAAAACAGACGACGAGACCAAAGATCAGTCGTCGACCATGAAGTTGGGGCCGGGCGACCTGATCGAAGTCAGCGTTTACAACGTCCCGGAGCTCGCCAGCAAAGTGCGAGTCAGCAATGCGGGCGACATCTATCTTCCTCTGATCGACTACGTTCACGTCGATGGATTGTCGCAGGAAGAAGCGCAGGCCTTAATCCAGAAGCGGCTTGAGGACGGCGGGTTCGTTCGCAACCCACACGTGACGATTTTCGTGGATGACGCCGCCTCGCAGGGCGTGACGATCCTTGGCGAAGTCTCAAAGCCCGGCATCTATCCCGATACAGCGAGCCACAAGCTATATGACGTGATTTCCCAGGCAGGTGGATTTGGTTCTGCAGCCTCGAGGAAGATTGCAATTATCCGTCGAAACCAGCCGGACCCGATCCGCGTTGATCTGCCGCGGAATCTCGCTGATGACACGAGCAAGAATGTCGACATTTTGCCGGGGGACACGATCACCATACCCAGGGCACCGATTGTTTACGTCGTCGGAGATGTCAACCGGCCCAGTGGCCTGGTGGTGGACAATGGCCAGTTGACGGTGTTGCAGGCGCTGGCGCTGGCAGGGGGCACAAACCGGACAGCCAAATTGAGTGCTGCCCGCATCATTCACAAGAGTTCGTCGGGAATGAGCGAGACCAAAGTCGAGATCAAGAAAATGCTGGAGGCGAAAGTGCCCGACGTCACGCTGCAGGCCGACGACATTCTTTTTATCCCAGTGAGCGGCGGAAAAGTTTTGGCAGGCAGAACTTTTGAAGCAGCCATGAACGCTGCGACCGCGGTTACGATTTATACCGTTCACCCGTAAGCGGCTGCAGAACGTCGATGTACTTCGCGGCGGTTTGGGCACGCGAAAAGTTCTTCTCGATGTATTCCCTTCCCTTTTGACCCAACGCGATTCCGAGTTCACGATCAGCCATGAGACGCTCAATCGATTGAACGAGCGCCTCGGAGTTTTCCGGTTCGATGACCACGCCCGCACCGGAATCTTCGATGATTTCCCTGGCTTGCCCGTCTACTCCGACGATGACGGGCCGCGCGCACGCCATGAATTCAAGCATTTTGGTTGGGATGACCGTCTTGAAGATCTCGGTTTTCTTGAGAAGCACGAGACAGGCATCCGAAGCCGAGATGAAATCTGGAATTCTCTGTCGCGGTTGTTGATCGAGGAACTTGACGTTCTGCAGGCCTCGCGATTCCGCGAGCGTCTTGATTCTTTCTTTCTCCGCCCCTTCGCCGATGAGAACAAACATCACTTCTGGTTTCTCAGTCTGAAGTGTCGAAGCTGCGTCGAGCAGCGTTTCCAAACCGTGCGCCATTGCCGATGGTGCCGATGTAGCAAAGCAAGAACTTCGACTGGGCTGACAGTTCCACCCTCGTTTTGTGGCAAGCATCCGACGATGCCGGGCGGAACAGATCCGTCTCGACTCCATTTTCGACCACCGCAATTTTTTCCTCGGGAACGCGCCAGCGGCCGACCAGATGATTTTTGAATGCCTGCGTCACCACCACGATCAGGTTGGCATGTTCATACAAGAAACGCGCGATGCCGCCAAGGGTCGCGTGCAGCAATGAATCTTCGGTGCCCGCTCCGACAGCGACAAGCGATTCAGGCCAGAGATCGCGGACTTCGAATACGAATGGGATTTGCCGCGAGAATGCGATCCACCATCCGGCAAGTCCTACGAGGAGTTGCGGCGACGAAGCAATGATCACGTCCGGGCGTGGAAGGAACATCCCGCGCAACGCTGCCGAGATGCAGAACGACGCGTAATTGCGCATGCGCTCGTGGGCTTTGCGGTTGGGCAAAGGCCAAAGCCAGGTGCGATAGACGCGAACTCCTCCAATATTTTCTCGATAGAACAGGCGGCGCAGGCGCGCGCGCCATTCCGGGGGAACAATCCCCGTGGGATGATTTGGAAATCCGGTGAGAACCGAAACCTCGTGTCCCGCCTGTGTCCAGTGATGGGCCAGTTCGGAGGCGCGGGCGGAGGGCGCGCCCATTTCTGGCGGGTAGTATTGCGACACGTAGAGGATCTTCACCGGACACTAGTAGTAACAGAGTTTGAATGCGCTTTTGTAGCAGAGGGCGCGAGTTCGGTTGCGGCGGCTATGCGTGTATCCCTCCCAGCGATCGGCGACGGCGGCGAATTTCGCTTCTCCGGTCAGCCGATGCATGATGCGCAACTGCACGATATGCAATTGGTGATAAAAGGCGCTCGCGACCATGGGAAGGCGGGTGCCCGATTGCTCGTACAGCGACCAGAATCCAAGATCGTAGCGATCGAGATTGCGAACCAGCGTTTGAACTCCGCGCAAAAAGAGATCATGAGCAGAGGCATCCCGCGTCGCGAGAACGTAATCGTGGACTCCCCACAGAGCCCAGATGAATCCATTCAGAATATGGGTCGGCGGAGAAACAATGTACTCCTCGAACCAAAGATCTCCGGCGGCATCGGTGAAGGCGACACCTCCGTTTTCGATCGGCTGCTGAAAGCTCGCAAAAGCCTGCCTCGCGAACTCAAGATAGCGCGCCTCGCCTGACTCCTTGTACGCGCGGACCAGAACTGAAATTCCCTGCCCTTGCGCCAAGAGCCGAATACCAAGGAGCCTTGAGGGTGTCGCGATACTCCCAATCGAAGTGATGGTTCCAGACTGAGAGTCCGTGAGAATTCTGTTCGAGATGCGAACCGAGCCAGTCTGCAATCAGAAAGAATTTTGCCCGACGGCATTGGAATCCCGCCCGTCTTCCAGAGGTTGTAGTTTCCCAAGCCGAACTGAGCAATCGCGATGGGGTTGTACTGCAGGCCTATGTGGCCGTGATAGTCGAGTTGCGGAATTCCAGAAGCGTCGTAAGGGTCCGTGGTAGTCGGCCTTCTCGGCGAAGGCCATGTAGTACTGCCCCAGTTCCGTCGAAGATGCGCTTGGATTCTCAGCCGGTGTCTCATGCCAGAACGTGAGATGGCTGTTGCCGCCGAGCAGATAGGCGCTGAAGATTCGTCGATAGTAGCTGAGACTTGGCAAGAGTGAACGTAGCCCGATTCAGTTCATCTTACGGCAATGTCAATTCATGAATGGATCGAATAGAGCGACGTGACGAGGTCGTCCGACTGAACCGCGACGGAGGTGACGGCGAGGCAGTGAGTTGTATTGGTGCCGTCGGGGAAAAAAGCATTGCCGTACTGGAAGAACTTCATGGGCCAGCGATCTTTTTGCCACTCGATCACGGGCTCCCATTCATCCGAATTGCGGACGTCGCCTTGGTAGACGCGAACGAACCGGTCGCGGTTCACGTCACTCGGCTCAACCATGGTGGAGAAGAAAAGGCGGTCGGCGACGCGGCATCCGTAGATGGAAGAACTCGTCAGGCGCGTGAGTTGTCAGCAGCTTGCCGGAATGATCCAGCCGGTAAACGAAGTTCGGTTCCAGCGGCGTGTCGGATGAAAAGTAGAGGCCGTCCTCCGTCGGAATGGCCGCGACGGCGCGACATTGCTGCTTGCCCTGAAGAACGGTTTCAACGTGTCCGAAATCGCAGGATGCACGCAGGATTCGACATTCGTCGCCGATGTCTCCCGGTCAATATCCAGAGACAATTGCCCCAGGGATCATGAACGATGTTGTGGACGTGACGAATGGATCCCTTGGCAAAGGTATACGCGACACTCCAGGTGAGGCCGCCGTCCGAGGATCCGTAAATATGAACTTCGTCTCTCGAAGGATTGTCGAAATATTCACCCCAGAAAACTCGGCCGTCGGGCACGGCAGTAATGTGTAGCGGCCGAGTTCCCCGCACAATCTTGTGAGTCTGCCGAAGCACCTTTTCGTTCCTTTGGCAGGTAACGATTGCTCCGGGTACGACTGCCACGAATCCTCCGGACTGCAGAACGACCAAGGCATGAAATCCGTCGCGAAAAAGTCTTGTTGTAAGGGAATTTCGAACAGACAGACTTCGTCGCAACCCAGGATTGAATCTCGCGACGCCTTCCCACGCCAACGCATTGGGACTTGATTGGACTTTAGCGGAGATCAGTTCGTATCCACGCGACGCGTAGAGCGTGTCGTCGGACCACGCGAGGGCCCTCAATCCGGAAAGCCGAGCGAAACGCACAAGTCCAGTGTGGCTCGCTTGATGCAAAGACGTGATGGATTCGGCGGAAGTCAAAATCGGGAGTCACAATCGTCGAGAGGTATCACGGAGAGACACGGTCGCTGTCTTCTCAGAGATATTACGGCAAGCGAGCGTTTCCGCAGAAGTGGGTTCCAGGTCGCGAGTCCTGAACTGTAGCGATACGCAACAGAGCCGTTCCGACGCCCGGTCGGCACTGTTGCCGAAACATCGGCACTTGGCGGGTTGCGCGTGAAACGTGGAGCGATTGGATGGCAGGGTTCTTAGAGGCTTGTGAAGAAGACTGGTGGCCCACGAAGTGCTGTTGACGAGAAATCCCATCGCGGGATTGTTGAGCTAGGTGGTCAAATCATGCTGAGCCGATGTGCGAATTCGCAATGCTGCAAACCCTTTCTGAGACTGCGAGAAGGAAAGCTGTTTCCTGGTGGAAACCGAGCGCGTCGCCAAAGCGGGACAGTCGAGCCCACCACCCTTCGTCCGTGCTCGCAAACACCAACGCCTGGTTGAACACTATTGGCTGTGCGACGAATGCGCTTCCCGCTGGACCTTGATGTACAGCCGGGAGAGGGGAATCTCCATCACTCCCCTCGCTGGCGAGAATGCCTGCGACATTTCTCCGGAGAGCGAGCCCCGGTCCGCCCCTCGCCTGCGCTTCGGCTGAAGCGATTAGATAAAGCCGTCTTTTCTCCAGGCTTCCCAATCCGCGCGAACCGATTTCAGCATCTGTTCGGTCGCCTGATGCAGCCACTTTCGCTTCTGTTTTTGCATATGAGCGAGAATTCGCTTGCGAGTCCCTCTCGTTCCAAGATGAACGTTCGCCGTCTCGAAGCCCATCGCGGACAGGAGTCGCATCTCCTCGCCATACGCTTTAAGGGTAGCCAACTCGATCCGCGAACAATGCGGGCTGAGGCGGCGTACGATCCAATGGCCTCGCAACTGGACATAGGGATCGGGACAGCGAACTGCGCGGCTGATGATTGTCTGATAAAGAATCTCTGGAGCCCGATTGCTTCCTTTGGCCCAGTAGCAAGCGGAGGAGACGAGCGCTTTGGCCTCACGAGCCACCCTGCCTCCGTTCCAGTCTGCGATTGCAACGTAGCGCGCATGCCCGAGACTGCCCAAACCAGCGACCCGGCGCGCAAGCCGGTAAGGCAGCCCGCGCACTGGCAGCAGGTGCTCGATCGCATCCACGGCGCTGATAGGAACCTCGCCCCGGGCCGTGGGGAGGGCGTCCATTTTGCCCCAGAAATGAACTGGATCCCGAAGTTTGCTCTCTGCAATCTGACGAAGCCATTCGTTTCTTTCGCCCAAGACGAAGGGCTCCCCTTCCGCCAGTAATCCCTCCCGGTACCCGTCAACGATGGAATCACAGATGTCTTTGCGTTTGAGGGGCAAATGTCCGCCTTCGACTGCGAGGTGAGCGCTAACGGCCAGGCGTACGAGATCATTTGCGTAGGACACAGGATAGGCCTCGTCGAAATCGTTCACTCCCCAGATCAGACGGCCTTCGAGATCGCGCCAGGTGCCAAAATTTTCGACGTGTAGATCGCCAATGGCCAGCACCTGCGGGCCTTTGGCCAAGTCCGGACAAACCTCAGGCCAGATTTGCGCCCAACGATAGTAGGTTGCGCGAAGGAAGGTAAACACTCCAGCTTTCATGCTGGCGTGTTTGAGACGGATATCTCTTTTGACCAGATCGGTGCGGCTGCCCAGCCACTGTTCGAAGTGGCGCGTGGCTTTGACAACGTTCATTTGCGCCCGCAACGATAGCGGCCTCCGGTCGGGAAGTCAACGGATCAGCAGAGGCCCAGAACATCAATCGCCGGGAGCCGGACAGGCTGGTTCACCACGTTCCGGTCCCCGGCGATCGAGCGCAAGCGCCGAGTCGTTCGATCAGTGCTTATAGAATTCCGAGTTCTTCCCGACAAAATCCTTCTTGTCTTCTGGCACGTCTTCCAACGCGTGAATTGCGTCAGAAGTGCATGCCGGAATGCAGGCGCCACAGTCGATGCAGCCTTCTGGATCGACATACATCTGAGTTGAAGCTTCGAAAGCGGGTTCGTCCTGCTTGGGATGAATGCAGTCGGTTGGGCAAACCTCTACGCAGAGGGAATCCTTGATGCACGAATCGGTGATTACATAGGCCATGTCGAATCAATCTCCACAAAGATGCTGAGAGTTTCTGGTTCGCTCGAAGAAAAGTGTAAGGGGCAGCAGACGTGACAATCGGTGAGCGAGGTCACAGACCGGTGTGCGCGACTCAATTCGGGAAAGTCTGATGGAGGAGGAGATGCGAAGAGTTGGATCGCGAGATTCGGTGAGGATCGAAATCACGCGCAAGTGTGACGATGCTCACAGAAATGGAAAGCTGATCGCGTTTAAATAGGCACAATTGAACTAGGCCTTCTAGTCATAGGATCGCCCGGCCGCACCCACAGAACCCCACAAGCCGTTACCCCAGACGGCGGCGGCCGGGCGCTTGAAGGCCCGCTTCCCAGACTTCGAACTCAACCAGCCTTGGTTTCCCCAACAGATGCCGTGGCGGGCGTTGCGTGTCTGAAGCGACACACTGTGTCGCCCAAGCCTCACGAGCATGCCTAAGAACACTCGCTAACCATATTTAGTTCCAATGACATAGCGAATGGCGTTCGTTCTGCCCTAACAAGCGCGTACTCAAGCAGGAAACTCAGGGAGAACGTTATGCAGATGGCAATCACATTCATCGCGGTTGTAGGTGGGATGGTCTTGTCGCTGGCAGTGGCTCTGCTCGCGGAGGAACTGATCTTTGGGCAAGTCTTTCGCTTGTTCTTTTCGCAGCAAGCTCTGGCCGTCAAGCCCGAGTCGAAGCGATAGACCCGATGCGGAGACTCTGTGTGAACGGGTGGTGTCGAAACAGTACAGGGCGGAAGAATTGGCGCTCTTATACAGCGGTTATAATTTGCTTATTCCACACGTCATCTCGATCACAGTGCGCGGCGTTCCCGGCCTCCCGCCGATTCTCCGCATCGTCAAGCGACTTGCCGTCACGATTCTTGCGGTTTTGTTGGTCAGTCCAGCCATCCTCGCTTTCGCCGCGGATTGGAGCACGTCCGAGCTACAACTCGCCAAGAAGATCGCGGCGGTGACTGGGAACAGCACGATCGCTCTAACCATTGAGAATCGCAGCTCCCTTGGGCGCCGCGATGGGGACATCATTCAAAATGGGCTGCGCACTGCGCTCGCGGCGATGGGTGCACGGTTGATTGAAGGTGACGCGGCCAGCACTCCGGTCAAAATTTCACTTTCTGAAAATGTGACTTCTTACGTCTGGGTCGCGCAGATTCTGCGGATTGGCAGCGACCCCACGGTCGTCATGGTTTCGATGCCTCGACCGGCGACCCACAGCGCTGCGCACGAGTCGGTGCCACTCAGCTTGCGGAAAACTTTGCTGTGGACTCAGCCCGAACCGATTCTTGATGTGGCAGTCCTGGAAGAAAACGGCTTGCCTTTTCGAATCGCGGTGCTTGATGCGAATGCGGTCTCTCTCCACCGATCAGAAAACGGGAGATGGAAACCCGGGCAGACCTTCGCGATATCTCACGCTCGGCCCTGGCCCCGGGATTTGCGGGGACGAGTAGTTCCAGGTAGGGACCATCAGCTCGATGTTTATCTTCCGGGCGTCGTGTGCCATACCACTTCTGGAAAAGAGGGTTTGGATTGCAACGACAGCGATGATCCGTGGCCGGTCGGGGCGGGCGGACAGAGCGGCAGCTCTTCAATCACAGGCGGCGTGAAAGGTATGACGGCGGCTGGCCGAGCATTTTTCAGCTCGTCGCACAACTTCTTCACTGGTGCGCTGACGGCTCCCGCCGGAACCGTGATAACAGTTCCCAAGTTTTACTCTGCCGCGTTTGTTCAGAGCGACCGGAACCCGATGTGGTTGTTCGCGTCGGTAGACGGAGACATCCACGTTGTCGATGGGGTCACCGATCGGACGGCAAAGTGGAATTGGGGCAGCGATCTGGCAGGCGTTCGCACGTCGTGCGGAGCGGGCACGCAGGTGTTGGTCACAACTCCGAGTCACGAGGACGTGGAATCCGTGCGCGCGTTCGAATTTCCGGATCGAGATCCAGTGGCCGTGACTTCGAAGGTGGATTTTTCCGGACCGATCTCCGCGTTGTGGACGGAGCCTAAAGGCGATACGGCAATCGGGGTCGCGAAGAACCAGGAAACAGGCAATTATGAAGCGTATCGATTGGCGGTGGTTTGCGATCAGTAGCCTGTTGCTTGCGGCTCTGACAGCAAACGCCGCGACCAGGCCGCAGTATGGAGGCACGCTGCATGTCACAATGCACGCAGCCCCTCCGTCCCCTGATCCCGCCGATCGCTCATTCCCTGATTCTTTCGGCCGGAGCGGTTTGACGTCCCTCATTTTCGATACGCTTGTAACGCTGCAAGACTCGGGGAGCGTGCAGCCATCTCTGGCGGAATCGTGGCAGGCTCAAGGAAACCAGCGCTGGCAGTTCCGCCTGAGGCGAAACGTAACATTCCAGGATGGGTCACTGCTCAACGCGGAAATCGCTGCAGCGTCCTTGCGATTTGCAAATCCATCGTGGACCGTCCGGTCTGCCGGCGACAGCGTGACGATCGAATTCGACGCATCTACAGGCGAGTTACTGGCAGAACTTGCTTTGCCCAGAAACGCAATTGTGAAACGAGAAGAGGACGGAAAGCTGAGCGGCACTGGCGCTTTTCAGATCGCCGATTGGCAGCCAGGCAAGAGATTGTCTCTTGCCGCGAACGAAAACTGTTGGCGCGGGCGTCCATTTCTCGACGGGGTTGAAATCGAGATGGCCAAGAGCTTTCGGGACCAGATGTCAGCCCTGCAAATGGGAAAAGCGGACCTGATCGAAGTCGCACCGGAAGAAGCGCACCGCGCGGCCCAAGATGGGCGCGACATGAAATCGTCAAAGCCAATCGAGTTGATGGCACTCGTATTTCCCAGAGATCCGTCATCTTCAGAGGAACGCACTCTGCGTGAAGCGTTGGCATCGAGCATCGAAAGGGTCCCCATCCACGACGTCTTGTTGCAAGGCGCAGGCGAGCCCGCTGCAAGCGTTCTGCCCACGTGGATGAGCGGTTACGGTTTTGTATTCCCTTCCACGTCTGACCTGGCGAAAGCGCGCCAACTGCGGGGGCAAGTTCGAAAGATGCCGACCTGGAAGCTTGGTTACGACCCAGTTGATCCATTGGATCGCCTCTTGGCTGAGCGTATCGCGCTGAACGCGAAGGATGCAGGACTGACACTCCAGCCGTCGCCCGGGCCCGGTGGGGATTTGCGGCTGGTACGAATCTCTCTCGCGTGCGCTTCTCCCGGAACCGCGCTCGGTGAAGTCTTCAGTCAAATGGGACTGCCCGCACCCAAGATCGAATATGGATCGGACGAGAGTATCTACAAGTCTGAACAAGCTGCGCTCGCGACGCTTCGAGTGATTCCGCTATTTCACTTGCCAGTGACATACGCTTCATCGTCGAAATTGAGGAATTGGAGCTTGCGTAGCAATGGAAGCTGGGACCTCGACGATACATGGCTGGAGACCACGAGGCCATGACGTTCCGTCGCAAACTGTTACTGGTCTTTACCCTGACGGTGCTCCTGTCGGTGGGAACAGTAGCGTGGCTCGTGAGCGCGGTAACGCGGAAATCTTTTGAAAAGATGGAGAACGAGCGGACCGCCGCATTGGTTGCCCAATTTCAGGATGAGTTCCACCGGCGAGGTGTTGAAGTTGCGCAGCGAGTAGAAGCAATCGCCGCTTCCGATGCGGTGGAAAGGATGGGAACCACGCTCAACGGCACGCCGTCGGACTCTGCCCAATACCTGGATCTCGCTCGATCGATGGCTGAGGCCCGACAGCTCGATTTCCTGGAACTGCTGGATGAACATGGGACCATCGTCTCGTCCGCGCAGTGGCCTTCCAAGTTCGGGTATCTAGATACTGGCTTTGAAACCCTGGCCGGGCTGAATCAGCTGGACGCGTTCCTGAAGCTCGAAGAGTTACAGGACTCGACGGCGTTAGGACTCTTCGCAGTACGAGCCGCGCGCGCAGGAGATCACCCTGTCTACGTCGTAGGCGGACGCCGCATCGACAAAGGCTTCATGGCTGCGCTGGATCTGCCGCCGGACATGCGCGCGCTTTTGTACGAGAACCGCAGCGACCATTTTTCCTCTGATTCGCTGTTGCAGGCACCCGCTGCAGGACATTCGAGCGCCACGGCGTATGTTCCCGATAAATTTCAACCGTTAATCGATGCAGTACGCCAGACCGGACAGGAAATGACAAGCGTCTTAAGCTGGTCGTCCGACCCGGCGGATGAAGAAGTGTTTCACGCTGTTCCGTTGCGAGGAGCGGGGAAAGATCGGCCATTGCTTGGAGTTTTGTTGATCGGGAATTCGCGACGCGAATACGTGGAATTGAGCCGCAGCATTCGAAACGCGGCGTTGCTTGCCGGTGGGGCGGGAATTTTCCTGGCGATTCTGTTGAGCACTTGGGCCTCCGCACGGGTGACGCGCCGGGTGGAAGATCTCGCAAAAGCCGCGCAGGATGTTGCCGCGGGAAATTGGGACTCGAGCGTCGAAGTGCAAGGACATGACGAGGTCGCTCAACTCGCGGCTTCATTCAATCACATGACGTCTGAACTGCTGGCGCAAAAGCAGCGACTGGTGCAGACAGAACGCGTTGCGGCGTGGCGCGAGCTGGCACGGCGGCTGGCGCATGAACTCAAAAATCCCCTGTTTCCGCTTCAGTTGACCGTCGAAAACCTGATCCGCGCGCGTGAGTTGAACCCGGAGCAGTTTGATGAGGTTTTCCGTGAAAGTTCGCAAACGCTACTAGCCGAGATCTCGAATTTGAAAGGCATCATCGGGCGCTTCAGCGAGTTTTCAAAGATGCCTCAGCCTCAATTGCACAGCGTACAAATCAATGAGATCGTGACAGCCGTCGCCCAACTCTTTCAGGCGCAACTGCAGGCTCCGGGGCGAAATAAAATTTCGTGTAATCTTCAACTCGCGGACAATCTCCCAACAATCGCTGCCGATTCGGAATTGTTGCATCGAGCGCTGTCGAATCTCGTGCTGAACGCGATGGATGCGATGCCAAACGGAGGCACACTGACTCTCCGAACCGCGAACGGTGATCGCAAAGTGATCGTCGAAGTCTCCGACACGGGCTCCGGGCTCACACGCGAAGAGTGCGAGCGGATATTCACTCCCTACTACACGAGCAAGCAGCACGGAACTGGACTAGGATTGGCGATCGTGCAATCGGTGATCAGCGATCACGGCGGCAGAATCTCTGTGCAGAGCGAGCCCGACCGGGGCAGTACATTCACCATCGAACTGCCAAGCAGCCCTCAATTGATGCGAACTACGCAAGAAAAAACGGATGCCACGCTGGCGTCCGAACCCAGGAGGAACGTTGCCGCCGAAAGCGCATCTCTTGATCGTCGATGACGAGGCCAATACGTTAGCGTCTCTATCGCGCGCGTTTCGACTCGCGGGGCATGAGGCGACCGTGTGCGACAGCCCGGCCCGCGCGCTGGAGTTGGCAAAGTCACAGACGTTCGACTTGATTTTGTCGGACGTGGTGATGCCCGGCAAAGACGGGCTGGCACTTCTTGAGGAGATGAGACAGCAAGGAGTGACGACGCCAGTGGTCATGATGTCGGGGCAGGCGCACATCGAAATGGCGGTGCGCGCCACGCGGCTGGGTGCACTCGACTTTCTGGAAAAACCAATTTCGACCGACAAACTTCTGCTGACTGTCGACAACGTCCTCAAGTTACAACGGCTGGAGAGCGAGAATCGACAGCTGCGCCAGCGACTCGGGAAGCACGAGATTGTGTGGAAGGGCGATGCCATGCGACGCGTCATGGCTCAACTCGAGCGCGTTGCGGCCAGTGAGTCGCGAGTTTGCATTCTGGGCGAAACTGGGACCGGCAAAGAGCTTGTTGCGCGCACGATTCACGAGCGCAGCGGACGGTCAACCGGCCCGTTTGTGACACTGAATTGCGCGGCTGTTCCGGCAGAACTCATCGAGTCGGAACTTATTCGGCCATGAGAAGGGCTCGTTCACGGGCGCGTCGGGACGCCATATTGGCAAGTTCGAACAGGCTGACAAAGGAACGATCTTCCTCGACGAGATTGGCGACATGCCGCTGAACATGCAGGCCAAGCTGTTGCGCGTTCTCGAAGAGGGCGAGGTCGAGAGAATTGGAGGCGACAAGCCGATCACAGTCAGCGTCCGTGTGGTCGTGGCGACGCACCGGGATCTCGAAGCCCGAGTTCGGGAAGAAAAGTTCCGGCAGGATCTTTTTCACCGGATCTATGTCTTCCCTCTCGTGCTTCCGCCCTTGCGCGAGCGGCGCGAGGACATTCCGGCGCTGGTCGAGCACTTCGCAGAACAAGTACGCGCCCAGAATGATTGGAAACCGGTTCCCTTCACAGCCGAGGCGATGGAGGCGCTGCAATCGCATCCCTGGCCGGGAAATGTCCGTGAGTTGCGAAACATGGTCGAACGTTTAATGTTGCTTGCGACCGAGGGTCAGGTTGATCTGGAGACGGTGCGTCTCGCCTTACCCAAGACCGCGACTGGCACCTCCGGCCATTCAGTTAGTGCAGGGATCTGGCCCGCTCTCGGATCGTGTGCAATCATTCGAGCGTGAAGTGATTCTTGCCGAACTCAAGCGCTCCCACCACAACGTGAGTCTGGCTGCGAAAGCTCTTGGCCTGGAGCGCAGTCACCTGTATAAGAAGGCGGAGCAACTCGGAATCGATTTGCCTGCCTTGCGCCGCGAGCAAGGGACGCCAGACTGACTCCGAGTCATCGATGAACTTCGGAGACACCCTTGTCACGATCGGTTTGGATCCTCTTGGTCGTCTTGCTGTTCCCGTCACTCGCTCTGCCGGCTGAAGAACCGTCCCCTGCGGCGTACGGCGTGAAAATGCAGACGGCGTGGATCCCGATGAAGGACGGAGTGCGTCTCGCCGCGACACTCTACATGCCGGAAGGCGCTAGAGCCGAAGAGAAATTTCCCGCCCTGCTCGAATACCTTCCTTATCGCAAAGATGATGGAACGGCGGCTGGGGACTATCCGAAGCATTCGTATTTTGCCCGGCGCGGATACGTCAGCGTGCGGGTCGACATTCGCGGGTTCGGCGCCAGTGAAGGAATTCCGCCCGAGCGCGAATATTCTGAGCAAGAGCAGCAGGATGGCGAAGAGGTGATTGGGTGGCTCGCGCACCAGCCGTGGTCGAACGGGAACGTGGGAATGTTCGGAATTTCATGGGGAGGATTCACGGCTCTCCAGATGGCGATGCGACACGCGCCAGGACTGAAAGCGATCGTGGCTATCCATGCGACCGGAGAACTGTTTCACGATGACGTGCACTACGTAGACGGCATGGCGCATGTCGACGAGTTTGAATTGAACATGGACATGGCCGAGGGATGGGTCGGCGCTCCGGATTATCTTCTCGACGAGAAGGTACTCGGGCCGCGCTTCGATTCACCACCGTGGTCGTTGCTCTATCTGAAACACCAACATGATGGGCCGTTCTGGCGTGACCGCGTCCGTCCGCTCAGTGAAATCACGATCCCGAGTTTCCTGATCGGGGGGTTGCAGGACGGCTATCGCGACAACGTAACCGACATGCTGATGAAATCGAAAGCGCCCATCAAAGCGATCGTTGGGCCATGGAATCACTCATTTCCAAACGATGCGGACTTTGGACCGCGGGTCGAGTGGCGCGATCAAGCCGTGCGCTGGTTCGACTACTGGCTGAAGGGACGCGATACGGGGGTAAAGAACGACCCGCGGCTTGTATTTTTCATGCAGCATTGGCATCCGCCGGATCCTAGTCTGCAAAGCGTCCCCGGAGAATGGCGTCGTGAGGACACGTGGCCGCCGTCCGACGCAACGAACACAACGTTATTCATGTCGCCACAGCATTCTTTGGACGGATCAGCGACAGTCCGCGACACACACCAGTTGAAATATATTCCTACGATCGGCGTTGAAGCTGGTTTCTGGTGGGGAGAGTTGCTAAGCGATCCGCGTCCGGTGGATGCGTTCAGCCTGGTGTACGATTCGGCGCCGCTGGAACATGAGTTCGCGATCCTCGGGCGCCCACACGCACTGCTGCAAGCCTCTGCCACGGCGAAGCAAGCTGACTGGTTCGCTCGGCTCTCGGATGTAGCTCCTGATGGAACCGTTACTCAGATCACCGGAGCAGGATTGAATGGCGCGCAACGGGATTCATGGACCGAGCCGCGCGATCTTGAACCGGGCAAAATGTATTCCCTCGATATCGAAATGCACCTTACGTCGTGGGTATTTCCGAAGGGCCATCGTATCCGTGTGGCGATTTCGAACGCTCTGTGGCCGATGGTGTCTGCCCACGCCTTATCCGATGACGACTTCGCTGGCGCTCGGGCGGCATGCAAGGTTCGCGAGTGGTTCTGCCCGTCGTTCCATCGATAGGAACTCCTGCCCCTGCGTTTTCTCCGCCGCAGCCAGCAGAAGAACGCGCTGACATCAAGAATCAGGGATTTCCCTGGCCTGGGGAGTGGACGGTGGAACGGGACGAGGCTCGACAGAAAACGACCGTGCACTGGAAAGGAAAAGACGGATACGAATACCCGTGGGGTACGGAAAATGATTTCGAGAATCTGACTTACGAAGGCGACGACGCTCATCCGGAGACTTGCTCGGTACGAGGAGAAGCGGAAAGTGTTTTTGCGCTGAAGGGCCGCACGCTTACATGGCGCGGCCATCTGCTCGTGACTACGGATCAGGAGAATTTCTACTACAAGTACACAAGAGAATTGCTGAAAGACGGCACGATGTTGAAGACCAAAACGTGGCAGGAGACAATCCCGCGGGACCATCAGTAGCGATCAAGCTCTCAGATGCGAGGTTGCGCCAGCTACGTTCTGACGAGCGCCGGCACTGAAGATTTCAAATCTGCCGCCAACAATTGATGGAATAATTGTTCCCCGGCCTCGCGACGCACCGACAGACGCCCGGCCCCATACGCTCGCGATTTCAGCCCCCGCTGTACATCTTCGCAAATACCCAGATCCTCATCCTGCACCCGGTTGCCGACGTTTACCGATTCAGTGTTATAGGCCATTGCGGCTTCGCTGACATCGCTGAAGTAGAAATCGAAGACCACCGTGCAATGATCGGCGTCGACCGGGATGACATAGTTTGTATCCATGTATCCCGCGTAACAATTGATCATCAGGTTTGGATATTGCCAGAAATACCAGGCGCGATCGCCCTTGCGCGTCGCTCCCGTTGCGGCGTCTTCGTTGGACGCGACCATCGGGCTGGACTGCAGGCAATAGCGATCTTCGTTCTCGATGGTGTACTGCTTGTAATCGAGCACTGAACTCAGGCCCTTGTGCAGATGCGGCACGTGATAGCCGCCGTCAAGAAAGTTATCGACATAAACTTTCCAGTTGCAGTGAATGTCGTAGGTCCTGCGGTCAAAGTAGTGCAGCTCGCTGATGCCGAGCGGAGCCACCCGCTTTACAAGTCCGCCAAGAAATTCCTTGAGCGGAATCGCATCCGGGTCAAGGTTCACAAAAACGAAGCACTCCCAGGTTTCCACGCGGATCGGAAGCAGACCATTGTCGGCACGATCGAAATTCTCCACGCCTTCGAACTCCGGCATGCCTTTGAGCGATCCGTCGAGCCCGTACTTCCATCCGTGATACGGACATTGCAAAATCGCAGCCTGCCCGCATGGTTGCGTCACCACAGCCGCGGCATGATGCCGGCAGACGTTGTAGAACGCACGGAGTTTGCCGTCAGATCCGCGAACGACTACGACAGGCTCTCCCGCGAGACGCGTTGAAACGAAATCCCCGGCATTTTGCACCTGGCTGGTGCGCGCAACCATTTGCCAGGTTTTGCTGAACACGTTAAGCCGCTCCAATTCAGCGATGCGAGGATCGATATACCACGGTGCGGGGATGGTCGAGGCCTCCGACAACGGGGCCCGGTCGTCATAGATGGAAAGGATTTGCTCGATGGATTCCTGCATATTTGCACCTTGATGGATTCATGAACGGAACGCAAGAGTATACCGCGCGAAGACCCACGGCTATCGGCGATGATTCGCGTGCGGCTTTGCTCGAACACTTCACAAGAGTCGCCCGCGAAGTCCCAATCGCTCTTTGCAACACGGACAAGAACTGTTGGATCCTCGCATCTTTCTTCTCGACAACTCGCCTTGGCGGCGGAACAGTCCAGGGTCAAGCTCAGCCGTGAGCAGCGCATCCTGAAATCGCTCGACCATCCAGTCGATGATAGAAACCATCATCTCGATATCGATGTCGTCGCGTAGTTCGCGGCGCTCCAACCCGAAGCGAACGAAACTCACAGTGCCGTAAGGATCTTCGCTGATGAGAAAACGGTTGATCTCGCGCTTCAGAACGAGATCGGTACCGTAATTTCCAAGCAACGAAATGCGATACGGAATCCAATCCTCATGCACGAGGTGTTCGGTTCGAACCAGCCAATAGCGAAGCACTTCGAAGAATCCCGCCTGGCGGACGTCCGCTGGAGCATCAAGGTATTTAGCAAACGAGCGAACTGCGCGCTTATACACCTCGAAAAACAGTCCGTCTTTGCTGCCGAAATGCTGGAAGATGGATCCTTTCGCAATCCCGAGCCCTAGCGCTATGTCGTTGACGCGCGCGGAATGATATCCGTGTTCGGCGAAATGCAGTGTAGCGGCCTCGATGATGCGGCTTCGCTTCGCTTCGGATCGAGGGCGCTGTTTGCTCTGTCTCTGGTAGAGGGGAGGCGCAACCCTGTTGCTCGCAATTCCCGGCATAGATAAGTGACTTAAAGTCACGACAGCATAACGTGATTCTGCGAGTGTTTCAACTTCATTTTTACGCCCGTGTGGGTTAAGGTTATTCGATTCAAGACACCCATCGTGACCATCAGTCACTCCAAAGAACGTGGCGCCAATTTCATTTACGACGCCATCGTAATTGGCGCCGGCCACAACGGCCTGACCGCGGCCGCATACCTTGCCCGCGCCGGGCTCTCGACTCTGGTACTGGAACGACGGGAGATCGTCGGCGGATGTTGCGTGACCGAAGAGATTGCTCGCGGATGCCGCGTGTCCACCACTTCATACATCGCGAGCATGCTGCGGCCGGAAGTGATCTCCGACTTGAGACTTGCAGACCACGGGCTTCGCATGATTCCGTGCGATCCGGCGATCCAGGTTCCCTTCCCCGACGGGCACGTCGTGCCGTGGTGGGCGGACCGCGAAAAAGCCCGTCAGGAATTTTCAAAGATTTCCACCAAAGATGCCGCACGGTTTGTGCAAGTCGACGATCAACTCAAAAAGCTGGCCCGTTATTTGCAGCCATTTTTCATGGAGCCGCCGCCGGAAATTGATACCTCCAGCTTGAAAGGATGGGGCGATCTGTTTCGCGTCGGCAAACGATTCCGCGGGATCTCTAGCAGCGAAGTTTCGCAGCTCGTGGCCTTCCTGACTGGAAGCCTGGGCGAATTTCTCGATCAGAATTACGAGTCCGAAAAGATGAAGACCATGTTTCTCGCCAACAATGTTTATGGCAAACATGGCGGCCCTACCAACCGGGAACGGCAATTGGTCTGCTTTTTCATCTGCTCAGCGGCGGAGAGCACGAACTACAAGGGTTTTACGGTCATGTAATGGGCGGCATGGGATCGATTACGCAGGCGCTGGCGGCGGCGGGAAAACAACTGGGCGTGGAAATCCGCACCCGAGCATCCGTTGCCCACGTCGACGTGCGCAATGGCCGGGCGCGCAGCGTCGTGCTGGAGGACGGGACGGAGTTGCGAGCGCGGATGATCTTTTCCAACGCCGATCCGAAGCGCACGTTTCTGAAATTGATCGCTGCCAAAGATCTGCCGGAAGATTTCTTGTTTGCGGTGCGCGGAATCAAGATGCAAGGTCCATGCGCGAAGGTAAACATGGTGCTTGTCGGAAGAACCGCGATTCACAGGGACATCGCCCCACGCCACTGCCCTGGAGCGAACTTTCTATACGCTCGTTCCCTCGCTCGAATTCGCGGAGCTGTGCTACGACATCGCAAAATTCGGCGAGATTCCCGAACAGCTTTGGGTCGATTGCGTGGTTTCATCGAATGCGGACGATTCTCTGGCTCCGGCGGGCAAACACATCCTCACCTGCTTCGTGCAGTATGTGCCGTACCACTTGCGCGAAGGTAACTGGGACGACAAGCGTGACCTGCTCGGAGATCGAGTCGTCAAAAAGATCGCCGAATACGCGCCAAACGTGCCTGGCGCGATCGAGGCACGGCAGGTTCTGACTCCGCTGGATCTTGAACGCACTTACGGACTAACCGAAGGCAACATCTTTCACGGAGATCTTCGGCTGGAGCAGCTCTTTTTTATGCGTCCCGTACCGGGGTGGTCCCAATACCGCACTCCGGTCGACGGTCTCTATCTTTGCGGAGCGGGCGCACATCCGGGCGGCGGCGTGACCGGAGCTCCTGGGCGCAATGCGGCTTTTCAGGCTCTCCGCGACTGGAAAAAGGGACGATGGCGGGAGGCCGCGGCATGACTTCCGGCAACGGCCATTCCAGTTCATTTCCGAAGACTGCTGACGTCGTGATTCTCGGAGCGGGCGTCATGGGCACATCGATCGCGTTTCATCTCGCGAAACGCAAAGCCGGCAAGATCGTGATCATCGACAAGGATCATGTGGGCCGCGGCGGGAGTGGCCGTTCTTCCGCGCTGGTTCGAATGCACTACAGCTTTCCGGCTGAAGTGCAGATGGCGCTCATCAGCCTGCATATGTTTCAGAATTGGCACGACATCGTGGGCGCGCCCGGAGATTTTCGCAAGACGGGATTCGTGCGAATTGTTCATCCGAATGAAACGGAACGTCTGAAGCTCAATGTCCAGATGCAGCGCGACCTGGGCGCGAACGTCGAACTGATCGATAAGCATCAACTGAAGGAATTGGAGCCCGACTGGAACGTCGACGACGTCGAACTCGCAGCCTACGAACCCGATTCAGGATACGGCGATGGCGCAGGCGTTGCGGGAGATTTTCTTGAAAGCGCTCGCGGGATCGGGAACCGTCTATCTTTCGAGAACGCAAGCGACAGCTCTGATCGTCGAAGCGGGTCGAGTTCGCGGCGTCACAACGAATCAAGGGACGATCAGTTCGCCAACGGTGATCGTTGCGATGGGACCGTGGACGCGTCCTCTGATTCAGCAGGCAGGCCACGACCTGCCGATCGAATGCGAATATCACCAGGTTGCAATTCTGCGGAATGCGCCGGACATGAAGGGTGGAGGGTCCGCCTGCATCGACTCAGTCACAGCCACCTATTTTCGTTCCGACTCGAGCGACAAATTTCTGATCGGAGATTTCTATGGCAAGCGACCAGTTGATCCGGATCATTTTCCGCAAAGCGCTTCGGACGAATCTCTGGCCGAGATCATCGATCGGGCATGCCGTCGAATTCCCAAACTTGAAAGTGCCGAAGTCATGCGCGGTGTAACCGGCGTTTATGACATGACTCCCGACTCCCGCCCTTTGTTGGGCGAAATCCCGGGCCTCGATGGCGCCTTTATTTGTGCGGGATTCTCCGGCATGGGGTTCAAGATTTCCCCCGCGATCGGACTGGTCATGAGCGAACTGATTCTCGACGGAGCTGGAAAAACAGTCGATGTCAGCGCGTTCCGTCCCAATCGTTTCACCGAAAATCAACCGATCAAAGCGCAATACGAATACGTTGACGACTAAGAATATTCAGGAGAAGGCATGAAAAAGAAAGGCATTCTCGAACGACTGAAGGAAGGGCCCGTCCTCGGCGACGGCGGCTACTTACTCGAACTGGAGAAACGCGGATGGGTCCGCGCGGGTCCGTTCACTCCGGAAGTTGCGCTGTTATACCCGACTGCTTTGCGCGAACTTCATGTTGAATTTCGCGAAGCAGGAGCAGAGGTTCTGCAGGCACTCACTTTTTACGCCAGTCGGGACAAGCTCGCGACAGTCGGCCTGGAGAACCGCCTCGAAGAGTTAAACCGTTCGGCCGTGCGGGTCGCGCGCGAGGTTGCCGGAGACCAGTGCCTGGTGGCCGGCAATCTAAGTCTGACGTGGATGTATGAACCAGACAGTCCGTCGGCAGCCGACCGCGTTCGCAGGACATTCGACGAACAACTCGCCGTTCAGGTGGACGAAGGCGTCGACTTTATTATCGGAGAGACCTTCTCATGGCTGGGCGAAGCCTTGATCGCCGTCGAGCGCGCAAAGAAAACAGGGCTGCCAGCGATGGTCACGATTTGCTTCGAAAACAAAGATGAAACCGCCGAAGGCAAAAGCGCGGCCGACGCGGCGAAAGCTTTGTTCGACGCAGGCGCTGACATTGTCGGCATGAACTGCCTGCGGCCACCCGAGCATATTCTGGGCCCGATGGAACAAATGCGAAAAGCCGTAGACGGATACTTGGCATGCCAGCCAGTCGCATATCGAACGCCCAAGGACAAGCCGGACTTCACCAGCCTTCCGGAGTTTCCATATGCGCTCGATCCGCTGCAACTGACTCGCAAAAATATGGCGGACTACGCACTCCAAGCCCGCGACATAGGAATCAATTTCATCGGGGCGTGCTGCGGAACCGTAGCAATGCACATCCGCGAGATGGCGCGCGTGCTCAACAAACTCCCGGAAGATTCCCGCATTTGGAAAAAGGGTGGAGAGAAACCGATGTCGGCCTACGAGTACTACGACCACGACAAGCTGAAAGTCGACACTGCAAAATAGGGAGACTGCTTTTGTGAAATGAAATGCGGGCCCGATGCGGGCCCGCTATTTTCTGACTCACTCATCTCTGACTGATCGATCCAACTTAACTTGCTTTTCGAGCTGCAGGATCCTCAGCGTGGACCAGAGGCATTTCCACAAGGTGCTCGCTCAGGAACCATACCTGAAGTTCGTTGGCGCGCAGCACATCGCTGACGACCATGTCATTGGTGCCGTCATCGCCTAGCTTGTCAGCGCGCTCCGCCAGTTCACGACAAAACTCAAGAATGAGCTGGTGGGCGTCGAGAAGACGCGAGATCTGAACCGGAACTTCTTCCCTGCCTCGCGGCGGTCTCTCGATGCGCGTGGTCTCGGCGACATCGGGCGCCATTGCCAGCGATACGCCGCCGAGCAGTTGGATCCGTTCCGCGATCGTGTCAACAATCTCCACCTGTTCGCTGAAATGCTTGTCGAACAAAAGATGAAGCTGATAGAAAGTGGGCCCTGCGACCTGCCAGTGCGACTTCTTGTAAAGATCGCGCAATGTCATGGTATCAGCGAGCAGTTGATTCAATTGCTCCGTCATTTCCAAACGAACCGGCTCATCCAATCCGAGTGGCAGCGCATGCGATACGGTGCCGTACTCCTGAATCTCCGCGGCGTGCTGATGAGTTCGTGGCTGTGCGTTGATGGGGGTTTGCCGACTAGGGCGCTTTCTTTCTTAGGCATGTAAGCCTCCTCATTCTCGAGCGACAATAGCTCAGGTACCAGGCGCAGAATTGCGCGGTAAAATCCGAGCGACACCGCTTGGATGCCGCACCAACCGTTAGGATGCCCGGTTTTTTATGAAAGTCTGAACCAAAATCGCTGGAGCCACGAGTCTACACTCGCGTCGCGAGTGGTCAAAGGAATCGCAGTTTTCGCGGCTCTGTCGCAAGATGTTGGGGAATGCACGCGAATGTGAGGTTGAGGACAGGCGGGAGCGAGTGTTGAAGTTTGACGCCATCGGACACGGTTGCTATCATCGAACTGCGGGGTGGAGCAGTCTGGTAGCTCGTTGGGCTCATAACCCAAAGGTCGGTGGTTCAAATCCACCCCCCGCAACCAAAACCCTCCGCCGTTCCCTTCTGCAAGTTCCTCGGATTCTTAAAGTTGCGAGTCGAGCCGTGTGCATGTGTCCAGCGGGGGCTCCGCGAACTTGGGAGTGGGTGTATAAGCATACGCTTCAGAAATAAAGCTGACGCCCGTTCACTCGAGGCGCGGCGGCGCCAGTGCTAGCTGGGTCTTTATACGCGAAGGAGATGCTAAAAGACACTTACATCCACTTTCGCGGCATCTCCCGTTGGTCCAATGGCGCAAGATTCTAGGGCCCCACTGACAAGTCAATTTCAAAGCGGAGGCGCAATGAATTTCAAAACAAGTTGCTTTATCCTCCTTGCGGTGATGTTGATGTTTAACATGGTCAGCATGGCGCAGGCTCGCCCGCCGCAAATTCTGGAGATTTATCGCGACTACCTTAAGCCGGAGGCTGTAGCTGCGAATCGCAGACTGGAGAATCGCGCTGAACACCTCTGCCGGGCTCTCGACTTTCGTCACCCATATCTAACGATCGAATCTGTTTCCGGTCCAAAGGAGATGTGGTACCTCAATGGGTTTGAGTCGCAAGCCGACGTGGAAAAGCTCAGGCGAGAATACCAGCAGAATACGAAGTTAATGGGGGCTCTTAGTGAGATTGTCCAGCAAAAGGCATCGCTTAAGCGAGCTGAGTCTACGGACGAATTTGCGCGTTACCGTTCCGACCTAAGCCGTGGCGATCCGTGGATCATGGGTCGAGGACGGTTCCTCGTTATCGTCTTCTTTCATCGCGGCCCTCCGCTGAGCGGTACGGTTTTTGAATTAAACGACGGTAGGAGGATGCTGCTGCGATCGGTGGAAACGTCTTCCGAAGCACGCGCTATCGCTGGCTCGGCGGGTTCCACCGCCAGGATTTTTCGCTCATATTTCTACTTTCAACCACAAGGCATGTGAGAAGGAAATCATCAGAGATGTGCAGCCGAGCCGTGGCCGGCAAAGGGATTACTTTGGGGCGGTAAACGAGATCAACCAGATCGCGCCCTTTGGCGAAGTTGAAGCAACTGTGCCGGCCCTACCGCAATGCCACTACTGCCAAGCACTTGCGCATCCGTTCTCCTCGATTCTCTATTCTCCTACTGAAGTCGCCAAGGAGACCGCTCAGGCCACAGACGCATCTGCTCTGTTGCCCAAGCAGTTGTCTTGCCCTCGTGACACGAGCTACATGGATTCGGAATTTTAAATTTGTCGGTCGTCGCTGGCGTGATGAAACGGAAAGTATGAGCGTGAACCATGGTCTTTGCCGGACCTTCCGTTTGAATCGCGGGCATGTGACAAGCGACGCACTCACTGCCCGGACTGCCATCTTTGTGGTGAGTGTGCTCCGCTAGTGTCGCGGTGCGAGGCCCGTTGGGCGACATAGGACCGTGGCAATCCAGACAAAGCCGATCAGCCGGTTTGCGCAGTTGGGCATATTCTCCGGTGCCATGAACGTCGTGACAATCGAAACATGAAACCCCGCGACGATACATCACGCTTTGGACGAAATCGTTGCCCTGCATCCGGTTCTTGTGCGCAGTGCCATCTGGGAAGTACAAGAAGTTGGTAGGTTCGCCCAGGGTGTGGTCTTCCAATTTCCAATAGTTCGCCAGCGTCAACCCCACGCGATAGCCGACGGGCCAATCGTAATACTTGCCCTCGATCGGATTTGAAAGCGGCTGCCCTTGAGAATGACATTGAATACAGGTATCGCTGGCTGCGACATAATCTAAATGGGCCGGATTGATGATGTTGCCCCTCGTGGGGTGCGCGACGTGCTCACTCCCAGGGCCGTGGCAACGTTCGCAGCCCACGTTCCATTCAGCCACTTGCTTGGTGTGCGTGTCATAACCAACCGAATGGCACCCATCGCAGAGAGGACCTGTAGGACGGCCCATGTTGTCGGGCGGATAAAAGGCAGCCCACCAGTCCCCTCCCGTTGGGGGCACTTGATACTTGCTCCATTTTTTATTCACGACTTCCCATTGCACTGGCAACGGGAAATAGTCATCGCCTACCTTCGTGAAGTACCGTTGCTTCCAGATGCTGCCGTACACGAAAGCAACTTGATCTTTCGAGAATGTGTGCACGGTGTTTGTTGCCAGGTCAGGGATGATTGCGTCGGGATGCTGGCGCGGATCGCGGACAACATTTGCCATTGGCGTCCTTTGCCAGTGTTTGTAAATCTCCGCATGGCACTTTTCGCAAGCCTGCGACCCTAGGTAGTGTGCCGACAGGGAGATTTGCTTCTCTTGAGTTTGTTCCTGCTGTGTCAGGGGCCGAAGGCTTCGTATATAGAGAAGTAGTCTCCAGCCCTCTTCGGTCTGCACCCCGTGAGGATTTCCCCACGCAGGCATTCCGGTTAGCTTCACTCCATTCTCAATGATGTAGTGTATCTCGCCATCCGTCAGATTCTGAGTTGACGCTGCGCGCAGATCCGGCACTCGCGGATAGAGCGACTGTCCGACTGGTGTCAGTCCGCTTCCGTCGTGACCATGGCAAGTCTGGCACTTGGCCAGAAACGAATCCCGCCCCATTAGGAGGTTTTGCGAAGTCGCTTCGAGGGGATTCTTCTCGTGTCGGAAACGGGCTGGAGTGGCCATGTCGCGGATGGTTCGAGCGACCACGGTCTCGAAGTGGGACGGCGCGTCGGTGGCACTGAATCCTCTCCAGATCAAGGCCCCGACGCACAGAGCGCCGACGAACATTAGAATTAGAAGGCAAATGACGAATGGTCTCAATGATCTCACTCCCGATTCCGCCTTTTGAGCTGGAGTCGAGACTACTTTGGAACCGCTCATGAAGCTCTGCAGGCATTGTCACATGCTGTTCCTGGTGGCCGCCCTCGCGCCTCAAGTAACTGCCCAACTAAGCCCCCTCTGTCTGTTCGGAATATGACGCCCTGTAGTCTGCGGCGCTTGAGGCGCCAGGCGCTGTTATCGATCTTGAGAAGGACTGCGAGTCCTGAAGATCGTGCCAATCAATGCTTTCGCCCGGGGTCGTTCCTAGCTCCTTAAGGGCAATATCCAGTTCTCTCCTAAGTTCGGCAGCCTTATCTCCGTTAGGCGCGTTCACAAGCTCGCGAGCGATCACGCGCCAAAGGCGGGACGGCCGACTTGCCGGCTCATTCATGGCCGGCAGCATATGGCAGTCGAAGTTAAAACACAACGCCAAAAGGCAGAGATCTCGATGCTGAAATTTGAATAAGAGGGGTTACTTGAATAGCTGAAACCACCACGTCCCAGCAGTTGCTATAGGCCGATCCGCTGGCGCTCGCGGGCAGGTAGCTCTTTAGAACATTCTCTTTGTCAAACGCTTATGGGCGGGACGGAGGTTTTGGCGCTGGGACAGGAGCGGAACTGGTTACGTATGCCGCCGTGACATCCAGTCTTGCTTTCATCGGGTCCTTCTCGGCTACCGCACCGTTCTCTGTAAAGTTCATCAGCATGTCTGTCGCGGACGAGTACCGAGGCCATGCGGGTGTGTTGCCCGTGCTGGGATCTCCGGTCTTGGCGAATGATACCCAGTAATTCAGCATCGCCTGCGCGATCTTTTCATCCTCGGGCGCAAGCTCGGTTCCATACTTTGCCTGTACCGTATCGAAGACGAAGGGGATTTCAGTGGCATGGGGTGCGCCGGGCCACTTGCTGCGCATGGATTTCGCCACGTAGGAGAATCTGTACTCGTAAGCCGGCAGACCTTCCGAAGCGAAGATGCCGGCAACGAACCGAGCTGGCTCAACCATGAATTGATCCATGGAAACCTGATACTGCACGACGCGTAGTTCGCCCTTTCCCGTCGGATCGTAGGCTGCCATCGCCTTTTCGCGATCGGCGCCAAAAGGCGCAAATAGCTCTTCTTTATCGTGCGCAAATCCGAAGCCGATATCCATGCTGTTGGTGCCGATCATGAGAGGCACATGCCAGCCGGCGCCCGACAGGTAAGCGGATTGCGGATCGGACAGGACCACTCTACCGTCGATAAAGGGACCTGCGTATCCCGGCTGATGCATGGTCGCCATGTTGAGATTGCCGAGCACTTTTTCTGCGGAGAGATGCCGCAATTTATCGAGCGCGTCCTTTTCGGTTCCGTCGATTCCAACGCTGCGTGCGAACTCGATGCCTACAGACTCTGCTGAAGGAGGCCCGTTCGGCAGGGCGGTATTGAGGTAGCGCTGTCCACCGAGATTGGTGCGGCCTCCGCCGGACTCGATAATCGCTTTGGAGAATAACCCCTGCGACAAGGGAGACGTGAGCAGCATGCTCACGGAGAATCCGCCCGCAGACTCGCCAAAGACCGTGACGTTGGAGGCATCGCCGCCGAACCCGCTGATGTTCTTCTGGACCCACTGCAATGCCGCGATCTGGTCCATGAATCCGTAATTGCCGACCATGCCGTCGGCGTTTTCCTTTGTGAGTTCGGGAAATGCGAAGAAGCCGAAGCGACCGAGACGATAATTTGCACTGACAAAGACAACGCCCTTCTCAGCGAACTTGCTGCCGTCATACACGGTCGGCGAGCTGCCTCCATTGACGAAGCCTCCACCGTAGATCCAGAACATGACCGGCAGCTTCGCGTCGGCCTTGGTGCCGGCAGGGCGCCAAACGTTCAGATAAAGGCAATCCTCGGCCGGCTTGGTGCCGAGCGGAGCAGCGTCACTGGGGAACGGCACCTGCATGCAATCAGCGGAGTAGGAATTGGCCTGCCGTACATCGGACCATGGCTGCACCGCCTGGGGAGCCCGCCAGCGAAGGCCTCCCACCGGAGCCGCAGCGAACGGCACACCTTTAAATGACTCAACCTGCCCCTGGGTAACGCCCCGCAACTTCCCGGATTCCGTGGCGACTCGGCCTGCCTGCGAAAACAACTGTGGCGCAATCACCAGGGCGATTGCCGTGAGGATCAGGTTCTTGAAACCATCCATTTACAGCCTCCGGAAGGAGCTACTTTGCGCAACGCTCGCGACTATAACAGTGCCCGGAAGGATATGCATAATTCATTGATCCGAATAAATGGATCGCGTTTCGCGATCACTTGTTCTTACTTTTTCCTCGGGTGTGGACGCTCCGCTCGGCCTTCACCTTTCCTGACCTGACGCTTGTGCAGGAGATGGCGCACCAGGCTTTCTGCGGCAGGCGAAAGTGTCGCATCTCTTCTCTGAAGTCAATCTGGCGACTCGAAAAACGGTTGTTCAGTGGCACTGTTATGGACGGTAGCTTCAGGGGTGAGGCTCGTTTTTCAAGGCCGGTTCGATCGCGTACGCTCTTTCGAATTCTTGCTGTGATTCAGCCTCCTTGCCTTCCTGGTGCAGCGTCAGCCCGAGATTGAAGTGCGCCTCGGCGTACTGCGGGTTCAGATGCACCGCATACGCAAATTCCCGACGTGCCTCTGGAAGTCTCTTGGCCTGCAGCAGCATCAATCCCAGATTGTTGTGGCCTTCGGCGAAATCTGGCTGGCGGCGAACCAATTCGCGAAAAACGTTTATGGCACCTGCCGTGTCGTTTTTCTGATTGAGGGTTAACCCGAGTTGTACCCTCGCATCGGTGTACTTTGGGTTGATGCTGATAGCCTCGTTCAATTGCTGGATGGCTTCGTCGAGATTTCCTGATTGTGCCAGTGCAAATCCCAGATTGTAATGAGCCTCCGCGAAGTCGGGATCGCACATGACGGCTTCGTGGAACTCGCGGAGAGCTCGCGGATGATCATCTCCACGCCAGTAGAGCAAACCCATACTCGCATGCGCCTGAGCATAGTCCGGCTTCAGTTCGAGCGCTTTCTGGAAGGCGGCGAGCGCACGTTCTGGATCGTTCCTGCGCTGCCAGGTTAGACCCAAATAGTAATAACCAGTCGGTAGTTGCGGACTGTCGTCGATTGCCTTCTGAAAGAGGCTCAACGCGTCATCGAACTTTTGCTGCTTCAGCGCGTCAACACCTTGCAGGATCAGTAATTTCGACTGCGCCAAATGCGAACGAAACTCCCTCAATCCGCTGATCTCACTCAGTTCCTTTTTTGCGGCATCGGTCTGGCCCTGAGCGCGCAGGGCAATACCGAGGTTGTAATGTGCTTCTTCGAAATCAGGTTTCAGCTCTACGGCGCGCTGAAATGCCGCAATCGCGGCAGTGAGTTGGCCAGCCTCTTTCAGTTCTTTTCCAAGATTGAATTGAGCCTGAGGATCATTGGGATCGATCGCGATCGCTTTGCGGAATTCTGCGAGTGCACCCGCATGGTTCTCCTGACGACGCAAGGTCGAGCCGAGCAGCACGTGCGCAGCAGCAAGTTTCGGATTCAGCTGAATGGCATGGCGGAAATTCCCAGCCGCTGCCGCCAGATTTCCAAGCTGTCCTTCGGTTACGCCTAGCTCAGAATAGAGATCCGCAGATGGGCCTTCGGCAATTGCGCGCTCCAGTTCAGGTTTTGCCTGAGAAGGCGCATTCTGCTCCAAATAGATGCGCGCAAGCAGCCGATGAGGTCCGGCCTTGGCTGGTTCAAGGGCCGCGGCGAGCCGCAATTCTTTCACCGCAGCATCCTGTTCGTGCAGGTCGTAGTGGGTGGCCCCTAGACCATAGTGGGCGTCGGCCAATTTCGGATTCAGTCGAAGCGCTGCCTCGAATTGATCGATCGCCTGCCTGGACTCACCTTTGTATTTGAGTGCAAGGGCTAAGTTGTAGTGAGTGAGGGCATCGTTGGGTTGAAGTGTCAATGCCTTGCGATACTTCTCGATGGCCTGATCCAAGGATTGTTGGCGGGCAGGCGCAGAAGGATCGCGGCGATAATCCTCAACCGTCTGCGCGAAACAGGGCGCCACCACAATGAAGGCAAACAGGAGAAGGAGCCGGACCATCAGAAGAACAGCCTAGCATGTTGGCCAGAAGAAAAAGACCAACTATTGCTCATGCGGTTGCCAAAAAAAACAGGGCGCGGACAGGTTCGGTCCGCGCCCGAAGTTGTTAGTTTTTCTATATCACCACACGAACTTCGCACTGACCTGACCAATACGCGGGTCGCGGGCACTCGTGACGTTACCGAAATTCTCGTTGCTGATGTCTCCGCTCGGATTGTTGAATTGCGCATGGTTGAAGATATTGAAGAATTCGCCTCGAATCTCGAAATGCATCGCTTCGTTTAGGGGAACTATTTTGGATATCCCTAAATCGGTGTTGTTGAATCCCGGGCCGTGGAAGAATCGCCGGTTTGCTGTCCCGAATGATCCGCAGTCTGCACCGGTTAAAACTCCCGCTGACGTCAGACTGCATACGGTTCCGGTGAATGCGCTCTGGTCAAAATATGTCCGCGCAGCAGTAGCGCGGGGGTTGTGGATGTGAATCGGTCCTACGAGATTCGGCATATCGGTGGATGGGCTGCCGGTAAGCGAGGCATCCCCGTCGCATAGACCCGACGGGCAAAGTGGCCCGGCTGGTACGGGATTCCCTTGGCCCATCTGGACCGGAAATCCTGTCGAAAATCGAGTGATCCCTGCAATTGCCATCCCTTCGTAAGCCTTGGCAATCCGTGAAACATCCGATGGAACGGCAACTCCCAGACATAGCTGACCACAAAGTTCTGGTGCACGTCCGTCGATGACAGGCCACGGCTGAGCTTGGCGTTTTGGAAGTTGATCAGTTCGCCGAAGGCGGAGGAGTCATCAATGGCTTTGGCGAGCGTATAGGAAGCCGAAAAGGTCACGTCACCCGCGTTACGCTGGAGCGTAACTTGCCCAGAGTTGTAAGCGGAATTCGCGACCAGCTTGGTGAAGGTGTTGCCAAAACCAAAACAGAGGCTACCGGCTTCCGGACAGTAATTCGGGTTTAAAAGCTTGTCCCTGGTGCCGTACACGGTATTTGCGCCTTGTGTGAACGTGTCCTGTTCGAGGTTGGGCCCACACCCGGGCGCACCGCTCGATGCGTCGATAAACCCCTGCGCATTGAGCTGTTGACACAAAACAGGGTCGCCTGGGTTGGCTTCGGTCTGCGAGATGAGGCGGTGACCCTCTGTACCGACGTAGGAGATGGTCAGTACCGTCGACTTGCTCAGTTCACGCTGGAATGAAAAATTGAAGTGCTCCGCGTACGGGAGCCGATTGTTAATGTCGTATCCAGGGAAATAAGACAGCGGCTCATAAACCGCGAAACTCAGCGTCTTATTTGCCGGGCTGCCGGGAGTTGGGACGGTGAACGGGAAACGTTGCCCCTCGCCGTCTGTGCCTCCGTCCAGCCGATTTCGGAATGGCTCGTCAAAGTCAACCGCACCCGGGCTGGTCCAGTACAAGCCAAAGGGAGCGTCTCCCACTTCATAGAAGAGATTCAAATCCTCGACCGACGTGTAGTACAAGCCGTACGAGGCACGAATGCTGGATTTGCCCGGTCCGCCAAAGACCTTGCCGAGCACCCCATCGCTAAAGCTCGGAGAGTATGCAAGACCAATGCGAGGTCCGAAGTTGTTATATCGGGTCGGGGCGAGCGTCTTGGGAATGCCCGCGTCGCCGGGATATACGAGGCCTTGCGGAGAGCCCGGAAAGACCGTCGACTGCTGGCCTTTAACCCACGTCTGGATCTTGCCCTGCGTGTCGTACCAAGGCATACTCATTTCCCACCGCAGTCCGAGATTCACCGTCAGGTTGGGGGTTGCCTTCCATGCGTCTTGCACATAGGCGCCGCCATAGCGCGTCCGCGAATCCAGGAGTTGTAAGGCCGCTTGGGTGTAGCCGCCACCGCCTCCGGTAGGCGCTCCAAGGAGATAGTCAGCGAAATCTGAGCCGGTGACGGTTCCGTCGAAAACAAAAGCTCCGTCCTGGCTGGCTAAGTTGCGTTCGTTGACCTGCAGATAGCGGAATTCCCCTCCGAACTTCAGCGTGTGCCTGCCGATCACTTTGGAAAATCCGTCCGATACCGTGTAGGTGTTGTTCGGTTGGAACGTGATCAGCGAGGGGGTGCCGATGGCAAAGTTGTTGAAATAGAGCTGGGGCACATACTCCGGAAATCCGGGGGTTGCATCGGGAATAATACCCAGACTGCCGACTCCGGTCTGGAAACCGAGAGACGAAAGCGAAGCTTTCCCGCCCGTGGGGTTGTCGAGATGGGTGGAGGTGCGGAAGAAGGTCAACCGCGCCTCGTTTACGGCGGTAGATCCGATGGTCTTGTTGTTGCTGATGACAAACTCCTGGGCGCGGGTTGGAGTGGAGGCGGGGAAGCCTGGCACGCTTGCGCCGCCACTGGGCAGGGCGCTGTTAACGGTCGAGTCGTCAAAGTGATAATAGAAGGACCAGGTGCCCGTCTTCTGGCTGTTGAAGTCGACCCGCTCTCCGATTTTGTTGTCTCTAATCGTGTTCTTTTGACGATTGTTGGAGTATGTTCCGTCGGGGTTCGTGGGAGCCGGGATGTAGGGGAGAATACCAATCGCGGGCGCCGCCCAGGCAGCCTGGGGAATTACGCCGCCTGGAAACACGCACTGCGCCGTCGTGGCACAACCTGTGAAACTGTATGGCTCGCCGGCTGTGACCGTATATCCCAAACGTTGTGAAAGCATCGTGGGCCAGCCGCATGCCGGACGGATGATCTGCCGGACGGGACTGCCATCGACGGTGCCGGTCAAAAGTGCAGGATCAAAATTTCCCTTAAGCTCGTCGGCGCTGGGCACGGGAACTTCGCTGACTTCCGCGCTCTGCACTTGTCTGGTTCCCTGATAATCGGTGAACCAGAACAGCTTGTCTTTCCAGAACGGGCCTCCGGCCGTAAACCCGAACTGATGCTGCCGCAGTTCTGACTTGGGTTGGCCGGAGAAGAAGTAATTCTGGGCATCGATCGCATCGTTACGCAGGAACTCGAAAGCATCGCCATGAAAGCCGTTGGTGCCCGATTTCGTGATGGCGTTCATCACCGCGCCACTGAACTTTCCGTATTCTGCGTCAAAGCTGTTGGTGATGAGCCGGAATTCCTCAACGGAATCAAGATTCGGAACCAGACCGGCCCCAAGGTTTCGTCCTTCGCTGACGTCTCCGCCATTCACCAGAAACGCATTGGCCGTCTCGCGCTGGCCATTCACCGAAATATTTCCGGCGTTTGAGATATAGCCGGAGACCGGCCGGTCGCCGCCAATTGTTCCAGCCGTCGTGGGGGCAACCCCAGCCTGCAACCCTAATAAATCCAGATAGCTGCGGCCATTCAGCGGCAACGCAAGCATTTTCTTAGAGTCGATTACGTCGCCGAGCTGTGTGCTCTCCGTTTCCACGCGGACGAGATTGTCACTAACATCGACTTCCTCCGTTATCGTGCCGATCTCGAGCGCGATGTCGAGCTTCAACTGATCGTTCACCTGAACCGTAATCTCGTTCGTCGAATAAGGCCGGAAACCGGCCATGGTGGCGGTGATCTTGTAGGTTCCCGCCGTCAGGGCGAGAAAGTGGTACGAGCCATCGTCACCGGAAACGGTGGACTGGCTCAAGTTGGTTTGAGAGTTTGTGATCGTGATCTTCGCGCCGATAACCACCGCTTGCGCGTGGTCACGAACGACGCCCGAGAGCGAACCCGTCACATCCGCGTAAGCAGGGTTCAATACAAAGAAGAACAGCATTGAAACGATTGAATACGCAAACGCACGCTGTAGCCCTTTCATTCCCACAGTCCCCCTAGTATCGAAAAGTGTGAGTACAATCGCACATCATTTCTCTATGTTCAAGCAGAATTGTTAAAAGGGATGTTGCGGTCAGAGAACTTGCTGGGGGTTTAACTTGCATCCCGGTGATTGACGTGGAGGCTGTGTGGGGCCCAGTCGGTCGCTGCGGTTTGAATAGAACGAAAGCGACTACCGACCGAAATCAGCGCGGACGCATCGCCTTTGGACGGTGAAAGATCGGGAACCGGACCTCGATCAGTAGGAAAATCAAAAATAACAATCCATGCTGGATTGTGCGCTACCAAAAGCGAAAGACGTGTGGAGAAGATGTGGAATAGTCACGATTAAACAATGGCGATGGAAAAGAGAACGCGCACCAAAAACGGGCATTCGATTGGTGGTCATCAAACGCCTTCAAAATAAGGCCGAGAGAACGGCGTTGACCGAGTTTTTCCACAGCACGCTGCTCTCCAAAATAATTTCATTCTGTTTGGAATTTCCACCGCAACTGCAATTCATTCACAAGCGGTATCAGTGTAGGCTGCGATTGGGTCAGAACTTTGTGGGCCCAAAAAGCAAAGAGACCAGCGTCACACCAACAGTTGAGTGAACCGGCGAAAGCTCGCCTTCATGCGGCCATTTCCGAGGCCCGCGCCAGTGCTTGCGTGTCGACATACTCCCGGACGTTCGTCAATTTGCCATTCCGAACGGTAATGACGAAGACCCAATGGTCCTCGAACGTCCGGTTGGTGGCTTTGATTCTCCCGGTAGCGAAGCCGACGACTAGAACCCGGTCTCCCTGCGCGATGAACTCGGGAGGCTCTGGGAACGAAGTTTCTATCGTTTCGCTAGCCTTCTGAAGTAAATTTTCCAATCCCGCATGCCCGCGGTGCGTGCCGGCCAGCGGCCAGTCCTCGCCCGGAATGATCCACTCAACATCTTCGGCAGACAACGCCAGCAAACCTTGCTTATCGCGGCGGCCGAGCGCCGCAAGAAAATTCTTTACAGTCTCGACATTCTTTTCGATGCTCATCGAAATCTCTCCTTTTTCGTTACAGCAATTGTGTCCGGTCTAGTCCGATGTTCGGAATCATCCTTCTCGGGACCAAATCGCGCGGTCATAGTTTGACTACTGCTTCTTGAACAAATCCTGGAAGATGAGCTGACCCCAAGTGCGGCCGCGTGCGTGTACCAGCGCGCCACCCTCGTTTAGCTTCCCCAGCTTGACGGGCGCGAACCCGAGTTGTTTGGCCAAATCCGCCACGGGAGCGATCGCGTCCTCGTCGTCGCTCGATAGAAAGACGACCCGGTGCCCACCCTCGACGATCGGATCGGTAGCCAGGATGGCCGCACCCAGGTGATTGAAGCCCTTCACGAACTTGGCGCCGATGAAGGACTTCGCGACGAAGGCGGAGGACGGGAGACCGCCAGTTCTTCGGGTGGGAGTGGAAACGAGTTCATCGCGTCGATGACCGTCTTGCCTTTCCAGTTCGGCAGGGCCTTCGCAACCTCGCGGTGCTCCCCGAACGGGATCGCCAAGATGATGGTGTCGGCTTTGAGCGCCTCTTGCAGTGACTTAGCGGTGACTGTTGGTCCAATCGCCCGAGCCTGCGAGCGCCAACTCCTCGGGTGACCGACGACTCGCGACGGTCACGTTGATGTTTTTGCGGGCGAACGCGTGGGCGAGGGCCTGTCCTATCTTTCCGAATCCTACGATTGCGTAGCTCATGATGTTCTCCGATCTTGTGTTAGAACAAAAGTTTGACAAGCGTGGTCCCATGACTGGCGAGGGCTGGAGGGCCAGCGACGGAACTGCGCCGACGTCAGACCTGCGCCATACCCCCATCGACCGCGAGATCTATACCAGTGATGTAAGAAGCTTCATCGGAGGCAAGGAACGTGACAGCGGCTGCAATTTCCTCAGGTTTACCTCTGCGACCGAGTGGAACCTGGGTAACGAACTGGGCCGCCGCTTGCTCGGCTTGCTCAGGAGTGAGGCCTGCGTTCTCAAGTGCTGGGGTCTCGATTGGTCCGGGACTGACCGCATTTACGCGGATTTTGCGGTCTTTCAGTTCCATAGCCCAGCCACGCGCGAAGCTACGCACAGCCGCCTTGGCCGCGGCGTAGACGGTAAAGGCCGGCAATCCCATTACATTCGCAACGGAAGAATTCAGAATGATCGAGCCTCCATCTCTGAAAATGGGAAGGGCTTTTTGCACTGTAAAAAACTGTCCCTTGGCGTTGAGGTCGAAGGTCTTATCGAAATGAGCTTCGGTGGCCGCTTGGATCGGTGCGACTTCACCCCAGCCTGCATTTACGAAGAGTACGTCGATGTGACCATGTTTCTCCTTCACGACGGCATAGAGCCGATCTAAGTCCTGTAGGCGCGTTACGTCACCCGCGACCGTGGTGACATTTTTTCCAATTAAGGCAGCGGCCTCTTTCAGCTCTTTCTCTCGTCGCCCCGTGATCACGACGTGGGCTCCTTCTTCCACGAATCGCTTGGCTGTGGCCAAGCCAATCCCGCTGTTTCCACCCGTGACAACTGCCACCTTATCCTCAAGCTTTCCCATAATTCCTCCCTTCGCTCGGTGCATCGCATTCGGTACACTAGAGTAGAGTTCCTCAGCGGTGGATGAGAACTGCTCAGAAGTCCTAATATCTTGTCCATTCGTCCAAAGGATTGAGGCTAAATTGGATTCGATAACAGATATTTTCAGGACGATGCACGTCACAGCCTTCGGTCTGCACAGGCTCGAAGCCACCGCCCCCTGGGGCGTAAGACAGGAAAATCAGAGTGAAGAAGAAGTCACATCTTTCGGCAAGAAGGTGCCACCCTCAGACTTGGCGCACTTCGCCATGCTTTCGCGCGGCAACTGCTGGCTGAGTGTGGAAGGGATTGCGGAGCCGATTCCCCTGACCGGTGGTGATTGCTTTTTACTGGCTAAGGGGACTTCGATTGTTTTGCGCGACAGCCGGCGAACACGTCCGAGGTGGACCTTTCGCGAGATCGGGGCAAAAGCCAACGGCAATGTGGCTCTTTGTGGAGGCGGCGGCGCACCGACAACCATCGTCTGTGGGTCCTTGAGTTTCGATCGCGCCAGCCTGAAGCCGGTCTCTCAGTTATTGCCGCGCTTCATTTTGATGAAGGCCGATCAGGCACGCACGCTTGCTCTTCACAACACCGTGCAGGCGCTGGCGTCAGAGATGGCAGAACAGGCGCCGGGATCTGAAGTGGTCGCGACTCGGCTTGCGGAGGTTCTGTTTATCCAGGTTCTCCGGGCGCATATCGCGTCGGGACCGGAACGCAACAAAGGATGGCTTCGTGCGATCTTCGATCCTCAAATAGGTGCTGCTTTGAGTGCCATTCACGACAGAGTGAATAGACCCTGGACGGTCGAATCCCTGGCCGAATCGGCGGGCATGTCTCGCTCCGCATTCGCCGCACGTTTTAAAGAGCTGCTCGGACAAGCACCGCTGGAATATGTAACCGAGTGGCGGATGCAGAAGGCGATACGGTCACTACAACGGCGCGACAAGAAGCTCATGGACGTCGCTCGGTCGGTCGGTTACGAGTCCGACGCTGCATTCAGTAAGGCGTTCAAGCGAGTGGTCGGGGCTAATCCTAGTGAATTCCTGAAACGTGGTTTTGAAGATCAGAATAATGCCGGGACGGCGGAGGATTTGTGAAGCGGAGGATGCATAGGTCCCCCGAACGCACTGATCAGCATTAACTCCAGATTGTTCGGCTACACGGAACTACACTCAAGGTAGCGGGCCATTCCCCCATTCTGTGCAACGCAGTGGAACAACTCGCCGCGGAATGGGTGCTCAACAATTGTCTATTCGGTACGTGCAGGCGGTTTCCAGTCGCCTGCGGCAGGGCGATTAGCTCATTCTGGAAATGCTTCATTCGGTCGAACAATTCGGATGCGGTGGTCGGTGAATTTGTAGTGCATCTCCGGGACGTAGACCTTCTCCATGTGACAAGAGACACAATTCTTGGTGCCTGTCGGGCACGCGCCGCCGGGATGACTTGCGGTTTTCTTTTCGCCGGCGGTTGCCACGTGACAACTGGAGCAGACTCTGTCATAGGCTGAAGGGTCAGTCTGCAGTTGCTCGTGCGGATCATGGCACGCAATGCAGGTGAGTCGAGCGTCGCCTTTTCCCCAGCACTTGCTTTCTTCCAGACGATACGGCTGTGACCTGGTGGTGGACGCGCCTTTTACGCCCGAAAGTTTCGTATCCCACCATGTGCTGTGGCACGCGCCGCAGAAATCGACGGAGTCAGCCGGACGCAGTTGAGCGGGATTGAAGACATCCCCAGGCGATTCGCCTGAGATGCCAGCCACCTGTGCGGCCTGGGCGGATGCGACATGTTTTGCTCCGGGGCCGTGACAGGCCTCGCATGTTACTCCGAGCATGAGAGGGTTCTCGTCGAAATTCTCGCCAGTGGAAGTTGCGATGACACTGGCGGTCGTATGACATTCGAAACATCGCTTGACCTCGTCCATGCCTACCGGGCGATACATCGCTTCATCAATGTCCTTTGGGGAAGCCAGGGCTCGCGAAGGAGTGAAATCGATTGCCTTCAGCGTATCGAAGTAGGTAACGCGCGCTTCGTAGAACTTGCCGTCGTCTTTTTTGAAAAGATACGACTGGCCCGCCCTGCCGACTCCAAAGGCCCACAGCAGGTCTGCGGTTAGCGTGTGGGTTCCGTCCGTGACCGTGTAGACGCTGCGCTTCGCGTCGGTCTTGATTGATAGTGATAAGGTCCGACCGCGAATTCCAGTTCGCGGATGGGAGTGAAGAATTTCAGAGTCGTTAGCATGCATGGCGTTCTCGGCCATCGGAGTGCTCTTCTGAGAAGCTACCTTCGCAGCATGGCACGAAGCGCAGGCTGCAGAACCGACATAATCGGCTGCGCGACGCGGCTGGCTGCGTGGGCCAGAAGCCGGGTTCCGCCAGATGATCTGAGCGTGGAGAGCTGGGCAAGCGTCAGGACGGGGCCCCACATCCACAGCAGCAGCAACAGGCGCCAAAGAAAGGACAAACTTTCTTCGGTTGGAAAATTTACTGATACAAGCTTTGACACCGCGCAATGGAACTCCAGAGCGCGCCCCTATTACGGAAAGTATACGGGAGTTCGCGAAGGTCGCAACGAGCGCCGATACTGACGGGGTGACTCGTCCTTGATTTTCAAACTCGGACCCGACTCTTTCGAAAATTGGTGCTTCGAGCGTATAACCATGATTTCGGGATGCTCCGCGCCCGGCGTGCATCTCAACGTTCAGGAGGCGAACATGCCGCAATCACGACGCCAGTTGCTCACACTCTTTGCCGGTGTCATTGCAGTCGAGCCTGTTCTGGCTGCTGCCTTACAGCGCAGCCCCCAGCCAATTCCCTCCCCTAATGCGCCGAACCCGAACTTTCCTCCCGGACTCGATGGCCCCGACAACAAGCCCCAGCCCGACCATAAACAGATCGATCCCAGAAGACAGGAAGAGATCAAGAGTGACATCCAGAGGCTTTTCCAACTGGCATCCGAACTTAAAGATCAGACCGAGCGGGCTGACTTGAACTCTACGCTGCCAGTGACTGTTGTTAAACGCGCGCAGGAGATCGAAAAACTGGCAAAGAAGATCAAAGATCTCTCGAAGGGATAAAACCCTTACGGTCAGTCAGACATTCGAATGCTTTGATGAACTTTGATCAACGTCAGCGGCGGCATTGCTCGATTCGCTCACGTACCCATAGACAAGCCTTGCAGTGGAGGGCCAGCAATGCGCGCCAAAGTTCTCGTTCTTCCAGCCTTACTTGTTTTTTCATTCTCTGTGAGCGCCAGCCCGGCGCAACAGTCGAAGCCCGACGCGCCTGCCTCGAGTCCTGAGACGGTGATTCGTTCCTCCGTGCGGCTGGTGCAGGTCAGCGTCGTAGTGGAGGACAAGAAAGGAAATCCTGTCACAGACTTGAAGCAGGAAGACTTTACTCTGCTCGATGAGGGAAAGGCGCAGCCGATCGCTTTCTTCAATCCCCCGGCGCCCTCACCCCCAGATCAATTGATTCAGCGTGCCAGCCTGTTACCACCAAACGCCTTTACGAACCGTTACGATCTGAAAGGACAGGATGCGCCGAGCGCAGTCACAGTAGTGCTATTCGACGCACTCAACACCTCTCCGCAGGATCAGGGCTTTGTGCGCAAGGAGGTCATTCATTTCTTGCAGACCCTCAAGCCGCAGGACCACGTTGCGGTGTACGGGCTGACGTCGCAACTGCTGATCCTTCACGATTTCACGCGCGACTCGGCCGATCTGGTCGCCGCCGCCAACAAATTCTCGCCGAAGGAATTGGCGGCATTCGACACGTCGCACACCCCTGACATCGATTTGGTCAGCCTCGGGGCCGACACCCGGTGGACGAATCTGCAGAACTCCTTGAACAACGCCAACGGAATGATTGGGGATCAGGACCGGCAGAACCGTGTCGAGATGACCATGGAAGCAGTCACTGACATTGCGAGTCACGTATCTGCCATCCCTGGTCGTAAGAGCTTGGTGTGGATCTCAGGAGGAGTTCCGATTCAGGTCGGGATGGCGAATATCGGCAAGTCTCTTTACGGCGGATCTTCCGGAATAGGAGACACCAACACTGAGAATCGCCTCACCAGGCCGGATCGAACTTCCACAAAATTCGACGACCTGGTCAAACAGGTTGCGGACACTCTGAACCGTTCGAATATCGCGATGTATGCCATCGACGCGAAAGGTGTGGAACTCGACACGACGATGGATGTCGGATCGCGTGGCCCCCGGATGACGAACCAGGTGCGGAACACCTCGGCTTTGAACGCCGAGCAGGATTCGCGCGATACGTCGAAGCTGCTGGCGGATCGTACCGGCGGTCTGGCCTTTTTCGGGAACAACGATATTCGAGGCACTATCCGGCGCGCGTTCGACGACGGTCGATACGCCTACAACATCGCTTTCTATCCCAGCCATGGACAGTGGGACGGCAAGTTCCGCAAACTTCAGATTCGCGCAAAGGAAGAAGGCTTGCGGCTGCGTTATCGCTCAGGCTACTACGCGACACCAGACCGGGGCGACACGAAAGAAGCGGTCGCCGAAGACCTGCGGCAAGCGGCGGATAGCCCGCTCGACGCCACAAGTCTCGGGATGATCATCACCGCGAAAGAAGCCAAAGCCGATCCGCACACGGTCGAACTGCACATTGGGCTCGATCCCAAGCAACTTCTTCTGCAACATTCCGGCGATCACCGGAAGGGAGCGATCGACCTTTTCTTTCTTCAACGCGACGCATCTGGAAAGCAAGTCGCTGCGGAGCAACAGCACCTCGCCCTGAACCTCGATGACCAGCAATATGAACATCTGTCGAAGGTAGCTCTGGTATTGGACCGGCACATGAAGGTGGCGCCGCAATCGCGCGAAGTGCGCGTGGTGCTCCGCGATGCGGGTTCCGGTTCGCTCGGCACTGTTACTGTTCCGGTGGGAACTTCCCTGCCAGACGCGCCAGCTCCCGTCAGTCCAGCGAATTAGTCGTGATCGCGCGATTGAGATTGAGATTTCAGGCGCTGGTGTCGGAGCGCTGAAGAACACGTGCGGGGCAAGATGCTATTGGTGAGCTTCGGGCGCGGGCGCTCCGGATTCTGCGCGGTGCACTGAAACGTCGGTAGGATCGTGGGAGCCCGAATACGACTGCGAACCGTGGTGGCTGCGCTGCTCCTCGGCGAGCGCGTTGAGGCGGGCGAACGTGGCGCGTTCCTGCTCGGCCTTCTCCGGTAGATTCGCCTTGGCGTAAGCCTTCGCCAGATTGAAGTGCACCTCCGGACTGCTCGGCGCGAGGCTGCTGGCTCGCTCTAATTCCATCAGCGCTTTCTCTTTCTGCCCGAGTTCCAGATAGCTTCGCCCCAACAAGTAATGAGCCTCTGCAGAGTCGCTGGCAAGCTCCACGGACCGCTGCGCGGGAATTACGGCATCGGCGGGGCGGTGGGTTTTCAGCGCGATCGATGCCAGCCGCAGGTAGGGCAGTTCACTCTTGGGAGAAATGGATACTTCCTGGCGCAATTGCGATTCGGCATCATCGTATTGGGAAAGAGCGGCAAGCGCCGTCCCGTATACGTAGTGCAGGAATGGGGCTGTCGGGTACTGCTTCAGCAGCGCATCAAACTTGGGAAACGCTTCATCGTACTTACTCTGCTGGAGCAGGGGGGCAATCTCGCCGGCGCCTCGAACAAGGCTGGTCTTCGATGCTTCGACTTGCCACGGCAACCGAGGCATGCGCAGCAGCGACATCCCAAGCGCAAACTGGATTTCCTGCGCGCGAGTGCCGGTCGCGGATTCAGAGACCAGCAAATCAGTCGCGCGATCAAACTCGCCGTGAAGATTGAGCAAAATTGCCAATCGATATTTAGCGAGTTGCACCGACTCCGCGCTGCCGCTTAACCCTAGCGCCTGCCCGCGCTCGAGATGAATTCGCGCATTGTCGTAGTCTTTTGTATCGAACTCCGCCATTCCCATAACAGCCCATGCAGTACCGTTGTTGGGCTGTCGTGCCACGCAAGCCTTCAACGATGTAATTGCTTCGGAATAATTGCCTGCGGAATAGGCGAGCATCGCCAAGTGCCAGCGGCCTTCGTCCCAGTCGGGACGCAGCTGCAATGCCTGTTCATATATTCCAATCGCATCGCTCGAGTGTCCTCCAGCCTCAGCCGCTGTGGCCTTGCGTGACAATTCATCAAAATTCGCGGCGCTAGGACCGTTCGGATTCGGCGTAGCGCGGGTCACTTCCGGCGATTCGGTTGCCCGCCGCGCGTATCTTTCCACCATGCGCCTTTCGCGCTCTGGATACTCGGCAGGTAGAGCCTCGGCTGCTTTCAACTCGGTAGCGCTTTTATCCTTCTCAGCAGCAGCCTGCAGACCTTGGCTAAGGGCTCGGTGCGCCGCCGCAGAGTTCGGCGCAACTCGAACCGCTGTTCTGGCCGCGCGAAGCGCGTCCTGCGGATGGTGCATCCGAAGCTGCAATGAGGTGATTTCCAGATAAGGAAGCTCGCTCGCCGGAGAAATCTTCACTTCCTGCTCTTGCTGCAGCAGCGCTTCCTCGTTTCTCCCAGCAGCACTGAGGGCGATTCCAAAGGCGTAATGAAGGTAGGGAGTCTCGGGATATTGCTTCAAGAGAGCTCGAAACGCTTCGACTGTTTTGGCGGGATCAGCTCGCCCCAGAATCGAAGCGGTTTCGCCTGCCGACTGCAGCAGTGCGTCCTGCGAGGGATCGACTTCCTGAGGGAGAAGAGGAATTCGCAGGAGTGACAGTCCGAGAGCGGCCCTAACGTCTGTGGGCGTGTGATCGGCAAACGTTGAAGTCAGCAATGAAAAGGCTTTGGAAAAATCGCCGCGACGATTGAGCAATAAAGCAAGGTGATATGCCGAAACGCGCGCCACTTCAGGATCGTCTCCAGTCCCCAGGTCTCTAGCCTTTTGCAGGTTCTGAAGAGAAGACTCGTAATCATGGGTCTCAAATTCGCAAAGACCGAGAAAGTTCCAGGCAGGTCCAAGCGCGGAATCGAGTTCCACGACCTTCTTGAACGTTGGGATCGCATCGGCAAAGTGGTCCGAGTCGTACTGCAGCGTGCCCAGGTACCACCATCCCTCTTCCCAATCGGGGCGGATTTCTACCGCGCGACGGTAGTCGCGGATTGCCTGGTCGCTATTGCCGGCTTCTCTCGCTGACGCCGCCGAATTCGCGAGACTCTCGAAATCAGTCGCAACAGTTTCCTGCGCGAGTGCGCCCGAAGACGCGAGGGATCGGGATCCGAAGGAGGCGACAAAGGACACGATAAGAAATAAGGACCATCGCCATTGTGGATTGAAGCTCATCGTTCGACTACGGACACATCGTTTCAATAGTACCTCTCCGGGGCAAGAACTTCGCGAACTGCGCGCTCAGCTTTGCACACACCGTTCCTTCTGGGCATAATGTGGGCAATGCGTAACGGCGGTTTCAGAGGGCATCCAATTTCGCTTTCCCGGCGCAGATTCTTGCAGCAATCTTCTCTGCTCGCCGGAAGCTTTCCATTTCGAAAGTTGCCGCTCCTGCAAGCGGTTCTTCCCGCCTCCCATGCTTTCGAGGAGGTTCCCGCCTCGCGTAGTGGCATCACATGGACGCACACTGCGGGAAAGTCGCCGCAAAAATTTCTGCCCGAAACCAGCGGCGCCGGCTGCGCTTTCTTGGACTACGACAACGACGGCTGGATGGACATTTATCTGGTCAATAGCGGGAAATGCGATTTCTACAACCCACCTCACCCGATCCGCAATGCGCTCTATCACAATAATCGGGACGGGACATTCACGGATGTGACCGAAAAGGCCGGTGTTGCCGGTGGCGGCTATGGCATGGGCGTCGCGGTCGGAGACTATGACGGCGACGGATTCCCCGATCTATACGTGACCCAATACGAGCGAAGCATCCTTTATCACAACAACGGCGACGGAACCTTCACTGATGTGACGAGCAAAGCGGGCGTAGCCGCTCCCGGATGGAGTTCGAGTGCGGTATGGTTCGACTACGACAACGATGGCCGGCTCGATCTGTTCGTTTGCCAATTCGCCGAATTCAACAAGACGATGAGCTGCGGCATCGATAACGACGGCATGCATCATTACTGCATCCCGCGCATCTTCAAGGCGCGACCGAGTTGGTTGTTTCACAATAATGGCGACGGAACTTTTACCGATGTGAGTCGTGAATCCGGGATCGCAGATCACGTGGGCAAGGCCTGGGGAGTTGTCGCCACCGACGTTAATAATGATGGCCGTCTGGATTTGTTTGTCACGAACGACACCGTGGCGAATTTCCTGTTCCTCAACCATGGGGGGCACTTCGAAGAGGGTGGCCTCCCCGCCGACGTAGCTTATAGCGCCGATGGCAGGGCCCGTTCGGGAATGGGAACAGATTCCGCCGACGTCAACCAGGACGGATGGATGGACCTGTTTGTTGCCAACATCGACCAGGAGATTTTTTCGCTGTACCAAAACAACCGGGACGGAACGTTCGATGACGTTGCCATGCCGATGGAGATTGGCATGGCTACGCGCTGGCTCAGCGGTTGGGGGCTGAAGTTTTTCGATTACGACAACGACGGAGACCTTGATCTGATCCTTTCCAATGGCTTTCCCGATGATCTCGTGGAGCAGTTGTCCCACCAGGTCACCTACAAAGAACCCCTCCTGTTGTTTCAAAACCAAGGCAAGCGGTTTAAGAACGTGAGCGAGCAGAGCGGACCGGTCTTTGCGAAAACATTCGCTGCGCGCGGTCTTGCAATTGGGGATTTCGATAACGACGGCGCGGTGGACGTTCTCATTTCAAACAATGACGACGCTCCCGTTTTGCTGCGGAATAAAATCGGCAGCCAGAATCATTGGCTGGGGGTGCACTTGGTCGGCCGCAAGGCGAACCGGGATGCCGTCGGGGCCCGCATCACGTATCAAGCGGGTGATCTGAAACGCGAGCGCATGAAGGTGGGCGGAGGCAGTTTTCTGTCCTCCCACGATCCGCGGATAGTTCTGGGTGTTGGCAAAGCGTCGAAAATCGACTGGCTGGAGGTAAAGTGGCCGCAGCCAAGCGGAGTGGTGGAGCGTTTTACCAAACTACCGCTTAACCGTTATATCCGGATTGTCGAGGGATCCGGGAAATGGGAGTAGCAGGCCTCAGACGCCGACCGGATCAAATTTGCGCATATCTTTGATTGCCTGCCAGAGCACCTTCAGCTAGGTACCAAGAACATCACGTCATCTCCCAGAGGCATCCGGCTTGCGACATAGCGAAGATCGCGGGCTCAACCCATTTTGTTGCATTTGTTAACGATTACGTTCTGCGTAGAAGGCCCATTTCGGTCCGGAATTGAAGCTTCTTTCCCACTTCTGCAATAACGTTATTTTCGTGCTAAAAAATCGTTTTTTTTGTCTTGACAACGGTCATTCCCCAGAACTAAAACCAGCGCGGTAGTGGTTTTTAATTAGTACAAAACTACTGCGCACAAAGAAGCTCTTTTGAGGAGCATACGGATGAAAAATGTAGTTACACCGGAAAAACACGCGAGCGTATCGCTTGTTGTCCGGACTTTACTCCTTTCCTTGCTGATGTTGGCAATTCCTCTGGCCGCATATGCCCAACAATACTCTGGCACGATCACCGGCACGGTGACCGATCCTTCTGGCGCAGCCGTACCTGCCGCTTCGGTAACAGCTACCAATAACGGCACTGGCTCTGCTTATAAAGCAACGACAAGCGACGGCGGCGTGTACGTTTTTGCACAGTTGCCAGTCGGCACCTACCAACTGAGTGTCAAGAAAGACTCATTCAAAGAATTCGTTGCCAAGAACGTTGAGGTACACACCTCGACGACCACGGACGTAAGTCCGAAGTTGGATCTTGGCGCAGCATCTGAGACGGTCACCGTTGAAGCGAGCGACGTGCAGGTGGAAGTCAGCCAGGCCGCAGTCGGCGAAGTCATCGAAGGCACGCAAGTCCGCGAATTGCCTCTCAATGGCGAGAACTTCATTGGCCTAGTCACTCTGTCCCCGGGCGTTTCCCAAGCCAACAGCTTCAACAGCCGCGACAAAGGTCTTCTCGGCGGCAGCGATTTCTCAGTCAACGGCAATCCCTACACCAACAACCTGTTCCTGGTCGACGGCGTCAACAACAACGACGTAGGATCGAACCGCACAATTCTGGTCTATCCTTCGACCGATGCCATCGCCGAATTCAAGATGGTCCGCAACTCCTACGGTCCTGAGTACGGTCAGGCTTCGGGCGCCATCATCAGCATCACCACCAAGAGCGGTGAGAACCAATTCCACGGCGGCTTCTTTTATGCAGGCCGTAACGACGCACTCGACGCCAACGACTGGTTCTCAAATCACCAGGCAAACCCGGTAAAAGCGGAACTTCGCCGGAATGACTGGGGCTACCACATTGGCGGTCCGGTGATTAAGAACAAACTCTTCTTCTTCTGGGGACAAGAGTGGGATCGCGAAGTGCGTGGCAGCCCGCAATCGGCTTGCGTACCTACGGCGGCCGAGCAGGGTGGAGACTTCAGTCAGGATTTTGCTGGCTCAGTCGCCCCAACCACGGCTAACCCGGGCGGCACACTGGCCACCGACCAATGCGGAGCGAACCAGCCCGCCAGTTGGGTCGGAGCCGTTGGCAGCGCAGTTTACACTTCCACAATCCCTACCGCTCTGCAGAAGACCGGAAATCCGTTCGCACTCGCGGCCGTCGACCCCTCCGGTGCTTTGCTGGGCCAGTTCTATCCTCTTCCGAACCGAACCTTTGCGAACGGCGTGAACTGGTTTGACTCGGAGAAGGTTTCGCCGGCATGGAGCGAAATCAACGGCCGAGCAGACTACGACCTGACGCAGAAACACCGAGCTACTTTCCGCTGGACACAAGACAGCTGGAAAGTGCCCGGACCGGCGCCTGGTCAGTTCTGGGGAGACTCAATCTTCCCGACCGTCAGTTCAGACTGGAGCCAGCCTTCCAAGAGCGTCATGGCGAAATTGACCTCGCAGTTGAGCAGCAGCATGGTCAACGACGTCGAATTTGGCTACGGTCACAACGCGATCGTCACTACTCTCTCCCCGAGTTCCGCCGCACTGGTGAGTGCGACGAACGCTGCCATTCCTACCGCTTGGCCAGGTTCGTTGAAACAGCCAGGAGCCTATGTCGACGGCGGTGGCGCATGGGGTGGTTTGAATCCTTACGGTGGTGGACCTGCCGGAGCACAGACCATGTGGACCATTGCTCCTTACGGGAACCACGAGGATCTGTATGCAATTCAGGACAACATTTCCAAGGTAAAGGGCAATCACCTGTTCAAGGCGGGGGCCTATTACAGCACGAACAAGAAGATCGAATTCAACAACGGTGGCAACGACCAGCCGGCAATTCCGGTTGGCGGTAGCAGCGTCCGAGTACAAACCAACAACCCGCTGACAAACATCCTTGTTCCGGGATTGAATACTTCACTCGATCCGACTGGCGCTGGACAGACCTTCAACACTAGCGAGAACAGCGTCAACGGTCTGGCTCAGGTTGGCTGGCACGATTTCGAGTGGTACATCGGCGATACCTGGAAGTTTAGTCAGCGTTTGACTTTCAGTTACGGATTCCGGTGGTCCTTCTACCGGGAACCGTTCGGTATCGACAACAAATGGGCGAATTTCAACTTGGCCAATTGGAGCGCGAGCGAAGCTGCCGCGAATCCCTCGGATGCCTGCAACGGCATCGTGATCGTGCCCGGAACCTCGCCCTGCGCAACGCAGGCAGCCTTGCTGTCATCGCTTGGCGTAAGCCTGCCTCTGTCCAACGGAACACCGGGTGCGAATCGCTCCCTGGTGAACAATAACAACCACGCGATCGCTCCTAGAATCGGTATTGCCTGGGATGTGATGGGCGATGGCAAGACCGCAGTCCGGTTGGGTATCGGACAGTTCTTCCAGCGCGAACTGGTCGGCATTGATGAGAGCCTGGCGCATAACGCACCATTCGTCATCAATGCAAACGACACGCGAACGTTGGAGACACCGAGTCCTTTGGCCAATCCGTCCGTTTCACCAAGTGCGGCCAAAGATCCACGAGCTGTGGTGCCTAACAGCTGGCAGTGGAACTTGTCGGTGGAGCGGCAGTTGGCCCGTAACACTTCTCTTGAAGTCGGTTACGTGGGCAACTCCGGCATTCACCTCACCTCGATGGCGGACTTGAACCGTGTTGCGCCGGAGAATTGGATCTTTGGATCCTTCCTGGGCAGCAATGGTTCGAACGCCAGCCTCACGAATATTGACTCGTTGCGCTCTGCCACGAACTTCGGCACGATCGGCGAGTTCGCTCGCGGAGGTTCGGCCAGCTACCATTCGTTGCAGGCACTGTTCCGTTCGCGGATCGGCAGCCGCTCCAGCTTCCAGGCGTCCTACACCTGGTCGCACTCGATCGGCGATGTGGAAGAAGACAACTCTTCCGGCAGCGTGAACCAGGAAGCATTTATCAATCCTGCGCAACACGAAGCTCGACAAGGGCAACACGAATATCAACCGGCCGAACATCTTCGTGGCCAACGAAGTGTTCGACCTGCCGAAATTCGGTCACAGCAACGGCTTCGTACAATCAGCGCTCGGTGGATGGGAACTCAACAGCATCATCAACATCCAGTCGGGCGCTTCGTTCACCGTCTTCACCAATGGCGTAACGGATGCGAACCATGCGGTCAATCCGATGCAGATCCCAGGTGCCGGACCGTGCAGTTCGGCGGCCCTCAGCAACTGCTACCAGCTCAGTACTCTCACCGGTACTGGTTTCGGTAACAACCAACGCGCGGATGCCACCGGAATCCCCTGCAACTCGGGAGCAAGTGGCAATCAATTACTGAATCCGGCTGCATTCACGTTGGTGGGACTACACGATTGGCACAGTGGGCACGAATCGCCGTGGCTCTTGCACTGGTGCCGACGCCCGCACCGTCGACATGCAGCTTGCGAAGAACTGGAAGTTTAGAGAGAAGTATGGAATCAAGTTCCAATTTGATTTCTTCAATCTTCTAAACCACGCCAACTTCAACAGCGGCAACCTCGAAGGCACAGGCTACAACCCGAGCAGCGTGACTTGCGGCGCGAACGCTTGCAGCCCAACCAATAACGTCATTCAGACCCAATCGGCGGTTACGAACTTTGGAACTGCTGGTTCGGTACACCCAGGACGCGAAATTCAATACACTTTGAGGTTCACGTTCTAGGTCTGAAACTGATTCCTCTGAACTCACCCTCGGCGGGGCTTGAAATTCCAAGCCCCGCCGATTACTTTTACCGTAGAACAGTCAGGGATCCGTCATCGGTGAAATTGAGAATTTCCATGCAGTCGCGCCTCTGGCGCAAGATGACGATACCGCTCACAAGCTCTCTGCTCATACTTCTGGCCGCTTTTCCAGGAAAGCGCAATTCTCTGTTCCCCCTGAAGCCGCTTTAGCGCAATCGAGCGCCCCTCATCGAACTGCCCCCAAGGCTGCATCCGCAGTTAAGAATCCCGTCGAGGTAGAGCTGGAAAAACGGCTTGCCGCGGCTCAAGATGCCCGACAAACAGGGGATGCAACAGCTATTGCCCGCGCAAACGAACGTCTCATCGCTTTTGCATTGCGCCAGTTGGGCCAATTGCGCTTGATCCAGTCCGCCTACCCTCAAGCTGTGGAGCTGTACCGGCGCTCCTTAGACTTCGAGGATTTGCCCGATACACGTGTGGATTTAGCGATCGCAGACCTCTACGCCAATCATCCCGACGACGCCCTCGCCGAGTCTGGGAAGGCGTTGGCCGCGGTGCCAGACAATACCCGCGCATTGGGTGTCAGGGCGCGGGCGCTGATGAAAAAGGGCGACTATGAGAAGGCCGCCGAAGCATTCGAGCGTGTGGTCCGCTTGAATCCTGATTTGGACAACTTCTACTCCCTTGGGATTTGCCTGCTGCAGATAAAGGACACAAGCACCAAGGAAAAAACCAACAGCACGCAGCCTCCGTGTTCCAGCAGATGATGCAACTGGCGGGCGATAGCGGCTCCCTGCACGTTTTGTTTGGCAGAGCCTATCGCGACGCAGAAGACATGCCCGCGGCGATCCTCGAATTTAAAAGAGCGATCGCTCTGGATCCGGCCACGCCGCACGCCCACTATTTCCTGGCGCTGGCAACATTCGCGACCAACGAGTGGCATCCAACGCCCGAGATCAAAGCAGGATTCGCGAAAGAACTGGAGCACAGCCCCAAGGATTACCTGGCCAACTACATGCTGGGGTTCATCGCTTCGAGCGAGCGGCAATACGACGTTTCTGACAAGTACTTAGAGGCTGCAGTCGCCGTGAACCCGAACTGGCCCGAGCCTTGGCTGTATATGGGCTTGAACAGCTATGCGCGGGGCGACATGAAGCGCGCTGAACCTATGTTCCGCAAGGCCGTGGAACTGACCGGGACCGATGAAGCCCGTTCAAATTATCAAATTCGGCGTGCGTACGTTGACCTCGGACGCATTCTGGCCAATTCTGGTCGCAACGAGGAAAGCGAAGTTTTCATGACGAAGGCTCGCGCCCTGCAGAATAAGGTGCTCGAGCAAAGCCAGCAGAATGTCGCGGCCATAGCCCTCGCTGGGGGAGCAGGCTCGGCCGCGGCGATCGTGCCCATCAATCCGAAGAGCGAAGCCGAAGCCGCCCCGTCGCTTACGGAAAATAGCGATCCGTTCGCTCGCGTCGATGCCTCTGTGATGGCGCGCGCCAACTTGACCGACAAGCAACGTGCCGCGGCGGACGCGCAGGAGAATAGGTTCCGCGCAGTCCTTGGCCTGAGCTTCAATGATCTGGCCACGTCGGAAGCTGTCCGCAAGCAGTATGCGGCAGCCCTTGGACACTATCAGGAGGCGGAACGCTGGGACCCGGCGATTCCGGGACTTGCAAAAAATCTGGGCCTGTCCGCATTCCGAAGTAATGACTATTCCGAGGCAATTCGTGGACTCGCGCGGGCCCTTGACGGAGAAGCCTACGGACGACCCTCTGCGAGCTATGCTGGGGCTCGCTTATTTCGGCGCAGACAAATTCGCCGACGCCGCCAGCACTTTTTCTCCGTTAGGGGTTCGGGGTATGCAAGACTCGACCGTGGGCTACGCATGGGCCGCTTCTCTCTCGCATGCAGGCGATTTAAAGAAAGCCGGAGAGGTTCTTGATGAATTTGAGAAAGAAAATCGTCCGCAACGAAGAGTCTGCTCCTGATAGGCCAATTATGGATTGAAATCGGCGACTATGCCCATGCTGTCGCAACTTTTCAGCGCGCGCTCCAGACTGATCCCGCTTTGCTTAAAGCGCACTACTTCGAGGGGCAGGCGGATATTCGTTGGGAGCATTGGCCGGAAGCGGCCGCGGAATTCCAGGCTGAACTGAAACTCGAGCCCACCGACCCCGATACCCTCTACAACCTGGGTTTCGTTTACCTTCAGCAGTCGCGCTTGGACGATGCAGTTGATCTTTTCCGACAGGTAATTGCGGAGCAGCCCAATCACGCCAACGCTCACTATGAATTAGGGAAAGTTTTGCTGGATCGTGGGCAACTGAACGATGCTATAGACCACTTAAGGATCGCGGCGAGTCTCAGTCCGCAGACCGACTACATGCATTATCAGTTGCAAGCCGCTTACCGCAAAGCGCAGATGACTACCGAGGCTGACCACGAACTGGAGATTTACAAAGATCTGAAAGCGAAGCAGCGTGAAAAGGCCGGACTGCAATCCATGCAAAGCCGGTGAGCCGAGCCTGGCTCTGAAGGGGAATGATTGAGCACCTCTCTACATAGCTTTTTCAGAAACATATTTCTTCTGATCTTTCTGGTGGCGAGCTTGGTCCGGGCTCAAGAAGGCCATCCCACGCCGGCTCCGCCACCTCCGGGCGCCAAAGCGTACAAGTGTGTTGGCCGCACGGTGCCTCAACTGGAGGACGTAACCGAAAAGGCTGGAATTACCTTCAAGCACTCCTCCGACCCCGCGAAGAAATACATCGTGGAATCGATGAGCGGGGGCGTGATTTTATTCGACTATGATCGCGATGGCTGGCCGGACATCTACTTCACCAATGCTCCGAGCGTGGAAATGGCGGTCAAGGGGCAGAAAAGTTCCGGCGCGCTTTACCACAACAATCATGACGGCACCTTCACCGATGTGACGCTGAAAGCCGGGATCGGCACTCCCTGTTTCGCCATGGGAGGAGCAGTCGGCGATATCGACAATGACGGCTGGCCCGATCTCTATATCACTTGCCTCGGAGGAAATGTTCTTTACCGCAACAACGGCAACGGCACATTTACCGATGTGACTGCCAAGGCCGGCGTCGCCGATGGACGCTGGTCAACGGGCGCTGCGTTCGGCGACTATGACGGAGATGGTTTCGTCGACCTCATGGTCACCAACTACGTCGATTTTCACCTCAACGATCTGCCTGCTTTCGGCAAGTCTCCGAACTGCAAGTATCGCGGCCTCGACGTGCAGTGTGGTCCTCGCGGCCTGAAGGGCGCGGGCGATTCGCTTTTCCACAACAATAAAGATGGGACCTTCACCGACGTATCAAAGAGCGCTGGAGTGGATGATCCCAACGGATATTACGGCCTGGGAGTTTTGTGGGCGGACTTCAACAATACGGGGCGGCCCGATATTTACGTCGCCAACGATTCGACTCCGAAATTTCTTTACAAGAATGAAGGCAATGGAAAATTTAAAGATATCGGTCTCGAGTCCGGCACGGCCGTTAGCGAGGACGGTTCCGAGCAGGCCTCCATGGGGATCGCGATTGGCGACTATCTTCACACCGGGCGTCCATCCTTATTTGTCACTAATTTCGAGAATGAGAACGATCTGCTCTACCGCAACGATGGCAACTGGAATTTCACGGAAGTTTCCTACGCTTCCGGCGCGGCGCTGCCTTCCTTGCCATGGGTGAAGTGGGGCACGGCCTTCGTTGATTTCGACAACGATGGATGGCTTGATTTGATCGCCGTGAGCGGCCAGGTTTATCCGCAGGTCGATTCCCTGCCGTCCGGCGCCGGCTATCGCGAACCCAAATTGCTGCACATGAACCAGACGGATGGAACATTTTGCGATGCCAGCGATTTGGCCGGACCGGCGCTTGCGGGAAAGACGAGTCTCGCGTGGAGTGGCCGTCGGCGATCTTTTCAATGACGGCAATATGGACGTTGTCGTCAGCGACCTGGATGGCGGTCCCATGATCTTGAAGAATCATGGAATTCCCGGCCACCACTGGGTGAGCTTTGAACTGGCCGGAACTAAGAGCAATCGTTTGGCGCTAAATGCGCGAATCAAGATCACGGCTGGCGGAATGACTCAGACTGACGAAATTCATAGCGGCGGCAGTTATCTTTCGCAAAATGATTTGCGAGTCCATTTCGGATTAGGCGCTGTTAAGAAGATTGACAAGGTTGAGATTCGCTGGCCATCCGGCGGCGTCGAGACGTTGAGCAACCTTGACGCCGACAAATTCTATTCGGTGCTCGAAGGCCATGGCGTCGTCCCTGCAGAGCAGATCAGGCCAGGCTCGAAGCAGCCTTGACTGCGACGCATCGATTGATTCTGTGAGCCTTATTTCGCGGCCGGAACCATTTTCTCCAACTGGGCGACTTGCTGCTTCACCAGATCGACATTCGGTCCGGCAGGCAGATACGTCAAGCAATTGCGCAGGTGCATCAGTGCTCCGGCAAAATCTCTCTTGTCGGCGAGAATAACCGCCAACAATTGTTCAGTGTTGGGCTGTGTATGGAGAGGATCCATGGCCAGCGCTTTGGCTGCGCTGGTCTCGGCGACATCCTTCTTATTCAGCTTGTAATTTGCCAGTGCGTTGAAATACCAGATTTGTGCTGTGCCGCGCGGCGCCGCTTCTAATTGGTGCGACGTATCGTCAGCGACTTCCTGCCACTTCTCTGCCTTGGCCGCGTACGCAACGAGGTGTCCGTAGGGAAGGACGAATTTCGGATCAGCCGCTACGGCCTTCGAGAACGAACTCTGCGCATCCGGCGAGTTGGATGCTTCCTGAATCCTTCCCAGTTGATACCAGGCCTCCGCGAATTGCGGGTAGACCTGGACGGCCTTCTCAAGGTCATGTTGAGCCTTGTCCGGCTTGTTCTCGATCCACTCGCTGCGGGCCTTCTCAAAGGCTTTCGTCGCGTCTTTGGGAGCCGAGGCTGTAGTGCTGCTGACCGCGGCCCCGCCTGCTCCTTCTTCGCGAGTGAGCTGGATCGTGCCAATATCCGGATTGTCGAGGATATTTCGGTTTACGACGGTCAGCGTGGTGGAATCGAAACCCGCCAGCGCAGCTTCGACGGCACAACCGACGAATTCAGACGCAGGTTTCGAACCATCAGTTCCAAGCTGCTGTGATTTGGGATCCGACTGAGCTGCTACGATCTCGAAATTTCCTTTGGGATCGGCGTTCGCGGTGTACTTGATCTTTCCGCCGCAGGTGACGTTAATCGGAATGGGATCCCACGGAAATGATCCTGTGGGCAAGCCTGCAAATACGACTTTGCCGAGAAGGTAATCTCCGGTTCTTCCCTGGTGCGATAGTTCATTCATCCTGGAAGACTTCCCAACATCGGTGGACATTTCGGGTGTCTTACCACTTCCGGTCTGTGCGATCGCTGCAGCCAATAAAATTGGAAAAAGACATACGGCTAAGTAAAATCTCGTTGTCATATTTACCTCGTCTCGACGACTGTAAGGATATTCCTCGCGATGAAGCGTGCCAAGGCCGCAGGAACAACGCGAGCCGTGAGGCAACGATTGCATCGGCACGGCGGCGTCACGAAGATAGAAGAACGGATTGAGAGTGCTAGCTGATCGGTTCTCTTGCAATCGAAGTCTGTGAACGCCTTTGATGAAGACCCGGCTTTCCCGTCCATCGCTGAGCTACAATCACGGGATTCGAGAGCGGCGGTGTCCCTAAGTTGAACATTCGCCCTTGTCCTCCTGGCGGTCCGAACCTCTGACCGTCTGCGATCGCTGGCTACGACGCATGGTGAATACAGTCCGAGAACTCGACAGGCTTGATCCGAAAAAGCGCTCTCGACTTCTGTTTCTCTCTGCGATCGTCCTTGCCGGGATCTTAGCCTCCTGGTTCGTTCGCCGGACCGCGTCCCCGGGAAATGCCGAACGCCTGTCGTTCAACCAGACAATACAGCCTGTTCTTTCGGAGAACTGTTATGCCTGCCATGGTCCCGATCCTGGCGCTCGAAAAGCTGGATTGCGGCTGGATCGTGCGGAATTCGCGTTTGCGGCGCATGACAAGTTCGGGCCGGCGATCGTCCGCGGGAACCCGAACAAGAGTCCTCTTGTGCAACGGATCGAGTCCAGCGATCCCAAACAGCGGATGCCTCCGCCCGAAGCGCACCGCACATTAAAGCCGGAGCAGGTCGCACTCTTGCGTCAATGGGTAAAAGAAGGTGCGGTGTATGAGGAGCATTGGTCGTTCATCGCTCCGAAACTTCCTGCCGTGCCGGAAACGAAGAATCGGCAGTGGGTGCGCAACCCGATCGATGAATTCATTCTGAGCCGACTCGAGAAGGAGGGACTCGCGCCGTCGGAAGAGGCGGATCGTCCGACGCTGATCCGGCGCGTCACATACGACCTGACCGGGATGCCGCCGACACCTGAGGAAGTGCGAGCATTTGTGTTGGACGGTTCCGCGGATGCGTATGAAAAAGTCGTGGACCGCTTGCTCGAGAGTCCCCGCTACGGCGAACATCGTGCGCATTATTGGCTGGACGTCGCGCGTTACGGCGATACGCACGGGTTGCACCTCGACAACTTTCGAAGTATTTGGCCGTATCGGGACTACGTCATCAAGTCGTACAACCAGAACAAGCGGTTTGACGACTTCGTGAAAGAACAAATTGCGGGAGACATGCTGCCCGCGAAAACGCTGGATTCGATCGTGGCGTCCGCCTTTCTGCGGGCCGGCATCAGTTCTGGCGAAGGTGGATCGCTCATCGAAGAGCTGAGGGTGAACAACAAGCGCGAACGAGCCGAAGCGTTCGGCGCGGCTTTCCTCGGTCTCACCACAGGATGCGCCGTCTGCCATGATCACAAGTTTGATCCCATTACGCGCAACGACTTCTATCGTCTGACTGCATTCTTCAACAATCTGACGGAGAATCCTTCGAATGACGATCGGCAAGATTGGCCGCCGTTTATTCGCGTCCCGAAAGATAACAATCGCGCGGCCTACGAACAAACGCTGGCAAAAAGGTCGGCCATCGAAAACCAGATCCACGAGCGGCGTATCCATGCGCGCGAACTTGTGACCGCATGGATGAAGGATCCTCAAACTAAACCGCGCCCCGTGGACACCGCAGATTTGCAGGTACGTCTTCGTTTCGACGAACAGAATGGCGGTGACGTTCGCCAATTCTGCGACATCCGCGGGACCGAAAAGCGTTTCGGCGACCGAGAGTCCGGTGATTTGGGGCGAGGGAATTCTGCTCTGGCCCTACATGAGGATGGATACCACGACCCGGCTCGACCTGCCGGATGCGGGCGACACGGAAGGAAACCAGCCGTTCACCCTTGCACTATGGCTGCGGCCGGACTTGCGTCCGCTCGAATCCAAAGACGCCAAGTTGCCGAGCGGAGTGATTGTGGCTCGAGCCGACTCCAGAAATGGTTCACGAGGCTGGCAACTCCGCATCAATCAACGCAAGCTGGCTTTTATGCTAGCTCACGAAAGCCCGCGCAACGCAATTACGGTTGAGACAAGAGACGTCGCGTTGATCGAGGGCCGTTGGAATCATATCGTCGCGACCTACTCGGGTTCAGGGAAGGCCAGCGGCTCAAGCTTATATGGATGGCCATCTTCTGGATGTTCTGGCCAGTGCAAGACAAGTTAGCAGGCAGCATACAGACGTCAGCGCCAATGACTTTTGGACGGATATCTCCCGACGTGGATCCTCTTCGCCAGTCTGCATATCAGGATTTTCGTTTCTACTCTCGTGAACTTTCGCCCGATGAGATCGCACGGCTTCCCTTCGAAGACTACGTTTCAGAGATCGTTCAGAAACCGCCCTCAATTTGGTCCGACGATCAATTCAACGTTGTGAGCGATTTCTATTTTGCGCAGCGCGACGAAGCGACCGATCTCTGACAGCGCAACTTCCGCCACTGAACAACGAACTCGATACTCTTTCAAAGATGGTGACATTTCGATCGTGAGTGAAGAAGCGCCCGGGCTTGCCTACGCCGATATGTTGACTCGCGGAGTCTATAACGCGCGTACAGAACGTGTCCGGCCAGCGGTGCCTCATTTCCTGCCGCCACTACCCGCCGGCACGTTCCCAGATCGATTAGGGCTTGCTGAGTGGACGGTGAGTTCCAACAATCCACTCACCGCGCGCGTGATGGTGAACCGAATGTGGCAGGAGATATTTGGAACTGGAATTGTCGAAACGACAGAGGATTTCGGCATTATGGGCGCGCGTCCCAGTCATCCAGAATTACTGGACTGGCTCGCAGTCGATTTCCGCGACAGCGGCTGGAATGTGAAGCGCTTCTACAAACAGTTGGTACTTTCCGCAACCTATCGCCAGTCCGCTCGTTTCACTCCGCAGCTTGCTGAAAAGGATCCCAAGAATCGCTTGTTGGCCCGCGGGCCGCGCTTTCGCATGGATAGCGAGATGTTGCGAGATACAGAACTGGCTGCAAGTGGGCTTCTCGTCGAAAAGATCGGTGGTCCGAGCGTGAAACCCTACCAACCTCACGGTATATGGGACGGCAGCCACGACGCCAGCAATACTCGAAAATATGTGCAGGACCACGGCGACGCGCTGTACAGGCGAAGCCTCTATACGTTCTGGAAGCGAATGGCCACCATGCCCGACATGGACACGTTTGATTCGCCGATGCGTGATGCGGCATGCACGAGACGCCAGCGCACCGATACTCCGCTGCAGGCGCTGGTCTCGATGAATGAGCCGCTGCGGCTTGAAGCAGCGCGAAAACTCGCGGAGCGCTTGATCCACAAATCGTCAAAAGATGGCGATCGGCTGGACTACCTGGGGCAAGTGTTGCTTGCCCGCGGATGGAACCCGCGCGAAAAAAGTGCTCTCGAAGGTGCATTGATCAAGTTCGAGGCGACATACTCCAAAGAACCGGCTGCAGCGGTACGGCTGCTGAATGTGGGTGAGAGTAAAGTGGATGAAACCATTCCGGCGCCGGAACTTGCCGCATGGATGCTGGTTTCAAGCACGGCGCTGAATCTTGATGCGGTAATCAACAAATGAATTCTCAGAAGCCAGGCGAGCAGTTCGGTCACCAAGGTCTTTGCGGTGACAATCACGGCACCGGTCCGTCCATCTACGATCTTCCGATTCCTAAGTCTTTACGGGAAGAATGGCTGCGACTGGAGAGCCGGCGTCATTTTCTTGGCCGGTTCGGCAAGACCTTGGGATGGGCCGGCCTGTCCGTTCTCATAGGAAACAAATTGACTGAGGGGACAGCGCGCGCATCTCAAGCGCCTGCATTGCCCGGCGCAGAGTTCCTTCGCCTGCCAAATTTTGCGCCGACGGCAAAGCGTTCGATTTACCTCTTCATGTCGGGTGCTCCTCCGCAAATGGACATGTGGGACTACAAGCCCGGTCTGGCTGCGCTCTACGACAAAGATCTTCCCGATTCGATTCGTGGCAACCAGCCGTTAACTGGAATGACGGCGGGCCAGGCCCGATTCCCGGTAGCTCCATCGCACTGGAAGTTCACTCAACAAGGTAAGTCGGGTCGCTGGGTGGGGGATCTTCTTCCCTACACCGCAAAGATGGTCGATGATCTTGCTGTTGTCTACTCACTTCATACCGACGCCATCAACCATGAGCCCGCTATCCTGCTGATGAACACCGGCAACATGGTGCCCGGAAAGCCTTCTCTTGGAGCATGGTTGTCGTACGGGCTTGGCAGCATGAACGAGAATCTTCCTACATTTGTGGTGCTCAATTCCTCTCTAATTCCGCATTCCAATCAGCAACCGATTTCTCCCAAGCTGTGGAGCAGCGGATTTCTGTCAAACGAATACTCCGGTGTGGCTTTTCGTTCGGAAGGGATCGCCGGTGCTGTATCTCGAAAATCCGCAAGGCATGAGCGGAGAAACCCGGCGCGCACTCGTCGATAGCGTCAACGCGATCAACCGGATCACATACGAAGAGATGGGCGACCCGGAAACGCACGCGCGCATTCAGGAATACGAGATGGCATTTCGCATGCAAACCTCGGTCCCCGAACTGACCGATATGCGGGACGAACCGGCGAGCACGTGGGCGCTCTACGGGGAGGAGGCAAAGAAACCTGGCACCTTCGCCTATAACTGTCTGCTCGCCCGCCGCATGGCGGAGCGGGGAGTGCGCTTCACGCAAATCTATCAGCGTGGTTGGGATGTGCATGGCGACTGCGTCGGCATGCTACCGAAATTGTGTATGGCGACCGATCGGGCTTCCTACGCTCTCGTCACAGATTTGAAGCGACGAGGGATGCTCGACGACACGCTGGTGATCTGGGGCGGAGAGTTTGGGCGGACGGTTTATAGCCAGGGCGGACTTTCCAAAGACAACTATGGACGCGATCATCACCCTCGATGCTTCACGGTTTGGCTGGCTGGTGGCGGCGCCAAACCTGGCATTGATTACGGCGAAACGGACGAGTACAGCTACAACACTGTCCGCGACCCAGTTCATGTGCGTGATTTCAACGCTACGATTGCTGCACTTGCTCGGGAATTGACCATGAGAAACTGACCTTTAAGTTTCAGGGATTGGACCAGAAATTTACGGGTGTGATTCCGGCAAAGGTAGTGAACGGTCTGTTGAGTTAGATGAGGTCCGAGATGAAACAGCAAACTCGGCGATCCTTTCTGGCCGCATGTACTGCGACCGGCCTGGCGGCTGCAATGCCATCGGTCTATGTTCACGCTTCTGACAAGTCGGGGACTCGCCTGCAGGTGCTCGGCTCCGGCGCACATACGTACGAATGCGTGCATGATTGGCTGATACCGCCGCCGGGTTTGGTCTGGGGCGATACACACGGGCTTTGTCAGGACGAGCAGGGCAACATTTATGTCGGTCACACTGTCCACAAATCGAGCATGCGCGGTGAAGCCATCGTTGTGTTCGACGCAGAAGGGTCGATTCATTCGCGCTTTCGGCGAAGGGTTTCGTGGAGGCGCACACGGACTGAAATTGCGGCGGGAAGGAAAAGAAGAATTCCTTTACCACTGCGACATCAACCGCTGCAGGGTCGTGAAGACTACCTTGAGCGGCGAAGAAATCTGGGTGCACGGATATCCCAAAGAAGATCCGAACTATGCCGAGCATCCAATCGACTTCGTGCCTACAAACGTTGCGTTTGCACCCAACGGCGATTTCTACGTTGGGGATGGCTACGGTTCGAATCATATGTTGCGCTTCTCGATGGAGGGAAAGTTTCTCGGCGAAATTGCCAGGCCGGGACATGCAGATGCGGAACTCGACAATCCCCACGGGCAGTGGGTCGATCCTCGCGGAGAGAAGCCACTGCTGGTGATCGCCGACCGCGGAAACCGCCGCATTCAGACGTTCACGCTTGATGGCGTTCATCTCAAGACAATCAAGGATGAGGCCCACCTACGTATGCCATGTAATTTTCATACTCAAGGCGAGTGGATGGTTTGCCCCGATCTGGACAGCCAGGTATGCATCCTCGATCTCGACTACAACGTGGTCGTGCAACTCGGGGATGGTAAGACGGAAAATGGCGAAGTTGGATCGCGCCGCAACCAGTCCCGCTCGCAATTTACTCCGGGAAAGTTCATTACCCCTCACGACGCGATCTTCCTTCACAATGGCGACATCTTAGTGGCGGAGTGGCTGCCGATTGGACGCATCACACTCCTGCGCAGGACGTAACGGAAACCGCATGCCACTTCGAGTCCGCGCGAGGATCATGGCCGTCGGCGTGCTCGCGATCCTCCCACTACCGTTTCTGGCCTGGTACAACCCTCCGGACGGGGTTCAGCGGGCCGATTGGGCTCAATTTCTCGGCCGGTTCCATCCGCTCGCAGTGCACCTCCCGATTGCTTTGCTCCTGCTCGTGCCATTGCTCGAGCTTGCGGCGCTAATTCGCGAACGTGAACATTTGCGAAAAGCAGCGGAGTTTGTGTTGGGACTGGCCACAGTTGCCGCGATTGCCTCGGCATGGCTTGGATGGTTGTTGGCCTGGAGCGGCGGCTACGAAGGCTCATTGGTAACGCGACACATGTGGGGCGGGCTGTGTCTTGCCTCCGCCAGCCTTATTTGCTGGGGACTTAACGAGAACCGTAGCGCATATCTGGTGATGCTGCTGGCGACTATTGGCTTGCTGACATGGACGAGCGATCAGGGCGGCAAACTGACCCACGGCGAGAACTTTCTGACCGAGCATTCGCCGGCACCGTTGCGCGAACTGCTGGGCGAGGAAAAGAAAACTGAAGTGGATCCAACCAGCTTTTATGCGACGCGGGTACAGCCGATTTTCGATGGAAAATGCGTGACTTGCCACAGCGCGAATAAATTCAAGGGAAAGCTGCGGCTGGACACATACGATCACGTGATGCGCGGAGGCAAGGACGGCCCCATCATCCAGGCGGGGGCTACCCGCTGAGAGCGAACTTGCTGCGGCGCGTGACGCTTGCCGCGAGAAAGCAAAGAATTCATGCCGGCGGAAGGAAAGCCGGCTCTGAGTGCGGCCGAAATCAAGGTCATTGAAGTTTGGATTACGAACGGAGCGAAGATGAAGGTCGCGGATTCAGCGCTTGCGTTGTCGCCAGCCACCGAACAGGACAAGAGCTGCGCCGCCTCTAGCGCGAGACTACCGCCCGCAACTGAAAACAATTTCGGATCTGGAATCGTCTCTAGGAATACATCTCGTACCGCGCTCGCAAAATCCGACGGACGGCTTGATCCTGAGGACGATGAGCGCTCCAGCAAAGTGCACGGACACCACTTTGGACGCAGCTTGCACCCGTTGCAAACCTGATCGTGGATGCGGAACTCGCCCGGACCAGAGTTACGGATAGAGGTATGCAGGCTATCGGCAACTTTTCCAACTTGAGATCTCTTGATCTCTCAAATACGGGCGTGACTTCGACGGGGGCGAAAGAACTCATGAAGCTCGAAAAGTTAGAGTCGCTCAACCTAACTGAAACAAAGGTCACGCGGAACTCAATCGAGCTTTTGCGGAAGCAAGCCGGGATTGAAGCGGTTGTATTTCTTCGAAACGCAATAAGGTCGCCACGTTCATGGTGCCAATACGATTCAAGAAAACCTAAACCGTACGAACCCATCAAAATACAACTTTGCCAACCAACTCTTTCGGGATCGTCGCGCCTGCCGAAATCGAGGTTTGGCCTGCGTAAACATGTGCCAGCTTCGGAAGTTTTTCTAGAGTAAGCAGCGATGCTGACGTGATGCGAGTTCCGAAAGCATTCAACGATTCCAGTTGCTCAAGGCCACTCAAATCCCGCACGGTCGTGTCGGTTATATCGGTGTTCAGCAGCTTCAGCACACGCAAGCGTTTCATCTGGGCAATTACGGTGGCGGAATGATCGGTAATAGCAGTGCGAGACAAGTCCGCGAACACGATATGTTCAGCAACAGGTGTGAAGGCCGCCAGGTCGCCGTCTCCAAACTTCGCTCCAAGAATCGAAGCATTCAGCTGCAGGTCGGCTGAGCTCCGCGACTCGTACTCCAAACTATTTGGGAACCGCTTTTTCAGTTGCTCCACAACCGGCGCAAGGGACGCTCTGAGTTTTGATACGTTGACAGGATCAATCTCCGCGAAGGTTACTTCGGCTAGCGCGACCGGGGCCGGCGCGACCGGCGACGTCGACTCCTTGGGCGCATCCTTCATGCCGTCCGTTGCAGTCGTACTGGAAGCTCCAGCTGCAATCCAAACTTCGATCAACTTCACCTGATCTGCCGACAGGGGTTTCTTGTTCTCTTTCGGCATGAAGTCGTCGTGATCGGAAGCCAAAGTAATTCGACGGAACAGGTCGCTCCCTTGAAAGTTTCCCGGACGCACCACGGGGCCGTCTTTTCCGCCTCGCATTAACGCGGTGTAACTGTCGAGCCGTAGATTGGCTTTGTGTTTCGTCGGGCCGTGACATGTAACGCAACGAGCCTCAAAGATGGGCTGAATCCGCGCGCCGTAAAACGTGTTCGCGCTAACACCGTTCGATGATTTCAAGCTGTCGGGTAAGCCTAAAACGTGCCGCAGTCCGGCGGGCATATGTTCAGTGAGGTGCTCTTCTCCTAAGGATAATTGGCCCCCGCGATAGCCGGTCCAGGACACGAGGCCGACCCCTATCGCAAGCGTCACCGCGTAAGGAATTCCAGTCCCTTGTTCGTTTGTGCGCAACATCCAGCACAACCAGCAGACTCCCGCGAGAGCAATTCCACCCCACATGTGTTGCTCTAACAACGGCCCGGAATATCCTCCGCTTCGACCCAGGCACCAGCCGAGCATGGCGGCAACGGAGGCAGCGAGGGTCGAGACACCAAGGATAAATCCGGTCGAGAGTCGAAGAAAAGAGAAGCGAGAGTTTCGGCCGGCCAGTTCGAGAACCGGCACCAGCAGCAGCAGTGCAACCGGAAAGTGGACTGCTAGAGGATGAAATCGTCCGATGAACTGCGCCCAATCCGAACGCTCAATTCCATCTGGAGGAAGGAAAATTACAAGGACAGGCAAAATCAAAATTACTAGCAGTCCGGCCCACGCTAAACCGGCCCGCCAGGAGATGCGGTGACCAGGCACCATCATGAACGCGGCTTACCTTTGAGGTTGTCTGGAAAGCATCCTGTGAAAGGCGTCATGCGAGGATCTCGGTAACAATGCGCGCTGGCTTCACCGTCGTCAGTTTCTGCTCCAATCCCTGGAAAGAATAATTGAGCTTGCGATGATCGAAACCCAGCAAGTACAGCATCGTCGCATGCACATCGCGAATTTCAACCGGATCCTTCACAATTTCGTATCCCATCTCGTCAGTTTGCCCGTGGGCAAACCCGGCTTTGACGCCGCCCCCCGCCATCCAGATGGTAAATGCGCCCGGGTTGTGGTCGCGGCCCACATACTTCATCTTCTGGCCATTTCTGTTTTCCCGCATCGGCGTACGGCCAAACTCGCCGCCCCATACGATCAAGGTGTCATCGAGCATACCCCGCTCTTTCAAATCGGCCAGCAATGCGGCAGTCGGCTGATCGACTTCCCTGCAGCGATCGGCAAATCCCAGATTAAGAGCTTCCTTGGCATCGGCGCCATGCGAATCCCATCCCCAATGATAGAGCTGGATGAATCGCACACCACGCTCTGCCAAACGACGGGCGACGAGACAATTGTTCGCGAAACTGGATTCGCCCGGCTTCGATCCATATTTAGCCAGCACGGCAGCGGGTTCTTTTCGAATATCCATGGCGTCAGTCGCATCAATTTGCATGCGGAAAGCAAGTTCGTATTGAGCTATTCGCGTTACAGTTTCAGGATTACCAAACTCGGCGTAGGTTTGCTGGTTGATCTGATCGATCGCATCCAACATCTTCCGCCGCAACGGTCGGCTTACGTCAGGTGGATTGTCCAGATAAAGAACCGGCTCGCCATGAGAACGGCACTGTACACCCTGATAAACACTCGGCAGAAATCCCGAGCTCCACAATTGCTTGCCGCCGTCGGGTAACTTCCCTCCCGACAACAACACGATGAAGCCAGGGAGATTCTGATTCTCCGTTCCCAATCCGTATAGAACCCAAGATCCGAGCGAGGGATATCCAAGCCGCGCGTTTCCGGTGTGAACCAGCAACTGGGCGGGAGCGTGATTGAACTGGTCCGTGTGCATCGACCTAATGAAACAAATCTCGTCGAGATGTTCTTCCAGATGCGGCAAACGATCAGAGATCCAGTGGCCGCTCTGCCCAACCTGATGAAACGGATATTGCGATCCCAGAAGTTTGGGAACGCCACTGATAAAGGCGAATCTCTTGCCTGCAAGGAAAGATGCCGGGCAATCCTCTCCGTCGAGTCGTTTCAAATCCGGCTTGTGCTCGAAAAGTTCCAGTTGGCTGGGCGCTCCGGCCATGTGGAGGTAGATCACGCGGCGAACCTTCGAGGCAAACTGAGGCGGGAGCGCAGACAGCGGGGTTGAAGGCTGCCGCGTAAAATCGAGCGCCGTATCATTCGCGGTCGCGTATTTCGCCAGCGAAGTCCCAACGAAAAGTGTTCCCAATCCGCTGCCTACTGTTCGCAGGAAATGACGGCGAGTTTGCGCCTGCAGCAGGACCGTTTGCAATTCCGGATGCGTAACAGGCTTTAGCTCGCTTGGCAGATCGGTCCGAACGAATTTGGATTTCGACATAGCCGTCACCGGGTCATAGCCGCGTCAAGGTTGAACAAAACACTGGCGACGGCCGTCATCGCCGCAAGGTCCTTAGCAGATGCAGGCTGCGTCTTGGACGATACCTTCACAATTTTCGGCCCTACCTGAGCGGTGAGAGCCGTGTCATACAAATTTCGCAGTGTCCTGAGCTCCCCATCGGTCGGATCACGAGATAAAACCAAGCGTGCTCCACATCGCAAGCGCGAATCAAGATCGCCCGCTGCGTGCATCATGCGGCGCGCCAGAGCTTCGGAGGCTTCCTGATAAACCGGATCGTTCAGAACGACGAGGGCCTGCAGAGGCGTGTTCGTGGATATTCGCCTCGCCATACTCACGTCGTGTTCTGAGGCATCGAAGGTCAGAAAACTTGGATAGCCGCTGGTCCGTTTGATGTACGTATAAATCGCTCGGCGATATCGATCGGGGCCGGTCGCGTCCACCCATTTGCTGTCGTTGTATACCGAGTTCCATACGCCTTCGGGCTGCGGTGGCATGACCGGAGGCCCTCCCATCTTGTCCGTTAATAGACCAGCTGCCATGAGAGCCTGGTCACGCACCATTTCTGCCGTGAGTCTCTGCTGCGGACCGCGTGCCAGCAGGCGGTTGCGCGGATCTTTCTCCGTAGGAACCGGCGTCGATTTTGCACTCTGACGATACGTCGCGCTGGTCACCAATTCGCGCAGCAGAGCTTTCACGTCCCAGTGCAGATCATTTTGAAAATGGAGTGCGAGCCAGTCGAGCAATTCCGGATGACTCGGCTCTTCGCCGACACTTCCGAAATTCTCGAGCGTCTCCACGATCCCCGTTCCGAAGAGTTGCTCCCAGTATCGGTTCACGGTCGTACGAGCCGTAAGTGGCTGTCCTGGAGCGAAAAACCATTTTGCGAGCGTCAGGCGATTGCGCGGAGCGTTTGCGGGAAGTTTCGGAAATATCGCGGGGACATCCGGCTCAAGCGAAGGCCCGATCTTTGTCAGAAAATTCCCGCGATCAAATTCCCGAGTGTCCCGTTTCTCGTAATCGGCTTCCTCAGCCATCACTGGAGTTTCAACGCTGGGGATCTTTGAGAGCTGCCGTGCCAGATCGATTAGTTGACCGAGGTTCGCGCCAAACGTGGGATCGTTTGCCAACGAGGACCACGACGAATCGGCGGTAGCCGCGATACGCGCGCGTTTCACGTGAGCTGGCTTGTCGGTAATGTTCTCTGCCTGGGTGAGAACCACTTTGAGGCGGCTGCCCGGCGACATTTGCAGTGGCGATGCCGGAACGCCTATTATCCAGCGCGCTCGAAATAAATTCGGGTTCGCGGCGAACGCCCCTTTCCGCCGATCTCCGCTCGCGTTCGGCCCGAAAGAAACCGTTCGGCCAACCGCAGCTTCCAGATTCTCCTCGGAATCAGAAATGAAATAGCGGAAAGCAATTTTTTCCTGGTGCCCGTCCGGTCGGATGATCCAGCCATCGATCTGGTCGACGATGAAACCGTCTTCGGGACTGTGTTGCGCAACCTCCGGATTCAGAGGCAGAACCTCGATACGAACAGCCGAGAGTACGGCGGCGTCGATCTTGGCAGTCAGTTGGTACGCCACTCGTCCGGGCAGGTTCGCTGGCGCTCGCACTTCGCCGTCCCGGAGCGGAATGGCGATTGATAGTTCACTCGCCTTGGCATGAGCCATCTTTCTCGTTTCGGCAATGTCTTTCAGAAACTCCTTGCGCTTATCGTCTTTCTGTTTCGCCGATATTTTTTCGCCGTTCAAATTGGCGAGATCTTGCTGAGTCTCGTTCGCATCCCAGAGTAGTGCAGCCGATTCATTGGCCGACGCCGCAACAATCGGCGCCGGGATCCAATGGGTTTGACCGTCTAATTGTCGCCCGACATCGGTGATCGACCGAGTGAGGTTCGCCATTTCCCGCTGAAGTTTTGCTGCTTCTGGATATTTTGTTTTGTCTTTTGGAACGTGCAGAACCGGCGTGTCTTCGGGAAGATCGGCGTCACGGGAAGTGTTGAAGAATGCGAGAGACTTGTAGTAGTCCGCGTGGCGAATCGGATCGTATGGATGTGAATGGCACTGCACACAATTCATGGTGAGGCCAGTCAGTACGGACCAGGTGGTCGCCGAGCGATCCATCGCTGCAACCAACCGGAACTCTTCATCATCGGTGCCGCCTTCGTCATTGTTGGGAGTTTGCCGGTGAAATGAAGTCGCGATCTGATCTTCGAATGTCGAGTCAGGAAGCAAGTCTCCGGCAAGCTGCTTGATTACGAACTGGTCATACGGAAGATTCCGATTCAATGCATCGATGACCCAATCGCGATAGGGCCATACCCCGGGACGTTCCCGATCGGCCTCGTATCCCTTACTATCCGCATAACGCGCCAGGTCCAACCAGACAGCCGCCCAACGCTCGCCATAGTGCGGCGAGGCCAACAGGCGATCGACTTGTTTTTCATACGCGTCGGAAGAGGAATCGGCCAGGTATGCTGCCTGCTCCTCTGGCGTAGGAGGAAGACCTATCAAGTCGAGTGACACTCGGCGCAGGAGGGCTGATTTGCTAGCTTCGGGCGAAGGCGCGAGACCCTCTTTCTCTTGCCGCGCGAGAATGAATTTGTCCAGCGGTTGACGTGCCCAACCTGCCCGCTTCACTCCGGGCAACGGCTGAGGTTTTGGTGGAACGAAGGCCCAATGATCCTCCCATTTGGCGCCCTCTTTAATCCATTGTCGAAGTAATGCAATCTGTTGAGGCGGAAGAGGCGCGGCGTGATAGGGCATGCGCTCTTCGGGATCCTTCGAGGTCAATCGCGCGATCAGTTCCGATTCATCGGGCTTGCCGGGTACGATCGTTCGGTGCCCAGACTTCCCTACGCCAAGAGCCTCTTCCCGGAAGATGAACGAGACACCATTTTTCTGTCGAACTCCTCCATGACACTGAACACAGTTCTGATTGAGAATGGGGCGTATGTCGCGACTGAAGCTCACTGCGTGGCGAGTTCTCAGCGCGCCTAGCGGACCAACTCCTCGCCAAACGACCAGCCCGCTAACGAGTGCAGCAACCCCAACCAGGCCCGCGACAGACCATTGGCGACGGAATTTCATCCCGTAGAGCATAACTCCGTTTGGGTGTAGCGACGATTGTTGGAAGAGAAAAAAGGAAGGGGCATTCCAACTACAAAATTAAGGGCATGCGATCTTTCTGGGTCAGGCAGGGGAGGGTCAGGCAGGGAAGTGTTTGCCAGCGGTTGGATCCCATCCGCTTTTAGGTTTCGCGGAGTTCGCGGGAAGCACATTCTGATTCAATCGGAAGAAGTTTCCTGGATCATAATGCGACTTCACCGCAACCATTCGATCCCAACGTTCGCGATATGCCTCAGGAACGCGATCCTGTTCATCCCCACTCATGAAATTCACGTAAACGCCGGGCTTCATTGCCGGACGAAGTTTCTGGAACAGGTCACGAATCCGGCAGATGTTGATGGCATCGGCAGCAGGGTTCGACCAATTGCCAAGCAGGTTCAGAATGAAAGGTGCGCTCCGATCGCCAAAGGCAGTCTCGTTCGCCGGCATCGTTGCGGCCGCGCCGCCCAGATATGCCAGTTCGATCTGGATTTCCGGCGAGGGCATCGAGACAACTGCGTCCACAAGACGATCGACAGTATCACTGCTGAGAGAAGAGAAATATCCTGACTTGGTGTAGTAGCGGCGACCATGTGGGAAATCCGAATCCGCCATGGTCTGCAAATCGATGAAGGGCACGACCTTCTTTCGGATAGACGCGGGTCGACACAAGGAAAGCGCGTGGTCCAGATACCGATTCCCTGCCTCTGGATTGCCGGTCCAAACCAGAGAACTGCTGGCTACAGGTTGTCCTCGAAGTTCAGGCGGCACGCGTTCTGAGTGCGGCGCAAGGCGAAGATCGATGTTCCATTTCAAATCATGCGGTGCCTCGGCCATGAAGTCCCGCCAGGATTCAAGAAGAGGACGAATCTCCGACTCTGGAGCGAGGCCTTCGGCGAGCACCACGGAAGTAAGGGGATGCAGCCGAACTTCAAATTCCGTCACGACTCCAAAGTTGCCGCCGCCACCTCGCAAGGCCCAGAACAATTCCGGATTCTCTTTGGCGCTGGCGCGGACGAGGGTGCCGTCGGCCGTGACGAGAGTGAATCTTCCTACGTTGTCGCAGGACAATCCGAATCGACGCGTGAGCCATCCCGTTCCTCCGCCCAGGATCAGCCCGGCGGCGCCGGTGTGAGAGACCACTCCAGCGGGAAAAACCAGTCCTGCCTTTTGCGTTGCGGTATCGATCGTTCCTAGAAGACAGCCACCTTCAAACCTGGCGCGGCGAGCGCGGGGATCGACGGCGATCTGGCGCATCTTCGACAGATCAATGACCAAGCCGCCATTACATGTCGAGAAGCCAGCAAGGCTATGGCCGCCGCAACGAATGGCAGTCAGAATCCCGATTTCGGAGGCCGCGCGTACCGCGATTTGTACGTCGTTCACATCGGCACACCGCGCGATGAGTGCTGGCGTGCGAGCTACCATGCCATTCCAAATCGCTCTTGCATCTTCGTAATCAGCATCGCCGGGACGGAACAACTTTCCTTTGAATCGTTGTTTGAGCGAAGAGTAAATCTCCCTGCTGGCTCGGAGCATTTCTTGACCTTCTTGTTCCATGCACATATCTAAAGGCCACCAGGAGCAATTTGACGCCTGCGAAGATACAACAACGAGATCAAGGCTAAGAATACGCAGAAGGCCGGTACGGACCACTGCAGTCCGTCAACAAAGAAGGTCGTTGCAGCGATCGCAACGAGCGACAATATTCCTACCAGGGTGAAAAACGGATGAGCCGGAAAGCGCATGGGTAAGCTCGACAGTCGCTCGCGGGGAATGGCCTTGCGAAATTGTAGATGAGTACTGAGAATGATGAGCCACACGAAAAGCATTCCAGCCACCGCAGTGCCGTACAAGACGAGAAACGCATTCTTTGGGGCGAAGACCGCCAGAAGTATGGCGGCGACAATTCCTGCCGGTGGAAGCGATTAACGCACGGTGCGGCACCCCGTTGCTGCTGACCATGCCCATCCAGCCAGGGGCTAAGCCTTCACGGCCGAGAGAGAATAGCATTCGGGTGGAGAGATAAAGATTCGTATTGACACTCGATAGCGCTGCCGTAAGCACAACGAAATTCATGATTGCGGCGGCAAATGGTACGTGCGCAGCCGAGAATGCGGCGACAAAAGGGCTGCCCGAAAGCGTTGATGAATTACCCGTCTGGTTCCACGGGACCATCGTCACCATGATCGCGATTGCCAGCACATAGAACAAGATAAGCCGCCAGACAATGTTCCGCATGGCATGCGGGATGGTGACTTCCGGATGCTCGGCTTCTCCAGCAGTGACCGCGATAATTTCCACTCCCATATAACTGGTCACAGTGATGGTGAGCGAAAGCCAGACCCCTTCCAACCAGAAGGAAAGAATCCTCCGTGCTGCGTTAGATTTGACAGGCCAATCGCGGTTCGCGGACCCACGCCAACAATCAAGGCGATCCCCACGATGATGAAGACCACAATCGCTGCCACTTTGATCATGGCAAACCAATATTCGAATTCGCCCAGCAGATTGACTTGCATGGAATTGAGGGCAACCAGAGCGGACGAAACCAGTACCACCCAAATCCACTGAGGAACGTCTGGCAACCAATAGGAGATGTAAATGCCGGCGGCGGTCACTTCTGCACCGATAGCGATAATTTGTGCGGCTCCGTACGTCGCTCGCACGGAAAAACCGGCCCAACGGTTGAGATATTTCTCCGCGTATACACCGAATGCACCGGCAACCGGATGAACGACCGCCATTTCGGCCAGCGCGTACGACATGATCAGGGCGATGCCTGCGCCTAGAAGGTAGGAAAGGATGACCGCGGGTCCGGCGAGGCGGATCGTTACGCCGCTCCCCAGAAATAGTCCTACACCAATGGCGCCGCCAATCGCCATCATGGTGAGCTGCCTTTGGCTCAGACGCCGGCGTAGACCTTCGCCGCCGGAACGTTTGTCGAACTCTAAATTCCAGCCGATGAAGACGTGGGGTCAGTCATGACTGCCAACGCTGGCGCTGTCACGGACCAGGAGGCCGATGTTTTCTTTGAGGGTTTCGACGACAGCGTCAAGATCTTCCATCGTGTTGTACACGTGAAACGATATTCGGAGGCCGTCGTGCCGGTTCGATACGACGATTCCCTTCTCAGCGAGTTTCTGAACCAGTAACGCTGAATCGTTCGCGCGCAACACAACCAACGGGCCAACGCTGTCAGCTGGCGTTTTGGTCTGAATGCCTAACTTCCGAACATTCCTCAAGAGAGTTTGAGCCAGCCGCTTGATATGTTCCGCTACATTCGTCATTCCGATTTCACGCAGCATTTCAAAACCGGGAACAGCCGCATACAAATTGGGGACGGATGGTGTACCCGATTCGAACCTTCGCGCAGTGGGAGATAGGTCGAATCGTTTGCGGATCGTAGGCGAACGGGTTCTTCTGCGCAAACCATCCGGTCAGAGTAGGCCTAAGGGATGAAATGAGTTCCGGGCGAACGTACAGGAAGGCAACACCGGGGGGACCGAGCAGATACTTCAACGTTCCGCTCACGTAGAAATCGAGGTCCATTGCTTTCACGTCGACCGGACGCGTCCCGCAGTCCTGGTAGTCGTCGAGCATGACGAGCGCACCGCGGCGATGGGCAATACTCACGACGGAGGAAACGTCGGAACGAAATCCGTTCTTAAAACAGACGTGAGTGAGGGGAACGATGCACGTATTCGCTGTCGATGAATTGCTCGTAATCGGCCGCCGGAATCGAGTTTCCTTCGGCTTGTACAAAGTGCAATTCTGCTCCGCGAATTCGCTGAGCAAGCCAGATATGGCCCATCGTAGGAAATTCGAACTCGCCTAACACGACTTTCTTCCGCTGCTGGAAATTCAGGGCACTCGCGACGCTATTGATACCGGCCGAAGCGCTCGTAACGACAGCCACTTCATCGGGACTCGCGTTGATAAACTTCGCGAACGCAGCACGTGCCTCTTCGTACCGCTGCACCCAGAGTTCCCACGGCGAGCCTTGCTCGTGCCAACTCGCAATGAACTCCTCCATCCCGGCCTGCACGGCATCCGACAGCGCTCCCTGAGAACAGCTGTTGAGGTAAATTTTGCGCTCGAAGATACGGAAGCGAGAGCGAATCTTTTGGACTTGTTTGTCAATCATCAAGGGTTTCGCCGCGTTTCCTAAAGTCACGCTTTGGTCGTCTGGTGAAACGAGTCAATTGCTCACGATCTCGGCAAGCGCTGTTCCGAACTGCCGCACCTCTTCAATCGTGTTGTAATGCACGAGCGATGCCCGGACTGCCCCGCTTTCCTTCGTGAGCCCCAATCGCTTCATCAGTCGCGGCGCGTACATGTGCCCGTCGCGCACGCCAATATTTCTCTTTGCGAGTTCTTCCGTTACTTCCGCGGGAGCTTTATCTGGAAGATTGAAACAAAGAGTCGGAACACGTTCATGGATGCGCTTCTTGTCAGCAATACCGTAGATCGTCGCCCCGGACTCGTTCAGAACTTCGAGCATTTCAAGCGAAAGTGATTCTTCGTAGGATCGAATCGCATCGAACGCGCCCCGTAAGATTTCCCGCCTCGAACTAGTCGTTGCTGACGATTCGCCGATGCTCTTACCCAGCGTTTCCAGATATTGAACCGCCGCGTCCATGCCAGCGACATTTTCGTAGATAAAAGTGCCAGCCTCGATTTTGCCGGGCGGTTCGTCGGGAATGAAATCTTCTCTAAAGGTAGGAAGCTTCTGAAGTAATTCCTGGCGCCCCCAGAGAAATCCCATGTGAGGAGCGAATATCTTGTATCCAGAACAGACCAGGTAGTCGCAATCGAAGGCCTGAACATCAATGGACCCGTGAGGTCCGTAATGTACTGAATCGAGGAAGATCTCGGCGCCGACGGAGTGTGCGGCCTTCGCCGCGGCCGCGACATCCACTATCGATCCAATGGCATTGGAAGCCAGGGTACACGCAACCAGCCGCGTTGCCTGCGAGAGCAGAGGTTTCAGGTCGTCGACATGAAGATTGCCGTCATCCCGCATCTTCCACCAGCGAAATCGGGCGCCATTGCGCTCCAGCGTGAGCCAGGTCGCAACGTTTGCTTCATGATCCATATCGGTAACGACAATCTCATGCCTTTTATCGATGGTTTGCCCAACGGCAAGGCTGATGAGGCGAATGAAGGAGGTGGCGTTCATGCCAAACGCAATTTCAGTGGGGTGTCGAGCGTTGACCAGGTCGGCGACGCTCTGGCGTGCTCGAGCAATGGTTTCATCGACTGCAACGCTCTTCGGGTAGCGTCCGCCGCGCTGGACGTTGCATTCGAGAAGGTGATGGTTGACCGCATCCACTGCGACCTGGGGGATCTGAGCTCCCGCCGCATTGTCGAAAAAGATGAAGCCGGGGGTTCGAGTTAACGCCGGGAAAAAGCCTCGAACTGCGTCAAGCGTAAATCTCGGGTTCGATTGGAAAGAATTTTCAGCTTGCAGAACACCTTGCGACTTGGCCTCCAAGCTATGCTCCTGGTTCCATCAAAAAGTCAAAACGTCGATCTCACTCCGGCAGCGGCAAACCTATACTCCGTTGCACAGGCCGTCAAGAGGACAGGCTGTCCTGTTGAGGATAGAATGTGGGTCGCTGCACCACCAATACAAGAGAGTAGTCGCGGAACAACGCTACGAAGCAAAACTTATGCCCGTCTCCTTAAGCAGTTCCAAGCTGATCTACGACGCGCTGAAGGCATGCGACGTCAGGTTGGTTTCCGCGCTGCCGGAAACATGGCTCGTGCATCTGGTGCGGATGGCGGATGACGATCCAGAAATGATTCTGGTGCGTCTGGCCAAGGAGGAAGAAGGAGTCGGCATTTCGGCTGGAGCTCATTTTGCGGGTGTTAAATCGGCAATGCTCATGCAAAACCACGGCTTTCTGGCATCGATCAATGGCATCGTTTCGTTCGCGCACCTATATAAAATTCCGCTGTTGATGCTGATCAGCTATCGCGGATCGTTCGGCGAGCGCGATCCATGGCAAACGCAGGGTGGCAACGTGACCGAACCAGTTTTGAAGGCGTTAGGTATCCCTTACTCTTTTTTGAATAATCGCGATGTGGTGGAGAAAAATATCCGTGAAGCGCAAACGCTTGCCGAAAGCAGTTTACAACCGGTCGCCCTACTCTTAATGCGCGACCTGATGTGGGAGGAGCAGTAATGCTGCGCCTCGATTGCCTTCGGGCGGTTTATCCTGAACTCGAAGATTCGCTAGTCGTTACGATCATGGGCGCAGTCGCCGCCGAATTGCACTCCCTCGGGCATCGTCCGAACTTCTTCTACCTGCAGCATGCGATGGGATTAGCCTCTTCGACCGGTTTGGGTTTGGCATTGTGCCTGCCGCAGCAGATTGTAATCGTCATCGATGGCGACGGTTCCCTCTTGATGAATCTTGGCAGCCTCAGCACGATGGCGCGCTATCGCCCCAAGAATATGGTCCATGTGGTTTTCGATAACGAAAGTTTGCTCTCGGTAGGCGGCTTCCCGACCTCAACCAGCACAGGTACTGATCTCGATGGGATTGCTCGCGCCGCGGGGATTCCGCGAGTCGCGACGGTGCGAACTATTGAAGACTTCAAGACGGCGCTGGCCGACGCCATTCAAAGCAACGAACTCACAACCATCATCGCCAAGGTCGAAGCTAAGGGGCCCACGGGTTACGTCACCGATCTCGCATTGCTCGAAAATCGATTTCAATTTCGCCGGCACATCCAATCGATCAAGCAACGCTGAGTTGCAAAAAATACATTCTGCGAGGTGTGAATGCCTGACGTCCTCACTGAACTTATCGAACAGCTCGCCGCAGGACGACTCCGCGTCGTGGATTTGACCCAAACGTTGAGCCCGCAGACTCCACTTCTGCCGTTGCCATCGCAGTGGAACAACACGCCTGCATTCAAGATGTGGGAACTGTCTCGATACGACGAACGAGGCCCGGCATGGTACTGGAACGGCTTCGAGACGGGCGAACATACTGGAACTCATTTTGATGCCCCAGTGCATTGGGTTTCTGGAAAGGATCTGCCCGATAACACGGTGGACCGCATTCCTGCGAAAAAATTCGTGGGTCCCGCGTGCGTAATCGACGTCAGCAAGGAGTGTTCCGAAAATCCCGACTACCTCCTGACTTTGAAAGATCTCCAGGCGTGGGAAGAACGGCACGGAAAGATTCCGGCCTCTGCGTGGTTTCTGCTGCGGACAGACTGGTCGACGCGAATAGAATCGAAGGACTATATCAACCTAAAGGAGAATGGCCCCCACACTCCGGGGTTAGCGAAAGAGACATCCGCCTTTCTTGCAACGGAGCGAGATGTTCTCGGAGTGGGAGTAGAGACGGTCGGCACCGACGCGGGTCAAGCCGCGACCTTCGATCCACCATTTCCGAACCACTATCTAATGCACGGCAGCGGGAAAGTTTGGATTGGCGGGTCTGTGCAATCTCGATCAACTGCCTCCCACCGGAGCCATCGTCATAGCGGCTCCACTCAAAATTGTCGGCGGCTCGGGCAGTCCACTTCGGGTCATCGCGATTACCCCGTGAGCGTTGTTCCAGGGGGCCTGTGTGCGAAGACTCGTTGCCCCGCAGCGAGGGGGATGTGTCAATCAAAAAATACAGCCCTACAAAAAATAAAATGACCTCCAACTCCTGCATAAGTCATTGAAACATAGCGCTCTAACCGCAGTCTTGACTCTCCAAACTGCTCGACTACACTCGAGTTCCTTCCCTAGCGATCCCACTTTCACCACGAATCAACTGGGTGTCCCTCAAAAGACGTGTCGCGAACGATCGGCCAAGAAGAATTCCGGAATTTGGTTGGAGGCTAGCATGAAGTCGTTCTCTCTGGTGCTTGCGGTATTGGGCGCTCTGTTCGTCATGTCGGTTGCAGGAACCTGCGCCGCAGCAACAACTGACACGGTCAGCGTCACAGTCACTGGCCTCACCGGGACCCTGGTCGTTGAAGACACGAAGCTGGACATCCTGACGTTTACCTCGAATAGCACGCAAACCTTCGCCAAGGCTTATACCAGCGGGACGAAGTACACTGTCCGCATCAACACGCAGCCGTCCGGGCAGACTTGCACGCTCAGCAGCAACTCCACCGGCACCATTACCTCGAACATCACCGTAACGGCCACCTGTACAACAAATGGTGCCGGAGACTCGATCAGTGTCGCGGTCACGGGACTCACCGGAACTCTGGTGATGCAGGACACCAAGCAAGACTTGCTGACCTTCACCTCGAATACGACTCAGACCTTTCCAACGACGTTTGCCAGCGGATCGACCTATACCGTGCGCGTCAAGACACAGCCTGCCGGGCAGACGTGTACTCTGAGCAGCAACGCGACTGGAACCATTACGTCGAACATCACCGTTACCGCCACCTGTACCACGAAGGGTGCAAACGACACCATCAGCGTCGCGGTCACTGGACTGACCGGGACCTTGGTGATGCAGGACGACAAGGCTGACACCCTGACGTTCACCACAAACAACACGCAGTCTTTTGCGACAACTTACGCAAGCGGTTCAACATATTCGGTAACGGTGAAGACACAGCCGTCGGGGCAGACCTGTACCTTGAGCTCCAACTCCAGCGGGACTATCACAGCGAACATCACCATAACGGCCACTTGCACAACGAATACTACGAACGACAAGATCAGCGTCGCGGTGACTGGGCTTACGGGCACACTCGTCGTACAGGATGACAAAGCCGACACCCTGACATTCAACAGCAACACAACGCAGACTTTCGCCACGTCTTATGCGAGCGGATCGACCTATTCCGTATCGGTGCAAACTCAGCCTGCCGGTCAGACTTGCACACTTAGCAGCAACGCCAGCGGAACCATTACCTCGAACATCACCGTAACGGCAACGTGTACGACCTCGGGAAATGGCCTCACGGTGAGCGTCGCGGTATCAGGGCTTTCGGGAACGGTGGTCATGCAAGACGATCAAGGGAATAGCTTGACGTTTACCAGCAATACCACCCAGAAGTTCGCTAACACGTATACGAGCGGATCAACCTATACGGTTTATGTCACGAACCAACCGGCAAACCAGTCCTGCATTCCAACCTATTCGACGGGAACCATCACTTCGAATGTCACGATTTCCGCGGCCTGCGCCACCGGGTCGACGCGTCAGTTAGGAACGGTGAGCGGAGTTTCAAGTATCGCTTGTTCGGGAGCGATCAAGAACGGGGTCTGCCAGCAGATGACAGTCTCGTGTCCCGGCGTTCCTAACGTGATGGCATATGTGAAGACGAACACGCCAACTGGAGCCTCGAAGGGTACAGCCACCTACAACACCGGCACCGACGGCAATGGCCTGTACGAGAGCATTTTCACCTTCGGTAGCACGGCGGTTCAGAATGTTCTGAACGCGGGCTTCACAACCGTGGAAATCTCGTGGGGCACGCCATTCAATACTAACCAGCCTGACGGTTGGGTACAGGGGCCTGGTGGTGTGCTCGCGTCCGCATGCCGTTACGCAACGGTGACGCAGTGGATTTACGACAACATTCAGAACAACACGAGCCTTCCCTATTGCGCGACCGCAAACAGTGGGGGCGCGGGCGCGCTGGCATATGCGTTGTCGCAGTATCCCACAGGCAACATTCTTTCAATGGCGGAAGTCACCAGCGGCCCACCCGCAGGACGCCTCGATTGGGGCTGCGGATGCACGCAAGGCAAGGTGGCGGTGCAATGCGGATCGAGTACCATGCTCGGCACGTGTTTTGGAAAAGCGGATGCGCCCGTGTGGGATCCAGCCTACGATCCAACCGCCGCATCTGGGGTCTGCACTAACGCCGTGACCGGAACGCTGCCGCCCGGGGGCCTGAACTTCTTCCTCGGTGACAGCGTCGAGGCGCCGGGAGCGACCTATAATCTGCCTAAGACTCAAGTGAATCTTGTTTTCGGCGGCGCAGATAATAGCTCGGCCATCGCGATCGGGCAGGATTGGTTCAATAACATCACTAGCACAAAGAGCCAAGCTTGCGTTGCGGGCGGTCAACACTCGCTTGCGAATACTTTGGCCGGGGCGCAGCAGATCGCGAACGACCTGATCAACCTCTGTAAGTTGCAGTGAGGATGGGATGAGGGAGCGGTCCACCGGGATGGTCCGCTCCCTTGACTACTCGAGCTTTCCATAGTCGCGGTCTCCGCCAGATCCGGAATCGACCTAATGCATCGAGACTTTTCCGCGGCCGGCCCGCGGATCGTTTTTTCTCAAAACAAACGACAGCCCAAACATCACGAAGGCTGCAACACCCAGCAGCCAATAATTGTCGATGTATGCAAGGGCAGCGGCCTGCGACTGTAGCGATCCATAGATCCGCGCCACCGCCTGGTGCCGCGCCAGGCTCGCGCTTAATCCACTGTGAGTCAGTTGCGAGGAGAGTCCATTGACCGCATCGCGAAACCTTCCGTTTCCCATTCCTGTGCCCGTGATGAGCACTGACTGATGATATTGCGATCGACGAACGATCATCGTAGTTACGATCGATGTTCCGACGCTGCTGCCGATGTTTCGGGTGAAGTTCACCAAACCCGCGACCGCATTGCTCTTGTCTTCGCGAATTCCGATGTAAGCCGCCGTCGTAGCCGGCACAAACACAAATCCCATTGGCAGGTACTGGTAAATGCGAAGCCACGTTGCGGAAGGAAAGCTCAGGAGCAGATCGATTCTCTGCGTGGAAATATACATCCCGATGGAAAGAGTGAGCCAGCCAAATGCGATGAGATAGCGCGACTGAAACTGTCCAATCAGGCGGCCGACGAGCGGTAACTCAATCAACAACAGAATGGCAGACACTGAAAGAACCATACCCGCAGATTCCGCGGTGTAACCGAGCAGCGTCTGAAGAAATTGCGGCATCAGCACAGTCGTAGCGAAAGAAATCGCGCCAACCATGAACATCATCATGTTCGCGGTCGCGAAATTCGCATTCTTGAACAGCCGCACATCGACGATTGGGTCTTTCTGAAACCACTCGTACACAACCATCACTGTCAAACAAACACCCGCGATGATGGCCAGCGTCGTGATGAAGTGCGAGCCGAACCAGTCGTCCTCTTGCCCCTTGTCCAGCATGATCTGAAGAGCGCCAACACCCAAAGCCAAGAGCGAAAATCCCACGTAGTCGAGCTTGATTTCGGATCGGTTTCGACGAAGCATTTGTGGGGGATCTTGAACCAATCGATATACGAGCGCGAGAGCCAGCAATCCAACTGGAAGATTAATCAGGAATATCCAACGCCAGGAGGCTGGTATCGGTGAGCCAGCCCCCTAAGGTCGGCCCGATCGCAGGAGCGCAGACTGCGGTGACGCCATAAATTGAAAATGCCAGACCACGTTTCTCTGGCGGAAAAGTATCCGCCAGAATCGCTTGCGCCATCGGTTGGAGGCCTCCGCCACCGGCACCTTGAAGAACCCTGAAGAACAAGAGAAAACCGAGGTTGGGGGCAATTCCGCAGAACAAGGAACTGACGGTGAAGATCCCCATGCATACCATAAAGAAGCGCTTGCGGCCGAAGAGACTCACCAGCCATCCGGTAATAGGAAGTACGATGGCATTGGCTACAAGGTACGAGGTAAGCACCCATGTGCTCTGATCATTGCTAGCACCGAGATTTCCGGCGATATGTGGAAGGGCAACATTCGCGATGGCGGTGTCGAGAACTTCCATGAACGCGGCGAGAGAAACCGTCACCGCGATGAGCCAGGGATTTGCGGCCGGACGCCAGACCGGGGCCGTCGTATTTGCGACCCCAGCACTCATCTCACTTTTTCCCGGGCTGTAAACTTCACTCCACAATCTCCTCCGGGGGACTGTCGTGTGCGTACAGACATTTCCCTCAACTGGATTCGTAAAGAATTTAGAGCAGAAATCGAGCTTACACGATTCGCAATTTCAGCGGTCTAGACGGCAGCTGGTGGCAGATGGGGAATGTCGGAACTTCTCCATGTTCGGGGGCAGCAGAAGGAAGACTTGAAAAAACTGGAAGGTGGATGGGTCGGTTCGAAATCTATGAATGCTCAATCGAAGATGTCAGCTGAGCCCTCTCCGCGCGGGAGCGCGAACGGTTTTAACTGCCCTGGAGAGTTCGTCGTCATCGTCGGCGAGCAGCAGAATCGACATGTTCAAAGCTTCGATCTCTCGCTTTAGCTGCTTTAGTTCTTGCTGCTTTCGTTGAAGCTGCGCATAGATCGGGTGGGGACGCGACGAAACTCCTGCAGACTTTCGAAAGTCGGAAGAAGGCGTCGCGGCGGCAAAGATTCTCGGGCGTTCCTTCCCTTCTCTGTCGGTTGGAAGTTGGGTCAGAAACTGGAGGCCGAAGCTATTTGCGTTCCGGTTTCGCACCACCGCCGTGACGCGCGATGGGGACGAGGTCGGGAATTGAAGCTGCATCATGTCGCCGAGTTCGAAGGCAATTGCCGCACGCAGTGCCATCCCAGCCCTACTGATTTCGGTTCCGCTTGCCAGGACCGGCATGGTTGGTATCCCGTTTAACGCGACGATGCGCACTGGCAAATCGATCTGATATCGAGGCCATTGGCGGGTGTTTCGAACGAACTGCGCTTCGTCTAACATCGGTCGCAACTAGTTCTTAAGCTTCGTGATCCCCAGCAGCGGTTAATCCGCGAACATCATTTCAGCAAATGTAGATGGAAAAAGTAGACGCTTCCGACACATAGAGCCAGCAACGTTGCCGCTCCGAAAATTGCCGGCAGGAGTTTCCTCCGTGGAGGTCTTTGAGCCGCCAATGCCGTCCGGTATTTTTCAATCCATTCCTGTTCACCCGTGTCCAGAACCGATTGAACGGCCGACCGCAATCTGCTGTGATCATCTTCTTCCAGAGCGACGAAACGAAACGGTTGCTTTGTATTCGAGACAGGGCTCAACATCTCGGCTTCGCCGACCACAGCGCCGGCCTGAGTCAGGAACATCAGGCTGAACTGAGAGCCACGATCGAGCAATGGAGTCACGTTCAGCAAGCCGCCAGTGAGAGAAATTGTTTCGAGTTTGCCGCGAGAACGACGCCCATCCGGCAAGCGGAGGACAGCTGGGGTGACATCTGCAAGGCGCGCGCGCGGGCTACGCCAATTAGGGTGCAAGTGGGGGAGGTCAGTCATGCGCCACACCGAGTATGGTATGTACGCCCAAAAGTACGAAAGGTTACGGAAGGACTAAGACCGTGCAAGTTACCTGAGTTCGCGGCCAATTTCTCGGATATAGCGGACAAAAAGGGCTGGCCTTCCCGCTTCGCCGACGTCATACGCATCTCTTTGCTCCGGCAGTCATCTAATTCCGTATGCCAAACGGGTTGCCGGTTTCGGTATTGGATTTAGTCAGCATGCGCACCGGAGAGACGCCGGGCAGCGCGATCGCCAGATCTGTGGATTTAGCCCTGCACGTAGAAGATCTGGGATACACGCGATATTGGCTTGCCGAACATCATTCGATCCTCGGATTGGCGTGCTCAGCGACATCGCTGTTGATCGGACATATCGCGGCGGCAACAAAGAAAATTCGCGTTGGCAGCGGCGGAGTCATGTTGCCGAACCACGCCCCACTGGTGGTAGCAGAACAGTTTGGAACCCTGGAAGCCCTATATCCGGGGCGTATCGATTTGGGGCTGGGACGCGCTCCGGGTGGCGACATCCAGACGATGCGGGCGCTTCGACGCGATCTTGGACAGACTGGGGACGATTTTCCGGAGCTCCTGGAAGAACTGCGAACCTACTTGGGGCCGGAGCGACCGGGGCAGACGGTCAAGGCGATACCCGGTCAGAACAGCAATGTGCCGATCACTCTGCTTGGTTCGAGCGGCTTTAGCGCGCAACTGGCGGGCAAACTTGGACTGCCCTTTGCTTTCGCCGCTCATTTTGCGCCGGACTACCTCTACGCAGCGGCCCAACTCTATCGCGATCACTTTCGGCCAAGTCCGATGTTGCGCGAGCCCTATCTGATGGTCGGATTGCAGGTGATCGCAGCGGAATCGGATGCCATTGCCCGGCGGCTGTTTACCACGCCTCAGCAGCGGTTTCTGCGCCTGATCCGGAACCAACCCGTGGAACTCCTGCCACCGGTAGATTCCATGGACTCAATTTGGCTGGACTGGGAACGAGCCGCGGTCGAAAACAAGATGCGCGCTGCGATTGTCGGTTCGAATGCCACCGTAGGAGCAGGAATTAACAAGCTGGTTGAAGAAACGGGAGCCCGTGAGGTTATCGTTGTAACCGACACGTACGAACATGCAGATCGGGTCGAGTCGTATAAACGCGTTGCCGCGATCGCGGCGACAATTGACGTGAAACCCGGCGTCTCAGCCGAAGCTTGAATAGCATTCGTATCCTTCGCGCGCGATCTCGGTGAACTGCGGGCAACGGTCCGAAAGCCACCTCATGTCGTAAAATTGCGACTGGACTCTCGACTAAGAAAGTTGCAATTGAGGAGCGAATGGCCGCACTGATCGAAGCTATCAACGTAAAGCGGAAGATGTTTTTTGAGTTCGAGAACACTCCGTTCCACTGTCTGGAAGCAGAGGTTTCCACCCCCACGGCCAGAGGCGCACAGACGCTTGTTCGCCTGAAAATGCGGAATCTTTTGACTCGCGCTGTTTTCGACAAAACGTTTAAGGCGAGCGACAAGTTCAAGGAGCCCGACCTGGAAATGGTCCCCGCCTCCTACCTTTACAGCGACGGGGATGGTTCCTATTTCATGGATCAGGCGACTTTCGAAACCCTGACCCTTTCCGACGACATGGTGGGAGATGCAAGTGATTTCCTTTCCGAAGGTCTGATTATCCAACTGCACAAATACAACGGAAACCCGATCGGATTGCAGATGCCGACTCACGTGGAACTTGTCGTGACTCAAACGGAGCCGGGCGTACGTGGAGACTCAGGTGGCGGAAGTGTGACGAAACCCGCGAAGTTGGAAACTGGACTCGAGGTTCGCGTCCCGCTTTTTATCAAAGAGGGCGAAAAGGTCAAGATTTCGACTGAAACGAGAGAGTTTTCTGGTCGCGCCTGATGAGCAGGCCGGGACTGTGGGATTTGAGATCGCTTCACAAATTTGGAAACGCGTTCGCCCGATTCAACCAGCCCTGCAAGAACTGCGGAAATCTTTTGCCTAGCCTTTTGTAGTAATCGATTCGACCCTGTTTGTATTGACGATAGACCGTCACTTCGTCCACGTTGCCCAGTGCCTGAATTGAAGCCGGACCGATGCTGCCATCTTCTACAAGGGCTGCACCCATACCATTCAAGATCCGCTGCAAAAGTGATGTAGCGTGGGTTCCAGCATTGACGTAGAAATCACATACGATATTCGCCAAGTCCTGAAGCTCAAAATCGTCTCCGCTGATGTTGTCCCAGTACAGCGAGCGATAAATAATTCCCGCCTGGGCATCCGAAAGGGATTTTAAGTTGTCCGAAGTGGGTTCAATGCCTAACAGTTCGTGCGAGCAGTGCTGGAATGTGTTCATCGTGATTCCCTTGTTCGTTTCACCCCCGGGATCGGTGGGATCGTCAACATATCCGCCTTCGAAGCGGAGCAACATGGGAAGGAACAAATCAAAGCTCGCCACTGTGGACCTCCGTTGTACATCGGAAAATCTGCGATTACGGATTGAGGGCCTTTTTCAACTCTGAAACTCTAGCGTTTGTCATTTCTGTCAAGGTGGCGACTCTGATCAATGGGGACAGCGTCCCGCCTTGCACGAGGCTCGCCTGGAAATCGGCATTCGAAGTCCGAAATCGCAGCCACGATCGCTGCGCCAGGCGTAACTTCTCTTTCTGCGGGACATCCAGATGCTGCAAAAGGCTTTGGTAGGCAGAATTCAGTTCGCGCTGTGCTGCCTCGTATCGAGCATTTTCACAGACCCGCATCGCGCTTTCGGTTGCTGCATGTTGACAATCCTGCGCCGGTTGGGTGTCCGGGGCCGTGCTTTGTGCGAACGAACCAGCGGCAGTGACCAGACAACCGAACATGACCAGAGATCGCACTAAAAAGGTCTTCTTCATTCGCTGAATTATCTTCGCGTTAGCCAGCGGAAACAAGAGATCTGCGTGGGCATCGCGCCACGATCGGGCGGTTAGGTCGAACCCTTTGGTTGTTGCAGTTGCACAGTCGCCCATTTCGCGTGTTCCTGCGAGACCAGCGACTCGACCCTTTCCGCCAACAGCGCATGAGGATCGGGGGCGCTGTTGTAGGGCGCTGCCTTCCCGAAGTAAATGTACTTTTCGTGTTTCAGGCCCTCACACGTCGAACGATACGAGATCCAGTTTTGCTCGTACTGGTTAAGATGCAGCATCCCCTCCAGAATCGTAATTAGAACGCCAAGTGCACCGGTGATCCATGTCATGTGTGGAAGATTGATCGCCGACAAGAGAGGAATGAATGCAGCCGCAGCAATCTCAACAATCTTTATTCGCTTGAAATATCGCTGATTCGCGCTGCTCTTGCGATCGTACCAGGCAATCTGATCTTCGAGTCGTTCCATGATCGGGTCGCGGTCAGGTACGTTCGACACTTGAGTATTCATGGCAGCAGATTCTAACCGTTCTCAATCCATCGCAAGACAAAAATTTGCCAGGAGTACCATTTGCGATGCCGCTGCCACAAACGTCTGATGGACCACTCATGCAGGGGCTACACTTAGTACATCACTCCACAAAGATTCGCGGTTGTCCTTACTGTCGTGAGCCTGCCGCAGGCCGAGTGAGCCCATGAAGCTTTTGGCGAAGTTCAATCTCATTCTGCTGCTCCTTTTCGGAGCGGCGGGTTTCATCATTTCCGAGGTCGCCTATTCATTCCTCATCAACAATGCTCGCCGCGAAGTCATGCAGGAAGCCGAGTTGATGATGGCGAGTGCGACGTCGATACGTGACTATACTGCTGAAAATTTGCGTCCCCTGCTCGAAAGCACCCCGGAACACAAGACGAAATTTCTGCCGGAGACCGTCCCTGCGTTCGGTGCGATCAACACGTTCAACCGACTGCGGAAGAAGTATCCGGACTATTCGTATCGTGAAGCTTCGCTGAATCCGACTAATCCGGACGACCGGGCAACCGACTGGGAGGCCGACGTTATCTCGTACCTTCGCGATCATTCCTCGGAGAAGCAAGTTTCGGGAGATCGTGAAACGGCCACAGGCCCTGCGATGTATCTAGCCTCGCCAATCCGTGCGAATCAAGGATGCATGGAGTGCCACAGCCGACCGGCAGCGGCTCCCGCAGCAATGATTGCATCCTACGGTCCCGACCGGGGCTTCGGTTGGAAAACCGACTCGGTTGTTGCGGCACAGATCGTGTCTGTTCCCATGTCCGTGCCGGTGGGAATAGCCAGGCAGGCATTCCATCTTTTGATCACGTATCTCGCGATCGCATTGATCGCAACCATCCTGGCACTTGATGCCGGAGTTTATTTCATCGTGATCCGGCCACTCAAATTGGTTTCCGAGGCGGCCGATCAAGCGAGCAAGGGAGAGATAGCGCCGGCTCCGCTTCCGGTCAAAGGCAACGATGAGATTGCAGCGATGACCGCCTCGTTCAACCGCATGCAGGTGAGCTTGGCCAAAGCGTTGAAACTTTTGGGATGAGTTAGCGCCGTCGTGACCTTCGCCTGTTTATCCGTTCAGAAGATTGAAACTCACGGTAACTGTAGTCTCCACCGGTGCAGGCACGCCGTTCACAAGATATGGTCTGTACCTCCATTGCTTTACTGCATCGATGGCGGCCGGAATCAACATTGGATGTCCGCTCACAGTTTTCAGACTTTCCACGGCGCCGTCTGTCGAGATATTCACTTCGAGTACGACCGCACCCTGAACGTGCGCCTGACGCGCCAATGGCGGATAAGAAGGCGCGATCTCATTGCTTAGGAGTTCATGCGCGGCCTGAGCCGTCAATCGTACCCGATGCAGAGATTCGCTCACGACATTTGCGTTAGTGCGACTCAGCCCGCGGTGTTTCGGCAGGCCGGTTCGCAGTCGTCAACTCCTGACTCGGAGCTCGCGAAGGTTCCTCTGGCTTCCCGTTTTCCGGCAAACTCACTGCGGCTGGAGCTAAAACATCTCGTTCGGACGATCGCTTTCGAAGACCGACAAGGGCAATTCCTGCCAGCGCAATAGCCGCGATTCCTACGAAAACCGGCACCAAAACCTTCCGTCGTCCTGATGACTTTGGCTGATCGATAGCCTTGTTTGAGGCGGAACTGACCTCGGGGGTTTTCACGACAACAGGCGCTTGTCTGGATTTGGAACTAGATGCGGCCGTAACGAGCGGCATCGAGAGCGTTGAAGCGACTCTTTTCAGAAACTTTTCGCGTTGTTGTTCCGATTCGATTTCCTCAGCTACTTTCATGCAAAGGGCCTCGTCCGAAGCACAGTAGGGTGCAGCCCGCTTCACAACCACTTCGGCAATCGGACCAATGTCCATTGCCAATTCCTTCGTGATTCGTTGCAGAGTGGAGGCGTCAAACTGCGGCGCCGTTCCGATGTTCGCTGCTCGGCTGCCTCGGAGGAGCCGAGGCGCCGGCTTGAGTGGCCGATTCGGTTTGCCCTGAACTCCCGATCAAGCGCCGAAGAGGTTCGACCAAGAGTTGGACGTCCGACTTCCATCGCGCATGCGTCAACTCGACGCAATTGCGGTAGGCCAGTTCCTTCAGACAATCCGGGAGTTGCTCCGCGCGCGGCATCTCAGCATCACGGACAAGGACAGGAATTACTGAGATGTCTCTCCGCAAGGCGGCGGCAACTTCTTCGCGGACAAAATCTGCGGGATCATCGAGGCGGCGGACTCCACTTTCATCCTTCGCAGAAGCCCACGTGGGTCCTATCAAGACGAGAAGAACGCCGCAGTTCGCTACACTCTCCTCAATCGCCTTTCGGAAATCCCGGCCCGCCTCGATGCCGGCAACATCCATAAACACTTTTTGTTCGCCGAAGTGCGAGACCAAATCGTCAAATAAACGACCAGCCTCTCCTTGGGAATCACTTCGGCGATAACTGATGAAGATCGCGCGCAACGATGTCCCTCCGTAACCAACGAGAGAGCTGGCATTCCCGCTTAAGTTATTGTGTTGATCCCAGTGATTACGATTAGTTTACTCTCGGCGGAGCGCGGAACGCAGACGTAACTCGTCATGTTCGGGATCGATGTTTACTCGCCGAACACTTTATTTTGGCCGCGGTCTGCAGGCTGGTTCTCAGTGGCGCAGGTCCCGTCGCTTCTTTTCCTCGCCATCCTTCTCGCGCACAGCGGCTACACTATTGCTTGGAGCCGATCTCACAATGTCTTCCTCTTCCGCAAGAAAACACGCCGGACCGGCAAGCGACCAGCCGGCAGTTCCAGAACCCTCGTTTGCCGAAAGATCCCGCACTTTGATACATCGTGGGCGGATCGGCAGTTTGTCGACGCATTCGCTGAAGCAGAAAGGCTTTCCCTTCGGATCCGTGATGCCCTATGGCCAGGACGATCGTGGGCGCCCTATCCTCCTCATCAGCACGATGGCGATGCACACGCAGAATCTGCGTGGAGACCCTCGCGCCTCTTTACTCGTGACCCAGGCCGACTCCACTGGGGATGCTCTTGGTGCGTCGCGAGTCACATTGATCGGAGAGGTTGTACCGGTACCCGAGCCCGAGGTGGCGGAGGCTCGCAAACTTTACCTGGAAAGTTATGAGAACAGCAAATACTGGGTCGATTTCGAGGACTTCTCGTTTTACCGAATGAATGTCGTTGACGTGTACTATGTCGGCGGTTTCGGCGTCATGGGATGGGTTGCAGCCGATGAGTATGACAAGGCTCGGCCGATCCTTTGGCCGACGCCGCTGCCGGGATTATCGAACACATGAATGCGGATCACAAAGACGCCCTTGTCACTCTTACGCGAGTCTTTGCCGGTATCGAGTCGCAAGAGGCGACGATGACATCGGTCGATCGCTTGGGCTTCCATGTGCGCGCAAAAACACACGAGGGAATGCGCGGCGCCCGCATTGCGTTCCTTCGCGAAGTGAACGATCCGACTGAAACACGGAAAATCATGGTTGAGATGGTCCAGCAGGCCCGTTCGGCGTGAAAGCGTGAAATCTCTCGGGCAGCCTGAAAATCGCATGCCGCGGTTGAAGAAATGTTCCAGTCCTGAAAAGGCGCGTTGACCTTACAGGGTCAGGAATGGCGCTTCTTCGCCTTATCCCAACCGCCGAGACGCAGAGCCATGGAGGTACAGCCACCGACGGAGGTCGTCGGCGAGGCGGCGATCCACCATCGTCCGGGCGACAATCATCCCTCCGATGCACAACGAAGCGATCGCTTGTGCCTTGATGCGACGAGGCGCCTTTTTGTCCACGATGCTGCGCTCCAGGACGTCGACCATCGCTTTGAACACCGTCTCAAACGCGCGTTTCGCGCCCACACCACTTCGCGCCACATCGGTCGGCAATGCAACCATTGGACATGAATTCTCCACGTCGTCGAAATGCTGGCGCGACAAGTAGGCACGCACAACTTGTGGTCCGACATCGGTCGAGGACAAGTCGACATGTATGCCTTCCCAGCAATTTTTCCATTCGGGATCAGTAAAGAAGCATGCCAGGACTTCGGCATAGAGATCGCTCTTGCTGTTGAAGTAGCTGTAGAAACCTCCAGGCGTCAGGCCCGCGCCCGCCATGATCTGCCGGAGAGAAACATTCTCGAATCCGTCGCGATTGAATAGCCGGCGAGCGCTGTCAACGATTTTTCGCTTTACGATTGCACGATGACCTGAGGGATAAGGCATTCAAATCTCCTCGTTCTGGCTTAGACGTTAGACGTTATGTTTCGATGAAAGTCAGCGCTGCGCAAAATATTACGTTGAACATATTATGCTCGACATGTTTTTATCTGGATTCGCGGATCGATCACTATTCAGCTGTTAAAGACACTTGATCCGGAGAAAGAATGAAAAACAAATTGGGATTGCCACCGGCAGCGAACGCAACCACTCGGCGGGAAGCGTTATCTAAGGTCGCCGGCACTTTGGGCGGAATTGTCCTGTGGTCAGACTTTGCCCGTGGGTCCGCAGAAGATGCGATCTCACACTCATCCGAAGCTATTCACCAAGAGCCCGTCTTCAAGGCGAGCCCGGCCCGAATCTATGAAGCGCTCACCGACGCGAAACAATTTGACAAGGTTGTTCAACTGGGCGCGGCGATCAAGACTGGCATGGTCTCGGCGGCGAAACCCACGGTGATCAGCCGTGAAGTCGGCGGACCCTTCTCGCTTTTCGGTGGCCTCATCGTGGGACGTCATGTTGAACTGTTACCGGGGAAAAGAATCGTTCAAGCCTGGCGAGCGGCAGGAGATTGGAAACCAGGAGTCTATTCGATTGCCAAATTTGAGCTCGTCGCCGAAGGAGACGGAACCAGAATCGTCTTCGACCATCGCGGGTTCCCGGATGGCGATTGGGAACACCTCGCGGCCGGATGGAAGGCAAACTACTGGCAGCCGCTGGCAGCGTATTTGGCATAAGAGGCGGTGCAAGCATAGCATGCCAGTCGAAGAGTATTCCCGAGTCGGCGACGGCGCCCGAACCGCTAAAGGCCGCCCGCTGAATCTCTTCAGTAAGCCTTAAGGTTCGAGGTTTAATATTCGATTCATGTGGTTGATGAATCGAAACCTGCAACGCATGGCAGCGCTAGGCCTTCCCTTCCTCCTGATCATCGGCATGACGATGACATCTGGGGCCCAGGAAGCGCAGAATCCCGGCGGGCCGGTGATCGCCCTTCCCGAAGCGATTCGGCGGGCCGAACTGAACGAACCGACTTTCGCGAGTGCATTGGCCGCCCAAAAATCGGCAAGCATTGATCGCTATCTGGCAAGGGCCGCGCTTCTCCCCTCCGTCACCTATCACAATCAGCTGCTCTACACCCAGCCCAACGGACAACTCCTCAAGGGAACTCAGGTTGGACCGCAGGCGTCTCCGATCTTCATTGCGAACAACGCGGTTCACGAGTACACGAGTCAGGCATCCATAAACGAGACAATCGGTCTGAAACAGCTGGCTGATGAGCAGGTCGCGTCTGCTAACGCGGCGCGCGCCGCAGCGGAGCTAGAGATAGCCCGACGCGGTCTCGTTTCGGGCGTGGTGAGCTTGTACTACGCCGTTGCCGCTTCCGAGGTAAAACGGCATGTGCTCGAGGTAGCGCTCCAAGAGGCACAATCGTTTACCGACTTGACGACAAAGAGAGAAACTGCGCGTGAAGCCGCTCACGCGGATGTGGTCAAGGCACAGTTGCAGCAACAGCAACGTCAGCGGGATATCAGCGACGCAATTCTGGCGTCCGAGAAGGCGCGACTTGAACTGGCCGTCTTGCTGTTTCCGGACCCTCGTACACCCTACACGACGGAACCCGCAGGCGCACCTCCACGCGCTTCCCACTCGCGGCGAGGTGGACCGGCTCGCTTCCGACAACAATCCCGAGATCCGGAGCGCACTGGCTGAACTGCGGGCGGGAAACGCCGAAGTCCGATCGGCCCGCGCCTCCTACTTGCCGGACCTCGGGCTCAACTTCAGCTATGGTATCGACGCACCTCAATTCGCAACGCGAGGGCCTGACGATGTGCAGAATCTCGGATACGCCATCAGTGCGACGCTCGACATTCCTGTGTGGGACTGGTTCTCGACGCAGAAGCGAGTCAAGCAAAGCGAGATTCGGCGCGATGCCGCAAGGGTTTCTCTGACCGCTGCGCAACGAAAGCTGATCGCAACTCTTGAGGAAACATACGCGGAGGCAGACGCTGCGCGAAATCAATTGGATCTGCTGGATCAAAGCGTCCGACACAGCAGCCGAGAGTCTTCGACTGACGAAGCTTCGTTATTCGGCCGGTGAAGCTACGGCACTCGAAGTGGTCGACGCTCAGACAACATTCATAACCGATAGAAACAGAGCAGGCTGATGCGACCGTCCGTTACCAAACGGCAATGGCGGAACTGCAACTGCTGACTGGAGCCATGTGAACGCAGACGTTCATTCCGTTCGACCAACGGCTATCCGGCGCACTACGTGTGTGGCGCTGCTCTTGCTTTGTGCCGCTCTCCTGCAATCCTGCAAGAAATCCGGGGATAGCGACGCTGGCGCAGTTGTCACCGTACAGGCCGAGCATCCTGAGGTCGGCGAGATCGCCGAGAAGGTGACAGCTAGCGCAACGCTTTCTCCGGTCGCCCAGGCAGCGATTTCGCCCAAGATTACGGCTCCGGTACGCACGTTTTATGTACAGCGTGGGTCCAAAGTGAAAGCGGGGCAGCTGCTCGCGGTGCTTGAAAATCGCGACCTGACAGCCCAGGCTCTCGACAATCAAGGTCAATACACAGCTGCCCAGGCGTCGTTCGACATGCAGACCAAAGCGCAGGTACAGGAGGATTACCACAAGGCAGAATTAGATGTTGCGCAAGCCAAGGCGCAACTCGAATTGCAGAGGCAGATCGTTGAGGCGCGGCAGAAACTTCTGGCCGAAGGCGCGATTCCGGGCCGAGATTACGACACGGCCGCTGCGGCCTTGGTGCAGGCGCAAGCAACATACGACGTCGCGCAGAATCATCTGGAATCGCTGAAAGCTGTTAGCCGGCAAGCATCGCTTGAACAGGCTCAAGGGCAGCTCTCATCCGCCAAGGGTAAGTATCTCGCTGCTCAAGCCCAAGTTTCGTACTCCGAAGTACGGAGTCCGATCTCGGGAGTTGTAACCGACCGCCCGCTATTCCCCGGCGAAACGGCAAACTCGGGGAGCACGCTGATCACAGTCATGGACACGTCTTCCCTTTTGGCCAAAGTTCATCTTGATCAGACGGTGGCGCAACGGCTCAAAGTTGGCGACAGCGCTACGGTCAGCGATCCCGAGCGTGGATGAACCTGTTGCCGCGAAAATCTCGTTGGTAAGTCCGGCGCTCGACCCTGGAAGCACTACGGTTGAGGTGTGGGTCCGCATCGACAATCGTGGCGGCAAATACAAAGCCGGCACCCCGGTTGGAGTTTCCATCAGGGGACGAGCAGTGGCCAAGGCGGTCAAGGTGCCAGCTTCCGCCGTGCTCACCGCGACCGACGGCTCTAAGACCGTAATGGTGGTCGGAGCGGACGGCGTTGCGCACAAAAAAGCGGTGCAGTTGGGTATCGGCGACGGCGAAGACGTTCAAGTGACGGACGGACTCGACGGTTCCGAAACGGTGATCACGACAGGAGCGTACGGCCTCGACGACGGGACAAAAGTGAAGGTCGGCAAAGCCGGGCGAAGACGAGAAACCGAGCGGAGAGGCGAAGTGACCGACAAGCCCGGCCCGCAGAATCCCACCGACACTTTTTGGCTCGTTCGCTACCGAGGGCCGATCTTCTTTTTTCTGATCGTCTTTTCTCTCGCCGGAATCTATGCGGCAGAGCAGGTTCCGATCTCCGTCTTTCCCGAGACGAATTTCCCGCGCGTAGTCATCGGCGTCGACAACGGCGTCATGCCGGTCGAGCAAATGCAGGTAACGATCACCAAGCCGATCGAGGATGCGGTGAATTCTGTTCCGGGCCTGGTGACGGTCCGTTCCACGACCAGCCGGGGCTCTGCCGAAGTGAGCCTTTTCTTCGACTGGAGTGTCGACATGTTCCGTACGCTCCAACTTGTGGATGCGGCAATCGGCCGGGCACGACAGACTCTTCCGAACACCGCAACGATTACGACGAATCGGCTGACCTTTGCGACCTTTCCCATTCTTGGATACAGCCTAACTTCAGACCGCTTATCGCAAACGCAGCTTTGGGAACTCGCCACCTATCAACTCAAACCTCCCTTGAATCGTGCCCCGGGAGTCAGCACCGTCACGGTACAAGGCGGCAAAGTCCCGGAGTTTCATATCGTGCCGGATATGGCGCGCATGCAGACTGCGGGCACAACGATTCTCGACCTCGTGAATGCTGTACAGGCGTCCAACATCATCGACTCTCCCGGATTGTACGAGGCGAATCATCAACTGATCCTCGGCCTCGTCGGCGCGCAAGCGCATGATGCGGAACAGCTCGGGCACTTGGTAGTCAAGACAACAACTGCCGGGACGGCTGTCCGGGTATCAGATGTCGCGACGGTGCAGAACGGGGTCTTGCCCGTATACACGGCGGTCACGGCGAATGGAAACGCCGCGGTTCTTCTGAACGTCACACGGCAGCCTTCCAGCAACACTGTGGCGGTCGCTGACGCGGTCGCCGAAAAGGTCCAGGAGCTGCGCAAGATTCTGCCGCCGGGCGTTCGGCTCGAACCTTATTACGACCAGTCGGAACTCGTGCGGGAGAGCATTCGAAGCGTCCGCGACGCGATTCTCATTGGCCTCGTTTTGGCGTGCATCATTCTGTTCCTCTTTTTGAGTGACTGGACGTCCTCGGTAGTCGCGGGACTCGTCATTCCTGTCACAGTCGCAATCACCATCCTTTTCATGTGGGCCATCGGAGAGAGTTTCAATCTAATGACCCTCGGCGGTCTGGCGGCAGCGATCGGACTGGTGATCGACGATGCGATCGTGGTGGTCGAAAATATCGTTTCGCATCGTGATCGCGGCGAGAACCGTTCGCAGGCAGCCCGGTTGGCGCTTCGAGAAATTGGCGTGCCTCTGGTTGGATCGACCATTACGCCGGTGGTCGTATTCCTGCCCCTCGTTTCAGTGACTGGTGTTACGGGCAGTTTCTTCCGCGCGCTCGCCATCACGATGACGATCGCGCTTCTGACTTCACTCCTGCTGGCTGTTACATGGACTCCGGCTTTGAGCCTGGTTCTTCTACGCAGCAAACGCGCGGGGGAAGCTGCAGACCATGAATCGCACGGGCGGATGATGTCGAAGATTCTGCAGTGGCATGAGCGGGGGCTTGAATGGTCATTGACTCGTCCATTCCGGTTGCTCGGCCTCTGCGGTGTTCTTGCAATCGCCGGTTTTCTTTTCTATCAAGGACTCGGATCCGATCTGCTTCCTGAGATGGATGAAGGAGGATTCATCCTCGACTACATCATGCCTGCGGGAAGTTCCCTATCGGAGACGAATCGGGTGCTGGAGCATGTGGACCGCATTCTGCACAGCATGGATGAGGTGGAAAGCACATCGCGACGAACGGGCCTGCAAATGGGACTAGCCGCAGTCACAGAGGCGAATACGGGCGACATCACGGTGAAACTAAAGAGCAAGCGTGATCGCGGGATCGACGAGGTAATCTCCGACGCACGCGCCCAAATTAAGAAGACTGAACCCGCGCTCGACGTAGAGTTCACTCAAGTCCTTCAGGACATGATTGGCGATCTTTCGAACGCACCAGAACCGATACAAATCAAGGTATTCGCCAACGATCCGGCGGTGCTCGCAGATCTCGGACCACGCATAGGAAGCGCGATCAGCCAAATCGGCGGCGTGGTGGACGTTCAGAACGGAATCGACAATACGATCAGCGGTCCAGCTACGGACTTCCAGATCGATCCAACTGCGGCGGCGCGCATGGGCTTCACACCCTTTGAGATTGCCGAGGATGCAACATCCATTCTTGATGGCGTGACAACTACCGACCCACTCGTCGCGAACGGAAAACCTTACACGATTCGCGTGCGCCTCGGGGACAGCACACGCAAATCCCTGGATACGATCCAGAGCACGGTATTCAATAGTTCCACTGGCAAGCTCGCAACGCTCGGCTCAATGGCGAAGGTAACGCAACTCCCCCCGCAGAATGAAATCCGGCGCGAGAACCTGCAACAGTTGATCACCGTCACCGCGCGGCTTGAGAGCTCCGACCTTGGAACAGCGATTGCGAAGGTACAACGTGCCGTCAAGGCAATGCACTTGCCGCCATCGGTGAAAGTCGAATACGGCGGGACTTATCAGGAACAGCAACAATCGTTCCATGAGCTTCTGCGAGTTCTCGTCTTGTCTCTTGCACTCGTGTTCGGCGTTCTGATGGTGGAATTCCGGAATTTCTGGGCGCCAATCGCGATTCTTACATCATCCGTGCTCTCAATCGCGGGAGTACTCCTCGCGCTGCTGGTTACCCGAACAAGTTTCAACGTGGCGTCTTTCATGGGCCTGATCATGGTGATCGGCATCGTCGCGAAGAACGGCATCCTGTTACTCGATGCGGACGAACGCTACCGTCGAGAAGGCGTTTCAGCCCGCGAAGCTCTGGTGCATGCAGCCCGACGCCGCCTGCGGCCCATCCTGATGACGGCCGCAGCGGCCATCTGCGGGATGCTTCCTCTTGCCTTTGCGCTTGGCTCGGGATCGCAGATGCTTCAACCTCTCGCTATCGCTGTCATCGGAGGCCTTACCATCTCAATGGTTCTGAGCCTGATCGTCACTCCCGTGGTTTATTACCTCTTAACTGGATCTCGACGCTCCGCAGTTTAAGTACAGTTCAACGTCAGAAATGACGTTGTTCCCATTTTCGCCCAGATCAACAGCCACCCTCGCAAACGTTGTTTTGAATCCTGAGACCGATTCGTAACCTGATGCATCCAATGGAACATCGGTCGATCGACCAAGTGCGGAGCTTGGTCCCCATCTGTCATAGTTAAGACATCAGACACGCAGGAGTTCAACGAATGTTCGAAAGCATTCTGTGCCAGGTTACTGAGTACGATCCCGAGATTTTGGAGTCGCTCCTGCAACTCGCGGTGGAGGTAGCACGCGAGGGCCGGGAGGGTCGACGCATTGGCACACTTTTCATGCTTGGCGATGAAGAGGCCGTTCTCGCCAGATCTCGTTCGTTAATACTGGATCCGCTCGCCGGACATCCCGAGTCCTCGCGCCACATCAAGAATGCCAATCTTCGCGGAACGCTTAAAGAATTGTCGCAACTCGACGGCGGTTTCGTAGTCAGCCAGTCCGGGATCGTGGTTTCGGCATGCCGTTACCTCGACGCGATTGGAACGCCCGTGGATGTTCCCCTCGGCCTGGGAAGCCGGCACCTTGCTGCAGCAAACATGAGCGCCGTCACGAAGGCGGTAGGCATTGTGGTTTCAGAAAGTTCCGTGGTGCGAATCTTTTGTCACGGGCATCTCGTCGGAGAAATCATCCCGGAACTGTGGATGATGGAACATGCTGCTCAACGTCAAGGAACCGTCAAGAGAGAACGCGTCGGCGAGTTGACAGTGCTGACCCCGAATCCGCGCAGCGCTTTGAAAGTTTTGTAGCGATCGCTTTGTACCTGTAAGCTGACCTCGCCAAGTTCAACTCGATGCGCAGGGTATTGGCGTTTGCCCAAATTTTGCGGGAAAACACTTTAGGCACGTTACCCCTGTGCCACCGCAATTCGGGCCATTTGCAAAGCAGATCGTTTGATAGAAACTGGAATCCATCATGGCATCCGAAAATATCACCACGGGCAAAGACAAGCTGAGAGTCGAGAAGGTCTCGCTTCTCATCCTGGCGCTTTGCATCGTTGTGCTAGTCGGATTGCTGGTCTTCCGGCCGTTTTGGTGAGCAAACCTCTCTAAGCTCTCGGCACTCAGGCTTCAATCCGACAATCGGCGGAGCGGACGGCAGAGTTGATAGAAGCTCGTGGTCGTGAAGCGAAAAAATCGGAGCAGTGAATTCAACAAAAATGTAGAAGCAAATCCCTTCGGCTTAAGCCTCGCGTAAACCAAGTTCATGCTCCAGGCAGGACTGGTGTAGAACGTCCCCGCGTTGCCCAGGCCGATCCGGCTCCTGACGCGTGGTTCGTACACAATTTTTTCGATTCCGCCATTAAAGAATTTTGCAAGGTGCAGGATCCGGCTGCTGTAACAGCATCTTGCGAGCACGGGCAATCTTCCTTTCCTGCGGTATTTCATGATCATTGCCGCCGCCTCCGCGGCTTGCCGAAGAGCTGCTGTGACGCCGTTCGCAGTAATCGGATCCACCATCGATGCGGATTCCCCTGCAATCATCCAGTTTGCGCCTGCGGATTTCACATGCACCCGACAGCGGAATGACGTTACGTTCAACGGCGCAGATGGTTCGGACCTGACTGCATTCTGGAATTGAGAAAACTTCGCCAGCCGGTTTTGAAAAATGTCATCGACGGAAAGACCTTGCTCGCGCGCCGCTTTGATTGCCGCGCCTGTGCTGACATATCCCACGCTCACGGTTTCGGGGTTGACCGGGATCGCCCAAATCCAGTCGAGGTATTCCGCTGGCGAAGGGTCCACATAAAGCGTAGTTCCGTCGATGGAATTCGACGCTTTGAAATACGTCCACATCGCGACTTTCGCCGGACCATATTGACAAGCCGGTATTTTGAATTCCCGTGCAAGAAGCGAGGTCCCGGATCCCGACGCATCGAGGAACCAATTCGCCGAGAACCTGGCCCCATTAGAAGTACGCACGGAAGAAATTTTTCCGCCGTGCCTTTCGACTTCGACGACTTTGTCCGCGATGAATCGGACGCCATGATCAACAGCCAAGCGCAAAAGTTCTGGATCGAGCCGCAAACGATCCAAGTGCAGGGTTCGGAGTTCCACGTTGAATGGTGGTTTCGCCAGCCATTCTGATGGCACATAATTCTGAGTTCTCCCGTCGCGGGTCTTTAGAGTTACGTGACGTTTCCAGGTCGCGATACGGGCTTCCACCAATTGCTCCATCGGAAGGCCCAGTGCCTTCAACAAATCGGGCGCGGACCAATCGAGAGATTCTCCGACCGCCGGGCGAACCGCCACCTCCGGCTCAATACAGATGACATTGAGCCCTGCTTTCGATAAGTGCGTAGAAGCTGCTTTTCCAGCCAGCCCTCCGCCGATCACTACAACGTCGCAGACGGTATTCGCTTGGTCGGCCATGGAGTGAGGTAATTGAAAGGAGATTAGGAAGCCCAGGGCGAAACATCATCCACCTAAATCGAAGGGTGAGTTGCGCAGCTTCCGTGTAACCGTTTACATACGAGTTTCAGACGCTCGTCGGCGATCCAGTTCTCTGAGAATCTGCTCAATCTGCCAAATATGACGGCGCTCGTGGGCCAACAGCATGCGAAATGCACCGTACACGTTGTAGGTTACTCGGGCATAGACCGGGGATTTTATCTTTACGGTGTCGATGGCAAATCCGGCTGCGGAGAGAACGGCGTCCGACAACTGCGATTGTGATTCGACGAACCCCGGCCACGCAAGATCAAAATCCTCAATTCTTGGGGTTAACTGGGGAATGACTTTGATCCTGATGCGGTAGGGCGGTTGGAGATTGCGAATAAATAGCCTAGCCAGTAGCCCCGTTCGCAATGGGCGAGTGCTGAGAAGCCTCGGAGCGTTGGCGACAGATTCGGAAATGGCAGGCAGAAAGGCGCGGGTCGTCTGAGCAAGATGATCCAGACACTGCGCAACCGACCACGAATTCGGGTCCAGCCGGACGTTGAGGTCGGCGCTGCTGCGGCCTTCCACTGAAAGCTCAGCCGAGCGAGTGGCGACCTTAATCTGTTCAATGAGTGTGGATAGCTGGCGAAGCGAAACTTGGTTTGCGCCGCTATCTTCGAGAAGCGAATGAATCTGAGAGGGCCGTGCAATGCTTCCAGCGAGATAAGTCAGCATTCGCATGGTTTGGTCATGCCTTTCGGGACCGCAAGCCTGGAAACCCGCATGTGCAGCCTGAAAAGACACCCCTTAGAACGGCCCGGTTCAAGAAGTTAACGGTGGACTGGGGCGCGGACAATAGTACAAAAAAACTATGAGCCTCAAGACGCACCAAACGCTACAGGTTTGGCGGTTGAGGTTGGAATTCCCATTCAACGACTTGGGGGAAACCGAGGGTACTGCGAAGCAAAAACGGCCTACACAATTCCAATTTCTGTAGGCTTCTCTGCCCTTCGTGATCGGGCCAAACAAGGCTAGAGGCGCGGAATTCGTCGCTTTAAAAAAAGCTTGGATACTCCCTAACAAATGGAGTATGTTTGCCGGATTAAAAATCTGGGGCAAGGCCCGGTTCTCACCAAACCTGGTTCTGATTTTCTCGATCACACAAATTCGAAGATACCCTGGCTTCGGTGATCGACGTTCGCGGGTGAAACCTCGCCGGCTCCAAGAGGACTCCAGCCGTGAAATTTCCTCGCCGTTTCTCTAGCTTCGTAGCGATTTCCCTTTTCAGCGGCGTCATGTTCGCGAGTGTCTCGACGCCAAACTCGGCCCAAGGGTCGGATGCAGCCTCCGCCCGGTCCTCAACCTCCGAAAACGCCTCGCTTCCATCGACCTCGGAATTTGTGATTCCCGGGCCACAACGGTCATTCCTTCGCATGGCGGGAATCAGCCAGAAGGTTACGCCAGACGAAGTGCTGCCTTTGCTGAGCAGGAACATCTTCACGCAAGGATATGAGGGCAGTACCCGGCCCACCGAATTTCTCGTTCTGCTGAGGCGCTATGTCGTCCAGGCTAAAGAGCTGACTGCTCTGGCCGCAGAAACTGGCATGGTGATTCGGGTTACGAATTGCGACGATGCCCGGCCCCTACTTCGCATTCTTGGGTATCGCACTCGAGCGAATTGTGGACAGCCGGAAAACGCCTCTGCAGACTGAAGATCCGGAAAGGGCCTTTCTGGCGATCGATTCTGGATTTCCCCTTCCCGAGCTGGAGCAGACGCTGCAAGGCGGCAAGCCGTTCGAATACCCATATTCTTCTTCCCCCGTGCCGGTGCTTTTCGCCGAAAACAACTGGACCAATGCCAGCCGGAAAAACTACGTCGAAAACAGCCGCGACTTGCTCGACACGCTTCTCTATGACGGCGATCTTGCGCGCTTGTATTGGGCCCTCTCGCGCATCGACGCGCGAAACCAGCAAGGTCCTCCTTCAATCCATCGGCATTCCGAAACTGCTTCCCTACGCAGGCGTCCTTGATTTCTATGGACGTGAGCTCTACGTGTCCGAGGGACGCGTCAAGGTTCCCGGAGGCGCCGAAGCCGAAGCTTCATGGAAGGACCTCGTTGGGGCGAGTCCAACGTCTCCTGCCGAATTCATCCCGCGATTGTTGGCGAAGGACAAAGGGTGGCTCGCGGCCTATTTCGACGTGCTTTCACGGGCCAGCCGGGCTCAGCAGGCGTATTTCACCGAGCCCAAACGGCTCCGCCTTTTCTACAGCGGAGTCCGCGCGGCTGAGATGTCGACAAAGGCCACCCGTGGTGCATTCCGTCCCGCTCCCGCCATGTTGCTTCTGGCAACGCGATTGCGTTTCGACGGGTCCGGAGAGCCTCTGATCCCGGGCGGCCTCGCCGAATGGAAAGAAATTCTTTGGCACGGACGCGACACCACTCTGGTGCACAAATGGGCAAAGGGGGCAAGCAAGCTCAATCGGCCAGAAGATCTTCTGCAAGTCATGTTCTCCTTGTCCAGGGCTCCCACTGATTCCGGTCCACTGCAGGTCTATATGGCGATGTGCGAAATCGACAGCCGCCGTCCTGCCGACCGTCGACTCTCGCCCGCGACCGTGCGCCTGCTTGCGAACAAATTTGAGGACTATAGCGATCAGTACCGGGTCTTTGCTGAATTTCCCGACCTGAACGACGAGTCTATAACGCGATTTCTGGAGGTGGTGCAGACACTCAACAATGTTCCAATGGCTGTCCGCGCGAACGCGTTCGGCACGTTCCAGGCGAATCTGGGCATTTGGCAGATTTTGGCCCGGCAGGGTCAGATTTCGAACTCCCATATCAATGATTCGTGGCAGCGTGTGATAGAGCCGTTTGCCGGAATTCGATCGGCAGCCCAAGTCTATGACTCGGGATGGAATTCACTCGCAGAGATCTTCCGCTTCTCGACCGGCAAACCCCATGTTTCGCAGGACGAAATCATTGAACTGCTGGCAGGGCCTCAGCAGACAACGCCGGAGGGCAAGCAGATGCACCGAGAGGTAGCTGCGAGGCTTCGGTCGGTTTTAGACGATCAACGGCTTGTCTCGCTCGACACATTGACGACCGTCGGGAACGGCCTCACTGAAAAGGAACGCGGAAAACATCCGGAAGACTATGTCGTGATGCTGGCTGCCGAAACTCGAGAATTCCAGATGCCCCGTCCCATATTCACCAGCGGCGAGCGCACGGAGTGGGCGGCTGGAATCTACAACAACCACCATACCGACGTGGAGATGCGAACGGACATTCCAAAGCTCCTGAAGGCCCCCACGGCTTCGCACGCACAGATTGAAGAGGCGCGCGGACAACTCTCCTCGTTCCTGCGCGACACATTGGTTGGCTTGAATTACGCCTATTACGAGCCGCCAGGCGCACAGGTGCTGCACAACAATCCCCTACTCGTCAGCTCTCACGATTTCGCCGGGGAGAGCGTTGGCGGCATCAAGACGCTATGGCAAGCTCCGCAGATGCTGGGGCAGGGTTCTCCGGCAGGCGGCGGAGCTCATTTCGTTGGCTCGCTGGCGGACCTTCCGTTCGCCCTCGCAGAGATCGAGGAGGATTTCATCTCACCGGACAGCGTTCAAGCCTTGGTGTGGGAAGAGATGACGCCCGAATTGTTTACCAGCGCCATCCTGCCGCGATGGTGGGATGTCAGCCCGCTTGAGCTTCACGCGGTTGCGCTCTATCAGCGCAGCGGAGAGGAACTCATGGCTGCGTCTGCCAGCGACGAGGCGCTGCGGGGAAAGGTACTGGCAATTCTGTCAGACCGCTTGCTACCCGGACGGCTGCGACGAATCGGGGATGCGATGGCCGCTGGACACGTTTCTGATGTTTTGCCAGAAATGATGCCTGCGGACACTTTCTACCTTGCTGCCGAGTTCCAGCGCAAATATCCCGATCAGCCTGCCGCCATTGGATCGGCAGTTCTGGAACTACAGGAACTTTGCCGGCAGCATCCGGAGCAAACCAACTGGCAGCGGCTGTCTCGCGACTTCGGCACTCCGCATCCCGAGCATGGCCGCAAACTACGGCCTGGAATTGCTGAACGTGCCGCCTATGCCGCCGTTTGCCGGAAACTCCAGCCGATTCCTGGCTGAATCCTGGGATTCCCCGAATCTTTACTGGGCGCGATTGGCGGATGAAGCCGGATATTCGCCAGTCATGCTGAATCATCTTGTGCCGGAGCTGACCCGGCTCATGGTGCAGAAGATTTTCGCAACGGATTTCGAAGATTGGCCGGCTTTGCTGCGAGCCATGCGCGAGGCTGGCGCAGATTTTCGCGAAGGCAAGCTGGCTTCACCCGCGAGGATCAGCGCTGTGACAAATTAGCGCTTCGTCTGAACGAGCGATTTGACCGAAACAATCAAATCCCGAGGCACATGGAGACCCGGGAGAGGAGTCTACGAACCATGGCAAGGAAATGCGGTCTTGTTTATCGTGCTCACTTTGGTGGTCTTGCTTGGAGACGAAACCAACACCAAAGCTCAGGAGAGCCCGAACATCCACGTTGTAGTGAACATGGTGCAGCTCAACGTGGCGGTCACCGATAAGAACGGAAACTACATTACGGGGCTGAAACCGAAGGACTTCACCATCGTTGAAGATGGAATCGTGGAAAAGGCAGCCACCTTCGCTGAGGGCAACGGACCTGCGCATCGACTCAATGACCTCGGCGAGCCGGATATGTCGACCGATCTGGCTCAGGATGCGCCGAATCAACTGCCCAGCGGCGACAACGCCTGCGACCCTCGCATCCCTGGTGAACGGAGCAAACGTCTTCGTGCTCTTCGATACCAGCGACTATATGTATCGCGGATTCGTGTTCGCGCAGGACGCTATTTCCGATTTCATTCGGTCCCTGGAAACGGCTGACAAAATCGCCTTTTATTCCTACAGCCGTGACCTTTCACGCGCAAGCTCGTTGACGGCCGACCGAACCCAGCTCTTGAGAGCCGTTAGGTCTACCGTCGCGGGCGATCAGGCTGCACTCTACAACGCTCTTCTGTTGACCCTGAAAGACGCGGCCCAGAACAATGGCCGCAAAGTCGTGGTCGTGTTTTCCAACGGTCCAGACAACTCAAGCGTCGTGCCACCCGAGGACGTAGCGGAGTTCGCGCAATCTACGGGGGTTTCGATCTACATGATCAGCACCCGCGAAGCGCGGCTGGAACCGGTATCCACGGCGGTATTCGACCGCATGACGGCCGCTACTGGCGGCAAGGCCTACTTCGCGAAGAACTGGCGGGATGAAACCCGAGCCTTCGCTTCCATCCGCGACGATCTCGCGCACCTCTATTCCCTGAGCTACTACCCGAAAGCAAATTCGAACACCGGATGGCGGGCGATTACGGTAAAGCTCGTGGGCGATCAGCTGAAGAAATACAAAGTTCGTACTCGTAACGGGTACAGGCCTCAGCCGGTCAGATTTTCGGGTGACAGCAAGAGCGCATCGTCGGAAGGCGGTCCGGCGGTGGTTCCGTCAACCGCACGACCCTGAAGGGTGCCGGACACCGTATCCCAATAGCGCAGACGACATCTGCCTGAGTTAAAATTGCACTTCGCAATCGAAACGATCGGGCATAGTATGCGGATGTGAGGCTTAGCGCAGAAGTGAATTCTTCGCCTTCCTCAAGAATGCGTTGAGTGTCGAGCTAAGTTGATCGCTAGACGCTGGCATTGGCCGCGACTAGTCGGGCTCAACTGGCCGTAGGTCGCGCCGCGGGTCCAGGGCCGCACACATGATCGGCAAATCGCTTCGCTCGTACCACATCGACTCCAAGCTGGGAGCGGGCGGTATGGGCGTCGTCTACAAAGCAGTCGATTCCCGCCTCGGTCGAACCGCTGCGATTAAGATCCTCTCCACAAGCGCTCTCAACGCCGACCGCGAACGGCGTTTCGTTCAGGAAGCGAAGGCTGCGTCATCCCTAAATCATCCCAACATCGTCACGATTTATGACATCGACACTCAAGAGATCGACGGCCAGCCTGTTCAGTACATCGCGATGGAGTACGTGGCCGGTGAAACTCTCGATCAACTGATCGGACGGAAGGGCCTGCGCATTCGAGATGTCCTGAAATATGCCGTTCAGATCGCCGATGCGCTGGCTTCTGCACATGCAGCCGGAATCGTTCATCGAGATCTCAAGCCATCGAATGTAATCGTAAGTCCGCAGGGGACAGTCAAGATCCTCGATTTTGGTCTGGCAAAACTCGGCGGGGCTGGAGAGGCCGACGCCTATGCCGAGACCTTGCATGGCGAGGGATCTCCGCTAACTGAAGAAGGCACGATCCTCGGTACTGTGGCCTACATGTCGCCGGAGCAGGCAGACGGCAAGAAGGTCGACAGCCGGTCCGACATTTTTTCATTCGGATCCGTGCTCTACGAAATGGCGACGGGGCAACGCGCGTTCTCGGGAGGCTCCAAGCTTTCGTCACTCTCAGCTGTGATGTACAAAGATCCCGAACCGGCTTCTCAGAAAGTCGCGGAGGTCCCGCAAGAACTCGATCGAATCATCGCGCGCTGCCTGAAAAAAGATCCTGAACGCCGTTGGCAGACGATGGCAGATGTCAAAGTCGCGCTCGAAGAACTCCGCGAGGAAATGGACTCCAGTAAGTTCGTTGCGGGAAGAGCGCCTGAGGGCTCAGCACGGAGCCAGCCGCGGACGAAACTGTGGATCGGAGTGGGCGTCCTCGCAGGAATTGTGTTGGGGTTGGCCTCGCGGATCTCGTACGAATACGAACAGAAATTCGTGCGTCCCATCGAGCCGCCTTCATTTCAGCGCCTAACGTTTCGAAGGGGGGATGTTACGTCCGCAAAGTTCGCTCCGGGCGATAACGTCGTTTATAGCGCCGAATGGGATGGCGCACCCTCAACGTTGTTTTCGGCCCAACCCGGCAATCGCGAAGCACGACCGCTATCCCTTCCCAGCGCAAGAGTGCTGGCGATCTCACCACAGGGCGAAATGGCAATTCTTCTAGGCGGTGGGGATGTCGGCACTCTCGCACGCGTCCCGTTCGGAGGTGGCGCACCGCGAGAGGTATTGGAAGGGGTCAGTGGCGCGGACTGGGGACCGGATGGCGAATCGCTCGCCGTCGTAAGAGCCATTGGAGGAAAATTCCGACTCGAATACCCGATCGGCACAGTACTCTACGAAACGGAAAAGCGTCCGTCGATGATGCCGCGCGTTTCTTCCGACGGCAAGCTGGTTGCCTTCTTTGATTTTGACGTCGAGGTCGGGGACTATGCTCTCTGCATCATCGGTCCCGACCATCCTCGCCAAGTGTTATCCCGCGGGTGGCGCGCCATCGGAGCGCTGAATTGGTCTCCGAACAACCGCGAAGTCTGGTTTTCAGGTGGTCAACCGGGCGGCGATCCGGCTATGTACGCGGTTACCCTTTCGGGCGTTCAGCGGTTAGTCTCTCAAACCGGCGGCATGATCGTCATGCAAGATGTCGCCCGTGACGGGCGAGTTCTGCTCAGCACCGTCAATTCGCGCCTCGGCATTTTGTATGCGCCGCCAAATGGCGCGCCGCAACGCGATCTCGCGTGGCTCGACGCTTCGTTGATGTACGAACTTTCCGACGACGGAAAGTCTCTGGTATTCGTCGAACTCTCGAATGGCCAAGGGCGAAACTCAGCCATTTATCTCCGAAAGACCGACGGTTCAGCAGCGATCCAACTCGGGTACGGCAACCGGCCTTCCCTCTCCCCGGATGGAAAATGGGTCGCGTGTATTCGACATGTGGGCGATCGATCAAGTCTGATGTTGCTTCCCACGGGACCAGGAGAATCACGGTTTCCCAAGATCGACGGAATCCACTTTGATGGCGTGGAATGGTTTCCGGACAACAAGAGGATTCTGTTTACTGGCAATGAAACAGGCCACGCCATGCGCACCTGGATGTATGACCTCGAGAACGATAAATCAACTCCACTCACCCCTGAGGGGTCGCGGGGCACACGAGTCTCTCCCGACGGGCAATGGTTTGTCACCGTGGATCCGCGCAAGCTGTTGCTCTCACCGGTAGCCGGAGGAGACTCCAGAACGATCATCGATCTGCAAAGCGGCGAGAGTTCAGCGCGCTGGAGCGGCGACGGACGCTATCTTTTTCTGCAGCAACGCGAACCGGGCAGTATCAAAATCAGCCGACTCGAACTTGCAACGCGTCACAGAGAACCATGGCTGGTGATGAAAGTCCCTGAACCAGGAGCCGAATTCTTCGGGCCACTTTCTCTCTCTGCGGATGGAAAATCTTGCGCCGCCACCTTCCAGCACGATCTGGCGAATCTCTTTCTGGTCCGCGGATTGAAGTAGTGTAGGAACCGTCAGCCGGTTCGCTCGCGCTTCGGCTTCATATTCAGTGTGCGAATCAGGCGGAATAAGTGGTTGGCATGAACTCCCAATAGTCGGGCAGCCTCAGTGTAATTTCCATTCGCTTGCTCAATGGCTCGTTCGATTAACGCCTTTTTCGCATCGCGGATTCCCTCATGAAGAGCGCCCACAGGCTCTCCGGAGACGACAGCTTCTTCGAGGATCGACTCCGGCAGATCTTCAGGAAGAATGAATTCCGTCGAGCCCAACACCACGGCTCTCTCAATCGCATTCTCTAACTCGCGCACGTTGCCGGGCCAGTCGTAGCGCATAAGACAGGCCCGTGCCTCAGGAGCAATTCCAGCTACATGCCGCTTCACCTTCTCGCCATAGAGATTGGCGAAGAATGCCGCCAATAGCGGCACGTCCTCTCGCCGCTCTCGCAGCGCCGGCATGTGCAGCGAAACAACATTGAGCCTGTAGTAGAGATCGGGACGAAATCCCCCGCTGCGGGATGCCTCTTTTAGATCTCGGTTCGTGGCAGCGATGAGGCGGACATCCAGTTTGATGGGCCGTGTACCACCGACGCGCTCGAACTCGCGCTCCTGCAAGACACGCAAGAGCTTTGCCTGCATTGGAACTGCAAGTTCGCCAATCTCGTCGAGAAATACAGAGCCGCCCTCGGCCACTTCCAACTTTCCTTTTTTCTGCGCGACTGCGCCGGTGAACGCGCCCCGCTCATGTCCAAACAGCTCGCTCTCCAGGAGAGTTTCGGTGATTGCCGCGCAATTGATGGCAACAAACGGCTTCTCGGCGCGCGTGCTGTTGATGTGAATCGCTCGCGCGACCAACTCTTTTCCGGTGCCGCTTTCGCCCGAAATGAGGACCGTCGAGTCCCGCCCTGCGACGCGCGACACAAATCCATAGACCTCTTGCATGGCCTTGCTCTCCCCGACCATGCTGTGGTGCAGGTTCAATTCCTCGTGTAAGCGACGATTCTCTCCCCCAAGTCTCTCCAAATGCCGGGCGTTTTGAATTGCGAGCGCGGTTATGTTTCCGAGGGAAGTAACCAGTTGGAGAAGGTCGGCGTCGAACTTCACCCCGGCAGAACTGGCGTCCAAATACATCACGCCGAGAATCTTGTTTTGCACCTCCAGAGGGACCGCCAGCACCGAACATACGCGGCGCGCCACCAGACTCTGGGCTTCCCGGTAGCTCGCGTCAGACTCAAGATCATTCGAGAGGATCGCGAGCCGCTCTTCGAGAACACGGTTCAGAATGGTCTGGCTGGCGTGGATTTTCGGGTTCGCTCCCTGAGTTCGATCGCGGCCAAGAACCGATGAAAAGCCCGCGGTTCCCTCTTCCGTCAGCAAAATAGCCGCCTGATCCGCTGGGACGACGGCCAGCACAGCTTCCAGGGTTTTTTCCTGTAACGCACCCAATTCGGTGACCGAGTTCAGCGTCCGGCTGAAGTCCAGCAGGACTTTCAGGTCACGCACCGTTTTGGCAGTGGCGGGCAGATTCTCCGCCCTTGGGGTCTGCAAGTACAGAGCGTCTTCCTTTCGCAGAAAAACGGTGGCGGCGCCGGGAGCTGGCATTGCATCCAGCTGAAGGGGGTAGTTGGTCGTGGACGACCCGCTGTTTGGCTCCTGAAAGAGAAGAACTGTGTCCCCGACCCTGATTTGATCTCCTGGAGCGAGGACGCGGTCTCTGACTGGTATACCGCTGACGAAGGTATTGTTGCGGCTGTCCAGATCCTGGAGGCGGAAACCGCTGCCTTCCTTGCGAATAACGCAGTGGCGGCGGGATACGAGGGAGTCTAGAAGCGAGATGTCATTCGAGGGGTCGCGGCCGATCGAGATCTGTTTGTCGGTAAGCGGAAATTGCTTTCCCTTGAGTGGGCCGCTTACGGCCTCGAGCCTCGCACCGTTAGAGGCAGCGCCGGTCTCTCCCCTAAGGTCGCCCATAAAGCAAAGAGTATACCCGGAAGAGTCTCCCCTCCCGGTAACCTAACAAAAATGTTAGGCCAAGCGCTTTTGTTTGTATTTCCGGCGAGCTAGCCAGCTCCAATCGATGCCCTCAACGGGCCAAAAACACGGAATAAGGCGGGTTCTTGGGCAATTTGCCACCTCTCTGCATGTTCCAAACCTCCCTGTGAGTTTGGTACGCGGTTTGCATTACTAAAGTCACTTGCGACGGTCGAGCCGAGCAAGATCAAAAAATCCCAGGTCAAGGAGCAACACAATGAAGATGAATGCAAAGCTGGCAATCCGGATCGTAGTTCTGACGGCTGTAATGGTAGGCACCTTCGTAGCAGCTAGCATTCAACAGGTCCCCACAGCTGATGGTGGCCCACTCTTTTTGTGCCCTCCCCGACAGGCGGGTTGCCAATCGTCGCTACCTCTGTAATCGACTCCGCTCGTTGCCGGGCGTGATCGCCGGGCAACAATGATCGATGAATGAGGGGGCAAAGACTTTGGGGGCGATCCGTTGGGCCGGCGAGACCGCACTCTCGCCGGCCTAAATGTTTTTGTAGTCGAAGGCGGCACCTTTCGCTACTGCTTCTCGACCTTCACGATGTTGTCGTCAGGATTGCGATCAATCAGCTTGATCAGAGGGTCGACACCTGCTTCTGCCGGTAACTTATCTACCGTGACGGTGAACTCCTGACGTTCGTTCTCGATCTTTTGCTTCTGCAGATAAAGAAAATTCCCCGCCTCGTCCAGTACGCCGATGTCCACCAGATCGTGCAGCGGGACCCGATGTTCCTGTCCCTTGCCATCCGCACGGTATTTCTTGGCCTCCACTTCGATTCGTACCTGGTACTTTCCATCCGGCACCTGGCTATAACGAGCTGACACCCCACGGTTGTCGAAGATGGTGATGTTCTCGAACGAATCTTCGTACAGGTACTGAAACTCAGGTGGCGTAACCTTGCGCAGATAATTGACCAACTCCAGTGATGTCGGGTACGGCGGTCCTTTGAACGCATAATCCTTGACCAAGGCTGCCAGCGCCTGACTGACGCGGTCCTCGCCGATGTAGTCCTGCAAGGCGTACATGACCTGACCGCCCTTGTTGTAGTGGATGTATCCCTGATTGGGCTCGACCCGCATTAGAGGTTTTTCCTCATCATGTTCCTGGGCCCTGCCGCGAAGGTAGCCATCCAGTTGATAGCGCAGAAACTTCTTCATGGACTCAGGCCCGTAGGTATGGCGCATGACCATAAGAGCGGAATACTGCGCAAGGGTTTCCACGATTGCAGTGGCGCCCTCCGTGTTGGCACTTACCACTTGGTGTCCCCACCACTGGTGAGCGACTTCGTGGGCGGTTACGAAAAAAGGGAGATTGATCGCATCTTTCTTGTCGGGATCGACGTAGGTGATGAATCCAATCCCCTCCGAAAACGGGATCGTATTGGGAAAGGATTCAGCGAAGTCGCCGTATCGCGGAAATTCGACAATCCGCAATTGCCGGAACTGGAACGGGCTGAAGGCGGTCGTGCAATAGTCCAAAGCGGACTTCATCCCCAGCACCATGCGATCAAGATCGAATTCGTGGCCGGGGTGGTAGAAGATTTCCAGATTGACGTTGTTCCAGTGATCTTTCTTGACTGCGTACTGCGCTGAGTTCGCGGAAACAATGCCGCTCATGATCGGCGCGTCCATCTTGTAATGAAAGTAACGCCGCCCATCTTGCACCCACTCCTTTTGCAGGTAGCCAGGCATGATGGCGATTTGGTCCGGGACGGTGCTGATCGTTCCTTCGAAATTCACCCAGTCCGCATTCGTGGCGATATAGGAGTTCTGTCGCGCGGTCACATCTTCGAGCTTAGGTAATCCAGGAGACTTCTCGAGTCCATGGCGCCGGCGGGCACTGTCATCGACCAGTTGAACATCCTGGAAGTATCCGATGAACGGCAGATAGCTTCCACTGACGAAGGTTCCGTTGCGAACAATATCGCCGTTTGGATTGGAGTTCACAAAACCAGGATTCGGATAGGCCAGCGAAAAATCCAGAATGAGTTTCCCGTGAGGCGGAAGCGGCGCGGGCAGCCGGTAGACATAAAAGCCCAGGGCCGGGTCTTCAATCATGGCCGTTTGCCCGCCCTCAAAACTGAGCGTTCGAACATCAATATGGGGCCGCGGGATGACATCGACATCTTCGGGCCATATCGTGATCGACACCTGATCGATCGGCGAGTCCGTCTTGTTTTCCAGCGATTCCTTTCCATGAAACACTGCGAGTCGTTGATCCGGATATAGATCGACGTCGGCGAGCACATCAGTCACCCGTGGCTGGGGGACGTTTTGATATTTCTTGTATTTCGTTTCGTACTGCGCGCGCGCTTCCTGAATCGTGAACGTCGTTTGGTACGGATTCAAGATGTGAGTGTTGTAGTAGATGAAGGCGCCGACAACGACGAAAAGCACAACTAATACTGCGGAGCTAACAGCAACCGGCGCCGAGAACCGCTCGCGCGCAAGCTTCAGGCGATTGCGCCAACTCGTGTCCATGCCCCGCATCCACAAAAGATTGGTCACGATTGCGAGCAGCACCGCCGCAAGCCCCCAATACAAGTGAAACGCCAACAACGGCCGCGCAAATGGCCCATAGCCGTTCATGTCGGAATAAGTGACCGCCGGGGATTGCCCCAAACGATACAAGTAATCCTGAAAATTCATCTGGGGCAGCGCGATGCCGACCACGAAATACAACACCATCAGAAAATGGCCCAGGTATTTATTGTTAACGATGGTGTGAATCAGCAGGGCAACGACGCAAAGGATCCAGTACGTGATCAGGCGATTCGCGAATAGATCCGTGAGATAAAGTCCAAACTGGAAATGATGATAGCCGTGGCCCACCTGCACGATCAGGCCACAAAGCATCACCATGAAAACGAGCAGAACCTGGAGCATCATCAACGCCAGTAGTTTGCTGCCGAACAGCACCCACCGGGGAACCGGCACGGCGTCCATGATCTGGCCGATTTGAGCGTCTCTTTCCCGCCAGACCAACTCGCCGGAATAGAAAGTCACGATGGCGAGAATGAAGATCGCGAAGCCACCTCCGCCCAACTCCAGCATTCGCCACGTCACCGGGTATACGGGCGTCGAAAACGGGGCGTTAATTCCGTAGGCGGAAAAGATGGCCATTGCAGCGCCGGCAAGAACCAGCACCCCGAAGAAAACATTCTTGACCGTCTCTGAAAACTGCAGCCGAGATAGGGAAAAGAGTTCCCGGAAGGAATCCGCGGAGGAGAACGTCGGATGCGTGACCGGAAGGATGCGTCTGCATGGCGGGCACAACTTCCACGAGCATCTCAGGATGAGCATTCCGGCGCGCCTTTTCGCTCGGATACCGAAAAGAAAAGCTCGCGTACGTGATACCCAAGATCAGCGCGGCAAGACCGAGCCACAAAAGGCGATTCCACAGCAGAACGCCCGTGAACGGCACCAGATCGGAGTTTCGCTGAAACGGAGTCCAATATTGCGTTAGATGGGAAACGGCATTTCCGCCGAACGGATCGACCATCGCGGCGAACTTGCTGACCGTCAAGTCCGCGGAGAGCTGGTTCGAGACAAAATAGCCAATGAGCAGGATGACGCTGCCGGCGTAGACGGGCAGCATCTTGCGTCCGAGGGCAGCTAAACAGAAAAAAATCGCAGTAGTCAGAATCAGGTTGGGAATGACGAGCGTGAAATATGGTTGAACGTAAGCGAAGAACCGCTGCGGCCCGACGCGGGCCGGGTCAAGCCAGGGCATCAGCGTGCTAGCCCAGGAACCCACGCCGACGCTGGCAAAGATGACGAGCTGGACGGCAAGTGCGCCGAAAAAACGTCCAGCAAGGTAGTCAAACTTGGTGATAGGAGCCGTGTAGAAAAACGCCGTCGAGTTGCTATCAACATCCTGATAGGTCGCCTGCCCGGAGATGGCTGCCGTCACAACGACGCCAAAGAAACTGATGTACATGATGATGGAATTCAGGGCAAAGGGAGAAGTAACGAGAACCTTCCCGCCAGTGCCAAAATCCACTGTCGCCGTAGGGAAAGCGCCACCCGACATTAATACGAAGAGAAACGCCAGCCCGAAAAAAACGACGAAGTAAACATAGGTCGAGATCCGTCGCAGTCGGCGGGACAACTCGAACGTGAGAATTGACCAAACCATAGCTCAATTCACTCCCGCGCCAGAGGGCCTGCAGAAACCCTTGATCGTGGCAAAGTACAAATCTTCCAAATCGGGTGGGGCGGACTCAAATCCTGCGTCCGGTTGCTCGTCGTTCAGGACATGCAACGATGCCTGTCCGGCAATCAATCGCATCGAAATCACCCGGAAACGTTCGCGGTATGCGGCCAGTTCACTGGTCGCAAATGATTTCCGCCAAACCTTCCCCTCCAAAGCTTTCACCAGTTCAAGCGGGTTTCCGGCAGCCAGAACGCGGCCTTCATGGATGATAGCCATCGCCCGGCAAAGATCGCTGACATCGGAAACAATGTGCGTCGATAGGATGACGATAATGTTTTCGCCGATCGCGCTGAGCAAGTTGTGAAATCGTACCCGCTCTTCCGGATCAAGTCCGGCAGTAGGCTCGTCCACGATGATGAGACGCGGGTTCCCTAGTAGCGCTTGCGCGATGCCGAATCTCTGCTTCATGCCGCCGGAAAATCCTCCCAGCGCCTTACGGCGGTGGTCATAAAGGTTGGTCTGCTGCAAAAGGGCTTGCACCACCTCCCGACGCTCTTTCGCGTTCGTGATGCCTTTGAGGACGGCGAAGTGGCCCAGCAGATCTTCCGCTGAGACCTTAGGATAGAGTCCGAATTCCTGCGGCAAATATCCGAGGACGCGACGCACGGCATCTTTTTGCCGCAAAACATCGATCTCGCCCAAAACCGCGCTTCCGCTGTCGGCTTCCTGCAATCCCGCCAACGTTCGCATCAACGTCGACTTCCCGGCTCCATTTGGACCGAGCAAGCCGAACATGCCCAGAGGTATATCCAGCGACACACTTTGCAAAGCTTGCGTGCCATTAGGGTAGCGTTTCGAGAGATTTTCAATTCGCAGTTCCATTTGGATTCCGTTCAAGATACGCGATCGTGCGGCGCGTGCAATATCGCCCGCTGCTTTTGACTCTCAGACCGCGAGCGGAGAAGACCGCTCGCTCCACACCTCTTCAGTTTGTCGAAGCGATGCGTTGAAGAGCCTGACACAATCCGCGGGGATGCGCCAGCCCTAAGCCTCCTAGGAACAGAACGCAACCGGATTCGATCGACATTCTCCTCCAAGATGAATCAATCCGGTGCGATGGAAGAGTTCTCGCCACGAGCCATGAGATCATTGTTTGCATGACCGCGTTTCCCCAGAGACTTCAACTATCTCTGGAACGAGGAAGCCTCCAGGAGGAGCTTTGCCGATGATCAACGAGCCACTTTGGTATAAGAATGCGGTCTTCTACCAGGTGCACGTCCGCGCATTTTACGACAGCAATGGAGATGGTGTGGGCGACTTCGAAGGGCTCGCTCAGAAACTCGACTACCTCAGCGACCTGGGTATCAATGCAATCTGGCTCATGCCTTTTTTCCCTTCTCCCCTGCGCGACGACGGGTACGACATCGCCGATTACACCTCGGTTCATCCGCTCTATGGAACGCTCGACGACTTCAAGAGGTTTCTTGCGGCCGCCCACGAGCGGCAGATAAAAGTGGTCGTCGAGATGGTGCTGAACCACACCTCGGACCAGCACGCGTGGTTTCAGGAATCGCGAAGTTCGAGAGACAATCCCCGCCGTGACTGGTATGTGTGGAGTGACACCGATACGCGTTACCAAACTGCGCGCATCATTTTTGTCGATACCGAGATGTCGAACTGGGCATGGGATCCAGTTTCGAAGGCCTACTACTGGCATCGGTTCTTCAGCCATCAGCCCGACCTGAATTACGACAATCCGGCGGTCCGGCAGCAGATGTGGGAGCTCATGAAGTTCTGGCTGGAGATCGGTGTGGATGGTTTCCGGCTTGACGCGATCCCTTACCTGATCGAGCGAGAAGGAACGTCGTGCGAAAATCTGCCGGAAACGCACGCCATCATCAAAGAATTGCGGGAGAAGCTTGACCGCGAATTTCCCGGACGAATGTTGTTAGCGGAAGCCAACCAATGGCCTGCCGATTTGCGTCCATACTTTGGCGATGGCGACGAGTTTCACATGGCGTTCCATTTTCCGCTCATGCCCCGGATGTTTATGGGGCTGAAGCTCGAAGATCGAAAACCGATTACCGAAATTCTGCAACAGACTCCCGAGATACCTAAATCGTGCCAATGGGCGTTGTTCCTTCGCAACCATGATGAACTTACCTTGGAAATGGTTACGGACATGGAACGCGACTACATGTATGACTCGTATGCCCGCGACAAGACGATGCGTCTCAATCTCGGTATCCGGAGGCGGCTTGCGCCGCTGCTCGATCATGACCGGAGGCGTATCGAATTGATGAATGGAATGCTGATGTCCTTGCCCGGCACTCCCATCATTTACTACGGGGACGAGATCGGGATGGGCGACAACGTCAAACTCGGCGACCGCAACGGCGTCCGCACGCCGATGCAGTGGAATGGCGGGTGGAACGCGGGCTTCTCAATCGGCGATCCGGAGAACCTGTATTTCCCTTTGCTGCAAAATCCGGTATACGGGTATCAGGCTATCAACGTCCTGTCGCAGAAACGCAGCCAGCACTCCTTGCTTTCCTGGATGCAGCACCTGATTCGCGTGCGCAAGTCGACACCGTTGTTAGGCTCGGGTTCCATTGAGTTTCTTTATCCCGCAAACCACCGCATCCTGGCTTACATTCGCCAATTGGACGGTCAAACGATCTTGATCATTAACAATCTCTCCAGCGCGGCGCAGGCGGTGGAACTGGATTTACGGCGGTTCAAAGGACAGATTCCGATCGAAATGTTCGGCGGAAATCTGTTCCCGCGCATCGGAGACATGCCGTATCTGCTAACTCTGGGGCCCTACCAGTTTTACTGGTTCCGGCTGCGGCGACTGTAAGCGACAATTTTTTCGGCGGAGGCCGATGCCAGAAGAAAGCATACTCACGGACGATTTCATTCGCCAATTGATCAACGTCGGCGAAGTGGACATCCTGATCGGCGTGCCGACGCACAATGATGCGAAGACGGCTGGACCAGCCATCCAGGCGATTCAGGCTGGCATCCTGAAGGCTTTCCCGCGCGAACGCGCGGTCATCCTCAATACCGACGGGGGATCCAGCGACGGCACACCCGACATCGTCATCAACGCTTCGATTAGTGACGTACACCGCAGCTTCAACGGATACACGCTGCGCACGCTTGCACTCCATCAGCACGCAGTACGCGAAGTCTCCGTCCTCAGATCTCGCTTTCCACACCATACTGGCTGCGGCCGAACTTCTTCGCGCCAAGGCCTGCACAGTCATTTCGCCGGACGCCTCTACTGTTGAACCCGTTTGGATCGACAATCTGCTTCGCCCAGTCTATCGCGAAAATTTCGACTTCGTGGCGCCAGTTTACCGGCGGCACAAGTTCGAGGGCGTTCTCCTGACCAATCTGATATATCCGATGACGCGCGCACTCTACGGACAAAGATTGCGAGAACCGTATGCCTCGGATTTCGCGTTCTCCAGTCGACTCGGCAGCCAGTTTCTGTTGTCGCACAATTGGAATCGGAACAACGACAACGACGATCCGCGAATCGCTCTCACCGTCAGTGCCTTGACTGACGGCTACCGCATCCATCAAAGCTTTCTCGGGACGAAGCAGGCAAAATCTCAGTCCAGAGATCTGCTGCACGCGATGCGGCAGACAATTGGGAACTTGTTCTCATCGCTCGATTCGACCTTCTCTGTCTGGAGCAGCAAGACCGGGTCTGAGCCGGTATCCACAACGGGCGTCGATTTCGACGTAAGCGTTGAACCTCTTCGAGTAAATCGCAAACAACTGAAGCAAATGTTCTCGGAAGGCGTCGCGGAACTAGGATCGGTTCTGCAATCGATTGTTACGCCGTCTACGCTCGCTGCATTGCAGCAGATCGCCGGCCAGGACGAAAGCATATTTCGGTTCAGTGACCAACTCTGGGCGAAGACCGTATACGAATTCGCAGCTTCCTACCAAAAATCCGTCATGAACCGTGATCACATCCTGCAGGCGCTTGTTCCTCTTTATCGTGGTCGCATGTTCACCTTCCTGGTTGAAAATCGCGGCGCATCTCCAATTGACGTCGCGAGCAACATCGAAAACCTATGCCACGAGTTCGAAGCTCAAAAACCATACCTGCTGGAACTCTGGAACGGCAGAAAGTGAGATAACGATGCGGGAAATTATCGTAGGAGAACTGACTCAAGCCGCGCAGGAAATTTTCAGGGATTTCGCTCACCTGCTCCCTCGGCTGATCGTGATGCTGATCATCGTATTCGTCGGTTGGTTGATTGCCTACGTTGTGAGAGCGATTCTTCGCAGCGTGTTGCGACTTGCGAAATTCGACAAGATGTTCGAAAAGGCAGGGGCTTCGCAATTGCTGAATCAGGCCGCATTGCCTTCCCCGACCGAGTTGGTAAGCCGCTTCATTTTCTGGGTCGCATGGATCGGGTTCATCATGCTCGGGATCAGCGTTCTCGGCATCGGAGGTCTCCAGGAACACATCAACCGCTTCTTCTTTTTCCTCCCACGATTGTTTGTTGCGCTGCTCATCGTCTTCTTTGGACTGCTCACGGCGAGCTTCTTCTCCCGCGCCGCGCTTCTGGCTGCCGTCAACGCGAATTTACCGTCGCCACGAGTATTGAGTGTTTCGATCAGAACTCTAATCAGTGTCTTCGTTCTATCGATGGTCTTCGAGGAGCTTGGTCTAGCGCAAGAAACTATGCTGGTGGCTTTCAGCATCGCTTTCGGAGGGGTCATGCTTGGGCTTGCGATCGCCTTCGGGATCGGCGGAAAAGGCCTGGCGCAATCTTTCCTTGAGAGACGCTTCACTCGCAACAGAAAAATCGACAAGGACGAAGAACCGGCTCCTCTATGAGGGAAGTCGTTTTCTCCCGTAGGAACTGAGTGAATGAACGCGAGCGACCGGAATAATTGAATGCGATTTCCTCGATCCAGCGGCATTTTGCTTCATCCGACGTGTTTGCCCGGACCCTACGGGATCGGGGAATTTGGGTCGGAAGCCTTCGCGTTTGTAGACTTCCTTGAGAGTGCGGGCCAAAAGCTGTGGCAGGTCCTGCCGCTCAATCCCACCGGCTATGGCGATTCGCCGTTTCAATGCTTTTCAGCGCATGCTGGAAATCACCTCCTGATCAGTCTTGAAAGACTGAAAGAACAAGCGATTCTCGAAGCGGCTGACTTTCGCGGTCAGCCCGAGTTTCCCGAAGACACAGTCGACTTCGGCAGGGTGATCGAATGGAAGAATTCGCTGCTGAAAACCGCGGCGGCGCGCTTCTTCGTCGGCGCCAGTGCTGACGACAAACGCGAGTTTGAACACTTTTGCGAGAAGAGTTCGACATGGCTTCCCGACTTTGCCCTCTTCATGGCGTGCAAAGACGAATACCAAGGAGTTGCATGGAACGCGTGGCCCGCTGAGCTTGCCGGCCGTGACCCGTCGGCGCTCGACGCCGCAAGACACCGTCTTCGAGAGCCGATCATGGCGGCAAAGTATTTGCAGTTCGAATTCTCCCGCCAATGGCAGACTTTGCGAGCGCACGCAACGAAACGCGGCATACGCGTTGTCGGGGATCTTCCTATCTACGTCGCACTGGATAGCGCTGACGTGTGGGCGAACCGACAGTATTTTCATCTAACTGAAACGGGCGAACCGTTAAAAGTGTCTGGCGTGCCACCGGACTACTTCAGTGCGACCGGTCAGATGTGGGGCAACCCAATTTACGACTGGGGGAAACTGAAACAGGCTGGTTATGGTTGGTGGATCGAGCGTTTCCGAGCCGCCCTGACCCTCTATGATGCCGTGCGCATCGATCACTTCCGCGGATTTGAGGCTTACTGGGAAATTTCCGCCCAGGAAAAAACAGCGCTGAACGGAAAGTGGGTCAAGGGTCCCGGTGCCGAGTTGTTCGAGGTGCTCGAGCGGGAGTTCGGAAGTTTGCCGATCATCGCTGAAAACCTTGGCGTAATAACTCCTGAAGTCGAGGCCATTCGCGAGCGATTTCGCTTTCCAGGAATGGCGATTCTGCAATTTGCATTTGGCAACGATCCCCAAGGGCCGTCATTCCGTCCACACAACTATTCAAGGGAACTCGCGGCCTATACAGGCACTCACGACAACGATACGACAGTTGGATGGTGGAATAGTTCTGGGGCACTGGACAGCACGCGTACGGCTGAGGACGTCGAGAAGGAACAGAAATTTGCGCGCGCCTACCTGGACGTTGGCAACGAGCCGATTCAGTGGACGCTGATTCGCACGATCGAAGCTTCAATCGCCGACTTAGCGATCGTTCCGTTGCAGGACTTATTAGGGCTAGGAAGTGAAGCTCGAATGAATTTGCCGGGTACATCGAAGGGAAACTGGCGCTGGCGCTTTCGACGCGGCAGCCTTACCCCGGAACTCGCAAAGAGGATGCAGCAAATGGCCGCAATGTACGACCGTTAGCGGAGGCTGATCGACCTTCCGGCTATCAATCTTCGGGAAGAGCCCACGCAAACATCACGCTGCCGCTGCTGGTCAGAATATATTGGCGTCCATCGAGTTCGTAGGTAATCGGGGAGCTCAAGCTTGGCGCGCCCGAGTTCGCATGCCAGAGCGTCTTTCCGTCGCTGGAATCCAATGCCAGGAAATTACCGTGTGCATCTCCGATGATGGTGAGTCCTGAGTCCGTGGTCAGCACTCCTGCACCGGATCCTCCCGGGCCAACTTCGTGGCTCCAACGAATCTTCCCGGTCTGATAGTCGATCGCTTCGATCACACCTTTGCCCCAGACACCGTAATCAGCCCCCGCCCAGCCGTACACACCATCCGCGGGTTTTGCGAAATATAGACTCCAGCTCGGATGGGCATCGACGATAAAAAGTCCATTCCTGGTGTCGAAGCTTGGCGAACGATAGTTCGTCATGCCTCCTTCATCAGGAGCGATGAGCCGTCCATCGGGCGCCGGTTCCTTCGCCGGATTCGGGATTGGACGCCCTTGCTTGTCGACTCCGAGTGTCCAATTGACTGGGCCGAATGGAACCGTCAGCAAACTTTTCCCATTCGTGCGATCGAGTACGAAGAAATAGCCGTTGCGCGACGACTGCATCAGCATCTTCTTCGGTTCGCCGTGGAAATCTGCGTCGACCAACACTGGAGTTTCAGCCGCGTCCCAATCATGTGTGTCGTGCGGTGAAACCTGAAATGCCCATGCGAGTTTGCCTGTGTTTGGATCCAAAGCCACAATCGAGCACGTATAAAGATCATCGCCGGGTCTCGTCGAACCGTTGAGCACTGGCGTCGGATTACCTGTTCCCCAGTAGACGAGATTCAGGTCTGGATCGTACGTTCCAGTCATCCATGTCATGCCACCTGTGGTCGAGTTCGGAGTACCCACGGGAGGCGTCGAATTCCACTGCCACTGGGTCGCACCTGTCTCGGGATCGATGGCACGAATAAAGCCCGCGAGATTGTCGAAGTCGCCCGAAACGCCAACCAGCACGTGGTTACCAACCACTAAAGGCGCCATGCTTGTCCAGTAGCCCTTCGTGACGTCAGCGACTTGAACGTTCCACCGCACTGTGCCGTCTTTGCGGTTCAGCGAGACCAACCGGGCATCCGGCGAAACGAAGAACAGGTAGTCCTTGTACATCGCGACACCGCGATGGCCGATATGCTCGCCCGGACTTTTCGGATGCGTATAGTGCCAGACTTGGTGCCCGGATCGCGCGTCCACCGCCCAGATGTTCTCCGGCAACGTGAAATACACAATGCCGTCTACCACCAGGGGAGAAGCTTTGATTTGTGCCGTCTGTCCTGTCTGAAACGCCCACGCCAGCGACAGGCTTTTCACATTCTTCGGTGTGATCTGAGTGAGTGAACTGTGGCGGCGCCCAGAGTAATCTCCGTGATATCCAGGCCAGCTATCGGCCGGCGGGTGAAGCAGCACCTGATCCGTTGCGCCCTGCGCCGTCATTCGCCGAGGCGAGATGAGAGCAATAAGTGCAATCATGCAAACGAAAAACGCGGTGCAGCAAAATTTCATGGCAATTCGAATCCTCGAAAGCTTTGAAAATGTCAGTGGAAACCTGCGTACCACGATCTAGCGCAGCGTCTGCAAATACGCCATCAAGTTGTGGACATCCGCGTCCGTGTACTTTTCGAACAGATCCACATGAGCTTTCACCGGCTCATCGACTTTGTATTGAACATCGCGGATGCGCCACGATCGATACAAACCGGAAGCGTCGGTGAGCGCAACCGTAAACTCATCCAGATACGACAAAGTACCCGTGAACGTTTGACCCGCCGACGAAACCGTAACTTTTGATTTCGAATGCTTCGGGTAAAGCATCTGCTCTTCGAGCTCCAGCCCTTTCAAGCGCGATGCGATCCCGGCCAGATCGCCTTGCGGAGAATGGCAGGCCGCGCAACCGCCGGCACCTTCGAAGTAACTTCTGCCGGCTTCAACGTTTCCAGTTTGCAAATCCGAAGCATCGACCCCTTTGCGTCCACCAGCAGCAGACCTCCCACTTCCGCTCTTGAGCGCGTTGATCTGTTGCGTGTGGATGAACGCGATTAGCGCGGCGATTTGATCGTCCGAACGTTCAAACGGAGGCATCCCTTTTTCGATCCGTCCGTTTCGAATCACGGGGCCGATCTTGTCTCCGTCTAGATCGGCTGCTACCAATTTCGAGCGGGTGAGGTCCGGACCGCTTTCACCCCCGCCAGCGTCGCGCCCGTGGCAAAACGAACAATCCTGGCGGAACTGAGCTGCTCCCTTTTGCACCAGCTCTGGTGGAAAAGGCTTGGAAGAAGATGGAGCTTGCGGCTTCACTTCAGCCCCTGCTTGTGGGCTTGAAGTGGAGTTTTGAGCGGCTGAGGACGTAATTCCAACGAGTAGCGCGATTGCAAGACTGGATCCCCAACGACTCGCTCGAAGAAATTTCATTATCGCTTCTAGTGCCCTTCGCCTGCGGCCTGAACGCGGGGATGAGACATCGTGCTTCCTTCGGTCATACCCAGTACCCACCGGATTGCCTCAAAATACATTTTTCGGATGTCGGGATCGTCCCATGCCTCTTCCGTGTGCCCCAGCGTGGAATAAAAAACACGCCCTTTCCCGTACATTTTTGACCAGGCCACGGCAAAATCATGGTCCGTCCGGTGAATTCGCGGGTTATTTTCGTAGTTGAGCTTCGACGCATCGAGACTCAGCAACACATTCACCTTGTCGCGCGACCACTCCTTTGGCTGATAAATCTCGTCGTACTTCAAAAAGGCTTTTGGAAAGTGGCGAACTGCTGGGAAGCTCGGATCTTCGTTGATGACCGGTGCATTGAACGTGAACCACGGGTGCTGGTCAAACCAACCGCCGATCATCTCTCCGTACTCCGGCCACTTGTAATTCGTGTCCAGAGCTGCATGAACTCCTACGAACCCTTTGCCGTCAGTCTTGATGAACGACATCATGTCGGCCTTTTGGGCGTCGTCGAGATCGAGTTCTCCGGTTGTGCTGACGAACACCAGGGCATCGAAGTAGTCCAGATTCTTGGTGTTTCTCTGCAAATCTTTCTTGGTAATGAGTTCGACGTCGGTGCGAAGGGTAGCGTCCCAGAGTCCGCTCTCGCGACCCATGTTGTAGATTGCCGCCATGCCATCGGGGACAGAATCGTGCTCGAACCCTTTGGTCTGGCCTATGACCAAAATATGTTTCAAGTGGATTTTCTTCTCGTGCGGTGGCGGCGGAAGCGACGGATCAACACGGGGCTGATTCTGGGCCGCAATAAAGCCGGCGAGAGCGAGAACACTCAACAGGAGGGAGAGAAAGATTCGAGTTTGGCGCACGGAATCTCCAGCGGACGGGTTCATTTTCCCCTAAGACTGTCAGCAGGCGTCTTTCGTGACGTGAAGTCCCCAAGAACGCCGAACGTAAAGGTACCATAACTCAGCTGCGGTAGAATGACCCGGACATTTTCAGGAGACGAGAAGCCCATGCGCGTTGGTGTGTTCACCCCCCTACTGTCGCAACTGCCGCTGGACGCGGCGTTGAAGAAACTCACAGCTCTGCACATCAACACGGTCGAATTGGCCACCGGAAATTATGTGGGCGATGCTCACTGCAAATTGTCAATGCTCGACAATGCGCCGGCTCTCGAGGATTTCAAAAAGGTTTTGGCGGATCACGGTTTCAGCATCAGCGCTCTCAGTTGCCACGGTAACCCGCTGCATCCCAACATGGACCGCGCGAAACAAGACCGCGAGGTCAGCCGTCGGACGATCCTGCTGGCGGAAAAGCTCGGCGTGCCGATGATGGTAGATTTCTCGGGATGTCCCGGCGATTCGCCCAACGCGACCGCTCCGAATTGGGTAACGTGCCCGTGGCCTCCGGATTTTCTCAAAGTGTTGGACTGGCAGTGGAGTGAAGTAGTAGCTCCTTTCTGGATCGAACACGCAAAATTCGCAGCAGACCACGGTGTGAAGATCGCGGTTGAGATGCATCCCGGATTTGTTGTCTACAACCCTGAAACCATGCTGAAGCTGCGGTCGATTGCCGGGCCGAATGTTGGCTGCAACTTCGACCCAAGCCATCTTTTCTGGCAGAACATCGATCCGGTCGCGGCGGTTCGCGTCTTGGGCGACGCAATCTTCCACGCGCACGCCAAGGACACGCAGATCTATTCGGGAAACCTACCTCGCACCGGCGTTCTCGACACCAAGCCGTATACGAACGAACGCGAACGGAGCTGGATCTTCCGCACCTGCGGCTATGGCCATGGTTCAGAATTTTGGAGCGAGCTCATCTCGACTTTCCGCATGTTTGGATACGATTACGTTCTCTCCATCGAGCATGAAGACAGCCTGATGTCACCGGAAGAGGGCCTGACGAAGGCGGCGACATTTCTCAATGGGATCATGGTTCGGGAAAAGCCAGGCGCAGCGTGGTGGAGTTGATGGCAATCAACAATTGAAAGAGACCTTACGATGAAGATGATCGGAACGGCAATTTTCGGTACGGGATTCATGGGGCGCGTTCATCTGGAAGGTGTTCGTCGCGTCGAGTCCGTGGAAGCGAAGGCGATCGCGGGGAGAAATGCCGATGCAGCTCGGCGACTTGGCGACGGATTTGCCATCCCGACGACAACAACGGACTATCGCGAAATCCTTCGCGACAAGTCCATCGAGGCGGTGCACATCTGCACACCGAATGCCCAACACTTTTCGATGGCGAAAGACGCGCTAAACGCTGGCAAGCACGTACTGTGTGAAAAGCCGCTTGCCACCAGCGTTGAAGAAGGGGAAGAGCTTGTGTCACTCGCGACTCAACATGGACTGCGAAATTGCGTCTGCCACAATTTGCGCTACTACCCCATGGTGCAACAGATGCGCCGAATGCGTGAGGCCGGAGATCTCGGCGAGATTCTCGTCGTGCAGGGCACCTATTCGCAGGACTGGCTGCTTTACGACACCGACTGGAATTGGCGCGTCGAGACATCGGCCGGCGGTCCTTCGCGTTGCATGGCTGATATTGGATCGCACTGGTTTGATATGGCCGAACACATCACCGGATTGCGCATAAGTTCATTGTGCGCAGACCTGCAGACCTTTCATCCCACACGCAAGCAACCGAAGCATTCTGTAGAAACTTTTGCGAACAAATTGCTTGGACCGGAGGACTACATCGAGACCCCTGTCGATACCGAGGATTTCGGGGCAGTCATCTTCCGCATGGGAAATCGGACTCGCGGGAGCGTTACGGCTAGCCAGGTTTCTGCTGGACGCAAGAACGGGCTCCGTATCGAAGTCTACGGGACGAAATCGTCTGTGGCGTGGAGTCAGGAGCGTCCCGACGAGTTGTGGTCCGGTCATCGCGACAGCCCTAATCAGATTTACATTAAAGACCCATCTCTGCTGAAGCCGGCAGCCCGCAGTTATGCGGACTTGCCCGGCGGACATAGCGAAGGCTATGACGACACTTTCAAACAGGTTTTCCGGAGGTTCTACAGTTCGATCAGTGCTTCCGGAACGACGGAATATCCGCAATTCGTCGATGGATTGCGACAGCTCACGATTCTCAACGCTGAACTTGCAAGCAACCGCAAACGACGCTGGGTTGACGTGCCGGCAACGAAAGGTCTGTAGAGCAATCGACGGCACGCTCTAGTCCGTTGCGTGTCGTCGTCTTCAACCTAGATTTTCGGCTCCCAGCCAGGCTGGTATTCTCTGCCCCACATTTTCATGGCTTCCGCATCCCCTTGAATGCGGCCATCTTTCGGGTCAAGTTTCAACTCGCGATTCGTTTCCCATGCGATGTTAGAGAGTTGCAGCATCGTGACTGCGACATTTCCGACAGTGATCGGAGCGTTAAGCTTTTCGCCTTTTCGGATCGCGGCAATGAAGTTTGTGAAGTGCGCATCGGTCATCGAGTCGCGGCCCGTTAGATCGGAGGAAGCGGTTTCGTGGCCTGTCTTGAACTCGCTCGTTCTGTTTCCCTTCAGATCATAGAGTTCATATCCATCGCGGTCGATAAGGGCGCTGCCGTCCGTCCCCATGATGGTCGAACCACGATCGCGCCCGTAGTACTTCATGCCCTCGCAACTCTTCCCTTCCCACGAGATCATCTGGTCGTCGTATTCAAAACTGGTCACGAGCGTGTCGTAGAACTGCCAGTCGTCATGAAAATGATACCGGCCTCCCGACGCCGTAACGCGCTTTGGAAATTCCGCACCGAGCGCCCATCGGCAGACATCCACTTCATGCGTGCCATTGTTGAGCGTTTCGCCCGTCCCGTAAATCCTGAACCAATGCCAGTTATAAGGATGCACATTGTCCTTATAAGGACGCCGGGGAACAGGTCCTTGCCACAGGTCCCAATCGAGCTGCGGCGGCACCGGTATTTCTTTGCCGGTCCCGATCGATTTTCTGACGTTGCTGTACCAGGCTTTTGCAAAATAGGGGCGACCGATCGCGCCCCCGCGAATCTTGTCGATGACTTCGATCGTGTGCGGCGAAGAACGCTGCTGCGTGCCCATTTGTACCAGCTTCCCGTACTTCTGCTGCGCCCGCACCAGCATTTCTCCTTCTGCCGGGTTGTGGCTGCAAGGCTTCTCGACGTAAACGTGCTTGCCTGCTTGCAATCCGGCGATCGCCATTGGGGTATGCCAGTGGTCAGGAGTTGCGATCGTAATCGCGTCGACATTCTTTAGATCCAAAACCTTGCGGAAGTCCTGCTCAGCAGCCGGGGCCTCGCCCATCTCCTGCCGCGTCGTGTCAGCAAACTTTTGCAGAATGAACTTGTCGACATCGCAAACGTGCGAAATGCGGGCTGCACTTTTATTCGCCTTGAGAGACGAGAGGTGCGCGTAGCCACGGCCGTTTAAGCCAATGACCGCGAAATTCAGGCGGTCGTTGGAGCCCATAACTTGACTATAGCTCTTGGCCGTGCCACTCAACGCGATTGCTGCCGCGCCCTTTGCCAGCGTATCGATGAATTCACGTCGTGTTGCCATCGTCCCTCCGAACCTGCTCTGGTTACTTAAACAGCTCCTATTTTGAAATCCAAGCGGCTCGCCGCAGGGTCACCATCACAACACAAGCGATGGCGGCAGCGCGTCGGTTCCCGCGCCGAATGATTGACTTGGCTTGGGACCCATCGTAAAGACGATCGTTGCGCCGCCTGCAATGTCAGAGTGCCGGAACCACAGCCTGGTATGCGGCTTTCCGTTGAAAGTTACAGACTGAATGTATTGGTCCGCCGGAGAGCTGCGCTTCGCTTCGACCACGAGCTTCTTGCCCGGTGCGACTTCGACTTCCGCACGATCAAACAAAGGCGAGCCAAAAACGTAATTGCCACTTACAGGGTCAACAGCATAAAAGCCCAGAGAACTCATTACGTACCACGCGGACATCTGCCCGCAATCTTCGTTTCCCGCAAGGCCGTCTGGCTGGTCGTCATATTCCATTTCGAGCAATCTCCGCACACGGTCCTGGGTCTTGTGCGCCGCGCCAGCGTAGCAATAGAGATAAGCCATGTGGTGGCATGGCTCGTTGCCATGGGCGTACTGGCCAACCATTCCGGCAATATCCGGCGGAGCATCTGCGGGCAGCGCGGAGCTGGTGGTGAACAGAGTGTCAAGTTTTTCAACAAACGCCTGCGATCCTCCAAACAATTGGATCAGCCCGGCCGGATCATGCTGGACCGTAAACGTGGTTTCCCAGGGATCCGACTCCGTGTAGTCGCGCCATTGCTTCGAGTAACCCATCTCTGTTGAAGTGAATGGCTCGGCCCATTCGCCGTTTTCCAATCGCGATCGAATAAATCCCGTGCCGGAATCGAATAGATGCTGATAGTTTTTCGATCGCTCTACCAACTGCTTTGCATCCGCAGTCGCCCCGACGGCTTGCGCGACATGAGCTACGGCCCAATCGTCGTACGAATATTCCATCGTCTTGCTGGCCGATTCTTCTTCCTTATCGCACGGGATGTATCCCAATTTTCGGTAGTAACCGAGGCCACGATAGTCGTCATCCATCGCCCGTTTTCGAAGCAATGGATAGATTTTCGAGAAGTCGATGCCCTTGAAGCCTTTGGTGAGCGCTTCTGCGAAAACAGAACTCGAATGATACCCGGTCATGCAAAACGTCTCTCGTGCTTGCAGCGGCCATATTGGGACGCCGGAAGGACTCTCGGCAGACATGCGTGCCAGGCAATTCACGAAGTCGGGCACGCGCTCGCCTTGGCACAGCGTGTACATCGGATGCGCGGCGCGATACGTATCCCACAGCGAAAACGTGCTGTAGTTGTGGAGTCCGGACGGCACTTGATGGACTTTGCCATCCATACCACGGTAATTGCCATCGATGTCATCAAACAAAGTAGGAGCCACCATCATGTGATACATGGCGGTGTAGAAGATTCTTTTTTGCCGAAGATTGTCGGTGGTGATGTTGATCTTCGAGAGATTTTTGCTCCACGCCCCGTGAGCGTCACGTCGGACCTTCTCGAAGTCCCATTCCGGAATCTCGGATTCCAAATTTTTCTGCGCACCCTCCACGCTGACGCCTGAAATGCCGGTCTTCACCAAAATCACTTCGTCTTTGCTTGTTTCAAAGTGGAAAAGGCTCTTGAGCGAAGTTCCTTTGGCCTCTCTGACATCTGCGCTCAGGCGCTTGTCATCCGAGAAGATCTCTGACGATCGAAAAGGCCTGGAGAATTTCATCGCGAAATAAATTTCGCGATCCGGCGCCCATCCTTTTACGCTGCGCCCTCCGACGACAGTATCGTTCCCAACAACCCCCAGATTTGCCCATACAATCGGCGAATTCCCATAGGCGTGGACCAGGTCAAGAATGAAGTGGCTGCTATCGCTCTGAGGAAATTTGTAGCGGTGAATGCCCGCGCGTTCGGTCGCGCTCAGTTCCGCGTGTATGCCGTAGTCCCTCAGAATGACCGAATAATATCCGGGCTCAGCTATCTCTTCCTCATGGCTGAACCGCGAGCGGTAGCCTTCTCCGGGATTCTGCCGCGAACCGGGAAAGATTTTTGAAGGGCCGGTACCCGGCATCAGCAGGAAATCCAGCATGTCGGACGCGCCGGTGCCGCTGAGATGCGTGTGGCTGAACCCCATGATCGAACTGTCGGAATAGTGGTAGCCTGAACACCAATCCCATCCATCGTTGTATGTGTCGGGGCTCAATTGCACCATGCCGAATGGAACTGTTGCTCCCGGATAGGTGTGACCATGGCCGCCGGTGCCAATGGAAATCTTCACGAATTTTGTCGGATCCTCTTCGTGCGATGGCACGGTCGCGCCAAACGGAGGACCGGCTACCGTCTCGGTTCCGAACAGTCTGCGTCCAACCAGACGGGATAACGGGAGTGCGGAAAGTGCCGACAAGAAGTTCCGGCGCGAAAGCATCTGATCTAGCCTCACTGATGAACAGGATTGAAGCCCACATCTCGTTGCGACGGAGCCAGAGGGCGCAACCTTGAAGATTACTCCAAAGCCTATTCCCGCCGCAGAGGCTCACCCAGGCTGGTCGCAGTGCCTCAGCTTGATCGCCGGGGACGCGCGGCCCAAATTGGCCGCTTCAGACGACAATTCATTGATTCTGCGCGAGATGTGACTACTACGGCCTTCAGTGAGAATTGCCCTCTCATTCCACCTGTGGAACTTTTTAGGGTGGCGGTTGTAATAATCCGGCTCCCCCAACCGTCTTCAGTTATGAGAAAAGCAGCAGGAGGCGTAATCTGCAAACCGCACTGAAGGAAGAATCGGTTATCGCGACTCCGACCGACCTAGAATTAGCGTTTCGAGCGCATCACGGCTTGGTCTTTCGCACGGCGTACCGGATCACAGGAAACGCCGCCGACGCCGAAGACGTGTTGCAGGTGGTATTCCTGCGACTGATCCGCCGGGAAGCCGCCGTCGATGCGTTCGACAATCAGGAAAGCTATCTAAGGCGGGCGGCGATCAACGCCGCCCTCGACGTGATCCGATCACGCAGGTCCGATCGAACTGTCGAGCTGACGATGGACTTACCTCACGACGAGACTCCCGAACTGCGTCAGGCTTTGGCACGAGCGATGGCTCAACTCGAAGCCAGGCCGGCTGAGATCTTCGCCCTGCGCTTTCTCGAAGGCTTCACCAATCAACAGATCGCGAAAATGCTCGGTATCTCAGCGGTGATGGTCGCGGTTATCGTCCACCGCACACGGAAACAACTTCGCAAGGAACTCGCCGGATATCTAGGAGACAGGCCATGAAAAATGACAAGTTTGATCGTCTGCTATCGACAATTCGAAATGAGCACGTGGACGACAAAATCGTTACGGAATCGGGCGATCGGGTATGGGCGCAGATCGGTGGCGACTCTCCGAGCCGCGAGCTTAGCAGCCATCGGCTTCAAAGTTGCGATGATTTCCAAGAGTTGATCCCGAGCTATCTCTCGAAGCAACTTACTCCGGCTCGTGCCATGCTCTTGGAAGATCATATCCACGCGTGCGTTGCCTGCCGCCACGCCGTCAATCGGGCCCGCGAGGGCGAAACGCAAGTCACATGGCAGATCGAGAAGAAATCTCATCCCCTTCACGGGTGGCGTTGGGCTTTTGGTGTCGCCGCGGCGGCGGCGATCGCTTTCGTCGTTATCGGCTTCAGCAACGGCACCCTTCCGGGACAACATCCCGTGCGTGGACAGGTGCAGAGCGTCAGCGGCGCACTTTATGCGGTTACAGGTGACGACGTTCGCCTGATCCCAGCCGGCTACCAGATCGGCAATGGGGACCGGGTTCGTACCGCCAAGGGATCGACCGCTGTGGTCCGCCTTCAGGATGGCTCACTGGTGGAAATGGGCGAACGCGCGGGTATCTCGGTATCCCGTGCCTGGAAAGGCACGACGATTCATTTGGATGACGGCCAAGTCATTGTGCAGGCCGCTAAACAGCACAGTGGACACTTGTTCGTTGCCACTGACGACGCACTCGTTTCTGTGAAAGGAACGATCTTCTCCGTCAATCGCGGGCTGAAAGGATCGCGCGTAGCTGTGATCGAAGGCGTCGTGCGCGTGGAGTCCGGCGACAAGACGGTGGAACTCCATCCCGGAGACCAGACCACTTCGACTCCAAGCGTCGCCAAGGTTCCAATTCAGAATGAGATCGCGTGGAGTAAGGATTCGGCGAAGTATCTCGCAATTCTCGGAGACTTTGCGATTCTGCAAAAGCAATTCACTGCCCTGCCCGGGCCGGGATTGCGTTACAGCTCTGACTTACTGTCCTATGTTCCAGAGAACACGGTCGTCTACGCGGCGATACCGAATCTCTCAAACACCCTGGGCGAAGCCAGCAGGCTCTTCGAAGACCGGCTGCGGCAAAGCCCAGCTTTGCGCGATTGGTGGCGGCAACAGCAGAAAGGCAACGGCCCGAAGCTGGAAGACGTGTTTAACCAGCTCAAGACGTTTAGCAGCTACCTCGGAGATGAGATCGTCTTTGCAGTCGGCAAGAACGGCAAGACTTATACCGCTCCTGTCATTTTTGCCCGGGTTCGCAAACCGGGTCTCGAAGGTTCTGCGCAGTTGGAAAGCTTCCTTCAGCAGGAAGGGAAAAAGCTTGGTTCCAACCGTTCTGAGGTTAGATTGCAAATCGTCCACGATCCCTCGGCAATTACGCCAGGACCGGGCGAACCCCTACTCGTCTATCTGGACAATGATTTGTTGATTGCCAGCCCGAAAGCCGCTGACTTACAACAGGCGGTCTACCGCGCGAAGCAAGGTGTGAACGGCAAGTTTGCGGAGACTCCCTTCTACCAGCAGATCTCACAGGCCTATCAGCAGGGGGCTGAATGGCTTTTCTGTGCGGACATGGAACAAATTGTCGTGCAGAACGTACATGATGATGGCAGCAGCGAACATCTACCCCCGGGAATCTCTGACGTGCGATATCTGACAATGGAACACCGCGAACTGGGTGGCAAAACGGACAACCAGGCCGCGTTGACCTTCGCGTCTGAACGCCAAGGCGTCGCGTCCTGGCTTGCTGCCCCGGCTGCGATGGGATCGCTTGAATTCGTCTCTCCCGACGCCAGCATGGCAACGTCGGTCGTCATCAAGAATCCGCGAAGTATTCTGGAAGAGCTCTTCCAGATCATCGGCGCGGGCGACCAAAACTTCTCCCAGGGACTCGCGGATTTTGAATCAAAGAGCGGGGTGCGCGTGCTCGACGATATCGCTGCGCCACTCGGCGGCGAGGTCACTATGGCGTTCGACGGGCCCATTGTTCCGACGCCGCGATGGAAGCTGATCTTCGAGGTGTACGATCCTGCAGCCTTACAGGCAACCATCGAGAAACTGGTGGACGCTTACAACCGTGAAAAAGCGCCCCAAGCTCACTCGATGAGTCTGACCCGCAAACAGGTTGGCTCCCAAACGTACTTCGTCATTCGCAGCAGTGATTCCTCAGCCACGGAGATCGACTACACCTTTGTCGACAGTTATCTGATCGCCGCTCCGGACGCTGGTACGATCTCGCGGGCTATTCAGATTCGTCAGGCAGGATTCACCCTGACGCATTCGTCCACTTTCGCGGGACTTTTGCCGAGCGACGGGTATACAAACTTCTCCGCGATTTTTTACCACAACATCGGGCCGGTCGTTGGTCCCATCGCGCAACAGTTGAAGTCGAGCGGAGCTTTGACTTCGCAGCAGCGTCAGTCCATCGACGCTCTTACGGCCAACTCGGCTCCCGGCTTGATTTACGCCTATGGCGAGAGCGACCGGATCGTTGTGGCAAGCAATAGTGGCTTCATGGGCTTCGATCTGGGCACGCTGTTGACGATGGGGCATAATGGCCCATTCCTGCCGCAGATGATGCTCGGCGGAGCGGTAAGTCAGCCGGGTCTTCCAAATCAGTGAGTACAACAGCACAACACGGAGTAGTCGCCGGTGAGGTTAACCAGAGCCCACCGGCGGCTCCTTCCGCGCCTCTGGTTGAACTGCAAAATCTTTCCGTTCGTTTTGGAAACCGCGAGATCCTCCGTGGCCTGACCGCATCCTTGCGAGGACGGGCGATCGGCCTGCTCGGCCCGAACGGCGCCGGTAAATCGACGCTGATCAATACCCTTCTTGGCTTCTATCCGCCGAGCGCAGGCTCCGCTCGCGTTTTCGGGAACGACATTCGGACAGACAAGAGAGCGATCCGCGGTTTGATCGGCTATATGCCCGAGGCATAGTCCATGAGAGTCGCTTCGAGCGCCGCGTAGGTAAGCTTATCGACACGAAAGGTCCGGTAAAGAGGATTTTTGCGGATGCTTCCCACCAGCTCCGCTCTCCCGATAAGCAGACCGCACTGTGGGCCGCCGAGTAATTTGTCTCCGCTCGCGGCGATCAAATCGGAGCCCAAGTGGAAGCTATCGAGCAAAGTCGGTTCGGAGCGAATTCCTAGCGGCTCAAGGGAAGTGATTAAGCCAGTTCCCTGGTCATCAAATATCGGCAGCTTTCTGCGTTTGGCGAGAGACACGAGGTCAGGCAAAGAGGGCCTTTCGACGAAGCCTTTCATGCTGAAGTTGGATTGGTGGACCCGCAGAATGAGCCTTGTTGCCGGCGAGATCGCATCTTCATAGTCTGCCAGCCTGGTGCGGTTGGTTGTTCCCACCTCGTGCAGGATCGCGCCGGACTTTACGAGAATCTCGGGAATGCGAAAGCCTCCACCGATCTCGACCAGCTCCCCGCGAGAAACAATGACTTCGCCGCCCTCAGCGAGCGTGTTCAGGGCGAGGAATGTAGCCGCCGCACAGTTGTTGAGCACCAGCGCGGCCTGCGAAGTTCTTCCCGCGTCTTGCCCGCCAGGTCTATTGTCTATTCCAGCCCTCAAAACACGGAGAATAAGTTCCTCCACATGAATATCTCGCCGGCTCCGTTCGCCGCTCTCAAGATCGAGTTCGAGGTTGGAGTAGCCCCCGGCCGTATCAAGAATGTGCGCCAGTGCCGAGGCGCTCAAAGGGGCTCGCCCCAGATTTGTATGCAGAACCACCCCGGTGGCGTTAATAACGCGTCGCAAACTGTAGCGCGAAGCCAGGGCGATTTCATCTGCAACCGTGACGTGAACAAAATCCAGTTGACTTTCGAGGCTCGCCTGTGTGTGATGCCCTTCTGCTATCTCCTGCTTGAGGCGTGACAAAACTATGCGCGTAGCGTCGATCGTTGAGGCGCGAGGATTTGTCTCGAGCAGCGCGGCGAAGCCAGGTGTCAGCAACAAATCATGCAGAGAGGGAAGCAGCCGGTACAAATTGTTCTCGCCCTCGCTGTGATCGGTTGCCTGGCGCCTGTGATCCATGATTTTTACCGCAAGAGAATGGCTGGCTCGCCTGAGCCTGCAGTGTAGGGACCGAGCACGGAGCCGATCTTCGTTGCAGATACGCCTGCATCGTGCAGGGACCGGAGCAGAGCGCTGGAGCACCCGGCTGCAACCGATATGAGCAAACCACCTGCTGTTTGCGGGTCGTAGAGCAGGGCGCGAACATCGTCCGGGATGCTCGCGCCAGGTGCATCCGCGATCACGCATTCGGCAAACTCGCGATTCGCGAGCAGGCCGGCGGGAATTGCGCCGAGATGGATAGCATCCAGTGCCCCTTCAATCCGCGGTATCCGGTCGACCACGAACGCAATCGTCATCCCGCTGCCGATGGCGAGTTCGCGGCCATGACCCATCAGGCCAAAGCCGGTCACGTCTGTCATCGCATGGACGCCGTCTGCACTCGCCACCACCTCCGAAGCAGCACGATTGAGCGTGGTCATGGACCGGGTTGCCTCCGCTACCCATGCCGGCTGGGCCTTTCCCTGTTTCAAAGCGGACGTAATGACCCCTGTCCCGATCGCCTTAGTGAAGATGAGATCGTCGCCCTGCTGGGCGCCGGCATTCGTCAGGACGTGATCGGGATCGATCACGCCCGTCACCGCGTAGCCAAACTTGATTTCCTGATCCCTCACGCTGTGTCCACCCAGAACAACGCAGCCTGCCTCGGCAAGTTTCGCCGTGCCGCCGCGCATGATCGCCTCAAGGACGTCAAGATCTCCATCCTGGGGGAAGCACACGATCGAGAGCGCCGTCACCGGCCGTCCTCCCATGGCATACACATCGCTCAGCGCGTTGGTTGCGGCAATCTGACCAAAGGTGAAGGGGTCATCCACCAGCGGCGTGAAGAAGTCCACGGTCTGGACGAGGGCAAGGTCCGGTGCGATCCGGTAAACGCCGGCGTCATCGGAAGTGTCGAACCCGACCAGGAGATTGGGATCGATCTGCTTTGGCAGTTTCGCGAGCACCGCTGCCAGGGACCCTGGCGCAAGCTTGCTCGCACACCCTCCTGCCTTGACCTGTTGGGTAAGCCTTATTGTTGTGGAGGCTGCCAATCCATGTTCCTCATCAGATAGCATAATAGGCTATCAGCGAGGAAGTGCTTAGGTTCCGGTGATCCTCCCGGTCTTCAAAACCGGTGGTCGTTCTTAACGGGCGACGGTGTGTTCGACTCGCACGCACTTCCGCCAAATCTCGAATGGCCGCATCCGTTCATTGCACGGTAAGGCTGGCAGTCGCCGTGTTGACCTGGAGCCGGATGTCGACGAAGCAATTGGGTTCGCAACCCGCAAGATTTCCGAAGATCCAAAAGAAACGGAAGGCGTATACTCCGGCGTGCCCTTGGAGGGGTCATAAATGCGCATGTTAATGACAGTTTCAATCCCGGTGGAAGCAGGGAATGCAGCAGTCCGAAAGGGCAACCTCGGATCGACGATCCAAAGCATCCTGGCTGACTTGAAGCCTGAAGCCGCTTACTTTTCTGAAGAGGATGGCCGGCGAACCGGATTCATCGTCTTCGACATGAAGGAGTCATCGCAGTTTCCCGCCCTTGCCGAGCCATGGTTTCTCGCATTCAATGCCACCTTCCGCGTCCGCCCGGCCATGAATGCGGAGGATCTCGCTGCAGGGATGCCCGGCATGACAAGGCCGTTGAGAAGTTCGGCAAAGCCGTCTGACAGCTTGAAGCCGGCTCCGCGGGGGTTGGCATCTCCCCGGGCTGAGGCATGTCAATTACAGGTCGAATCGGTCTCCTTTGCCGGCGGGTTAGGGAACGGATGCTCAATAAAAGCGTCGCACTCCCCTTTTTTTTTACGTCTCCTCCAAAAAACAAAGGCGTACCATCCCTGAAAACGCGAAGCGCTTCAGCAGATCTATCGCATAACACAGAGGGTTTTATGGCGCGGTCAGAAGAAGAGCCTGTCCACGAGCGTAGCCGAGGGAACCCCGGCGATGGCTTGTTGGCAGATGCTCTTCGGAGCTCTTCCGGGCCACAGACTACAAGAGAAAACCTAAAAAAGGTCCACTGCCTCCGGAAGCGCAGCCCAAGAGCGATCTCGCAGTTTCTCCTGATTTGCAAGAAAAAAACTCGAGTCATAGAAACCGCGATTCAAGAGATGGCAATAAAGGCTTCCAGTTTTCCCTCCACTCTAGCAAGGATCGTCATCCCTACGGCCGCTCCGGCCACGAGTGCCTCGGATAGCGGCGCATCAGTTCGCGGCGCACCTGCGGATAGAGCCGCTCCCAAAAGCCCGCAAGATCGGTCGTCGTCTGCACCGCTCGCTGATTCGGCGCCAGCAGGTGGACCACCACCGGCGTCCGCTCCAGCCCGATCCGCGGCGTTTCCCGCATCCCGAAAAAATCCTGCAGGCGGGATGCGATCCAGGGCGGCTTCCGGGTTCGTAGTGAACCTTCGTCTCCCGGCCGCTGGGCAATCGGATGCGCGCGGGAGCAATCTCATTGAGCTGCCGCGTCCCCATCTTCCGTTCGAGCATCGGGACGAGTGTCTCCGCCGCAGACTTCAACTCGGCAAAGCTGCGCAGTCCCAGGCACAATTCGCGCAGTACCTGCGGAAACATCGGGCGCCTCGACACCGGCGAACTCGACGCGGGCTAAGAATTCATCGAGCGCCTTCCTGTCGACGAAGCGATCGATGCCTGCTTCCAGCGCTTTCTGCGCCAGCAGTTCGGCTGCGGCTTCTGCATCCGGCAGGCGCCGCGCGATTCCTGAATAACCAGCTCGTCGTACAGCAGCGCGCTCACCGCCTCCACGCGCTCGCCCTGGCGATTCCACTCTACGCTCGATTGCTCGCGCACACGATCCGGAAACAGTTCAATCAACCACTCCGGCTCGATACGTGCCGTCATACGTATCAGTGGCAGAGGCTTATCTTTGCGGTCCTCGGCATCCACCGCGACCATAAATTCATATTGCGGCGCCTCTCCCGCCACCTCTGCCGATGCGCCATGTCGAAAGCAGCACCTGGTTGCCCGCACGCCGCCGCGCGACGCGATCAGGAAACCCCGCCAGTACCGACATCAGCAAAGCATCATCGTCATGCTTCGTCTGCCTGGCGGGCCGCGCAATCCTGCGCAGCTGCTCCATTTGCTGCCGGGTGCGGTAATCCTGATCGGCATCGATGGCGGCGAGCAGATCATTTTTCTCTGACGCGCGCGCCCGACCCAAGCAGTGCCGCCGCAATACAGCCGTCCTCGCCCACGCCGCGCTCCATGGCCGCGGTGAGAATGCGCGACAGCCGGGGATGCAGCGGATAACGCGCCAACTGCTGCACCATGGCCCGGTAGCGCCCAGGCGGTCGAGCAGCGACTCCGCTCTTTCCACGGCTGCTGCAGGCGGCGCATCCAGCCAGTCGATTTCGGGCCGATGCGCATCGCGCGCAGTGCGAGGCAAAGCTGGGAGAGCTCGCTGCGCGCGATCTCCGGCTCGTCGTGCTCCGGCCGGCGCAGGTAATCCTCCATGGTGTAGAGGCGCAGCACGCGGCCGGGGCCGGTGCGTCCCGCCCGCCCCGCTCTTTGCTTTGCCGAAGCCTTGCTCACCCGGCCGACGTGGAGCGTCGGCAAGCCGGTCCACTGGGAATAGGTCGCGATGCGCGCCAGGCCGCTATCGATCACCGCGGTTACGCCCTCGACCGTCACTGAGCTTTCCGCGACATTCGTAGCCAGGATGACTTTTCGTTGGCTGAGCGGGCGCGACCGCACGGTCCTGTTCCGCGGCGGCAAATCGCCATGCAGCGGCAACACCAGCAAGCCGGCCCGGCGCGCGACTCGCCTGGCTCTCGCGCATGGCGCGTCGTATCTCCGCGGCCCCAGGCAAGAAAGCCAGAACGTCTCCGGAGGGTTCCTCTGCGATCAGCAGCTCAAGTGCTTCTGTCAATTGTGCTTCCAGTGGCTTTGGAGAGTACGGCAGATGGGTGATCGCGAGTTCGAACTGCCGCCCCTCTGACCGCAGCACCGGACAATCGTGAAGGTAGTGCGCCACGGGGCCGGCATCGAGCGTCGCTGACATGACCACGATCCGCAGCTCAGGCCGCGTCTGCTGCAGGCGTTTCAGCAATGCCAGCGCCAAATCGCTTTCCAGGTGGCGCTCATGGAACTCATCCAGCACCACTGCGGCCACGCCCTTTAAGCCCGGATCGGAGAGCAGGCGCCGGGTGAGCACGCCTTCGGTGACAAACCGCAGCCGCGTGCTCGGGCCGACCGCTTCCTCAAAGCGAACCTGGTAGCCAACGGTCTGGCCAACCTGTTCGCCCAGCTCCCAAGCCACCCGCCGCGCCGCCATTCGTGCTGCGATACGGCGCGGTTCCAGCACCACCACTTCACCGCTGACGATCTCCAGCAGCGCCGGCGGCACGCGAGTGGTCTTACCCGCTCCTGGCGGCGCTTCGATCACAAGGTTAGGACAGCGCTTTAACGAATCGAGGATCTCCGGCAGAATCGCGTCCACCGGCAGAGCAGGTTTGGGTTTCACCAATTTTCATCCAAACACGGCCCCCCGCAGGCGTCAAGGAAGGTCTGATGGACACTATATATCAGATGTGATTAAATGTACACCTTTTTATAATTAAAATTAAAAAAAATTTTTCAAAGCTTGCAGAGGCGAGACACACGCTTGCGACACCCACTCCTCAGTGACTAAACTCCTCCCCATGACGTTCACGTGCCTCATGCCATCCGATTTGCCGCCGCTGCTCTGCTTCTTTCTCTCGCCACCGCTGCCATTCACGCGCAAGACTGGGCCAAGACCCGCCTCGAAGCCTCGCCCCGCCACCACGAGTACGTTCCTCTCAAGCACGGCAATCGGACCGTGCAGGCCTTCGTGGTCTACCCCGAGGTCAAAACCAAAGCCCCGGTGATCATCCTCATTCACGAGATCTTCGGCCTCAGCGACTGGGCTAAGGAGATGGCCGACGAGCTGGCCGCGCAAGGCTACATCGTCGTTGCTCCCGACCTGCTCTCCGGCTTCGGGCCCAACGGCGGCGGATCCAGCGAGTTCTCCGGCCAGGACGCAGCATGAAAGCCGTCTCCGGCCTTAATCCCGACGGCGTGATCGCCGATCTGGACGCCGCGGCCGACTATGGCAAGAAGCTTCCCGCGGCCAACGGCAAAATCGCCGTCGATCGGCTTCTGCTGGGGTGGAGGCAAATCCTTCGCCTTCGCCGCCCATCGCAAAGACCTCTCCGCCGCCTTCGTGTTCTATGGTCCCGGCCCCGCGGACGTGACCACCATCACCGCTCCCGTCTACGGCTTCTACGCCGGCAACGACGCTCGCATCGACGCCACCATCCCCGCCACCACCGCAGCCATGAAGGCCGCCGGCAAGACATACGAGCCGGTGACCTACGATGGCGCCGGCCACGGCTTCATGCGCGCCGGCGAAGACCCCACCAACACCGTGCCCGGAAACAAGACTGCGCGTGAACAAGGATTCGCTCGCCTGGTCAAGCTCCTCAACGGAATGTAAAGCGAGAATGGCCAGGGTCATTTCTGTCGAGGCGCGTACCGTTCATATTCCGCTGCGCCAGGCGACCGCCTTTGCGCGCCGCCAGGTGACCTCGCGTGACTACAGCCTGGTCAAGATCCGCACCGATGACGGGGTCGAAGGCATTGGCCATTGTTACGCCGGGCATTCCGGGGGAAATGTGGTGACCACCGCGGTGCGCGAGATGCTGGCGCCCATGCTTATTGGCGCTGACTCCGACCGCGACGGAAATGCTCTGGAAAAATATGTATCAGGAAGTGTTGCTGCATGGCCGCGTCGGCTCGGTGATGCGGGCGCTCAGTATTCTCGATAACGCCCTATGGGACAGAAACGCCCGCGCAGCCAACCTTCCGCTTTACAAGTATCTCGGCGCTGCCTATGAAGATACGGTTCCGGCCT
>CAVYUY010000016.1:0-674583 GCA_963771765.1 uncultured Acidobacteriota bacterium
CGCCCCGATGGAAGGAGGCGAAGGCCGTAAACGGCCGTCATGGTCGTAAGTTGAGACGAATGAGGTTGCGCTCCCGGCACCATTGGCCGGACTGCTAGAAGCAGACAAGTGAAAGTCTGCAGAGGCTACGTTGACCAAGCTTGGGTTGGAATTAAGAGAACCTGTGATGCTTGACCCAGTCGGAGACGCGCCATTTCCAAAGAACAGGTTGTTCACCCCGGATATATTCGAAGAAGCTCCGTCCAACGGGAAGTATAGAGCAGGGCTGCCGCTGATCAGGTAAGTAATATTGTTGCTGAATATCGCACTTTTGGAGGTTGTGTTCCCCGGTGACCACATGAACCCGCCATTTTCGCCGGTCCCATCGTTTGGGTTGGTGATCGTTCCACAGCCATACAGGGTGTTGTTGTACACGTGGTAGCTACCGGACTCTCCACTGACCCCGGAATTGGTCCAACCCTGCAAATTAATGCAATTCCACGCGCCACCACCATCAACTGGATTGGGCCCTTGTCCAGCGTTATAGATGATGTTGTTATAAAGTTCGACCGTGCCGAGATTCGGGTTGGTGGTAGTCGAAATGATTCCATCTTCCGGGCAATCGTGAATTACATTGTCGTGAATATGGAGGTCATAATCTCCCGGCCCGACGTTAACGTGTTGCTGAAAACATCTGCCGCCCATCACGAATGCGATTGTATTCCACCCAAAGTCGACATTGTGATGAAACTCAGACAGATATACACCGTGATACAGAGTCGTGACACTTCCGGAAGGATTATTCGTAGCCGCGTGGTTTACGTTGTTGCCAAAGATTCTGTAGTTAAAGGTGTTGGAAGAACCATCACCACCTGGATCGAGGCATCCCGCCTCCGCGTCTACGGGTGCATTCGGACAGGTCATCGTGTTGCCGACGATTCTCCAATCCTGATCGTCGTAGGAGTTCAAGGACGTGACATTCCCAGCAAGGGTCAATTCTGCGAACACCCAGAAATTATTCCCGTTCCCTTTGCTCCGTATACCCGTACCACAAGCATTCACAGCGCCACTCCCAACTGTGACCGTAGCACCGGGGTAAGCCACAAGGGCTTTAGAGCTGCCTGAAGTCCCTGAATTCGCGTCCAGCAAGAAGCAGGTGTCCCATCCGGTGCCATCGTCCGTGGCTTGCGATACTCCGTTCTCACCATAAACCGTATCGCCGGCGGCGATGGCCCCGCGCGCCTTCAACAGGGTCGCCCAAGGCGCCGAGAAACTTCCTGTCCCGGTACTGTCATTTCCTTTGGTCGAAACGAAATAGATATTTCCCGACCGGACCGTAAAAGGCAACCCATTGGATGTACCTGATGCCGTCGTCACCGTTAAGTTTCCACTGGTACAAGACGTTCCGAGCTTCACAACCATGCGCTGATACCACATCCAGGCGCAGGGGCAGAAACGGTGGTGAGGCACGAATTGCCGTTTAGCTGGACGGCCGTCGGACTCGTAAGGAAATTTCCGTACAGCGTGACGTAAACTCCGCCCGTGGCCGAAAACGTTGTGTCTGAATTTCCGCTGGCTGGACCGCTGATCAAATCAGAAAAGAACAACACTGGCGGTGGGGTTGACTGTGCGGCGGCGAAATAGCCCACGAAAAGCAAGCACGTCAACGCCAAAGATCTGAGGGAATGGGGGAAGATTCTCATAGTCGTTGTAAAGCGCACGTAGGTCCACCCTAGCACCGTACGCAGTCAACGACATGTCACGAAAGTACACAAACCTCTAGCCCGACTGGACAATTCCGGCACAATCTCACGTTTTTGCCGCAAATTGCCTTTTAACTGTGGCAACACCCGCAATTCCTTTTTGGCACAGAGCACGCGTACCCGTTCGCGTATGCACAACTCATCAGATCCCATGAGGATCTTCGCGTCTCTCGTCCCTACTGCATCTCGACTGCATCTTGACGCGGACGACTTCACCAGGACGCTTTAGCGCCGACGTCAATGCCTTCGGAATCAACGGATCGGCCAATGCCCTCAGGAGCATGTATACGTTGAGGGCGCTGAAAGGATCGTACGACACCGACTTGAAATAAGAGCCAACTGACGCCCTCGCTCCGGATTTCTTGAATAACAAATCCCCAGATTCACGGTAAATCGTAGCGAGTGCCTGACGCCTCTGTATTCCGCTGCAGTCGCCTCGTCGGTAATACTTTTCCACAAACGTCACGTCCGCGATCAGCATCCTGTTTGAATCCTTACTCATCGATCCGGGTGACAGCCGGTAGTAGGCGAGGATCTCGTCGATGTAAGCCACGTTGGATTTTTGGGCGATTCGGAACCAGAGATCACGGTCCTCAGCGGCTCGAAGGCTCTCGTCAAATGCATGATTCAAGTCTATTGCGCTTTTCCTGAACGTGACCGTTGGACACATAATGTGAGCGCGCCGCATGTATATGTAGTGCGGTATTCTGCCGGCGAGATATTTTCCGTCCGCGTAAGGCTCGTCAATCACACTTCCTTGATCATCAATCCGTGCGACCCGCGAATGCACAAGTCCAACTTCAGGATTCCGGTCCAATTCTCTTACACTTCGACTGAGACGAGCGGGCAACCAGACATCGTCCGCATCGAGCAGCGCGATGATCTCTCCTCTCGACGCTCTGATAGCGGTGTTCCGCGCCGCCGGCAGACCGCGATTCGACTGGTGAATGCATCGAATTTTGTCTTGCAACTGTTCTTGATACGAAGACAGCACCGTCTTCGTATTGTCTGTACTGCCGTCATCGACGACAACTATTTCCCAATCTTGATACGTCTGTGCCATCACGCTCTCAATGCTTGAGGGTAGATATCTCGCAGCGTTGTAGGCAGGAATGATTACGCTAACACGCGGCATTTGGCACCTCTTTACTCATCCACAACAACATCGTCATCTCCATTTTGCTCGTTATTATTCGCTAGCCGAAACGGCGAGCGCGCCATCGGCTGTCCCGACTGCTGGAGGCGCCACTCGGCGGAGAAGATATGCGACCATCTGCCGCAAGCGTGCGTCCAGTACGTACATCAGACCAAGGTACGTCACTGAGGTCACGATCGAACGAACCGCCAGGCTTGCAAGCGGCATGTGCAAATGCACCGAATATCCGGCGAACCATGCGACGAGAGCTGCAATCGCATATTTCACAAGTCCACCGAAATCGAAACTGAGAGGAAGAAGTTTGAAGGATGCGCGACCCAGCAATGTGATGCACAGAAGATAGCTGAGCAGCGTTGCGATGGCCGCGGCCTGAAGTCCGATGACTGGCAACAACAGGCAATTTAGAACGATGTTGAAGATAGCTGAATAGGCCAGCACCTTCGCCATCGTGCGGCTGTCTTTGTGGATCATCAACCCTGCTCCCAGGAACGCGTGGCTGGTGTAGAGAAGGAGCCCTGCCACCAGAATAGGGAGGAGCCCACTCGCAGCAGCATATTTCGACGAAGCAAACAACACCACCGCGTCACGGGATGTAACCGCGACCACTGCGAAGATCCCCACGCTCGCCATTGCAAAGATATCGAGAGCGCGGCTCAGAAAGGCGCTGGTTTGCTCGGGACCTTCGGTCTGCCACAGCCTGATGTAGATAGGCGCCAGCGCCAGATTGATCGGTATGATCAGCAGGTTGTTTACATAGTCCGACATTCCATACGCGACCGAGTACAGGCCCAAGGGATTGGTGCCAAGGTAGTGCCGAACTAGGAGGCGATCCCCGGCATCCAGAATGATCGATGCAAGTTCGTAGAAAATGAGGGGCAACCCGAACGCCAACCCAGCACGGAACAAAGTCAGATCAAAATCTCTGGGATGAAGCATGCTTCCGCGCAACGTGTATACCGCCAGTACGATGGCCATCGTTACCTCAACGATGATCGTGCCGGAATAGAAAGTGCTGACGGATTTGCCCAACCACGGTATGAACGAGCAAATCGCAATGATCGCGGCCGCTTTGCTCGCAACCACAAAAAAGCTGTAGACCTTCGTTTTTTCCTGCACCCGCAAGAACACCCATAGGACGGATGTAATCGCTTTTGAGGGGATCAAGAGCGATGCCAGGCACAGCAGGATCACAAGAGGGCGGTCAAGCAGGGATCGCGGTGCAACCCCAACGATTCCCAGGAACACGACCATGACCGCGCCGGCTGTCAGCGCCATTCCGCAGAATAGCGTTGAGTAGTAACGGCGAGCGGCGGATAAATCTCCGGCAAATTGTCGTCCGTCGTAAAAGCGGAGCGCCGCTTGCTGGAGTCCCATCTTCGACAACGCTGTGATCAGCAGTAGGATCTTCGCAATCAGATCGATCGTGCCGTAATCAGAGACGGAAAACAATCTCGTAAAGATGGGGAACGAGATAAAGCCGAGCAGCAATGAACCCAGGATGCCCGAGAGATAGTGCCCCGAATGCTGGAATAGCTTCTTCAGCTCGTTCGTGGCGACATTCGAAGGAGCCGGTCCAACGGACGGCGCTTTCGTGGTGTCAGGCGCGTAAACCGCCGTGCCGCTCACCGAATCATCCCCTGTGATTTTGCTATTAAGAACACCCACCAACCTCTTTCTGAACAAATTTGATTGTGCCGTGAAGGTCTTGCCATGTACTCGATCTATGCGTGAACCACGAGGAGGGAGGGCTTCGCACGACTCAATGTTGAAACGAGGGCTTTAAATTGCGCTGCGTTCTATTCCGCGGACAGTCGAGGCAAGACACCTTTTCCGTCGGGGTCCTGTCGTTGCCGGATGATCGGAGAAGACAGTCCATGTTGCTCGAGCAAGCGATCGTAAAGCAGGGTCAGCTGATCAACCATATGCTGAACGGTGAATCTGCGCTCAACGATCTGTCGTCCGACCAGACCCATGCTTTTCATCAACGCCCTATCTCGCAATAGCGTGACGATCCGATCAGCTAGACTATCTGGCTCTTCAATCGGAACCAGGAAGCCACTCCGACCTTCCTCGACGACTTCTGAATTCCCGCCGGCATCGGTGGCCACGCAGGGTAGGCTGCAGGACATGGCTTCAAGAAGAGCGTTCGACAAACCTTCGCTGCGAGACGGGAGGCAGAAAAGGTCGGCCATCTTCAAAAGCGAGAACACATCATCGCGTGCGCCAAGAAACGAGATGTGCTCTTCCATCCCGAGGCTCGATACTAGATTGCTTAGCTCTTGATTGTAGGCCGGATCCGGGGCTTCGCCGATCACCAGGAATTTAGCCGCTGGAAACTCCTTCCGAACGATCGGAATGGCTCGTACCAGAACATCAATGCCTTTCACCATGCGGCGATTCGCCGTCGTAACAATCAGAGGAGTCGAGCTCGCAAATCCAAACATCTGGCTGCGATCGTAACGGGGTGCTCCATCGATCTTTTCGAGATCAACCCCGTTGGTGACGGTCACAACCTTACCAGGATCCAGCCGTTCCTCGGCTATGCAATACTCCCTTACTCCTTCAGACACAGCCTGGATCTGATCTGCAAAATGGTTCGCGAACAGGTAAGGAAGGTGATGCTTCTTCATGCGCAGAATTCCCATGTCTCGCCTGCCGGAAACCCAGATCGGGCACCCGCTCAAAGTCGCGACGGACCCGCCCCAAATGTCGGATGCCGGGAAAAACGTGTGCATGATATCGACTCGTTCAGAGCGCACAAACCGACTCAATTCCAGCCCGCACTTGAATGCATGCCAACCATAGATTCGATTCAGCGGATAGACAGCGACAGGACACGGAAAATTCTCGCGTATGTCATCGCGCGCCAAGAGCGTGGCAACAGAGACCCGGAATCGATCACTGGGCAGAAAACGACATATTTTCTGAAGCACGCCTTCCGTCCCGCCATTGCTCGCCAAACGATCAATCAGGTAGAGCACATGGTGACGAGTGGAGCTCGTCGAAGACCGGCGCCGAAGCCGAGATCGGAGCAAATTCATGCCATCACCTGGCCGGCTTCATCGGGAAAAGGCTGTTGTTCCATCGTGTCTGGCAATTCTGAGTCATCACCATTGCTGTCTTTGGATGCTGCAGCTTCTTTCGCGCTGCGCTCAAGAGAGGCAGCGTGGACCACCAAACCGGCGATCACCCAAAGATAGCCATTCACTTGCAAAAAACTCCACCTGTCTCCAAAAAGGCACGCCACGGCGGCGCACACCAGCCAACCGAGTAACCCCAAACCCAGCGACGCAAAGAATGGATCCTCAGCGTGTCGAAATAACGAGTAGCCGTCGCCGAACAGTCTTGCCAATAGCCACAGGAAAAGCATTAGCCCGAGCACCCCTGTTTCGAGAAGAACTTTGATGAAGTAGTTGTGAGTATCTTCATAGTATCCAGAACTTCCATCCGTTCGCTTGTCCAAGTGCATGTATTGATAGGTGTTGAAGCCAGTGCCTAAGAGAGCATTTGAATCAAAGACTTTAAGGGCGTCATCCCACAGGGACAGCCGTGTGTTCGCCGAGCTGTCCAGCTCGCCGCTGACCGGGTCGTACGTCATTTGAACCCGCTGCTGCACTGCTGGAGGAACTAAAGTCGCCCAGGTAAAGGCAAACACCGCGAATAGCACCAGCAATTTTCTTTGTTTGAACAGGCCAATAAAAATCCATCCCACTAAGAATGCGGCATATCCACCGCGGGAAAGGCTGTACATCAGGCAAATGGCTGAGAAAATAGCGAGCGCTTGGTAAGCGGAACGCACCCAGAATCTGCGTTCAAAAGCAGCCATTGCCAGAAGGAACGTCGCTGACTGCGATGTGAAAGCAGCCAGGCCATTGATTCCAGCGAATCCCATGCTCCCGCTTTCCTGATGGAGGTCGTCGCTATAGCTCGAGAAATCTCTATCAGAAACCGTATTCCAGAAACTTTTGTCAGCCAAAAGAGTGGACAAGCAGATGAGCACGACCATTGCCCACATCTCTCGCTTTGTGGGGGCTGCGGCGACAACGAGCAGGAGTAGCGCCGGCATCACCATGTATTCCTGCCAGGTTGCGAATCGTGCGTCGCCAGGCAGAGGAAAGGGCTGACTGATATACGACGATCCCAGACACAGCGAACCATAAGTGAACAATCCGTAAATAATGATCAGTACGGTCCACTTATTTCGTGGGAGGACGGGTCGGCCCTGTCGCAGGATCCCTATCGCAACACCGAGCAACATGATCCCAACCATGCTGCCGCCGAGCGGATAGTCGTTCGTTCTGTATCGAAGTGTCTGGAGCGGAATAAGAGGCAACAAATAAAAGATGCCGATCAGCGGCTTCCAGAACACAGCCATTAGCAAGCAAGCAATTCCGATTGCGTAGAGAGCGAAAGGGACGATGCCTTCGAGTCCGAAATTCATGGCAACGGTACCCCTTTCGTATAGCTGGTCTCCCACGAGGGGATACGCACTCGTATTTCATCTGCCCCAGAACTCCAGATCGATCCGCAGTAACTTTGTCAATGCGCCTTTTGGCCGTTCCTTCCTCTGCCGCGCGACATTCGAGGCCATGAACGAGGTAGGACCGGCGCCGCAAAGTTTGCAATAACCCCAAGCTCTGCTCACAGAGTTCCTAACCGGTCTCGCGTGTCGGCCCTGCAAGCACCGGTCATATACGTTTAACGTCCTGCTCGCAATATCATCCCAATCAGATCCGGGGACGTTTCCAAAAGCCGTTTGACTCGAAAGCCGTGCTCTCAGATGGTCGTCGCCTGTGATCCGCATAAGTGCGTTCGCCCATCCTTCGACGTCTTCGTGCGGAACCAACAAGGCGTTTGTTTCGTGCGTCAATATCTGCCGGAAGGCGGGAAGGTCCGACGCAATGATCGCCTTTCCGTATCCAAGGCCTGTCGCTAGTGCACCACTGGTAGTGATTGATTTGTAGGGATACACGAACACATCTGCAGCTTCGTGATACGCCGCGAGTTCCTGAACGGAAACGAAACGCAAGTCGAGGTGAACGGATGAGTCAATCCCGAGCGAGCGAACTTGCTGGCGTATTTCCGTCAAAGCCGTCTTGTCTCCGGTCCCCACAATTGCCAAGACACCCCTCAAACCTGCTTGTTTCGCGGCTTGCCAAGCATTGAGGAGCATGGTCACGCCCTTGTAGGGGCGAATGATTCCTTGCCAAAGCACAACACATTCATCGAGAGGCAAACCCATCTTGGCCCGGGCGAACTCACGATCAGAGGTCGTTGACTTAGCGTGATCCGCGCCGAACAGTGGACCGTGCGGGATGACCGCTATACGGTCCGCATCGATATGAAACTCGCTGATCATCCTCTGTTTGGCCGCATCGTCATGGCAAATAAATTGATCGATAATCGAGTACAGTTCTTCATACCGTGCGCGCAATTGCTCTCCACCCTCGTGCGGCAGAACATTGTGAACGGTATAGACCAATTTGATTCCGCGATTGCGCGCTGTCTTCAGAAACCACAGTTCAAAGGAAAGCTTCTGCTCGATGAGTGGAGTGAATTGGACATGAATGATGTCGGTACCTTGGCCACTTCCCTTGCGTGACAACAATGCCAGGTTCAAAAGATATTCGGTCAACTTAAACGCCCGTCGGACCATTGCGGCCTGCGAACGGTACGCGAAGTCAACGATGCCACGCGAATTCTCCAGCCCGATCCTTTCAAAGCACTTATTGTCGTGCGCGTAGGTTGCCGAGGCTAGCACGACCTCGACATCTGTACTTCGCTTCAGAGCGGCTGAAAGGCAACCGGTGTAATAAGGTACAGTCGGCAGAAGATCGAACATCACAACACGCGGCCGCACGCCAGACCGACGCCCTTTAGTATCCGGGCTCTCCGTGGCTTGCTCTGATATTGCGATGGTCGGCGTCATGCCTGAACTCTTCGAACTGAGACGAAAGGGTGGGACCGTGAACCTGTGGAAGTGAATGCTAGAACTCAAACGCGCCAATGTCGTACGCCGCACCTTGCGGACGCGGTTTGCCGTCGTAATCAGTCAACACCGCGGGTAACGCCTGGCCTCGATCGATCACCGAACTGCCGCTCTGCAGACGGAAGTCCTGCTCTGATTCGTTAGCGAAATGAACTTCGCCCGTAATCGCACTCGAATCCGATCCGCCGAGGATGGTGGGCCTTCCGGGGTGATATGAGTTTCCCGCAACGGTAACACCTCGAACATCCTTTCCAATCTGGATGTGGCCTTGTTCCATGTTGCCGCACTCGGTCGAACAATGTGAATTCTTGGATTGGTAGAAGAGGTTATTTCGAATGTCGATGCCGTGCACGTTCTCACTCGTCTCTACGTACAGGCTCAGAAGACCATTTTGATAGAAAGTGTTGTTGTAAACCGATATTCCGTCAGCCGCGCCTTCGATGACTAATCCCGCGTGATTGTTGCTGAAAAATATATTATTCCGGACCGTGACATTTTCAATGCGATTCCCTAACTTGCCAGCATCAGAAATTGCAAGGATCATCCCGGAGCGCTGCCTCGAGCTTTTCAGGATGTTGCCTTCAATCAAAACATCACGGATTACTCGTTGAAAATCCTTTTCTTCCCTGCGTTCCTCGTAAACATGGATTCCATATCCAGGAGCTCCGGAAGCAACGTTGTACAGGACTTTTAAATTGCTTCCTTGAGTGATGTAGTAGCAGTGACCCATCGTCCCGACTACGCTTCCGGATATATCGCACATATTGCCCGCTAGAAGGTGGTCGTGCCCAGTGATTTCGATTGCGGCGTAGCCAATCGTTCCGGCGAAAGAATTATTCACGAACCAGTTATCACGCTGGTCGCGGGACGCCCATCCGACAGCCTCTAACGATTTGCCGTTCCTGAAATTAAGACCAGAGACCGTTATGTCGTCTGCGTCAACAATGAAGTCGCGGGCGGCATTCACCATCAATACTTCTTCGCCCGGATAGTTCTTAATGACTTTCGGTTTGTCCTTTGTGCCGCCTTGAGGACTTCGAATCCATATTTCACCCTCGGAATAAGTCCCTTCCCGAAGGAGTAGGGTGTCACCCGGTTTCATGACGGATACCGCGTGCAAAACCGTCGCGCACGGAGCCGTCTCAGAACACGCTTTTGCGTCTGAACCGTTGGGAGAAAGGAAGAGAATGCTTCCGCCGGTGGGTGTAAACGAGTAATCGGAGTTCGAAGAAACACCGTTGACAGTCACGGTGATCGGCCCACCGGAGTGAATGGATCCCGGTTGCACCACGATCATGTCTAGGGCTTTGTTGTGTGCGTTATTTGAGCCCCAGACCAGATAGCTGCCCACCTCAGACCCACCGATCATGACTCGGGAATTGCCCCGGGCCGCACCAAACCCCTTACCGAAGATCGCAATCGGGACGCCAAGGTTGCCTGGTCCACCTTTGGTGGAGCCTGCTCTCACATCCGTGAAGAAAATCCTCGGCCCAGGGATCGGGTGGGCCGGCGTCTCAGCTGCCGCAACAACAACGGAATTTGTGATCGACGGGGAGGCACACCCGACGCTCGAACACGCGAAGGCAATTGCCGCCGCTACTAACTGCGTGTTTCATTGCGGCTCTACAAAGGATGGATGTTGACATGGTATCGAGTGCATTTACAGCACCAAGCGGCTTACGAAAATGCTGGATGGGCAATGTGCGGTTGCTCAGCAATTGCATTCGTTAGGTTTTTTGGATCGTCTCGGCTCACCGCGCAAGAGATGCGGTCGTAGACGGAGATCCCGGTGAATGTCGGTAGCTTGTCGATACAGATCTTCGATATTGCCGAGCCATGGCATCGGCAGAAAAAGACTGGCTCGCGCGGATACTTCCGTTCTTTCCCATCTGGCACGCCAACTCGCGGTCTCTCAAAATCCTAACAATGGCATCAGAAAGGCCGTCCACGTCCCCCGGATCAACCAACAGGCCGGTCTGGCCCGGATCGACCACCTTGGGAACAGCACCCACGTTTGTCGCGACGACCGGTTTGCTCGCGGCCATCGCTTCGAGGACGCACATAGGCATCGCTTCACAGAGTGATGGCAGCGCAACCAGCTGAAACGATGAATACACACCCGGCATGTCTGATCGCACACCCGCGAACACCACCTGATCGGAGATTCCCAGTTCTTTCGCCAGCGATTCCCAAGAATGGCGCGACGGACCATCACCGACGAAGACGAATTTCGTACCGGGGATAATTCGAAGCACTTGCTGGGCCGCTCTAAGCAGGGCCTCGCCGCCCTTCCCGGGTACAAGACGCCCAACAAATCCGACCAGCGCGTCATCACCAAGCGCTAGCTCATCTCTCAAAGTGGGTTTCGCATCTCGGAAGCGATCAATCTCAACTCCGTTGGCAATCATCTTCACTCTTCCAGCCTCGACACCTGAACGGAGGAGGATTTCAAAAAGAGGGTCCGATATTGCGACGACCCGATCGAATTTTCTCAGCGCCAACCGGTCCAACAACGCGTATGCCCGCATGCTCAATGCCCGGCTGGGCCAATTGTGGCAGGTCGCCACCAACGCCACCCTGCTCGACCATTGCGAGAAATATCCATAGAGATCGGCCTTGTATCCATGGGTATGCAAAACATCCACGTCGTATTCAGCAATCAATCTTCTAATTTGCTTTACGGCCCGCGAGTCAAAGCGTCCCGCACACGGCACGAGTTCTACGGTAAGCCCTTGCGCTTTTGCCCGGTCTCCGACTTCCGTGTGCTGGAAGCGAGAGTCGCAAAAAACGCCGACCACACAACGGCATCCCAGATTGCTCAACGCACTCGCCAGGTTCACCAGCATGTTTTCTGCCCCAAAATAGCCTTCGCTACTTATGAGGAAGAGGACGGTATTGAGGGCTGAGCCTGAAGAGGTCATTGAGCTAACTCGAAAATCAGATGCGAGCGGGAGATGTCCGGAGAATGATCCCGAAGTGGAATCAGCGAACGACGATAGAATCCACACCACGCGTAGCGGGAGAAGGGGCAGATTGTTCCAACGAAGGCTTTGATACTAAGGGTGCGAGTCGCCGTGCGCGCGCAGTGGCACGCCAAGCTTTCCATATTGACGTGTATTGGAACATCGGAAGCCAGAAGCGCCCGGTGAGACCCACAACATTATCTTCAGACACATTCAGCCGCGGTATGGCCAGAAAATCTGATTCTGAGGTCCAAGCTCCTTGCTGCGTGGTTACCGCCCGGGTGAAGCCAATTTCCTTCACAATTTGCCGAGTCTCAGGGGACCAGTTGCCATTGGGGTATGCGAAAGCATGACACGGCTTTCCCAGTGCCGCCTCCAGCGCTTCCCTTGATTGCCGAACTTCCTCGCGCGCCAGATTTACGGGACCGGCGGTCAGAATTTGATGGGTGTCTGTGTGAGATCCGAAACAAACGCCTGCTTTGTCCATCTCCGCGATTTCACTCCACGACAAGGTACGGTCGATGGTACAAGGACGGCGAACGTGGTTCGCATGCCTGCGCATTCAGTTCAGCGAAGTAACGCTCGCGCATCTCGGGACTGGTCCGCTTGAGCGCTTCGATCTTGTCGGCGAATTGCTCGGGCTTCGAACCAGGTCGTGTGGCCCTCAGCAGCGCCGTCGCCCTCTCGGGCCAAAACGGTAAGTCCTGTCCTAAAACTGCCGGGCAAACAAATATAGCGATAGGTACTCGATGTTCGCGGATGATGGGGAAGGCTGTTGTGTAGTTATCGCGCCAGCCGTCGTCAAATGTGATCGCGACTCGGATCCGACTGGAGGCAGTACCGGGCGAAACGTCCGTCAAAGTTATAGGCTCGTATCGTTCTTCCAGGTTTCGAAGTAGCTCTCGAAATGAGTCTTCGCGAATCACGATTCCGGGAAGACTGTTCGTCGTCTGATAGGACGCATCATCGAGGACGCGGTGGAAAGTCAGCGTGACAATATCTCCACTTTCGCGCAGTTGCCGCTCCGCCCAGCGGAAACATCCGCACCAGGAGAGAATGCGAACCCATGTGCATCGGGCCAATAAACGGAGAAATTTGATAATTATTCTCATTTAGTTTAGCCGTTCGGCAAACAGTACTGCGTCTTACTGGAGATTCTTGCTCCCGGGTACACTTGTTACGCTTGAGTTGGAAACTCGTTCGCGGCGAGCGGACTCCGCACGACTCTGGCGGTGATCCGCCAAATATCGATAATAGGGATTAGATTCAATCGCAGCTTCGTTCAAAATCACTCCGGATAGCCGGTCGCCCAGCATTTCGAATGCCCGTGTCGTGAGATCCCGAGGAGTACTCTGAGCGCGAACCACAAGGAGAACAGCATCCACTAGCGTTGCCAGTTGTGCAACGTCGGCGGCAGCCAAGACCGGAGGCGAGTCGACAATCACCCAGTCAAAATTCTCTCGGGCCCAGCCCAGGAAACGCTTCGTTCCATTTCCACTTATCACTCGAGATGGATCGACTGGTGGTGTGTTCACCATCGCTACATAGAATGACAATTGCTCGATAAACTGGATCGATTCCCTGGGATCGATAGTGCCGGCCATTGCTTCCTCTACCCCTGCCCCATCATTCGGAGCTCCGATCGCTTTATGGACGGATGGCTTGCGTATATCCCCCTCCACCAGAAGCGTTGGGCGACCCGATTCCGCAAGGTAAGAGGCCAGGTTCAATGCCGTCAGCGTCTTTCCGTCTTGCGGCGCAGGACTGGTAATCAACAACACCCCTCCCTTCGGAAATTTCTGTTCTAGATTGCGTCTCAAGAATCGAAATTGCTCCGCCGCCAATCCGTGGGGATCGGTCTGCAGCGTTAACCGACAATCTTCTCGAGATGAAAGGGAGAGCTGCCGGAAGTCCTCGGGCGAAACGCGATACTTAGTTGGCTGCTCCTTCGACGGGCTGTGGAACTTTGCACCCGGCAGACCGCTGGGTAGTTGTTCCTCTTCTGTGGTTGCGAACGCTGCCCGCAGCACTTCATCGGCTAACCCCAACTCGGCATCGAGAGGCGCTCCCGATTCCAGTCCCTCTGACACGACCCCAGCAAGCGGGGCATTGGATGAAAGGTCGGACCTTTCATGCTCCCTCTGTTTCAGTGCTTCGTAAACCTTACTCATCGTGTTCGCCTCTCCCCGCAATAATTAAAGAGTTTTTTACAGTAACGACCGCATTTGCCACACCAGCCAAGCTGCGTACCCACAAAGCAAAATGGAAGCCAATACCGCAATCGATCCCAGCCTTACCCTTCGACGGCGGTCCGATATAGCTTCGATACGGGGGATCTGTCCGAGGATTCTCACGCGATTCGGGATCAAGGACTTTAGTTCAATATCAGTTTTGATAGTACGAGTTCAACATTTCTTTGCCAACAACCACAAAGCAAGGAAGAACCAGCGAAACGAGAAGTGCCACACACAGGAGCATCTTTCGTCTTGGCTTCACTGGGCGCTCAGGAACCTGCGCCGGATCTAGTACTGTGAAGCGTTCACCCTTCTGTTTCTGTTCAAGGCTAACCGCCATCTCGATGTTGAAACTCTTGTCCAACAGCGCCTGATAGTGCTGCTTCGACACGTCGTAATTTCGATTTAGTTCCACCAGTTGTTGTTCACGGAGAGGAGCGGCGTCGGCCTTTGCCTGATACGCTGACATCTGCCCCTGTATCCGGCTCTGTTCTATCTTCAGCCGTTTCAAATCCTTGTCGATGAGTTCGAGGCGTACAGAGGTCGTCGATGCCTCCGATGAAGATCCCGAATTGTCGGTCACGGAGTCTTCTGGTACAGAACTCAACTCAGTCGGTGACTTCCTGCAATCGGCGCTCGGCCTTGACCACATCCGGGTACTTATCGGAGTAGGTCTCCCGCAAGCGCCTCAACTCGCTCTCAACCTGGCGCTTTTCCGCCTCCAACCTGCCGCGCTTGGTGAGTGTTACTTCGGGGGCTCCATTGGGAACTGCCGATTGCGGCAAGCGGGTTAGAAGCAGCCTTTCCTGCTCCAACCGGTTGCAGGTATCAATGTTTCCCTGCAGGGCAGCGCGCAGGGTTGTTACGGCTTCCAGGTTAGACGTCGTCTGATCCGGCGTTTCGCCTAGGTGGCTCATCTTGAAAACCCGAAGCTTGTCTTCCTGTTCTTCCAGGTTCTCCTTTGCGCGCTGCAATTCCGCGGACAAGAAAGCCTGCGTTCCTTCTACTTGCTGTTCCCGGTTATCGATATTCCATCGAATGAAGCTGCTGGCAAGTTCATTCGCCACGGCTGCGACCACGGTCGGTTTTCCGCCCTGAAACGTGATGGTAAAGGTACTCAGCTGCGCGCCCGAACCTTGCTTGACCTGGATATGAATGTGGTCTCGCATTTGTTGAACCAGTTCTTCTTCAGGCACGGTCTTCTTCAGTTCAGGATAAAGACCCAGGGTTTGGATAATGTCCTGCAAGCGCGTTCTGCTCAAAACCTGCTGGGTGAGAGTACTTAAGCGCTCTCCCGGGTCAGAATTTACCGCCGCGCTTACATACTTCTCCGGCACCTGCTGAGGATCTACCAGAATCGTTGTAGTGGCCTCGAACTCGTTCGGTATCCGTGCGATGGTTACCGTGAGAACAAGCAGACAAACACATGCACCGACCAGTATCTGCCACCAGTGTCGGGTCACAATGCGCACGTAGCCTTTAATATTTTCGAGCGGTTGCTGGAATTTATCGGTAGTCATAATCTCTTTTCGTTGTGGAGTATCGTATGCCTATCTTCCCAAGGGCTTCAGGAAGCCATAGGAGAATGAAAACCAGATGTTGTCCGCGGAGGCGCTGGCATTCGAGCCGACCACGGTGCGATTGTCTCGGCTGTAGGTACCGCTCAGCGTGAAGTTTCCGCGCTCGTAGGTCGCCTGGACGCGGCCAGAATAAGTACGCAGCGTTGGGCTCGGAACAATTGGAGTGTTCAGCGAATAATTGAAGCCAGGGCCGAGCTGAAAACGACGACTGAAGCGCCGAACGAAATCAACGTCGAAGCTATCGAGAGTGACAGCCGACAACAATCCGCCTCCGCCGCTAATCTGGTGGGCATAAGATGCGGTCCCTGCAGACTTAAGCCCTCTGGCGCTGAACACCGCGCCCGCAGCAGGGTTCCACAATCGGCGAGAAAATGGAAGGATCGGAGTCGGAATCCCTTGAGGAGTATCGGTTGTAGAGAGCTCCGGGCCGCCGAAAAACGAGAGGCTCATATTGGGACGGAAATTGTGGGCGTATAGGAACAGCAGACTTAGCGAATCGGTGCGCCCTACACTCCGATCGAGGTCGAATAACTGTCCTCGAACCGTGATCCCTCCCCAGTCTCGCAAGGTGAACTGGTGGTTGTAATAGGTTTCCACTGAGTAAACGCTGCCACCGTAGAGCGTACCTACCAGCGGATCATTGGCTCCGCCTGGAAACCACTGGTACATGTGAGTCGCTCTCACCCCGACAGTGGAACTCGCATTGAGCTGCGCTGATAAATCTCCCAATGCGTTATTCGTTCTGAAGCTTCCATATGTAAAGGGCGAGGAATTTCCTTGCTGCACAACCCCGATTCCCGGACCTACATTAAGATTGCCGATGCCTGTGGTGCCGGACCACAATCCGTTGCTGTTGGTAAAAGCGTCGCTTAAGCGCACGGTGACAAATTGAGTTATGCCGTAGGAAAGATCGACTACCGCGCTTTCCGTCGCTTGATTGCGGTCGCTTAACTTTTGGCTTACCAGAAGACCTGCGATCACTCCTACGTCATATGACAGGCGAGGAGTAAAGTGACCCAACGTGAGGCTGGGCTGAATTCCGTAACTCACGTCGTTAGTCCGGTCTGTTGCCGAGAGTCCCGCATTGTCGCTGAACAGCTGACTCACCGTGATTCCGCCCTTAAGGTAGTTCGGTGTTTGGAGCTCTCCGAGCGGACTGTGAGCACCGTTCTGACCGACGATTGTGGCTGGGGCGCTGCTTTCCACCACTTGAGGAGTAACATCCGGCTCACTTTCCTGAGCCTTGACGCAGATCGGGAGCACAATCATCAACGCAATGACGAGTGAAGGTTTCATGACGAACCTCATGCCTGACAACTTTGTAGCGCGCGGTGCGCTGCATCCGAATCGACAGGGCTTAAGCACTGTAACGGCTACGCGCTCGCCTGCCGTGGAGTTTGTTCGTGGATGGGCGTAACGAGATAAGCTCGCGTCATCCTGTGACGCAATGCAAGGTCATGACGATCGATGTCGCACTGCGCGAGCACTTCCTCGCTCGGGCAATACTCTGGAACAATCGATTTGAACATCGATATCAGACCGTCCATATTTTTTGCCATCACCAGAGCAGACAAGTCGTCAACCCACGACCGAACCTGCTCGAAGTCCCTGAAGCCGCCATCAAGAACGCGGATCTTCTCGTGCGAAGTCTCTTTGGCATCTTCCGTTGACAGACAAAGTTCTTCATACATTTTCTCGCCAGGCCTCATACCGGTGTACACGACATTGATGTCTTTCCCTGGCTGCAGACCCGAGAGACGAATCAGGCTGATAGCGAGATCTTTGATGCGCACAGGCTGACCCATATCAAGAACAAAGATCTCGCCGCCCATTCCCATTGTCGAAGCCTGTAGAACCAACTGCACCGCCTCGGGAATCGTCATGAAATACCTTGTCGCGTCCGCGTGCGTGACCGTTACCGGGCCGCCCTCGGCGATTTGTTGCTGGAAGATCGGCAAAACGCTGCCATTGCTGCCTAATACGTTTCCAAAACGTACGGCTGCGAATTTTGTCTTCTGCTGCTGTAAGGCCAAAATGATCAACTCGCAAATGCGCTTGGTCACGCCCATCACGTTGGTCGGGTTCACGGCCTTGTCCGTCGAGATAAGAACAAAGTCTTCGACCGCGAACTGCCGTGCCACCAAAGCGACGTTGTACGTGCCGAGCACGTTGTTCGTAACTGCCTGGAAGCAGTTCTTCTCCATCATCGGCACATGCTTGTACGCTGCCGCGTGAAATACCGAGTGAGGGCGATGATAGGCGAACAGATCTCTCAACAGGCCCACGTCGAGTATGTCGCCCACGACGTTGACATAATCAATCTCCGGAAATTTCTTGGCGAACTCCGAGGCCAATTTAAATTGGTCGTTCTCGGATCGATCGAGCAATACAACCCTCCTCGGTCGAAAGCTAGCCACCTGTCGGGCTAACTCTGATCCGATGGAACCCGCTGCTCCGGTAATGAGAACTACCTTCCCTTGCAGCTTGGATTCGATCGCGTCGATATCCAGAGACACCGGGGAACGCCCCAACAGATCATCGACCTTGATATTGCGCAGCATCCCGAGGACGTTGCCCCCGTTGATTCGGTTTCCCAACGTAGGGAGGATTTTGAACTCGACCTTCGACGCCCGGCAATTGTCGACGATCCGTTGAATTTCGCCATTTGTTGGCGAAGGCAGTGCAATCAAGACACATTTGACCGCATAGTCGTCGATTACCTGAGCCAGCGAATCGGTGGTGCCCACCACCTCTACGCCGTGAATCTTGATCCCTATTTTGCTCGCGTCATCGTCAACCATCGCGACGGGGTTGCAACCCGCATCGATATTCTGTCGCAGGTCGCGAACCAAACTGGCGCCTTCATGGCCGGCACCTACAACTAGGGTATTCCTGTCGCCGACGTGCCGTTCCAATGCCTCCGTGTAGGCTCGGACCACAAATCGCGCCCCACCCACCAGAAGAATTGTGAGCAAGCAATCGATGCCAATGACTGATCTCGGATAGCCTTCCAGTCTCATGATCGGGAAAAAGCAGAGATACATCGCTATCGAACCGCCGAACCCTGCTTTCGCGATGTCCGACAGATCGCTGATCCCTACATACCGCCACCAACCGCGGAGCAAACCGAAGTAGTAGAAGGCGATCAGCTTTATTCCAATCACAAATGGAAAAGACTGGATAAACAACCGCCGCACATCTGCGGGCAACGCAAATTCGAAGCGCAGCTGAAAGCTGACAAAGTACGCGCACGCAATGAGCGCCAACTGCGAGATCACGATGGGCAGCTTGCGGGACAGAACTTCCACACGTCTGCGCTTAAGCAACTTATTGGGAACTATAGTGAGAGGACTCATTCAGTTTCCTAACCTAAGAGATTTTGGAGATAGCCCAGGTGCCGATGAATAGCTCGGTCAACGGCTTGACACGATGAAAGTGGTTAGAGGCTTGGGTCGGTCTGTGCTTTAGACTTGACTGGCAATCCCGTCATTAACAAAGCGGTCTTGCCTATAACTGCGAGATCAGAGAAGAGCGTGCGGCTCTTCAGAGTATTCAAGATCCATGCGGAGCTTTGGACCGAGGATGTGGCTGAGATAATATCCCTTCGCATTCGGACCTTCAGGAATCGTCTCCGCTTCGACTGCCGTGAAGTGAAGTTGGGTTGGCCCGGTGATCCCAGGCTTTGCATTGAGTACCTGTTTTTGCTCGTCGGTGTAGTGGCTCGCAATCTCCGGATCCTCCGGACGCGGACCAACCAAAGTGATGTCTCCTACAAGGAGATTTGCAAATTGCGGCAGCTCATCCAGCTTCGTCTTGCGTAGAATCTTCCCTACTCGTGTGATGCGCGGATCGTAGCGGGTTGTCACCGCGGCGCCGAGACGATCCGCTTTCGCCACCATCGTCCGAAACTTCCACATCCGAAAGGGCCGGCCACCTCGACCGGCTCGCCAGCCACCGTAGAACGGGTTGCCCGGAGAATCCAGAACGATCGCGAGGCAGATCATGGGAAGAATCGGAGCCAGCACGATCAAAACAACAACCGCCGCGAAAATATCGATGCCACGCCGTATCACTTTGCTAATCCCTTTTCCCGGAGTCCAAGCATCGGCTAAACGCACACCATTTTGTTCTTACGTGCCGCAAAGGCAACTTGCTTCACGTTCTCAATGACGTACTCGACCTGCGACAGGGACATCGAGGGATACAGCGGAAGCGAGATCATTCGCGGATACAAAGCCATCGCTTGTGGGCATTGGTTTTCCGGTCTCGCCGCGATATCGGCATAGGCTGGATGGAGTGGAATCGGAATGAAGTGAACGCTGGTGCCGACACCACGCTTGTTCAATTCATCGATAAATTGATCTCGATTAATTTCGAGTTTGTCCAGGTTCAACCGCAATCCATACAAGTGCCAGGCGTGCCGGCAATCCGCCTTGTCGGGCGGCGCCTCCAGTTCCTGCACGTTCGCGAATGCCTCGTTGTACACATTGGCGTAGTGAGTCCGGGTGCGGGTAAAGCTTTCCAGCTTCCGAGTCTGGTGAATGCCAATCGCGGCGTGGATGTCTGTGAGATTGCATTTGAAACCGGGTCGCAACACTTCGTAGTACCAACTGCCCCGGTCGCTATAGCGATTCCAAGCATTCTTGCTGATGCCGTGCAGGCAGAGTGTCTTCAACGATTCAGCTAGTTCTGCATCGTGCGTGGTGATCATGCCGCCTTCGCCCGTAGTCAGATTCTTGGTGGCGTAGAAGCTGAATACGTTCGCTTTGCTGTGTTCCTCGGGCTGCGGACGAATAGAGCCGACATGCGAACCTCGATAATGCGATCCGGCTGCGTGCGCGCTGTCTTCGATGACGTGAAGGTGATGCCGTTTCGCAATGTCCCACAGCGCGCTCATGTCGCATGGGAGGCCTGCTAGATGGACCGGAATAATCGCTCGAGTTCGCTCTGTGATACGGGATTCGACCGACGCAGGGTCAATATTGCCATCCCACCCAATGTCCGCCAGCACGGGCGTCGCACCGGCGTGAATGATCACGTTCACGGTTGCACAAAATGTAAGAGGAGTCGTAATGACCTCGGTGCCCGGTCCGATGCCCAGTGCTACCAGGGCGAGATGCAAGCCTGCGGTGCAAGAGTTCACCGCTTGCGCGTACGGGGCGCCGACTACCGACGATGCAAACTCTTGTTCGAACTGGGCGGTTCGAGGCCCAGTCGTCAGCCAGCCGGACTCCAGGGTCTTCACCACTTCTTGAATTTCTTCCTGCTCAATGCTTGGGCGGTGGTACGGAACTTTCATCGATGATTCGACAGAGGTAGTCATTTCTTTCTCCAACTAGCGTGTAAGTCTGGTGAAGGTGGACTCCCCACCAGCGGCAGTCGTGGACGTTGCGGGCTTGGGCGGCACTCGAAACAGGCCGACGAAGAAACCAAAGCCCCAAGAGAAGTGGTAGGCAGCAAACGTCGCCGGCAAGGTATGGAAAGATATCCCAGCCAGCTCGGCCGGCAACTGCGACGGAGGCGGACAAATTCGCCAGCACGTAGGACGCGGATATCGCCGTCCATAGCAAAGCCAATTCCGATCCCAATCGAGGATGCCCCAAGACTATAGCCACTCCGACGGCGGCTAGGAGCGCCAGATTAGCCAGAATTACGGTGATTGGAACCATGTGACGCCAAGATGCGGGAATCTTATGTTTTCGAATCACCGCCACTTTCCAGAATCCATATTGGAAGTATTGGTGGGAAATCGCGGGCAGCGTCACTCGAGGCGAATACCACGACCTGATCTCAGGGTTCTGCCAGATTCTGCCTCCGGACCGAATGATGCGCAGATTCAGCTCATCGTCCTGGTTGCGCACGAGACTCTCGTCGAACAGGCCTATCCGCTCGAGCGTTGATTTTCTCCAGCAGCCGTACGTGACGGTGTCGACCCATCCTTCATAGTTGACGTCGTGGAACTTCGCACCAGTACAAAAGCGCGAGTTGTAGGCCGCCGCCACCGCTCGTCCGTATTTTCCCGTCGCGTCGGTTCGAGCTGGCCCACCTACGTTGTCTGCTCCAGTTTTCTCAAGGGTTTTTACACACAGCCCACAATAGTCGGCGGCATAACGCGTGTGAGCATCCATGCGGATAATGATGGATCCGCGAGCCGCACGGATCGCGCAGTTCAATCCGGTTGACACGATTCTTCCCGGGTTGTCGATATATCGCAGCCGGGGATACTTTTGGCAATATTCGTTCAAAGCTTCGCGGGTTCCGTCTTCGCTCATGCCGTCGGCGACAATCACTTCCCACGCGATCTGGGGCATATCTTGCTCCATGACGGAATCCAGAAAGCGACGAATATGCGCACCCTCATTTCGACATGCCACGACGATAGAGACGGTCGTCGATTCGCCGAACTTCGTTGGCAATGATTGTTTTTGTTCGGAGTGAGACATGCTTACGAGACCAATCGAAGGTCGGAATGCCATCCAGGGCAACTGTGACCAAACGCTCTGAGGGAAAACGGTCAGGGATTGTGTTGAAGAACAGCGAACCGGTCTAACTTGCCTTCGCCTCGGTATGCACCGCCGATTGGTGCCCGAGGAACCTCGTGCGACTTTTTCGAGTACCCCTACAAGTTCCAGCATCGACTTCGCGAGCACTCGCTGCTCCTCCGTCAATCCGGAATTAGATGGATGTGGCCGGGACGCCACATGCAAACGCAGATCCTTTGCGACCTCATCGACCATCTCTTCACTTACAGTCAGCGATTGCTGGGCGTAGGCCGCGATCAGCGCATTTTCACAAATGGTATTGATGAGCCTCGGAATTCCCTGCGAATGAATATGCATCGCCGCGATTGCCGGCAGCGAAAAGATCGTCGAGGATCTCGAATTTGCACCGGCGCGGTTTAATCGTTCCCAGACGTAGGCTTTCGTCTCATTTTCCTGGAATGGGTCGAGATGGCATCGCAAGGTAATGCGTTGTTTGAGTTGCCGGAGTTCGGTTGAATCCATCTTGTGATCGAGTTCAGGCTGCCCAACAAGCACGATTTGCAAAAGCTTTTGCTGCGCAGTTTCAAGGTTGGTCAACAACCGAATCTCTTCGAGCAAGTCGTAATCCATGTTCTGCGCTTCATCGACGATCAGGGCCGTGGGCTGCTTCGCCCGTTGTCGCCCAATTAGGAAGTTGTAAAGCTGCAGCAGTAGGGCTCCCTTGTTGTCCGGACTTACCGGAGTCATACCAAGGTCTCCTACAACGTAATGCAGGAATTCGATGGGCCGCAGCCGAGGATTGAAAATGTTGGCAGTCGCCACTTCTCGTCTGCGAAGTATTTCCATCAGGCACCGAACCATCAGAGTCTTGCCCGTACCCACCTCTCCTGTGAGCACCATGAAACCTTTGCGTTGCAACACGCCGTACGCTATGGCGGCAAGAGCTTCGTTGTGCCGCGGCGTAGGGAAAAGAAAATACGGGTCAGGCGAGATGTCGAACGGGCTTCGTGTCAGACCAAAAAACTTTTTATACATGGCGTTCTCAGTATTACGGAACTACGACGGTGTCATTTTGCTGCAATTCTATATTTTGTTCGGGATGCTTTCCTTTGATCACATCCTTGTAGTTGAAGATAAGCCGGACCTGCTTCCCGCTTGCATCGGCGCGCAGAACGTAAATGTCCTTTTGTTTGGCAAAGTCTCGAAATCCTCCGGCTGTGGCGATTGCGTCAACAACAGTCATCGGCTCTGGTCAGCGGAAACGAGCCAGGATGGCTCACCATTCCGAGAATATTGAATTTCTGACTCTTGATTTCTTGGACCACGATGGTGACTTCGGGTTGAGCAACGTAGTCTTTCAGCTTTTTCGTAACTTCAACTTCGAGTTGCCGGGGCGTCCGCCCGCCGGCCAATACCTCTCCAATCAACGGAAGCGAGATCCTGCCGTCCGACCGTACAGGCACGACCTTCGAGATTTCTGCTTCCTTCCACACATTCACAGCTAGAATGTCGCCCACCCCGATAACGAACTCTTCGGGAACAGCGTGTTCAGCTACAGCTCCCGAGCCCACACTTGAGCTCTGGGAGTTTGCCAGCGCTTGCGCCGGTTTCGTTTGTGCGAGCGCAGACGTCCAGCAATTCATTGCCAGCAATAACGTGGCGGCAAGACAAATTATTCTGTTCATAACGTTAGTCCTTCTTATCCCTTCTGGGCGCAGGGCGCTCGAGAGAGAACTTACTCGCGGGCAGAGACGAAAGGTAAGGATCGGTGGCACTCATGTGATATTGGTCAATCTTGTACAACAATGTGCGATAGCTAACCTGGAGCAGTCGCGACGCGGCCTTCCGATTCCAACCCGTTTTTTGAAGGGCAGTTCCAATTGCATTTCGCTCCGCTTCCCCCTTCACATTCTGAATGAAGGCCTTGAGCGAAGTGGAACTGGACTGCCGAACGTCGACGCTGTTCCCCCCGGGAAAATAGACAACCTGAGCCGACGCCCCTCCAGCACGACCAGCCTTCGTGGCACCGTCCAGGTTTGGCTGCCCATTGAAATTGAACTCGGTATCGCCTGCGACAAGATATCTTTTGATGAAGCGCTCAAGCTCCGTAAGGTTTCCAGGCCATGAGTATTGCTGACACGCAACCAGCATTTCGGATGAGAACTCCCGGCGCGGAAGGCCGTAGTGTTTCGACAACTGATGCATGGTGTGCTGCAGAAGGAACACGATCTCGCTCTTTCGCTGGCGCAGAGGTGGAACTCGCACGGTGAACGCGCTGAGACGGTAGTACAAGTCTTCCCGCAATCGCCCCTCTTCAAGCGCTCGGTTGATATTTGCGCTTGTGGAGGCAAGAATTCGAACATCCGCCGACGTGGATTTCTCACTTTCGGAACTGCCCATGACCCTGTCTTGCAGCACTTCCATCAACCTGGCCTGCAAGCCGAGCGGCATTTCAGTGATTTCGTCGAGAAGGATGGTCCCTCGCTCGGCCCGTTCAATCTTCCCCTGACCATTTCGGTTGATGGATGCGGCCGGAGTGCTCGCTGCCAAACAGTTCGGCTTCCAGTAAATCGCCTGGCATGTCAGAGCAGTTCACTTTGAGAAATTGAAAACCCGACCGAACCGAAAGTTTGTGTATGAGTCGCGCAACAGTATGTTTGCCGCTTCCGCTCTCTCCGAGAATGAGCACCGGGACATCGGCCTCAGCTAACAATTCGGCTTGTGCGCGCAGCTTCTGGGAAACGATGCTCGCACTGACAAAGAACGAGTCTGGCCCCAGTTGCTCGATATGTTCACTGGCAATCTCGGCCGCCATATCGTTTGCCGCTACCAGATGGCGTTGAATGGCTGATTCGAGGCGAGCTTCATCGAATGGTTTGATGAGGACTTCCTGGGCACCCAGTCGGGTCGCATCCCTCTTTCGTCCCGCATCTTCGGCGGAACAGGTCACGACGACGGGAAGATCCGGACGGAGGCGCCGCATCCACCGCAGAACGTGAAGGAAGTCATTGTCTCCTCGAGGCAGATCCAGCAGAAGAAGGTCGGGGATCGCTCCAGACTGTACGCGCTCGATCGCATCCCACGCACTCACTGCTGTCTCTATCTGCCAGAAGTTGGGCTCCGCAATCGCCAACAGAGGGCGAAGAACGGCGGACTCGCGGCTCACCACAAGCAAGCGTGCAGTTTCGGTTGTGTTTGTTGCCACGGTCAGTGGCTCCTTTGAGAGGTGCCCAGCCGAAGGGCGGATGTCCGATTTCCGACGTGTTGTTTGGAATCCGACGCCATCAGGGGGTTGGCTGAACTGAGAAAATCTATTTTTATCAACTAGATATGGGGCGGCGACTGACTTGCATTACAAGAAGTCGCACAGGTGTCGACGGAAGTGAAACGGAGAAAGCAAAAAAAATGGAACGACTTCAGGCGGCTTCAACTTGATAACCTTCGACGCGAACAGCCAGTGATCTTTGGATAGCATCGATTGAGATCACGAGATTGTGATTGCCGTTTCGCGATACTAATATTCCTTCCAATCCCTCCATCGCGCCGCCGCGGATTCGGACCCGCTGTCCAATTTTGAGGAATGGATACGCTGTCCAGGGAATGCCACCGTCGATCAGAGTTCGAACCGCATCAATCTGCCCATCCGCGATTGGAGTGCCTTCTCCGCCGCTTCCTACCAGTCCGAGTACGCCGCTGACACGCAGCACATTCAAGCGGTCGGCTCGCCGAGGCACGAACTTTGCAAAAACGTAGCAACTGAACAACGGAAGCTGCACCGTCTTTTTCCGATCGCTCCATTTGTGCACTTCGGTGACGATGGGCAAGAAGGTCTCCACACGACGTTCGGTCAGTCGCTGAACCACCAGTTTCTCGTGACGAGGCCGGGTGTGCAGTGCGTACCAACATTCGGTATCGGTGGCGACCACCGGTGTCGGCTCGGCGAGATGTAGCATCGAAGTGCTGGAGGCCATAGCTTCGCCCTCTAGGTCACACCCTCTGGGTTGACCCTGAAATCAGAAAATTAGGTTTGCAGCGATCCCGACACTAGGATCGAAGACACAACGGGCAGATCAGAGGGAAGGGCTTTTGTTACAGAACTTAAACTGCTGCTTGGATCCGCACCGACGCTCTATGCACCCGCTCGGCGTCGATTTGGGCTGGGGAGGGAAATCTTCGCGATCTTAAGCTCGCCAGCCAAACGCAGTCTGTGATCTCTATCATGGTGTTGCGTGATCGCAGTCCGTTTCATACGTACGAGATATTTGCGACATTCAGATGCGGCGCAACAAAATTTATCTTTCACCGGATACAGCTTCGCCCACTCGGTCACACTTCTGGGACCGTCGTTTCACAAACTTTATTCGTTGCGATCAAGCCTGGACTTCGGGGGGAATTACAAACACTTCCAAACTGGGATCAGACTGATGATGTGAAAACTTACAGCGAATTGCATATCGGTGCAAGAGGTACATCCTCTCAGCACTTTCCTTCTCTAGCTTGGCAGGTACGATATTCCATCTAGCAGTGGAACTGCACCTTAGAGACAATCGACTCATCTATACAGCAGCTCAGAGCACGTTCTGACGCACGACACGTGCCAGCGAAAGGCGCGCCGCTTCTCGCTACTACGACTCATAGAAGTTGCTCATTCGGGAAGGGTAGTCTCAGTCGGCAATTCGCACGGCGGTGGCGCCACGGTGGAAAATTCGCCCCCGCATATCAGGCGCTGTCAGTGACAATTTTTGACACCTGCCGTGATTGTTACGACCGCGTGAAAAGTTTTGCAACCTATGTCATCTCCTTGCAATTATTTACATTTCAGGCCTTGCACTGATTTTGCTACCTCGGTATCATGTTTTCAGGTTTCGGTCCTTCTGTACTTCCTCCCAGAACGGGACTGCGGTTTCATAACAATTCAGTTCACTCCCCCCAGTGCGAGGCGATGCATTCGCATTGTCCCAGGAGAAGCATGATCAGAGTTCTCGTAGCCGAGAATTCCCGTATCCATACGCGCCTGCTGGCAGACGCGCTAAAACGCGATCCGCTTTTCGAGGTCACGCCGTTCGAGTCTGAATCTTCTGGCTTGACAGCGGTCGTGTCAGCGAAACAAATCGACGTCGCTTTGATCAGCGCGATTCTCGACGACCAGCCGGCCCGAGGATTTGAGCTCCTGCACGAATTGCGTTCGGTGCGCAAGGAAACTCGCGCCGTCCTGCTGCTGGGATCATCGAAGGACGACGTCATTTTGAAAGCCTTCCGTGCTGGCGCACGAGGGCTATTCACCGAAAACGATCCCCTGGAACTGCTGACCGAGTGCGTTCGGAGCGTGCATCAAGGCAAGATTTGGGCGAACCAACACGCGTTTGGACTCGCGGTCGAGGCTTTGGCTAACTCTCCGAATGTGCGAGCTTCAGATGCAAACGGCATGAAGCTCCTGTCCAAACGCGAAATGCAAGTCGTCCGTAGCCTCGCCGAGGGCTTGACCAACCGAGAGATTGCCGAGCAACTCAAGCTCAGCCCACATACGATCAAGAACTATTTGTTCCGCATCTTCGACAAATTGGGTGTGTCAAGCCGCATCGAGCTGCTGTTCATGAGTTTGAGTCAGGCAGAGGTGGTTCCGTCCGTGAACAAGCTTCCCGCCGAAGCACTCCGCGGAAGTGGATATTCGGAAAGTGAGGTCGCCTGGCTGGAAAGATCGGCAGAGGCTGGCCTTCCGGCGGCCCAACTGGCGCTCGCGCAGCTTTACTTCTTCCGGCGACGAGACCCTCAGGATCTCCTCAATGCTTACATGTGGTATCTGGTGGCTACGGAACGGGCGATGCTCGCGCGGGGTCTCATGACAAAACTGATGAGTCCTGAGCAAATCGAAGAAGCGAAGCACAAGGCAACTGTTTGGCTTTCGAAGTTGCGACGAATCCCGCCATCATCGGCCGGATCGGAAGCATCGGACGCCCCAACTCCCGTTGACGAGCGGCGACAGCTCGTTTGACCCCGACCCTGACCTCGCTTAGCCTGCCGCTGAAAAAGCATCTTCCATCTCGCAAATCGGCTGCTTGCATTTAACCGCCAAGACGAATCCCTTGGCAGGACCTAGAGGTTCTATCCTTATAACTTCGCCCTCGCCCTTGAGTTGAACCAATCGTTTGGTCGACGGAGTGATTACGTTTAGTACCAGGCTGACCTGGGTTTGCAGTGGAACCTGGTCGGTGGCTCGTAAAAGCAGTCCCCCCACGCTGACATTTTCGCTGACTGCCTCCAACTTCCGAGTTGATTCTCCAGTTGCAAAGCTGAGGGACACTGAAAGCTGCAAATCAAACCTTCGATACTGTCGCTCTTTGAACTTAGAAATGGGGGATTCGGGAGCGGATTGCATGGCTCGATCCTAGTCTTTTGTTAGGTCGAATCAGAAGGTATCAAATGGACATGTTCAAAGAAAGACATTGCACGCGAGTATTCCCGCCTCAATGGTTCATTTACCCACCCCAAGGACCTTGCCCTGTCGGCGACCACCACCCCTGTACCACCGTCATCTACCCGAATGGCCATAACGCGCCACACTGGTCGGGTCGAGCCTTCCCCCTTGTTGTGTTCATGGAAGCTCACATCCCCGAACTCTAGAGCTGACTATGAGGAAATGTGCTCCGCAAACAACAGCCGTCAAAAACGCTGTAAAAGCATCCCTCACAGTTCTCCTTACTCTTGTACTATCTCTACTGGTCGGATGCGCCGGCGTCAGCACTGGCAGCGGTAAGCAACAGGCTTCGGTGGGCAGCCTCGGGTCAAATCCTGCGAACCTCAACTTCGGCAGCGTTACGCTGGGAAAAAATCAAACTCTTTCGACGTCGATCACAAATTCTGGCGGCTCCAGCGTCACTATCTCTCAAGTCAGTGTGAGCGGCACCGGCTTCACGATGTCGGGTGTGAACACTCCTTTGACTCTATCGGCCGGACAAAGTACAGCACTTAGTATCAACTTCGCTCCATCAGCCGCTGGAACTGTTAACGGTAGCGTCATGATCACATCCAACGCATCGGACGCAAGCCTGAGCATCCCCCTCTCAGGCTCCGGAACCACGTCCCTCGGTCAGCTCGGCGCGTCCCCAGCGACTCTTAACGTAGGTAGCGTGGTTGTCGGCACCAGCGGCACGGCCTCCGGAAATCTCTCGGCTACGGGTGCCAACGTAACCATCACTGCCGCGAGCACGACGAACTCGGCATTTAGCCTGGGTGGAATTTCACTCCCGGTTACGATCGCGGCAGGACAGAGCCTCCCGTACACGATCACGTTCAGCCCGACAACCGCCGGATCCCTCAGTGCAACCTTTACCGTGACTAGCGATGCCTCGCCGGCTATCACCACCGCAGGGTTGACTGGAACCGGTACAGCCGCTCCTACGCACACCGTGACCTTGTCCTGGGACGCAACGACCTCTCCGGGCATCTCCGGATACAACATTTATCGAGCGGTGTATACGACGTCGTGTGGATCGTACGCAAAGATCAATTCAGTGTTGAATACAAGCTCTTCCTATTCGGATTCGACCGTCTCCGACGGTTTGTCCTATTGCTATGCCGCAACGGCAGTCAACACGAGCAACCAGGAAAGTGGCTACTCAAATATCGTCAGCGCTCTTCAAATTCCGCCCGCTTGATCGAACTCAAAAGGTCATGTCCCATCGGCTCTGTGGTGCTCTTTAAATACGTTTCTCAATTCAGCGACAGTTCTCTGTTATCAGCACTTTCCCGGGCTCTTCTCTTCTGAAGGCCCGACAACGTCCCGCCTGTGCATCCCGACCGGCGATGTGGCATGTCCTATCGGCATCTTTGCAACCTTCGCAGAGAACTTCACACTAGAGGCATGCGACTCCCCCAGTCCAGGCGTAATTCCCTATTCATTCGTGTCTTTTCTGCTCTTTTCCTCCTGCTGATCGGCGCAACGTTGCCACTGCATGCCCGGACGCCGGAGCAACTCCGGAGCTCGCCGGTAAACTTGAGGTTTGCATCTGTGGCGGTGGCGCAGACGGAGACCGAGTCGGTCACTTTGACCAATACCGGAAAGTCCAGCACGACGATTTCTGCGATCACCGTCAATCACTCCGGTTTCAGCCTCTCAGGCCTGCATTTGCCCGTCGTTGTGGCACCTGGGGCGAGCACGAAGTTGAACGTAACATTTGCTCCGACCAAGAGCGGCTGGGTTGGCGCGGAGATAAATGTCACGAGCAACGCCTCCAATTCCATCCTTCAAATCGGCATTCATGCGAACGCAGTCAGCAGCGATCCGTTGGCGGCAGCTCCCTCAAGCCTATCTTTCGGGCAAGTCACCATCGGGTCCAACTCCACGTTGCCCGTGGTACTGACAAATACAGGAACGGCGACGGAAACTTTGACGGCGTTTCAAATGAGCGGGACTGGGTTCTCCTTCAGCGGCCCCACCCTGCCTCTCAATCTGGCCGGTGGCCAGAGCACCACTCTCAACGTCACCTTCACCCCGAAGACCTCTGGAGTGAGTAACGGGAGTGTTTTCATTCCCGGACCGGGGCTTACCGTGCCGCTCACCGGGACGGGCTCAACATCCGTCGGACAACTCACCGTCGCTCCGTCAACGCTAGGATTCGGTAACGTGAACGTTGGAAGCACAACCACGCTGGCTTCGACCATTACTGCCTCCGGCGGAAGTGTCACCGTTTCGTCAGCATCGAGCACCAATTCACAGTTCGCCATCTCCGGCACTTCGTTTCCGATGACCCTCAGCTCCGGACAGAGCGCCCAAGTCAACGTGGTGTACGCTCCCACCGCAGCAGGAGCGGCCTCCGCGACGCTAACGTTCACTACAAGCACCAGCACAAAGAGCAGCGAATCCCTTTCCGGCACAGGTGTTACGGCTACAAACAGCGTGAGTCTCTCTTGGAGTCCGAGCACATCCTCGGTAATTGGCTACAACGTATACCGCGGAACGACGGTGGGGGCTTACACGAAACTCAATTCGGCAGTGGATGCCGGCACGAGTTACACCGACACAACGGTCGTCTCCGGGACAACATATTTCTATGCCGCGACATCCGTGAACTCTGCTGGACAGGAAAGCTCCTACTCGAGCCCGATCCAGGTTGCGGTCCCGTAATTTCCAATTCGTTAGCAAGAGGGAAGCTGATCGGGTCCAATCCTGTTGCTGGTCAGGAAGATTGCACGAACCATGAAATCGAGCGGGTGCCCGCGGTCACACCCGTCTGTGACTGACGCTATTCCGTACCCTCCAACCTCCGGGTATTATTCTCGCGAACCCCGAGCAACGCGATCTCGAGCTGAATTCTGAGAACGATGAAAAGCAACCAGCTGGACACGTGATTTAGAAAACCGTTCAGCCATCCTCGGTGAGCGAAGCGGCGAAAACGTGTGTATGAAGCTTTTGAGCAATTGGTCTTGGCGGGGAGCAGGTACGGTTTCACCGTCGAAGCGCTGATTCGGATTTCCTACGGACGGGATGGCGCTAGAAGGTCTGAGCGAAACGGACATCATTCATTCATGCAATAGATCGCCTATCCCGAGCAAAGTTTTGCACATCGAGGAGTGTGACTGTTGAATGTCTCCAAGTAAATCGCTATAATCACCAGGCTTGCTAGCGGGCGCCAGTTGCCTCAAATGGCAATTCAACTGCCGCTAAAACCTGCCCCACGAAGTTGCGGTACTCCCAGCCTCCCCCGCGTCTGTTTCAGGCAACTGGATTCGCTACGCCGTATGGCCGCGATGCCCCCCTCCTCCAAGAACTCGGCGTCGCTGTGCGTGAAGGAACTTGGGAATGAGCGAAGGTTCAAACCCGACGAGAGTGCCGAGGGGCGATGGAAAGGCAAAAATAGAGTTCGAGTGCAAACTTTTCAGAGGAGTTACTCGTGGCGGAAGACATCGGACCACATTTAAGTGATCGCATTGATCGGCATCGTTGGGCGGACCTCGGAAAGACACGATACCTCCGTGAATACGTCCTTCCGCTCCAGCCGGTAATCATCACCGACGGCATCGAGCATTGGACCGCACGGAAGAAATGGACATTTGATTTCTTTCGGGAGAAACACGGCGCGGTTCCACTGACGGTCGATGGCCGAAAGCTCGATATGAAAACCCTCATCGATGAAGTGAGGGCTTCGACGCCCGAACGTCCGGCGCCGTACTTACGGAATCATCTGGTTCGGAACCTTCCGGAGGAGTTGCATCTTGATGTTCAGCCCATGCCCGAATGCGTTAATCCAAATTGGCTGGAGCATCGGTTCATCAAAAATTGGAAGGACATGACTTATGTGGAGCTCTACATTGGGGGCGCTGGGGCGAAGTTTCCAGTCCTGCACTACGACGGGCTGCACACACATGCCTTTCTGATGCAGCTGGAAGGCGTCAAGGAATACGTGGCGTTTCCGCCATCTCAGGCTCCGCTGATGTATGCGGGACTGGATGGCAGCGACAACAAGTCGGCGGTGGACAATGTTGAGACGCCAGACTTGTCCCGCTTCCCAAAATTCCGCGGCGCTAGTGGTTTCCGATTCAAACTTCATCCGGGAGAGACACTCTTTGTGCCGGCGGGCTGGTGGCACACTGCGCGCATATTGTCTCCCTCGATCACAGTTTCGATCAATGGAGTCAACGCCGCGAATTGGAAGCATTTCAGCCGCGATTTTCGCCAGTCCTATTGGGCTGGTCACGCAGCCAAAAAAGTTGTGGGATCGATTTACCTAGGTTTGTTAGGCACCGTGGTGCGCATTTCAGATTAGCGGCTTTAGGAAGCACATGACCATGAGACGTGACAAATTTTTTGCGGGTGACCGGGTTGTCGTGCGCTCGCCGCAGGAAATCCTTTCAACTCTCGACTCCGATGGCGCTTTGGACGGCCAGCCGTTCATGCCGGAGATGCTGGAGTGGTGCGGCAAATCTTTTCGTGTGCAACGGCGCGTTGAAAAAACGTGCGTGGAAGTCGCCGATCCGGTTGTCCCAAACCGGCGTTTTGCAAAGAACGACGTTGTCATTTTGGACGATCTACGTTGCGATGGCAGCAGCCATGACGGTTGCAAGCGCGGGTGCCGAATCTATTGGAAGGAATCCTGGCTGCGTTCTGTAGATGCCACAGCCCCGGACGGCCCGGTCGATCAAACCGCTTTGGTCGCCTTGCGTGCCCGTCTCAAGGTGAAAGCTGACGAACAAAAGTATTTTTGCCAGTCGACGGAGTTGCTGCGATCAACCGAAGCTTTTCCGGGCAGGATGAAGCCCTGGTTGGTAAAGATCGCGTTCCGGCAGATCCGCCAACGCGACCTACCTCCGCTGGAAGTGGCAAAGCTCTTTTTTCGCTGGCTCCGGCTCAGATTCATCGTGCAGTAGCCGGGGAAAACCAGCTTCGCGGGCCTCACGCCAAAGGGACGCCGGTTGGGGTGCTCGATCTCAAGCCCGGCGAACTCGTTCGTATCAAGAGCTTTGATCAAGTGGTCGCAACCCTGGACCGCAGGAAACGTAACCGAGGCATGGGTGTCTGCTACGAGATGATGCGGCTTGCGGAACAGTAGCGGAAGTTCGCTACCGTGTCGACCGCTTGATTGAGGAGAAGTCGGGCAAGATGCGGGAACTGAATCACACCGTGACACTAAAGAATCCTCGTGGCGAGCGATCCCTCTGTGATGAGTGTCTCTGCTTCGGAGAAATGGGCGATTGCCCACGCGGTGAGTTGATGTATTGGCGGGAAATTTGGCTGGAACGCGTGAATGGAGCAGGCCAGATTGAGTCCCGAATTTAAAAGCATCGGAAGACAACACTTGAACTCGGTTGCCGTGAATTCGACAGGAACTACCTACCGCTTTCGCCGATGCAGCAGGGAATGCTCTTCCACGCCATCGGTGAGCCGGGATCTGGTGTGGACATCGAGCAGATCGTCTGCCGATTAGACGAGCGGCTCGACACCGCCGCCATGTTGCGCGCCTGGGATCGGGTCGTTTCCCGCCACACCATATTGCGGACGGCTTTTGTTTGGGAAGGCATCTCCGAGCCGCTGCAAGAGGTGCACGATTGTGTACGGCTTCCCTCCGAAATTATCGATTGGCGTGGAGACGCAGATCAATCGGCAGGCTGGGATCGGCTGCTTGGCAGCGATCGCAAACAGGGTTTCGATTTGTCACGCGCTCCGCTGATGCGCCTGCGAATCGTGCAATTCGGCGACTCCTCATATCGAATGTTGTGGACCTTCCATCACGCTCTCCTGGATGGCCGTTCATTCCCCATCGTGTTGCGCGAAGTCTTCACAGTGTATACGGCATTTCGCGATGGGCAGGAAGAGGTTCTACAACATCCTGGACGAAGGCCTTATCGCGATTACATCGATTGGCTATGCGGCCAGGACCTGACGCAAGCCGAACAGTTCTTTAGGGAACAACTGAAGGGATTCCGGGCACCGACACCGTTGCCGTCGTCTGCTCCTGGCGATGAAAGCGCTTGGGGAGTCACGCAATGCCGGCTGCCCGAAGAGCTGACACGTAAGCTCAGCGTCTTCGCGCAAACCGTCGGAGTCACGGTAAACACTTTGCTGCAGGGTGCGTGGGCCCTCCTTCTGCATCATCACAGCGGCGAAGAAGATATTGTTTTCGGCGCAACTCGCGCGGGACGGGCCTCAACTCTCAAAGACGCCGACGCACCCGTGGGCCTGTTCATCAATACTTTGCCCATGCGCATTCCTGTGCGACACGGTGTCCAGGTGGGGACATGGTTGCGCGAGATTCGTGAGCAACACCTATCGTTACGACCCTACGAGCAGACTCCATTGCGCGTGATTCAAAAGGTTGGCGAAGTGCCGGGCGGCATGGGATTGTTCAACAGCATTGTGGTGTTTGAGAACTATTTGCTGGATACCGCTCTGCGTTCTCAGGGCGGCGAATGGGCCAACCGCCATTTCGAATACATCGGCCAGACCAACTTCCCGCTGACTTTGATTGTTTATGCGGATCGCGAGATGGTGTTGCGCCTCGAGCACAATCCGAAACAACTGGACTCCCTCGGCGCTGACCGCATACTGGGGCATCTTCGCACTTTACTCGAAGGCATTTGTTTAGACGCCGAGCGGTCGATCTTGAGCGTGCCGTTCTTGACGGAGACGGAAACTCGGGCGTTGCTGGCGTCGCCGCGTGCGGTATCGCAGGTGAAGGAATGTCTGCATGAGCGGTTCGAGCAGCAGGCTGCGCGAACCCCGGAGGCGATCGCGGTTACCTGCGATGGAGAATCCTTGTCCTACGCCGAGTTGAACCGGCGCGCCAATGCGCTGGCCGAGCGTCTCATCGCGCTCGGCGCCGGCCCCGAGGTTCTGGTGGGCCTGTGCCTGGAGCGCAACCTCGGCCTGGTGGTGGGCATCCTCGGCATTCTGAAGGCCGGCGCCGCCTATCTGCCCATCGATCTGAGCTATCCGCCGGAGCGAGTCGCCTTCATGCTGGAGGATGCCGGCGTCCCCGTGCTGGTGTCCGAGCGAAGCCTTGCGGCCAAGCTTCCTCCCTATCCGGGCACAGTTTTGTTTTTGGACGAGGTGAAGGGCGAAGTCGAGCAGAACCCGGCCCACCGGGCCACTGCGCAGAGTCTGGCCTACGTGATCTATACGTCGGGTTCGACCGGCAAGCCCAAAGGCTGCCAGATTACGCATGCCAATGTCGTACGCCTGATGGAGCAGACCGAGTCCTGGTACGGATTCGGGGCCAGTGATGTATGGACTTTATTCCATTCCTGCGCGTTTGATTTTTCGGTGTGGGAGATCTGGGGAGCGCTGCTCTACGGAGGACGAGTCGTGGTGGTGCCGTATTGGGTGAGCCGGTCGCCGGAGGCCTTTGCGGAACTGCTGAAGAAGGAAAGCGTGACGGTGTTGAACCAGACGCCGTCGGCGTTCCGGCAGTTGACGCCGTACGTGCTGGCAGCGATCCCGGCGGCGGAGCAGAAGTTGCGGTACGTGATCTTCGGCGGAGAAGCGCTGGAGCTGGCCAGCCTGTCGCCCTGGATGGAGCAATACGGGGAGAGCCAGCCGAAGATGATCAACATGTACGGGATCACGGAGACCACGGTGCATGTGACCTACCGGCCGATCACGTTGAAGGAAGTGCAGGGGGGATCGGGGAGTCTGATCGGAGAGCCGATTGCGGACCTGGCGGTGTACGTACTGGATCCGCAGGGACAACCGGTGCCGATCGGGGTGGCGGGAGAAATGTATGTGGGCGGTGGAGGAGTGGCGCGGGGGTATCTGCGGCGGCCGGAGCTGACGGCGGAGCGCTTCATCGAAAGTCCGCTGATCTCTGGACGGCTGTACCGGACCGGGGACCTGGCGCGGCGCTTGCCCAACGGCGATCTGGAATACCTCGGCCGCATCGATCATCAGGTCAAGATCCGTGGCTTCCGCATTGAACTCGGCGAAATCGAAAACGCTCTACAGTCATTACCCGAAGTGCAGGAATCTGCGGTGGTGGTATCAGGAGACGGAGACGATAAGCGTCTCATCGCCTATCTTGTGCCCACAACCGGCGCGGAACCCTCGCCTGCGCAAATGCGCAACTTGCTCCTGCAGAGGTTGCCGGAATATATGATTCCGGCGGCGTTTGTGCCGATCGACAAGATGCCGATCACCACCAACGGCAAGCTGGACCGCAAGGCTTTGCCAGCGCCAGATCTGGCCGAGCGATCCACAGAAGAAGTTGTACGGCCGGAGACGCCAACGCAGGTTCGACTCGCCGCATTGTGGGAACCGCTGCTGAAGGTAAACAACATTGGAATTCACGAGAGCTTTTTCGATCTAGGCGGGCATTCCATCCTGGCGGCAAAACTGATGGCGCAAATTCGCTCCTCATTCGGTATCCAATTGGCATTTCACAACATCTTTCGAGCACCGACGATCTCTCGTTTGGCCGCACTGATCGACGCGAAGCTCGAGACACAGAGTCCGCTGCAAGATGGCGAAACGGCAGCGGAGGCCAGCCCGCGTTGAACATGTCAAATATCTTGGCATTCTGGCTCATCATGGCAAACACACTGGTAACGCGGCGCCGGTCGTCCGTAATAGAGCGCACCGGGCACGGTGCGGAGATTTCATGAGTGGAGACAATCTGAAAAAGTTCGTTCCAGTTGACTTTGATCCGTTCGCAGAAACGGATGCAGGCGTAGTGCGTTTTCCCCTGACCGAAGGTCAGCGCGAAATTTGGGCATCAGACCAGATGGGAGCCGAAGCCTCCAGCGCATATAACGTATGCCACGCTTTCCGTCTACGCGGGACGTTTTCCATCGACGCAATGCGAACCGCGCTGCAGCGGCTGTTCGCGCGTCATCAAGCTCTCCGGCTGGTATGCGATCCCGATGGCGAAAACCAGTACGAGCCCGCTCTGGCAACGATGCCCATTATCACCGAGGATCTCTCCGCTTTACCCACTGACGAGCGCAAGCAAGCGATAACGAACAGGATTCAACACGAAACTGACCTTCCTTTCGATCTTGAAAAGGGTCCACTCTGCCGCGCCGTCATCCTTCGCGAAAACCCGCAAACGCATTTCATCGTATTCACCGCTCATCACATTGTGTGCGATGGCTGGTCAACGGCCATCCTGCTTCAGGATTTGCCTCGGTTGTATGAAGCTGAGCGCGCAGGTAGCGCGGCAGCGCTTCCCCCAGCGCACGCATTTCAGGCATACGTGGAAGCAAAAATCAATCGGCGCAGCTTCAACACGCAGCCGAAGCCGAGCGTTACTGGAAAGAGCAGTTTTCCGTTCCTGTCGAACCGCTGGACCTTCCGCTCGATCTCTTACGCAAGCCTGTGAAGTCGTACGCGGCGGAACGCCAGACGAGGCAGATTTCCGAACGCTCTATCGCGAGGTTTGCCGGGTTGCGTCGCAGAACAATTGCTCGCCTTACATCGTTCTGTTCGCAAGCATGCAGGTGCTGCTCCACCGGCTTTCGGGGCAAAGCGGTTTTGTCCTGGGGGCGGTCGTAGCATCTCAAGCTGCGGAAGAAGGCGCCTCCTCCATGGTGGGTCATGCCACGAATCTTTTGCCGGTTCGTGCGAACGTAGATTCCGGACTCGACTTATCAGGAACACTTACAGGCAGCCTTCCTGCAGGTGCTGGACGCGTTCGATCATCAATCTCTTTCCTTTGGCACATTGTTGCGCTCTCTTAATTTGCCGCGTGATCCCAGCCGGAACCCGCTGGTTACAGTCTCGTTCAATTTCGAGCAGGTAAATACACCTTTCGTAATCGAAGGCCTGGAAGCCGAGCTACTGCCTTCCCCCAAGCGTTACGCGACCTTCGATGCCGAGTTCCATTTCCTGAAATCGCCTGCGGGTGCATTCGTGGAATGCGTTCACAGCACCGCGATCCTGCAGCCGTCAACCGTTCAGCGCTGGCTCAAGAACTTTGAGACGCTTCTGGCGTCGGCGTGCGCGAACCCGGATCAGAAGATTGCTGACTTGCCTCTCATGACGGCGGAGGAGGAACGCCAACTACTCTCACCTTCTCACAACGTCTGGGAGATCGATGAATGCGTGCACGTACGTTTTGAACGGCAAGTGAAGAGAACTCCCCATGCCATCGCCGTGATCAGCGACGGCGTCTCGTTAACATATGCCGAACTCAACGGCCGAGCCAACGCCCTGGCGGAACGACTGGTCGCCATGGGTGCGGGACCGGACATCGTGGTAGGTCTATGCGTTGAGCGCAGCGTGGGTATGCTGGTGGGGCTGTTGGGAATCATGAAGGCCGGCGCGGCGTACTTGCCGATCGATATCCGATTCCCTGCCGATCGCGTGGCTTTCATCCTGGAAGACGCTGGCGTGCCCTTGCTGGTGACGCAGCGCAATCTGGAAGCCTCGTTGCCAAAGCATCAGGCGAAGGTCGTGGTTCTGGACGACGTCGCTGAAACCAGGGACGAAAACATCAGCTCTGGAGCTACGCTCGATAATCTGGCTTACGTGATCTACACCTCAGGCTCCACAGGCAAACCCAAGGGGGTGGAGGTTCTCCATCGCGGCGTCACCAATGTGGTCCATAGTTTTCAGGAACTGCTACGTTTTGGACGAGAGGATACGTTGGTTGCCACAACGACGCTATCGTTCGACATTCATGTGCTGGAGATATTTACGCCGATTCAAGCGGGCTCCCGCTTGGTGATCGCGACGGATGAACAGGCGCAGGATCCCCAGCCTCTCATGGCATTGCTGGAAACCAGCGGCGCTACCATCTACCAGGCCACCCCGGTCCGTTATCGCATGCTTCTCGATGCCGGCTGGAAGGGCAGCCCGAAACTGAAGCTTTTATGCGGCGGCGAAAAGATGTCGCGCGAGCTTGCGGATCAGCTTCGGGTGCGGTGTGGCGCGCTCTGGAACGTCTACGGCCCGACGGAAACCACGGTGTGGTCGTCAGCCGCGCGCATTGAAGCCGATGGCCGGCCCATCACGATCGGGGAACCCATTGCCAACACTACGCTTTACGTTCTGGGCACGAACATGAAACTTGCGCCTGTGGGCGCTCCGGGCGAACTGTTCATCGGAGGCGACGGGGTCGCGCGAGGGTATCACAAGCGCCCACAACTTACCGAAGAACGCTTTATCGCGAACCCGTTCGGCGAAGGCCGAATCTACAAGACCGGTGACCGCGCCCGTTACCGGGCCGACGGCGGTGTGGAAGTACTGGGCCGGAATGACGATCAGGTGAAGGTCCGTGGTTTCCGCATTGAACTGGGCGAGATCGAGCACGCTCTCGAGGCTATACCGGACGTGCTGCAGGCAGCCGTAGTGGTTCATGATTCGGACAACGATCAGAACATCATCGCTTACCTCGTGCCTGTGCCTGGCGTGCCTTTCACGCCTGCGGAGTTGAGAGGCGCGCTGCTGCAATCATTGCCGGAATACATGATCCCGGCAGCCTTCGTGCTGCTTGACAAGTTGCCCACCACACCCAACGGCAAGCTGGACCGCAAAGCTTTGCCGGCGCCGGTACTGACTCGCAAGACGCGCGACTCCGTTCCGCCTGAGACCTCGACACAAATGACACTGGCCAGAATCTGGGAGTCGGTGCTGAAGATTGAGAATGTCGGTATTCATGAAAGCTTCTTCGATCTTGGTGGCCATTCGATCTTAGCGGTGCGGCTCATGGCCCAGATCCGTTCATCATTCGGCATCCAACTTCCGCTGTATCACATCTTTCGAACACCCACTATTTCCGATTTGGCTTCGCTCATTGAGTCGAAGCTGTGGACGGAGAATAAGCCGCCAGAGGCCGGTGCGGCGGCGTCCGGACCACAGGTGGAAATCGAGATATGAGCACATTCGACTTCCTGCTTAAGTTAAAGCAGTCCGGAGTGAAAGTCTGGTTGGAAGGTGACCGCCTGCGCTGCAGCGGACCAGAACAGGCTCTCACAGCTGAAGTGCGCGAGCAATTAGGCGGCCGGAAGCCGGAGATCATCGCTTTCTTGAAGGCCGCGGAAGGTGCGGAATCGGGTAGCAGATCTTCGGTGATTCCCATCCAGGTAGCGGGCAGTCGGCAGCCGTTATTTATGGTGCCGGGGCATAACGGCGATGTGTTTTGCTACGTGGATCTGGCACGCCACCTGGGCACGGATCAGCCATTCTTTGCTTTGCAGGCCCCCGGGATGATACCCGGCCAAATACCGCTCTCTAGCGTCGAGACAATTGCGGCTGTGTTCGCCCGCGACCTGCTCGCGGTCCAGCCTCAGGGGCCTTATCTGCTGGGTGGATTTTGCCTCGGAGGATCCATTGCCTTCGAACTTGCCCAGCAACTGACAGCCCAAGGCCACCAAGTCAAACTATTGGCTTTGCTGGGCTCGGCTTGCCCGACCGCGTTAGACATTCGCTACCGCGGACAAGCGGCAATTACGAACATCACTCGGCGATTGGTTCGGCATGGGGCCGCTCTGGCGAAGACCAGACCGGGGGAGTGGTCACAGTACCTGCAGGAGCGAGCGGCGCTCCGGCGAGCGGACCGCGAGCGCGAACGTATGGACCCTTTGCGTCTACAGCTTATGAGTAAGACGGTGGACGCGTTCAAGGCTTACCAGCCGAAGCCAGGCGCATTCCCGGTCTACATGCTTTTTCCGAACGACGATCCCGACTTTCTTCTGGAGGATAGACCTTTGGATTGGGGTTTGTTCACCAAGAACTTTGCCGCGCAATTGGGGCCAGCCGGCGCAGACATGAACACGATGCTTCTTGAGCCGCACGTTCGCGTTATTGCCGAGTTGCTGAATGCGAAACTCCGAGAAGTAGCTCCGCCGCAAGCTACCCCTCAATCCCAAGATTTAGATGATGCGCGCGGCGGAACTAGAATTTTTTCCGGCCGCTGACTGTCTGTCACAATGAAATCTCTGTTGATGGAGGAATGAAATTCGTAGTGCGCATTCGCGGAATTTCTGCCCGTTCTTGATCGCCGTCGGCTTTCATCATCGGTCCCGTGCCGGCGGGAGGTTTGTGACCGACAACACGGAGATCTAGACGAGCCAGAGCGCGCATTGCTAATCCAAAGCAAAACGGCCAGCAAATGGATCAATCCGTCCGCTGGCCGTTTTCCGTTCAACTTTCGCGATCGATTTACTGTTTGTCAAAAATCGAAGTGGTTTTCACCATGTTTCCCTTCGCATCGGTACCTTTGCTATTCAAGGTTGTGGTTTTCCCGTCGTGCGATACCGTCGAAGTACTGGTCCCCACCTCTTTACCATCTTTTTTCAATGTCGCCGAGAACATGTGGGAATTGACTCTCTTGATCGCTATGTGATCCGCTCCATAGGGCATGCCGCTACCCGTTACTTCATAGTCTTTTCCGTCATACTTCACTGTAAAGCTGTATTTCAAGGCGCTACCGTCAGGGCCTTGTCCTTCGAAGCTGTACGTCACACTGTCGCCGTCCGCCGTCACGGTTCGTGACAAACTCTTCGGTGCCATTCCCGTTGGAAATTTTGATTTTTCCAGGTTGAGCTTCCATGATCCGACCACCGGATTGGTTTGCGCCATCAAGCAATCCGGAAGCAACCAAACACAAAACCGCCACCAGACAAATACACGTTTTTCGCTTCAATGGAGTTTTCTCCTTTTTACTGCGCGGTCGTGTTCGGGTCCACGATAACAAAATGGAACCCTTGGCTGCGGAGCTTAGCCCCAATACTTGATGCGGTCAAGAAATGTCTTCCTGGGGGCTCTCTTCCGGCAGGTGGGCTTCCCACTTTCGGATCAACTCAGTACACTCATCCCTTCGGAAGTTGATTTGCAAAGCAGAACTGAAAACCACGAGCGTGAGGAATCAGATCACCTATGCCTGCAGATTCTGAATCAAAGGACATTTCGCGACGAAGTTTTGTGAAGCGGACCGCGATGGGAGGTGCCGGGCTTCTCCTCGCCGCCGATGTTCTGGGCTCGGATCTCACTACCGCAACACCAAAAACCTCGAACGCAACGATGGTTGGAGTTCCATTTGAGGCAAGGGAGCACGTACGCCTCGGAATCATCGGAGTCGGCGGGCGCGGTTCCAGTTTGCTCGAAGACTTGCTCGCAGTCGAAAACATACAAGTAAAGGCGATCTGCGATCTCGTCCCGGAAAAAGTCGCGAAGGCGCAGAAGGCGGTCACGACCGCGGGCCAACCAGAACCCACTGGTTTCAGCAAGGGCGAAAGAGATTTCGAGAACCTGAACAAGCTCGAACTCGACATCGTCTACATTGCGACTCCATGGAACTGGCACGTTCCGATGGCGGTTGATGCCATGAAGAATGGCAAGCATGCAGCCGTCGAGGTGCCCGCCTGTACAACTTTGCAAGAGTGCTGGGACCTCGTCGATACCTCTGAGGCAACGCGCAAGCATTGCATGATCCTCGAGAACTGCTGTTACGGATCAAACGAGATGATGATCCTGGGGATGGTGCGGGACGGATTGTTTGGCGAAATCACGCACGGCGAGGCCGCCTATCTCCACGATCTGCGCAGCATTTTGACATCGAGTGAAGGCGAAGGCATGTGGCGCCGGTTTCCGCACATGAAGCGTAATGGCAATCTTTACCCGACTCACGGACTTGGCCCTGTCGCGCATTACATGGATATTCATCGCGGCGACCGGTTTGACTATATGGTTTCAGTGAGTTCGTCCGAGGCCTCGCTGAGCGCTTATGTGAAGGCAAACTTTCCTGAGGGGGATCCGAAGCGCGCCGAAAAGTATGTTTGCGGGGACATGAACACCAGCATCATCAAGACTCAACTGGGCCGCACGATTCTTCTGCAACATGACGTGGTGAACCCACGACCGTACAGCCGCCTGAACGCGATTCAGGGAACCAAGGGCGCATTCGCCGATTATCCTCCGCGTATCTTCTTTGATCAGTCCAAAGGACGCCCCGAAGGAAGAAGGCTGGCAGAAGATCGACGCCTTCAAAGACAAATACGAGCATCCGCTCTGGAAGACGACGGGAGATCTCGCGCGGAAAATGGGTGGCCACGGCGGAATGGACTACGTCATGAACTACAGGTTGATGGATTGCCTGAAACGAGGCCTGGTGCCAGATATTAATGTCTATGATGCCGCCGCATGGAGCGCTCCAACTCCACTCAGTGAGGCATCCGTAGCACAGAATGGCGCTCCGCAGAAGTTTCCCGATTTCACGCGCGGCAAATGGGATACCCACTCGAATTCCCTGGGCTTTGCGCAGCAGACTTAAGTTCCACAGGAGACTTTATGATCGAGACCGCGCAAGTTGACAGTCCCGTATCTGAAGCCGTGATCGATGAACCTGCCGCGCAAAGCTGAAGGCATCTCTCGACTGGTTTCGCTGGATGCATTCCGCGGGCTCGTGATGATCTTGATGCTCGCGGAACGCATGCGTTTGCCGGAAGTGGCGCGGTCTTTTCCTCAAAGCGCTATTTGGGCATTCATCGCCTACAACACCGAGCACGTGGAGTGGCAGGGGTGTTCGCTGCACGACCTGATTCAGCCGGCATTCTCGTTCCTAGTCGGCGCGGCGCTTCCCTTTTCAATCGCTAGCCGGAAAGCGAAGGGTCAAACCTTCGGCCAGATGGTTGGACATGCGGTCCGGCGCGCGTTGATCCTGATCTTTCTCGGAATTTTTCTGCGGTCTCTGCGTTCGCCACAGACCTACTTGACTTTTGAGGACACACTGACCCAGATCGGATTGGGTTACGTCTTCCTGTTCATGCTTGGATTTACACGAGTGCGAACTCAAGTCCTCACATTGGTGGTGATCCTGATTTCTTTTGGGTTGCATTCGTGCTCTATCCAATTCCCGGGCCGCTTATTTGATTACGCCCGCGTCGGAGTTCCATCGGATTGGCCTCATCTCTACACGCGGATTTCTCGCTCACTGGAACAAGAATTCCAATCTTTCGTGGGCCTTCGATACTTGGTTTCTGAATCTGTTTCCTCGAGTAGCATCCCTTCGTCTTCAACGAGGGCGGTTGGTCGACGCTGAGTTTCATTCCGACGATTGCCACCATGATCCTGGGACTTCTGACGGGAGAATGGCTAAAGGCCGGCGGATCGAAGGAAAAAAAACTGCGTGGACTCGTTGTGGCAGGGGTAGCGTTAACGCTTGCTGGGATTGGTGTTTCAATGGGCCGGAATCTGCCCCATCGTGAAGAGGGTGTGGACCTCGTCATACACACTGTATAGCGGAGGATTGGTGGTCCTCATGCTCGCCGGTTTCTATGCGCTCATCGAATGGAAGGGCTGGCGGCGATGGGCGTTCCCTCTCGTCGTCGTCGGAATGAACTCGATTGCCGTTTACGTAATGAGTTGGACGATGGCGGACTTTTTCGGCGCCGCGATCGACCGCCATTTTGGCAGGGTGATTTCGGCTCTGGCAGGGCAAACCTTTCAGCCCGTGCTTCACGGTTTTACAATCATGCTGATCTTCTGGCTCGTCCTGTTCTGGATGTATCGCCGGAAACTCTTCTTGAAGATTTGAGGTAGTTGAACGGCACGGTTTCTGCTCGCTTCTCCGCGGAGGCAGGTCGGAAAGCGCTATCTCGCAGGATCGTAATTCAGATTTGGGCCGAGCCACCGCTCTACCTCTTCCAGGCTCATACCCTTGCGTTCGCTGTAATCGACGACTTGATCGCGTTCGATTTTGCCAAGGCTGAAATATCGCGATTCCGGATGCGCGAAGTAGATGCCGCTCACGCTGGAACCGGGCCACATTGCAAATGACTCGGTAATCTCCATTCCCGTATTCGCTTTCACGTCGAGCAACTTCCAGATCGTTCCTTTTTCGGTGTGATCAGGGCACGCTGGATAGCCTGGGGCTGGACGAATTCCGCGATATTTCTCTTGGATCAGATCCCCGTGGCTCAAGATTTTCGCTGCAGCCATAACCCCATTCTTCCCGCACCCGCTTATGCAGGCATTCCGCAAAGGCTTCCGCCAGGCGATCGGCGATGGCTTCCGCCATGATCGCGTTGTAATCATCGTTCTTAGATCTAAATCCGTCGCACAACTCCTTAAGACCGATTCCGCTGGTCACTGCGAACACTCCAATGTGATCGCGCAAACCGGTTTCCTTCGGCGCAATGAAGTCGGCAAGAGAGCGACAGGGCTCACTGCCTTCTCGATTTGCTTGCTGGCGAAGAAAGTGAAATCTCTCCAGGACCTTTGCGCGCTCACAATCCGCAAAGAGTTCGACGTCGTCGTTCACTGCATTGGCAGGAAAGAAGCCATAGACGCCTCGTGCCGTGATCAGACGTTTCTCGATAATCGTGTCCAGAAGGGCGTTGGCTTCCGAGAAAATTTGGCGAGCCTGCGCACCCTGCCGCTCGTCCTCGAGAATCCGAGGGTAAACCCCCTTTAACTCCCAGGTATGGAAGAAGGGAGTCCAGTCGATAAAGTCTCGCAACGTGGCGAGCGGAAAATCATTCAGCACTCGCACGCCGGTAAACGAAGGCGTTGGCAAATCCTCGGCGCGCCATGCAATAGGAGTGTGCCTCGCTCGGGCAATCTCCAGGGAAACGCCTTTCTGTCGCGGCGCGGAGTGAGCCTTGCGGACCGCATCGTAATCAGCGCGGTGCTGCGCGACAAACGGCGCTTTGCCGTCATCGCTCAGCAGGCTGCTGGTGACAGGTACGGCGCGGCTGGCATCGAGCACGTGAACGACCGGCTCGCTGTAGTGGGGCGCGATCTTGACGGCCGTATGCGCGCGGCTTGTGGTCGCTCCGCCAATCAGCAACGGCAGCTTGAAACCCTGGCGTTCCATTTCGCGCGCCACATGCACCATTTCATCCAGTGACGGCGTAATCAGCCCGCTGAGCCCGATGAGATCGGCCTTCTCTGTCTTGGCGCGCTCGAGAATTTTTTCGCATGCGACCATAACGCCCATGTCAATTACTTCGTAGTTATTGCAGGCCAGAACCACTCCGACAATATTCTTGCCGATGTCGTGAACGTCGCCCTTCACGGTGGCCAGCACGATTTTTCCCTGCGCTTTTACTTCGTGTCCCGCCGCAGCCATCTTGGCCTTTTCGGCCTCCATGAACGGCGTCAGATACGCCACCGCTTTCTTCATCACGCGCGCAGACTTCACCACCTGGGGCAAAAACATTTTGCCCGCGCCGAACAAATCACCGACCACGCTCATGCCGTCCATCAGCGGCCCTTCGATCACAAGCAGGGGACGGCCCAGTTTGGCCCGGGCTTCCTCGGTATCAGCCTCGATGAACCCATCGATTCCTTTCACCAAAGCGTGCGCCAGCCGCTCCTCCACGGTGCCATTGCGCCATTCCTCGGCTTTCTTTTCACTGACGGCCGTGCCGCCGGCGCTTTTCAGCGCTTCGCCGAATTCCACCAGGCGTTCAGTCGCGTCCGGACGGCGATTCAGCAACACGTCCTCGACAAGGTCTTTCAGTTCAGGCTCAATTTCTTCGTACACTTCGAGCATGCCGGCATTCACAATGCCCATGTCCATGCCTGCCGCGATGGCGTGATAAAGAAATGCGGAGTGCATCGCCTCACGAACTTTGTTATTGCCTCGAAAGCTGAACGAGATATTCGACACACCGCCGCTCACTTTCGCGTGTGGCAGGTTGCTCTTGATCCAGCGCGTGGCTTTGATGTAGTCGAGCGCGTAGTTGTTGTGTTCCTCCATCCCAGTTGCAACAGTCAGAATATTCGGATCGAAGATGATGTCTTCCGGCGGGAAACCGACTTCGTCGACAAGGATCCGGTAGGCGCGCTCGCAGATGCGGATTTTCTCGTCGTAGGTCGCGGCTTGGCCCTTCTCGTCAAACGCCATCACCACAACAGCGGCACCATATTTGAGAATCGTCGCCGCATGCTGACGGAATTTTTCCTCGCCTTCTTTGAGCGAGATCGAGTTCACGATGCCTTTGCCCTGCAGGCACTTCAATCCAGCCTCGATGACCTCCCATTTCGAGGAGTCCACCATGAACGGCACCTTGGCGACTTCGGGCTCGCTGGCCAACAACTGCAGAAAGCGGGTCATCGCCGCAACGCCGTCGATCATCCCCTCATCCATGCAAATATCGAGGACATTGGCCCCGTTCTCGACTTGCTGGCGGGCGATGCTTACGGCTTCTTCATACTTGCCTTGCTTGATGAGCTTGGAGAATTTGGGCGAACCAGCAACGTTCGTCCTTTCGCCGATCATGATGTAGACGCCGGGCTGTTGAGTGAACGGTTGCGAACCCGAAAGTCGCAGAGGTCGCGTCTCCGCGGGCGATGGATCTCCCTCGGCTTCGCTTTCAGTCGATCGGATATCCAGTGTCAACGCGCGGCCCTCAGTTCTCGAGGAGGCAAGCCTTCCAGACTTTTCGCGATCGCGGCAATATGCTCGGGCGTGTTCCCGCAGCACCCCCCCGCGATGTTGATCAAGCCACCGCGCGCGAAATCGCCGAGATAGCGAGCCATGTCCTCCGGTTGCAAGTCGAATCCGGTTGCAGAAAGCGGATTCGGCAACCCCGCATTCGGATAGCACGAGATCGGGACATTCGCTTTCTCCGACAGGTCACTTAGAAACGGGTACATGAGATCAGGGCCCAGCGAGCAGTTAAGTCCCACTGAAAATGGTTTTACGTGAGCCACTGCGTTCCAGAAGGCCTCGGTCGTTTGAGCGGAAATCATCGTCTCGCCACCGCGTCCGACTGCGGCAGAGATCATCACGGGCAAGCACTTGCCGTCCTCATCAAACACTTCGCGGATGGCTACGAGCGCAGCCTTTGCGTTCAGTGAATCGAAGATCGTTTCGACCAGCAGCAGATCAACACCGCCGGCAATCAGCCCGCGCACCTGTTGTGCATAGGCTGTCTTCACTTGATCGAATGTAACGACCCTAAATCCGGCGTCATCAGCATCCGGCGAGTTCGACAAAGATACAGTGAGGGGCCCAATCGCCCCCGCCACGAACCGTTGGCGCGACGTTGCCGTCCCGACACGATCGGCCCATTCACGGCACTGGCGGCCCGACTTCTCGTTGATCTCCGATGCCAAGTCGCCGAGAAAAGGATCGTCAATTACTTTTTGATAAAACTCAGGATCTTTCCTGCCGCCCCGCTCTCGGGGATCTTCCACGAAAAATTCGCTCTGCGCGATGCTGGTCGCTCCAAAGGTGTTCGTCTCGATGATGTCGGCCCCGGCTTCCAGGAATCGCCGGTGGATGTCGCAGATCATGTCGGGTTGCGTCAGAGAGAAAAGGTCTCCATCATTCAATAGGTCTTTTGTCGAGTTCTTGAAACGATCCCCCCGGATATCCGCTTCCTTCATCCCATACGTGCGGATCGTCGTGCCCATCGCCCCGTCAATGATGGCGATCCGACTCTCGAGGATCTTTCGTAACGGATGTTGATGGGCTGTGGTCATTAGTTGCTGATATTCCGATCGCTTCTACTCACGATCTGCACTGCTTTTTATTATATCGAGACACGCGAGAGTGCCCGCTAGGCAAAGGAGCGCACGCTGCTCCGGGAAAACATGTGAATAAGTTAGAAGAACAAGGCGTCCGTAGACGCAGCCTCGACGAAACAATCTGCTGGTACGTTGCGCAGAATCTGATTTGCTGACAGATCGTTCCCGAAACCTTCGGGACCATCAACGTTGGATGAACGGGCGCTCTATTTGGATTCTGCCGCAGGAGCAGCGTGTCGAGAGACCATGGACTCAACGCCTTAGCAGTGGCGCCCTACAGTCCACACACGCACGGAGCCTCTGCCGGGCCGGCCGTTGAGCCACAAGATGTCAGCAAGTTCGTCAGACACCCGGCGATGCTTCGTGAACCGGCGCCGAATGATGACTAGCTAGGCGGGCGCACGGCCGCCCCCAGCAATCTGCTCCGCTCCCAGCCTGGCTAAATCCGCATCTTCCTTTGATGAAAGCCCGCTAACAGCCACCGCGCCCAAAACCTTGTCGCCTTTCAACACCGGCACGCCTCCGCCCCATCCCACAAACTTGGCGTCGCCGTAGTAGGAGATGTCGTGGCCTTTCTCCGGATGTCTCACCTTTTCTCCAACCTCTTGCGTCGTCTTCCCTGCCCGCGCCGCAGTCCAAGCCTTGTTCTGGGCGATTACGACCGAGGACGCAGGAGCGGTATCCATGCGCGCGAAAGCGATCAACTCCCCGCGGCAATCCGCTACCGCAACGACGACAGCTTTTTGCATCTGTGCGGCCTTCTCGACGATGAGATCCACCGCCCGTTTCGCTTCTGCATAGTCAATTGTCTGGATGGTTAGCATATTGGGAAAGAATATCGCAGCCCGATGTCCGGAAGTCGAGACATGTGTACAAACCAGCGGACGATGGCGAAACGGCCCGCTCATTCCAAAACAACTCGTCGCGGGACAGTTGCTGGTGCCGCCACATTTCAACCCGAGAACTTCTCTGAGCTTGCAATCAATAGCGCGGCCAATCAATCTAAGACAATTGGGGCAGCAACTTAAATCCCAGCGCCTGCAGATCGCCACGCAGCTGCGGCATCGACTGCACCCGGATTGCGTGGATTCCCAGTGCTCTCGCTGCTTTGATATTGACCTCGCGATCGTCCAGAAAAAGCGCTTGATCCGCGGAAACACCGAGGCCGCGGAGCGTATGCTCGTAGATCGCCGCATCCGGCTTGACCTGTCGCACTTCCGCCGAGAAGGTCACAAAATCAAAATTGTTGATCCATTCGAATTGCTTGCGGCAATGCGTGACCATCTCCTGGTGCATGTTCGAAAGAAGACCGGTCTTCAGACCGGACGCGCGGAGCTTGTGTACCCAGTCGATCATGTTGTCGTTGATGTTGCTCCACATTCCCACGTCGAGGGCACAAATTTGTTCCAGTTCCTTTGCGCCGATCTTGGTTCCCGCGTCGTTCGCCAGCATCGTCCAATATTTTTCCGGGGTCAGATCGCCGCGATCAAAGGGACCACGATTTTTCTCCCACATCTGAATGAAGCCGTCTTTCGGAGATCCGAAGAACCCCGCAAGCTTATTCATCTCGGCAGCAGAGGGCCGATGGCAAAGAACTTCTCCGTAGTCGAAAATTACCGCCTTCAGGTGTGAGAACAGGTCAGAATGATTATTTGGCATCGCTATCGAGTTTACTATCTGCGATGACGCACGCGCATCGCGTTCCTACTTGGCAGCAGGGGACGCGTCCGGCCGGATCAGCAACGCCAGTCGTGGAAACAGAAAGACTCCGGAGGCGTCGTCGATGACATTCACCTGGCAGGTGTAGAAGCCCGGCTTCAAAGGCGTCAGCGGCAAATCGAGTTGAAACACGCCCGCTTTGCGGTCACGCGCATTCAGTTCCGAGAGTTCCACGGTCGAAGTCTCGAACACCTTCGATTTCCCGCTGAAAAACGACACGTTGGTCAGAAGGTGGATTCCAGGCTTCGATTGCGATCCATCCGAGGACGAGCCCGCCGATGAACGACCGGGATCGTAAACCTCGTAGTAGAGCCGCAAATGCTGTGCCGTCGAAAATACATGGGTGATGTTCGGAATAATTTCCGACCCATCGCGAATGAGCGGACTCAAATTTGACTCCTTTTTTCGCCGGCTGCAATTGGCTGGCAAGAACTACCGAGCTCATTTTCAACGGCTGCGATTTCAGATCGGGAACATCGAGATCGGTTTCGAACGATCCCATCCGGCCGGTTTCGTTTTCTCTTACGACAAACTTGAGATGATATTTTCCTGGCGGCAAGCTGACGCCGGTATCGTACTGCACATTCTTTTTCTTAACTTCCGAGGAACTGTCGACGGCAAGCTTCACGGTGTCACGAATCCGCGTTACCGGATGACGCTCTGGATCAAGAACCACGCCGATTACATCGAGTGTCGCCTTGTCGCGGTCGCTGCTGCGAGCGAACGGAATCTCCGAACCGGGCACGACCAGTGATATCGGGATGAAAAACTTATTCGCCTCCAACCGGAAATATGCGTCTCCGAGATACAACGGCAAGTCGGTTGTGGGAAGCTCGGAGGCGAGTTCTTGCTCCAGTTGCAGTTCTTTATCGTCCTTCGTCGAATGTTGATAGTCGGCCGGAGCATAGTATCCACGCCGGAAATCAACTTTGACACCGGCGGTATTGACCTTCACCGAGATGCGACGGTAGCGCCCGTCCTTCGCCGGATTCGTGCTGTGATAGCCCAAGAGGTAATAGGTCGACGTGTCCTGCTGTACTCCCTTGAATACCTGCGTGAAATCGTTGGAATCGAGGAACGCGCGTCCGCCCGTGTCGCTGGCCAGCGTGACGAGCGTCTCCTGCGTGGTGAAGTTCGAGTTCAAAGAATTGATGGAGGATTGTCCCGAATAGGCAGACGTACCGCGAAGGCTGGCGTTCTGCGCTTCTCCCCCTGCGACAAGCGCCTGCAAGCCGCGCAAATCCATGGTGTAGATCGCCATGTTGGCCCGCACCGCCGCATTCGTGGCAGCGCGAAGCTCCGACTGATTTTCGATTCCAGTCCGATCCATGCCGCTGGAAAAATAAATCAAAGACTTTTTTTGTTGCAGGTGAGAAAGCTTTTCCGCGACTGAGCGCAGAGCCTCCAGTCGCCGGTCCGTATTGAAAATGTTGTACTCGGTGTCGTCGGCCGTGAACGGTTGCCCGCTGTCGGGAGTTCCTTCCGTACTCCCGGTCGTGCCTTCTTCGAATCCTTGTCCGCTTCCCGCGCTGAAGGCTTGCAGTTGTTTTTTCAGCAGATCGTGGTCCGCCGTGAAATCCTGATTCACCAGCAGCGAACTTCCGAGAGACACAATGGAAACCAGGTCCGCCGGCGCCATCTGCGTGTCGACGTAGTGCTCGGCCGAGGTAATCGCGCGCTCAATTTCGTCAGGCTCCATTGCGGATAAGTCGAAGAACAGAGACGATCAGACGTCGATCCTTGAATGGATTCGCTGCGTCCGGCGCAGGCGCCGTTGGAGTTGGGGCGGTCGGTTGAACCTCGCCCGGGATGGGTTTTGCCTGAGCGACATTTTGCGTTGCCACCGCATCGACGTTTTCTACGTCGAATGAAACGACCTTTTGCGGTTTATTGTCTTCGAGAATCGTGAAATCCTCAGGCTTGAGACCGCGAACGAAATTTCCGCTCTTGTCTTTAACCGTCACATTGACAAGAACAAGATCGGATTGGACGCGAAACGTGTAGTCGGCCTGCTGTTGCGCTGGAACCGAGGAGCACAGCAAACCGAACATCAGCATCAAGGCAAGCGCCTTGTGCCTCGATTGCCGCACACCCGCAAACATTCTCGCTCTCCTCAAAAGCGGAACCTCGCCGTGATCGTGATTCGCCGCATTGCGCCTACTCCGACCACCCGGCCAAAAGTCGGCGACGTGACCGATGTGTCGATCGACGAATAGTTCGGCATATTAAAAATATTCGTGGCCTGCGCCCGGAACTCGAGGACCCGAGACTCATTCAACGGAATGACCTTGGTAAAGGCCATGTCGAAGACTTTGCTGCCCGGGCCAATGATGCTGTTGCGCCGCGCATCTCCGTACGGGCTCGCGGTCGGAGGTTGAACAAACGCGGCCGTATTAAACCATTCCGAGATGGACGGATCCGATAGCTGGACCGATTGTCCCGGAACCACATTCGGCCGGACGGTTCCGCTGGTGCCACCGTTGATCTCGCTGGCTTGATCGACGTAGCGGGGAGTGAATGGCAGTCCGGACGCGACGGTGAAATCTCCGCTCCACTGCCAGTCTCCGAAAATCGCGCGCAGCGGCGTGTTTCCCGTCAGCCAACGTTTATCGTGTCCGAATGGCAACTCCCACAAATAGTCGACGGTCAACTTATGCGTTTGATTGAAACTCGAAAGCCCGCGCTCCCCGGAAAGATTGGACGGGTTCTGCGCGACGGTATTGGCTCCGCTTCCGGGTGAGGCACTCGCGCCACCGCCTCCCGCGCCCGTTCCGCCGCCTCCGAGGCCTGCGGTGCCCGATCCGACGGTAGCTCCCGCGCCAATCGACGACGCATCGTCCAGCGATTTGGAGAACGTATAAATTCCGCCGATCGAGAAACCGTTCGCCAGCCGCTTCCGCAGCCGCACCGATCCTGCGTTCGCTTCGGAATCGCCAAGCGAACTCTCGAAAGTGAACGGCTGTACGTTCGGAACGAGAATTTGAAAACCGCCCAACGGAGACACGGTGCGATTCGGCGCTTCCAATATGTCGAGGTCCGTTCCCTTCGTGCCGGTGTAGTCGATGTTGAGCACCAGAGTTGGACGAAGTTGTTGCTGAATATCCAGATTGCGAATCTGCACATATCCCAGCCGGTAGTTCGGGTTAACGGCGTAGTTATTGGTTGTTCCCGCAGCCGAACAGGTCGAGAACCCGTTCTCCAAAGTCAGGTTGCAGGAATTCGATTGGATATTTGTCTCTGTCGTCGAGAAGGGCGGTTGAAATGCCAACTGCTGCGCGATCGTCTGGTATGCGCCCGTGTTGTAGTTGATGCCGTATCCGCCACGGACCACAGTCTTTGAAAATGGTTTCCAGGCAAATCCAAGTCGCGGTGCAAAATTATTGCGATCGGGTCTCACCAGGCTGGCAGGAAGACTGCCGCTGAACGGTCCTCTCTGGCCGGGTATAACCACTGTGACTGCCGACGTGCTCAGGTTCGGTTGTTGCGTCAGCACCGCCGGTGAGACATCCAGATTCGCGATGCGGTTATTTTCTTCGGTGAATGGCGAGACATATTCGTATCGCACACCAAGATTGAGTGTCAGATTTCCTCGCACCTTCCACTCATCCTGGACATACCAATCCCAATAGTTCCCGTGAAAATGGTAGTTGTCCTGTCCAAACTGCACCGATGTTTGCTGCGGAAGCCCGAGCAGGAAGTCGGCAAAATCATAGCCCGTACCCGCGACCTGCTTCCGCCGACAATATCTGAAGTGTTGATGCCGCTGAAGATGAACGATCCGCGCGCATTGCTGCTGGTCTCGGTGTTGAGTTCAACGCGCCTGAAATCTGCGCCCCATCGCCAGCTGTGCTTGCCATGAGTCCAGACCACGCCATCAGAGATCGTGAAGGTCTGGTTTCGGAGGAGTTGTGGGTTCGTGTCCTGCAGGCTGGCGAAATTGCTGAAAGACAGGCTCGGAAGTCCCCAGTCGAATGGATTCGTGGAGACCCCGTCGATCCCCAAAGCGCTGTCGACATCGGTATTAAACGCATAGAGGTTTTGCGTTCGCGTGCGGCTGCGATTGAAATCGAAGCGAAGACTATTGGTCAGCTTCTTGATGCTTCGGACGTACCCCACCGGCACATCGAAGCTGCGAACGCTTGTATTTCCGCCAACACTCGGGAAAGGATTCGTAATGCTTGTGCCGGACCCGTGATAGTGGAGGCCGAAAGTCAGATTGTTGCGCGGAGCGCCTCGTCCTCCCCCTCGCCTCCCTCCCGCCGGAGCAGCGCCAAATGTGTGGTTGACGCGGACGTTCAGATCGTCACTGTTGTTGTTGGCGGAAGTTACGAAGTGGAAATTCTGAAAGCTCCCCGGAGCCGGAGTCAGATTCGGCAGCGGGATGTAGGTGAGTAAACCGCTCGCCACCGGATTGATCTGCGGGATTGTGTTATTCGCAAAGGAAGCGCCTGTCATCGGATTGAAAATCTGGACTGGCTGCCCTGCCTCCGCACCCGAAGTGTATTTCGTCTGCGAAAAATTCCCTTGCCGCTCGAGCAGCGTTGGCACCGTCGAAAACTGGTCGAATGGATTTTCCCCGCGCCGGCCGTTGTAGTTCACGAAGAAAAATGTCTTGGTCCCGCCGTGATAGATCTTGGGAATATTGAGCGGACCTCCAATCGATCCGCCAAAATTGTTCTGCACGTATCCCGGATTGGTCGCCGGTTCTCCCGCGAGCGCGTACGGCGCGGCGTTCAACGCGGAATCGCCAATCCCGTAGTAGATCGATCCATGCGGATGGTTGATGTCGAATCCACGGCGGCCGATCGACATGGCGCGCCCGGGACCACCACCGCCGAAACCTCCTCCACCTCCGGGACCGCCGCCAGCCGCGCCGAAATTGCCGATCCCTCCGAACCCGCCGCCTTGCTGGCGGGCGTCATTGATCCGTTCCTGCAGCTGGTCGCCGCTCATCGAGTTGAAAGAATTCGAAGTGTTGCCAGACACCGCAATCGATTCCGTTGCGCCGTTCGGGTCAACTCCAGGAATCGGCATGCCCGAGGGCACAACGTCACTCATCGTGCTCCCGCTGGTATCTTGACCGGCAGCGTTTTGCAACGCGGAAAGGGTTTGAAATCCGCGTTGACCTGGCGCTTGTCCAGCGGGCCTTCTGGTGGGTGCAGGGGTCGCTTCGTGCGAGCGAGACGATAGTATCAACTCAAAATTGGCGACCACATTCTGATGGGAAGCATCGATGACAATTTTCTGAGCGCTGTTGGCGAAGGCCATCATCTGCACCGCAACGTTGTACGTGCCATTCGCGGGGACGGTCGCCGAATAAGTTCCATCGACGTCGGTCCATGTAGAAATCTTTTGGGAGGAGTTATCGGAGGAGATCACAACCGCCGCGCCCGGGATAGGCATGTTGCCGGACTTCACGACGCCATGAATCGTTCGCGCAGGCACCGGGGCGCATGGGCAGGGCTGGTTGGGCAGGGGTGGATTCGACCTGAGCGAAAGCATAGGGCATCGCGAGCAATAAAAAGCCCAGGAGCGCACGCCCGGCAATGCCCTCTTTCGCTGTGTTCATCCGCCATTCGCCCCCGCGACACGATCCGCGGCCCTGCTTGGATCATAGCCGGAGGGGATTGGCGCCACTGTAAAATTTTGTCTCTTGAAACCGCGGTTTTAGCGGCGAAGGCGGCTAGCGTCCTGCTCGCCGCTGCGATTTTGCAGGGCAGGAAGTCTTCAGAAACCAATCAGATTACGAATGATCTTGACGTATCCAAGTCCGTTCGCCCACACGTCAAGAACCGCCAAAGCGGCTTCGTCGACCAGCGGCACGGCCGAAGGTTCCATCACCGTATCGACGAATTTGAAATACCTCTGGCAATTGTCACAGGCTTCGACGTGGATATACGCCCACGATTCAGATCGATAGTTCGGAAGTTTGTGTTTGTCTTCTTCGCCGCACCAGGGGCACATGATCTTCGGGAAAGACCACTCGCATAAACAAAGAGAACACAGCAGCGATCGCCCGGCGCCTTCTGCCGCAGGTCGAACCATCCCTAACTGCGGGAGGCTTCCACATGCCGGGCAAACGTTCTGCGTATAGTTAGGGTCTTTCGGCAACTGCACTTGCAGGTTCTCCGCTACTGGCTGCAGGCAGGCGCGGGCAAAGAAATCTTCCGACGCCACGGGAACAACTCCCCCGGGAACCAGCGAGTTCTCAAGCAACTGCCTCCAGCGTTCCTCTCCCGCATGAAGAATCTTCTCAGCTTCGAAACGTAACTGATCGGGCCCACGCTCCGCGCTAAGAGACACGATCGCAGGCATCGTCGCACTGACCGCCGTCAAGTCGATTTGCTCTCGAAGTGGTGCGGCGGGGTTGATGGCGTTTACCGGCTTGATCGAGACGTCCGCTTGAAACGACAGCGTCGTTTCATAAAAGCGCAATGCATTGGCAATGGCGGGATGTTTCCCGCCGAGCTCTTGCGCCCGGCGAATTCTTACTTCCCAACGCTGACGACTGTCGTTTGTCGAGATTTCCAAAACCAACTCTCGACGCCCATCTTCCCACAACTCGGCTGGAAGTTAAACCCAGGCATCAAACTAGTGCTCAAAAACAAAAAAAGCCTCCTTCCATTGGGTAGAAGGAGGCGCCCCCTCATTTAAGCGTCGTTTTACTTCTGACTGACTTGCGTCAATACGGCGTTGGCTGTCTGCGTCAGCAACGGAGTGAGCACGTCTTCGCCGTCGGATTTCGCCTTGCCTTGCAGCGTGTTCTGCAAAACGGGTGCGGTCTGTCCCGCAGCGACCAATTGATATTGAATGGTGACGTCGTCCTTCGATTTGATCTGACCGTTGAAGCCAGACAACTGGTTCATGGCTTGTTGCTGGGCCATTTGTGACGCTGCGGCGCCGGCCGCTTGCGCAGCGAGCGCGCCGCCCACACCATGCGCCATCATTCCCATCGGCGACATGCTGGCTGCCATTCCGCCGAGCTTTGCGAACTTGCCAAAGCCGCTGGCCTGCGGATGCTTCACCACGACAGAGGAATACATGACGTAGTCGCATTGCTTCTGTTGCGCTTCAGCCTGAAGCTGCATCGCAATGTGGGAGTCAAGCGGCGCGATCTCGATCGCCGGACCGCTCATGAGTGTGACTTCGGCATTGCGAATCGGAGTGCTGTAGTCCCCATTCGAATTGTTGCCTTGTCCAACTTGTGCGTCAGGCGGGGCAACGCCGATGCGAATCTTCCCGGGAGCCTTCGGACCGAGCGGCGCGGATGCTGGCGCCATCGCTGGAGCCATTCCACCGGGCATGCCGCCCGGGCTCATCATGTTGGAGGCTAGACCGGTCCTGGCCGCAGCAGCCGCCATCGCCTGTTGCTGCATGCCCATTTGTGCTGCCGGATTGAGCATCATTGCAGCCGCGCTGAGGCGATTGGGCCCCTTGGGGGTTGCTGACTGCGCTGGCTGCGACATCGCCGGCTGCGCCATGGCTTGCTGCATGGGCTGCGGCGCAGGCGCTGTCGAAGCCATCACGGGCTGATCGACTTGCGGCTTAGGTGGACCGTTCAATTCCGCGACGGACTTCACTTCGTGGAAGCCAGCTGGAACGTCGAACAATTCTTTTTCCAGGCTCGACTTGGTGATTTCTGAAGTCTGCACCCCGAGTTGCGTGGTAGTGCCGTCAGCATTGTGAAGAGTGATGTTCTCGACCAGCGGATATCCGGGCTTGGCGCTCCCTGTGCGCTTGCGGACGACGCGATCGTTGCAGCCATCCCCTTGACGCACCGGCGGAAGAAATTGCTGACAAGAAGTCGCAAGCTCCTTCGAAACTTCGCCATACCAGCCGTCCACTTCGTATTGCTGAGTCAGTTGCGAGCAGGCATTCTGGGACGACTGCACTGTAACCGTCGCCTTCAAGTGGCGCGCGGGATAACCGTAAAGCGTCTTGCGCTCGCCGGTGTCGGTGAATGTGCTGGTCTCCGTGATGAAACCGCCCGAGTCGGATTGCGGAACACCAGAAACCATCGCCGCAGCCTTCGCCGCCGCATCATCCTGTGGATCTTTAAGGATGAAATACGTCTGCTGCTGCTCGTTCACACTAATGGTTCGCTTCAGATCGCACTGCCGGATCGTGATCAAACTGCCGTTGGGAGACTGGCTTACCGTTCGCTCCCGGGGCCCTTTGATCGAGGTCTCTGTGTTCGAGACAAAGTTGCCGCCAACGGTAATGCTTTTCTTGATGTGCAGATCCTGGGCGCCGCTCGCGACGGTGGCCAGGAGAACAAGGGTCAAAGAGAGGTAGCGTGAAGTCAGGGTGAGCATGTGAACTCCTTGAGAACAACAGGGCAAGTACGGTTCAGGTCGCCGCAGCTACCGTCCGAGCCCCAAGCCCCCCGGTGTCTGACTCGCCACGACGACCTGTTGTAATGCCCCCTGATCTAAGAGGCGCAGGAGAAAGCGAAATCGGTTCACAACAAACTTAATTTTTCGTTTTGTAATTCGGCTTCGCCGGCCGACGAAGCGAACTCCACGGTTTCGCTCGTCGATTGAATGTCCCGCAACTCGTTACCGCTATTTCTTGCTAACCTCAGCCAGTACGCTGGTTGCAGCTTGTTGCAGCAAGGGTGTCAGCACATCTTCGCCGTCGGATTTCGCTTTCCCCTGCAGTGAGTTCTGCAGCGCAGGCAGAACTCTGTCCGGTCGGTACGAGTTGATACTGGACGCTAACATCGTCTCTCGACTTGATCTGCCCACTGAAGGCCGCCAGTTCATTCATCGCCTGTCTCTGCGCCAATTGGGAAACAGCGGCTTCCGCAGCTTGCGCCGCAAGGGTCCCGGTCACACCGTGTGCCATTGCCCCGATCGGAGTCACGCTGGCTGCCATCCCACCATACTTCGTGAACTTGCCAAGTCCGCTAACCTGCCCGTGCTTCACGACGACTGACGAATAAAGAAGGTAATTACACTGCTTCTGCTGCGCTTCCGCCTGGAGTTGCATGGCGACGTGGGAGTCAAGCGGAACGACGCTTACCAATGGCCCGCTCATCAGCGCAATCTCGGCATTCCGGACCGGCGTGCTGTAGTCTCCGCTATTGTTTCCTTGACCGACCTGAGCCTCCGGCGGCGCGATGCCAATCCGAATCTTGCCAGCGGAATTTTGCGCGCCTGCCTGCGAACTGCCAGTCGTATTCGATCCCGTTGGAAGCGCTTCTCGGATCGACGCCTGTTGCAGCGCCGGGCTTCGGCGAACCGCCATTGATCTCGGCCAGGGTTTGAACTTGGTGATACCCAAGCGGAATTTCAAATTGATCCTGACTCAGCGAATCTTTGCCGACGTTCGACGGCTGAACACTGACGGCTGTGCTCGTGCCGTCCTCGTTATGCAACGTGATCGCCTCTTTCAGCGGATAACCCAGTTTGCCGGTTCCGCTGCGTCGACGCACAACCCGGTCATGGCATCCCTCGGACTGCCGGATCGGTGGCAAGGATGCCTGGCAAACCGACTGCTCTTTCGAAAGATCGACGTACCATCCATCTACTTCAAACTCCTGGCTGGTTTGCATACAAGCATTCTTCGACGACCGAATTTTCACAGAAGTCTTTAGGTGGCGCGCCGGAAAGCCAAACATAGCCTTGCGTTCGCCCGGTGTCGGTCACCACGCTGGTTTCAGTCAGGTAACCTTCCCCTGGGTCCGTAGTCTTGGCTAAGCCAAACTCCTCGGGAGGGTCCTGAGCTACGAAATAACTCTGACCTTGCTCGTTCACCACCACGGTTCGCTTGAGATCGCATTGCCTGAGAGTGACGGTCGTTCCATTCGGCGACTGGGTTACAACCCGTTCTCGCGATCCTTTAAACGATGTCTCCGAGTTGGAAACGACGTTTCCGTCCACCGAGATACTCTTTTTCACAACGAGATCCTGCGATTGCATCCCCGCAGCAAGGAACAACGGAACCAGGTAACTGAGATAGCGTGAGATCTGGGTGGGCATGGCCAACTCCTTTGAGGGGAACTGGCGCAGGCGTCACGAACACTGCTGCCACCGCGCGTACAGCTCGCCGAGCGCCCCTTGTCTTGAGAGGCGTAAACGGGCGACAACTCGGCTCACAGGATCGGGGAGAATTCTTCCTTCTCGCGATGATTTCGGCTCGCCAGGAAACCTCGGCCGCCTTGGCTGCAAGGACTGATCCCCACAGGCAGCCGAAACTTCTAAACCCCTTGTTCTCAGCCGATTTCACCCGTTGACACCCCGATATCCAACAGATATGCTGCGCTCCTGCAATTCCCCGCGGGGGCACGGGGTTCAAGGTGCAAAGGAATTCGTCTGTACAGGTTACGGACTTGCTCGGGCGTTGGCGCGGCGGAGACCGCCAGGCTCTCGACGCACTTATTCCGCTCGTTTACGACGAGTTACGCCGCATCGCACAGCATTACCTCCGCAATGAACGCCCGGGACACACCCTGCAAAGCACCGCGTTAGTCCATGAGGCGTATGTACGGCTGATCAAACAGGATCTGCCCCAGTGGCAGAACCGCGCCCACTTCTTCGCCGTGGCCGCGCAACTCATGCGGCAAATCCTCGTGGATCACGCGCGGGCCTATCGCGCCGATAAACGTGGGGGAGGAGCCTGCAAGCTGACGCTCGATGAAGCCGAAAAAGACTCTCAGCCTCTCGACGTCGACATCGTCGCACTCGACGACGCTCTCAAGACGCTTTCCTCGATGGATCCTCAACAGGGCAAGGTGGTCGAACTCAAGTTCTTTGGAGGACTTTCCATTGAAGACACGGCAGAGGTTCTCGGGATCTCCGCCTCCACGGTCAAGCGAGACTGGATCACGGCTCGCGCCTGGCTTCATCGCGAACTCGACCGGAGCGCAGAGGTATGAATCCCGAACGCTGGCAGCAAGTCCGCCAGATTCTAGACCGCGCTATCGCTGCACCTGACGCCGATCGGCCCGCGCTCTTGGACTCCCTCTGCTCGGGCGATGCCGAACTCCGCGCTGAAGTTGAGTCCCTGCTTCAGTCTCACGAACGGGCGGGGAGCGTTTTTCTCAAGACTCCTGCGGTTGATCTCAACCTTCCTCTGAACCTTCCCGCGAATCCCAACCGCGCCGGCCGTCGCATCGGCGTGTACCGCCTTTTGGAGCAGATCGGGCAAGGAGGCATGGGTGAGGTGTATCGCGCTGAGCGAGCCGATGGCCAATACGACAAGCAGGTCGCCATCAAGTTCGTGCGCGCCGGACTCGACACGACCTCAATTCTTGAGCGCTTCCGCCACGAACGTCAGGTGTTGGCGTCCCTCGACCATCCCAACATCGCACGACTGTTGGATGGCGGCACGACAGACGAAGGCATCCCTTACCTCGTGATGGAACTGATCGAAGGCACTCCGATCGATGAGTACTGTGACGCTCAAAAGCTGCCCGTGACGGAACGCCTTAAGCTGTTCGTCCAGGTATGCTCCGCGGTGCAGTATGCGCACCAACACTTGGTGATCCATCGCGACATCAAGCCCGGAAACATCATCGTCACAACTGAGGGCGTGCCGAAGCTTCTTGATTTCGGGATCGCCAAGATTCTTGACCCCACCGCCAATTCCCAGACCACCGTCGCCAATCCCATGACCCCCGAGTACGCCAGTCCGGAACAGATTCGCGGCGAACCGATTACGACTTCGACCGACGTCTATTCGCTCGGTGTGGTTCTGTATCAACTGCTGACCGGACACTCTCCTTACCCGAAAGATACCCACGCGCCCCACGAGTTCGCTCGCGCAATTTGCGAACACGAGCCCGAGCGCCCGAGCGCGGCAGTTCTGAGGCCGGTATGAATTCCCCGGCGCCACCCATCCCGCGGCCTTCGGACTCGCTTGGCAACGTGCGGGAAGGATCGGTCGCAAGCCTGCGGCGCCGCCTCGAGGGAGATCTCGACACCATTGTCCTGCATGCGATGAACAAACAGCCGCAGCGCCGGTACGTCTCCGTCGAGCAATTTGCCGAGGATATCCGGCGCCATCTCGACGGCCGGCCTGTGATGGCTCGCCGGGATTCGTGGACCTATCGCGCGGGAAAGTTTGCGGTTCGCCACAAGCTTGGAGTCGCGGCCACAGTACTCATTCTGATTGCGATAGCAGGTGGTGTGGCGGCGACGATCCGGGAGGCACGGATCGCGGCCTACAACGAACGCCGCGCCGAACAGCGATTCAACGATGTTCGTAAGCTCGCAAATTCTCTGATGTTCGAGATCCACGATGCCATTCGCGATTTGCCGGGATCCACGCCCGCAAGAAAACTGATCGTTACCCGCGCTCTGGAATACCTGGATAATCTCCGTTCACAATCCAAAGGAGATTTGTCGCTCCAGAAGGAAATGGCCGAAGCCTACGAGCGAGTAGGAGATGTTCTCGGATACCCCTACGCGCGCAAACTTGGGAGATTCTCCCGGCGCCCTTGAAAGTTATAGAAAAGCTTTGGCGATTCGGGAGTTGATGGTCGCCGCCTCGCCAGGCGACAACGTCTCGCAGCGGAGTCTGCTGGGCACCTATTTTCGTCTTGCGCAGGTGCTGGAATCCATGGGAAATTTCCCTGACGCTCTGGCAGCTCTGGGCAAAGCGCAGCCGATCGCGGAACATCTCGGAGAAGGAAGCAAAGATCCTGCCATCGTCGACATGCTCGCGGGAGTCTACTATTTCACCGGTGGATTAAAACTCCATACCGGTGATCCGGTGGCAGCGCTGGAGAACTACCGCCGCTCTGCATCGATTCGCGATGCCGGGGTTCAAGCCAATCCTGGGAGCTTTGTCCTGCGTGTGCATTTGGCGGCCGACTACGGCGGGGTCGCGAAATGTCTGTGCAGTCAACCACGATCTGCCGCACGCCATCGAAATGCAGACCAAGGCAACCGCTATCCTTGCGGACACAGCGAAGTCCGATCCGGGGAACGCAACTCTCTCCGAGTATCTTGGGGAAGGCCTGACTCTGCTTGCGGACTACAGCAATGAAAACGGCGATCCGGTGTCAGGCCTGAATACGTTCCGGCAGGCGCACAAGATTTTTGAAGATTTGCTGAATTCAGACCCTAAAAATACTTTGGCAAAATCGAACGTCGGATTCAGCAACACGGGAATCGGTGCCAGCCTGCTCGAACTTCACAAGCCTGATGACGCCATTCAAGACCCTTCGGGCCTCCATCGCTACTTTTGAAGAGATGTCCCCCAAGATAGCCGGGAATCGTTATCCCAGAACAGGCCTCGCATCGTCTTACTTAACCCTGGGCTACGCCTACCAGGCTTTGGCAACCGCGCACAGGCACAGCCTCGGAATCGGAAACGCGAATATTGGACGGAGGCATATTCCTCGTGCCAGATGAGCGTCACAATTTGGAAGGACAAGGAAAAGCGCGGAGAACTCGAAAGCGGTGAGCACGACTCAATGGATGAGGCCGCTCGATGCGTCGCAACCAGTGACGCACAGCTCGGACATCTGGTTCCGAAACTCTCTCGTGTCGTACTAAGACCGGGTCGGCGACATTCGATCGACCTTGCGCCGCAAGTTCTTTTGTTTACTTCCCACTCCCTACTCCGATCTACTCCGGCTTGTGGGCGGGGATTTCCAGGCGCTGCGCCATCTTCACCAGGGCGGCGAGAGATTCTGCTTCCATCTTTTCCATTGCGTGACTGCGATGAACCTTGACGGTGTTTTCCGTGATACCGATCTGCACGGCGATGCTTCGGTTCGGTAATCCGGAGACGACCATTGCTACGACTTCCCGTTCCCGCTGTGTCAGAGATTCAAAACGCCGCCGTAGGATAGCGAGCTCGGCGTCGCGCTCAAGGCATTCGCGATCGCGCTCCAATCCCACCTGAATCGCATCCAGCAAATCCTGATCCCGGAATGGCTTGGTGAGAAATTCGACCGCTCCTGCCTTCATTGCCCGGACCGACATTGGGATGTCGCCATGACCAGTAATAAAGATCAGAGGAATTCGGACGCCCAGCGCTTCAAGCTCACGTTGTAAATCAAGGCCACTAATTCCCGGCAAGCGTATGTCGAGAATGACGCACGTCGGCACACTTCGTCTTCGCCACCGCAGAAATTCTTGCGCCGATTCGAACAGCTCGACGTCCAAACCCACCGAACGGATCAGCCTCTTGAGTGCGTCGCGCACCGCCGCATCGTCATCGACGACACACACAAGAGATTGCAGATCGCCCATATCAATTCCTCCTGTTCTTCAGCGTGAACTGAAAAACACTTCCATTCGGAAAATTCGGCTCTGCCCATAGCCGGCCGCCATGCGCTTCGATAATTGAACGGCTAATCGCCAGGCCCATCCCAACACCCTTAGCTTTGGTCGTAAAAAATGGCTCAAAGATCTGGTCGATTTGCTTCGGCTCGATGCCGTCCCCGTTATCGCGAACCTGCAAAAGAACCCCGTCCCTGTGTTTCGAAGACTGAATGCGGATCTCTTTCTGCCGATCCGTTCCCGTACTCATCGCGTCGATCGCGTTCATGATCAAATTCAGCAGCACTTGTTGCAACTGAATTCGATCGCCCAGGGCCTGTGCCGCATCGGGATCAATGTCGACTTGCACTGGGATGCCATGTGCGTGCAGTTCCCGGCTCGCCATCGACAATACTTCGCCAACCATCTCCCCTAAATCCACCAAAAGCATGGGAGGTGGCACATTTTTAACGAGCGCGCGAATTCTGCTCACTACATCGCTCGCTCGGTTCGCCTCGCGAATTGCAGCTTCGATCGCGGATCGAGCTTCCTCAAGATTCGGGGGATTCTGGGCCAGCCAGCGGAGCGATGCGCTGACATCGGTCACAACGGCTGCGAGCGGCTGGTTGATCTCGTGCGCGATCGTCGCCGTCAACTCGCCCATCGTGACAGTTCGCGAGACACGAGCCAATTCTGCCTGCGCGGTCCGGAGCGCCTCTTCGGTTAGATTGCGCTCTGTGATGTCTACAAAAACTCCCACCGCTCCCCGAACCTTGCCTTCCTGATCAAAGAAGGGCGCCGCATTCCCAAGAAAGTCGCGCTTGCTCCCGTCGTTGAAGACCATCGTGATTTCCGATTCGCGTACCTCCGCTCCTTGAGTGGCCGCGCGTTGAAGTGGAAGTGACTTCGCCGCGACCTCGATGCCATTCTGCAGGGTGCGGAAACTCGTGGGCGTCTCGCCTTCCGGAGCAGACTTCGACAAGTTAGTTCCATATGGCGCTCGAAGTAATTCGTAGGCCGTACGGCTTCCGACAATCTCCTTGCACTAGCGGATCGTTCGCGATCAACACCATGCCCGGAACCGCGTCCAAAATGATGCGCAGTTCCTCAGCTCGAGCCCGGGCTTCCGCCCCGTTTGGGCCCGCGTCCGAGTGACTGTTAGTGGTTCCGCGCGTGGCAGGGTCTTCTGCACCCCGCCGACCAGACCGCATCACGAAGTAGAGGACCAGAAAAGCAACGATGATGGTCGCAGCGATCCAAACGAGATCAATCGTTGGAACGGCAACGGTATTTGAGAGGCTGATGAACGTGCCAGAAAACACGACGCCTGAAAGCTGGTCGTAGGAAGCGGCCACAGCTGCGCTCGCGAACATCATCAATGCTTTAGTTCGTCGCCGGCCGCGAGATTGTACTGATCCCGTCAGGTTTAGCCACGAAGTGTCGACTTACGGACACGCCACTATACATTGCCATAGGGTTAACTCGGCAAGGGGACCGTTCCTGGCGGATGAAGGTAACCGTCGTCTCGGTGGTCGCGAGTGTACCAATGGTCATCAACGCGATGGGCATTTTCCGATTGAGGCTTGTACTTTCCGGGATGTCTTCCCGATATCTTGCCGCTAAATTCAAACGGCTCTATCTTGAACTCACCTCCTAGATTCTTGGTCACAAAAGTCGGTTGGATCTCACGGTCCTCGCCGCGCCACCAGGTTGTTTCCTTCTCGCCACTTTGGAACAGCCAACACTTAGGCTGACTCGAATTTTGGGACCTTCCCATCAGGGCGAATCTGCCTCTACGCAAATAGTGTGTCCAAATCTGTGAGGAGGAGTGTGTCATGAAGTGCCGTAGCTTGCTGCAAGCTTTTTGTCTTAGCTTTCTGTCGCTCACAACCGGAGTACTCTTCGCCCAAAACCCTAACTGCACAATCATCATTCCCAACGCGCCGCTGACTGCCGCGGGATTGGCAACTCCATACCAGTTAACCGCAACGAATCCTGCCCAAGGGGATTGTCATGAAACAAATTCTGCGTCGTCGGCGTTTGTACAAGCTGCCATCCTCGACCCCGCCACCGGGCAGATTTCGATTTACAACCCCTTAGTCGTTGATCAAGGCACATCTCCTGCCGCGGGCGCAGCTCCGGTTGCACCCACTCTTCCCGACAATGCCGTCGTTGCGCTCTGGTTTGGATTTAATGGCGACAATCTCGTTCAACAAGGAGCATCGCCGAATGTACTGGCTGCGAGCGCGTGCGTGAATGGCGTTCCGAACAGTGTTTTCGGACAGTTTTCCTATTGCAATGCGCCCGCATTTTTTAAGGCAGCCCACCAGGCGCTTCGTCGGGGCCAGCTTTACGTCCCGCGTTTGGGAGTCTCAGCAGATGGTCGACCCTGTCCATCCGTACGAGACTTCTTCGTGGTTGACCAGGACCAAAGCGACAATTTGCCGGTTACTTATCTGATCAGTGCGGATGGATTGCTCGCGCAGAATACTGCGGCCAATGCAAAGGCTTTGGCTGGCGCAACCACGCTCGGAAATCCCAGTGACAATGGTCTGCTCGATCGCTTCATCGATCCCAGTCTCGGTTGTGTCCCCTGGAAAGCAGCGGATCTGGCCGATCCCGGCGCGCTGGTCCCCGCTCTGGCTTTGAACGAATTGCAGGCGCGGAAATATCAACGATTTCCGGTGGCGCGCATCCCCGCTGGCGATCCCATGGTCCTTGATGCCGATGGATCCATGGATCTCGCCAAAGTGAATGCGTACCGCCGAGGCGTCGATCAAGCTGAGGTGCAATATCGCTGGCAGGCCGATACAGCCCGCTATTGCAGGCACATGCTCAGGCTCGCTCCTGCCAGGCTCCTGCTCGATCAGGATCGCCTGCTTACCAGCGCTTCTCCGGTTGCCGATGACGCGAATTCGCTGTTCACTTTCATGGCGCAACGCTTTGTGTCCAGCTACGAAATTCTGGGATGCGCAAATCTCACCAACCTGCCCGACCCTGTGACCTTCACGCAGGACGCCAACGGTGTCGCGATCAGCGCCACCATCAATTCGCAAAAGTATGAGAAGTGCCGGCAAAAACTTGCGCCTTACGAGGCTCAAGATAATGCTGCCGACGCGGCCGAAGAAACAGAGTCACCAAACTAATTCACCCTGGCCGAAGTCAGCTTGATGCATGCCGGGGAGTTGAGGACTTCCCGGCACAGGCCCACAGTTCCTCAATCAACTTGTCGGAGAGGTGACGTGTGCGCGCAGTGAGTGGTCGAATCGAGCCGCCAATCACGGTTTCGATCACTCCCGCGTGCAAAACTCCCGCTCTTCTGAAATCCATAATTCTTGGGTGCATTCGTGCTGAGCTTCTTCGGTATCTCGAATCCGCTGGCCGCGCAGATCTCCCCGGGCCCGCTCTCGCGCGCGCACCAGTCGATCAACGGAGTGACTGAATGCGTCAATTGCCACGAAGTGTCGGCCGGCAAACCAGTATTCAAGTGCTTGAGTTGTCACAACGAAATCGCGTCTCGCATCGTGGCGAAGAAAGGTTTACACGCGACTTACGACATCAAGCCGGGCTCGAGTCAGGAATGCGTCAACTGCCATTCCGAACACAACGGCGAAGATTTCATTCTGACGAAATGGGACATCAAGACTTTCGCCCACGACAAGACTGGATACAAGCTTGAGGGCGCTCACTCCGCGCTCGTTTGCAGCCGGTGCCACTCGCCAGAACACATTCCAGAAAGCGCACGTGCAACGATCCGCATCAAGGATCTGCACAAAACATTTCTCGGAGTTTCTCCTTCGTGTACGACCTGTCATCGAGATCAGCATGAGGGGAGATTGGGCTCGAATTGCCTTCAATGTCACAACTTCGTCGAGTGGAAGTCGATCAACATCATCACCTTCGATCACTCGCTGACGCGTTATCCCCTGACCGGCTTGCACGCCAAAGTTGCCTGCCAACGCTGCCACACTCAGGATCGCAACAACAAGCCGCGCTATACGGGAATCGCTTTTCACAATTGCAACGATTGCCACGCCGATCCTCACCGCGGCAGTTTTCCTCAGACGTGCCAGTCGTGCCATGCCACAACAGGCTGGGAAAAACTCCTGATGCCCGGGCTGAATCGGGCCTTCGACCATTCCAAGACCAGGTTTGCTTTGCTCGGCAAGCACGAAGACGTTGAGTGCGTGAAGTGCCATGCGCATGGGGACTTCACTAAGCCAGTGGCGTTTCAAAAGTGTTCCAACTGTCACCAGCCAGATCCCCATCGCGGCCAGTTCGCCCACCTCTCTCGCGGCACTGAGTGTTCTGGATGCCACACTGTGGATGCCTTCAAGCCCTCGACGTTCGGATTGAAAGAACATGCGACGACCGGGTACCCGTTACAAGGCAAGCACGCGACACTGCGTTGCCAGCAATGCCACGTCCCGAAGGGCAACATCACGATCTTCAAGATTAAGTTTCAGTTCTGCACCGACTGTCACGCCGATGAACATGCCGGACAGTTCGCCAAGGCGCCCCACCTCAACCGGTGCGGAGATTGTCACAGCTTGCAGAAGTTTCGACCCTCAACATTTTCCCTGGACAGCCACAACAAATCTTCATTCAGCCTGATTGGAAGCCACCTTGCCGTCCCCTGCGCCGACTGCCATAAGACATCCAACAATTTCAAACCGAAGCCCACAGCGCAGTACCACTGGGCAGGAACCGGTTGCACAAATTGTCATTCCGACCCGCATCAAGGAAGATTCAACGCACTCGTCCACGCAGCGAGTGCGAACCGTAAAACACCTGGGTGCGATGGTTGCCACTTCACGGAGACGTGGAACGATCTCTCGCGCTTTGACCATTCGAACACCGCATTCCCTCTGCTCGGAGTTCACAAGGCGACGCCGTGCGCAGCCTGCCACAAACCTCTAAACCAACACGCCGGGCTCATCAATGCGGACTTCAAGATGACGCGCTCCAGGTGCGAAGCCTGTCACGCAGATCCGCACGGCTCGCAGTTTGCCAAAGCTGGAGTTACGCAGTGCGGCGGATGCCACGACAGCACGAAGTGGAAACCATCTTTGTTTGACCACGAAAAACAGACTTCATTTGGTTTGCAGGGAGCGCACCGCAACACGCGTTGCGAGAATTGCCACAAATCCACCCGGCCGGTTGCTGGAAAACTTGTGCTGTTTTACAAACCGACTCCGCGCAAGTGCGTTGCATGCCACAGAGCGGACGAACTGGAACGACGCCATACCCTGAACTGATTTGTGCATGTGAGCTGAGGTCTCGAAGTTGAAACGGAAAGGAAACAGAAATTGATCGGCAGTCTTTGGATTCCCGCTTTCGCCTTGCTCCAGATGGTCTCTGGCATTTCGGCCGGGCAGCACACCGCAACCTCGGCCGAGGCGGGTCCACATGGGCCAATGCAGATCGCTTGCGAGAAATGCCATACGTCATCAGCCTGGAAACCGATCCGCAACAAACCGGAATTCGATCACAACAAGACTGGCTATCCGCTGCGAGGCTTGCATGCGAGTGTCGCATGCCAGGAGTGCCACCTCAATCCGGTGTTCGCCGATGTAGGCCGCAATTGCCAGGATTGTCATGCCGATCTGCATCGCAGGAAAAACGGGGCGCAGTGCGACTCTTGCCACCGCGTGAGTGGATGGCAGGTTTCACTGCGAGACATCAACGCGCATCAGGATCGTTTTCCTCTCATCGGCGCGCATGCTGTGGCGGATTGCTATTCGTGTCACAAGGCTGGCGCCGTCGGTCAATTCAACCGCCAGGGACTTTCGACCGAATGCGTGAGCTGCCACCTGAAGGCATTCCAAAAGACGAATGCGCCAAATCATCAGGCCTCCGGATATTCCACAGAATGTCTCCAATGCCACCTGAGCATGGATAGCTGGATGACCGCGGTCACACCTCGTTCGAGGGCAAGAAGGTAAAAGTCGAAAGAGAAGCACGAAGTAAGGACCAAACCAATGTAGAAGGTGCGTCACAACCGTAGATCAAAGGAGCAGCAGCGGGTGAGAGCGATCGCAGAGTTCGGCCTTTTATTGTTGTTAGCGTCTGTGTGCGTCGCACAGAGCGCAACTGCGGGTATCGCAGAAATTCGAAAAGTTCGGATCACTCGAACCGGCGATAAAACAAGGTTGGAGTTCGTGCTCACTAGGCACGTCGACCCCAAGGTTACGATCGCGACCGAACCCGACCGGCTCGTTTTGGATCTATCCCGCACGAGGACCGGTCCGAGACAACGGCGTCTTGCCGTCAATCGAAACGGCGTGAAGCAAGTACGAATCGGCCTCAACAACACTGATCCGATGGTCACGCGTGCCGTCGTAGATCTCGACACCGCTCGCCCGTATGAACTCGCGACAGTCGGCAGTACCGTTGTCCTCACGGTCCTGGCGCCAATCGATGCGGCGACTTCCAATCAAACTGGCCACGGTGCAATTCCTACCGCGAGCGGTTCCCTGCTCGGAAAGTTATCTGTCGCGACAGCACACATCACGCGAAGAAAAATCGACGAACTCGGCAAAGCTGTCGAGGTCGGAGGAAACAGCGCAACCAGCGGATCCGAACCTCCATGTCCTCTTTAAGGTCAAGTACGTTGCCGAGGGAGTCGCTTACCTGACAGGTGGCAGAAACTCCGGGCTGGCGAAGGGCATGAGCCTCGTGGTGCGCGACGGCGGTCCTTCCGCAGATTCTGCGAAGCTCCAGGGCCCGGTCATCGCCGAACTTCGCGTCGTGTCAGTTGCAGGCTCGTCGGCAGTAACGGAAATTCACAATCCCACGCGGGACGTCGCGCCCGGCGATTGGGCGGAGCTTTCGGCATCGGACTATCGAAAACTCGAAGGACAATCGGTGGTCAACGCATCCGTTGCCAATCCTGCGCAGCCTGCCACGGCCGTTGAGCCCGTCCAATCCGAGAAGGTTGAACAACCGATGCAAGCCGAGAGCCGGGTTCGAGCTCGATTTGGACTCGACTACAGCGGAATCAGCAGCAGCGGCTCAACGGCAGGACGCAGCAGTTCGATGGGTATGTCTTTCAGCGCAGACATGACGCGCATCGCTGGCACGTCATGGAATCTCCAGGGCAACTGGCGAGGGCGGCTGACTTCGAATACTCAGCCCGACGAAGGAACGCTGCAAGATTATCTGGACCGCACATACACGATCCAGCTTTTTTATGACAATCCGAACTCGAAGTGGGTTGCCGGGTTCGGGCGTCTCTACCTGCCCTGGGCTGTCAGTCTCGACACAATCGATGGAGGCTACGTCGGCCGAAAAATCGCGAGCGGCGTAACTGCAGGAGTCTTTCTCGGCTCGACTCCGGATCCATCATCGTGGCACTACCGCCCGGGCCAGCAAATCGCTGGCTCGTTCGTGAACTTCGAAGGCGGAAATTATGACGACTTCCACTACACGAGCACCGCTGGCGTCGCAGCCGACATGTTGAAGTGGCAGCTCGACCGTCCGTATCTATTTCTGGAAAATGGGATCTCGTACTCGCAATATTTTTCCGTCTACCACTCTCTTATTCTTGATTCCCCGCAAGGAATCAGTACCGACGGCATCACACCCGGCTCCGGAATCGGCCGCAGCTATCTCTCAGTTCGCGTCAAACCGAAACAATGGGTTTCTTTCGATGTCTCTCACAACTACTTTCGCGATACTCCTACCGCGGCGACTGCGCTCATCGGGACGGGGCTCGTCGACAAGCTTCTCTATCAAGGAGTGAACGCCGGCGTCCGGGTCGAACCGGTCCACACCTTTGCCGTCTACACCAGTCTGGGGCGGAGCGACAAGACCGGCGACGTAACTCGCAGTCTGAACCAAATGTACGGCGTCACATGGAATCAGATCTGGCACAGCGGCATTCGTGCTGATGTTCACTACTCAAAGTTCGACAGCTCCTTCGCCCGCGGAGAGTATCGCGTTGTTTCCCTATCTCGTCATCTAGGGAATCGCACTATGTGGGACGCACAAGTTGGCAGTCAGAGCTTGGCCTCCGCATTCACCGTCAATCAGCGCTCCCTTTTTCTCGATTCTTCCATTGATACCAATTTCGGCAGCCACACATTTCTGCAGAGCGGCTACACCATCGAACACGGCGCACAACTGAATTACACGCAATGGCGCATCAGTCTCGGATATCGCGTCGACGCGAAAGGACCAACGAAATGACCGCACACTCAACCTTCGCTCCCGCGACTGCAGTCATCGTCAAAAAGGATAGGAGCCATCGGCGCCTGTTGCTGACCATATTGGTCGGCGCAGTGATTGCGATCATGTCGCTGGCGATTTATGGCCAGGACTACTACCGCCTCGGGCCGGCTGATCGCCCATATTCTCCGAAGCATCATCTGTTGAAACCGGGCGGGACATTGGGCATCAACCTGGGTTTAGCGGGCGTGTTGCTCCTGTGCGCTATCTTCTTATATCCACTTCGCAAGCGCTGGGGATGGCTCCAGAAACAGGGGAGTTCGAAGCACTGGCTCGATCATCACGTCATTCTGGGCGTGGCAGCTCCCCTCTGTATCGCGTTTCATGCATCCTTCAAATTCCGCGGCCTGGCTGGGATTGCTTTCTGGGTGATGGTTGCCGTCGCCCTGAGTGGCCTGGTTGGACGCTATCTCTACGCCCAGATCCCGCGCCAGATGCAGGTAGCCGAATCTTCGCTGCGTACGTTTCAGGAAGAGCTGCAGTATCAAAAAGTCATCCCGCCCGAGGATTTGCGGCGCTTGCTGCCGCGTTTACCTGCCCCCAATAGCGTGACGAACTGGTCCGCCGTTAGAGCTCTGCTGTACATGGTCGCTTCCGACATGGCTCGGCCCTTTCGGGTTGCTCGTCTCCGCGTGCAAGTCATGGGATTCACGCGCGGTCTACGTTCAATGGCCGGGCTACTGTCTCCGAGAAACTTCCTGCTGGAAGAAGTAATCCTGCTTGCCCGCAAACAGGCGGTGCTCTCTCGTCGCATCCTGTTTCTTTCTCATGCCGAGCAAGTGTTCAAGCTTTGGCACGTCGTTCACAAGCCCTTCAGCTATGCCTTCGCTGTTCTGGCAATCGCTCACATTGTGGTCGCGATGATGCTGGGCTTTCTCTAAGGCCGAGTGAGATGCAATGAATTTTCTTGTCACCGCCATCGTCGCAATTGCGATCGCAACCTTTTTCGTTCGCCGCTATGTCAAGAACCTGCGGACGAGCGAGGAGCGTGCGCGCCGCCTCGTCGAAAAATCAACTTTGGTTTCCGATGGTCCCAGGGGGTTGCATCCCCGCATCGACGCTGCCCTCTGCCTCGGTTGTGCGACGTGCACAACAGTTTGTCCTGAGGGCGACGTGCTCACAATGCTCGGCGGCAAAGCCGTCATTGCCAACGGACACAAATGTATCGGTCACGAGCGTTGCGCCGAGGCCTGCCCGGTCGGTGCGATCACTATGGTGATGGCCGCTCCGGGCGTAGGCGCTGATATGCCCAAGCTCACACCTGAATTTGAAACCAACATCGAGAATCTATTCATCGTCGGAGAACTGGGTGGGCTGGCATTGATCAAGAATGCGGTCAACGAAGGACGAGCTTGCGTCGACATCATCACGCGGAGAATTCAGAGTAAACCATTGTCGGGGCTCTCATCCGACATCTACGACGTTCTGATCGTTGGGGCTGGACCAGCCGGCATCAGCGCTTCGTTGCGCGCCATCGAAAACAAACTCAACTACATCACGATCGAGCGCGATGAAGTGGGAGGCACCGTCGCCAGGTTCCCGCGCCAAAAAGTGGTGACCACGACGCCATTGGAATTCCCCACCTACGGAAAGCTCAACAAGACTGAACTCTCCAAAGAACACCTTCTCGCATTTTGGGACATGGTCTTGAATCGAGTTGAGTTCAATGTCTGCGCTGACTCGATGGTGGAAGACATCGAGAAACACATGGACGGCATCTTCACGGTCAAGACAGCGACTCAGCGGTATCACGCACGAACCGTTGTCCTGGCGATCGGTCGAGCCGGCAATCCAAAGAAACTCGGAGTCAAAGGAGAGCATCTTCCCAAGGTGATGTACCGTCTGATCGAAGCCGACCACTATCGCAACAAACAAATTCTGGTAGTCGGCGGCGGCGACAGCGCCGTCGAGGCAGCAATGGCACTTGCGCAACAACTTGGCAACAAGGTCACGATGTCTTATCGAAAAAGTGAATTCCTGCGAATAAAGGAACGAAACGCAAAGCGCATTCAGGAATGCATGCGCGCCGGAACGATCAACGTCATCTTCAATTCGATTCCAGTGGAGTTTACTCAGGACAGCGTCGTGCTGCAGACCGGAGCAGGGTTGCAAGCCCTTACCAACGATTTCGTCTGGATCTTCGCCGGAGGAACACCTCCCTACGACTTTCTCAAGAAAATAGGCGTTGGCTTCGGAACCTCCAGTCAGCCGACTGCCCTTTACAACCCGTCTGTCTTTGCCCCTCTTGGTGACGTCTCAAACTAGCGCCGGTTTGCGACTAGGTCACGAAAAGTATCCAAAAACGAACTTTAGCAGCCAGATCGTGGCAGGATATTGAGGATGGGGAATAAGAATCCAGTCTTGGTTTTGGCATCACGAGACGATCCAAGGTTCGCGATGCTGAACGGCCTGCCGCACACAATCTGCGGCGACTTGGCCGAATGTGCGCAGGCTGCGAAGGAAGCTACCGCAATTCTGCTGTGGCCAGGCTCCCGCGACATGCTGCGGTCTTTCTTTTCGACGTGCAAGAATGTGCGTTGGATCCACTCCAAGGCCGCGGGCCTCGACAACCTTTTATTTCCGGAACTCGTGGACAGCGAGGTTTTGTTGACCAATGGCAGCGGCGTGTTCAGTTCCTCCCTCGGCGAGTTTGTGCTGGCAGCGATCCTGTATTTCGCCAAGGATCTCCGACGCATGGTTCGAAACCAAGCCGCACAGGTTTGGGAACAGTTTGACATCGAAGAGATCAGTGGGCAGACTGTCGGGATTTTAGGCTACGGCGACATCGGCCGAGCCGTCGCCTCCCGCGTGAAGCCCATGGGTATGCATGTGCTCGCGGTAAAACGGCACGTTTCGATATCGAGTGATCCCTTGGTGGAACGCTACTACAGGCCTGAACAGCGGCGGGAAATGATGTCGCTTTGCGACTATGTCGTGGCGACAGCTCCATTGACGCCGGAGACACGGCATATGATTAGCGACGCCGAGCTCGCCGCGATGAAACCGACGGGAGTTGTGATCAACGTTGGACGCGGCGCGGTCGTCGATGAGGCGGCGCTGCTTCGTGCGCTTACGGCCAAGAAGATCAAAGGCGCAGCGCTGGATGTGTTTGAACACGAACCCCTGCCGGCGGGGCATCCACTTTTCAAGCTTGAGAATGTCTTACTCTCGCCGCACTGCGCGGACCACACATCCGACTGGCAGGATCAGGCAATGCGCTTTTTCCTCGAGCAGTATGAGAGATTTGAGAACAACGAACCGTTAAAGAATATTGTGAACAAGCAACTGGGATACTAAGAATTTCCCTCGGATCAACATTGTGACCCTCATCTTCCGCTGGGCAACACATGTCAGCTACGCGTAAACCGCATTTTCTGTTCCCCTCGCTTCACGCGAGCAGTAGTGTGGCGGCAAGATGTTCCTGTGGGAACCTATGGTCATGACGATAGTGGCTGTACTGTTATGTCATGACAGATAAGCTTAAGAAAGCAAAGCGGCGAAAGGGGTCGCGCTCGAGTAGGGTCGAACTGCATGCCGTTAGTGAAAGCGTATGTTGTCGATTTGTGGAGAGGAGACAGGGGCGGGTGGAGCTACGCTGCGACTGTCCACGCAAGCGGACTTGCATCTCGTTTTCGTACTTCCCAGATGATCTGCGGCGGTCGGGACAAAATTTCGAGGATATAAACCGACTGCAACGACCTAACGCGGGATTGGGCTAGATAGTATCCAAGACGATTCTCGGTGGCTATCAGTCGTAATACGCCGGCAATTTCTTTTGCGAGTCGCTTTGCGGCTGATCGTGATTCAGCCAGAGCTTCGCGTGTTCCTTCGCGATGATTGCCGCGATCTTGTCCATGGACTGGAGTGATGCCTTCTTATTCCAATTATTGGAAGGGACATAGCGATGTTCAAAACTTGTTTGGAAATGCGCGACGTCGCCGCTGAGAATCACCGCTCCAGTTTTGGGAAGCCGCACCAGCAAAGATTGATGGCCAGGCGTGTGTCCCGGAGTGGAGAGCAGTACCAGGCTTCCATCGCCAAAGATATCAGAGTCGCCGTTGACGAGTTTTACGGGATGCTTCTTGTTAAAGGCCACGGTGTCTTGTCGGCTCCCGGCCCACTCGTACTCGACTTTTTGCACCAGCATGATCGCATCCGGAAACATTTCGATGTTTCCCGCGTGGTCCGGGTGGCTGTGCGACACAGCCATCATCTTGATGTCCGAGGGCGTAACGTGTATTTCTTCGAGTTGAGCTGCTAGCGTTACTGGCTTTCGCCAGATCGGTCCGGTTCCCGGTCCCCATTCGTGAAACACCAATTCATGATTCGGCAGTTTTGCCACGGCATCATCAATACCCGTGTCCCACAGGAACCACCCTTGGGTGTGGTGGATGAGATAGCAGTGGCCGGGAAAGTCGACAGGCTTTCCCACGTTGGCTCCAGGCGTCCAGCGCGATTCGTCGGGCCCACTCCCGTCGCCACAATCAATCACGTAGAGGCGATCTACTCCTGATTTTGCTTGCGGATTGGGAGCCGCGGAAACACGAGTGCCAGGGATGGCAAGGATTAGAGCCGTGATGACGGCAAGGAAGGTGCCATTGACCATTGCATTGGTGAAGTTTTTCGCTAAGAGCCCTAATTCTGATTCTGCTGTCGCTATTCCTGCTCTCTTCTCTGGCATATATCAGCCGCTTTCTGTCCGAACCAATACGCAAACTGATTAAGCCAGAAGGTTCGAAGACAGTCCATTGGACGAAGGTATCGACGACACCTCGCACTCTTAGGATTGATGATCGCCTCCGATACGAAATCAAATAACTAATGCTCGAAGGGGCTTCGGATGACTTCGAATACGGTTAGCTACGAATCAGGTGGAAGGAGAGATAGACGGCAGCTAACAAGCCTAGGTGAGAGCGTCGGCAGTCGAAGTGGTGGTGTATGCCAGCAGAAAAAACGTGCAACATCCTCGTTGCCCGTCGACCCGAGGTTCGCGAGATTGCGAGCTCAGCCGGGCTACGGCCGTTACGCCACGTGAAGCGCCGGGCCTGCGGGTCCGAGTTTAGCAGCCATCCTCACCAAGTCAGCAAGGGAATTCGCCTTCATCTTCTGCATGACCTGTCCGCGATGCGCCTTAACCGTAATTTCACTGATTCCGAGTTCACCACCAACTTGCTTATTCAGTAACCCGGACACAACTAACGCCATCACCTGCTGTTCCCGGGGAGTGAGCGAGGCGTAACGATCGCGAAGTTCGCGCATCTCTAAACCTTGAGCGAGCGCGAGCCGGCTTCGCTGGAGTGCATGTCGGATGGCGCTCACCAACGCGTCGGTGTTTAGCGGCTTGGTTAAGAATTCGAGAGCGCCGGCCTTCATGGCTTGCACCGACTTCGGCACATCACCATAACCGGTAATGAAGATGATCGGCATCTCGCTGCCTTCGACGGAGAGCTGCTTCTGCAGTTCTAGGCCGTTGAGGCCGGGAAGCGATAGGTCAAGGACAAGGCAGCTCGGGACAGGTTTTCTCGGGCGGTCGAGGAACTCCTGTGCGGAGGCGAATATTTCCGGTTGCCATCCTTCGTGGCGAACCAACAGTTCCAGCGATTCGCGCACCGACACGTCGTCGTCAACAATAAACACCAAGGAATTGGCACTCGACATCGGTGACGTGCCCATTGCATAACCGGCTGTACGCGCTGCATTCATTGTGTTCACCCGGGGATTGAACGTACGGACCTCAACTAGCTTGCAGAGCCGTCTTGATCGCTTCGAGCAGAGCTGCATCACTGAATGGTTTGAGCAGAAACCCCTGTGCGCCTTGCTTGAGCACTCGATCTCGAATCATGTCATCTCGCTGACCGGTGATGAAGATGACCGGAGTCTTATTTCCGCGACGCTTTAGCTCCTGGTAAAGTTCTGGTCCACTCATACCTGGCATCGCGATGTCGAGGAGCAAACAGTTCGTCTCATCAACACAATCCGACGAGAGAAATTCCTTTGCTGACGAAAAGGCTCGAGCCGCAAAGCCAAATTCCCTAAGGAGGTCAGGCAGCGACTCGCGCACCGACTCATCATCATCAACTACCACGGAAAGAAGCTGACGCTGGTGGTCGCTCCTGTCCTCAGGGGGCTCCATTACAAAACAATGCAGCATGCCCTGAGCGACGTCCATTGTACTTTGGTATTGCTGAGCCGCTCCTGGCCAAGGCCAATTATGCAGCCTCCGTCGATGGATCAACCCGCTTGACATAGTTCTCGGAGTCAGCCAAACCCTCGAGTGCGCAAGGGACAGCGAACGAAAATGTCGAGCCGGGCCCATCATTCGGCGTCGCCCAGAGACGGCCCTGATGAGCCTCGATAATCGAGCGGCTAACGGAGAGTCCTATTCCCATACCATCCCCTTTCGTGGTGTAGAACGCTTCGAAGATCCTCTCCGCAACTTGAGGTGTCAAACCGACTCCAGAATCTCTCACACTGAGCCGTATTTGATTCCCTTCATCCCTCTCGGTTTTGATGAGCAATTCTCTCGGGCGGTCGTCAATTGTGCTCATTGCGTCCGCACCGTTTCGAAGCAAGTTCAGGATGACCTGCTGAAGCTGGATGCGGTCTCCGACTATCGCCGGGAGATTATCCGCGAGTTCGTACTGCAAAATCACTCCGCTTCTCTGGATCTCACTCAAAGATAATGCGGCCACTTCGCGAGCGGCTTCGTTCAGGTCCATGGTTTCAGGAGATAGCTCCTTCTTGCTGTAAAGCGTCCGTAATCGCGTGATTACGTCGGAGGCCCGGTTGCCATCACGAATTGTGCGGCGGACCGTCTCCCGCGCGCCGTCAACATTCGGAGGATCAGCGGAGAGCATCCGCAAGCAAGTGCTGGCATTCGTGACTATTCCCGAGAGCGGTTGGTTAACTTCGTGCGCGATTGAGGCGGTTAGAACTCCAAGGCTTGTGATGCTTGCCACCTTTGCGAGTTCCGATCTTGCCTTGGCAAGAGCTTCCTCCGACTGTTTCCGTTGTGTAATGTCTTCGGAGAGTGCCATCAAGAATCGTGCACCTCCTTCTATCCCTGGAACGATGGACACGTTGTTCCGTACCCATACTGACGCGCCATCTTTGCGTCGATACCGCTTCTCGATCTGAAATTGTTGGCGTTTTCCATCGATCAATTCGCCGATCAAAGTCCTGTTTAGGGCGCGATCCTCCTCCTGCGTAAAATCCATAAAGGCGACTCCCTGGAGTTCGTGCTCCGTGTACCCCACCATCGCCTGAAACACGGGATTGGTAGCAATAAGCCTGCCGTTCAGGTCTGCAAGCGCGACGCCCACCGCGGAATTCTCAAAAACGGAACGCCACCTTTCCTCGCTGCGTTTCAGTTCCTGCTCTTCTTTACGGAGCCTCTCTTCCGCCGCCTTGCGTTCAACAATTTCCTTCCTCAGCTCTTCATTTGTTTGGGCGAGAGCCATGGTTCTTTCTGCAACTCGTTGTTCGAGTTCTGCGGAGATTCGCTTTTGTTCGCTTAGGAGTTTCGCTTCTTGCAGCCCGATCGATGCCTGGTTCGCGGCTACGCTCAGGAGAAGGCTTTCGGTTTTGCCAGGGAATCCTGCGCTGCTTGAACCAAGTACGATCACCCCGATTGAACCTTCCACTCCCAAGGACACGGGAAAGATCGAAATATCTTCGACTCCCAATTGATTCCGCATCTGCGTGAGAGAGCCTTGAGCACAGGCCGCGAACGAGTCGCCAAGCACATTGCAAAACTCCCGGGAGGGCAGGTTGATTTTGCTATCCTCCGCGACCCGTACGATCTCAACTGGGAGTGTGCCGAATCCGTCATTTAAACGCGCGTATGCGAAATCCAGTCTAAGCGTGCGGAGAAGCACATCGAGAAGGGTTTGAACAATTTGCGATGGCTGACTGCCGCGCCAAATTGCGGGGAGAGCGAGCACGCCGACTAAGTCGTTAATGCAGCGTTGAAGCCGCTTGACTTCCTGGACAGAATCTTCGAGCCGTTCCATATTAGGCCGCCGCGGGAGAACTGTTCCGGCGAGCGCGACGGTGCCGGAATTGACGCAGAAATTCGTTCAGTGGGACCGATAAGGGCTTTTGTTCAAGGTGATCCGGGGCACCAACGTGAATCGCCTTATGGCCACAGCGAAATCTATCTTTGATGAAAGGGAGCAAGAGGCGATGCTCTTCGTCGGCGCTGTTGAAAGCGCATACATGACGCGACTTGTCGAGTTGGGAACCAGCAAAACGAATGGGAGCGGCAGTCTTCTTCATCGCATATCCCCACAGGATATCGAGCGGCGCCCCACCTGAGTTCGACAATGATGCACCACTCTCTGCCAAAATGTCCAACTCATACTTTGGTATGGATCAATACGTTCGTCCAATAGATTCGCCCGCGCGCTTCTGGTTGAATCAGAACCACGATCGATCGGAGCAAGTGGCAGCGCCGCATCGGAAAGGGAGTCGCCCATGAACGGCGTGCAAAATCGAACAAAAGAGTTTTGAAATGCCCCGCGAGACGGGTTTACTGTCGCGCATTTTCTTACCGTTGCCGACATCGAACGATCGGCGCGCTTCTATGAGAAGGTTTTCGGCGGTCGGATTCTGAGTAAAGGCGACAGCGACGGCGCACCGGCGTACATTCAGTTCGCGAATACGTGGCTCCTTGTCAACGTCGGGGGTGGGCCGACTACCGATAAGCCGACGGTAACACTCAGCGTCCCCGACCCGAACAGGATCAACAGTTTTATGAATATACGCGTTGCGGATATTCATGCGTGCTATGAACTATGGAAAAGCCGGGGCGCCGAATTCATCACCAAACCGATACCGAAGTACAGCGAGATACGCTGCTACATCCGCGATCCGGATGGCTACGTTATCGAAGTCGGACAGAGCACGGACCTCGTTACGGCTAACGCCCGGCCCTTTGTCGAGCAAAGTCAGACTGTTGCATGCGGTCTTTACATGAACCGGCGGTCGTGTTTCCAGCGGGGCTTGATTTTTGAAACGGGCATATAACGCGATTTAATACCGATAGGATTCAGCGTTGCAACGAGTGGGGCAATCTTAATTGCCTGTGGTATATGACCACGACAATTCCGATGCCCGACGCTTTTCCTCCGCGACCTTACTTCTCCTTGCTTCGGAGCGCGAGCTCGCGAAACTCCTTTGCCATCTTGTGACTTGCCTTGATTTGCTGTTGAGCGAGTTGTCGAGGTTTTTCCGGCAGGTGCAAAACCAACGCCTCAAGCTCGGTTACTGTTTCCTGCGCTCGAGTCGCTTCTCTTTCAAGCAGCCGTTCTAGACTTCGTGTTGCCTCGTCATGATCCATGTGCAATTCCTTTCCTATGGCTTTCTTGGTTACAAGCAGCCAATTTGACGACAGCTACCGACAAATCTCAAACATCAGAGAACCTATGAAGCAGATGTATAAGGTGCGTTTTGGCCGGACTCCCATGTGACCTTTCTTCATCACCTCCACAGTTGCATTACCTCCAGGTCAAGCGCCATTGGACCTTGGTATCAGTCCTGCCATTGCATTATCGGTTCAGCCTACCGACCCTCAGCAATCTGTGACAGCGTGGCGATACCATCGTCTAATTGTCCGGCTCCTGACCTTGTGGTGTGATGCCGTGGGGCCTACGGGATCGGAAACCTGCACAGCGAGCGACACCATCGTCCAATTGTTTTGTTCCCTTGCCGATGGCTCAATTGCGATTCGTTGAGACGCAGTTGCTCGGTTATAGAGAACTTTATTGTGAAAGAGGGCACACCATGACTGAACCCACGACGAAGTTCTTCGGCGCAAGTACAGCTAAAGCAAAAGTAGAAACACCCACCGCCGTAAAACATCCCACGTCTTTTCCATCGTTGCGGCCACGGCACTGCTTGCCATCCTGGGCGGCGCGGTTCTTTGTGCCCAAGGCCAAGACAAGGACAAGTACTCGCTGAAATCGCCGGGCGGAATCGCGTTCTCCGACTTCAGGGGATACGAGGACTGGTCTGTGGTCTCTTCCGCCCGCACCGAAGAAGTGCTCAAGGTAATCGTCGCCAATCCGGCGATGATTAAGGCGTACAAGGCCGGCGTTCCGGGAAACGGCCAGCCTTTTCCGGAGGGCTCCATGATCGTGAAGCTGCAGTGGAAGCCGAAGAAGAGCACGGAAGCGCCTTTCGCGGTGGATGTGCCCGATGTCTTTAAGCAGGCTTTCGTGATGGAGAAGGACAGCAAGAGATTTCCGAAAACCGGCGGCTGGGGATACGCGGTGTTCAACTACGACGCCGCATCGGACAAGTTCACCGCCGATCCCAAAAGCCTGTCAGACTGCGGAAACACGTGCCAGTGGCCGTGAAGGCGAAGGACTACATCTTCCACCCGTACCAGAAGCGTTGAACGCGGGCTGAGCATTCAGCGCCGCTCGCAAGAGATCTCCTGTGTGAGGCTTAATCTTCGAGTGGATCAGAAGGCAATACATCGTCCGAGTCAAGGAGATGAAAGATGAAGGCAATTGTTGTCCACCAATATGGCGGTCCTGAAGTACTCAAGTTCGAAGAATACCCTGACCCGGTTCCGGGTCCGGGCGAGGTGCTGGTGCGGGTCGCTGCCACGAGCGTGAATCCGATCGACTACAAGCGGCGTGCTGGATTGACGAAAGATTTTTATCCCCATCAAGTTCCCGGGGCTGATAGGAGTCGATATGGCGGGCACCGTGGTCAAGATTGGGCCGGGAGTGGAAGACTTTTCCGTCGGCGACCAGGTGTTCGCTATGGCGGACAATACTTACGCCGAACTTTGTGTGGTGAAAGCCGCGATTCTTGGCGAAAGTTCCCAAAGGGCTCGATTTGATTCAGGCGGCGGCGTTGCCGCTGGTGACGACGACTGGCAACCAGCTCCTCTTAGCTACGGAAATCAAGGCGGGCCAGACGGTTCTCGTCGTAGGCGCTGCTGGAAATGTCGGGCGTTCGGCGGTATTCACTGCGAAGGCGCGCGGGGCGACTGTGATCGCGGGGGTTTTGAAGAGGCAGATCGACGAGCGCGAAGACTGTCGGCGCGGATCAGGTCGTCGCAACCGACGACGACACTGCGATTGCGAATCTTCCGCCGCTCGATGCGGTGGCGGATACGGTTGGCGGAAGAACCGCCGAGAAGCTGATCGCCAAGGTCAAGCCGGGAGGAGTCTATGCATCGGTTGTCGGGGCGCCGCAGAACGCCGGCGGAGTACCCATCGGTAAAGGTGGTGTCAGTATTCTCGAAATTCGACAGGAAGACGCTCGAGTTCATGGCCGAAGCGGTGCGAGATGGCAAGCTGGTAATCCCGATTAGCCTGAAACTGCCACTCAGTGAAGCGGCCGAGGCTCAAGCAGCGGCAGAAAAGGGTGGCGTCGGGAAGATCTTGCTGGTGGCATAAGGGGACAAAAACACCGGCACACAATCAGCACGATTTTCATGCCAATGTCTCCAGTAAAGCCTAGATCGCGGTGGGCCCAGGAGAAGTGCGCCAACCCTCGGTCGAGAACGCCATCGTGCAAGTGCCGGCAGAGCCTTGCAGGGTTCTCTCTCACTGTTTCAAGTAGCGAAGCGCACAGCAGGCGCGGTTGTTCGCTGCCCTTGAGATGCTGGCACAGAGGAAATCTGTCACGGAGGTCGCTATCGCAGTCGGTTACGACAGTGTAAGTGCCTTCATTGAAATGTTTCGGACAATGCTGGGAACCACACCGCAGACATACTTTCGAGACGAGGCAAGAATCTTGACACGAGTAGATCCGAAGGTTTCGAGCCGGCGAACCCAATTCGGATGTCTGGGTGGTGCGGGGACGGAAAACAAATTCGGAGACGGAGGAAAATTCGGGACCAGATACGGGACGCTTCCTATTCAGTTGGGCAAACCGATGACTTTCCAAATTAGTGGGCAGCCTGCTGTTCAAGGATTGATATTCTGATTCACACGAAAGAAATTGGTGGGATCGTATTTTTTCTTGATGGCGGTCAGGCGGGTCAGGTTCGGACCGAAGGCTGTCTTGATAACCTCGTCTGTTTCCACGTCGAGTGCGGAAAGCAGATGCGCGTTCTGCGAGAAAGGCCGCAGTATTTCCTCTCCCGCTCGGGCCCAGTTCCGATGTGTGTCAGTCTGAAGGAGATCGGTCCACTGCGCTATAAATAAAATGTCCCACGGCAAGTCGCGGTGCGGGAATGCGGTGGCTTTGCTCAAAACCCGGCCAGCGGCGCCCCCATAGTATTCGAGAACAACAAGAGAAAGGGGAGAGAGCAGTGAATTGGCATGCTCGACAATCGCTGCGATCGCGTCGTCAGTCAACTCCCGTTGCAATGTGGACTTCCAGTAGTTCTGATTGCCGTCCGGGAAGGATGGGCCGAGCAGTGACTGCATGACCGGAAATGCCAACGCCTGAATACCGTCCACAACCGGGCTACCGAATTTGCGCAAAGGTTGTAGCAGGCGCTCCCCATCGGCAATATTGCCGCAATAGCAAGAAATTATTCCAACCAGTGGAGAACCGTCCGGGCCGTGAAGAAGAGCGGCATACGCGGTAAGTTATCGGGAGCTGACGCCATGTAATCACGGAAGTGCCGGATCACCTCAACCGCCATCGTTCGAGGATAGAGGAGAAGTCCTCCCAAGACCTTTGCAACTGGGTGGGCCTGAACTCGAACGAAGTTACGACGCCGAAGTTCCCACCGCCTCCCCGGAGCGCCCAAAAGAGGTCGCCGTTTTCATATTCACTGGCGCTGAGTACTTTCCCGTCGGCCGTGACTACCTCCGCAGACAACAAGTTGTCGATGGTCATCCCATATTTGCGAATCAACCATCCGACTCCGCCTCCGAGCGTCAAACCGCCAATCCCAGTCTTGGACACTATGCCGCACGGTACCGCTAACCCAAAGACATGTGTTTCCGATCCAGGTCACCGAGAGTTGCGCCGCCTTGCACGCGCACTCTTTGGGTGGCTCTATCGACGAAAACCGATCTCATGCGGGAGAGATCGATCACCAAACCGTCGTCGCAAAGCGCCCGGCCACCAACGTTGTGTCCGCCACCACGAATCGCAGTCAGCAGATTGTTGGCAGCTGCAAAATTCACCGCCGCAACCACGTCCGCAAGACCAGAACAACGCGCAACAGGGCAGGACGTTTGCGGACGCTTGCATTCCAGATCTGGCGGGCCTCATCGTAGCCGACATCTGCAGGTTCGAACACCTGACCGCGAAAAACAGACCGGAAAGAATTAATGTCGTTTACCGGCATGGCGGAAAATTGTACTCCGTTATCAGTTTGTATGTGGTTTTTAAGTCAATGTGGGTGCAGCGGCCCAACTGAAAGCTCATCGCAGCGTATGTGAGCTTCGTAAAGCGTATCAAGAGCGCTTTGAAATAGATGGGATGAGAGTGAGCGCACGATCGTGGCGCACGGACGCCCGATGTTTATGCGGCAAAAAACTGGCGGAGAGAGTGGGATTCGAACCCACGTTAGAGTTTCCCCTAAACACGCTTTCCAAGCGTGCGCCTTCAGCCACTCGGCCATCTCTCCGGCTTAAATCGGTGGGAAGGAGCAACTCTTTCAGAGGCTGCCTCCAATTTGCTTTCCAACACGATTCTATGGGGGACATCCGCGAAACCGCAACTTCGAAGGAAAATAACGCAGGAATCTTACGAGAGTTTTTCTGGAGAATCCGCTGGAACGGAACGGAAGTCACGGTGCTCCAGAAGATGACGCTCCGCGCAGCGCGGCCGCGGCGATCGGCTGCGCGCCATTCGGAGCAGATGCCGGCAACGCGGGAGACTTTTGTATTATCCACAACGTGATGGCTCAGGCAATAGAGTGCAAGTTCGAGCCGATCGGCCACTCCCAGCTTGTCATAGACTTTGCGGAGATAATTCTTGACCACCTGCTCCGTTGTGCCCACGCGAATGGCGATTTCTTTATTCTTCATGCCCTGGGTCACGCAGGAGACGATCAAGGTTTCTTTGGGTGTGAGCTGAACCTTCGGGCGCGCGCCGGAAGGCCGCAGGCTGTGGCCGCGGAACGCTTCCATGACCCAATGAATCCGCCTGATTTTCCAGCCAGGGTTCTCCGGCGGCGACTTTTCTCAAGCAGACGACCAGAACTTCCGGTTCCACTTCCCGGGACAAAATTCCATGGGCTCCGCGGCGGAAAAGGTCGAGGGTCAACTGCTCGTCGGGGGCGGCGTACAACTACGATATTTCAGGTGCGGCGCTCTGACGCAATAGTTCCGTCACCGCTTCCACGGGATTGGGCGCGATGGCGGATTCAAAAATCAAAACGTCGGCAGAAAATTTTGTAACCGCCGATTGAGTCTGGGGCAGGGTTTCGGCTTGGCCGACCACGCGAATGTCATCTTCGAGTGCGAATATTTTTCGCAGGCCGGCGCGGAAGATCGCCTGCGTATCGGCGAGGATGACACGAATCAATGGCGGACATGCCCGGTTCGTGAACTCCGTGATTTTCGCCAAACTGACGGTCCTACTATTGTTCCTTCGGCCTTTCCCTTGTCTTCTCCGCCTTACTTTCTGGTTCTCTGTCGCTCTAAGCGCGCTCGAAATGGTACTCGTCGATCACTACGCCAACGCCGCGGCGTCCATTGTCTTCAAAACTGCGTACTACGCGGCCATGGCAATCAATCTGGACATCGCAACGCGAGCCCACTACCTGGCCCGGAAGCAGGATGGTGAAATCCACCAGCGAGCCGACCGGGACATCGCGATCCATGGCGAATAAAACGCCGTTGGCGGAAATGTTTTGCGTTTCGGCACGCAATCGCCCCCGGAGGATTTCAGTTCCACCGGCAGATGCAGCGGAAAGCGCGGAGCACTCTGCATTTCGGCATAGTGCTTGATCGCAGCCTGTTCGGCGAGTCTTCGGTAAAGTGCCGGTCTGTCGCGTCGCCTTGCACTGTTCTGTCGAGACCTTCCTCGGGAAGATGAACCTCCGTCGTGAACGCCCCTGCGGGACGCTTCCCAACTCAAAGCAGCGTACACCCGCGAATCCGACTCGCAAAGTTACGGAAGTCATGGAACGACAGAGCGTTAACTGCTTTTGGATGAGAGGATTACAAGGAATTTGACGACCGAAGTGGCCTGAGATAGCACTGCCGTCATTGACTTTTAGATTGGCCGGCAATCAATTCCGGAAGGGGCGTGAATAGCGGCGGAAGCGGCTGCTCAATTGCCGTGCCGATGCGGAAGGAATATGATCTAGAATTTGGTGACTTCTGTGAAATTAAAATCCTGGATCTTCATGGCGGGTACGACCATGTCGAAAGATTCTTCGCCGACGGCGCGCACTGGCACGCTCATGGCTTCGACATTCGAAAGCATGTGGATCAGGCTCTCGTTGAAGCGGAAGTTTCGAATTCCTGTCTTGCACCCGCCCATTCTCCACCAGGAACGTGCCGTCGCGTGTCATGCCGGTCACGATCTTCTCGTAGGGATCGACTTCGCGGATGTACCACAGTCGAGTCACCAGCACTCCGCGCTCAGTGGAAGCGATCATCTGATCGAGAGTCTGCGGATTCTTCGGAGCGGCAAAAACAATATTGAGTGGCATCTCGCCCATTTCGTTGGGCAAGGCGAAACCGTGGCCGGTGGGCTCGATCGACCAACTTTATCTTTTTGTTCCGAACGCTTCATGCGTTCCGCAGTAGCTCGCGCGTAGACCACACGCCTGCACGATTCCATTTTCAACCAGCGGCAACGCTTGCGCTGCATGCCTTCGCCATCGAACGGAGCTCCATTCTGAAGAGGATGGGCGACGTCGTCCCAGATCGTAATGTTCTCGCCGAAGAGTTGGGTGCCAATTCGTCCAGTTAGAAACGACCGCTGATCGAGGATGGACATGCCGGAAAAATCCCAGAACATAAAGCCGACGATATCGAGCACGGCGGAAGGCTCAAGGATAACGGTGTACTTCCCTGCCGGAATTTCGCTCGGGCGCGCCGAGCTCGAAGCCTTCTCCGCAGCGATTTCGGCCAGCGAAGGGGATCGAGATTCGCAGATCGGGCGAGTTGGATTTTTGCCATCCGGACGAGTCGGCGCCGAGCATGGTGATGGAGACTTCCGCCAAAGTTTGCGTGTGCCACTTATTCAGGCCGCGCGAGTTGAAAATACCCTCGACCGATTCCGCGCTGGAAAAAATTCCAGCCGTGGTGAGTTTGTGTTTTTCCGCGACATCGACAATTTTTCCAACACCATCGGCGCGAAGCTTCGGAGTGATGGCTGCAGTCTGCGCGAAGTGACGCGAAGGCGCAGCTGTGGTGCGGAGCCGATCCTGCCGGCCGGCCGGCAGCTTCTTCGGCGTCCGGCATTGGCAAGAGATCTGGGTCCGGATGCTGCACCTTCGCCAGCGCTCTCCGACGACTCCACCACCCGCCGCAAACTCTCATCGTCAAATTTATTCGTGAAAGCGCGGGCCGTGCGTTCCGCCAAACGCTGTGCGGACCGAGACGACATGATTTTCTTCCTCGACGTTCTGATGAATGGTGTTGTTGGCGAACCGAGTGAGGGCAAAACGTCCGCCGGAGAAAAGACTTCCACCTCATCGGCGGTGGAAAGTTTCCTGATGCGGTCGAAGATGTCGGCGGCTTGTTCTTTGGTAGCATTCTGTCAGCATCGCAGTTGAAGCTAATTCTCGCTCGAGTGTCTTCGTGCTGTCCTCTGATGCCTAACTTCCCTTAAACGCGCTTCCCACTTCAATCCCCGAAAGCGCGAAGGCGCCGCTCCGTGCCCCGTTCCCATCACCTGCTGCGGCTGGCCCTTGCCGCAATTCGGCGTGCCCCACAGCGTCCACTCGTCGCGCGAGCAAATCGCATCCAGCGAATTCCAGAACTCCGTCGTGATTCCCGAATAGGACGGATTCTTCACCATCCGCACGCGCTTGCCGTTCTTGATCTCCCAGCCGATCTCGCATCCGAATTGAAAGTTGTAGCGCTTGTCGTCAATCGACCAGGATCGGTTGGTCTGCATGAGAATGCCGTGATCGGTCGAGGCGATCAGTTGTTCGAGGCTCAGCGGCTTTTCTCCCGGCAGCAGACTGATGTTCGTCATGCGAATCATCGGCAGCCGGTTCCAGCCTTCGGCGCGCAAGGTTCCGCCCGAGCGGTTTTCGCCGATCGTGTGCGCCGTTTCGCGCGAACTCAGATATCCCGTGAACAATCCGTTGGTGATGATCGGCGTACATTGCGCGGCCACGCCTTCGTCATCGAAGCCAAATGTGCCCAGGCCCGGACCGTGCTCCTGGCGGGCGTCGGCGACCACGTTCACCAAATCGCTGCCGTAGCGCAACGTGCGCAACTTGTCGAGAGTCAGAAATGATGTACCCGCGAAATTCGCTTCCATCCCGAGCACGCGATCGAGCTCAATCGGATGACCCACCGACTCATGAATCTGCAGTCCAAGCTGCGAGCTGTCGAGAATGAGGTCGAACTTGCCTTCCGGACATTGATCGGCATTATGCAGCGCCACGGCTTCTTCGGCAATGCGTCGGGCATTCTCCAACAACTTCAATTCTTCGATCAGCTCATATCCTTTGTTCTGCCATTGCCCGCCAAAGGAATTCGGATACGAACGCTTTCTGAATTTCGTTTCCCGCAAACGCGTAAGCCGCATATCCCGCGCCCGTCGAAAATTTCGTCTGATGAATGTTCGCGCCCTCGGACGAAACAAACCATTGCTCCTCGCGATTGAAGTTCAGATTCGTTTCTGCCAGGGTGATGCCTGGCGACCGATCGCAATTCGGCGTCAATCTTCAGCAGCAGCTCAATATTCTGCTCCACCGAAACCGTAAAAGGATCGATCTTGTACGGCGTGCTCCATTCCGCAACGACCGGCTTTTCCGGCGCAAGACGGACATCTTCGCGCTTCACCTGCGCCGAGGCGCGCGCGATCGCCACCGCTTCCGCCGCAGTGGCCTCAACGGCGCCGCGCCCCAATTCGGAGGACGCCGCAAATCCCCACGCTCCATCGGCCAAGCACCCGAACGCTCATTCCCACGGATTCGGCGTCCGACGCGCTGCCGACTTTTCCATTCTTCGTGGTGAGGGCGCGGCTGCGCTGCGCGATGACGCGCACGTCGGCGTAGCTCGCTCCGCGCAGTGAAGCAACATTCAGCGCCCAGTTGGAGATATGTTTCATGCGAAGAACTTCAATCTAGCACAGCGATCAGTAGACGCGCACTCCGTAGAACGTCATGGAAACGAAACGGAAAAATCTTCATGCGGGAGGATTTGAGATGAAGAGGGCGCTCGAGTTTCCGGCCGCCTTCGCTGCGATGGGGAATTTTCCTACGGCTTCGCGTGCGCCTCGAGCCAGCGCCTTCTTCACCGCCAGCAATTCTTTCAACACGCCGCGCAGCTTGGTCGATTCCAGCGCATTTGCTCCATCGGATTTCGCTTCCTTCGGATTGTCATGGACTTCCATGAACACGCCATCGACACCAGCAGCAACCGCGGCACGCGCCAACAAAGGGATAAACTCCGGCTGTCCCCCGCTGACCGCGGGGCCCTTATCGTCCGCTTGCGAGGAGGGCAACTGCACGGAGTGCGTCGCGTCGAACACCACCGGCGCAAACTTGCGCATGATCGCCAGCGATCGCATGTCGACCACCAGATTGTTGTAACCGAAACTCGCCCCACGCTCAGTCAGGAAAACTTGCGTGTTTCCCGCATCGCGGCACTTCTCGACGGCGTGCCGCATGTCGAGCGGAGCAACGAATTGTCCCTTCTTGATGTTGACGACGCGCCCGCTCAATGCGGCAGCCACGACAAGATCCGTTTGCCGGCTGAGAAATGCTGGAATCTGCAGAACGTCGGCCACTTCCGCAACTGTGCCAACATCGGCCGTCTCATGCACATCGGTCAGTATCGGAACGTTCAGTTCATTCTTGATCTTCTTGAGAATGCGAAGCCCTTCTTTGATCCCCGGACCGCGAAAACTGCGGATCGACGTGCGGTTCGCCTTGTCGTAGCTGGCCTTAAAGATGAAGGGAAACTCCAGCGAGCGCGCCACGCCTTTGATGATCTCCGCCATGCGGATGGCGTGCTCTTCACTCTCGATGACGCACGGCCCCGCGATGAGGAACAAATCACCGGACCCGACGTGAATGTCGCCGACTTGGAAAGACGCGATGCTCATCGGCTTTCGACAGCCTTGATTTCAGCCAGCTTAACCTCAGTCCCAAGCCTCAGGGAATTCGGAATCTCCGCAACGCGATCAGTATGCCGGATCAACTCAACAATCTCCGCTTGCGTCGCATCGGCTTCGACCATCACAGAGAACGAGACATTCTGCGCCCGGACCGGATCTCCGGCCCAATCCGCGTTCACCGTGACCTGAACATTTTTTACGTTCAGCCCGCGCTTGGTCGCTTCACGAAAAACGTCGTTGCTGTAACAACCGCCGATCGCCAGCAAAAGCAACTCGCCGCCATTGAACCCGAGCCCCTCGCCGCCACTCTCTTTGGAGCGGTCGATGGTGACGGTCCGAGACCCGGAGGACCCAACGGCGAGAGAAGTTCCAGAGATAGTTCGAATCTCAACGGTCGTCATCGTTCTGAACAGCTAGACTCGCACCTTTTCCGGCCGGTGAAACATCTCGACAGCCGCCGTCTCCTTTTCGGCCCGGCGCTTCAGTCCGTACTGGTACGCCGCTCCAATAAATGTGCTGAACAACGGATGCGGCTCGAGCGGCTTCGACTTGAACTCCGGATGGAACTGGCATCCGATAAAGTGCGGATGATCCGGCAACTCCACCATCTCGACATAAGTTCCGTCCGGCGTCGATCCTGAAATCCGCAGCCCTGCTGCCGTCATCGGCTCTTCATACTCGCGGTTGAATTCATAGCGATGACGATGCCGCTCGCTGATCTCCACCTTCCCGTAAATCTTGTGCGCCAGCGTGTCGGGTTCGATCTTGCACGGCCACGCACCCAATCGCATGGTCCCGCCCAACTCTTCCACGCCGCGCAATTCGCGCAACTTGTAAATCACGCGATGCGGCGTTGCCGGATCGAACTCGCTCGAATTCGCTTCCGCCAGTCCCACCACGTTGCGCGCAAATTCAATACAAGCCGTCTGCATTCCCAAACAAATGCCGAAATAAGGAACCTTCTTCTCGCGGGCATACCGGATCGCGAGCAGCATTCCTTCAATCCCGCGCTTGCCGAATCCTCCGGGAACGAGAATCCCGTCATATCCTTCGAGCTGGGTTTCGTATCCGTCGTCGGCGCTCTCGAGGCCTTCAGCTTCGATCCAATTCAATTGCAGCTTCAAGTTGTGCGCCAGCGATCCGTGGACCAGCGCCTCTTTCAGCGACTTGTACGAATCTTCATACTCCACATACTTCCCGACAATTCCGATCGTGACCGTGTCCTTCGGGTTGTACACGCGATGGACAATGTCCTCCCACTTCGAAAGATCGCGATCCTTCGCCTCCATGTGCAGGCATTTCAGAACCAGCGTATCGACGTCCTCATTGGCGAACACCAGCGGCACTTCGTAAACGGACGCGACATCCTTCGCCGTGATCACCGCCTCTTCCGGCACGTTGCAGAACAGTGCAATCTTCGATTTGATATCTTTTGCCAGAAACCGGTCCGTTCGGCAGAGCAAAATGTCCGGCTGAATTCCGATGCTCAGCAGTTCTTTCACAGAGTGCTGCGTCGGCTTGGTCTTCAATTCCTGCGCGGCCGCAATAAACGGAACCAGCGTCACGTGCACAAACAAGCGTGTGCTCGCGGCCCAACTCCTGACGCATTTGCCGGATCGCTTCCATGAACGGCAACGACTCGATGTCGCCGACCGTGCCGCCAATCTCGACGATGGCGACGTCCACATCCTGCGCGACCTTTTTCATCGCAGCTTTGATTTCGTTGGTGACGTGCGGAATCACCTGCACCGTCTTGCCCAGATAGTCGCCGCGCCGCTCCTTGGCGATGATCTGTTCGTAGAGACGTCCAGTCGTCCAGTTGTTGTCGCGAGAAAGTTTGGCGTGCGTGAAGCGCTCGTAGTGGCCGAGATCGAGATCGGTCTCCGCGCCATCATCGGTGACGAAAACTTCTCCATGCTGAAACGGCGACATCGTCCCCGGATCGACATTGAGATAAGGATCAAACTTCATCAGGTTGACCTTCATCCCGCGGCTCTCGAGCAGGCAGCCGATGGAAGCCGCGGCAAGTCCCTTGCCGAGTGAAGACACAACTCCGCCCGTCACAAAGATGTACTTCGCTGGCATCTCTTCCTCGCTCTAAATTGTTTTTGAAAGATTGTGCAGGTGGGGTGCACGAGTAATTATGGCAGAAAAGTCCTGTGGAAGAAATGGAAGAAATTATGCGATCGATGTTCTCCAGCAAAAATGCGGGGACAGTCCAGAAAAAAATGCTGGGACGGTCTCCGCGGCTGTCCGTCGAGCATCGAGCTGTGCTCTTCGTCGATGTTGCCGGATCATTCGGCGCTCGCGTTGACTATCCGCGCTTACTCAGCGAGAATGCTTAAGGCCGTCTGCAACGGATAGCCGGTAGTGTCCCCATAGTGGGCCTGTGGCGCAGCTGGGAGCGCGCTTCCATGGCATGGAAGAGGTCGTCGGTTCGATCCCGACCAGGTCCACCAAATTTCTCAACAGCTTAGAAGGGGCGAGTGCCCGCGACTGCGGCATTTGTGTCGTGGTTGAGTGTCACAACCCGCCGTTTTCGTGCTTACAGCAGGCGAGTCCATCGCCATTCGTTTCGCATCCGTCCCCACGTGGCAGGAGACCCCGACGACCTTCATGCGGAGTTGGTTTTCATCAGGTGCATTATTAACACTTGAAGAATCCGACTTCGGGAGGTGCCACTTTATCTAAAATGATTTGGGTTTGCACCGACAAGACCCATCGTCCGCTCGTGGGTCATTCCGCTACCGGTCAAGTTTTTTCTAACGCACGGTAAGAGTCACGACGCCGGAGCTTGTGACCTGGTGAGTTTGCGGAGGAGGGGGAGACGTGTTTCCGCCCCCACCACAGGCAAGTGTTGTAGCGATAGCGAAAACGACAAGCGGCAAGCAGGCTGTGAGCCAGAAGCGTCCCGCAGTCCAATTTCTTCTCGAAAACAGTCGCGGTAACAGAAACAGCGGCAGGAATATTGCTGCCGTTGCCAATCCCGGCAAGGTCTCAGTGAATACCACCGTGATCTGATATGTACCCGCAGTTGTGCTCGACAGCGTATTGATCGTCACTGTACCAGCGATTACCGAGTAACTGCAGGTTGCCCCGATAGGAAGATTCAGGCAAGCTGCCGAAACGTTCGTTGCTGTGGAGGGCAGCGTCACAGGATAGGTCGCCGACGAGCCGTGGTTGACAGTGGCCGAGCTTGTTGTGAAGTTCGGGGGCGTATTTGAGCCGGCAGAATCGATCTCGAACATCAATGCATTAGAGGTACCAGTTTCTATGCTCTGTACCGTGACGGAGACTGTTCCGGGATTCGCGATTGCGGAGGCCGGCACCTGGGCCGTGAGTTCCGTTCCGCTCACATACTGAGTGGTGAGAGCTGAAGAACCCCAGTAGACCGTCGACGAAGCTGTAAAGCGCAGGCCTTTGACTGTCAATACGAAACCCGGCGAGCCAGCTGGCGCGACGGCCGGGGAAAGACTGTTGATCACCAGCTGAGGCAGATTGATCGTGTAGATCTGTGGCGAATAGCTGCTTTGCTGATATCCGGTTTCTGAAGCATAGGCCATGATGGTTGCCACTCCGCCTGTCGTAAGCGGGATAGGAGACGTGTACGGCACGAAGCCGGCCGTGCTGATGGTCCCTGTGGCTGAGTAATAGATAGTTGATCCGGGAACAGACTCAGTGAGCGTGATCGTTTGAGGGGTGGAATAAGAGCCAGCTGGGGGCGTGAACACGACTGGCTTGAGTCCCGCAGCAAGCGGAATAGTGCCGGATACGACGGAATGGTAGGTGCTGTCTCCCGCGTAACTTGCTTCGACATTGTGCGTTCCGGGGCCTATCAGCGCTATCTGGTCTGCCGTGGCGGTCGAGGTCTCCGTCGGCACCGTCAATAGGATCGAAGCCGTATTGACGCTGTAGTTCAACATGGCCAGATCGGGCACGCCATCCCCGTTGAAGTCGGCGGCTGAAATCTGCTGTATGCCGAACGAAGAAGGGCTCACGCCCGGAGTAGCCTCTATTACCGCAAAGGTGCCGTCGCCAGCGCCCTGGAGAACAACGATCTGACCGAAATAGGTGTCCAGCCCTGCCAGATCCAGTTTGCCGTCGTGATTGAAGTCCCCTGCCTGCAAGCTATGGAGTTCGTCGGGAACCTGAATGGGGCTGGCCGAAGTTTCCATGAACGTTCCGTCGCCGTTGCCTAACGCGATTTCAACGCCATTGAGGTCTGAGAAAGCTAAATCGGGAACGCCATCGCCATTGAAGTCTCCGACTACTACGGAGGTGGGAAAGTAGTCCAGGGTGAGCGATGTTGCCTTAAACGTAAACGTGCCATCGCCTTTCCCCAGAAAAACGGTTGGGCTGCCGCCGAATTCGAAGTAATTCGGAGTCACAAAATCCTGGATGCCGTCCCCATTGAAGTCGCCGGTTGCAATCAAAGCAAAATCCGCAGTCGGATCGAGGTTCGGCCCCGCCGAGACAAACGTGCCGTCGCCATTCCCCAAAAGGATGCCCACTCCGCCAACCGAGACGTAATCGCCCACGATGGCTAGGTCCAATTTGCCGTCGCCATTGAAGTCCGCTGTTGCCATGGTGCCTGGAACGACATCGCCGCCACCGTTTCCCCCGGAGACGGCAACCACCGTGGGTTTAGCGCTGAAAGAGCCATCACCGTTATTCAACAGGATCGTGAGATAGCTCGGGGAGTAGCCGCTCAGGATGGCCAAGTCCGGCTTGCCGTCTCCATTGAAGTCACCGGAAATCATGAATGGGCCACTCTGTAGGCCAGAAGGCTGAATGGTCGGCCCGGTTCGGAATGTTCCATCGCCATTGCCGAGAAAAACTGCGACGGTGTAAGGGCCACCTCCGAAAGAGTTGTCGCTGGAAATAGTTGCCAGATCCAGTATTCCATCGCCGTTGAAGTCGACTGTGACTTCTCCGGCTGGATAAGATCCGAACGAAGGGGACAAAGATTGTAGGAAGCCGATACCAGGTATCGCAGCTCCAAGGGAAGCGGTCGCGAGCACGTCATTGCCGAAGCTCGTATCGACGAACGACACGACTCCAGTGGGCATGGTCATGCCGCCATATCCTGTGACGGTGGCCGCGAGGCTGTACTCGCCCGGCGACCCATCGGCTGTGATGGCAATCGTATCGCTGTAGACGGGGATGGGCGCAGGCCCTACATTCAACAAGGCAACGGTTGATGCGCTAGCCAGACCGAAACCGTCCTCGATGAACTGCGCCTGGTAGCTGTGCATGCCGGCTCCCGGCACAAACATAAAAGTCGCGGTTCCGGAACTGCTCAGCGCGGACGAGCCAACAATATGTATGTCCGTGCAATGCGGCACGGAGGCGTCGCAGAAGTTGACCTGCCCGGCTGTCACCGCAGAACCGCCGGCGCTAACGTGCGTGGTAAGAAGTACAGCGGTTCCGGGAGTAACGCTCGTTACGGCTGACCCTCCCGAGGTCACACTCAACGTCGTTGACGTGGCGGGTAAGAGCCCCCATAACGGGATTGAGTTGGAAACACTGGATTCGTATTTCCCCTCGGCAGGAAAACTAGCCTGAGCCAAATGCCGGCCGACGCCATTGACTTGTACGTTGGTGCTTGCGGTAGCCGTTTCTGTGGGCTCAGTCAGGTATAGTCCCTGAGCGCTTTCGTAATAGCCGCCGGCCACGATGTCCGGGTATCCATCTCCGTTGAGGTCACCGACGCCAACTTCGAGATAGTAAGGAACAGTGAGACCTGAAACCACCTGAAAACTCGTGCTGAGCACGCCGCTACCATTGTTCAAGAAAGCTGTTGCGCTGCCGGCCGAATCCGCCAGAACCACGTCGGGAGCGCCATCCTGGTTAAGATCCGCAACCTGGATCCAGGTAACGATGGTTGACGTCGAGCTCGGAGTGGAAAATGGTGAATTGAATGTCCCATCCCCATTTCCGGTGAGAACGCTGACCGATTCGTTGCTAGTGAGATAGGCGCCTGCCACCACAGCGATATCAAGCTTGCCATCGCCGTTGAAGTCAGCAACGGCGATGGGTGAGGGTGAACCGCCGCTCGCTGAATTCACGGTTCCCGTCGCCGCAAACGTACCATCTCCGTTTCCCAGAAGAATGGCGATCGTACCGTCGTTCTCCGTGACGGCCAAATCCGTCTTGCCGTCTCCGTTGAAATCGCCCGTGGCGAAATTCAAGGGTATTCCCAAAATAGGAGGGTTGGTCGTTTTTGAAGTGAAACTCCCATTCCCATTCCCGAGAAGGATGTCCACGACCGAGTTGTCACCGTCAATAACGGCCAGGTCGGGAACTCCATCGCCATTGAGATCTCCGACTGCGATCTGTGTGATATCGACAATGGAGCCCGGTATAGAGGCCATAACCGGCGCAGCAAATGTACCGTCCCCTTTTCCTAGAAGGATCGCTATCTGGTTCGAGCCATACAGAGGTACGCCCAAGTCCGGAATTCCATCGCCATTGAAGTCGGCGCTGACGATGGGGTAACTCGTGGGTCCCTGCTGAATGGAAATCGTGCCCACGCTGGTATAGGTCCCGCTCGCGTTGCCCAAGTAGATCGATACCACATTGGACCCTAATACCAAATCGAGGATGCCGTCTCCGTTGAGGTCGGCCAAAAGCACGAAATAGGTGCCTTGTGTGTTGGGGAGCGATCCCGGGTTTGGCCAGCCGACGCCGGCAACGGCCGCCCCCAACGATCCGGTCGCCAGCACCGAATTTCCGTTGCTGGCATCCAGAAATGATACGGTCCCCGTGGGTGGAACGGTTCCCCCCGCCTCGGTCACGGTTCCAGTCAACTCGTATGCCCCCCATGCTCCAGTTTCCGTGATCGACGTTGCGGTCGCGAACGGCCCGGTAGTTCCGGTCACTGTCAGAGGCGATGCGCTCGAAGTACTATCTGCATACGAGTTAGTTCCTACGAAGACCGCCTTATAGCTGTGACTGCCGATTCCGGGCCGGAACTTATAAGTAGCGGTGCCGGAACTCGTCAGTTGCGCGGTATAAAGAATGTGCATGTCGGTGCAATGTAGCGCGGTGGCATCGCAGAAATTGACCTGTCCCGGGCTAATACTGGCGCCGCCTGCGGTCACTGCGGCAGTGAGTGTCACCACCGTGCCTGCGGCCGCCGAACTCACCACGCTGCCATTTGCACTGATAGAGATCGAAGTCGCGGTCGCCGCTTTCGTCTGGGCAGAAGCCACGCCGCAGCCGCAGGCGGCAATTCCCGCCACAAGAAACGCGGACCAGACATGTCGAGCCAGTGTGGGGAGGGGCCGGCAAGCGAGCGTGAACGCTAAAGAATTAAAAATCCAGTGGGAGGAGGAGCCAGCGTTCTTGCAGGATGACATGCGACAACTCCATACTTGGGATCAGACTGTTCTCGCTGGAGCCAATTCTGGCAGTCATGGTTGGGGGAAATTCTGCGCAATTGTAACACTGCGTGGTTTGAGACCCGTTGCGGACAGACTTAGACGTGGCATTAGTAATCTTGCAAAACTGAAATGGCTGTTACGCGTAGATTTCTTCATTAACTTACTACACTTTGGAGAGACTAGCCCGAAGGTGCGTTCACTGAGACGTAGCACTTTGGAATGACCTGCCTTTCCAACGCACATTGTATTCATCTTCATCCCCCAAAAACACCGCGCTATAGGGAGCTACTCTTCGGGCAGACTTTTTCTATTTAACGAGGTTCGTCTGAGTTCTCTTTAGGATGGGCTAATCTGGGAAGGTCGTCCGCCCACGATGGTGGTTCGTCCTGGCCGAGTAAGTGCCAGCGCCTTCGAGATCGTAGCCGAACACAGCTTGAAGGTCCGAGCCGGAAACCTTAGGAACGGTGACCATCCCCAAACCGTGCAGTTCGCTCGGCTAGATGGGCCGCAGCGAAAGTGCGCCCGACTCTCATGAACACCGCTCCTCGTCTGATTTCTCAACAGCTTAGAAGGGGCCAGTGTCATGCGTGGCGCTTTTCTGTCGTGGTCTGAGTCATGACCTGCCGGTCTGGCGAGCGCAGGGACTTCCGATTTACCACCACCAGCGACTTTTCCCCCTTTCATGGGTTCGGATCAGACGGGGAGTGAAGGCTTCCGACCTCCCCCGAATATCCGAAGTAACGTACACGTTCGTGCAATTGTTTGCCGTCCGCAGCCACCCTACAATGGTCAGACTCGCCTCCAATCCATGAAGTGGAATACAGGAATCTCTGATTTGACCAGTTTTTGCCGAAGCTCTTGGCTGCACATCATGATTCCCCACCATTTATCTGAAATGTTCAGATTTTCTCCATTGAAAACATGGAAAAAGCTCCTCACAGCGCCTGCAGTGTGCGTTGCGTTGGTGTGCCTCGTCTTACTGAGCGGTTGCGGCGCCGGCGGATTCGCACCAGGCGTTGGCGGCATACTGAAATCGATCGAAATTACGCCGTCAGGGCCTTCGGTACCGTTGGGGGAAACCCAACAATTTACCGCGACCGGCCACTTCCGTGATGGATCGACGCAGGATATTACTGCCTCGGTCTCCTGGTCTTCTTCCAACACAAATGTAGTGACAATTTCAGGTTCCGGTCTGGGAACGAGCCTTTCGACAGGCTCGTCGACAGTCAGTGCCACGAAATCAGGAGTCAAGGGCAGCAGCACATTCACAGTGACTGACGCGGTTTTGGTCTCGATTGCCGTCACTCCAGCGAATTCACAGGTGTTTCTTGGCACACTGAAGCAATTCACGGCCACCGGAACATTTTCGGATCAAAGCACGAAGGATATAACTGGGTCTGTCACATGGGCTTCGTCAAACCACAGCGTGGCATCGATCAACGGTGGCGGATCTGGTCACGGCTCTCGCCCTTGGTTCTCTTACCGTCTCGGCGACCTCTAACGGAATCACCGGGAGCACGCCGGTAGCCGTCCAGGCTTCCACCTTGACCTCTATCACGGTCCTGCCGGCAAACGGGAGCATAGCGGCTTCAACGACCGTGCAATTTCATGCGCTGGGTAACTATTCCGATGGATCGACTCAAAATCTGACTCGACAAGTGACGTGGGCATCTTCCAACACCGGGGTCGCCCAGGTCATCAACACCGGAGCGTCGAGAGGCGTGGCTCCGGGAACGACGACCATCACAGCGACCCTTGGGTCCGTCAGTGGGTCCACCACGCTCACGGTTACAATGCCACGATCGTATCCATTAACGTTATGCCCCCGGCGCAGACAATTGCAGTGGCGACCACACTGGATTTCACTGCAGCTGGCCGGTTCAGCGATGGCACCTTTCAAGACATCACGGGCGATGCGACTTGGAGCTCTGACAACACCGCGGTCGCGACGGTGGATGCCAGGGCCACGGCTACCGCGGTCAGTCCGGGCACAGCCAACATTTCTGCCACCTTCAACGGAGTTACGGGTTCAGCGCCGCTGAATGTATCGACTGCAACGATCTCTTCGATTTCCGTCACACCGCCTACTGCCGAACTCGCGCCCAATACTTTGTTGAGCTGCGTTGCCACCGCGACCCTGAGCGATGGCACGACACAGGTGATCACGGATAACGCGACTTGGAGTTCTTCGGCCGCGGCGGTCGCCTCGGTCGACAATGCGGGCGACGTGACCGCAGTCGCTGGGGGAACTGCGGTGATCTCCGCGCAATTCGGCGGAGTCACGGGCACCAGCACGATCACGGTCAGCTCACAACTGACTGCAATTAAGGTTTCACCGGCAACCGCCAGCATACCCGTGCAAACCGGAGTCGCTTTCACTGCGACGGGAACGTTTGCAGATGGCAAGACTCAAGACCTGACAGATTTCGCGTTTTGGACATCGTCAGCCCCTCAGTCGCGACCGTCTTCGCCGGCAATGCCAGCGGGCTCGCGCCTGGAACTTCGACCATCGTTGCAGTGTTCAATGGGCAGGGTGGAACAGCCCAGCTGACAGTCACAACCGCAAAGGCCATCTCGGTGGTCGTATCGCCTGCGGTTGCCGCCCTGGAACAAGGCGGCATTCCACCAAGTTCAGGGCCATGGCTGATTTCAGCGATGGAACGACCATGGATGTGACGCCTTGGGTAACCTGGTCATCATCCGAGCCAGGCGTTGCAATTCTGACTTCGGCGGGCATCGCAAGAAGCGGCAGTGCCGGAACAACTGCTGTGACCGCGACCATGAAGGACGTGAACGGAACCGCAGTTCTGAGCGTTCACTAAATCGCAGTGCCCATGAGGATGAGGCAGCCCGATTGCGACCTAGATTGAAGGATTCAAGGAGAAGCCTTGCGACTACTTAATAAAGTTCTGCGTGCTATTGGTCGTGCTCGCTGCTCCTTCGTTCGCGCAAGATGAACAAACCGGGCCCGCGCCTGCCGGCGAAATTACTCCCGGCGACATCGCTGTCGGCTACAGCTACCTCAACTTGGGTTTTGCAGGAAAGCCGGCGGTTCATTTGAACGGCATTGAGGCCAGCGGAATGATCAACTTGAATCCGAGCTGGGCCGCGACTTTGGATTCCAGCTATGTTCGTGCCGGAAGGGATCTCGATTCTGGACATAGCAGCTCCGTTCTAAGCGCCTTCGCAGGTCCCGTGTTTATTGTGGCGCGGAAGCGCGATATGCGGTTCCTCGCTCGAGCACTCGCGGGCATGACATTAGTGGATGGCGCTGTTCCGGTGAATCAGGTGTATTTCAGGGGATGGGAGTCACGCTTTTCCTGGGCATTTGGGGGCGGAGTTGAACGCAACCTGTCCTCCTCCTATGCTGTTCGGTTTAACGTTGACTATCTGCGGGCACACTTTGTTGATTCAAGTGGCGCGGTGGGGCCGCAGAACGGCATTCGCTTGGGTGCGAATTTTGTGTTCCGCATTTCTCCGCGTCGTGAAAGTCACCACATCACGGCGGATCAGAATTAGCCCTGGCTACGATCGTGTGTCTTAGCTTTAGACATCAATTCAAAATTAAGTACCGATGCCCGATCGTTGGCGTTTCTGCTTCGCAAACCACAGGTATACCGGGATCCCTAACAAGATTACGATTAGTCCCGCGATCGAATCTCGCAGGTTGCTGAAGAACGTGTAGCACAGCAAAACTGCCGCGGTTCCGATGAAGAGTGCCGGCACAACCGGATATCCTGTCGTACGAAATGGCCTACTCACATTTGGCTCGCGTCGCCGGAAGACAAAGATGGTACTTGCCGCGACAACATAGAAGAGCCACTCCGCAAAGATGGCAAGCGAAAATAATTCCTTAAAAGCGCCCCCGACCACGATCAAGATGATCGGCCACGAGCGACTGAATGACCAGCGCTAATGCCGGCGTGTGAAATTTAGGATGAACTTCTCCCAACGCTTTGAATAAATATCCGTCGCGCGCGACCGCAAAAGGAACCCGCCCTCCGCTCATGACCGTCCCGTTTAATCCTGCGAGCATGGAAATAATCATCCCCACGGAAACCAGAGAAATCCCCCATGCACCCAGCGCGGCCTCATTTGCCGCCGCTGCAGGGACCGCCGACTGCGCAATGGTCGTGGCCGGAAGCGCTCTCTGAATTCCGGCATTCATTCCCATGTACAAGACGCCGACCAGGGCCACACCCGCAATCAGTGCAATTGGAATCGTCTTCTCCGGACGCTGAATTTCTTCGCTCACCATGTTCAAATCATTCCATCCGTCGTAAGCCCAGAGAGCGGCGACCAGTGCCGCCATGAATCCTGCCATTCCGCCGGTCGCGCGGGCGTACGTCGTTCCGAAATTGCTCCATGAACCGGACGAGGCCGTGAGCGCAACCACCGCGATGCCCACGATCATGACCACCTTCAGCACGGTGAACGCGAATTGAAAATTGCCTGCTTTCCGAACGCCTACGTAATTTAGTCCGGTAATAAACACGTTGGCGGCGATCGCGACCAAATGTCCGTAGGTGATAACAAGGATCCGGCCCGGCGTAACGTGAAATGAAAGGATCGCCTGCGGCAGGAAATGGAATGCAGAAAGCGTTCCCATCACACGCACGAGTCCCGAGGTCACGGTCGCGATCGATGCGGGCTTGGCGATGAGAAACCACGTCCAACCGTAGAGAAATCCTGCTAGCGGTCCGTAGGCATCCCGCACATAGACATATTCGCCCCCGGCGAATGGCCGAACGGACCCCAACTCGGCGTAAGTGAGGGCCCCGAAGAACGAGAGCAAGCCGCCAACGATCCAGGCCAGATAGACGAGGCGCGCTGATCCGACGGCTTGCATCATCTCGGCAGGAACGAGAAAGATGCCGCTGCCGATGATCGTGCCCGCGACAATGGACGTCGCGTGCCACACGTTCAGACCGCGGACCAGCTCTGGACGCTCCGCTGTCACGCTCGTAACGGCCATATGCCCTCTATCGTGCGAGTCGCTTTATTGCAGGAACTGGCACAAATTATCGGTGCCCACTGGACTTTACGCCCAAAGTCGATCTTCTCATTTACACCTCGTCTGCCAAGGCGTAAGCTTCTCCGGTTTGTCGGCTGATCCCCCATCAGCGGCGGCCCTGCGTTAATCCGGATTTCGATTCCAAAGGAATTTGCCATGCCACTTCTCTCTCAGCGCCCATTTGTGCGCGCTTTTGTCGTGCTCGCCGCATGTGCCATTGGTGTCGCGTCCTCGGCGTCAGGGCAGGCCGTTACAACCTATCACGTCGACAACAATCGCACGGGATGGAACTCCCACGAGACGGTGCTCACCCCCGCCAATGTCGGAAGTGCCTCTTTCGGGTTGCTTCACGCCCTTCAACTGAACGATCAGGTCGACGGCCAGCCACTCTTTGTTCCTGCTGTGAATATTACGGCCGGCACGAGCAAAGGCCTGCACGATGTCGTTTATGTCGCCACCGAAGGCAACACGATCTATGCCGTCGACGCGAAGACCGGCGCGGTTCTTCTCAAGCCGAATTTCGGAACTCCGGTCGCTATGCCTCTCGGCTGCGACAATAACGGACCGAACGTCGGCATCAACTCCACGCCTGTCATCGATCTCACCAGCAATACTTTTGTACGTGATGATTTACACGCAGGACGCGACTGGTCCCACCTATCGCATGCACGCGCTTGATCTCGGCAGTCTCACCGACAAAGTCACCCCGGTCGTTGTGGTCGCTTCGCACACCCTGCTCGACGGCACCACATTCAACTTCAACGCAACCTACCAGCGCCAGCGTCCGGGCCTGTTGCTTGCCAACGGGAACGTATATGCCGCCTTTGGCAGCTTCTGCGACTTCGCGCCCAACCTCTCCCGCGGATGGATCCTCGGTTGGTCCACCGGAACGCTTACTCCACTCGCGTCCAATCAGGTTCTCGATATCCAGGCAACTTCACCCAACACTTACTTCCTCTCTTCCATCTGGATGTCCGGCTACGGGCCGTCCACCGACGACTCGGGAAACATCCTCTTTGTCACAGGAAATTCCGATTTCTCCGGCACCACTTACGACGGGGTCAGCAACATCCAGGAAAGCGTCGTGAAAGTTTCGTCTGACCTATCGACGGTGGTCGACGTGTTCACTCCATCGAATCAGGCCACTCTTGATGAAAATGATACGGACTTCGGCTCCGGGGGCGTCATGGTGCTTCCAGATCAGCCCGGCACCACCCCTCACATGGCCGTCGCCGCCGGCAAGAACGGCAGCATGTATCTGATGAACGAGGATGCTCTCGGCGGATACTCCACGACGACCAACAATGTTCTCGGAACCTATGCCATCAACGCCTGCTGGTGCGGTCAATCGTATTTCGTCGATCCCGCCGACGGTCTCGGACGCGTCGTCACAAGCGGTGGCGTATCTGCGCATGGTTTTTAAAGTTCAAACGTCGCCCACGCCGGCTCTGGTGAAAGTTTCGCAGTCTCCCGCTATTACCGCGAGCGTGCAGGATGGCGGCTTTTTCACCAGCATCTCCTCCAACGGCACAAAAAGCCCAATCATCTGGGCTCTCACGCGAGCCACCAGTTCGAAAGGAAATCCTCTTTATCTTTATGCCTTCAATCCTGAATCCGTAACCAAAGGAACGATGCGTCAGCTCGTCCGGATCCTGGCTGGAATGTGGCCCAACACCAAGGGAAATGCGAATCTGGTCCCGTTGGTCGCCGACGGCGAAGTGTTCGTCGCCAGCCACAATCAGTTGAGAATCTTCGGAATCAAATCGGCGGGAAAGAATAGCGCAATGACGAATGCGCTGGCACGTGGATTTTTGACTTGCTTTGCGGAACGTCAGGCGAATTTCGATGGGCGTCCCATTCGCCACTGCAAGCCATATTTCGTCCATCTCTTGATCGGTCACTGCAATGCATCCGTCGGTCCAATCCTTCAGTCGATGACCCCGCCCCACCCATCGATAGCCGTTTGGCAGTCCATGGATAAAAACGTCGCCGCCTGGAGAAGTTCGCATCTGACCAGCCGCAGCTCGATCTCGCGCATTTGGATACGAAATATGAATCGACTTGTAATAACCGCTATGTGGGTTGCGTGAATCGAGAACGTAAACTCCCTCGGGAGTTTTGTGATCGCCCTGGCGCGCCTTTGGCCCGACGGGATCGCCGCCTAGTGCAACCTTGTATGTCCTGATCACTTTTCCTGCGTTCAACAATTGCAGAGTGCGCTCCTTCTTCAGGACCACGACCCGATCGGCATGGATCGCATCTCTTGTGGTCTGCGCAAATACCAACCCGCCCAGCACGAGCCAACTCACAAACCCATTGAGTTTCCGGATACGCATAAGCGCGATTATAGATCGGCGAAATTACTTGAAGTGCTACGCTGGCAAGGTGATGTACTTATCCATTCGACGAATTGCAACAGCGGCCCCGTCCATGGGCCGTCAATTTCGTGATCGTCTGCGTAGCATTGCTCTGGTGTTCCACCGTGCCCGCCAGCGCCGCCACGTGGACCGTCCGCGCTCAACCCGCAAAGCTGGTCAATGGCGCCCCCGTCCTCTTTCAGGCGAAAACTCCGACTAAGCTCGAATCCCTTACCGGAACGTGGCTCGGGCACCAACTCACCTTCAGCTACGACGCTTCCAATAAGACATGGTTCGCGCTTGGAGGAATCAGTTTCGAAACCGAGCCCGGCAAGTACACGCTTGAACTGAAAGGGGAAGCCAAGACGAGCCAGACTCCGGTGAGTTTCAGTCACCCATTCCTGGTGGGTCGCGCAAATTATCCAAAGATCAAAGTGGAGCTTGCTGTCGAGAAGAAGTTCACCGAGCCAAGCCCTGAACAGGTGAAACAGATCGACGAAGACCAGAAGACGAAGCAGGAGTATCTAAATCGCGTAACACCCGACCGCGAGTGGGATGGAAAATTCACTGCGCCCGCCGAGGCAGCCATCTCCGACGTCTACGGTTCGCAGCGGATCTTCAACGGCAAAGCTCAACGTCCGCACTACGGTCTGGATTTCCGCGTTCCTACTGGAACTCCGGTCGCCGCCATGAATTCGGGGACTGTGCTCCTCGCGCGCTTTCTCTATTTCGAAGGCAACTGCGTCTTCCTCGACCACGGTCAAGGACTATTGACTCTTTACTTTCATATGTCGGAACTCAAGGTGAAAGAAGGAGACACTGTGAAGCGAGGACAAGAACTCGGACTTAGCGGCGGCACAGGGCGTGCCACAGGCCCGCATCTTCACGTTGCCGTCCGCTGGCAAGGAACCTACGTCGACCCGGCAAAATTGCTGCAACTACCTTTGCCTTAATGGTCTGATTTACAAACCCAGACAGGGGGCCGAAACTACGCAGCGCCTCCGGTCATCTTTCCGCGCGCGCGCAGCGTCTGGTTGAGTTCGTCTCTTCAATCCCAAGTTCCGAATCAGCCGGTGCAGATAATTCGGATGCACTCCAAGAATTCCTGCCGCGTCCGAGTAATTCCCACGCGTCTGCTCCACCGCATCCAAAATCAACTGCTTCTTCAATTCCTTGACACTGGCATGATATTTTCCCGAATGCATTTCTTCCGGCAGCCGTCTGTTCCAACAGAGATTCCGGTAAATCCTCCGGCAAAATCATCTCCGAAGTTCCCATCACCAAGGCCCGCTCGATTGCGTTCTCAAGTTCACGCACATTTCCCGGCCATTCATAATTCACCAGCGTGGCCATCGCTTCGCGTGATACTGGCTTGCTTTTCACTTTGCAACGCTTGGCATGCTTCTGGATGAAATGCCTGGTCAACATCGGGATGTCTTCTTTTCGTTCCCGCAACGAAGGCATGTGTAGTCTTGGATACCGCCAAACGGTAATACAAATCCTGCCGGAATTTCCCTTCTTGCACCTCATTCAAAAGGTTCCTATTCGTCGCCGCAATCACTCTCACATCAATCTTGATGGGATGCATCCCCCAACCCGGTCGAATTCGCGCTCCTGCAACACGCGCAGCAATTTCACTTGCAGTGCAGGTGCCAGTTCGCCAATTTCATCCAGGAATACAACCCCGCCATCAGCGACCTCCAGCCTGCCTTTTTTTTGAGCCGTGGCTCCGGTGAATGCTCCGCGCTCGTGCCCGAACAACTCCGTCTCCAGCAAGGTTTCCGGAATCGCAGCGCAGTTGATCGCCACAAACGGCTTGCTTGCGCGGGGGCTATTGCGATGCAGGGCTCGTGCCGCCAACTCTTTGCCGGTCCCGCTTTCCCCCTCGATCAGCACCGTCATGTCGCTGGGAGCGACTCGCGCAACGAACTGGAAAATCTCCTTGATCTTGGCGCTTTCTCCGACCAGGTTCTGTTCCTGCCGGATTTCGGTGGTGAGACGCTGATTCTCCTGCTCAAGCCACTGCAATCGGCGGGCATTGTCCAACGCCACAGCCGAAATTCCCGCGACCGCCGCCGTCAGTTGCAGATGGTCTTCATTAAACCGATTCGTGGCATTCGTACTGTCGAGATAAATGCAGCCGATCATGCGATGAAATACACTCAGCGGCACACAGAGCAGTGAGCGCACTTCGGACTGCGCAAGGCTTTCCACCTCTCGAAGGGCGCCGGTCGCGACGTTCACACCCAGAACCGCGACATTGTCCTTCATCACCTGGCGCGCGATCGTCCGGCTCACGCTCACGAGTTGAGGCTGGCTCGCCTGTCGGGTTCGCGCATACAGGCAGCTGAATTCCTGCCCCGCGTTTTCCGCCAGCAAGATCGCTCCTCTTCCGGCGGGTACGACCTCGAAAATCAGATCCAGCAACTGCGCCTGCAACTCTTCGAGGTCGCGGATGGCATGCACGACCCGGCTGATCTTCAGCAGCGCGCTCAAATTCCGTGCCACCTGAGGCCGATGCTGGTAATTCCTTCAACAGCCGCTCCGGCTGCAGGTACAGAACGTCCTTGGGATACATCACCCGGGTTTCGGCGGTAGGCTTGCGCTCGTCGAACTCGACACGGCTCGACATCGGCGACCGGTTCGTCTTCTTCGATCAGAAACACGAATACGGAATCGCCCGTCGCGATTTCGTCTCCATGTTCCAGCCAGTGCTCTTTGATGATTTTGCCGTTGACGAGGGTGCCGTTCCGGCTTTCCAGATCCTTGATCTGAAACCGGCCGTCGTCGCATCGAAGCAGGCAATGCTTCCGGGAAACCGAGGGATCGACGACCGCTACTACGTTCGTGGGGTCGCGCCCGACGGTAGCCTCGCCATCAGGCAGCGGAATGGTGGCATCTTTCGAGGGTCCCGCAATCACCAATAGTCTAGGCCGCAATCAGGTCTCTCACTCCGTGCAGAACTTGATATCACAGGATTGGAACATTTGCATGCCCAAGCTGCAGGATTTCCAATATCCGAACGGTTAGTCAGCCTATCCGATCAGATAGCGATTTGAAGGGTAGCTACCCTCACCCTGGATGCCAGGCATGAATCCCGCAACACTCTAAATCATTGCAGGCCGAATGTTTAGAGCTTCCTGCCGTCGGTTCGGCATCCATCTTGTCGATTGGCGGTTCGCTTGCATAGTAGAGAAGTCGCGGATGCTCGGCAAAAGCGATGGGGGAAGCGCTTTCAAGAAGTTCACGCCGAGATCGCCGGTCAGAGGCTCGGGGGACCCCCTCATCGAGCTTCTGACCTTTTTTCTTTTCTGAAGGGAATGCACGTGCCGGGCCTGATCGGCGACTCCTATCCGGCTACCGCCGCACTCGCCTCGGCCTTCTCTTCCGCCACCACCGCGATTCCGTCCCGATAACTCACGGTCCTTCCCGAGATCGCCTGCACCCGATCTCCTGGGACCAGGATTCCGACGAGATTTAGAGGGTCCGCCGCCGACAACGTCGTCGTTTCCCCACTCAAAGGCTGGTTCCGGATGGCTCGCACCGACTCTACGGCAACTGGAAGCGCGAACTGCTCTCCCAGGAATCCATCCACAAACCGGCCGCCACGGATTTCCCCTCGATCCTCGAGCCGGCGGAAAGCCATCAGCAGTTCCCGCCAAGGAGGCAGATTCGACTCCCGCGCCAGCAAGTCCCGGATGACGATCCCATACCTCCGCAGGAGCATCCAGCAAGCCGCTTCCACAGCCCGCGGCCGATCCGCCGCTACATCCGCGTGCAGCAGCGCCCATCGACCAGCACTGTGCCGAGGGCGCATGGCCTTGCCGGCGACAATTCCAGCCCGCCGTCTGGGATCAATCAGGGAGCGCAGATTCTCGAATCCATCGGCAGTCACAACACCGGCAGCAACCAGTTCCCAAAGAGCCGTCTCGATCTCAGCCTTCAACTTCTCAGTCCCGCGCACGATGTCGGCGAAGAACGACGCGCCTCGCTTCTGTAGGAATTGCAGCACTCCTCGCGCTCCAACACTGAGTCCGCCGAATGATTCGCGAACCAGCCTCGGGCGGTTCCGATGCCACTCGCGCATCGCCGGCAGAGAAATGCGGATTTTCCCGGATCGCCATCCAGTCCGCCTCTTCGCGTACAAAAAACGTGATCGGGGCAACGCTGGTGGGAATCACCCTCCGTTGCCGCGGCGCCGCCGAATCATTTGTCGCGCGCACCCCTCCCGAATCTAAGGTCGCCGGATGCGGCGACAACCGTCCCCATCCCACCGCCCCGGTCATGCAAAGCTGATCGAGCCATTTCGGATCGTAATTCGCGATCCGCCTCGCAAGGACATGCCGCTCCCATGCATTCGCCGGAATTTCGAAGCCTTGGAGTTGTTGCAAAACCTCAAGCACGCCTCGTTCGCCCGAAGTCTGCGACCCCGGCGCAACATGCTGCCATTGCATGAGCCAGCGCATGAACGCTGCCGGAGAAACCGGCTCGATCTGCCGCCTCAAAGCGCCGACCGTTAACCGGTGGATCCGCGCAAGCAGCCGCCGCTCGCACCACTCCGTTTCAGATTCTTGTCTGGAGTGCATCCCCTTGTGGCGCGGGCGCTCCTGCCCGCGTGCTTGCGGCTTGGTAAACTTTCCGCGCAAAACCGTGCCGCTGGCCTCCATCAGTAACAGAGCCTTCTCCACATCGGAAGCAGGCAGCCCTACCGCCTCGCCGAGTTGCGAAGCCGAAACCGGCCCTGCGTGAGCCATCCACCCTGTAACCAGCGATAAGCAGCGCATCGTCGCGCGAAATATCTTTGATGCCGATGTCGGCCGGCATCCGCTCAAACGACGCCGCAGGAAACACTGCCAGAAAACTTCGGACCTTCTCGGCCGCAACCCAATATCGGCGCCCATCAATTAGAGCGATTCCTGCGCGTCCCTCGTCGAGTAGGCGTCGAAAATAGTTACTCCATGCGGAATTGCCTGATTCACGACCACCTCCGGTAGACCAATCCTCCGGCAGCGCAACCAATGTATGCAGCACGTCGTGCAATTCATCGGCATCGCGCACATCCGGCCACGCCTCTTCCCTCACCTGCGCAATGACTCCCTGGTCGAGGCCTCCGACTTCCTCCAACACCGACTCCGGCAACGAACGCCGCATCTGGACCGCCCGCGCCCGCCGCTCTTCCAGCGGGGCATCATCCAGGTATGCATACGGATTCGCATTCAAAATCTCATGTGAGAACTGCGACGGAACCGGAGTATCCACTGCAATCACGCGGATTTCTCCGGACGCCATTCCGCGCAGTAGGGACTTCAGGCCCTCGACATCCATCGCCTCGGTGAGCACATCTTTCATCACTTCGCCCACCAGAGGATGATCCGGAATCTGCCGTTCCCCTTCGATGTTTTCGAAGCACGCCGCCGCATCTGGAAATACTGAAGCCAGCAAATCGTCCGAGCGAATCCTTTGAATTTGCGGCGGAACCTTCTTGCCATTCTGGAAGCGCAACAGCGCCAGCGCGCGGTTCGCATCCCATCGCCACCGCGTGCCGAAAATCGGAGAATCCAGTGCCGCCTGCTCCAGAATCGGCTGTACCGAATCCGCCTGCAGAAAATGAAAAACGTCGCCAAGCGGAAAACTATGTTGCTCTGCCAAAGCAATGTTCAGCCCGTTGTCGGTCGCGGCAGCCTGCAATTCAAAATTAAATCCGCGGCAGAATCGCTTGCGCAGCGACAAGCCCCACGCTTTATTGATCCGGCCGCCAAACGGCGCGTGAATCACCAACTGCATTCCGCCGCCTTCGTCAAAAAATCGTTCCGCGATCACTGTGGTTTGCGTCGGTACCGCACCCAGCACCGCTCTCCCTTCCAGGATGTATTGGATCGCCTGTTCCGCGCCCGAATCGTCCAGCCCGCACTCTTCCTTGAGCCAAGTCACGGCGGTGGCAACTTCCGGTTGCGTCGCCGAAAATCCGACCGGCGAAGTCTTCGGCAGCATCGTGCTGATCTTTTCCCGCAAATCCCCGATGTGCGCCGACAGTTCCTGCGTTCGCGCCGGAGCCTCGCCCCGCCAGAATGGCACGCTCGGAGGCGCGCCGTGAGCGTCCTGTACCAACATTCGTCCGGAATGCGTCTCCACGCGATGAATCATCCACGAGGTATTTCCCAACAGCATGATGTCGCCGCGATTGCTCTCCACCGCAAAGTCTTCGTCGACGGTTCCGACAACAACTTGCTCCGGTTCGGCAACCACCGTATAGAGGGCATTGTCGGGAATCGCTCCGCCGCTCGTGATCGCCGCCAGCCGTGCACCGCGCCGCGCCCGCAACTTTCCATTCACGCGGTCTCGATGGATGTACGCGCCATACCGCCCCCGCCGGGCGGCAATACCCTCAGACAGCATCTCGAGGATCGAATCAAACGTCTCCCGCTTTAGATCCCTGTAGGGATAAGCCCGCCGCGAACGCTCGAACATTTCATCTTCGTCACACTCTTCGGCGGCGCATGACGCCACGATTTGCTGCGCCAGCACATCCAGCGGCGCATCTGGAATGATCAGCCGGTCCAGATCTCCTTGCCGGATCGCGCGCACCAACGATGCACACTCCATCAAATCGTCGCGTGTCGTCGCGAAGAACCGTCCTTTGGGCACGGCGCCACGCCAGTGACCAGACCGTCCCACTCTCTGCAACGCCACCGCTATCGCTCTGGGAGAATTAATCTGTACCGCCAGATCGACGAAGCCGACGTCGATACCGAGTTCGAGCGATGCCGTCGCCACGAGCACACGGACCAGGCCCTCTTTCAGTTTCTTCTCCGCAGCCAGCCTCAGTTTTCGTGACAAACTGCCGTGATGCGCTGCCACGTTCTCTTCGCCAATGCGCTCGCCGAGTTCATGCGCAACGCGTTCGGCCATGCGCCGTGTATTTACAAACACCAGCGTCGAGCGATGCTGCGACACCAACTCCACGAGCCGCTCGTAAATCGAATCCCACATTTCGTTCGAAGCCACCGGCCCCAACGGTATCGGAGGAACTTCAACCGCGAGGTCAAGCGTTCGCTTGTGCCCGACATTCACGATTACAGGATCAGCCCGCCCGTTCCCTGTCAGAAACCGCGCAACGTCTTCAATCGGCTTCTGAGTAGCCGATAACCCAATACGAACGATCGCGACTCTCTCCCTCGTCATTCCAGCCAGTTCACTTTTTTCTGTCATTCCGAGGAGCGAAAGCGACGAGGAACCCGCTTCTCTGTCTGAAGCGGAAGGGATGCTCGGCGTCCACCCCAGAGCCTGTCTCCGCAGTGCCTCCAACCTTTCCAGCGACAACGCGAGATGAGCCCCGCGCTTGTCGTCGGCCACAGCGTGAATCTCGTCGACAATCACCGTCTCGATGTCGCGCAGAATGGCACGGCTCTTATCTGCGGTGAGCAAGATGTAGAGGGACTCTGGCGTGGTCACCAGAATGTGCGGAGGCCGCTTCAGCATCGCCCTCCGCTCGGGCATCAACGTGTCCCCGGTGCGCACGGCGGTGCGGATTTCCGGCATTAAGAATCCGCGCTCACCCGCCAGAGCGAGAATTTCGCCGAGGGGGATTTCCAGATTTTTCTGAATGTCGTTCCCCAGCGCCTTCAGCGGAGAAACGTAGAGAACTTCCGTGTGATCGCTCAGATGCCCGGCCAGGGCTTTCCGCACCAATCGGTCGATGCACGCGAGAAACGCCGCGAGTGTCTTGCCCGACCCCGTCGGAGCGGAAATCAGCGTGTCCCGCCCCGCCAGAATGTGCGGCCACCCCTGCTCCTGCGGTTCGGTAGGCGTTCCAAACCGCGATACAAACCACTCCGAAACGAGGGGATGTGCCCAAGCTAAAGACTCAGGGACGGAAGGCATCCGGACATTCTAGACCGAAATCGAACTTTCGCAAAATATTCGCCTTAGCCTGCAGCCTTCGTCCCTGGTGAACTGGCGAGCGGCAGGCCGATGAGATTTCGCCATAACAATCTCATGCGGAAAACATCTCGTCGTCCCGATGGTAGAATCTCGATTCTTTTGCAATCGGGGGAACTCTGTTGAACTGGAAAAACCAACTCACTGCCTTCACCCTTCTTTTGACTTTCAGCCATCTCTCGGCCAAGGCGCAAACTGCGGAAACCAGCGGCGCACCCTATCTCGGGTACAACGCGCAGAGCACCGTCACCGAACGCGGCTGGGAAAAGAAATTTCAGGACGGCGTTGTCCCCGCGAACATCCGCGAAAACATGCGCCGTCTCTCCGCGCGGCCCCACCACGTTGGTTCGCCCTACGATAAAGACAACGCCGACTGGATGCTGGCCCGCTTCAAAGAGTGGGGTTTCGACGCCCACATCGAAACATTCAACGTCCTCTTTCCCACGCCGAAGGAGCGTGCTCTCGAACTCCTTTCGCCTAAGCCTTACAAAGCCAAGCTGCAAGAACCTATCGTCGCGGTTGACCCCACATCAAATCAGACCTCCGAGCAGCTTCCAACCTACAATGCCTACTCTGCCGATGGTGACGTAACGGCGCCGCTCGTTTACGTGAATTTCGGCAATCGCGAAGACTATGACCAACTCGATCGCCTCGGAGTTTCGGTCAAGGGCGCGATCGTGATCGCGCGTTACGGTTCGGGATGGCGTGGCGTCAAGCCTAAGGTCGCTTGGGAACACGGAGCCGTTGGCTGCATCATTTACTCCGATCCTCGCGAAGACGGGTACTTTTACGGCGACGACTATCCGAACGGTGGCTGGCGTCCGAGCGAAGGGGTCCAACGTGGAAGCGTGATGGATACCGACTATCCAGGCGATCCTTTGACACCCGGCGTTGGCGCAACTCCCGGCGCCAAGCGCCTCGCCCTCAAAGACGCCAAGACAATCACGCGGATTCCGGTCCTGCCGATCTCTTATGCGGACGCCCAGCCTTTCCTCTCAGCCCTTCAAGGACAAGTCGCTCCTGAAGGCTGGCGCGGCGGCCTTCCCATGACCTACCACGTTGGCCCCGGCCCCGCCCGCGTCCACCTCAAGGTCGCCTCCAACTGGGACACGAAGCCCATCTACGACGTGATCGCCACCATTGCGGGCTCAGATCCCAATCAATGGGTGATTCGCGGCAACCACCATGACGCATGGGTCAATGGTGCCGACGATCCCATCGCCGGCATGGCGCCCGAACTCGAAGAAGCACGCATGCTCGGTGAATTGCACAAGCAAGGCTGGGTGCCGAAGCGCACCATCATCTACTGTGCGTGGGATGGTGAAGAGCCCGGGCTACTCGGCTCGGTCGAATGGGTCGAGACTCACGTTGAAGACCTGAAAAAACACGCTGTCCTCTATCTCAACACCGACGGCAACGAACGGGGATTCTTCGGCGCCGGCGGAACTCAAGATTTGCAGCCACTGATTAGCGCCGTTGTCCGCGACATCAATGATCCCGAAAAGAACATCTCGGTATGGCAACGGTCGCACCTTCATGCGATCGCGCGCGCGAAAGACGCAGACGAACGAGCCGCAAGTCCGCAAGATGACCGACCTGCGGGTCAACGCCCTCGGAGACGGCTCCGACTACACCGCCTTTCAGGATTTCGCGGGCATTCCATCTCTCGACATTGGTTTCGGGGGGGAAGATGAAGGCGACCAGTATCACTCCATCTATGACGACTTCTACTGGTACACGCATTTCGTCGACGGCGACTTTGTCTATGGAAGGCTCTCGCGCAAACTGCTGGAACCACCATCATGCGAGTAGCGGATTCCGATCTACTTCCATACGACTACGCTGGGCAGGTAGAAGCAATCTCGAAGTACGAGATCGGACCTGGAAAAACTTCTCAAAGACAAGCAGGATGAATTCACCGAGCGCAATCTCGAACTCCAGGAAGGTGTTTTCAATGCGACGGCCGATCCCCACAAGACATCTGTTCCGCCGCCCGTGGAAACCGTGCCGCCCTACATGAACTTCGCGCCCATGAAAAATTCCCTTGAGGGACTCAAGAAGAGCTCCGAACATTACACGAAGGCGCTGGCGAAATTCAAAGGAAACACTGCGGCCCATTCCATCGACGTCGCTCGATACGGTAAATGCGGACCTTCTCGCCGTCTCGCGCCTGTTCCTGAATCAGAAGGGTCTGCCCGAACGTCCTTGGTTCAAGAATCAGATCTACGCGCCTGGCGCCTACACGGGATATGGAGCCAAACCGGTGGCCGCCGTCCGCGAATATATGGACGAGAAAAAGTGGAAGGAAGCCGACGCTCAGATTCCCATGGTCTCAGAGGTGATCGACAAAGTCGCCGCCGGAATCAACAAAGCCGCCGAAGACCTGGAATCCGCAGCCTCTCAGAAGTAATCTTCCGAAAATGTGTGCCCCATCCTTGTCTCGCGATTTTTTTGTGAGACAAGGGTGGGGACTTTCTCAATCCATCCCCGCAACACCGCAATGCTAGAATCGCCCCGATGCCCAAACTTTCCGCTCAAGCCCGCGCCCGCAAGATCAAACTGCTCCTGTTCGACGTCGACGGCGTCCTGACCGACGGAAAGCTCTTCATCTTTCCCGCGCCCGCTGGCACGCAGCAAAGCGTGTTAGAACAATCGGCCAAACACGGCGGACAAGGCGGATTCGGTTTTCACAGCCAGTCTCTGATCGAAGCCAAAGGATTTCATGCGCATGATGGAACTTCCATTTCGCTCGCCCGCCTCGCCGGGATCAAAACCGGCCTAATTACCAAGCGCGTCTCCGAAACTGTCGCCCTTCGCGCCCGCGACCTGAAGCTGGAGTACGTCCGCCAGGGAATCCAGGACAAGCGCACCTGTTTTGAGGAAATCGTGAAGGAAGACGGTGTGACGCTCGAGGAAGCAGCATTCGTCGGGGACGACGTCATCGATCTGCCGGCCATGCGCGCAGGAGGGCTCGCTATCGCTGTTCAGAACGCCCGCGCCGAGGTGAAAAAGGAAGCGCACTACATCACCCCGCATGCCGGTGGCGACGGCGCTCTCCGCGACGCCGTCGAGTTCATCCTCAAAGCCCAAGGCAAATGGAAGAAAATCGTCGAAGCCTACATCGGCGAACGCAGCCCCACGGTTCAGTAAGGGCGGTCAAATCACTCGATTTGAGCAAACTCCCACACTTTCCCGACACTTGGTCTTTTTGCCTCAGTATCTGAGTCACCCCTTGCGGTTCTTCCCGAGTTTGTCATTCCGACCGAAGGGAAGAACCTGCTGGTCGCCAGCAGCTTACCGCCGCATGAGATAAGTAGGTTCCTCGTCGCTTTGCTTCCTCGGAATGACAACGAGGTGGGGAGGAATGAACAGTCGGCTTGTCATTCCGACCGAAGGGAGGAATCTGCTGTCCTCTGTAGCCGAAAAGCAGCCAGCATCAGCAGATTTCTTACAGTCATCGCAGTTCGAACTGACAAACCCTGTGCGAAGGGATCAGAACCACGGAGGGCTTGAAATTAGAGATAGCTACCGCCAGGACGACAAAAAAAGAAAAACCCACCGGATGCTTGCTTGGGGCGTGCTCGGGTCAGCATCCGATGGGCTACCGTTTCTCCTTACTCACCCTGTTGTTTTCAGGAGTATGTGAAAACAGTAAACACCGCCAGCGCATTAAGTTCCGTCTAATTTTGTAAATCTTTGTAAAACCTGGGGATGGCCTGTGGAACGCGCAAAATCCGCGACAGATCCTTCATTTCAGCGCGTAACGTTCTTCGCCGAACTCGGCCCCAGGGTATTCTTGAGCCTCGCATGTTGGACATCGAGCGAGGGACTGAATGAAACAAAATCGGGACCAACGCCTCTTGGGCCAGGTCCCGATTCCATTACTTGACGTCGATCTCTGTTGCTTATTCCGGCATTGGCGGCAGTTTCGTAGCAACGAGTTCGGTAAATCGCTTGTCTTTGCGCAGCGCAGCAAACTCGGTATCGCGATATACGTTCTTGAAATCCTTATAATTCTCTTCCATCGCCTTCCTCAGATATTCCAGCGACCGATCCGAATATCCCATGCTCGCGTAAAGCTTCGCCACCGTGTAGTCGTACCGGGCCCGGTCTTCAGGGCTGGGAAGTTGAGCCTGCACGCCGCCCCGCGAAGTTCGCTCAAACACATCGGGATCGAGTTCTACCGCCTTCTGATATGCCTGCACGGCCGCTTCAAATTCCTTCTTCGAGAACAGCGCCGCTCCCAGATTGTTGAAGAACGAAGCCGACATCGCATCGATGGAAATCGCGTGCCGGTATTCCTTCACCGCCGCGCCCCACTTCCTCTCTTCGTAGTAGACGACTCCCAGGTTGTTGTAGGGATCGGCAAAATGGCGGTCCGCTTTGATCGACTGATCAAACGATTTCTTTGCCTCGCGATAGCGCTGCATCATCAATTCGGTGATGCCGATCTTGTTCAGCAAAGCGGCCGATTTCGGTTCCTTCGCGAGTGCCGCGCGATAGTAATCCAGCGCGTCGAGATACAGCTTCTCGCCCCGCAATTGGTCGGCCTGCTTCTGCAGATCGTCGACCGTCGCATCCGCCGACGGTGGATCAATCATCCGCAGCAGTGGAGGTTTGATTTGAACTTGTTCGCCGTACGCAACCTGCGCGCGTGGATGAGGCTGGTGAGAAAGTGAAAACGGCAACGGCAAGAAGTGAAGCGGGAATCAGCAGAGCTCTCGGGTAGAAGGACACAGGCCACCCCCTAATGTTGCGCTTATTCTGGCACAGTTTTGGCCGGGCGGCGAAAATTTTAGCAGAGTCCTACTCGACTCATTCCCGGACCTACAACCCCGAAAGCCGGTGTTATGCCCGGTATCCGCTCTAATGCGGCGCTGCCTGGCTACCGTCTGGAGGTTTAGACACCGGAGCCGAGCTTTTGTCATCCTTAAATATTCCGGCGATCTTGCCGAATAAACCCTTCTTTTTCTTAGGGTCCTGAGGATTATTCGGATCCTGCGGATTGGCTGCCTGGGCCGCCTGCTGCTCCTGAGGCATGGGCGCCTTGTCTCCGCTTCCGAAGATCTTTGAGAAGAAGCCCTTCATGCCGCTTTGCGCGTCGCAGGTGTCGTGAGGCTCCGTTCCTGCCACAAAGGCCGAAGTGTAGTCATCCGTGCAATTTGGCGTGGCCAGCCGGTTCGTCGCCTTGTCGAGTTGCACATCCACCACCCCGGATGGCTGTGAAAATTCCTGCATGCCGGAGTACTGCGGCAATGCCGCGGCCTTTTTCATGAACTCGGTCCAGATCGGCGCCGCCGTCTGTGCGCCGCTAAGCCGCAAGTCGCTGTAGTCGTCGTATCCCACCCAGACAATGCAGAGCAAGTTCGACGTGTAGCCCGCAAACCAGCCGTCATGCGAACTTCCGGTCTTTACCCGCCGCCGGAGGAGTAAATCCTCGCAGCCGTACCGCCGTATATCCCAGCCCGTTGTTGATGACGCCTTCCATCATGTTCGTCATGACGTAGGCGATTCGCGGATCAAGCACCTGCCGCTGATCCGTGTTGTAGTTCGAAATCACGTCGCCCTTGCCATTGCGCACCGACCGCAGCAGGATCGGCGACAGCCGCTCTCCATTATTCGCGAACGTCGTGTACGCTCCCGCCATGTCGATCGGCGACGCGTCATACGAACCCAGAGCCATCGCCGGCGTCGCCTTCACCGAAGCGATTCCCGCCGACTTCGCCAGGTCCGCCACCTTGTCGTATCCAACTTCTTCCGCCACCTTCACCGTCGCATTATTCAGCGACATCGCCAGCGCATACCGCAGCGTCACATCCCCGTGATATTCCTCTTTATAGTTGCGCGGCTCGTAGATCTGATCGCCATACGCAAAGCTCGATGGTGCGTCCGTCACCGTCGATGCCGGAGTGATCACGTTCTGCGAGCCATCCAGCGCCGTGTTCATCGCCGTCGCATAGACAAATGGCTTGAAAATCGATCCCGTCGGCCGCTTCGCCACCGCGTGATTTAACTGGCTCCAGCCGTAATCGCGTCCGCCCACCAGCGCCAGCACCGACCCCGTATGCGGATCAATCGCGACCAGCGCGACTTGCGCCTGCGGACCGTCGAGCACTTTCGTCTCATACTTCTTGCCGACCTTGATCTTCTTGGTCCGCATCTTCTTCACTTGCTCGTCGACCAGCTTGATGCCGCTCTCCACTGCTTGCGCCGCCGCCTTCTGCAAGTCCGGATCCAGCGTCGTATAGATTCGGTAAGACGAATCGTTCAATTCGGTCTCGTTGAACTTGCTGATCAGGCTGTCGCGCACCATGTCCACGAAATAAGGAGCGTCACTCGACTCCACGTTCGGTGGCGCCAGTTTCAGAGGGGTTGCCTTCGCCTTGTCCGCCTGCTCCTTTGTGATCGCGTGCGTTTCGACCATCGCATCCAGCACCAGGTTGCGCCGTTCAAGCGCACGTTCCGCATGCCGATATGGCGAAAGCCGGCTCGGCCCCTGAATGATTCCCGCCAGCATGCTGCTTCCGGCAGAGAGATATCTTTCAGATCCTTCCCGAAGTACGATCGGCAAGCTTCCCCAAATCCGCTGATCCCGAACGAACCGCGCTGGCCGAGGTTCACCCAGTTCGCATAGAACTCGAAAATCTGTTGCTTGCTGAATTTCTGTTCAAGCTCTTCCGCAATCAACATCTCCGTTACTTTGCGTTTGATCGACTTTTCCGGAGTCAGGAAAAACCCGCGGGCCAGCTGTTGCGTCAACGTCGATCCGCCCTGCGCTCGCCGTTGCCGTATGACGTCTTCCCAAACGGCCTCGAGCGTGCGCCCAAAGTTGACGCCACTGTGCTCGAAGAATCGCCGGTCTTCGATGGCCAGGACGGCCTGCACCATCACCGGTGGAATTTCGTTGTATTTCACCACCTGCCGCTTCGATCGCTGTTCCGCGTCAAACAGCGCGGTGACGAGTTGCGGCTCCAGTTCGTACGCCGACAGTTCCGTTCCGCGGCTCGTGATGCGGGAGATCTGCCCTTCGCCAATCGTGATCCGCGCCGCTTCCGGGCTGTGATACGACTCCGGCCCCGGCGTGATCTCGATTCCGCCAGTCGCTAAATGAAACGTCCCCAGCTTCGACTGTCCCTCTTGCTCGGAGTATCCGGCTCGCCGCAGATCGGCCGCAATCTCACGGGCTTCGATCTTCTGACCTTCGCGGATGACGCGCGGCAGGGCATAGATCTTCGCTGAATTGGCGAATACCGGAGTCCGGAACCGGTGTTCGATGATGCGGTCATACTTGATGTAGAAGTAGGAAAACAGCGCCGTGACCGAGACCGCGAGGACCAGAAATACGACCAGCGCCGCGCGCATCAACGGATCTTTTGGCAACCAGCGTGGTCCCGAGCCACGTTGTACCTTCGTTTGCCTTCGGGATTCTGATCTTGATCGTCACGGTTGGGTGTAGTTGAAATCCTTAGAAGATGATAGTAGATGGAACCGTTCGCGTTCTGTCAGACGTCTGCAACCCTCAAAAGGTTTGTTTCAGCGCACTTTCCACGGTGCATTCTTCGACAATGCAGCCTCGGCGTGAAATTGTCCCTGATCTGTGCCCCTATTGTACCGCCTCAAGACATCGCATCCCATTCTCTTGCGGGTACCGCCCACCCCATGCTCCCGCCGCCTGCAGCGCCAAAAGAACGAGGGCGGAGCTGGTTCACTCCGCCCTGATCGCACCGTACCGTCAAACTTATTGTGGATCGGTCACCGCGAAGTCTCCCTCCGAACCAACTGTCGTGATTGGTGTTCCGACGCTCGTCAGAGCGCCACTTGTGCCATTAACGCTCACCACGGACAGGGTTGCTAAAGAACGCATGAAAAGGAATGTCCCGTTCTGGTCGAACTCTCCTATCGGAGCGGTTAGGGACGTGAAGGGCGAATCGGCTAACGCCGTCAGCGCTCCTGTCGTCGTGTTGAACTGGAAACCCTCCATCGGCGAAGCTCCGAACACAGTCTGATTGAAGGTGTAGATCAAAGTCCCGTTCGGGTGAACTCTCAAATTCGCCGGAGTGAAGGTCGTCGCAAAAGGAGAACCTGTCACCGGCGTAATCACACCCGTCGTTTGGTTGATGGAATAGACGTAGACGTGGTTGTCACTCGGAAATCCATTGTTTGCGCCATTCCCGGTGATACCCAGGAGGAATTTTCCGGTTGGCTCGCCGGCCAACTCCGCAATTGAAATGGCAAATGGGCTTCCGCCGACAGGTGTCAGCGCGCCCGTCGAACCAATCGAGAACACGGCGACCTCAGAGCCCAGATTTCCTCCTGTCACATAGAGAAATCGGCCCAGTCCATCGGTCGTCGCTTGTTCCGCGAAACCGACTCCCGCAGGATAAGTCCCGACCAGCGTCAGCGATCCGTCCGTCTGGTTGATCATGAAAACGGAGACTTCATCGTTGTCCGCGCCACTCATGAAGAGAAACTTGCCAGCCGGATCCGACGAAACCGAATTGCCATCGGGCGAGCTGAACGGACTGCCTGAGATTGGCGTTAGCGCTCCGGTCGTGCCATCAATGGAATACGCTTCGACCGTCTGAACCCCATTAAATGTGACGTACATCCACTTTTTCTGTACCACCACTATGCCGCCAACTCCGGTCGAAGCTTGCGGCGGATTTACAAAATTCGGAATCACAGCAAAATTGTTTGACTGATCAAGTCTGGCACCGTCGAGGGCGCCCAAGTCGAAGTAGTATTCATACGCGACGGACGGTGTCGTGCCTCCGCCTCCACCCTGCGAGGGACCGCCGCCACCTGAGGGTGAGCAACTGGAATTTCCGAATGTCACGCCGCAGGTGTAGTGTCCGCAGCCAACCAAAGAAATCGTTACGAGCACCACGATCGAAGTCAGGAGCGCCCGAGCTTTCATCTCCATGCAACAGCCTCCAAATCGGACCTTTTCGCGCGAATTTCCGTTATCCTCGGCGATGCTAGAGGCCACGTAACCACCTGGCAAGGTTACGAACGTCAGTGTCCAAAACCGACGTTTCCCTCGCAAGAATTCCCCACAAACGTGTTGCCCGAAACTGCACAGAGGAACGGACAGGAATTGACCCGAAGGAAATTGAAAGATCGGAAGAATTGGAAAGTAGGTAAATTGAGAAGTTGATGGCAACCGAAAGAAGTTTGGCGATGAATTGGACGCCGAAAGCCGATGGCCGAAAGGCGGCTTCTTAGTTGCCCCGGTTCCCGCTCGATGGCGTGAAGTGCAATGTGAACGAATAACCTGGCAGGCTCACTGGAACGCTGTAGTCGGCAGCCACGTAAACCGCTGGCATGCCCGGAGTTCCAATTCGCTGCACAACAACCTGCTCTGGAGCCAGCGAGATCATGTGCTCCGATGCTTTCTTGATCACCGCTTCTTGCAGTTGCTGATCGCTCTCGTGCGGATTCGCTCCGCCCACCATCGCAATATCTTTCAGCTCATCCTGCAGCGCGTAGTTGGTCAACTCCGGAGGAATGATCTGGAAGCCGCAATAGATTACGGCAATGATTGCCAGAAACCCCACCATCGCTTTAACTGTTCCCATGTTCCCGAATCCGCTCCGCCGGACCGGGAAATCGCCTGGTTAGGCCCGGCCGAGCAACTCCTGAAAATATTCAACAATCGACGTGATCGTAACATCGCGCACTTCACGGGTCGAACGTAAAACGACCTCCACGGTACCTTCGGTAACCTTCTTCCCGACCGTGATTCTAAAAGGGATACCGACCAGATCCGCATCTTTGAACTTCACTCCGGGTCGCTCATCCCGATCGTCGAGCAGAACGTCATATCCCGCCCCCTCTAGCCGTTTCGCAATGTCCTCCGCCGCGTTCCGAATGGCCTCGTCTTTGACGTTCACCGGAGCGACCACGATTTCAAACGGAGCGATCGCCGCTGGCAGCCAGAATCCATTCTCGTCATTTCCCTGCTCAACCGCGGCAGTCAGGATGCGTTCAATCCCGATTCCGTAGGAGCCCATGATCGGCATCACTTCCTTGCCGTTCTTATCAAGTACTCGCGCTCCCATCGACTCCGAATATCGATAGCCCAGCTTAAAGATGTGGCCAATCTCCACTGCCGTGTCGATGCGTAGTGCCTTTTCGCAATTTGGACATGGCTCGCCCGCCGTTACCGCGCGTAAATCCGCATACGCCGTGGGGTGAAAATCCTTTCCGGCGGTGATGTTCTTCAGGTGATAGTCCTCTCTATTTGCGCCGCCAATCAGATTCACACGGCCTTCCAGAGCCTTGTCTACCAAAAGAACGGGCTTGTCCGCGTCCTTCTTGCGGTCGCGCGCCCATTCAATTCCCACCGGGCCCAGATATCCCGCCGGAGACTTGAATAACGCTTTGATTTCGCTTTCTTCCATCGGACGCGTTGGCCCGCCCACCGCGCCAGTCAGCTTGGCCTCATTCAACTGATGATCGCCGCGCATCAGCACCACCAGGTCGCGAAGCTTCGTCTTGCCTGTCTTCTCATCCTTCTCTTCTGCCATGTAGGCCAGAGTCTTGATCTTGTTCTTCGGAGACACGCCCAGAAACCTGGCTACATCTTCAATCGTCTTCTGCCCAGGCGTATGCACTTCCAAGGGCTTCCCATCGCCCTCCGGCGCAAGATCTCCCCATGGCTCCAACTTGGAGGTGGCTTTCTCCATGTTCGCCGCGTAGTTGCATCCGTCGCAGCTCACAATCTGATCTTCGCCCGCGGGAGTCCTCACCATGAACTCGTGCGACTCCTTCCCGCCCATCGCGCCCGAATCCGCTTCCACCACCATGTACTTCAACCCGCAGCGGTCGAAGATTCGGCAATAGGTTTCATAGTGTTTCTTGTACGAAACGTCGAGGCCTGCTGCGTCGATATCGAACGAGTACGCGTCCTTCATCATGAACTGCCGGATGCGAAGCAGTCCTGACCTTGGCCGTGGTTCGTCGCGAAATTTCGGCGCGATCTGATACCAGATTTGGGGCAGCTGCTTGTAGCTACGCAGTTCTTTCAGCGCGATCGACGTCATAACTTCTTCTTCGGTCATGCCGAGAGCCATGTCGGCACCTTTGCGGTCTTTGAGCCGAAACAAGTTCTCGCCCATCAAGGCCCAACGACCTGAAACCTCCCAGATCTCCCGCGGATGCAGCGCCGGCAGGAAAAATTCCTGACCGATCTTGTCCATCTCCTGACGCACGATCCCAATGATCTTGTTGAACGACCGGTTGCCCATGAAGAGATACGAGTAAAGCCCTGCCGCAAGCTGTCTGATGTATCCGGCTCGCACCAGAAATTTGTGGGACGCGACCTCGGCATCCGCCGGCGCCTCGCGCAGTGTAGGAATAAATAACTGGGACCAACGATGCATAGTTGAGTTCTCGATCGAACGAGGAATCATCGATTGTAAATGATGGGACGAGGACTTTATGTGGGGACGACCGCCCCGGCTGTCCGTCGAGCAAAGGTCAAAAGATTCTGTTGATGTGGGCTTGGACGGGCTCCGCAAAAAACGCAGTAAGGTTGGCCGTCAGCGATTTTAGCCTTGCGGCCTACTCCGCCAGCCGGTTCAGTATCTCTTTCCCGAGCTTCTGTGCTTCCCCAAAAAATTTCTGATACTCCACAAACATCCGGTTCAACTCGAGTGCCTTGTCGGTCGACGGATGTTTCCGCAGAATCATGTCCCGCACATGCACGGGGTTCGGCAGGGTCGCATCCTCGTTCAGTTCTTCGAGTGCAGTGTTCGGATCGTAGTGGTACATGGAGCCCCCTTCAATGAGCGGATGATTCAATCTTATCCATATCCGCCGCCGTCCGGAACGTGAGGCGCCCGCTCGGCCGTTCGAAACTTTGCTTTTTTGAGCCTCGTGGCATGGTGACGCTGTGGTCTGCGTTGGTACGCTCAGCCGTTTACATCATCTCAACGCCCCACAAATCGTGCAGGTGCACGATCCCTTCCAGCTTGCCGCCGCCATCGACTACCATCAGCGACGTGATTTTTTTTTCTTCCATCAACGCGATCGCAGTCGCCGCAAATTCGTCGCCCTCGATCGTTTTCGGATCGCGCGTCATCGCCTCTTCGGCCGTCAGGTCCATCACATCTTTTCCGCGCTTCTCGAGTAGCCTTCGCAAATCCCCGTCGCTGATGATTCCAACCAGCTTCTTGCGGTCGACGACGGCCGTCACACCCAGCTTCTTGCGTGACATTTCATAGATCACGTCGGGCATCTTTGTCGCTGGACCGACGCAGGGGAGCGCTTCACCTGTATGCATCAACGACTCCACGCGCGCCAGCCGCTTTCCCAGTTTGCCGCCCGGATGAAGATTGGCAAAATCTTCTTCCTTAAATCCACGCCGTTCACTCAGCGTTACCGCCAACGCATCTCCCAATGCCAGCATGGTGGTTGTCGATGCAGTCGGTGCCAACCCAAGCGAGCAAGCCTCCTGCGCCACCGAGCAATCAAGCGCCACGTCCGCAGCAGAAGCCAGAGTTGAGATTGCCTTGGTTGAGAAAGGTTGTGCGGAGCGGGCGCCCTCTCCTGGTATCTTGGACATTGAAGTTTCTGGGGTTCCCACTCGTGGGGTACCAGACGGGCAAGTCTCGTCTCCGGTCATCGAAATCAGGGGCACCCGCAAGCGTTTGATCGTCACGAGCAAAGCCAGAATTTCTTCCGTCTCCCCACTCGCGGATAACGCCAGAACGACATCCCCGCGCACCACCATACCCAAGTCCCCGTGCAGCGCTTCCACCGGATGCAGATACAAGGCCGGGCTTCCCGTCGAACTCAGCGTCGCAGCAATCTTGCGCGCAATGAGCCCACTCTTCCCCATACCGGTGACGACAACACGTCCGGCGCAGTGAAACATTAGATCAACCGCGCGCTGAAATGCCTCCGCCATCGGACCCCCGATGCGATCCGCCAGCGCCCGCAGCGCCTCCGCCTCAATTCGAACCACGCTCTCGCCAGTACTCTTCATGAAGTCCGTTCGGAAGCTGTCGATCTTATCCGTGGAAATCCGTGGCAAAGCTGTTTTTTCATCGCTCGCATATCTCGTGGTGAAGCGCAGCGCGCCCACTAAAAATGGTCTTCGGTTAGAACTGTCGCCCGCGCGGTAGCTCCGGTCTTCGTGCCCAGTTCCGCCAGGCCGCGCGCCTGGATCACCCGATCCCATGGCCCTGTCTGCCAGTTATCGCGAACCTTATCCGGATTTCTCCAGAGCGGGATCGTCAACATCAAATTACGTCCCGTCGCGTGGACGTACGGTTCATACATCGATCGCAACTTCGCCAGCTTGGCGCGTCCGTAATCGTCGGTTCGCAATTTCAATCCCGCCGCATTCAGCGCCGAAAGCAGCGCTTGGAATTCTTCCTCCGACAAACGGTCCGGAGCTCCTGGATCATGTCTTGCATTCACGACCTGCGCGAGATCGACAGCCGCGTGCCGCGCCATGGCAAACGTCAACTTCGCCTGTCCCGGATGCACTCCGTCAATTCCGGTCAACACAAGCGATGTAACATCGAGCATGGTCGTGAGCGCCGCGAGCCAGGATTGATTGCTGTGCTGCGACCGGAAAAACGTCAGCACCGGATACGAAATCTGGCTCTCCAGCAACTCCGCCGCCCACTTCTCCCAATCGCGCAGCACTTCATCGAGAACATTCTGCTCAACACCCGGATCGTCTGATCTTCCCGTGAGCCGTAACAACAACTCCGCCGCCGACGGTGGCGATCCCGCCCGCGCATCCAGCATCGAAATCTGAATCTCTCGCCGCGAGAACGACGAATAGACCACTGGAATGTAACCAATCACTACACCCAAGAACGCAAACCCCATCCCCGCTTCAAGGACGGATAATGCCCGCGCCGCGCCCGATGTCGGCACAATGTCGCCGTACCCCAGCGTAAAAAAAGTCTCACCGCTGTGATAAATAATCCTGCCGAATGTGAGCGGCTCTCTACTGAGTTGCTCGTGCCCGCCAATCCCATACTGAATCAGGCTGAATCCCAAAATCAATCCCGCCGCCCAAAAACCAAGCAGCAAGATCAACGACAGGGGTCCGAAGTACCCCAAAAAATTTTGCTGCCGCGACGGTTTTTTGATGTGTCCGGCAACTTTGCGCCAAGGGATCCACGTACGCCGGTAAAAGTAAGCAGTCAGCTTGAAGTTCCGGAGGACTCTCCGCGGCAGCACCACCGTTTCGAACGCGTCCAGCAGCACGACCCACAGGATGGCGAATCCAAAAGCCACGGCGACCATGCTGGGATGCAAATGCATTTCGATTCAGCCCCTACCCATGCGCAACGCTGCAACTCCAGACGAGATGGGAAGATTATCAGATTCGAGCGCCGCGGCGGATGCCCGACCAAGGATTGCAAGCCACCAGAAGAGACTTCTGTTTTTTATTCAGCGACCTTGAGAAGCGGAGCGAGAGGGAATCTTTACTGCGGCTTGGTCGGCGTTTGCGACGCTGGAGTCTGCGCCTGCCCCTGGGATGCAGGCGGAGTCGCGCTCTTCGGCTTTTTCTTCGCCACTGGTTTCTTCGGGGGCTCCGTGTCATCGACAACAATTTTCTTCGGGGGTTCTGCCGGCGCCGCCTGCGCCCTCTTCAGGTCAGCGCGCAATCTCACAATCTCCGCTTCCTTCGACGACGACAAAGTTTCGATGCGCTCCGCCAGTTGCTTTCGCGTTCCTTCAAAGCTGTTCAGATCGTTCGACAGCGACTGCATATCATCCTTCGATCCAAACGCACCCGCCCCTTCGACCACTCCACCCAGCACGTCATAGAGCGCGTCCAGATTGCGATAAAGCTTGAACGTGGATGGCAAATCTTCCGGCGCCTCTCGCAACTTCCCGATCATCTCGGGCAGCGCTCCCTGCAAATTTCTCTGGACCGAATCCACATTCCCCAGTGCCTGTTTCTTGTAGGAATTGTCGGCCTTCCATCGCTCGACGCGAAGCTTAACCAAGTCCGCCTGCGTGCTCTTCGACGTGGATTCCAGTTGCGACAACAGCCCATTCAGTTGCGTAACCGAGGCGTAAGAGACAGGGGAAGCATCTTGAGCGGCAGCGTTCGGAGCCGGACCCGATTGGCCCGCGGCCCCCGCAATCGACAGCGGGACGCACAGAATGAGAGGGAGAAAGTTGCGCTTCATCGTCGAAAGTCGCTGATTCCGAGCATCAGCATACTACAACCATGCCCAAGCGGTTCATCGGTTGGACACTCTCCCAAGCAGAATTGAAGTAGAAGTTCAATCTCCCGTCGCAGATTCTAGAACCTTTGTCATTTTGACCAAGCCCGATTCGCACGCGAGGCGCGACCGAGAAGCCTGCGATTGGTAGGAATTTCATAACAAGAGAACGCCCAATTCGACTCTTACCCACCCCCAGTATGATAATCAGAACAGAAATCATGCTTTCCCGAATTTTAGAAAGCGCCGCGCGTGCCGTGATCCTCAGTTCCGCGTTGCTCCCACTCGCCATCCCGGCAACCGCTCAGCAAGCGCCGACCCAACGTTTGATTCTCAAGGACGGCTCGTATCAAATCGTGACCAAGTACGAAGTCAAAGGCAACCGCGTTCGCTACTACAGTTCCGAACGCGAGGAGTGGGAAGAACTTCCGAACTCTCTCGTCGACTGGCCTGCCACCGAGAAATACGAGAAAGATCGCCTGGCCGGCGCCTCCGCGCCCGAGGCTGTGCAACTCGACAAAGAGATCGAGGAAGAAGACAAGCGTCAGGAAGCAAAACTTCCACTCGTCGCTCCCGGCCTTCGTCTGCCAGAAGATTCCGGCCTCTTTATGCTCGACAATTTTCAGGGAGAAGCTCAGATCGTCGAGCTTCAACAAACCGAAAGCGACATCAACCGCAACACCAAGGGGAACATTTTTCACGGCGCCCTCAATCCGATCGCCGGACTGAAGCAAACTATCGAGCTCGATGGCGCGCACGCCAAGATTCAGGCGCATGTCGACGTACCATCGATCTATATCAATGTTGACCAGGGCCCAGCCCAGCCCGATCCATCCTCAAAGCACGCGGATTCCAACAACAAACCACAGCAGCCCCAGCAACCTCAGCAGGCAATCGTTCCCTTTGATCGCTTTCGCATCGTTCACACCAATGTGAAGAACAACAAGCGCATCGTCGGCGACGTCAAACGCCAGGTCACCGGAAAGGTGAGCCAGGAACAGCACTTCGTCAAGACAACGATCACGCATGTGAGCGGCGGATGGCTCAAACTCACTCCCATCGAACCTTTAGCACCGGGAGAGTACGCGCTGATCGAAACCATGGGCGATGAGGGAATGAATCTCGATGTCTGGGATTTCGGCGTCAACCCCAAAGCGCCGGCCAATGCCAACCCATGGAAGCCCGACACCAAATCCGAAGCAAAGCCAGCCACAGAACCCGTACCGACTCCACAAGAGTAAATCTGAAGTAGATGGACTGGAAACGTTGTTAGAAGTAACGGGATGGTTTGAAAGGTTTACTGAAGTTCAAATGCCGGAAGCCCGGCGCCAGTATTACGCTATTCCCGCAGCATCCCGCGCTGCGCAATCCCGATATTGTCTCGCGTCGAATTCTTCACGACATACATCATCCCATCAGCTTGCCGGATAACATCGTGGGCCGTTCGCGCGTCATGAGGATACGTCGCAACCCCAATCGACGCCCGGACATTCAAATTCAATCCTTCATCACGGCAGAAAGCGCTCGCTCGCAACGCGTCGCGTAACCTCTTCGCTACGACCAGCGCTTGATCCTTCCCGGTCTGCGGCAGCAACACAACGAATTCATCTCCGCCATAGCGGAACGCAAAATCGATCAACCGCAACTGTGCCTTGATGAGGTATCCAATCTCAGCCAGCAGTTTGCTTCCAATCAAATGCCCGTGGGTGTCATTGACCGACTTGAAGTGATCCAGGTCAATGAACAGAACGCTGAACTCGTAGCCAAATCGAGACGAGCGGTAGACCTCGGTTTCAAGCGTCTTATAAAGATGGCGGGCGTTGTACAGCCCCGTGCAATCGTCGGTGATGGTTAGTTCCTGGATCTTCTCGACCCACTTCGCGTTTTCGATGGCGATCGCGGCGTAGTCGCAAAGGGATTGCAGAAAGAACAACTCCGGCTGCCGGAATTGCTCCATGTCAACATTCACCAACTGGATCACGCCCAGCACGCGCAGCTTCGAGCGCAGCGGAACGCAGATCACCGACCGCGTCTGCCACTTTGTGGTCTCATCCACCCGGCTGGCAAAAAAGGGATCGTTGCTCACATCGGGGACAACTCGCGCTTCCCCATTTTTCGCAACCCATCCGGCGATTCCCTCGCCCACCTTCAGCCGGACGTTCTTCAGAGCTTCCGCCTTGTCGCCCACCGCAATCGCGAAGTACAACTCATCGTGCCCTTCGTCCACCATCAGCAACGACCACGTCTCGGGATGGAAATATTCCGCCATCTTTTCCATAATTGTTTGCAGGATGGAATCGAGGTCCAGCGACGACGTGAGCGCCTTGGCCACGTCATGAAAAATCGTTACTTCCTGACTCTGGCGGGTCAATTGGGTGCCGGCCTCAGGCATGAAAATCCCGTTTGTTCCTCAATAGATGGGTGGCGTTGAAAAAAGTATAAGCGGCACTTTCGCCCACGGGCAATGAACGTTGGTAACCAGAACCTGTAACGCCACCAGCAACTCGCAAAGATCACCCCGGAGCCGCCCGTTTCCGCAAAGAATTGCAGCAGCTCTCACGAAACAGGCCCTGGCGGACAAAACGGAGAATGTGGGTGAAGAAGAAGCTAGTGGGAACGGCCGCCCATAACCGCTAACTAAACACAATTCCGTCCGGATGGCCGACTACCTGCCAACGGGCCATCGGACGATCCGAAACGCCTATAATGACGCGCACACAGTATGGCTCTAGCCTCGGGTACCATAATCGGCCCTTACGAAATTCTTTCCGCACTGGGGGCGGGTGGGATGGGCGAGGTTTACCGGGCGCGCGATCCGCGCTTGGGACGCGACGTGGCGATCAAGGTTCTGCCTTCGGGCGCTGCGCCCGATTCCGAGCGCCTGCGCCGCTTCGAGCAGGAAGCCCGAGCTACAGCTGCGCTCAATCATCCGAATATTCTTGCGGTGTTCGACATTGGCAGCCAGCACAATTCCCCTTATATTGTTTCCGAATTGCTCGAAGGCGGGACTGTGCGATCGATCCTAATCAGTGGCCCGCTACCCGTGCGCAAAGCTGTCGACTATGCGCTGCAGATTGTTCGCGGACTCGCTGCTGCCCACGATCGCGGCATTTTCCATCGCGACCTGAAACCGGAAAACATTTTCATCACGCGCGAAGGGCACGTGAAGATTCTTGACTTCGGCGTAGCCAAGCTGACCAAGCCTGACAACGCTGCGCCCGGCACCTCGGCGGAAGCGACGATCGACTCCGTGACCGGCCGCGGCGTGATCCTGGGAACGCTGGCCTACATGTCCCCCGAGCAATGCCGCGGAGCCACCGTTGACGCCCGTTCCGACATCTTCAGTTTCGGCGCCGTGCTCTATGAAATGATCAGCGGCAAGCGTGCCTTTCAGGGCGACACCCCGGCCGATGCCATCAGCTCCATTCTGAAAGAACGAGCCTCCGGAATTGTCCACCGCAGGCCGCGATGTGCCGCCATTGCTGGAGCGTATCGTTCACCATTGCCTCGAAAAAGAACCGGCGGAGCGTTTTCAGTCCGCGAGTGACATTGCTTTTGCATTGGAAGCCTTATCCTCAATTTCCTCAGCTGCGCCAGGCGTGTCGACGGCAATGTCTCCATCGGCCATCGCAGCGCCCACATCCCGAAAACCCTGGCTCGTTCCCGCGCTGTTGCTAGTCATAGCTGTTCTCGTGGCCTTGCTGGTTGTACGAGTGAATACCCCTCCTCCCGAGCTGCCGAATTATCGTCAGCTCACGTTTGGACGCGAGTTCATCTCTTCTGCCCGCTTCGCACCCGACCAGCGAACTATCGTCTACAGTTCGGCGCACATCGGGATGCAGACCGAACTTTTCTCACTCGCACCCGATAGTCACGCCCCTGTAAGCCTCGGCCTGAAAGATGCTGATCTCGAATCCATCTCTTCCGGCGGAGAGATGCTTTTGATCCAGCAGCGACGAGACCTTGTCAGAAATGTCAAACTCGGCTTGTTAGCGAGAGCGCCCCTAAGTGGCGCAGTTCCACGCCCTGTGATGAGCGATGTCGGTGACGCCGATTGGGGCCCCGACAACCAGATTGCCGCCGCCCACTACGTGGAAGGACACTTTCGTATTGAGTATCCCATTGGCCACGTTCTGTATGACGCCGCCACCGGCTGGTTAACTAATGTGCGCGTCTCGCCCCGGGGAGGCTGGGTAGCATTCGCCGAGCATCCCACCCTTGGGGACAGCGCCGGCAATGTGGTGATGGTTGACTCTTCAGGCCGCAAGCGTACTCTGTCCCCGTCGCAGTCGGCAATTGAAGAGGTCAATTGGGCTCCCTCTGGTAAAGAAGTATGGTTCACCAGCGCGGAAGAAAGTACGAGGTTTCAGCTTTGGGCCGCCGACCTTTCGGGCCATACCCGTGTGGTCAACCGAATTCCGGCCGCCCCAACCCTCTACGATATTGCCCGTGACGGGCACGTTCTTCTTGGGCAAAATATCTTTCGAATTTTGACCTTCGCACGCGGATTTGGTCAGGATCAAGAACACGATGTGACGATTCAAAATTGGAGTGACGCTTCCGCCATTTCACCGGACGGCCGAAAAGTGCTGTTGAATGAAGAGGGGGCAAATAGCGGACCTGATTACGACGTTTACGTCCGTGCAAGCGATGGCGGACCGCCCGAACGCGTTGGCGATGGCGTGGGCTACGATTTCTCACCGGACATGAAGTGGGTTCTGTCGTCCCTAATTTTGCACAATCCCCGCCAGCTTTTCCTGATTCCCCTTGGCCCGGGGGAGACGAAGCAGATCACGCATGATTCCATCGATCGGAGTTATGCTCGATTCCTCCCGGATGGCAAGAGTGTTGTTTTTAGCGGCACGGAACCGGGTAAGAAATCGCGTATCTACGTGCAAGCCATCGATTGGGGAATTGCACGCCCGATTTCTCCCGAGGGCGTAAGCGGATTCGTCCCCACTGCGGACGGGAAGTTCGTATTCGGTTCCTCGGATTCGGTGGCGCTATATCCCGTGGATGGTCAGGGAGCGCCCCGGCCGGTTCCCGGTATTCATCCCGACGAGACAATCTTTTCTGTATCGACTGCCGGGAACTCGGCTCTTGTTGGGGTGCTCGGTAGCTATTCGGTAGACGTGATGCGCGTGGATCTGGCCACTGGCCACCGCGAGTTGTTCAAGAAAATTGGGCCATCTGACCCTGCAGGGGTTGCATTGCTCGAGGCGGCGTTTTCTCCCGACGGAAAATACTATGCCTATTCCTGCTTTAACGCTCTGACCCAATTGTATTTGGTGGACGGACTACGCTGAGGCAAACCGGCAAGGCATCCATCGTCGCCCCTCCAAACGAGCACGAACGCCCTTTTTTTCTTGATACGGACTCCCTCCTGACCGACGGGCAACTCGGAAACTACGAAGCCGTAAGCGAGCGAACGGATCGGGGCAGTGGTCGAGCGCCAGCTCGACGGGCCCTGCAGCCCAGCCGCTGATCATGCACAATAGGGTATGCGCCTCTTCGGACTGTTAGTCCTAGCCCTGCGCTTCCATTGGCTGCCCAGCAGCCGGACCCGCATTCCATTCCTGTCGTAGACGGCGCTCTGGGTCCCTGCTCGGCCGACTTCACCGTCAACGACACGAATGGCAAGCCGGTTTACGCAGCTCAGATCCAAGTTCGCGTGGCTTACGGACGCTTTCCACAAACTCGATCTCGAAGTCGGAACCAACATCGACGGCAAGGCCCGCTTCGCCGGTCTCCCCACCAGCGTCAGAAGCGGACTGTTTTTCGAGGCCTCCGAGGGAGATCGCACCGGTAACGCCTTCGACGATCCTTCCAAAACCTGCAGATCCCAGTTCACCGTCACCCTTCGCAAGCCGTCACAATAGTTTCCGGGGGGCAGAATCCAATTTGATCCGGGGAAAGTACTCGCAAACCATCAGGAGATCTACCACCCTTTTCCGACGGGAAACAACTCAGCCGGATACTCCACGAATGTATAAACTTCCCAGGGATTCTGTGTTAAATTTTTGCTGAAGACTGCATGCCGCCGGCCCCGCTCACCGGCGCGATACCTTGAACAGGAGTTCCTAATGCTTCGCCAGTCTCCTCTTTTCCAGTTCAAGCACGGAGATCACACCTGCCTCTTCTACCGATCGGAGGAGTCTCTGAGAGAGGTTCTAACGCCTTTCATCGCTGAAGGGCTCCGGCAGGGTGAGCGGTGTTTCCTGGCTCAAAAGCCTCACGTAAACAAACGCTTGCTTTTCGATCTCAACTTCCTTGGCATTGATACCGATGATGCCATCTACCGCGGCGCCCTTGAGATTCACACCGAGGACGAAGTCTACTTCCCCAACCGCAAGTTTGAACCTCGCGCCATGATGGACTTGTTGATGCAATCCATCAATGATGCATCGAAACGAGGCTTCACCGGCTTGCGCACTGCCGGCGAGGGATCGTGGGCCGCCGAGGGCCGCAACGAGTGCGACCAAATAGTTGAATATGAAGAAATGGTCGACGATTATTTTCCTGGCAAGCGTGCCGTTGCAATTTGCCAATACAACATGACGGCATTCCCTCCCGAAGTTCTCGAGGCCGTCGTCGAGGCTCATCGCCAGCATGTCTCCGACTTAGGCCCAGCCTCGACGCATTCCGGAGTTTCAATTCGCAGCGGCAACTATTGGTCGGAGATTATTGCGGACAAACGGGTAGTCTTACCCAACTACTACTACGTCGTGCGCCGGCATCGGCCCGCGGAAGTTCTGGGATGGGGAATTGCTCACAATTTTGACGCCGCGCACGAAAAGGCCGAACAGATCGTCCAAGCCGCCGATATCTAGTCGATCCCTCCTAAGCCTGTTCGCGTTCGAAATAGAACAGCGCTGTGGCTTCCCGGCGGTTACTCGTCCGGTCCTCTTCTCTGTAGCCAGTCGCGTCGGCTTGCCCTATCATGTTTTGTACATCGCATCGCCAATCCAACGTCACATGGGCGAGTTCGGGGAAAAATTTCGCAAGGCGCGCGAGACGAAGGAACTCTCGTTCGATGACGTTTCTAATGTCATCAAGATCAGTCCGCGCATGCTTAAGGCAATCGAAGAAGAAAATTTCGATCAGCTTCCCGGCGGCGTTTTTAACAAAGGATTCATTCGCGCCTACGCTAAACATCTCGGCTTGAGCCCTGAGGACTCGATTGCCGAATATCTCGCCTGCGTGCAGCAGACGCAAATGGCAGCGCAGCAAGCCTGGCAGCCCGAACTGCCCGTAACTCCTCCCCCCGCTGTTCCCACAAAAAATCCCGCGCCCGCACGCAACCAACCCGCCGCAAAGACCTCTGCTCCCGTGGTGGTTGAAGACCTTCCACATTTGCAACTTCCCCGCGCGTCAGACGTTCGGACGCAGCGAAGGCCCTATCTTGAAAGGTTGGCTGCAGAAATTCCGTGGCGTCTCGTTGCTGCCGGAGTAGTCGTCATAGTTCTGGGAATTATGCTCTGGATGAGGCATTCGCACTCATCGCGAACCGAATCGGCGAAGCTTGCCGCTCCGGTTACAGCCGCCACGGTCAGTCCCCAAGGGACACCAGCAACATCGGGAAGCGCGCAGGCGCCGCCGCCCTCGAAATCCTCTCTGCCTGCCGGGATAAATTCTCAAACTTCTGCAACCACCGAGTCGGTAGCCGACAGCGTGCAGGAAAAAAACGACGTCACCGTTCGCACATTCGGAGCACCCGTGACAAAAACTGCCGCTCCAACTGCGGGGGCACTGACACTCGTCGTGCGGGCCACCGAGAATTCCTGGGTTTCCATTTCCGCGGACGGTCAATTGCTCGCCGCCGAAACTCTTATCGCACCCGCCCATCCGTCGTTTCACGCTTCGCGAGAATTCACAGTCAAGGTAGGTAACGCCGCCGCAGTCAGCTTCGTTCTCAACGGCAATGAGATTGCGCCCCAGGGCGGCGAATCAGAAGTAAAAACCCTGATCTTCGATGGTTCAGGTTTGAAGTCCGCGCCCGGTCAGACGCCGTCTCCTTCGAACTGATAGCCGGGCGACTTTCGGCGATAATCCGCGTGCGCCCGTGGACAAAACGTTCCAATCACGGTTATGAAACGCTCCGCATCAAGCCCGCGAGTTTCCACCGCAGCGATCCTGCCAGCTGGATTGCTGTCCGGAGCACTCGATATCACCGCAGCATTTCTTGTGTACGGTTATTTCGGAGCGAAACCCATTCCGCTTCTGCAAGGGATCGCTGCCGGAGTTCTTGGACCCCGATCTCTTGCCGGAGGCCTGCCCACCGCGCTCCTCGGCCTGTTCTTCCAATTCTTCATCGCGACGTGCTTCGCCGCAGGCTACGTTCTCACGGCCCGCTCGATTTCTTTTCTCATCAATCAGCCTTGGGTCGCCGGTCCGCTCTTCGGTATCGCCGTTTACTTTTTCATGAACCGGATCGTTGTTCCTCTATCCGCTGCGCGAAAATATCCCTTTTCGCTCCGGGGAATGTGGATCGGTGTCGCGATTCACATCGTCTGCGTCGGCCTGCCGATCGCACTTATCACTCGTCGGTACTCTTCCAAAAACTAATTCTCGGCTTCGACGGGCGCGATCACGACACCCTCCCCCAGTCCCACATCTGACCTCGCCATTCCTCCATCCACATCTCAAATTTCGCTATTCAATTCACCATCAGTCGGTTACAGCCAAAATGATTGCGCGCCGCAAAGCGCTCTGATAGCCTTTTTACCAGGACGTTCTTGTCTGGAGCTTCGGCATTGTTGCCGGCTGTTGCGTGGGCATTTCGCCCTCGCCACGTGGATCTCCAAGATCCCGGTCGATTCAAGAATCCCTGGGTCTCAGCAGTAACTGCGAAACACGCGAAGCCACGGCTGCCAATCGCGCGCGTGCAAATTGAGGAGAAGCAATTGCCAAAGAATCGATACCTGTTTACTTCCGAATCCGTAACGGAAGGCCATCCCGACAAGATCGCCGACCAGATTTCCGACGCCATCCTTGACGCCTGCCTCGCTGACGATCCCGTCAGCCGCGTAGCCTGCGAAACTTTGACCGCTACCGGTCTGGTTGTCATCGCCGGTGAAATCACCACCAAGGCCTACGTCGATTTCCAGCAGGTCGTCCGTGGCACTGTGCAGTCCATCGGATACGACAACGCCCTCCATGGCTTCGATTGCAACACCTGCGCCGTGATCTCCACGATCAACAAACAGTCCGGCGACATCGCCATGGGCGTGGACACTGGCGGCGCCGGCGATCAGGGAATGATGTTTGGGTATGCCGTGAACGAGAATGAGGAGTTGATGCCGACTCCGATCGCACTCGCTCACAAACTCACGCAGCGGCTCTCGCTGGTGCGCAAAAACGGAAAGCTTCCCTTCCTTCGCCCTGACGGCAAATCCCAAGTCACCGTTGAATACGATGCGAACGGAAAAGTTCTCCGTGTCGATGCGGTCGTCATCTCGACACAGCACGCCGAGACTGTTTCGAACGAAGAATTGCGCTCCAGCATCCTGAAGCACGTCATTCAAGCGGTCATCCCTGAGAACCTGCTCGACGAGAACACGAAGTACCACATCAATCCGACTGGACGTTTCGTTATCGGCGGACCGATGGGCGATACGGGCCTCACCGGCCGCAAGATCATCGTCGACACCTACGGCGGCATGGGACGTCACGGCGGCGGAGCATTCAGTGGAAAAGATCCGACGAAGGTCGATCGCTCGGCGGCCTACATGGCACGTCACATTGCCAAGAACATCGTGTCCGGCGGCCTCGCAGACCGCTGCGAAGTCCAATTGGCCTACGCAATCGGTGTCGCTGACCCTGTTAGCGTGCTGGTCGAGACTTTCGGTACCGAGAAGGTTGATCCGACGATCATCCCGGACATCGTTCGCGCTCATTTCAAGCTGACGCCGCGCGGCATCATCGACTCGCTGAACCTGCGCCGGCCGATCTACAAAAAGACAGCGGCCTACGGACATTTCGGACGCAACGACGCCGACTTCACGTGGGAAGCAACCGACAAGGCAGCCAAACTGGCGAGCGACGCCGGTTTGCATCAGCCGGCCGGGGCCCGCAAGTAGCTCAAGAACTGTTCAGCATAGAGGTCGCCGAGGCAGGCGGAATGATTCCATACCCCGGCCCCCTCTGTGTTGAAGCGTTTCGATTCAACCGGAAGTTGTTGTGGTGGCAGCAGTTCAAACGCTGGGTTCGATCAAGAATTCGGCACGAATACTGGTATCGGAAAGCGCGGTATTCTGCGAAAATAGTGGTGGGATCCCATCGTCCCGGGCCATCAATAGCTAAAATTTTATGCCGCTTCAAGGGCGTCAATAAGGGGAAGTTATGTCAACCGCCGCAGTGAATTGCGATATTAAAAGCGTCGAACTAGCCGATCTGGGCAAGAAGCGCATCGAGTGGGCGAACCAGTCGATGAAGGTTCTTCAGATCATCCGCAAGGAATTCATCAAGAACCAGCCACTAGCCGGAATCCGCATTTCCGCCTGCCTGCACGTCACTGCAGAGACGGCGAACCTGGCTATCTGCCTGCGCGACGGCGGCGCCGATGTTGTCCTATGCGCGTCGAACCCGCTCTCAACCCAGGATGACGTCGCCGCCTCGCTCGTGCGCGACAACAATATCCCCGTCTTCGCAATTAAGGGTGAGGACAACGATACCTACTACCAGCACATCCAGGCCGCCATCGATCATAAACCGCACATCACAATGGACGACGGCGCCGATTTGGTGGGCATCCTGCACACCAAGCGCACCGACGTACTGGAGGGTGTCATCGGTGGAACAGAAGAGACGACGACTGGAGTAATCCGCCTGCGCGCGATGGCAAAAGAGGGCGTGCTCAAATTCCCCATCGTCGCAGTCAACGACGCCGACACCAAGCATCTGTTCGATAACCGTTACGGTACTGGACAGTCCACAATCGACGGAATCATCCGCGCGACGAATTTCCTTCTCGCCGGCTCGAAGTTCGTGGTCGCGGGCTATGGATGGTGCGGTCGCGGGCTTGCCAGCCGCGCTCGCGGAGCCGGCGCCGAAGTGTTCGTCACCGAAGTGGATCCGACCAAAGCGCTCGAGGCTGTGATGGATGGTTTCCGCGTGATGTCGATGACCGAAGCAGCCAAGCTCGGCGACGTCTTCTGCACCGTCACCGGCAACAAGAGCGTGCTGACTAAGGAACATTTCGCGTTAATGAAGGACGGAGCCATCATCTCGAACTCCGGCCACTTCAATGTTGAGATCGACATTCCGGCGCTCGACGCCATGTCGTCGTCCAAGCGGACAACCCGCAACTTCGTCGAAGAGTACTCGCTGAAGGACGGGCGCAAGATCAACCTTCTCGGTGATGGACGCCTCATCAATCTTGCTGCGGCGGAAGGACATCCGGCTTCAGTGATGGATATGAGCTTCGCCGACCAGGCTCTTTCGGTCGAATACATGGTGAAAAATTCGAAGAAGCTCGAGAAGACGGTTTATAAGGTTCCTGACGAACTCGACAAGCGCGTAGCAAAACTGAAGCTCGAGTCGATGGGTATCAAGATCGACCGCCTCACCCCTGAGCAGGAAGAGTACCTCGCCGGGTGGAACGAAGGAACTTAGAAGTCAGTACGCGACACACAAAACGCAGCACGCGGGACGGCGCAAGCCGTCCCGTTTTGCTTTTTGAACCGGGTCACCAGACTCGGGCCGTTGGGAGTAGACAAAACCGCGACGCAAGCCATCGGAAGCGGGAAATGGAAGAATTCCCTTCGACGCTGATGGTAGCGTTGGGTTTAGGGGGGTCTTTGACTGCGGTCGAGATGACCAGGGAGTCTGAGCGGCCCGATAAGTCTGGGCCGCATGGACAGCCGAGGGCGGCGTCGCAACATCATCAACGGCTGTATCCATACTCACGTCGCAAACTGAGTATTGTTAGGCGGTGCACTTTCAAATGGCACCGACGAATCTCGCCAATCCAATTTACTTTTTCGGGAAGTTCGGATCGTTCTTGATCTCGCGAATTTGCTGGATGTGGCGCTCGGCATGCGTGGAGATTTCCAGCATCCATTGCCAGCAATCGATCACATCTCGTCAGTCTCCGAAGCTGTGCGCTCTCATGTCATCGTTGGTGGTCTTGATGTAGTCGATCATCGTGCCGCGCAAAGCTTGAAACTTTCCCAGAGCTTCGCCCAGGTCCTTGTAGGTATCGACTTTTTCATGGCCGCCGCCCGTTTTGGTATGAACCACGCGATCGATTCCGTACCACATGATGTCGGCGTCAGTAGCGGATGATTTCTTTTCCTTCATATCCGGAGCCGCCTTGAGGGACTTTTGGATATCCCGCCAATAGTCAGGTTCGGCCACCGCCAGATGCGAAACCACTTCCCGAATGCTCCAGCGGTCGGGCGACGCTTTGTACTCCAATTGCGCCGGCGACAATCCGCGCACCAGCTCGCCGACCATTTGCGTGGTCATCTCAAAGTGCACGAGCAGGTGCTCGCGGTCCATATCGGTCATGGGAGCGGCGAACAACGGCAACGTTGACAGGCAAACCGTGAGCGTTAGAACCCCGTGCGTCAAACGTCGGAACGCATTCTTTTGAAGCATCTTCATGGTCATTGGCATAGTGGAGTCTCCCGAGCTACACCTTCGACGGGCGGACTCGGGATTCGTCATCAGGACCGGGATGTGCTCATACCCCTGCTCGCGAGGAAGAGTGTCCGCGACGCGCGAAGCGGAAGCCAATAGCAAGCCGCTTCCGGCATCAGGCCGGAAGCGGGCAATCGTCCTCGTTACCGCCTATTTCGCGTCCGACTTCATCTCTGACTTCATCGCGGATTTCGCGTGACCCTTGAGTTCGATTACGATCACGTCCACTGAGGTGTCAGAATCGTTTTCGGGCAGATGGACGGTTGCAGGCGTGAACGCAGCCGTTCCCGCCTTGGCGGACTCGTCCTGCTTCTTGCCATCAGGTAGGGTGAAAGTGACCTTGCCGTCGTTGAGAAACACCGCCACGGCATTGGGATGGCTATGCATGACCGACTTCTCGTGCGGTCCGTAGTGCGATTTGAGGATGCGCACCTGATCGTTTTCAGAAATTATGCTGTAGTGGGTGGGATCGACTTTCACGGCGTCCTGGGCCGACAACAAGCTGGACGCATACAGACACACTGCCACAGCATGAAGTACTAGTTGGATTCGCATACCGCTCTCCTTCGTTCGTCTCTGGGATAGACAAAAAAGCCCAACGGCTAATAGCGTCAAACCAAAACCTGATTCAATCGATTGGGGAGGATGAGAGACCCGGAAGCGGCCCCACGCTACTCCAGGGCTCCTGCAAAGTCAATTGGTCCCGAGTGGCAGCCGTTCTGAGCTAGCTCTTGGTGAAATGCGGAGGCGGGAGTTGGTCAGGTTGCTTCTCGGTTTCAACATGAGCCTGTTTCGCTTTGCGGTAGACGTTGACGACGGCGATCGTCCAGAACGGGACGAGGTCGACACCGGGGACGAGCTTGGCAAAGAAGGTCGGCACGAACTCCCAGTGCCATCCGAGCAGGTGAGTCATCGTCGCGGCGACGGCAAGATCGAGAGCATCGTCCATCGGGGAAAGCGCGCCTTCCACGAACATGGGAAAGACGGCGATTTGAAGTATGTCGGCGACGACGGCCAGCAACATCGCAGTCTTGAACTGCGGTCCGGGGGAGATCGTGATGCGGTCGTCAGCCATGGCTTTCTTTGATTTTAGATGAGGACGAGGCAACAGGGGCGGCTTATTTGCCCCAGCGCACCCACATACAAAAAGGCCGTCCGGTTCGCCGGACGGCCTCTTTCCTGACAAGCCTCAAGTTCGATGGGGGGAGGACTTGTGCCGTTATGTATAACAGTGTTATGTCAACGGCGTCAATATAATCTTCATTGGACATTTTTGAGAAGGAGAGTGCATGCCCCGGCAACCGGATCCGGATCTTGAGGAGCGCATCTTGCAGGCAGCGGATGTGTTGTGGAGGCGTGGGGGAGAGAGTGCGCTCACGATGCGGGCCGTGGCCGTGGCGGCAAAGACGAACACTCCGGCCGTGTACCGGAGATTCAGAAACCGGCAGGATCTGTTGCGCGGCCTGCTGCTGCGGATTGCGAAACGGATTCGGACGCATTTCGAGCAGGGCCAGACGCTCGAAGGAATGGCGGAGGCCTACGTCGACTTCGCAGTGAAGATGCCGCATGAATATGAGCTGTTCTATTCGCACGCGAGCGGCATGAATGCGCCGAAAGGAAAGGGTGCGCCGAAGCCAATACGGGAGTCGCGTCCGAATTTCGCTCTGCTTGAACAATTGCTGGCGAAAGATCTCGGCGGCGCGCCGGAGGATCATACCCAGCTGGCACTCGAGTTCTGGGCGCTACTGCACGGAACCGTGATGCTGCTTTTGAGCAGGGCAGTGCCGGAAGGGCATGAGGACCAGCTTCGCCAGGCCTGTCGCACAGCCGTAAGGTGTCTTCTGCGCGACGCCGCAGGAAAGCGGGCCCGCTGACCGGGGGGAGTTGTTCGGAATCCGTGGGCTTTCAAGTTTGCCGCCGCTTCGCCGATAGGCCGTAATGGAAGACCTCTGGGACAACGAGGTCGAAGGCGGAAAACGTGGAAAGCGCTACGAAGATTTTACTGGTGGATGACAGCAAGTTTTTGAGACTGGCAACGGAGCGAGCCCTGGCGCGGGCGGGATACGAAGTTCGGTCGGCCGCCGATGGCGAAGAGGCTGTCGAGATAGCTGGTAAGACGCTGCCGGACGTGATCCTGCTGGATATGCTGCTGCCGAAGATGACTGGACCCGATGTGTTGAAGGCGCTGAAGAAAAACCCGGCTACCGAACAAATCGCGGTTGTGGTGCTGACCGGGCTTTCGCAGAAGAATGCAACCCGATTGCAAAAAGACGGGGCCGTTGCGTATCTGGAGAAGTCGGAACTGGGGTTGGATAAAGGCTGCGACCGGCTATTGACTGAACTCGAAAAAATCGTGAGACATCTGCATTTGAAGGTGCCGATCGAGGCGGGACACCACTAATCTTCCCCGTTCCTCGAAGCGGGGCTGGCGCAGTTCTTATGCGAGAATCAGCTTGCCTGCAACCGCCTCAGCGCCTTTCTGCACGCCGCAGGTAACCTCTGGCAGGTTACCTCCACACCTTTGAACATGGGCGGAATTGCCTTCCAACCTGTTACTTTGGTTGATCTGTCCCAAAATTAAGTACTTAGCGGCGGGAACAACGGAAGGCCAGTCGGGGTCTATGTTATGTGAAGGCTTTTGCAACGTACGGGTGCTCGTGGGCTGATGAAATTTCGGGGCGCGGTAGGGTGGAAAATCCTATAATCAGGGGACGCCAACATGGCGGGAGCAACCACCTTGGGAGATTTAGCGAGCGCAATCGGGGTTCGGTCACAGGAAGAAGCGGCGATCGTCGCGGAACTGAAGGCCGGCTCGGAAGCGGCGTACGCGTGGCTGATCGGCGAATTTCAGCAACCGGTGTATGGGTTGGTGTACCGGATCGTGAACGATCCGGCGGACGCGGCCGACACGACGCAAGACGTGTTCCTGAAAGTGTTCCGCGGAATGAACCACTTTCACGGTGAGTCGAGTCTAAAGACATGGATCTATCGAATCGCGCTGCACGAGGCGGCGAATCGGCGGCGATGGTGGTTCCGGCACAAGGCACGCGAGACATCGATTGAGCCGGTCGAATCAGAGACAGCGGGGCCGGGTGATGGAGCGTTGCAAGTCGCCTTGACCGACCCTAAGGAATCTCCGTTCGACAACGTGGCGCACCACGAGGTGCAGCGGCGGGTCGAAGAAGAATTAAAGAATGTTCCAGAGCCGTATCGGACGACGTTGATTCTGCGAGATCTGGAAGAAATGTCGTATGAAGAGATCGCCGAAGTGCTCGAGATTTCGCTGGGAACGGTGAAATCGCGGCTGACGCGCGGAAGAGATGCATTGCGGCAGCGGTTGACGCCGTATGTGCGCGAAGTTGGAGAAGAATTGGGGTTGACCGCTCCGGGCTTGAAAAAGGAAGTTCGGGGAATGCGGTCGCAGGTAGCTGGAGGGGGTAGAAGGGTTGAGGTGATGCGATGAAGGGCACAAGAAAGATTACGAGTTTGCAGTGCCCCGAGGCGAAGAGGCTGTTCTCGCCGTATCTGGACGGAGCAGTGACGGGCACGGAGATGCTCGCGCTGCAGAAGCATTTGTCGAATTGTGCGGCGTGCAACGGGGAGTATCAAAGTCTACAGAGGACGCAGCAGTTGCTGGCAAGCGTACCGCGACCGAAGCTCCCTGCGGACCTGGGGTTGAAATTGCGGCTGGCCATTTCACGAGAGGCGGCGGCAAAGGAGCACCGGTTTGAGGGGCTGATGGTGCGCCTTGAGAATGCTCTCGAAGCATTCATGGTTCCGGCGACGGCGGGCTTTGTCAGCGCGCTGATCATCTTCGGAATCGCGATGGTGTACTTTGTGACGCCGTCCTCGTTGCAGGCAAGCAATGATGTCCCGCTCGTCATGGTCAACAGCGGGCCGGAGCTGCAACCGAGCGCATTTGGCCTGACGATGGATTCGATCGACGCGGATTCGCTGGTGATCGAGGCGTATGTCGACGCCAACGGGCGGGTGCAGGATTACCGGATCCTCTCGGATTCCAGCGAGTCGAATGAAGTGATGCCGCAAGTCAAGCGGATGCTGATTTTCACCACTTTTCGTCCAGCCCTTTCCATGGGAAGACCGACGGCGAGCCGCGCTGTACTATCGTTCTCGAAGATTAGCGTGAAGGGCTAGGGCTTTCGGCTTTAGAAAACAAAGGGCGGAACGCACAGCGTTCCGCCCTCTTGTATTTTGAGGCGATTCAGCTATTGCTCGCAGGACTCGCCGGTTTGACGGACGTCGGTAACTTTCAGGTGCCCGTGTTCAGCGGTGTTGTTCTTCATGCCGGCATCGTTACCCATCTGCTTTGCGTCTTCTTTCATGTTGTGCGCCTTGTTGTGATCGACGATACCCTTGGCTTCAATCTTCTGGCCGACATGGCTGGCGAGTTCGCCGGAGTCTTTCGCGTTCAATTCCCACGTGCTGCCATCGGTCGCGGTCAGCAGATATCCATTGGCGTTTCCGGATTTCGTGAGGCAACCGGAAATGGTTCTGACTTCGTCTTTGGAATTGGCGTCGGAATCCTGGGCTGCAGCCCACAAAGAAGTTAGCCCGACCAAAATCACACAGAACAGCAGACGACTGAATTTCGTTGTCATTGCATCCTCCTCGATGACCCACTCCGACCAGTGAGGGGCGTGCCTGTACTTTCTGCATCAGATCAGTTGCTGATTTGGGGTGGGGGAGTTGCTGGGAGTGTGCTGTGGTAGATTCAGTCGCTGCAGAAAGGCGGCAACCTTTAAAGCAATGACACCGCAACTGCGGCACCAAAAGCAGCAGGCAATGAGTCCCGCTCCACGACAAGCAACTCAGTTTAGCCGGGGTGGATGGTGTGGATGATCAGGAACGTAAGGCCGGCGACCAGTGCTGAGGCGGGGATGGTAAGGATCCAAGCCCACACGATACGGCCGGCAACGCCCCAGCGGACCGCGGAGAGACGGTGGACTGCACCGACGCCGACGATGGCTCCGGTGATGGTGTGGGTGGTGCTGACAGGAATTCCTGCCAGCGCTGTGCCAAACAGAGTGATCGCTCCAGCGCTCTCGGCGCAGAAACCGCCGAGGGGTTTTAGCTTTGTGATCTTCTGTCCCATGGTGTGGACAATGCGCCATCCGCCGAAGTAGGTGCCGAGAGCAATCGCTGCGTGAGCGGCGAGGATGATGGGCCAGCGAAAATGCCCCCAGTGCCCTAGCATGTCGGACTTGGTCATGAAGCCAGCGGTATAAAGCGCTCCGGCGACGATGCCCATGGTTTTCTGCGCGTCGTTGCCGCCATGACCGAGGCTGTAGGCGGCGGCGGATAGCAATTGCAGTTTGCGAAACCATTTATCGACGGTTTGAGGAGCCTTGTTCTGGAGAATCCAATGTGCGGCGACCATGAAGAGTAATCCGAGGAACATGCCCATGATCGGAGCGACGACGATGAAAATGAGAGTTTTGTACCAACCTTCCGGAATGATCACCGAAAACATAGTTGCCGTACCGGTGTGAATGGCGGCGTGCATCATGGCGGCGCCGGCGTAGCCACCGATCAGGGCATGAGAAGACGACGTCGGGAGTCCCCACCACCACGTCAAGAGATCCCAGACGATGGCGCCGAAGAGTCCAGACATGACGACATATTGATCGACGTGGTCAAGGCGGATCATTCCTCGGCCGATGGTGTTGGCAACGGCGGTACCGAAGAAAAATGCGGCGAGAAAATTGAAGGTGGCCGCCCAGAGAACCGCCAGCCGCGGAGAAAGAACGCGCGTGGAAACAACGGTCGCAATGCTATTGGCGGAGTCGTGAAAGCCGTTGAGGAAGTCGAAGGTCAACGCGACCAGAATCGTGATCAGGACCAGAACGACGTCTCTACTCAACGGGAGTGTCTCCGGGCGAGAATCGAGGGGCAGGAGTCATAGATGTGGGATCTGGCAACACTCGGCGATTCCGTCTTCAGGTGCTTTTGAGAACGATCGCTTCCAGCACATTGGCGGCATCTTCGGCTTTGTCGGTGGCGTACTCGAGCACTTCGTACAGTTCCTTCAGCTTGATAAGCTGGATCGGATCTTTCTCGTGCTCGAAGAGGTCGGCGATGGCGCGACGGCTGACCTGGTCCGCCATGTCTTCGAGGCGATTGACTTCGTCGCAGTGATCCATCACGTTGCCATTTTTTTCCAGCAGCGAAACACCTTTCGCCAGTTCCTCGCATTGCAAAACGATCAGTCCCGCAAGCTCGGCCGAGACCGGCGGAGGGTTGATGATCTTGTACATCACCAAACGAAGCGCCGCGGAATTCACGAAGTCGAGCACGTCATCAAGCGAAGAGGCCAGGCGGTGTATGTCTTCGCGGTCAAATGGCGTGATGAACGTCTGATTGAGCTTGGTGATGATCTGATGCGTGGCCTTGTCGCCCTTGTGCTCGATGGCCTGAACCTGGCTGACACGCATGGCGAGATCGCTGGGGTTCGAAAGAATTGTGCGTAAGAGCTTCGCCCCGTCAGTAAGGTTGGTGGAGAGTTCGGCGAACAGCTCAAAGAATTTTACATCGCGGGGGATAAGACGCATTTGTAAGGGTTGCTCAAGCAGCTTGGCTCGTCAATGAACGCAGTACAAGGCCAAGAGCAGAGTAATATCTCACGCGAGAGACGGAATAGGCAACCGGCGAAACAGCTATTGCCGTGGACGGCGGTCGATAAGGGCAGGAGAGCGACGGGGCGTTCTGAGCCGAATCACAACAAGCAAAGCTACGACTGCAATGGAACCGTAGGCAACCGGCTGCCAAAAACCACCGAAAACAGCGCTGAAATCCATCTCGGGATTATCAGCTGATCGGTGTAAAGAAGCGATATTACGTCCATGCTAGACCTTACGTGCCATGCCGGATCCGGCTTTGGAGCCATGGGGAGAAGTTGGCACCAACCACAACCTCCCTCCGACGACCACATTCACGCATTGGTTCTCAGCATGGCTTACCAACTTAAGGAAGCATTGGGCGAGAGGGTTCTCTTGATTGCGCGGGTGCAGTGGTACTGCTACGATTTCACGAGATCGGGAGATTGAGAGACAGGTTGTTCTATGGCGCTGAAGCAACAGATCAAGAAGATGATTGGACGGCGGGGGCGGCTGCTGGCACGCCGTCTGCGAACGAAGCGCTGGCCTGTGGCTAAGATCTACCGCGAACACTTGCGAGGAAAACGGGCGCTGGAAATTGGCGGGCCCAGCGACAACCTGGGCTTCGCCGGGAAGCTACCGATTTATTCGTGCCTGAGCAGCATTGATAACTGCAATTTTGCCGACGACACCCTCTGGAAGAGCGAAGCGGTTCGCTACACAAACACGTTCAAGTTTGAGGGAGGCGACTTAAAAGTTGCGCCCGGTTCGTACGATTGCATCATCGCGTCGCACTGCCTGGAGCACATGGCGAATCCCATCAAGACCCTGCTGGAGTGGAAGCGTGTGCTCGGTACGGACGGGTTGCTGCTGATAATCCTGCCGCACCGGGATTTCACTTTTGACTGGCGGCGGCCGGTAACGACCATCGATCACTTGAAGAAAGATTACGAGATGGAGACACCGGAATCAGACCTCACACATCTGGATGAGATTCTAGAGTTGCATGATCTATCGCGCGATCCGGGCGCGGGTACGGCCCAACAATTCCGCGAACGGTCTCTGCAAAATTCGAAGTTTCGTGCGCTGCATCATCACGTCTTTGTGCCGGAAACCGCCATCGAGTTGCTAAAGGAAGTAGGTTTCTCGATCATTCGCCAGGATTCGGGGCAATTGGACATCGTAACCCTCGCGAAAAGTTCTTAGCCGTCGCGCCGGGCCGCCGCTTGGTCGCATACGATCTCTCCTTTCTCCATTTGCATCAGAAAAACCCAGATTATTTCTTGTACGCCCATGGGGCTCTTGAGAAAAGAGCGCCATCGATCCAGATGGTTTGGCCACTGATGAAGGATGCGCCTGGGCTTGCAAGGAACAATACTGCCGGCGCGATATCTGCGGCGGTTCCCACGCGGCCCAGCGGAGTCAGCTTGGACCATTTGCCAGCGTAGTCGGGATCTTCGTGACGCGTGCGCTCAGACTCGATCGATCCCGGGGCGAGACAGTTTACGCGGATGCGGTACTGACCCAGTTCAATGGCAGCTTCTTTGGTGAACATTTCGATGCCGCCTTTGCTGGCTGTGTAGGCCACAAGCGACGGAAATCCCAGCTTGTTGCAACCCGAACCGAGATTGACGATCGAACCGCCGCCATGGTCTTTCATGTGGCGTGCGGCCTGCTGCGTACAGAGGAAACACCCTTTCAAGTTGGTGTCGACAACCAGGTCCCACTCTTCTTCGGTAACGTCGAGAAGCGGCTTCCAGGTTTGTACCCCTGCATTGTTGACGAGGAGATCGAGGCGTCCGAAAGTCGAGATGACTTTTGCGAACATGGCCTGAACTTCCCGGCTGGATCGAATGTCGGCCTGAACTGCAAGGACGTCCTCCTGCCCGGGAGCCTGCAGGGCGCGAATATCAGCGATGGTCGCTTCCACAGTTGCAGGCGGGTCGTCGAAATAGTTGACGGCGACGCGGTAGTGATTGCGCGCGAGTTCCAACGCGATCTCTTTGCCGATCCCGCGACTCGCGCCAGTTACAAGAGCTACATGGCCCTGCATGGTCACCTCACTCCGTGAAAGAACTAAAGAGCAATGAATGGAAAGATCATAGCGAAGCCGAGCGGCGCAAGCCCAGCATGCCGATTTCGACAGCAAGCAGCTCGTCTCTATCTTCCACTGGGCCCCGTCCCGGAAAAGATTGGCATTCAACGAAGACACGATAGAGACAAATCAAGCAATTAATTGTGCTATGCTGCGCCGCGAACACCGGGTTTGTGGCATTTCGGGCATCCCCCACCGGTCGTCCTTGTATCCATCTTGGCTACGTCCACTCAGCCGCTGACCGCAAAAGGCAGCTTCTCCGCGAAGCATGGGCTATTCCTCGTGATCGGTGTGATGACGATGTTCATCATCTGGCGCGACGAACGCTTCATCGTCGATCACCGTTTAGGTACGTGGACGTATTTCCAGCCGGTCGGATGGCAGATAACGGTTCATGGCATTGCGGGTGCGATCGCGCTTTTTCTGGGAGCGACGCAGTTTTCTACTCGGCTGCGACGAAGCTATCCTGCGGTTCATCGGGTATTCGGACGCTTCTATATCGTGGGAGTTCTGGTGGCGGCCCCCACAGCAGTGTATTTGGCGTTCACGCACGCCCCGCCCGTCTTCGCGGTGAGGACCGCAGTGCAGTCTTCCCTGTGGGTTGCAACCGCCTTGATGGCTTTGCTGGCGGCGCTGCACCGGAATTTTGAAGTCCATCGACAGTGGGTGATGCGAAGTTATGCGGTAACGCTGATTTTCATCGTGAGCCGGATTCTCTTTCACGTGCCCGCCCTTGGGCGCATGAGCGATGTAGCGGCGAACAATCTGCTCTGGATCTTGAATATCTGCGCCCTGCTGGTTCCGCAGCTGATCATTAACTGGCGACAGTTGACTTCAAGATAGTGCATTAAGATGTGGGATCCGAGTCACGCCAGAGCATGCAACGTTAGAGTCACGACCATCGTCTCGCCGTGGCGATTGATAGTGAGCCGTTTAGTCTGGCCGGAATCCTTCAGCAGGTCCTGAATCTCCCAGAGGGCATATTTATCCGTGGACTCTCCGTCAATCGCGGTGATCATGTCACCTTCCTTGAGTCCAGCTTTATCCGCAGGAGAGCTTTCGACCACGCCATGTACGAGAACCTGTTTGAACTGCGGACCTTCTGCCGTCAGGACGAGGCCGCTAGCGTCGGCACGAAAAGATTCGTGGAAATGGCTGTTCGGTTCCAGAATCACGCGACTATGTGGATAGTCGACGATTAATTTAAAACGTCGAAGGATATTGCCACCGAGATTCACTCCTATGTCCGCCATCGCGAAAGTTCCGTCAGTGTCCGTCGAGAGCGCGACGAGCGGGTGATCGACAACGAAGTTCCCGAGTTTCAGAGCATCGATTCTCCCTGTGGTCGTTTCAAACACTGCGCCATCCACACCGTCAACCAACGGTTTGCTGCGAGGATTCGGAATCTTCTTCGTGACGACGGTGAGCAGATGATTGGTCTTCACGATTGGAGCGCAGACTACCGTTCCTCCCGCGCCGGTGTCGATCGTGAAGCGCGCCGAAATCTCCCTGCCGCCGGCAACGATCTTTCCGTCAATCTGCGGGTCATAACCCATTTCGAGAGAAGCTGGGAACACCGTACCGGGGCCGGAATAGTTGAACTTCTGTGGGTCGTAAAGAGTCAGATATCCATTCTGGTAATCGAATTCGACGATGAAGTGATTGAGTATGCCGTAGCCCAGGGCGCCGTAGGAACGATGGCCCGTGAGCGGCCAAAGGCCGGCAAAAGAGGCGAAATCCAAAAGCAGCGGCACGGTCGGGCCATTCGCAAACGCAATTTCCACCGTACGATTCGCTGTCGAGTTAGATTCCTCCAGTCCCATATCTTTCGCCAATTCACTGGCTAGGGGAGATGTCATCGATCCTGTATCCACCTCAAAGAGAAATGGGCCGTGGCCATTTGCGTTTACCTCGACGTATGGGCCATTGGCTCGGACCGACATTGGAATGCGAACGAATGCGGAATTGTTGGGAAACCGCACCTCGTTCGGATTTGCACCCTGACTAACAGCCATGAGTGGTATCAAGGCCAACAAAGCGGACCGGGTGAACTTAATCATTCGACGTCCTCATAGGAACTCCTCGTATTTCCGATGGTCAGAAAGGTTCGGGCTCATCGTTCCGCAGGCGTTCCTAATAGACGGCGTCCGCGCGACTGGGTTAGCGCACACCGAATTGGCGGGAGCGGCCTAAACGCCGACGACAGGAGACTCGGCAGCGCTTGCGCTAAAGACGGAAGGAGGTTGGCGCAAGGTTCATCCGATTTAGCAAGTCTTGATAACGTGCGTCGGCGCGGAAGGGCTCAAAGCAAGGCTCGGCATCGATGCGCGTCAGGTAAGGGTCACATTCTGTCAACGCCGATTGAAGACACGCGAACATCTCGTTCGCTTGTTCGAGGGCCGCATAGTGGATCGCGAAACAAACCGGGGAAACGTAGTGGGCTGAACTTCTCGTTTTGAATTTCTCCATGAGATCTTTTGCTTTTTCGGAGTTACCCGACCGTGTATAAAAAGCTGCAAGAAAACCCGCGCCCAAGGCAAAGGATGGTGAAAGCCTTAAAGTTGTTTCCAGGCTGGTAACAGCTCGATCCACATATCCTTTCTCAGATAATGCCAAGCCCATCGCAAAGTGGACCAGCCAAAAGTCTGGATAGAGATCGATCGCCTTCTCAGCCTGCTGGATCGCGTCGTCGAATCGGCGTTGACAATACAGTGCAAAAGCAAGGCCGAAGTGGACCATCATCGACAGGGGATCCGTTTCGAGGGCCAGCCGATATTGGGCCTCGGCCTCCTCAAAGCGCCGCAGCGGCGTGAGGAAATAGAGCGCATAGCGGAGTCGTGCCAACGGCGGGACGGGATCGATCGCCAAAGCCGATTGAAAATGACGCTCGGATAACGTCCAATCATATTCAACAGAGCCGGCGATGAGGCCCAGAACGCTACGCGCCTCTCTCGAAGTTGGATCGAGGCCCAAAGCTTTTTCGGCGGCGGATTTCGCCAGCGGCGCCATCTCGGTCATCCGTTTGATACCAAGGGCGCCTTGACCGTAAAAGAACACAGCCAATCCGGCGTACGCTGGAGCGTAATCAGGATCGTGCGCCAGCGCGCGCTCGAATGACTCCTTCGCCTTGGCCAGGCTCTCGGCTGTGTAGCGCTCGTACCAATAGATCCCTTGCAAGTAGCCCTGAAAGGCTTCGATGTTTCGGGCCCGGCGCGGAGGCGCAGCCAAAGTGACTCTCAAAGCACTTGCTATCGCCTGGGAAATTTCATCCTGAATAGCGAAAATATCTGTCATCTCGCGGTCATACCGTTCCGACCAGATATTCGATTCATCGGCAATCTTAATAAGTTGAGCGGTCACCCGAACACGACTACCTGCTCTTCGGACGCTGCCTTCGAGAATCGTCCTCACCCGGAGCCTTTCAGCGATTGCGCGCAGATCTTGTTCTTTCCCACGAAACGCAAAGGCCGATGTCCGGGCAATGACCTTTAACTCCGGCACCTTGGCAAGCGCATTGATTATTTCTTCGGCTAAGCCATCACTGAAATATTCGTTTTCTTTTTCGGCACTCAAATTCACGAAGGGAAGTACAGCAATCGATTGGAACTCTTCCGTTGTTGCCGCTGCTGCGTTGCTCGCAGCAGAAGGCATCGGGTCCGCCAGAGAGTCCTTGACCTCAAGCATCGTCTGGAACCGGTGGGCAGGATCTTTGCGCAAGCAGCGGGCTACGGAGATCTCCACCGCTACCGGCACCTCTGCTCGAAGGTCCCGCAATGGGCGGGCCTCCTCGCGCAGAATGGCGGCCAGAGTGGAAAGCCAGGAATCGCTTCGGAAGGCTCTTTGCCCAGCCAGCATCTCGTACAAAATCAGGCCGAAAGAAAAGATGTCAGAGCGGGCGTCGAGCTCCCGACCTTCGGCCTGCTCCGGGGACATGTAGGCGGCAGTGCCCATAACAGTTCCGGGGATCGTGCGAAGGGTGGCAGTATCAGCCTCCGCCGCAGGTCCCGAAGACTCGACTAACTTCGCCAGCCCGAAATCCAGCAGTTTTGCCCGGTCATCCCGAGTGATGATGATGTTCGCTGGCTTTAGATCGCGGTGAATGATTCCGGAGGAATGTGCAGCGGCGAGCGCGTCGGCGATCTGTGCCGCATACTTCATCGCGGATTTCATCGATAAGGGTTGACGCGCATTCACCTGTTCCAGCGTGAGGCCATCGACATACTCCATCGCGATGAAGCAAGCGCCGTTGGCCTCGGAGATCTCGTAGATGGTGACGATGCCTGGGTGATTCAGCCTGGAAGCAGCTTGGGCTTCGACCAACAACCGCTGTTTTCGCTCGGGGTCTGCAATTTTTTCTGCCGGAAGGGTTTTCAACGCGACGAGACGATTGAGTCTGGTGTCGCGACCTTTATAGACCTCTCCCATTCCGCCCGCCCCTAGAAGAGAGAGGACTTCATACGGGCCGATACGATCCCCTGACTCGTACGCCATAGTCGTCACCGATTCTACCCCGACATCCCTGAAGCTAGAGGGCCGCTGCACATATTCGGGTGCTGCGATGAGATCGAGTAAAGGTGCGTTTGACCCTCTGCGCTCGAGACCTTAAACTTGTAGTTGTTCTCCGCCTATCTGGAAGTCGTGGCCGCGCGGGTGGCCATCCTGCGGGAGGGATTCCTGAGTCGTTTCTTCGGTTTAGAGTTTTGGCTCCGGGCCAGCATCGTTGCGGCCTTTCTCGGATTGCTGGCGCCATTGTGGGCGGCCGACAGTCCGACCCCGATCACACTCGATACCAGCGAGACTCTCTTCGTCGTGCTGACGGGCATGAATGCCTGCGGTTACGACGTCGATCTCAACGCATCCGACGCGCAGCGGCTCAACATAAGGGCCGAGGTCACGCACAATCTGCGCAGTTCGGAAGATGCGCAGGCTGCGTTGACGGCGATGTGCGATTGGTACGTTGCGCACAAAGGAAAAGATCCACAGCACGACCTGTCCCAGTTTGTTTCGCTGGCGCTCTATCTGCAAGGGCCTCCGCACTTTCTGCCGCGGGTGAAGGAAGATGACATGCCTCCGGATGCCTCTCCCATTGCGGGCTTCGGGGCGCTGCTTGAGCGTTTCTACGAGAAGGGCGATCTGCACTCCATATGGGAGCGTCACCGGGCCAATTACGCCGCGCTGGTCGAGCGCTATCACGTGCCGCTGGCAAAGATGGTGTTCGACACCGACATCTATTTAAAGTTGCAGTCCGGCGGATATCTGGGGCGCACGTTCACGGTTCTGCTCGACTTCATGGGCGATCCGAACCAGGCGAACGCCCGCAACTACGGAACGGACTACTACGTGGTGGTGTTTCCGTCGCCGGATCCGACGACGGTCGATCCGCTGAAGATGCCGCAGATCCGGCATACGTATCTGCACTACCTGCTCGATCCGATGGCCGAGAAGCATTTCACGGCGATCAAGCGGCTGGACCCGCTGCTGCAGTCGGTGAAGCGCGCGCCTCTGGAAGAGAGCTTCAAATCGGATATTTCCCTGCTGGTCACGGAGTGCCTGGTGCGGGCGATTGAGATTCGCACGATGGGTACGAAGCAGACAGCAGAGCCAATGCGGCTGCAGGCCGTCGACGACGCGGTGAAGCAGGGATATATCCTGACCCGCTACTTCTACACATCGCTTCTGACGTTTGAAAAGGATCCGGCGGGCCTGCGGAATTTGTATTCGGACATTCTGGAAGGCATCGACGTGAAGCAGCAGGAGAAGGCTGCGAACGAAGTGCAGTTCGCGCGGGCGACGGCTCCAGAACTGGTGCAGCTTTCGCGGCTCGAAGACCGCCGCATGCTGATGACGGCCGAGAAGCGGCTGGCGGCTGGCGATCCCAAGGGCGCACAGGAACTGGCGCAGCAAGCGCTGGACAAAAAGATTGGGGATGAAGGGCGGGCGTTGTTCATTCTGGCGCAGGTCGACGTTGCCAACAAGAATCGCGATGGGGCGGCGGGAAATTTCCAGAAGGCGATTCAGGCGACGAAAGATCCCAAGGTGATCGCGTGGTCGCATGTCTACCTGGGACGGATTCTGGACATGAAAGAGGATCGCGAGGGCGCGATGAACGAGTATCGCGCCGCCCTGACAACGGGCGAGGCCTGCCGGAAGTGAAGGCTGCAGCCGAGCGCGGCCTGCAGCAGGCCTATGAGCCGCCTGCGAAGCCTCAGTAGCCGAATACCCACGAGCCTCTGGCACGTCATGTTGCCGGTTCGACTACACATGGTTCAGAGATCGGTTTGGTTCCACGAGCGCTGCGATAAAATGCGTGGTTAAGGATTTCTAGCAAGATCTGGAGTCGAGGAGAAGCAATGAAGCAAGCAGCGATCGTCGTCGCAGTGCTGGGCATGTGCGTTGGGAGTTGGGGACAAGATAAGCCGGCGACACAGAGCGCGCCTGCAGGTCAGGCGCACGGCAGCGGCAGCGGCTCCGCAGGGCAAGCGGATGCCGGCGGCCAAAACGCAGCCTGAATTTGAGGCTTACCAAAAGGCGATGGCGGCCACGGACGCGGCCGCGCAGGAAGCTGCTGCAACCGACTTCGCGACCAAGTTTCCCTGACAGCGAATTGCGCGTCGTGACTTTACAAAGCCGCCATGCAGAAGTACCAGGCCGCCAACAATGCCGACAAGATGACCGAGATGGCGCAGAAGGCCCTCGCTCTGGATGCGGACGATCCAGAGGCGCTGGTCTCGATCGCCCAGGTGTACGCCGAACGCACCCGCGATACGGACCTCGACAAGGATCAGAAGCTGGCGGAGGCGAAGAAAGACGCGGAGCGCGCTCTGGTGACGGTCGATACTGACGTTCCGACCTCGGGATATCCGCCGGACAAAGTCGACCAGTTCAAGCGCTACATGCGTTCTGAAGCTTATGCCGTGTTGGGAACGATGGCGTCGAATGCGAGGAACTATCCCGAAGCCGAGACGAATCTGCGCAAGTCGATCGACGTCTTCCCTGAGCAGGTTGACTCTGTCGCGGTGTTGCGTCTGGCAGTTGCGCTCGACATGCAAAACAAGGTTCCGGATGCGTTGAAGTACGCCAACCAAGCCGTGGATCTTACCAAGGATCGTCCGGATTCGGCTGCGGGAAAAGCAGCGCGCGCTGAGCAGGATCGCCTGACGAAGCTGAGCGGCGGGACAGCGCCCGGGCAGAAGAACTAGAAATCGAATCCAGCCGACTCCATTCGCTAGACAGACGGTCGACTATTCTGTTGCGAATGGTGGGGCTGGATAGAAACAAGTTGGGCGCCCGAAAAGCTGGTCCCACTTGGGTATAGCCCTGGATGTTTTCCTCACACCGCCCACCCTTCTATGAAAGAACGTGAAATCACGGCATTGGAAGAGGGCTTGGGGTATCACTTCCGGCGGCGGGCGGTCATTGAACAGGCGGTAACGCACAGCTCGCAGGCGCGTGAAATGGAAGCGCAACAGGCCGGCGAGAGCAAGTACAAGGTCAGCGACAACGAACAGCTTGAATTTCTGGGGGACGCGGTGCTGTCGCTGGTTACGAGCGAGGAGCTGTTTCAGCGATTTCCCCAGTTTCGGGAAGGAGAACTTTCAAAGCTCCGCGCGCATCTAGTGAGCGAGAGGCATCTAATCCGGGTGGCGCAGCAGTTGGAGCTTGGACACTATCTGCGGCTGGGCCGCGGGGAAGAAAAGAGTGGAGGACGAAGCAAGACTGCCCTGCTCGTCGACGCGCTGGAGGCGATTCTGGCGGCGATCTATCTGGACGGCGGGTCTCGAAGTGGCGCGTGAGTTTGTATTGCGGAACGTGATCGCTCCCGAAATGGAGCGCATGGAACAGGGTGGCGGCGTATTGCCGATCACAGATTTCAAGTCCGCATTGCAAGAAGCGGTGCAGAGTCTCGGCCTTCCGCAACCGGCTTACGTTTTGGTTGACGAGGCGGGGCCGGAGCACAGCAAGACATTTACGGTTGAGGCAAGATTGCAGCCGAAGAACAGCAAGAACGCGGAGTTCGTGGGCCGGGCGCAGGGTTTGACCAAGAAAACCGCCGAGCAGGATGCTGCGCGGCAGTTGCTGACGTTCCTGGCTTCACGGGCCAAGGCGACCGAAGAGAAGGCGGCGCGGACACCGCAATCGGCGGACAAATAGATTTGATGGAATTACCTGACCAGCCCGTCGTTGCGCCTCCACCTCCGGTTTCCTTGCCGGAGAGTGACGCTCCGCCGCCGTCGATGCCTGTCGTCGGTTCCCAAGCAGAGCGTGGCGACCGGATTTGGAAGTGATCTGATCAGTTCGGTGCAATCGCTGATGGGCACGATTGTGATTGCGATCTTCGTGATCACATTCATCGTGCAGGCATTCCAAATCCCTTCGGAATCGATGGAGAAAACGCTGCTGGTCGGCGACTATCTTCTGGTGAATAAGCTCTGTTACGGCGGCGCTGGGCTGGGCGATCACTTGATGCCCTATCAGAAGATCGCGCGGGGCGACATCATCGTGTTCCACTATCCGGTCGATCCGCAGCAGCATTTTGTAAAGCGTGTCATTGGGCTGCCCGGGGACAAGCTGCGGATGATTAACAAGAAAGTTTTCATCAACGGCAGGCCTCTCGATGAACCCTATGTGCGGTTTCTGGAACCGGCCAACAATCTGTATCGCGACGACTTTCCGCGGCTGGATATTCCCGTGTTCAACATGGAGTGGGCCTGGCACCAGCAGATGCAGAAACTGGTGGAGGACGGGCAACTCATCATTCCGCAGGGACATTATTTTGTGATGGGCGACAACCGCGATGACAGCCAGGACAGCCGCTATTGGGGATTTGTGCCGCGGGAAAACATCATTGGCACACCGCTCGTGATTTATTGGTCGGTGAAAGATTGGGATCGAAATCCTCCGGATACGGTTGCCGGCCGGTTGCATCACCTCTTCTATGCGATCGCGCATGTCATTCAGATCACGCGGTGGAACCGAACGCTGCGGCTGGTACACTGATGAGTCGGATATTCAGGGCTAACGCCTTGGGAATGTAAGGCTAGCCGACTATGAGACTCCGCTTCCGAAAATAGCCGGAAATGGGGTGCCCGTCACCGCTGCAACGATGAATTCGAGAACGACATTGGCGAAGAAAGAAGAACGCGCAGAAAAGAACGGCGTAGAAGAGAAGCCCAAAGAGACAACGGTTGAATTTTTGTCGTCGCTCGCGGCTGTGCTGGTAACGGGGCTGTTCATCATCACATTTGTCGTGCAGGCGTTCGAGATTCCGTCGAGTTCGATGGAAAACACGCTGCTGATCGGCGATCACGTCTTCGTGAACCGCATTCAGTTTGCCCCCGAATCGAAGTGGGTCGGCCCGCTGCTTCCCTATCGTGATGTGCATTTCCGGGACATCGTTGTTTTTCTGCATCCGCTGGAACCGGGGCTGTATGTCGTGAAGCGGATCATCGGTCTGCCGGGTGACAAAATCCATCTTCGCAATGGAGTTGTCTATCGCAATGGCGAGGCGCTGACTGAGCCGTACGTCGATACCGACCGCGATACTCCGACCGACGAATATCGAAATAACTTTCCCGCCATCCCGCCGACCGATGATCCGAACGTGTATCCGAACTGGAGCGTCGATCTGCCATCGTTCATTCACGGGGACGACATCGTGGTGCCGCCAGACCATTACTTTGCGATGGGCGACCATCGCGGCGTGAGTCTGGACAGCCGCTACTGGGGATTTATTCCAAAGCAGAACGTTATCGGACGGCCGATGTTTATTTACTGGTCGTTTGAAACTCCGGACAATCAATATCGGAAGACAGCGTGGAGCGAACGGCTCCTGTTTCTGGGCAAAGTGGTCCTGCACTTTTTCGACGAGACTCGCTGGAAGCGGACGCTCCAGATGGTTCGCTAAAGATTTCTCGAAAGTCAGTTATGGCGCAGTGAAGATTTCTTCCTCCAACCGGCGCGTGGCGGCCGTGGCAGTAGCGATTCTGCTGGCGCTGTTTCTCTGGCGCCCGGGCGCTTCGCGGCTGAAGTCGCGCATCATCACATCAATCAGCGCAGGCGTGGGCCGATCGGTCGACATCGGGTCGGTTCACATTCAACTGCTGCCCCGCCCCGGATTCGATCTGGAGAATCTCGTAGTCTACGACGATCCCGCGTACGGCGCAGAACCTATCCTGCGCGCAGGCCAGGTGGAGGCCGCCCTGAGGCTTACATCGCTCGTGAGGGGACGATTAGAAATCGCTCGGCTGGAACTCACGGAACCCAGCCTGAATCTGGTGCATGGCGCAAACGGACGATGGAACCTGGAAGCGTTGCTGGAGAGAACGGCGCAGATTCCGCTGGCGCCGACCGGCAAGCGTAAAACAGAGCCGCGGCCGGGATTCCCCTACATCGAGGCGACTTCCGGACGAATCAATTTCAAGAGCGGCGCAGAAAAGACACCCTACGCGCTAACGAATGCAGATTTCTCGCTGTGGCAGGATTCCGAAAATACGTGGGGCGTTCGGCTGAAGGCGCAACCGTTCCGCACCGATTTGAATGTGAACGATACGGGCCTGCTGCAGATCAATGGAACCTGGGAACGCGCGCAAGCGCTGCGAGACACGCCTCTGCAATTCAATATCGAGTGGAAGACGAGCGCAACTCGGACAAGTCACGAAGTTTCTTGCGGGCAACGACAAGGGCTGGCGGGGAGAGATTCAACTCGATATCGCGCTCACCGGGACGCCCGCGAAGTTGAAGGTCAGTAGCAGCGGATCGATTGACGACTTCCGGCGTTATGACATCACGAGCGGCAAGGCACTTCATCTGGCGGGAAGTTGCGATGGGCAATACAGTTCACTGACTCATGAATTTAGCGAGTTGATCTGCAGCGCTCCGGTCGCGCAGGGACTCATCACATTGACCGGGCAAACAGGGCTTCCCGGAAGCCATCATTACGGCGTGATCGTTCGCGCGGAGAACGTTCCGGCGAGCGCGGCCGTCACGCTGGTCGAGCGCGTGAAGAAGAACCTTCCTGACGATCTCGATGCGGAGGGAACACTGCAAGGAAGTTTCTCGATGCAGGAAGATGCGGCGAACGAATCGGGGCCACGATGGGAAGGGCGCGGGGAGATCGCCGATTTCCACGTCTCGTCGGCAGGGAACAAAGCCGAATTCGCCGCGGAAACAGTGCCATTTGCGCTCAATTTCGAGGGCGAGCCTACGACCGTCGGGAAACGAAAAACAGCTGTTCACGCGAGTGCTGGTCCACATATCGAGTTTGGACCGGTGGCGATTGGACCGTCGCACGGCGGCGCAACCGTGCGCGGCTGGATCGCTCGAAGCGGTTACAACCTGAGTGTGGTGGGGGAAACTGAAATCTCGAGAGCGCTGCGCATCGGGCGAACGATCGGAGTTCCCGTGTTGGCTACGAACGCGGAAGGTACCGCCCAGCTTGATCTGCAAATCGCAGGATCCTGGATGGGGCCGAGTAATGGGTCGGCAGCAGGATTTGCAAGCCCGCAAGTCACAGGGATCGCAAGATTGCGGAACGTGCAAAGCAACATCCGTGGCCTCGGAGGTCCCGTCGAAATCACTTCCGCAGAAATGCAGTTCACGCCCGAGCAGGTGCGGATTACAAAACTGAATGCGAAGGCAGCCGGCACCAACTGGACTGGCTCGCTCGAAATGCCGCGCGGATGCGGGTTCACCTGTCCGATCCGATTTGCGTTGAATGCAAATGAGATTGGGCTCAGCCGGTTCACGGAGTTTGCCAGTCCGAGTCCGAAGAAGCGGCCATGGTATCGCGTTCTCGATTCGAGTACTCCGAGCGGCCCGGGATCGGCATTGCTGTCGAGCCTGCGAGCATCGGGACGCGTGACGACGGAGCGTCTGCTGGTTCGGGATGTGGCCGCGACCCACGTGTCGGCGAACGTAAAGGTGGACAGCGGAAAATTGCAGATCTCCGAACTGGACGCCGACCTTCTCGGCGGAAAACATAAAGGTGAATGGCAGGCTGACTTCGGGGTCAAGCCATCGGTCTGCAAAGGTCGCGGAAAGTTTTCTGGAGTGTCTCTGGCGGGATTTGCCGAAGCCATGCACGATGACTGGGTCTCCGGGACAGCCAGCGCAAACTACGAAATCAGCGGCAAGTGCCTCGGCGAGTTTTGGCCTTCCGCTGAAGGATCGCTCCAAGTGGATGCCAGGGATGCCGTCTTTCCGCACGTATCGGTGAGCGACTCGACATTTCAGGTTACACATCTGAGCGGACTAGCAGACCTTCACGCCGGGGAGTTAGAGATCAAAAACACGACGCTCGATTCTCCCGAAGGAAGATTCGAGCTGAGTGGAACCGCTTCATTTGCCCGCGAACTCGACGTCAAAATGACCAGGCTTCCCGGCGCTGCAGCCGCAGTGGGTTACGCGATCACCGGCACGCTGGCTGAGCCGCAGGTAGCTCCTCTTTCAAGTTCCGAACAAGCCCACCTCAAACCTCTTCCTACCGCAAAATAATTTCATGGCACGTAGGCAGGCCCGCGCAACACTTTTCCAGGGAGCGCTTTCGTCATCTTTCCCTGGTCGATGACTGGAACTCCATTCACGAGCACGTAGTCCATTCCTTCGGAAAGCTGGTTGGGATTGTCGAAGGTGGCGCGATCGTGAATCGTCGCGGCATCGAACACGACGACATCGGCCCACATGCCGGACTTAAGCACGCCGCGGTCGGTCAACCGCATCCGCTGCGCAGGAAGCGCCGAGAACTTGCGAATCGCATCTTCCAGCGTAAGCACTTTTTCTTCGCGGACATATTTGCTCAAGATGCGAGGGAACGTGCCGTACGCGCGCGGGATGAGGATGCGATTGGCCGAGAATTCCTTCCGGCGAAGTGCCTTCAGAATCGTTGTCGACGGCGACCCACGGCTGTTGCAACGCCAACGTAACGTCGGGTTGCGACATGCCGAAAACGGCGACGCTGCTGGAAGGGTCCTGGATCAGGAAATCGCACAGAGCGTCGATGGGATCTTTATTCCAGAGTTTGGCGATCTCAGACAGACGCTTGCCCAGCATCGGCTGCAGCTGCGAGTTCTCGACGGCGCCGATCATGATGGCATCAGGACCGGGGATTTCCTGCCACTCGTTGTCCCAATCGCGAGAGGGCGTCACCATGTCGTGACGTATTCGCTCGCGGGTAGCGGGATCTTTGAGACGCTCGACGAGCTTGGCATTGCCGCCGTCATGCGCCCACGGAGGAACAAAAGCGGAGAAATCGTTGAACCACGCCGTGTACGCGTAGGTGTCGGCCGAAACGTCTGCCCCGTCCGCACGCGCCGCATTGATTTTGGCAACGACCTCGGGCATGCGTCCCCAATTGCTTTTGCCGGCGACTTTAATGTGCCAGATTTCGACTGGGATGTGCGCTTCCCGCCCGATCCGGAGCGCTTCGTCAATGGACTCAAGCACGGCGTCGCTTTCGCTGCGCATATGCGTGGCGTAGATGCCTCCGAGCTTGCCCGCCTCGGCTGCCAGCGCGATCAACTCCTCCGTTTTCGCATAAGGGGCTGGCGCATATTCGAGCGAGGTCGAAACGCCGACCGTTCCGTCTTTCATCGCGTCGCGAACCAGAGCTTTCATCTTGTCGAGTTGCTCGGGCGCGGCTGTTTGTCGTCATCCCCGAGAACCATGCGGCGGACTTGGGTCGCGCCAACATAGCTCGCGAGGTTGATACCCATGCCTTGCTTTTCTAAGCGCGAGAAATATGCGCGGAATGTCCGCCAGTCCGGATTGATCTTGTACTGATCGTATGCCGTTCGCTCGGACTGAATGATGAAGTCATTCAAAGGAGCGATGGAACTTCCCTCCCCGGTAATTTCCGAAGTGATCCCCTGATAGATTTTCGAGGGCAGATGCGGGTCAACAAGGATCGTCAGTTCCGATTGTCCGAGCATATCGATGAAGCCGGGCGCGACAACTTTCCCGGCAGCGTCGATCGTGCGTTTGCGTGGCGCGGATGCGAGATTGCCAATCGCGGCAATTTTGCCATCGCGGATCCCGACGTCACCCGAATACCACGGAGAGCCGGTTCCGTCGATGATGTGCCCCTTGGTGATGACGATGTCAAAAGCAGCAGGCGCCTGTGCTGAAAGGCCGACCGCGGTGATAAAGAACAGAGCAGAGCAGCAAACCAACATGTTTCTTAATGTTTTCATTTTATCCCTCTAGTTTCTGCTCGGCTTCGTCGATCATTCAAGCTACTTATGGTTTGGTGAGGGCATCGCCGGCAAACCGACGACGCCACTTCCCCGGCGCGCAATCAACGCGCCAAGCACGATCCAAATCGCTAATGCGATCCATTCGGAACCAGTGAAGTGTCCGGGAACAAACGGTACGAGTTTCATCAAAGCCATGGTGACGGCCACGACCAAACCAAAGGCCACGACTGCCTGCTGGGTAAGCGAGAAGTGCAGGACCTCCGGGCGAGAGCGCGCTAACGCGAGGCAGGCTGCGCACGTGGCGGCCCATCCGATGGCACACGCGACCGATCCCACCTCGGTGATAGGCACAAGGATCGCGTCGCCGAGCAACATGCACATACCGGTCACGACACCTACACACAACACCGCGGCTGCCGGAGTTCTATATCTCGCATGAATGGCGCCGGTGGCGGGAGCAACCATGCCGCGGCGCCCCATGGCGAACAGCAACCGGCTGGCGGCAACAAAGTTTCCGTTGAAGCATTTGAAAAGGGACAGCACGGCCGCCGCGAGAATGATGTTCACAATCCAGCGCGAACCAACCGCGCGTTGAAAGGCTACAGCGGTCATGAATTTTTCGCCAACGAGTCGATGCCACGGCGCGACGAATGCGACAGCCCCAACGATGCTTGCATAGAAGAGCGTGCCAATGAAAATGGCCATCCAGATGGCGCGGAGAAATCCTGCCGCACCGAATTCGGGGCTTGCCTCCTCGGCAGCTTTACCTACTGATTCAAATCCCGTCATGAAATACGGCACAATCTGCAGGACCAGGAGAATGGACACTAGCGGCGTGTGGGTAAACAGCGGCGGAACATTTGATACTGAACCGCGACTCACTCCCAGAGCGACAAAGACGACGAAGAGAGCGAGCGTGCCGAAGCTGGTCCAGTTCTGGAACGTTGCGCTGAGCCGAACACCGCGGTAGTTGAGAACGGTGAGCAGCGCAGTGAGGACAAGTCCAACGAGGAGGTGCGGAAGAAAGACTGGCTTGCCTGCGACACGATATAGCTCAATGGAATCGATCGAGGGGAATATGTATGCGGCGACGCGGCCCACTGCAACCGCTTCCCACGGGCAGACGATGAAGTAAGCAAGAGTCATCATCCAGCCGGTGGCGTAACTGATGGAGCGCGGAAACACGGCCGACGTGTAAGCGATTTCGCCCGCGGCGTCGGGCATCGCGATCATCAGTCTCCCATAAACCCAGCCGACGGGAAGCAGGAGCGCTCCGCCGATCGCAAAGCCAAGCAAGGCTCCGAGCGCGCCGCCGCGAAGCAACCAGTCGTCCATCACGACCAGCCATCCGACGCCAACCATTGTGCCCCATCCGAGGGTGAAGTAGTCGGTGGAGCGCAATTTGCGGGCGAGGGTGTTCACGGAATCTGAGGTTGTGTGGCTGGCTTAGGCGGCGCGATTATAAAGCATTTGCGTATGCTATGGTTGGGAGCCGGATCGGTTTGGCTTCCAGCGACCAATGCTGAATCGTGCGAGACTCTGGGCTCCGGCTGAAGAGCGACAAGCTCGGAACCGCCCTCGAGTGGGTGCAACTCGCTGACATTTCTTACTACGAGAATCCCATGCCTCGATATGAATATCGCGTACTAAATCCGACTCCTGCTGCGGAGAAATCATTTCTTGGGTGGGTCGACAAGCTCGATCAGGAATTCATGAACCGCGATCCGAACCACCGCAGCGATGTCGTGCGCGATGCTCTGCATCAAATCTATTTGGGACGGCCGTACGCCTCCGCCGCTGGCAATCTCGGCGAGCAGGTGTTGGTGCATTCGTTCGACCCGCGCAACACCACGCTCGAACCGGAATACTACGGCGACGTGGATGCCGTCAAATATGCCGAGCGCAAGCCACTCATCTGGTTCTGGATGATGTTTGATCGATCTCCAGCGGGTTTAAATCATTGGCTCGGATACCGCGTGCGCGTGATGTTGGCGCGGCACATCTTCAAACATATTGGGGAAAATGTGAAGCTGTTCCACGGAATCGAGTTTTCCTACGGCTATAACCTGACTGTCGAAGACAACTGCACGATTCACAAGTATGTTCTGCTCGACGATCGGGGCGAAATCGTCATTCATGAGGGGTCGTCGATCTCCGACTACGCCAACGTCTACTCGCATTCTCACGACTTGAACGACGGGATGCTCGTCGATAACCACAGGACCGAAATCGGGCCGAAGGCGCGGGTCACCTATCATGCGACCGTGCTGAGCGGCGTTCGCGTGGGGGAGCATGGAATCGTAGGATCGATGGGAGTCTCGTCGAAGGATGTGTCTCCATATCACATTGTGGGCGGCATACCGGCGAAGCCGATCAAGGTGAAGTCGATCGCTCCGGAAGAGTTGAAGAAGGCCCTCGAAAAAAAGTAAGGATTTCGGCTTTCCCAGAGCCGGCTTTGCGGGCGAACCCGCGCTGGGTGTAAGTCGCGAATGCGCCCGTTTGCCGCGCTAAATGCGTGTTTTGCATGGTAGTATCGATCTCAGCCCTGCATGAAACTTCAGCATCTGAATTTCACTAAGATTGCTCAACTGCCGGTTGTGTCTTCACGGGTCGGGCTCTCCAACGAATGACCGTTTCCTCGACAACTCGCAAGCGCGTGCTGAGTGGCATGCGTCCGACCGGAAAACTGCACCTTGGCAACTATGTGGGTGCACTACAGAACTGGGTCGGCATGCAGGATAAGTACGAGTGCTTCTTCTGCGTGGTGGACTGGCATGCTCTAACCACCGATTACGCCGACACTTCGCGGGTGAAAGAGAATTCACTGGAGGTCACTTACGACTGGCTGGCGGCGGGGCTCGATCCTGAAAAGTCGGTGCTTTTTATGCAGTCGCATGTCCCAGCGCACGCGGAACTGCATCTGCTGCTGTCGATGATCACGCCTCTGGGATGGCTGGAGCGCGTACCGACTTACAAAGAGCAGCGCGAAAATATTAAAGAAAAAGATCTTGGGACTTACGGATTTTTGGGATATCCGCTGTTACAGGCGGCAGACATCCTGGTCTATAGGGCAGATCTCGTTCCCGTCGGAGAGGATCAGGTGGCGCACGTTGAGTTGACGCGCGAGATTGCGCGGCGGTTCAACGGATATTATGGCGCGCCGAAGGGCGTTTTCCCCGAGCCGCAAACGCTACTGACTCCGGCTGCGAAGCTGCCCGGAACAGACGGCCGCAAGATGTCGAAGTCGTACGGGAACACGATCATGCTGGCCGATCCCGAGCCGGTCGTGCGCCAGAAATTGAAGACGATGGTGACGGACCCGGCGCGAGTTCGCCGGTCGGATCCGGGAAATCCGGATGTTTGTCCCGTTGGCGATTTGCACAAAATCTTCAGCGATCAGCAGACGATGGCCAAAGTAAATGAGGGCTGCCGTTCGGCCGGGATCGGATGCATCGAGTGCAAGGGATGGGCTGCGGATGCGCTCGTGCAACTCTTGAACCCGATGCAAGAGCGGCGCAAGAAATACGAAGACAATCCGCGGCTGGCGTGGGATATTCTTGAGGACGGCACAAAGAAGGCTCGAACCGCAGCCGCCGCTACGATGGAGCAAGTTCGCTCGGTGATGGGAATGTCGCTTGAGTACGAGGCACCGAAGGTAGCGCAAGGGTAAGTAGTCTGCGAGCGACGTGCATTGATTCTTCGCTTCGCGAGGATCACAGACTTTTCGATGAATGAAGAAGCAAAAATCGTGACGAGCGGCGACCCGGGCGTTTCGGCGGCGGTTGTCGCGGGTCCGGCTGCTGGCAAGGCGAGAGATTCTGGTAAGAAAAAGGAAGAGAATGACTTCCCTTTCGCAGTCGCAGTCACCGACGTCTATGAAGGGCCGCTTGACCTTCTGCTGGACCTAATTCGCAAGCAGGATATCGACATCTACGATATTCCAATCGCTAAGATTACTGCGCAGTATCTGGCGTATGTCGAGAAAATTCGCGAGCTCGACGTGAACGTGGCGGCTGATTTCATTTATATGGCCGCCGTGTTGATTCACATCAAGTCAAAAATGCTGCTGCCGCGCGATCCGCTGGCGACTGCCGAAGACCCGGAAGATCCGCGCAGCGAACTGGTCAACCGGCTGCTCGAGCATGAAAAGTTCAAATCAGCAGCACAGATGCTTTTGCAGAAGCAGCAGATCGAAGATGCGGTGCTGTCGAATCCGTCTTTGAAGGAATTCATCGAGGCGGAAGGAACCGAGCCTGAGCTGGCAGCAGATGTAATCGACCTCGTCAAGACATTTCAGCAGATTCTGGAGCGGGTGCGAACTCGCCCGGTGCTGAATGTGGACGAGGAAACGGTTACGGTTGGACAGATGATCGACTACCTGCGAAGGCGGCTGTCGCTTGAGGACCGGCCGATCCGACTGAAACAAATTCTGATGCGCGTATCGTCGCGGCAGGCGCTGGTTTGCATGTTCCTCGCTTTACTCGAATTGGTGCGGCTGCAAGCGATCCAGGTGCGGCAGGAAAAGTTGTTTGGAGAAATCGCGATCCGCAAGCACACGCATTTCGAAGAAGTGATGAATGAGCGGGCCGCGGTGAGAGACGACTGGAGATAAAACAAGGGCCAGTGACGAGTGGCTAGTTTTTTCTAACCAGAATTTGGTTTATTCAGCCCTCGTTCATTGATCATTAACGACCATGTCTTTAATAGCTCAACTCGAAGCCATCATTTACGCAGCCGAGACGCCGATCACGCTGGAGCAGATGACGTCGCTGGTGAAAGAATCCGTCGTGGCCGAAGGGCTTTCAGACGACGCCGAGATCAAGGCACGAATCCGCGCTTGTCTCGAAGAACTGGTCACTGCCTATGGGGCGCCAGATCATGGTATCGAGATTCGACAGGTGGCCGGCGGATACCGCATGTCCACCAAGCCGGAGCAGCATGAAGTCGTGCGTTCGTTTGCAAAGAGTTTAAAGCCTCCGATCCGGCTGTCGCTGCCAGCACTGGAAACCCTCGCGGTGATCGCCTACAAACAGCCAGTGACTGTGCCGGAGATCAATGACATTCGCGGTGTCGATTCCGGCGGCGTCATTGGGACGTTGCTCGACCGCAAACTGATTACGACGGGCGGACGCAAACAAGTGATCGGGCGTCCCATTCTGTACAAGACCACTAAAGAATTCCTCATGCGCTTTGGTCTGAAAGACGTAAACGAACTGCCCAGCATGGAGGAGTTCGAAAAGCTGGTCGCGGAATCCTTTCAATCCGAATTGGTTCCAGCTGAAAGCGGGAGCGAACCTGAAGTGGCTGCGGTTGCCTCAAGCGCAGAGCCACAAGAAGCCGCCCCGGCGACAGAGGAACCTGTTGCCGAAAAGAAGGCTGGATAGCCGTTTTTGCGCAGCGCAATGTCAGGGCGACCATTGCCCAAACTGAACGAAACTTTGACGCGGCCTGATGGGCCGCGCTTTTACATATCAAGATGCCTCTCGAACGTCTGCAAAAGATTATCGCGACTGCCGGAATTGCCTCACGACGCAAGGCCGAGCAACTGATCACCGCGGGACACGTGCAGGTCAACGGCACTGTCATCACGGAACTCGGCAGCAAGGCAGATCCCGAGGTCGATCACGTTCGCGTGAATGGAAAACTGTTGCACAACGAGGAACAGCGACACGTCTATCTGTTGCTGAACAAGCCGAAGGGATACGTCACGACCGTCAGCGATCCGGAAAAACGGCCGACGGTGATGGATCTGATTCGCGGCGTCAAAGGACGCGTGTATCCTGTCGGGCGTCTCGATTACTCCAGCGAAGGGTTGTTGCTTCTGACCAACGATGGCGAACTGGCGAACCGGTTAATGAAGGCTGCTTCGCATGTTCCCAAAACCTATGTGGTCAAGGTAGCTGGAACGCCCAAGGAAGACGCGATTGCGAAATTGCGAGCCGGAGTTTCGATCGCAACCGACGACGGCAAGCGCGTAAAGACCGGGCCAGCGCTGGTTCGCGTCGTGAAAGAGGCCACGAATCCGTGGTATGAAATCACGCTGATCGAAGGAAGAAACCGGCAGATCCGCCGCATGTTCGAAACGGTGGGACATCATGTGGAAAAGATCAAGCGTGTCCGTTACGGACCTTTAACCCTGGATGTGCCTCCCGGAAAGTTTCGATCTCTGACGTTGAGGGAAGTGGAACGGTTGAAGTCCGCAACCAAAGTCGATTCGAGGAAAAAGTCTGTACCATGATCTGCCCTGAGCATGAGTCGATTTTTTGATCTGGTATCGAAACCGGCGCGGGATATGGGGGCCTACATGCCGGGCCCGCCGACCGCAGCGCCTGCGGTGAACACGCGGCCACGGCCGATCAGCCTCGATTCGAACGAAAATCCTTATGGCCCGTCTCCCCGGGCCATTCAAGCGATGCAATCGATGCTGGGTTCGTCCGGCTTCTATCCCGAGGATGATTGCACGGAACTTCGCGGCAAGCTGGCCTCGCACCATGACCTCCCAATCGAACAGGTTTTGGTCACGGCCGGTTCAACGGCCCTGTTGGCGTTGCTATGCCAGACGCTTCTCGCGCCGGGGCAGAATGCGGTAACCAGCGAGCGCTCCTTCATTGTGTATTCCATGGCCGTTCACGCGACCGGAGCGCAGTTGATCGAAACACCTATGCGCGAGGACGCGTTCGATCTGAATGCGATTCTCGAGGCGATCAATGAGGACACGCGCATCGTGTTCCTGGCGAATCCGAACAATCCGACGGGAACAATGGTTTCCGCAGCCGCCGTAGATCAATTCATCGCGGACGTTCCAGGGCACGTCGTCGTGGTTCTGGACGAGGCTTATTACGAATTCGCGGCGCATTTCGCAGCGCGGCGCAAGATCGAATATTCCCATTCACTCAACTATCTGCGCAAAGGCGCGACCGTCGTGGTACTGCGTACATTTTCAAAGGCGCATGGATTGGCAGGCCTGCGCGTCGGATACGGTCTGGGCCCAGCGGAACTTATGCGCTATTGCGCGCAAATGCGGAACACATTTTCTGTCTCGTCGGTCGCGCAGGCCGCCGCACTGGCAGCGCTGGACGATCCCAAGCATGTCGAGCGCGTCGTTTTGAACAATGCCACACAGATGCAGATCGTGGGAGTTGGCCTGTCGGAACTGGGATTCCGCGTGATCCCGACTTCGGCCAACTTCTTGTGTTTTGATTTGGGCGAAGACTCCGTCGGAGTAACCGAGCGGTTGCGCGCGGAGGGCATCAGCGTGCGTCCCTTGGGCGCGTGGGGCGCGCCCACCTACATTCGCGTCAGCATTGGGACTGGGGAACAAAATCAGGCATTCTTGCACGCCATGCATAAGATTGGACGCCTGTCTCGTGGAGCAACGTAGGCCGAAGCCAATCGACAAGCGGCTCCATCAACAAAAAAAGTCCTGATTCTGAGTCGGGCATTTTGCTCTGCGGCGAACGATCCAACTGAATCCGATCAGGTGCAAGGAACTCGGGCCGCACCGAACAGTCCCGCATCACTGCCCAGCAACGCACGCGTAACCAACGTTTTGCGGCGCTTGTATAACGAAGCTTCAGAGCCATTCGCTGTATCCGGCGGATTGTCTGGGTCATTCGCGGCGAATACGAGCGAGCGCTCTCGCATTTCGGCAAACATAGTCGGGGCAAAAGCGTCCCAGGCACTGACGACGCCGCCTCCGATAACGAACATATCCAGATCGAGAATGTTCACCAGGTCGGCAAGCAGAATTCCGAGAGCCTCCCCGAAGCGTACGAAGATTTTCTTCGCATCGGGATTGCCTTGCATGGCGAGATCGTAGATCGACTTTGCGCTGAACTCCGGATCGGCGTTGGCGGCCTTGGCGAGTTCAGGAGCCTTCCCCGTTTCGATCGCTTCGCGCGCCATGCGCACGACGGCAGTCGCCGAGGCGTAACGTTCAGCACAACCATGATTGCCGCAGCCACATGGCACTCCGTTTGGTTCGACGGTCACATGCCCGAATTCTCCGGCCATGCCGCTCATCCCATAAAACAGTTTGCCATCCAGAATGATCGCACCGCCTATGCCGGTGCCAAGCGTAAGCATCGCCATGTTGGCGATGTCGCGTCCAGCTCCCAACCATTTCTCGCCGTAGGCAGCCATGTTCGCATCGTTGTCGAGAAAAACGCGCGCCCCCAGCCGCTGTTCGATGATGTCGCGCACAGGATAGTCGGACCATCCCGGCAAATTGGCGGACTTGCGCATCATGCCCGTTTCGACGTCGATGATGCCCGGAACGCCGATACCCGCACCGAGAAATTCGCCGCTGTCGCGATGACGCTCGGTGAGGTGCTGAATCGCGTCGCACATTTCGCCGATAACGTAGTCGCGTCCCATGGCGAGTTTGACGCTGAGGGTAATCTTCTCGATGAGCTGGCCTTCGGTAGAAATAGCGGCGATTCGGAGGTTGGTACCACCCATATCGACGCCGATGGAGTAGTCAGGCATAACGCGAAGAGGGTAACATGCCCAGCCGGCGAGATTTCTTGGATTGAAGATTTAAGAATGAGAAATTTCTGATCGATGGTAGAGTGCGGAAACTTGATCCCTGAGATCAACGCCCTTAAGCCTTATCAATTCAGTTCTGGCACTTCGGGCAGTAGTGGCTGCTGCGTCCGGCGATCACGATGCGCTTGACTGGAGTCTTACAGACGAGGCAGGGTTCCCCCTCGCGGCGGTAGACGCGGTGTTGCAGTTGAAAAAATCCCTCTTTTCCGTCGTCGTCAACATAATCCGAAATCGAAGATCCGCCGAGAGCAATCGCTTCCGTCAGTACCTCTTTTACCGCCGCATGCAATTTCTGCAACTGGTCGCGTGTGATCGAAGAAACTCGGCGGCGGGGACGAATTCCTGAGCGGAAGAGGGACTCGTCGGCGTAAATATTGCCCACGCCACGCAGGAGCTTCTGATTTAGTAATGCGCTCTTGATGGGTGTCTTGCGGCCTCGGAAAAGCGCGACGAAGCGATCGAGATCGATTTCGAGAGGCTCGATACCCGTCGCATCGAAATCCGAAGCTGTGGCGACACTCAACCGACCGAATCGGCGCGGGTCGACGAAACGCAATTCCCTTCCCGAAGCGAGCTTGAGAATTGCGTGGGTGTGTTTGGCGACCTCATCCTGCGGCTCGCAGACTTGAAGGCGGCCGGTCATACCGAGGTGAACGATCCACTGAGCTTTCGTTGATTCGGGAGTCGCACTCGACTTCCGTTCTTGGTTCCGGCCCTTCGCAGAGAAGCGTGCCCGCTCCGCATGGTCATGATTCAGGTCAAACACGATGTGCTTGCCCATGCGTCGGACGGATGCGATGCGGCTGTGTTCAAGCGCTGCGGCAATCTGTGTTGCGGGAGACTTCAGCGGCTCCTTCTCTTGTCCCAGCCATACGGACTCGATGCCGTCGCCAGTGACACGTTTCGCCAGACCGCGCGCGATTGTTTCGACTTCAGGAAGTTCAGGCATGCGTTGTTCGTTTGTTCGACCGTAATCTATTCGTGAAATTTATCATTCCGAGGGAAGCGAGAAACCTGATTCAATCCATTGGCCAAATTTGTCATTCCGAGCGAAGCGAGGAATCTGCTCCTTCCCCGCCGCCTGCACAGCTAACTTCTCCCGCCGAACGCCGGCAATGAACGACAGCGACTATTTCTTCAAAAATGTTCCCTTTTCCAACTCACTGAACGCTTGCTGCAATTCTTGCTGCGTGTTCATCACGATGGGGCCATACCACGCTACGGGTTCTTCCAACGGCTTCCCTGAAACCAGCAGGAAGCGGATACCGTCTTCCCCGGCCTCCACTGATACTTCGTCTCCGCGATCGAAGACGACCAGCGAACGATTCTCGGCATCGGCAGGCGGTTTCGTGTCGGCCCAGCCCACGCCTTCGGTCGGCACGGCGAGCGGACCGGAGGCGTTGCAGAATTTTCCGTCTCCCGAGAACACATACGCAAACGCGTGCCGCGTCGTCTCCACCGGAAGAGTCTTCCGCTTGCCCGGAGGAACAGAGACGTCGATGTAAATCGGGTCAGCAGCAATGCCGTCGACCGGGCCGGACTTGCCCCAGAAATCTCCGCAGACGATGCGCACGTGAGTGCCGTCATCGTCGGTGACTTCAGGAATGTCTCCAGTCTTCACTTCCTGATATCGCGGCGACGTCATCTTGAGTGCCGAGGGAAGATTGGCCCAAAGTTGAAAACCGTGCATGCGTCCTGTGGTGTCGCCTTTCGGCATTTCCTGGTGAATGATGCCACTGCCGGCGGTCATCCACTGCACGTCGCCGGCCGCGATCGCACCGTGATTCCCCATGCTGTCACCGTGCTCGACCGTTCCTGCGAGGACATACGTGATCGTCTCAATGCCGCGATGTGGATGCCAGGGAAATCCCGCGAGATAGTCTTCGGGAACGTCGTTGCGAAAATCGTCGAGCAGTAGGAAGGGATCGAAGTCGTGAGTGTTGCCGAATCCGAATGCGCGGCGAAGATGGACTCCTGCGCCCTCAAGCGTGGGCTTGGACTTGATAAGGCGTTTCACGGGGCGAATCGACATTGGGGACTTCCTTTGTGGAGTTGACTTGCTTTTGATGCGGCGAAGGCGAAGTTCGACGCAGGAGGCGAGATTCTAGCACCACTGGAGGCGAAGCACCGCCGCGGGAGAGCCGCGGCACAGAATGGATATGCACTCTCTGCTGGAGAGCAGGGAATCTAGTCCTTCAACGGAACCACGGCGCTGCCGTCGCGGCAGAAGGTAGCCACACGCTGCAGATCTCCGTTGGCGCGGGGTACGGTCATGACGGGGCCGTAACAGTAGACGGCATGTCCGTTGGCCGCAAAATACCAGCGTCCCCCTTTGGAGTGCTTCGCCAGCTGGCTGATGGGTTCCTGTATTGGCTTATGCGGCGCCAATGGACTGATGGGCAAACTGAACAACAAGGCTAGGGTCAGAACCTTCATTCTTTTTCCCGCTTATCTTGCGACTGCTTTCGAGCCACAGAAAGAAAACTGGGGGGCAAAGTGCCAAAGTTTCAGCTAAAGCTTAAATCGTAACCAACGATCGGCTGCTGTCCGAGATATCTGACGCGGGCCTGGTCGGCATTTGAATTTGCGACTTCGGTTTTCCTGCCTGGTTCTGCACTGCGTTTTGCGTACCTGCCTGGGAAGACGGGTTTTGCTTCAGTGGAGCGTGGTTTTGCGCCTGGGTAGACGGTGTTTGGATCGATGGAGCCTGGGTCGACGGAGTTTGCGCCAACGGAGTCTTCGCGGACTGCCTCTGGGTAGACGGTGTTTGTACCGCTGAGTTCTGGGACGACGGGTTGCCGGTATCTTCAACCTGAGACGGTGCTGCCTGAATGCGTTCTTCCTGCGTTCTCGTTCTGGCTGCTGAGAGTTCGGTATTGTCTTTGAACAATTCGTGGATCAACGACCGCTGCGATTCGATGGTGCGGCCCTGCTCCACGATGAGCATCGTCATGAGGCCATAAGAGATCAGGAACAGGACAACCAGGATCGGAAGCCAGCCGTTTTTCTTGCGATTCGCTGCCTCGATGAGAGCCTTTTCGTTCGCATCGGTCATCCCGCATTCAATCTTCAAAGTGCCCACCCCGGTCTCTGCCTGGTTCGTCTCAGCAGTCATGGAAGTGCATCCAGCGAGCCATTAGGAAGACATAGCCTAAATTATTGATAAAACAACGCTTACGGGATACTCATAGAGCGGCTCCAAGTCCGTTAAGTGCAACTCGATGCACATAATGAGCAAGGAAGATTGGCTTTACGGTGCGCCGAAGTCCTCCATTTTCAACAAGAGCACCCAACCGATGGGCCCTACTTTCCCAGTACAAGTTTGGCAATGGTCGCCAGTTGCATGTTCGAAGTGCCCTCGTAGATTTTCCCGATCTTGGCATCGCGCCAGTACTTTTCAACCGGATAATCTTTGGTGAATCCGTATCCGCCATAGACTTCGATAGCCAGAGATGTGACCCGCTCTGCCACCTGCGAGGCGAAGAGCTTCGTCATGGCGGCTTCCTTCACGAAGTTGACCCCGGCATCTTTCATGCGTGCACAGTTGTAAACCATGAGACGGGCCGCCTCGATCTCGGTAGCCATCTGCGCGATTTGGAACTGGATGCCCTGGAACTCGGAAATCGATTTCCCGAACGCCTTTCGCTCGACGGCGTATTTGCATGCGAACTCCCAGGCTCCTCGAGCCAAGCCGATCATCTGCGCTCCGATGCCGATGCGCCCCTCGTTCAAAGTCTCGATCGCAATCTTGTAGCCCTTGCCAGGCTCGCCGATCACGTTCTCCTTGGGCACCGGACAGTCTTCTAGGATCAACTCGCACGTGGACGATGCGCGAATGCCCAGCTTGTCTTCCTTCTTGCCGACCGTGAAACCGGGGAAATCTTTGTCGATCAGGAATGCAGTGATGCCCTTGTACCCGGCCGCAGGATCAAGCGTCGCAAAGAGCACGAAGAGGCCCGCTTCTTTGCCGTTCGTGATCCAGAGTTTGCGACCGTTGATCACGTACTCCGATCCCTTCAAGGTAGCCCGCGTCTGCAGGGCAAAAGCGTCCGAGCCTGAACCGGCCTCGCTGAGGGCGTAAGCGCCCACGGTCTCCGTGGCCATCTTCGGAAGATAGCGTTTCTTCTGGTCATCGGTGCCCCAACGGAGTAGTGCGTTGTTGACCAAGGTGTTCTGCACATCGACGATCACGCCCGATGACGCGTCCACGCGTGACAATTCTTCCACTGCAAGAATGGCCTCAAAGAACTTTGCACCGCCTCCGCCGTATTGCTCCGGAATTTCAATCCCCATCAACCCGAGTTGGAAGAAATCGTGGATGAGATCTTTTTCGAACACGGCTTTCTCGTCCATCTCCTTGACCAGCGGACGAATCTTCTCGTCGGCGAACTGGCGTATGTTGTCGCGGAAAAGAATTTCGTCTTCGGTGAGCGTAGTTAGAGGGGCGGGAACACCGGCTTCTAAAGTTTCGGGCATAAAGACACCTTCATTGTGGAAATAAGCAAACTGGTAATGTTAGCACCACCAAAGGAAGGTGGATTAGCTGCTGCGCTTGTAAACGAGTCTCAGGCCGTCGGCCTGTAGTATGCGCTTGATCTGGGTACGTGCGTGTACCGACCAGGGACCGGAGGTGTCGAGCCTGGTATAGGCCTGCCAGTGTTTCAAAGCCTTACGCGGCTCGCGCAGCTTTTCGAAAGCGAGAGCGAGATTGTAGTGGGCATCCGCGTACGTCGGAGCGAGTTGCAGCGCCGTCTTGTAGGTCGCTACTGCTTCGTGAATCCGCCCGGTTTCGTCGAGGACGTTGCCGAGATCGAAGTACGCGAGAGCGTAGCGCGGATCGGCTTCAATCGCCTCGCGATAGTGCTTCTCGGCTAAACCAAAATCCTGCCGGTTGTAGTAAAGCGTTCCGAGATTGATGTGCGCGGCTGCGTGAGACGGTTCAAGATCGAGCACACGGTGATACGCTGCGATCGCTTCGGTCTGCGTATTCGGATCTTCTTCGAGAGCGATGCCGCGTGCAAACCACGAGGCGACCTCGTGCTCGCGCGGACTGGGCTCGGACCGCGGAACCGGAGTGCTGGTCAGCACCTTCTCGCGCTCCGAGAAATCCATCAGAAATTGCCCGGCAATCGGCTCGAGCAATTTGCCTTCATGCCGATAGGCGACGCGGTGCTTCGCCGTTCGCAGCGCTCCTGCTTCGACCAGCGGCTTTTCCACTCCGGCGGACTGTTTGCGCATGGCATCAAGCGACTGCCGAATAACATTCGGACGCACACTCATCGCGCACAGATCGCGGATTTTTTTGAGTTCGAGAAGATCGGAAAAAGTGTAGGTTTCGGCGGACGAAACCAGTCCCTTGCGCTCCCAGTTCGCCAACTGGCGCGGGGTGATATGCAGAATTCTGAGTAAATCGGTTCGACTATACACAGGGACCGCTAAACCGCCCTCCTGCTCGCACAAGAGTGGTAGCTCTATTATCTTCAACTTGCAAAATCCACGCAACTGGTTAGGCTCGGAAAACCTGTGGAGAACCTTCTTGATTTACATGCATCGGAAATGGTGCAGTCGCAATGGACATGGGTTTTAGCCACCCCTTATTTTGTCATTCGGAGCGGAACGAGGCACCTGTTTCGCGATTAGACCGCCACCGCCGCCTGGTATTCCTCATACGTGCCCTTGAAGTCCGTGAGCTTGTGGTCACTCTCGAAGTGCCAAACACGCGTTGCGACTTCGTCGATCAGGTCATGATCGTGGGTTACGAGAAACACCGTTCCCTGGTAGCGCTGCAACGCGATATTGAGTGCGTTGATCGATTCAAGGTCAAGGTGGTTGGTCGGCTCGTCAAGCACCAGGACGTTCGGCTTCTGTAACATCAGTTTGCAAAAAAGCAGCCGTGCCGCTTCCCCGCCGGAAAGGACGTTCGTCGACTTTGTCGCTTCTTCGCGCTGAAATAACATTTGGCCGAGAATGCCGCGCAGTTCCTCGGTGACTGCCGCTGGATTCCATTGATGGAGCCACTCGATGGCGGTGCTGTCCTTCTCAATCAAGCTGCGATGATCCTGCGCGAAGTAGCCGATTGAGGCTTCGTGTCCCCAAATCACTTTGCCGGAATCGACAAAGGGGCCTTCGTAGCCGGTGGTATTCCGCAGTTCGGTCTCAGGAGTAGTTGGAGAATTCGCGAGCAAAGCATTCAGCAGTGTCGTCTTGCCTGCGCCGTTGCGCCCCATGAGCGCGATCTTTTCGCCGCGCAGAATGCTCGCCGTGAAATCGACAATCACTTTCTTGTCGTCATACGCTTTACTCAGGTGTTCGATCTCAAGAATGTGCTTGCCCGAAGGGCGCTTCTGCTCGAACTTGATGAACGGACGCGCGATATTTGATTTGGCGAGTTCCGTCACCTGCAGGCGTTCGACTTCTTTGCGGCGCGATTGTACCTGGCTGGATCGCGTTCCGGCAGCGAACCGTGCGATGAACTCCGTCAACTGCGCAATCTTCTTTTCGCGCTGCGCGTTCTGCGACTCGATTTGCGACCGTACCTGCGTCTTGGCCACGACCATATCGTCATAGCTTCCGGTGTAGGTGATAATCGTTTCGTAGTCGATGTCCGCAATGTGAGTGCAGATGCTGTTCAGGAAATGGCGATCGTGTGAGATGGCAATCACCACGCCGTCGTACTGGTTCAGAAATCCCTGGAGCCAGTGAATCGAATCAAGATCGAGATAGTTCGTAGGCTCGTCGAGCAACAGCGCTTGCGGATGTCCGAACAGAGCTTGCGCCAGCAGGATGCGCACCTTCTGTCCGCCTTGCAGTTCGCTCATCTTGCGCGAGTGCAGTTCCTCCGGGATATCGAGCCCGCCCAGAAGGATGGCCGCATCGCTCTCGGCTGAGTATCCGTCTTCCTCGCCAACGATGCCTTCGAGTTCGCCCAGTTTCATGCCGTCTTCATCCGTCATGTCGTGCTTGCTATAGATGGCGTCGCGTTCCTGCATGGCGGTCCACAGGCGGCGGTTTCCCATGATGACGGTGTCAATCACCGTGAAGGCATCGAAGGCGAACTGGTCCTGGCTCAATACTCCGACCTTCTTTGGGCGGACCACTGCTCCCTTCTGCGGTTCAAGCTCGCCGCTCAGCAGCTTCATGAACGTCGATTTGCCGGATCCGTTGGGACCTGTCAAGCCATACCGCTTGCCCGGAGTAAACGCGGTGGAAACTTCCTCGAACAGAATTTTGGCGCCGTAGCGCATCGACACGTTGCTGACTGAAAGCATAGTTCTGGCTTCTCTTTTTGCTGACCTTCTGAATTTCTTCAGGAACTGCGGGAAATTCCGCCAAGACGGTGCGCAGCTGGAGTTACTAGAATATCACGCAATTCCGGGCTCTTTCTACAGTTTCGAGCGTGCCAGGCTGCCTCATTTGCCTTGAGCTTGATGAGGGCGTCATTCCGAAGGACCGCGTTTTCACTGGCGGGCCGAGGAAACTTGCGGGGAAGTTTGTCCACCCCACGCTCACTCTTTCTTCGCTCTGCTTTCATCTCGAATCAAGACGTGCCTTCCAGCCGCTTGGGTGCTACAGTCTTAGCCCATCGACCGCGGAATACCCTGTTTCCAAATCGAATCCTTTCGGAGGCTGGCATGGAGAACGAGCGATCCTGCGTCCATCAAACAGAAATCTGGTCCTTTGCTTCGCGGCTACTCTCCTGGCAACCGCTGCATTCGCCGCGAACACCACAAAGTTGATCTACAGCTTCACAGGAAATAACGACGGCGAATATACCGACACGGAACTCGTGATGGACAGCAAAGGAAATCTTTACGGGACGTCGGTGCAGGGCGGAACGTTCGGCAGCGGCACGGTCTTCGAAGTCACTCCTTCGGGTGTGCATACTGTCCTCTATAACTTCACCGGCGGCAACGATGGCGGCGAGCCCTACAAGGGCGTCACGCTCGATTCGAAGGGCAATCTTTACGGGACTGCTGTGACCGGCGGCAGCGGATCGTGCGAGGGCGGTTGTGGCGTCGTTTTCAAGCTGACAAATTCCGGGGGCAAATGGACGCAGAGCGTGATTCATTCGTTCACCGGAGGAACCGACGGATCGGGTCCCGGCAGCCCGGTCGCATTCGATAAGCAAGGCAACTTGTACGGAACGACTCCAACGGGGGGAACGAGCGGCGTCGGCGTTGTCTATCAACTGAAGCCCAGCGGATCCACATGGAAGTTGAGCGTGATTCATACCTTCACTGGAGGGACCGACGGAAGCGGCGGTTCGGCTGGACGTCTTCTGGTGGATTCGGCCGGAAATCTTTTCGGGGTCTGCACGGTCGGCGGCGCAAATGGATTTGGCACCGTTTATGAAATCTCTCCGACTCAGAGTTCATGGCACTTCACGACGCTTTATGCGTTCAAAGATCAGCCGGACGGCGCGTCTCCGTATGGCGGAGTGGTGTTCGACAAGTCCGGCAACTTGTACGGGACTACCTACTACGCTGGCGCGAACGAATTGGGCACGGTCTACAAACTCACGCACAGCGGATCAGCCTGGACCGAGAGTGTCCTCTATAGCTTCAAAGGCGGCATGGACGGCGCCAGCCCCATCAGCAGCCTGGTTGCGGACGCGTCCGGCAATTTCTACGGAACCACCAGCGAGGGTGGAGCAAGCTCGTGCGGTTGCGGAGTCATTTTTAAAATGACTCACGCCGCATCGGGCAAATGGACAGAGAGCGTCGTCTATCGTTTCCCCGGCGAGCCCAGCCCAGGGTTTGCGTATAACGGCCTCGTGAACGGCACAGCCGGAACGTTCTACGGCGCGACCGTCCACGGAGGCAGCGATAACGACGGAGCGATTTATCAGTTCACGCCGTAGCCTGAAGCCATTGATCAGAAACTAGTGAGCGGCGCCTCCGCTCGCCTCAACGAGTTGCTGCACAGGAGCCGCGACTTGCAGAAGCAGTCCAGCGACTGGCTTCTTCGCTTGTTCGACAACCGCGAGTTGCTGCGTCTTCCAAAGCTCGGGCTCCGTCTGCGATTTGCCAAGGTAATCCAGAGCCTGCAGGCCGGCCGCGCCCAGCATGGCAAGGTTTTGCGACACCGGAACGTCTTCCTTCAGCAGCGACGACTGTTCGAGCAGCGGATGGAGCTTCGCATCGTTGTCCCGCCACAGCATCAGCCACGTGCGAATCTGCGCTGCGGCAGCTTGGTCTTTGAAGCCGCTCTGCGCGAATGCCCGAACCAGTTCGCTGAACTGCCGCGCGGTGTCGCTTTCGGGATAGACCGCGTCGATCATCAGATTTAACGGCGCGTGGAAATCGATTGGACCATTCTCGTCTTTCCAGCGGTTGTAATCCTTAACCGGCTCTACGACATCCGCCAGAACTCGCAACGTCGTAGTATCCGCAGTCCCTGCCATGCGCTGTAGCATGCGCTCACGCGCCGAGTTGTGAGTCAAGCCAAGATATTCCAGCTCAAGACTTACCGCGTTCATCCGCGTGTACATGGAAGCAGTATCGGTGATGCCCTGTGGCGACCATAACCGCTCAGCGACCACAGCATTCCGTGGCCAAATGTGCGAATCAATATTCTCAGGCGTGACCCACTCGGCCCACTGGCAGGACTCACCACCCAGAATCAGGCTCTTCTGTTCTGCCGTCAGATCGGCAGCGGCATCGCTCATCGGATCAACCTCGTAATGACGCGCAGCGGGCCACATGAGATCGAGATAGTATCCATACGAAAGCAGCCCGCGATAGCCCTGCTGGGCCGCCGCCGCGAGCGACTTCTGCCCACGCCACGATTGCACGACGATGCTCTTTGGGAGATCGGGATGAAGGATCTCGTCCCATCCGACCATGATCTTGTGGTTCTTTGCGACAATCTTTTCCAGGCGCTGGTTGAAGTAGGCTTGCAGGTCCTGATTGTTCTTCATGCCGTGCGCATGAATGAATTCCTGAATCTTCGGATTCGCATCCCACTGCTTGCCATCGACTTCATCGCCGCCGATATGAAAGTAAGCATCGGGAAACAGCTTCGCCATTTCCGCGATGAACTTTTCCAGAAACTTATAAGTCGATTCCTCGGTGGGATTCATGATCGGATCGATCCCGCCGCCTTCCAGCGTGTACGGACCCGAACCGCTTGAGAGTTCGGGATATCCGAGGTACCAGGAGCGCGTGTGCCCCGGCATGTCGAACTCCGGCACGACACGAACGCCGCGGTCGTGTGCATAACTGATCAGGTCGCGGATCTCCGCCTGCGTGTAGAACTTTCCGTCCGAGCCGTCTCCAGCCAGCTTGGGAAACACTTTGCTCTCGACGCGGAAGCCTTGATCGTCGGAGAGGTGCCAGTGCAGCACGTTCATCTTCACGGCAGCCAGGCCATCGATATTTCTCTTGATCACTTCGATCGGAATGAAATGGCGGCTGACATCAATCAGCGTGCCGCGCCACGCGAAACCGCGGCTGATCCTTGATGGTGACGGCGGGCGCAGCGAATCCGGTCGGAGTGATCGTGACGAGCTGCAGAAACGTCTGCAAGCCATGCAGCGCGCCCAGCGTATTTGGGGCGGTGATCTTCGCGCCTGAATCGGTGACCGAAAGTTCGTAAGATTCGTCCTCGCCAAGTTTCTGCACGGCTTCGAGTCCGTGATCGGAGTGAACTTCTAGCACCGCAGCGGCGCCGGCTTTCGGACGGAACGGAATTCCGGTCTGCCGAGAAAGCTGCTGGGTAAAGCGTTGCACCGCAGCATCGAGCGCCGGGTCATGAGTTCCCGACACTGAGACAGCAAAACTCTGAGTGATCGGCAACTGTCCCGTGCCCTGCTGAAGGCTGGCGGGCATCGGCATCAGGTTGAGCTGAGTTTGAGATACGGCTGGAACAGACAGCAATGCAGCTAGTAAAAATGCGGGAACCACGGACCAGATTCGCATAAGTGTCCCTGAATTCTTATTGAAGTTGACACACAAATCCTCTTGAGGCGAACTTGCAAGTTTATACCTGTGGCGCCGGCTAGTGGGACAGCTTGACCACCGTCGGAGTGGAAGTTGCATTTGGAATCATCAAGATTTGGCTCGGAGAGATGACATAGAAAACTCCAGTGACACTTCCGGCCTGAGTCACGGTGCCGCGCCCGTTCGATGAAACCGTATATGTACCAGAGATCGAAGCAGAGGTTGGGCCGTACGGGTGTGACAAAGGTGCGTCCGCGTCCACGGTGCCGATAAAATTTCCGGCGCCGTCAGCCGTCAATAGTTCTACTTCCAGGCTCGGAGTGCCCAAGGCCTGCCAGTTCCCGCCAGCGTAATTACCCGAAACGGAAGCATTGGTGAACGCCGTCCCTGACTGATTCATGATCTCGCCAGTCATCACACTATTCGGCGCGTAGAGAAATCCTTCATTAGGACCGGTCAAATAGAGGACGAACGAATTTGGTTGTCCATTGATCGTGAGGGCGACCCGCCCGTTCGAAGCCACGGTGTAAGTCCCGGTATAGGATGGCGAGCTCATGGTGCCCGCATCATTCTGGTCGGAATTCCACGTGAAGTTGCCGGCGCCATCCCAGGTGATGAGCCCCGCTTGCACCAACGGCAGTTGAGAATTATCGAATTCCTGAACTCCCGAAACGCTCACACCGCTCAGCGAGCTATCCGTGAAAGTACCGGGTGCCTGCTGCACAATCTGACCCGCCATCAAGATGTTGTTGATGCTTTTGCCGGTCTCCAGGCACAAAAGCTGAGACGCACTGACTACGTAGAACACCAGCTGCTCTGTTCCTAGATCCGTCACCTTGAAACTCGCCGTTCCCCGGCCAACGTTGGATACCGCAAGATCGCTGGCGCTAAACGTCGTGTCATTGAGAATTGTCGTATTCGGAAATACGAGGAAGTTCATGTCGAGCGCGCCATTTACGTTGCCTTGTCCATCTGCGCTGAAGGCACCCGCTTGCGCAGCGAACGTGGAAGCGCTGTCCAGGAATTCAAACGCGTAATTGCCGTTGATCTTGGCTGTGTTAAAAGCAGTTACATCTTGTTTCAAAACCGGCCCCGATATGGCAAGCGGGATCACGCCGCTCGTATCAATCGCGTTCTCATAGATCGTCGCGTACCCATTTCCGTCCGCCTGCAACACTATCTGGAAATCATTCGTTGCCGGGACGAGAAATCCTCCGAGCCCGGTCAGGGTCACAGTGCCAATGTTGTCCGCGCCGATGCAATACGATCCGGTCAGCGTACCCGGCGTTCCACTCGACAGCGTGTCCGCCGAATCCACGTAGCCCTGAGAAATTGTGCCGGCGCCGTCTGCAGTGAAACTCCCGACATAGTCGTAAAATGGCGTGCCATCGGACAGTCCGGGCCCTGAGAAGAGGAAAGCATAACTGCCGTTGAGGTTCGCATTGTTGGGGCAATTCGCCCCGGTGATCTGGATACTCAGATTCCCGCTGGACTCTGCTGTTGCTGCGTCCTGTGCGGTGACCGTGAAACTTGCCGTGCCGGTGGCCGAAGGAACGCCAGCGATGACCCCGCTTAGATCGACCTGGCTCATCGATAAATTCACCGGCAGCGTCCCACCGGTCAAAAGGAATGTGTAGGGCAATACGCCGCCTGAAGCCTGCAGTTGTTGAGCGTAAGCTGTTCCCACGCTCCCGGAGGGCAAACTGCTCGTGACCAATGCGAGCCTCGGTTGAGTCACGATGCTCAGGTTCGCCGTCGCAGTATGCGTGACTGGCGTTGCCGAATCGGTGACCTTCACCGTGAAATTGTAGGTGCCCGCGACGGTCGGAGTTCCGCTGACCACGCCCGTGGCACCAATACCGATCCCAGGAGGCAAACTGCCACCGCCGAGGTTCCAGGTATATGGCTGCGTTCCGGCAGTCGCAAGCAACGTTTGGCTATACGCGATGCCGATCTCGCCTTGCGCTAGCGAATTACTCAGCACGGTCAGCACCGTCGGCAAATTGATCACAATCGTCTGCTGGTTTGAGATGGCTGTGTTTGGAACCGGTGTTTGCGAATCGGTGACGGTGAGAAAGAATTCGTCAAACGGGCTTCCGGGATACGTCGGAATACCGGAGATCACATTCCCATTGAGCGCCAACCCTGGTGGCAATCCGGCCGTCGCCCAGGTGTACGGAGGTTTTCCACACGGACCGGTCGTTGGCAAAGCGAAGCTGTAAGGCTGAGTAAAAGTACCCGCGGGTAGCGGGCTATCGTACGACATGAGTGGAGCAATCGTGACCGCCAACTGGGCCGACTTCGTGGGGTCGGTCACCGATGTTCCAATCACGGTCGCGCTGAACGATGTCGGGTACTTGTCGTTTGTGCTGAATCCGTTGGCTGTGTTGTAAACGGCTGATGTCGCAGTTTCGTTGGTCAGGGATCCGTTCTTTGAACCGTTGTCGCCGGTCACACTCCATTGCACGCCGGCACTCTTCGGATCGTTCGCCACAGTCGCGGTAATGGCGATCGTTTGGTCCACGCAAATCGATTGAGGCGCACCAGGTGTCAGAGTGACCGTGATCGCAGGATCAACCGTGATCTGCAGAGACGAAGACTTCGTTGGATCGGATGTGGAGGTTGCAGTGACGGTTGCGGTTGCTACAACGGAGACTGAAGCCGGCGTCACATAGGTCGCGGAGGTCAACGTCTGATCGGTCAACGATCCGACACCCGTCAGGCTCCATTTAACGCCGCCATCACCCGAGACGCTCGCAACGATGCTGAGGGTCTGACCCTGATTCAAGGCAATCGCCCCGTTCGAGGAACCGGTGGCCGATAGGCTGACAGTACCGCTTGAGGTTTTGGAGTTGGAGCCCGAAGAACCGTTCGAGCCACAGGACAGAAAAGCAGAGGATGAGAAGGCTACGACCGCCGAAAGCACCAAACGACAAAACTTCACAACACCCTTTCGAAACACTTCCAGTCCCAATTTCGGGCCGAATCATGGCACGTGAAAAAGGCTTGTGTCAGTGGCCTCCGCCGAGTTCCCGCACGATTCCGCCGACGAACTGTTTGGCATCGCCGAACAGCATCAACGTGCGTTCGAGGTAGTAAAGAGGATTGTCGATGCCCGCGAAACCCGGGCTCATGCCGCGTTTGATGACCATCACCGTGTGCGCTTTATCGACATCGAGAATCGGCATCCCGAAAATCGGGCTCGACTGATCTGTACGGGCCGCGGGGTTAGTCACATCGTTGGCGCCAATGATGAGCGCAACGTCGGTCTGCGGGAAGTCGCCGTTGATCTCGTCCATTTCAATCAGGCGGTCGTACGGAATGTCAGCTTCGGCCAGCAGCACGTTCATATGTCCGGGCATGCGTCCAGCAACCGGATGGATGGCGAACCGCACATCGACGCCCTTCTTTGTAAGCTGGTCGTAAAGCTCGCGAACTTTGTGCTGCGCCTGCGCGACGGCCATGCCGTATCCCGGCACGATCACGACTTTGTTCGCTGCCGAGAGAATCGCAGCGGCTTCCTCGGGAGTCGCGCTGCGCACCGGCTTCGCTTCCTCTGCGCCGCCGGCCGACGCCTGCACCTGCCCGAACGCGCCGAAGAGAACGTTCGTGAACGAGCGGTTCATCGCCTTCGACATGATGACCGAGAGGATCAGGCCCGGAGGATCCGTCAAGCGCGCCGGCAATAATCAGAAGCTTCGAGTTCAGCACGAATCCCATGGCCGCGGCCGAGAGTCCAGCGTAGGAATTCAAGAGAGAGATCACCGTCGGCATGTCCGCGCCGCCGATCGGGATCACCAGCAGAACTCCGATGATCAAGGAAATGCCGACGACCAGCGGGAACAACTCTTTCGCGCCCGGATTGTAGACAAGGTACACGAGCGCTCCCGACTGCGGTTGCGAACAGCAGGAAATTGACGAGATTCTGCCCCTTATAGGTGATGGGGCGCTGCGGCAGAACTTCCTGCAGCTTTCCCGCCGCCATCAGGCTGCCGGTAAACGTCAGCCCTCCGAGAATCACTTCCATCGAGAGCACCGACATCATGAACTTCGTTACATCGGGAGTGCGCAGGTAAAACTCGGCGGTTCCGACCAGCGTGACGCAGAGCGCGCCAAAAGCGTGGCTGAGAGCGGTTCGCTGGGGAACGGCCGTCATCTGCACCATGCCGAGCGGGATGCCGATTCCCGTGCCCAGCACGAGCGCGATGATGATCCACTTCCAGTCGATGATGCCGTGGCGCAGGAGCGTGCCGCCGATGGCAAGCACCATGCCGATTTCGCCCGCCCATATGCCGTGGCGCGCGGTCGCGGGAGAACTCATCCACTTCAGCGAGAGAATGAACAACGCGCTGGCGATGAGATAGATGATTTCGATGACGTACTGGCTTCCAGCGAACTCGGGATTCATTAGGGCTTCGTCCCCTGCGCCTTCGACGGGCGGCTGGTCTTGAACATCTTCAGCATGCGGTCGGTGATGATGAATCCGCCGACCACGTTGCTGGTCGCGGCGACGATCGCGATCACGCCGAGCACTGTTGCAAACGGGCTCTTCTTCTCGCCCACCAGCACGATGGCGCCGACGACCGCAATGGCATCGAGCGCATTGGTCAGCGACATCAGTGGCGTATGCAGCAGCGGCGAAACATGCCGGATGACCTCAAAGCCAATAAAGGCCGCCAGCATGAACACAAACAGCGCGTCGATCAGGTTCGAACCCATGCCACCCCCTAATTCTCGGTTGTTCTAATCTCGTTGGTCGTTCGTACTGTTGGTCGCCAGCGTCCGTGAATTTCCGTCATTCGAAGCTCAGCAACGCTATCCTGCTGCCGGCGCCAGCGCGGGCATCTTGAACGATTCCCGCACTCGGGCGTTCACCACTTCTCCTGCGTTTGTGATGAGCGTTTCGCGGACAATTTCGTCCTGCAGATTCATCTGCAACTTTCCGTCTTTCACCATGTAGGTGAGATACGTAGTCAGGTTGCGCGCGTACATCTGGCTGGCGTGATACGGAACGCTGCTCGCGAGATTGATCGCGCCGATGATCGTGACTCCATGCACCACCACGGTTTCGCCTGTCCGCGTCAGTTCGCAATTGCCCCCGCGCTCGGCGGCAAGATCCACGATGACGGACCCGGGGCCATGCCTTTCACCATGTCGGCTGTGATCAGCACAGGTGATTTCTTGCCGGGGATCACAGCCGCAGTAATCACAATGTCGCTTTCGGCAACGACGCGGGTCAGCAATTCTCGCTGGCGAGCATAAAAGTTTTCATCCTGCGCGGTGCCGTAGCCGCGCGCATCTTGTGCGTTCTGCGCTTCAATCGGAAGCTCGACAAAGCGGCCACCAAGGCTCTGCACCTGCTCTTTCGCCGCCGGACGCATATCGTAGGCAGAAGCCACCGCTCCGAGACGCCGGGCAGTGGAGATCGCCTGCAACCCCGCGACACCGGCTCCAATTACGAAAACTCGGGCCGGAGTGATCGTGCCGGCCGCAGTCGTCATCATCGGGAAAATGCGGGGAGAAGTTTCGGCCGCGAGCAGAACCGCCTTGTATCCGCAGACCGTGCCCATGGACGAAAGCGCGTCCATGCTCTGCGCCCGGGTCGTGCGAGGCATGAACTCAACAGAGAAGCTTGTGACCCCGGCCTCGAGCAATCTCCTGGACAACTTCCGCCGAGCCGAACGGCCGCAAGAATCCGATCAAGACCTGGCCGCTTCGCATCATGGCCAGATCGGCTTTCCCGGTCACGTCGTTGGATCCGTAGCACAGCACCTGCACGATGACGTCGGCGGTGCTGAACACGGCAGCGCGATCCGGCAAGATTTTTGCGCCTTTGTCGACGTAAGCCGCGTCCGGATAGCCTGCTTGCTCGCCCGCTCCCGCCTCGACGACGACCTCGATCCCCGCCTTGACGAGGTTAGGAATGACTACGGGAACGATCGCGACGCGACGCTCTCCGGGATAACTTTCTTTCGGAACTCCGACAATCACGCGGCTCTCGTCCTTTCCTTGCGCTTCAGCGTAGGACTACTGGCGCCACAGCCAAGCATTTCCGGGCATTGAATGGTGTCACAAGCCCTGTACGCCTTCTGTGACTGGCGTCACAAAAGGCAAACAGGAAACACTAGCAGATTGTAAGGAAAAACTGGAGCGGGATCGCCGTTTCGCAGCGGCATCGATGAATCGGCGCTGTTGGCCCCCGCGCGAGATCCTTCCCTGCGCCTGAAATGCGGCTCCGAGTCAGGATGACGTCCGCGTTCACCATGGTCTTTGATGAGCTCCCGCCTTAGGCAAACCGGTTATGCCACACTCGCGCCGCCCCGATCAGGTTCGTGTCATCTCCTAGCGAGGCGAGGGTAAGTTCGGTCTTGTCCGCAGGCACAAACCTGCAACCGCCGCGTATCACCGCGCGGATGCTGCCCAGAAAAAGGTCTGCGCTCTTCATCACGCTTCCGCTGAGCACAATCGCGTCAGGGGTGAACAGGTTGATGAGGTTCGCTAATCCCAGGCCGAGGTAGTAGGCTTCTCGTTCAACAACCTGCAGGGCGACGAGGTCTCCCTGCAAAGCCAGTTCGCAAATCCGCTTCGCCGTGATTCCCTCGCGATTTGGGATACGTCGCAGGTGCATGATTGGCGAACCATGCTGCCATCGCCGGACCCGCCGCCAGCGACTCCCAGCATCCGCGGAATCCGCAGGAGCACGCCGGACCTGCCGGATCGATCACCTGATGTCCAACCTCAGGATGTGCGCCATCGACTCCGCGATAGAGTTGGCCGTCGAGAACGATGCCTCCGCCAATGCCCGTTCCGACCGTGATGTAGATTAGCCGCTTGCGATTACGTCCCGCTCCCCAGCTTGCCTCCGCCAGCGCGGCCGCGTCACCGTCGTTTTCCAGCGCAACTCGCAGATTAAACACCTGCGCCAGATCTTTCACCGGACTTTTCCCACGCCACCCGGGCAGGAAGTCGACATCGCCGAATTCGCCGCGCATCGGATCGACCGGCCCTGTGGATCCGATTCCGATGCCTGTCAGTTCTGCGCCGGATTTCTGCGCGGTCTTGCGCAACATATGCGCGATCAATTCGAGCGCGTCGGAATAACGATTGGGATCGGTGGGCGCTTCCATGCGCGAAAGCACCTTGCCACTGTCATCCACTACGCCTACCGCGATCTTGGTACCGCCAATATCGACGGCGCCGATCATGAGTATTCCGGCGCGATCGCCTTGGCTTCTTCGAGCGTGATGCGCTTCTTGCTCTTGTAGGAAAGATTCGCCATGTGCACGGCGATGGCGGAACGGTATCCAACCTCGGCGGGAGCGTTCGGAATTCCGCGGCTGCGTACGCAGTCGATCCAGTTTTTCATGTGGTCCTGATCGTGGGTCTTGCCTTTGGTCGATTCGCCATCTGCGACGGTTGGTCTTCTCGGGCCAGTACTGTGCGGTCTCATCGAAGTGATGTTCGACCGTTCCGTCGCTGCCCAGAATGCGATCTCCCAGCTCGTAGTGTTTGTTGCTGAACGTCGACTGCCACGTCACGACGATGTCCTTCGGAAAATCGAGCGTAACCGCGATCGTATCCGGAACTTCGCGGCCGTCTTTTTCCGAAAAAACGCCACCCGACATATAGGCGGCCGAAGGCACAGGGAGATCGAGAGCAGTCATGATCCACGCGATCTGATGCACCATATTTTCGGCGCAATTGCCGCCCGAGAACTCCCAGAACAGCCGCCAGTTGATCAGTTTGAACGGATCGAACGGCCGGTCGGGCCGGCCGTTCAGAAACGCGCTCCAGTTGACGTTTTGCGCAGTGCAATCTGACGGCACGGGCCGCACCCACTGGCCTTTGCCGTGAGGGGTGTTGCGGCTCATCCACGATTCGACGTGCGTGATTTTGCCGAGCCAGCCGTCTTTGACCCACTGCTTCGTGTCGGTCAGAGCGCCTGAACTTTCGTATTGCAGCCCGATTTGCACTACGCGTCCGGAGCCTTCAGCCGACGCGAGACACTTCTCGGCTTCAGGAATCGACCACGTCATCGTCTTCTCGGCATAAAGATCCTTCCCGGCCGCGAGCGTGTCGACAAAATGACGAGCGTGAATGTGCAGCGGGCTCGCCACGATCACGGCGTCGATATCTTTCATGTCGAGCAGCCGGCGGTGATCGTCAAATGTCTGGATGCCGGGAACTTTGTTCTTTGCCTGATCGCGGCGGCGGCTGTAAACGTCGGCCATGGCTACAACGTCGACATTTGAGACCGAGCGAATCTGGCCCAGCAGATCGTTGCCTCGATCGCCCACGCCGATCATGCCAACCCTCACGCGGTCGTTTGCGCCCAGCACCTTCGCGGTCGGATATGCCAAAACAGCGCTGTTCCCAAAGCGGCTTGCTTGAGAAAAGTGCGCCGGCTGTGATTGTTCATGGCGTCTCCTTACATTTATTTCCGGCTGCCCTATTTCCAGCCAAACTTGCTGGAAGCGGAGATTTGACGAAGCGGGTCACAGGGCATCCGCTTCTTTCAGCAGTTTTTTCATTCCTGCCCAACTCTTGCGCGACGACTCCTCTGGAGAACCGCCGCCATTCCAGTGCGTTTCAAGACTTACGGCGAATCGATACCCATCGCTCTTCAGGGCTTTGAATTGTCCGGCCCAGTCAATCAACCCGCCGCCCATCGGCGCCCAGTCATACTTGTTGCCCTTCTTTACGGCGTCTTTGCAGTGGCAGTGGCCGATGCGGTCCTTGGGTAGAAGATTGTAGCCGTCGGGATACGGGATTTCTCCGGCGGCCGCGGCGTTCCCAGGATCCCAGTTCAACATGAAGTTCGATTGATTCACCGCATCCAGAACCTTCGCAGATTCCGCGCCGGTGGCTGTGTTGCAGGACGGTTCGTTTTCCAGAACGAGAATGATTCCCTTCTTCGCCGCCGTTGTCGCCGCTTCCCGCAGCTTGTCGTTGATGGCGCTGCGGTAGGGAGCTTGATCTTCGATCCGCCAGAAATCGAAGCAGCGCACGCGATCGGTGCCGAAAGCCTTCGCCATTTCGATCGAACGCTCAAGCACCTCGTTCTGCTGGTCGAGGTTGAAGTTGGCGCCGAAGCTTTTGCCCTCGCTGAATTTTGATTTTGGCGCTCCCGGCCAATCAACTTTGAAAAGCGGGCTGGCGATGTCGGTGACTTTGAGTTGGGATTTCTCGAGGATCCGGCGGGCCTCGGCGACTTCCTTTTCGTCGAGGTTGACGATGTTCTTTTTCCACATGCCGCGCAGTTCGATCCAGCGCATGCCGAAGTCGTGAGCGGCCACCTCGCACGAATGCCCAAAGTCCTGGGAAATTTCGTCATTGATCACGGAGACGCGGAACGGAGACACCGGAATCGCTTGCGGCGGATAGCCGTGACGTGGCCGCTGCGGCCGTCATGCGCTGCCATTCCCGCCAAAAATTCACGGCGTGCGAAAGGGATGGGCATGAAGGCTCCTGAAGTGTCTGGGTTCAAAGCAAACCGAGTGCCCACAAATCTACCACTATCGAAATGACGGAAGGTAGCTGAAGGAAGGCGCCGGAAGCGACGGGCTCAGGAGATGTGTCGAGGATTTTCGCGCGCAAAACAAAACGCCCCAGACTCAGTTAGAGTCTTAGGACGTCTGTTGATCAGCCCTCCCCCAAGTGCTGCTCAACTACAAGGCTACTGCGGCCCCTGATTCCGGTAAATGGCTCCAGCGTGCTATCCATCGCCTGAAGGTAAGCGCTCGCAATTTGAATTCTTGCGCGCAAAACAAAACGCCCCAGACTCAGTTCGAGTCTTGGGCGTCCGTTGATCAGCCCTCCCCCAAGTGCTGCTCAAGCACAAGCTACTGCTACCCCTGGTTTGGGTAAATGGCTCCAGCGTGCTATCCATCGCCTGAAGGTAAGCGATCGCAATTTGAACTCTTGGGCGCAAAACAAAACGCCCCAGACTCAGTTTGAGTCTTGGGCGTCCGTTGATCAGCCCTCCCCCAAGTGCTGCTCGATTACAAGACTACTGCGACCCCTGGTTTCGGTAAATGGCTCCAGCGTGCCATGGCTCGCCTGAAGGTAAGCGCTCGCAATTTGAATTCTTGCGCGCAAAACAAAACGCCCCAGGCTCAGTTAAGAGTCTTGGGCGTCCGTTGATCAGCCCTCCCCCAAGTGCTGCTCGATTACGAATCTACCCCTACCCCCAAGACCGTAAATGGCCCCCTCGTGCCATATATGGCACGAACGTGGTAAGGTGTCGTCCCCCTGCCGGCCCCTTGTGACGTGGCCAGCTCCGTAAGAATCGACATAAGAAGGGCTTAGCCAATCGACCGACACAAGACGCCATCCAGGTAAAACCTACCCAATCGAAGAGTGAACTCGGTCACACAGGGTAACTGTCACCAAAGTTCCCCTTGGTAATTTGCCGGTTTGCCGTATCGCACACAGAATCAAGGTGCCTCCACTTCGCAGTCCAGCAGTTGTCGCTTCCCTTTCGGAGCAACGGCGCTGAACAAATCAAAACTTGCCCGGCCCGATGGAGTCGCAGATGTCTCGCAGGAAAGCGACAATTCTTTGTATTGATGACCACTGGAACGGCTTGATTGGCCGCAAGATGCTGCTGGAACAGAGCGGATACGAGGTCCTCGAAGCCACCGGTGGAGACGATGGCCTGAAGTTGTTCCGATCGCGTCCCGTAGACGCTGTTGTCCTCGACTACCAGATGCCGGGCATGAACGGCGATGTTGTGGCCGCCAAAATGAAACGCATCAATTCCCAAGTCCCGATCATGCTTCTCTCGGCCTACGGGCCGTTGCCCGAAAACAAGTTGAAGTCCGTCGATACTTTTCTTTCCAAGTCCCAGCCCCCGAACGTTCTGCTCACGAAGCTGCAGACCCTTCTGGATAGCCCCCACAAACCGTTCTTTTCACGCTGGCTCGACCACTGGAAGAGCCGGAACCAGGCGGTGACGCATTGAATCTCCTGAAACAGCTCCTCCATCGCAGCTGCACGCACCGTTTTTCGTGGCCGCGTGTCGATGAAAACGGGCAGCACTATCAAATCTGCCTCACCTGCGGATCGGCCTACGAGTACGACTGGCGCAAGATGCGGCGCAGCAGCAAACCGGTGATCGGAGCGGTGCAGCACGCCGAAATGGTCGTGCGCTCGGCTCGCAACATGCATGGCCTCGTTTCCTCGAAATGAAGATCACTGGCCAATCGAGATTGCACCAGCAGCGCGCCCAACGCATCAGTCTGCGCGGAATCGTGACCGCATCCATTCATCTGGAGAACGGCCGCCAACTGACAGGAAAGATCCAGACGCTTTCATCCACGGGCGGCCTGCTTGATCTGGCGGTATACCTTGACGAGCGTATCGAACTCGCGCTCATGTTTCGCTTCGGCCCCGGGATCCTCCAGGCCAAAGCACAAATGCTGTTCCCCATGCGCGGCGGGATGGGCTACCTTCAACCGTTCCGCTTCACCAGCATTGGCACAAAGGAACGTCTGACGATCGAAACCGAAATCACCGCCATGCTGAAGAAATCTGTTGCAGAACGCATAGCCCACGGCAAAGGATTTCGCCCGCCCCACTTCTACCTGGAAACATTCTAGCCAAGGTTTTCCTCGTGATTTTTTTGTCATTCCGACTCCCGAGCAAAAGCAGGCGGAGGAATTCCACCCTTCGCCCTCGCTGGAAGCCAGTAGCTGAATGATTTGTTAGAGGATTTTGATAACAGCTGAGAAACGCCGCCTACCTGCCGGCCGTCGCGGCCTTCGCTTTCCCTGCTTCCTTCAAGGCCGAATTCGTTTTCGCCAGCGCCCGCAAAGCTTCTGGGTTGCCTTGCTCTAACGCATCCGCGTAAGTCATCAGAGAAAGCTCACGAGCATCCTGCACCGCATCTGCAATTTCTTGTTGAGTCAGACCAAACATCGAACGGGATCTACTTTCCGGCCTTGGCAGCCTTGGTGGGTTTCTTTTGAAGGTGAACATGGCACTCGGCGCACACGGCAAACTGCTTGCCGTCCAGCGCAACATTGCCCACGGAGACTTCAGTTCCTTTTTCCGCGATGTGCATGCAGGCAAAGTCCGCCTCTTGCAGATGCGCCCTGTATCCAGCAGGGACCGGATACATTTCAGTGATCGGGCCGGCCATGATTCCCTCCGCTGCACATTGTGCCGGGTGCACGCACGAAGGGAAAGTTACGGCAGTCACGGCCGTTTCGTAAGGTCGAGGATGCCGCCGCCGGAAAACGGCGGCAATCACCGCGTTTCAGGGATTTCTTGGGTCGTACTTAACCTGGAGGGGGATAAATCTGGAGCCGACGAGCGGACTTGAACCGCTGACCTGCCGATTACGAATCGGCTGCTCTACCAACTGAGCTACGTCGGCCTGTCCTCGATTTTAAATGGCGGGGTGAGAACCGTAAAGCAAGATGCAGCTTCCATCGAAGATTATGGCCACGTCCGGAAGAAAATCCGATCTTCGTTCCCGAGGCAGCCGTGGGCAATCAACGAAGTGACCGACTCTCACGCGGCGCGGGCTTCCGATAGAGCGTCGTATTCGTCCTCTGATTCCGCCGAGAGCAGCACCCACATCGTATAGACGCCAAGCGCGGTGCCGAACGGAATGTTCGTGAAAAGTGAAATGAACGACAGCACGAGCGCAAGAATCCGTGCCCATTTCTCGCGCTGCAGCAAGCCCCAGCCTGCAACGAATCCGATCGCAGCTTTGGCAAACAGGAGAATCGCTAGAACGCTCAGCAACGGCCGAAGGAAGGTAGGCGGACCTTCGCCCATGGGGTGCATGCGCGCAAACAAAGTATTCGCGATGACGTACAGAACAATCGCCCCGATGGTATTGAATGCCGAGAAGGCCAGCCAGAACAACCCGACGAGTTTCACATGGCTCTGCACGCGCCCCGGTCGCGACGGCATCACTGCGATCTGACCGAGAATTTGCTTACCGCATTTGCTGCAGAATGTTTGGCCCGGTTGAACAACTCCGCCGCATCCATCGCAGAACATGAATTTTTCGCTCCTGCCGCTCGTAATTGCCGGACCTCATCTTACGAGAAGCTCTCATGGGTTGATACGAAAACAACACAAAAGAGTTCCGTTGCATCGACTCGCCGGACGCGCCGATCGCAAATGGAAATTCTCTAGGAGGAATTCGAATTCTTAGACACAAACGAAAAGGCCACCCGGCAACTGGGTGGCCTCTTCTTTTCAAGGGAGAATAGTTCCAACGGAAGGCAAATTCCGCCAAAACTTTCTGCGCAAATCTTAAGAGTCCAAAAACGGGGGTGTCAAGCGATTTTTATGAAATAAATGTCTTTGTTTTCAATGTTTTACCAAAGCGGTCAACACTGACTGTGCATGTGTCAAATTGAGACAAAATGCCCGTGGAGAGGTTGTAAGCCAATACTTCTAATGCACTTATCCAAGCTTAGAGGGTGCTTTAGGACGCTTGGCGGGGCTCATCCGGCTGCCTCTTTGCGCTGTTCCCTTGACCGCCACTTCGGTCAGGTGCAGGGAGATGAATTCCATCTGTTCGGGCCGGTCAAACACCTTGTCCGGATACAGCCGCTTCATCATGATTCGCAATCCACCGAAAGCGACGCCGGCAATGATGGCGAGCCCTCCGAGGATGGCGCACAGCACGACGGTATTCAGAATCAACTTGTACAAGTCAGCTGGCTTCCTTATTGCCGTTCGGTGTGTTCCACGTGACGCTGGCTTCGTAGTTCACCATTCCAAGCAAAGACTTCGCATCGTCGTCGCTGATGCCTCCGGTCACGATCGCAACAATCGGCCCGGTGCGCTTGTCGAAGAACGTGCCTGATCCTCCTACCGTCGAAACGCCCGCTTGTGGCTGGTCCACATGATGCGCGGCGTCAATGCGCCGCAGATGCTCCGCCGCGAGTTGTGGAGTGGGATACGAGATCAACGTGAGAGTCGCTTCCCCGCTCGAAGTGTTGTAGTGGGCGAAGCTCACTTCCGAACTTGCATCGAAGTCCACCAGGTCTGCGGAAACAGGGGTTCCGACCGTTGCCAGCGCGACCGGCCCCATCACGTATTTCTGAGTATTCGCGATATAAGCGCGGTGCGGAAGAAATTCGATGAACGACGGCAGATTGCCGGCATTTCCTCCCGGACGTGGCAGCGCTCCGGCGAGCTCGCGCAATTCTGCTCCCGACATCGCCGTTTCCTGGCTGAACAGCGCGTCGACCAGAATGTGTCCTCGATAGAAGAGGGCGCGGTTTCCGCTCGATGCGCCCTGATCGCCGTAGTCCTCTTTCGTCATGTCGCGCTGCAGGTAAAACGTGTATGCGCCGAACGCTCCGGAGGCATCGGCAAAACGCGCTGCGCGAATCTTCACCGTTCGCCCGTCGTCGCGCGTGTACGTCGCGGACGCGAGATCCGTGAAGCGATATTCCTTAAGCACGTTGGCGTTCGCCGGGTCGGCAGTCGAAGGATCGCTACTCGTGCGCGGAGAACCTTGCATCTGCCCATCCGCCAAATTGCTGGGGAAGCAATGCCGGTGCCTGCTTCGCGGGCGTATCGGCCGCGAAAACAAATGCCGACAGCCACAGTGAAATCGAGAGAAGGAACGTGAATCGGGGAAATTTCATGATGCTGCGTGTAGGAGCAAAGCCGCCTTATATTAGACCACATTGGCGCCACGAAAGTTTCCGCATGCCCCCAAGTAACTGATTAAAAGCAACTTACAGATGTGAGCCTGGATTCGTCACTTTCGTGGCTCCCCGCTACCCGTCAGGGCCATTCACATCCGGTTCACATAGGGGCAAACTAGCCGTGGGTGAAAGAATGCCATCGGGCAGTGCGGTGAAGAATCAACGCCGGGGAACTCGTACCAAAGCTGTTCTGCCCGTGAGAATTAAGGGTAAAGATAGCGCCGGCAAATCGTTCGAAGAACTGGTGCACACGCTGGATGTAACGACAACCGGCGCGCGTCTGGGATCGATTCGCCGCGAATTGAACTTGCTCGAAGAGATCACGGTTTTCTATCGCCAACGAAGAATTCAGTTTCGCGTGGTCTGGACCAAGAAGATGAAGGGCACTTCGGAATTTCAGGTCGGATTACAGGCAGTAACACAAGACAGAGAAGCCTGGGGACTCGGCGCGGAGCAAGCTCCGCAGCTGGCTGCCTCACACGCTTCCGGGCTCGCGTAACAAAGGGGAGAGTATGGGCAACGTAATCAGCAAGCTTTGGTTGGATGAACAGGGTCAGGACGTAGCCGAGTATTCGGTGATGCTGGCGGTGATCCTTGTCATCGTGGTGGGCACAGTGCGCCTGATCGGATCGAACGCGAGCAACGTCTTCTCGCAGGTCGGCAGCTCCATTCAATAAGACTTTTCGTGTCGAGTAAAACACGGGCCAGCGGTTCACTCGAACCGCTGGCTATTATTGTTCCCCACCACCATTACCAAATCCCTTGTCATTTCGACCAAGCCGGAGCGAACGCGACGGCGACCGAGAAATCTGCTGTTCCCCGCCACCACTCGTAAGAAGCGCCGACCACACCTGCGGCAACGCCCCAACCCGTTGTCATTTCGACCAAGCCGGAGCAAACGCGACGGCGACCGAGAAATCTGCTGTTCCCCGCAAGCCAATCGTAAAAAACGCCGACCACACCTGACGTAACGTCCCCACCCCGTTGTCATTTCGACCAAGCCGGAGCGAACGCGACGGCGACCGAGAAATCTGCTGTTCACACAACGCCAGCAACCCGCCGGACCTGTCCTCCAGTTACTTGCCCCGCCACCATATCCGCGTTGCAATCACTGTATGAGCCGCATATTCGGTTTCCTCACGCTGCTGATTGGAATTGGCCTCGGCGCGTACTTGTACGCCCGCCAAGCGCAAAGTTCCTCCGCTGCAGCTGGCGCTAATAATCCGAAAGCAGCCGTGAATATTACCGGCGTTCGCACCGATCTCATGACCATTGCCCAGGCCGAGCGCGGATACTTCGCGCTCGAAGGAAAGTACGCCTCGCTCGACGAACTTATCTCGAGCAAGTCCCTGACGATCCAGCGCGAGCGCCCTCCTTACACCTACGAAGTGGAAACCAGTTCCTCCGGCTTTCGCGTAGTTGCCACTCGCTCCGGCGACGACGGCTCCGGCACGCCCGCACAACTCTCGATGGATGAGAACATGCAGTTCCAGACCTTGCAGTAAGCCGTCGCCATCCAGGTCTACCCGCGTCCAACTTAGGACTTGCTTCGTCCGGCCTCCACCCAGGTTGTGAGACAATTTCTCGCACCAAATTCCAGCGTTCCTTCCGAATGAATCTCGTTTCCCCGTCCCGACGGCAGAACCTCCAAACTGCGACGTCGACCTTCAGGGTGCCGGAACTGATCTCGCCCCGGATTTTCTTGGCGGCGGCTTTCTGTCTCGCAGGAATTGTGTTCGCCGTCTACAGTCCTGCGCTGGACTTTCAATTCATTCTCGACGACCACCGATTCACGGCAGATCCGCGGATTCAATTCTCTGGCCACGTCTGGGACTACTTCTCCGACTACGTGTGGGCGCAGTTTACGGGAGGGCCACCGAGTTTCTATCGCCCTCTGTTCATCCTGTGGATGCGAGTGAATTTCATGCTCAGCGCTCTCTCTCCCTGGGGATGGCACTTCACCAGCATCATCGCCCACGTGGCCGTGGCCACGTTGCTTGGCCTCCTGGTGTGGAGACTCTTGCATGATCGCGCTGCCGCATTGCTCGCGGCGTCGCTGTTCGCGCTCCACCCGGCGCAGGCTGAATCGGTGGCGTGGGTGACCGTACCAGATCCCTTGATGTCCGCGTGCATACTCGGCTCAATGATCTTGTATCGAAAATACGCAGCAACTCCGCGGCTGAGCCAACCTCCAGCGAAGAAGTCTCGCAAGTCGTCCCGCCCCAACGAGGCTTCAGCGGATTCTGTGTGGGTGCTCGCCGCTTCGGTATCGCTTTGCTTTCTCGCGCTGCTCACCAAGGAAACCGCAATCGTCGTGCCGGTCATCATTTTCGCTTTGGCGCTCTGTGCACCCCAAAACAATGCTCGCTGGAACGTTAAAAGTGAGGCCGATTCGAAATCCATTTTCTTCCTCCGAAAGGCAATTCGGGAAACGCTGCCCTTTGCGGGTGTTACCGCGATCTACCTTCTTATGCGTTTCCATGCTCTTGGCGGCAGGTTCGGCTCACTCACACAGCATTTGCCTTGGAACACGGTGCTTCTATCGTGGCCGGCGACTCTGTGGTTCTACTTGAAAGTACTGGTGTGGCCGGCTCACTCGCACGCGTTTGCTGACCCGACGTTGGCAGACAGATTTTCCTTCGATGGCGTACTTCTCCCAGTGATGGCGGTAATTTGTGTCGTTGCAATCTTCGCGTCGGCCTGGCGCTGGGCTTGGAGAAAAGCCGAACGTGAACTTTCCGGCCAGGAGGCGTCAGGCGTCGAGTTCGCCTTGGTCATCGGAACTCTCTTGTTGGTGTTGCCTATTTTGCCCGCGCTCCACTTGAACGCCCTCAATCCTGGAGATTTTCTGCACGGTCGTTACACCTATCTTCCGTCCGCCGGATTGATGGTGCTCGTCGCCACCGCGTGGCACCTCAGCGGAAAGCTGCGCGTTCCTTTGTTGTGCGCAGCAGGCTCTGCTAGCCATCCTCTTCGGGGCGCTGGCAGTCTCGCAGGAACGGCAGTGGAAAGACGATCTGACCGTTTTTACCGCGGCCCACAATCTCGCGCCCCACAACGCTCCCGTCGCTCAAAATCTTGCGAATGCTCATGTGCAAGCAGCCCTGCAGCTAGCCGACGACGGCCGGTGCAACGAAGCGATCCCGGTCTTCCAGCAAGTCACGCATGGAATATCCGCAGGACTGGTACGCATGGGCGAGCCTCGGTGTTTGTTTTGTCGAGCTCAACGATCTCGTAAAGGCGGAAGAATCTCTTCACCGCGCCGCCGACATTTCTCACGACCCTCGCGTGACTCAGCAGTGGCAGGAACTTCGAGCCCACATGGGACTTCCACCTGCGCCGTCCAGGAATTGAACGCTCGCTTCGATCCCGCGATTGTCTGGACACCTTCCCTTGCGGGAAAAAGACCGCGAAACAACACCTCTTGACGATAGTCGTGACAACGAGTATTATTTACAAAGTTCATGACCCGGCACTTGAAAAGCGAAGAGACGAAGCATTTTGGCGGGCCGGAGGAAGCTGCATTCTTGAGCCTTCTTCTTACGACCAACCTGCTATCTCGTAACGTGGAAAAGGTGTTGCGCTCGGCGGACGTTTCGCCGACTCAGTACAACGTTCTCCGCATCCTGCGCGGAGCCGCGGAAGGACTGACGTGCACCGAGATCGCAAACCGCATGATCAATCGCGATCCCGACATTACGCGCTTGCTCGATCGGCTGGAGAAACGCGCCTTGATCTCGCGTTGTCGAGAGAATCCAGACCGCCGCATGGTGCTAACCCGTATTTCGCCCGAAGGCCTCCGGTTGCTTCGCCGCCTGGACGACCCGGTGACGGAAGTTCATAAAAAACAACTCGGTCCTCTCGGGAAGGAAGGTCTCCGTGCCCTGATGACCTTGCTCGAGACAGTTCGCGAAAAGATTTAAATTTTTTGCATCATTAGTCGTTATAACGATCATCTGAACGACAGGAGGTTTCACCATGAGTACCGCTACAGCCCCGGCCACCACTCTTTGGAACATCGACACCGCTCACTCTCATGCCCAGTTCAAGGTCAAGCACATGATGATCTCGAACGTGAAGGGCGAGTTCACCGCAGTTACTGGCAGTTTGCAATACGACAGTGAAAACGTTTCGAACTCGAGCGTCCAGGCCACCATCGACGCCACCACCATCAACACCCGTGAACCGCAGCGCGATACGCACCTGAAGAGCGCCGACTTCTTTGATGTAGAGAAATTCCCCACCCTGACGTTCAAGTCCACGCGCGTTTCTAAGAAAGGCGATGGAGAACTCTCTGTGGCAGGCGACCTGACCATTCATGGCGTCACCCGCACCGGTTACTTTCGAAGTGGAAGACTTCACCGCGCCCATGAAAGATCCGTGGGGAGATACCCGTATGGGCCTCTCGGCCACAACGAAAATTAATCGCAAGGACTTTGGATTGACCTACAACAGCCTGCTCGAAACCGGCGGCATGATGGTCGGCGAAGATGTCACGATCACCCTCGACGTCGAGTTCGTCAAGGCCTAACCGGCAGCCGCTCAGAATAGATTTGCCCCGTATTCCTCTGTGACCTCCGTGGTGAAAAACTCTTTCGCCACGGAGGACACAGGGTTTACTTCGTAGCCTCTGTCCACTCCTGTTCGCCGCGACGCAGCAAGGCATCACGGTCTTCCGGAAGAATCCAGCGTTGCCTGACCAGATCGTCAACCGCTTTCGCGTAGCGACGTAAATAATCCTCGCGGCTTGAGTACCGTTCGGCGATCGATCTCCGCGGATCGCCGCTCGCTCTGCGCTCTGCTTCGCTCTTCGGAAACGGGATATAAGAGACCTCAAAGGCGACTCGCTGGTCGGGCGCGCCGATCGAGGGATCGCGCAAATCCCAACTCGCATACGTCGCCAGCGGAACCATGACTTCCGGCAGGCGGACACCATCACGCTCGTTTCCATCGCCGTCCACCTGCGGCACAAGCACCGGATACGCCGCGCCCACCTTCGGAGGCTCGACGCTCAGAATGCCATTCTGCCAGTCTGGACCGAAGTCGATTCGATATGCGGCATTCGCTTCATGCGCCTTGTTCACTCCGGGGATCGTTGGAAAAGCGTAGTCGTTCAGAGGCACTAGAGTCTTATCGGCAATCGTCGGATAACTGTTCGCTGGCGGAACGGTGTTGTTGCGGACCCACGCATCCATGGCGGCAATCATCGCGCGCCAGAAATATCGCGCCGGAAGCGGCGACTGCGGACGTTGCCCAAGCAAGTCACCCTGTCCCTTCGCCGGAGGAAATGGTCCAGCTGAAATGCTGCAGCCCTGTGAAGTGGTAGATGCGAACGTTATCTGAGGGCGCGGCATCGTGCTTGCCATCAGCGCTTACGTGCGTCAGCGCCGCCACGCGTCCCCAATATTCATACGACGTGTTCGAGAAGAAAATCTTGGGCACGACCTTCTCGGCGCCTGCTCTGTCGAGCAACCCTGCCGTCTCTCCCGTCAGAGGATCTTTTTCTGGCAGATCCGTGAAAGGAAAGATGTCCGTCGGGAAGAAAATGGACGATGTCGGTTGCGCATCCCGCGAAGGCTGCGCGAAGCGATAGTTGAAGCTGCCTCGTCCTGCGCCCGCAACATGCGCGAGCACGCCATCGAGCGCCATCTTGCCGTCTTCGTCAGCGTTGAATCCTTCATAAAGAAGATCGCGCAGGAAGCGCCCGTTCTGCGAAATGCCTTCTCCATATACGCGTTGCGCAGGAGTGACCGCGTCCGGCGCATGTTTCGCATACGACGCGAAGTCGCGAATGCCGCGAAGCCCAGCCCGGCAACGACCGGATCGGCGACCACGTAGACGTATTCGTAAATCTTTCCCGCGTGAAATCCGCCATCGAGATGAATGTGCCGATCGCTCGGCGTGAGTTTGCCCGCTACCGTTTGTGCGAACTGCCACTCGGTCCTTGGGATCACCGTCCTTGGAGCCTCACGCGAATCGCGAACCGTCAGCACATTGCGAGGATCTTCCGGCGCTGCAACGGGATACTCAATCCCGCCGATGTTTCCGGCAATGAGATGTCCCAGGGGAATTTCCGGCATCTCCTTTCGATGGCATGAGATCGCCGCGCAGCAGGCCCGTGATCGTCTTCCCATTTTCTTTCGCGATCGGGGCATAGAGCCGCAAAGCGTCATGGCCAGCAGCGTCCCATTGCCATCCGAGACTGACAATTGTGAATCCGCTGCGCAAGCATCCAGCCGTCTCCCGCGTCGCTGGCTGCATCCCAGTCGCCTCCGTCGACTACCGAAAGAATGCGGCTGAATGTCCACGGTTTGGGACCTCCAGCAGCAACGATCCGTTTGCCTTGCGCAAATCCTTTGGCCGAATGGCGACAAAGTCAGCCGAGAATTCAACCTCGCCATTCTTCAGGTTCACCGCGTTACGGAGATCGACGATGCGCTCGTTGTGAGGATTCGATAGCGGCACGGAGAAGTAGACTCGTCCCACAAGGCGCTCATACGATCCGGTGTCGCCGAAACATTTGCCATCGAGAACGTCAGCGCGCGAGGATACTTCGACGAGAACAACACGCGCGTATGAGGTTGGGCACGCTCACGACCAGAACGATAAGAATTGCAGTGATGAGAGAAGTCTTCCGCATGCGCGGAAGAATAGCATGGCGCGCGGCGATGGCTTCGGACGTACGAGCCGCTTATCCGTTGGCTGCGAGCGGCTCTGTGACGACTTCTACGCGGGCAAAGTCTTCGACTCGCTTCGTCTTCAGCTTGCTCAACACGTAACTGAGCAGGGGACGATCGCCGCGGCGAATCTCATGGAACTCGACGCCCATCCCGAAATTGTCGACGAGATACTTCACCTGCGCCTTGAGAGCGAGGCTGACGTCATACATGTTGAGCAGCAGGCGGAAATCAGTCCCGGGCCGCAGCGAGTCGGGCGTGAGGATGCGCGCGCCGAATTCAGAAATCTGTTCGACCTCTCCGGCTACACGCTGCACGCCATCGATAACCTCGGCTTCTCCTTCAGCGTAGAAGCGCGGCGTGCGCCGCCGGTTCGCATCCGGACGTGAAAGTCGCTGCCTTGAGTTCCGATGCTGGCTGACGTCGAGAATCACCGGCTGGTATTGCTCTTCCATCTGCCGCAACTCGTCATCCCACGGGGTGCGCCCTTCCACGCACTGCACCGTGAACTGGCCGCGCAGCGACGACTCCGGGTGCGCCGCCCAGATTACCTGACACACCGCTTTGTTTCGTCCGCGCTCAACCAGCACCATGTCGCCGACATTAACATCGCGCGCACTGAGCAGTCGCGCGCCGTGTGGATGAATGTCGTACGTGCATGCCATCTCCGTGGAACCGCGGCCCTCTTCGCCGACCAGGCTCCAGCGGACCGGCAGGGCGAGATGAACCAGCTTGCCCATGAGCAGTCCTTCTTCCGGCGACGTTTGAGGTTTGCTCTCTGCGACTGGCATGCTGAGGTGAAGTTACCAGTACATGTCCGAGATGGGCAATGTACTGTCGTAATCGTAGTAATGGTTACCAGGTGGTGTTACTGGCGAGGGAGGTGTTCGTGATGACGCCCCGCCGAGCATCGGATTCCTCTGTTGCCCGGAATGGCAGACTCGGGTCTGGACTCACGAAGATGGAGTTGTGGATTTCCACAACGAGGTGGTGAATCTTTGCTTGCAGTCCGTAGAGGTCTCGTTGAAGATGAGGGATAATTCCTCTTTGAGATGAAGTCCACGCGCAAAACAACGTCCGGACGATCGCTGTCGCCTTCCGCAGTGAAGCTGCGGCTTCTTAAGAGGCTGCGTTGCACCCTGCGCTACGAAAAAGAGGCATGGACCTCTGGAGCTCGGCTCGTGGCTGGCGTGGATGAGGTGGGCCGTGGCTCTCTCTTCGGATGCGTCGTCGCAGCGGCAGTGATTCTTGATCCTGCTTACCGTATCCGTGGACTACGCGATTCGAAATTGTTGCCGCGGGAGCGGCGCGAAGTGCTGGCGGAGAGGATTCGCGAGCATGCGATCGCTTGGTCCGTTGCCGCCGTGGATGTGGCGCGCATCGATCAGATCAATATCTATCACGCGTCGCGCGCGGCCATGCGCGATGCGGTTCTGCGACTCGCGCCGGCCGCCGATCACCTTCTGATCGATGCCATGCGCATCGATTACGAATTGCCGCAGAAGCCCATCATCCATGGCGACGCTCTGTCAGCCTCGATCGCGGCGGCGTCCATTCTTGCCAAAGTGGAACGCGACCGCATGATGTGCGAATGGGATTCGGTGTTTCCAGCCTACGGCCTGGCTTCGCACAAGGGATACAGCACGCCAAAACATCTTGCCGCTCTGCGAGAGTTCGGCCCGACACCACTGCACCGGCAGTCGTTCGCTCCAGTCTGGCAGAATCCGGTTCCGCAAGAAGCGTTTGCGTTTATGGACGAGGAAGAACTGGCCGCAGAAGATCTGGCGGTTTGATGCAATCTACAAAGTGTTCCTGCAGGAACACTTGTCTTACATAAATGTATGTACAATCGAGCATAAAGAATGCGAACACAACGAGTTACGAAAAACAAGAAATCGTCGCGAAATAGCGTTCCGCGAGGCGCAAAATCGAAAAAGAAAGCTCCTAAACGCCTTTCTCTGATGGCGTCCGCGCAGTCCAGCCGGCGCGGGTTTCCCTCCGGACCCTCGATGGAGCTGTACCGTCCGTTGAAGAAGCCGGTGACCTTGCGGCTTGATGCCGACGTGATCGCCTGGTTCAAGAAAGATGGGCGACGCTACCAGACGCGCATCAACGGCGCCCTGCGCAAAGTGATGGAGCGGGAGATGCGGACACGGTAGACGATGGTTACGCGCTCGGCCAGCGCGATTCTCGGTCAACCGTACTTGCGATCGATGCCTGGGGACCTTCGCTTGGCTCGGATGACAAGCTATTTGGGACGGGAATTCAACGTCGCGTTCAAGTCGTGCAGCAGCTTTGTGTTTTTCTCCAGCGCCCTCTCGAGGATTTCCGATTGCTGCTTTGCCGTCGGCAAGTCTCGGCTTTCCACGGCTTCGGTCAGGCCTGGCAGTTCCAGATGTGCATAGGTGAATCGCGCGCCGTAGAGGATGTGCTTGAACCAAGGGCGTCCGGGAATGCCATCAGGGTTCAGCCAGTTCCGCTCGACCTGCATCATGCCGTGGTTAAGCGTCGCTGCGAGCTGGGATCGATGGACCGGAGGCGAGCTCGCGGGAGAGAGAGTCGTTAAGCTCTTTTCCGGCTGATTCGAATGCGTCAATCGCTTTTCTTACTCGGCTGAGATCGAGCTGCGACATAGGCAGTGCTGACGCGCCGGGAGTTGTAGCGGCGATCGCTGGGTCCTTCGACGGCGTGGCAGCTTCGCTCAGAATGGCAGTTTTGTTTTTGCTGGCAAGTTCATTTACGAACTGGCGGATGTTGTTGGCGTAAGTCGCGAAGTCGAAGGGGAGAAGGTCGGCGTTGGCGAGACGGAGAGCCGTCACTCCCCAGAGTTGCGACATCAGCGTGTGGTAGCGGTAGCCGGGGTCGCCGAAGTGATTCATCCAGTAGAAATCGTCATAGGCGGAGTGGTAGACGCCATAATCTCCGTCGAACTGCAGGCCGATGACGGGAATGCCCACGAAATTCAGAAACACGGTGTGATCAGAGCCGCTGCCGATGCGGGTATCGGCCAGGTTTCCATCGTTGATCCCTGAGTCGTTCATCTGGCCAGTTTGCTTGCCTTCGGTTTTCTCACGCTCCGCCGAGGCTTTCCAAGCTTCATAAAGAGTCTTCCCGGAAGGATCATTCAATGCGTGCGTGGCTTCGACGAGCATCGGAGCCAGGGAGCCAACGGCTTGTCCGTGAAAATTCGGACCTGATGTGGCTTCGTCGACGTTGATATAGGCAACGGCTTTCTGGCGCAACTCGTCTGCGAATTGCTCTCCCCACTCGGTCGAACCCGTGAGGCCCACTTCTTCGCCGTCCCAACTGCAGACAACAATGGTCCGGCGCGGGCGCATACCTTGCTTCTTCAAGTCGCCGAGGGCGCGTGTGAGTTCCATCATCGACGCAGTGCCACTCGATGGATCGACACCACCGAAAGCCCAGGCATCGCGATGATTGCCGAGCACAACCCACTCGTCGGGAAGTTCCGCACCGCGAATACGCCCCTCGACGACGTAGTAGGGTTGGGTGCCGTTGTCCATTTCGATTTTCAGATGGGCCTTCACGCGCTCGCCGCCGAGGTGATATTGAATCGGCAAGCCTCCCTGCCAATCTTCACCCTTCCAATTCCGCGGAGCGAGCGGCCCGTCCATATTTTCGAGAAGAGGTTTGGCGTCGTGCCACGAGAGCGGCAAAGCCATGATCTTCGGAGCCGACGCAGCCTCTTCCATGGGAATGCGTTTGGCGCCTGGAACCGAAGCCCATCCCGGAGTGAGTGGGTCGCCCGGCACCATGAAGTCGTAGGTGATCGCGCCGCGCTGAATGTGATACTCGGGACCCCACGGCCCGTCGGGATCGACCTTGCCTTTCTTGTATCCGTCTTCGGCGGGATCGCTGTAGATGAGGATCGCGGCAGCACCCTCGCGCTGAGCCGTGAGCGCCTTGAATCCGCGATAGCTGTAGGGATTGGAGTAGCGAACCAGAACAATCTTGCCCTTCACGCTGATTCCGTTCTCGCGGAGAAAATCGTAATCCTCAGGATTGCCGCTATGCGCATAAACGACGGGCGCGGTGACCTCGCCGGAGATCGACATGCCAAGCCACGCGCCGCTGATGGCAGGATTCTTCGAATCGGGATCGGCGTCGAGCGGGCTCTCGCGGAGGAGCGCCGTGTAGTGGGTGGGCGCAATCATTTCGAGGGAGGCGGATTTCGGATTCGTTCCATAGACGTCGTAGCGGCGGATGATGACGTCTTCGAGTCCTTGCTTCGTCCACTCGTCGCGAATGTATTCGCGCGAGTTCGTTGTTGCGCTTCGATCCGGCAAGGTGGGGTTCCTGGGTAAAGATACGGTGCTGGCGGCGCTCTTCGTCCGGGGAAGGAATCGATTTGAATTTCGTTTCAACTTGCGTTTCGCGGGCGGATGAAGCGGGAGTGAAGCCCAATATCGAAGTTTGTGCCGTCGCGCACAGCGAGAGTGCAGCGAGTGAAAGGAACATGGCGTGTTTGCGGATCATGGGATTTTTCGGGACCGCACACATGCTAGCAGGGGTTGCTGTGATCTCATCATCCTGAACGTCGGCGAAACCGGCGTCAGGGACCTTATGTGGGCGGAAATTGGAGACGCGGAAAGGAAAGCCTATGCCTGCGTGCGGCGCAGCGTCCTGTCGACTGCAGCGGAGCAGTCGACCGCGTAGGCCCCTCGGACGGCTAACCCCTCGTCAGGATGACATCGCTTATCAAGGTTGCGGACCTGCTCCTCGGACTTTCACCTCTGGCTGATAACGGTGTCGTTGATACCATCCGTAGCTCAGGTCGCGCCACTTCGGGTTGGACGATTCGATCAGCTTGATTTTCTCTTCCCTGCGCCAGGCTTTCATTTCTTTTTCCCGCCGGATCGCGGTCAATGGTGAGCCATAACGTTCGACGTAGACGAGGCTGGTCACGTTGTATTTTGCGGTGAATCCCTCGAACGCATGAGTTTTGTGCTGAAAAATTCGCTCCTCGATCGCGCCGGTCATGCCGATGTAGAGGACGCGTCGCTGGCTGGCCACAATGTAGACGTAATAAATCTTTGGCATGAACGGAGAATGCCGATTGGCGGCTCACGGGTCAGTGACGGATGTCACTTATCGAATCGAGAGCGTTCTGAATCGGGATTTTTGAAGCGCTGTCATCCTGAGCGGCGGCGAAGCCGACGTGAGGGACCTTACGTCGGCGACAAGCTTTGAACGTGGCTGGGAATGCATAAGCTGCGTGCAGCGTGGCGGCCCTGTCGACTGCGCTGCGCGGTCCAGATTCGTAGGGTCCCTCAGAGGGCTTACGCCCTCCTCAGGATGACATCGCAGGATGACATCGTTGATGAGGGCGTGCGCAGAGGTGGGTTACTTTGCTTTCAGGATGTCCGTCAAGAGATCTGGCTTCGACTCGTCGCGGACCAGATGGGGATACATTTCTCCGCCGTGATACTCGAGTTTGTAGGCCGTGTAGTAGTCGGTGTTCTCGACCAAAAGTTCGATCGGGTTTGAATTGCCTTTCGCGGCCTTGATGGCTTCGCGAAGAATATCTGCGGAGAATTTGCGGCCGTTCACGGCGACTACTTTCATTCCGGGGCCGATGCCGGCTTTCGCAGCGACCTCTCCTTCGATCGTGTCGGTGATGCCGCCATCGTCGCGCAGGTCGAGACCGAGGCTCAATCCGGCCGGCACAAAGTGATACATGCCGCCGGCGTTGGTCATCATTTCTGATGGAGTTTCCGTGTAGGCGACCTTCCAGCCGCTGCCTTCGATGCCACCAAGCGGTGCGCCTGGTCCGTGATTGGTCAAGCGTTCGGTCCAGAAGCCGCGCCAGTCGTAGGCGGCGACCTGGTTCAGCGCATTCACGACATCATCGAACGTGTAGGTCTTCAACGCAGGGCCAGTGCTGGGGGCGCCATGAAACAGGTGGCAGAAATCGTCAATCGACTTAGCGCCCTTGGTCTGCTGACGGATGATGACATCAACCCAAAGCCAATTCAAAGTGTCTTCGTCGTAGAAATCGGTGCCGCGGCGCAGGGACGACCAGGCTTGCGGGGAAAAATAAAGTTGGGGTGCGGCGTCGGCGGTGTCTTGCAGATTGCGCCATGCGCGGCCGGGGAGATGGTCGAGCCGGGCCGCGGTAATCGCGAGATCATCACGATCCAGATCGTTCGAGAGCAGGCCGCTGCGTGCCGTGAGCACGAACCCCAAATAGTTGGTCAGGCCTTCGTAAACCCACAGCAGGTCGTCTTGCATGGGCTGCTGGTAGTCCGGCGTGGCGAGGTCGTAGGGACGGCGGAATTTTCCATTCCAGGAGTGGACATACTCGTGGGGCAGAAGGCTCGCCGACATCTTACGCGCGGTTTCGTCGACTAAAGCGCGTTCGTCGACCCGACTGTCGTCCGATTCATGATGCTCGAGGCCGAAGTGCGCGACGTGATCGCTGAGCGTGTAAAGAAAATGGTAGTCGCGGTAGTGATGCGCGCCGAAAAGTTTCTGCGCCTGATCGACCAGGCTCTTGTAGCGTTCCCAGACATCGGCGGGAGCTTCCAGCGCGGCCGCACTGTCGGCGGCGATGTCCATTTCAGTGAGCGGGTCCTGCGCCAGCGGAACTACTTTTAGAAATTCACCCGTGATGACCGGAGAATCAACCAATGTGGTGAGCGAGGCTGGTGAAAAATGAATTTCGTTTCCGCTCTGGCTCGTGATCGGCAGCGGAGTTCCGAACTTCCATCCTTCGGGAAGTTTCAGCGAGGCTGTGTAGTTGATGTCGTCGGACTTGTAGCCCTTTGGATAGAGAAGGATCTGGTTCCAACTGATGATGGCGAGCTTGTCGGTCGCAGACGATCCAGCGGAAAATCCGCCCTCCAATGTGGCAGGCGAGAGGAAGTCGAGTTCGGCGTCGACTTCGCTGACGCCGGCAGGGACGTCAACGTGAATCGTGAAGCCATCAAGCGTGTCGCGGCGCCACTTCAGCGTTTTGCCTCCGGCGCTGAACTTGAGGCCGGCGAGATCGTCGACTGGGCCGTCGGGCGCATGTTCTCCGGGAATCCACTTCGGGTAGTAAAGAGTCAGGTCGCCTGCGGTCGCGGGAATTTTAAGCGACGCGTGAAAAATTTTGCGAGGCGCAGCCGTTGCATCCACGGAGATAGTGACGTTTGGTGTGGCGGCGAAGGCGGAAACCGACAGGACGATGGCGCAGACAAATCCCAGGACTTGCGAGAGCTTCATTATGGACGTTCCCCAATCGTGGAAAGCGTTTTCTAAACGCAATTGGCAAGGCTACATCAGTGGCGCGGCTTTGTTCAACAACATGAGAGCTTTAAAAATGGCTCGGTAGCTTGTGAATTTCATAACATCTTCGCTCTGGAGCATGCTGCTATGATTCGGCTGGAATGTCGCGGCGGGGAAAATTCATCACGTTCGAAGGGCTCGATGGGACGGGCAAGAGCACGCAAATGCGTAAGCTCGCGGCGGCCTTGCGTGAGGCCGGACATCCTGTAGTCGAGACGCGGGAACCGGGGGGAACGGCGACAGGAGAAAAGATCCGCAAAGTATTGCTCGATTCCGGAACGGCAGGGCTGGCTCCCCTGGCAGAAATGGCATTGATGTTTGCGTCGCGCGCGCAACATATTCAAGAAGTGATTGAACCGGGGCTGGCTGCGGGCGCGGTTGTGCTGTGCGATCGGTTTACGGATTCGACTGAAGCTTATCAAGGCAGCGGACGGCGGCTGGGGAGCGAGCCGGTGCTGCAACTGCATCGTGTTTTGTGCGGAAATCTGCAGCCGGACTTAACCTTGCTGTTGGATTCGGATCCGCATGCGAGCGTGAGCCGTGCGCGGCGCCGGAACAAACGCGAGTCCAAGAGCGCGGGTGGCAGTCACGATGAGAACCGCTTCGAAAAAGAGACGCGAGCATTTTTTGGACGCGTGCGCGACGGATTTGCCGCGATCGCGAAGCGCGAAACTGGGCGCGTGATTGTCGTGGATGCGCGAGGGACGCCGGGGCAGACGCATCAGAAGATTCGCGAAGTAGTGCAGCGCAGGCTCAAGGTGTAGTGAAGGCTGCTGCAGTGCCATTTTTTCCGGAAGCTAATATGTTTTCTGATTTTCACGGAAATGCCGAGACGGTTCATCGCTTGCGCGAAATGCTGGGCCGCGATCACTTGCCGCACGCCATCGTGTTGGCAGGTGGGCAGGGGTCGGGGAAATACACGCTGGCTTTGATGTTGGCCCAGGCCATGAATTGCCTGACGCCTCCGAAGTCGGATGGGCTGCCGGACTTTTGCGGCGTGTGCGCCAACTGCACGCGCATCGCGCAGGCTTGCGATCTCGATACCCGGTTCACTGAAGCTGTCGAGGCTCGAGAGAACCTGCGCGAGACGGATAAGAAAGAGACGCGCTTGTTTGTACAGACGCATCCCGACGTGCTAGTGATCCCGCCGGATCCGCCGCAGATGATGATCAAGGTCGACCAGGTGCGACGCGTGATCGAGACGATCTATTACCGGCCGGCCGAGGGCAAGGAAAAGGTATACATCTTCACCGATTCGGCATTCATGAAAGAGGCAGCAAACTCGCTGCTGAAAGTTCTGGAGGAGCCTCCAGAGTTCGCGACCATTTTCCTGCTGACCGAAAATACCGGTGAGCTGCTTGCGACGATCCGTTCTCGGTCGATGGTCTTCACCCTCGGCGCGCTCGCGGCCGAGGAGATCGAACGCGATCTGGCAAAACACCATCCGGAATGGAAGCCGGCGCAGCGGGCGCTGGTGGCGCGACTTTGCGATGGTGCCGTTGGTCGGGCACGCGGATTTGATTTGGAGGCATACACCACGGCTCGCGGTCATGCCCTCGCCATTTTGAATTCAGCGCTGCGCGGCGGGGAGCACACCGAGTTGTTCAAGATCACGGAGACCTACCGTCCGGGTGCGGAAGGACGAACAAAGACGGAGGCCCTGATTCGGACCATTTATTCTCTGCTGCGCGACCTGGTTTTCATCGATTCGGGCGCGCCCGAGTTGGTCCGCAATACCGACATAGCTTCGGACCTGAAACGCATGGCGGAGTCGGCGGACTTCGCATGGATCACTGCCGCCTCAGACCGTTTAGCTGAAGTCGAGCGCGGCATGCGAAGGAATTTGCTGCGATCGCTGTCGCTGGACGCATTTGCGGCGTCGCTCGAAAAGTAAACTTCGATCGTCTCAACGAGGACGAATGAAGCGAGCTGTCTCTCCAAGGATTTCTTCTGATCGTCCTTTGATTCGAAACATGGACCGGCACTGAATATTGAGTTGGAAAGCGCCGATACGCGCGTCTTACACATTTTCTTGAACTGGAGACACAACGATGACGGAAGCAGAGGCACGAAATCTGGCGAACCATTGGGTTGCGGCCTGGAATGCGCACGATTTGACGGCGATCCTGTCGCATTACGAGGAAGGAGTCGAATTGACTTCGCCGGTGGCGGCGCGACTGTTGGGCGGCGACGGTAAGGTGGTCTCGAAAGCAAATTTGAAGGCTTACTTCCAGCGAGGGCTGGAGGCGTATCCGAATCTCCACTTTGACCTTACGGACGTGCTGTGGGGGGTGCAGTCCGTCGTTCTCTCTTACACGAATCAGAACGGGGTCCATGTAGCGGAATTCATGGAAGTTGCACCGAGCGGGAAGGTGGCGCGGGTGGTGGCGAACTACGGGGTGAGCAGCAAACTTTGAAAAAGACGGGAGCAATGAAGTGAACAGAATCCCGGATGAAATGAATGGATAGTGGCCTTCAGTAACCAGCGCACGGGTTACCTCTGGCATCTCCGACGCCTGTCTCGAAATGGTCTAATGTGCATAGCTTTCAAGAGGTTGCGCAAATTACTCCGCTGGTTCTACACCCTTCGGATAGATTGCCCGGTGCTGACGCCCCGCCTATAATCGACCTACTCTGGTTGATGTTTCTCCGTCAGGTTCCGGGTAGAAGGCGTGTGGTGGAGTCTGTCCAGCGCTTCGAGCAGTTTGTTTCACGAGGGCTACCCGGATATGCGAAAGCGCCTGCAACTCGCACTGATGCTGACCGCCACGACGGCCATCGCGACTTCTTTTCCTCTTATTAGTTCGTTGCCCGCATGGGCCGCCGAAGGCGACGGCCGCACGCAGTCCATTACGACTGAAGACGATCACGGTCGAAAAGTTTACGTGAACGAAGAAGAGACTCCGGTCAAGCCGAAGCAGACGCAGGCAGCGGCTTCGAAGCGTCCGGGCGTTTGCCTACTGGAGCACGAAGGAAAACCGCTGGAAGGCTGTTCCCGCGCCGAACACAGCTTCCATGAAAGCTGCGCGATCGGCCGCGGCCGAGATCGACCAATATTTCGGACGCGAATCGCTGCAGTCGGCGAATGCCAGGATTGTCGCCGCGAACGCGCGCGGACATCAGGCTTCGCAAGAAGAGATCGATGCCTCGATCGTGATGGCAGCTGCCCGGCACAATGTCGATCCGAACCTCGTGCGGGCCGTGGTGAAAGTCGAATCCAATTTCAATTCGAACGCTGTCTCGCGCAAAGGTGCGATGGGCTTGATGCAGCTGATGCCTTCGACCGCGCGCTCCTTGAATGTGCAGAATCCGTTTGACCCTGACCAGAACGTGGATGCCGGAGTGAGGCATCTGAAACAGCTTCTGGAAAATTACAACGGAGATGTGAAGTTAACCCTGGCCGCGTATAACGCGGGTTCGGGAGCGGTGGCGCGCAGTTCTGGCATCCCGCGTTTTGCCGAAACCCAGAATTATGTGCGGCGTATTACTAACCTGTACTACGGCGGGGCGGATATTTCCCCGGCGATGTCGACCCGCGAACCCGTTCGAGTTCAACGGGATGCGAGGGGCGTTCTGTACATCAGCAACACGGAATAGGTTCGATGCATCTGTTTTAAGGGCTGTATCGCGGTCCCCTGAAGGGTGTCCCAGTCTCGTGGCAGTTAACGCCGCGGGAACGTAGGGCATCCGACAGGAAACTCTCAGGTATCATCAGAAGAAGTTCTACAGAAAACGGCGTTCGGGACAGTTAGCGGGCCGGCGACTTTGAAAATGAAATCCAGCCAGCGTAGATTGCGCTGGGGAGCGCTACTTCTCATCGTAGCCCTACCCGGAGTCGTGGCACATGCTCGCGCGCGCCACGGTGAGTCGTGGGCACGCGAACGTTACGCCTCCGCCGACCGGATGCGCGAAGCCCTCAACGGGCGCCCTCTCTCGGAACGCACCCGCCGCGACTACCAGCGCGTCCTCAACGCCTACCGGACGGTTTACTACGGAGCACCCACATCCTCGAAAGCTGACCCGAGCGCGGTTGCGGTCGCCGAAACCCTGGTAGAGATGGGCCGTCGCTTCGAGGACGACAAGATTCTGAACGAAGCCATCGCGCAGTACAAATTCCTGAGGAAGGAATATCCGGGCAGCCGGTATCGCTGCGACGCCCTGTTCACGATTGGCGAGATATACAAAGACGATCTGAACAATCCCGATCAGGCGCGTGCGGTGTTCGATGAGTTTTTGCTGAAGTATCCGCATAACCGTCTGGTGCCCGACGCCCAGCAAGCGATCGCCGAACTTGATCGCGATGCAGATGAGAAGAAAGCCGAAGCCAAGAAGAAGCCTGCCAGAGGGTCGGACGCAGTAGCCAAGGCCGCAGACACCAAGGCGCTAGATAGCAAAATCGCGGACAAGAGTGCGGCGCCCAAGACAACCGACAAGATTGCCGATAAATCCGACGATCTGGCCCTTTCAGATGCAAAGTCCGACGCACCAGCATCGGGTTCCTCCGAACGCGACACTGGTCATGTGCCGCGGGTGACCGCGATCCGGCACTGGTCGACGCCGGACTACACCCGCGTGGCGATCGATCTGGAGAGCGAAATCAAGTTCGGTTCGCAGCGGATTCCAAATCCCGAGCGCATCTTCTTCGATCTGCGCAACACCAAGCTGGCGTCGACGCTGGTGGGCAAGACGTTCGACGTAGACGACGGATTTCTGAAAAAGATTCGCATTGCGCAGTTCCAGCCCGGTCGTACCCGCGTCGTGCTGGAAGTTGCCGACCTGTCGGAATATGAGGCGTTCCTGCTTCCGAATCCCTACCGTCTGATCATCGACATTCACGGCAAGAACAACGCGAAGAACGCGCGTTCAAAGCGGCCGAAAGACGATTCCATGGCGGCATCGGACATCGAGGCTCCGACGAAATCGGGATTGAAGAACGATGCCGACACGAACGCCGACGTACCCGCATCGGCTAAAGAAGACCTGAAGGCCGAGGCTGGGAAAGCTCCAGTGACCACCCAGGATGTTGCCGATGACGCGAAGGTCGTGGCTAAGGGCGCGGTTGCGGCGAAGCAGGGATTGCCGGACCTTCCCAGGAAGGTCGACGCAACAAGGGAAACCCCGGCTCCCACCAAAGTGATCGTCTACAACGACGACGATGACGACGACACGCCCGTGGCTGCCGCGGAAACGCATGCGGTGGCGCCCTCGCGGGGAAAGTCTGCGACCCGGCTCGCTACGACTCACAAGAACACAGACCTCGACACGGTTCGCGAAGCACGGCCGACGGCCAGCGGCGACCGTTCCCTGATCCGCGCGCTCGGGTTGAAGATCGGCAAGATCGTGATTGATCCGGGACACGGCGGGCACGATACCGGAACGATCGGCCCGAACGGACTGCAGGAAAAAGACCTGGTGCTCGAAGTGGGACGCCGCCTGGGCAAGATGCTGGAGACGCGCTTGGGCGCGGAAGTCGTTTACACGCGGAAAAACGACACGTTCATCCCGCTGGAGACGCGCACTGCGATTGCAAACCAGCAGCGCGCCGACCTGTTCATCTCGATCCATGCGAACTCGAGCCACGATCCGGATGCGCGCGGCGTCGAGACCTACTATCTGAACTTCACTTCATCCCCGGAAGCGCTGGAAGTGGCGGCGCGCGAGAATGCCGTCTCGGAAAAATCCATTTACGAACTGCAGGATCTGGTGAAGAAGATCGCACTGAAAGAGAAGATTGAAGAATCCCGCGAGTTTGCCGGCGACGTGCAGGAGTCGCTGCACAGCGGCCTGGCGGCGAAGAGTCCGGGAATCCGGAACCGCGGCGTGAAGAAAGCTCCCTTTATCGTGCTCATCGGCGCGAACATGCCTTCAATTCTCGCCGAAATTTCCTTCGTATCGAATCCTGGAGACGAGCACAAACTCGAAACCAGCGACTACCGCCAGCGCATCGCCGACTCTCTCTACCGCGGGATCTCGAAGTACGTGGATGGACTCAGCGGCGTGAAGATGGCCAGCAAGCTGGACAAAGCGGCAGGGCAATAGGCCGGAACAGGCTAACTTCCTTCAATTTTTTCTGTCGGTGATTGATGCTGTTTTTGTCGGTGCATCAATCAAGGTTTCACCCTGCCCTGTAGTGAATCCACATATAGGAGTACATGCCGAAGAGACCGACTCCCAAGGCTGATATCGCGACGACCGGGGTCCAGAACAAAAGAATCCTCAGCCCTTTGTTGTTGAGCCGGCTGGCCGCGAAAAGTAAAGCAAAGAGCAAACCCGCGACGATCCAGAACACCATGGAGAGAGGGCTCTCGAGGAGCTCTGATCGAGCCGCCCCCAGGCCGGTTGCCTTGGAGGTGTTGATGTGTATGTTGGTTCCGACAAGGGCAACAACTAATGCGGCCGCGCCACTGAGAAAGCCTCGCAATGTCGACACAATTGCCTCCTGGGTCGCTACGCGGCGATTCTATCTCAACTTATTCAAGAGTCCAATCTCGTCAGACTTACTTCGAAATATGACCATCGGGGGATGGCTGGCTGCGATCGCAGGCCGCGCGGCATCAATACGAAAATCGAGCCCTGGGCCTCGTAAGGTGTGGGAGAATGGAATTCAAGCGAATGCCGAATAGAATCGGCGACTGTACCGCTTCTTCGCTTTTCACCCGGTTCCCGAGGGCGCGTAGCTCAAACGGATAGAGCATCGGATTTCTAATCCGGCGGTTGTAGGTTCGAATCCTACCGCGCCTACCAATTAACCTCCGCGGATCAGGCTCAACCTACACAAAAACCTCGCATTTCAATCATTGCGATTGCACCCGTCCTTCGCGCAAAGAAGCGCACTCAGGATGCCAAGCGGCGTCAATGCTAGAATGCTCGCACTTTCTATCGCCCAGCATGGCCGCAACGACTCCAGCAGACTCCGGCATTGAACAGCACGTGGCGGGCAAAGCGGCCGGTCCTTGCGTATTTGTGCTGTTCGGCGCGTCCGGCGATCTGACAAAGCGCAAGCTGATTCCGTCGTTGTTCAACCTGGTGAAAGCCAAGCTCCTTCCCGAGGATTTTGCGGTCATCGGGGTTGCGGTCGACGATTTGAGCGTCGATGCATTCCGAAAGCAGGTCAGTGAATTTCTTCCCGCGGGTGATACCGAGGGGCTGGCATGGCTGCGCGACCGCCTTTTTTACGAGCGTGGAGACTTCGCCGATCCCGCGACTTTCTCACGCCTCGCCGACCGGCTTGCCAAGATCGACCTTGAGCGGCACACGCAAGGCAACTATCTCTTCTATATGGCGACGGCGCCGAAGTTCTTCGCGCCGATCGTGCAGCAGCTCGGCCAGGCAGGACTTTCGCAGCAGAGCGATGGAAAGTGGCGGCGAGTCGTCATCGAAAAACCCTTCGGCCAGGACCTTGAGTCGGCGAAGACGTTGAACCGCGACATCCGCGCGGTCCTGCAAGAGAGCCAGATTTACCGCATCGATCACTATCTCGGCAAAGAGACTGTGCAGAACATCATGGTCTTCCGCTTCGACAATGCGATCTTTGAACCGATCTGGAACCGCCGATACATCGATCACGTGCAGATCACGAATGCGGAGACTGTGGGCGTAGAGCGGCGAGGCGCGTACTTCGACAGTGCCGGTACGCTGCGGGACATGGTTCCGAATCACGTGATGCAGTTGCTCAGTTTGACGGCGATGGAATCTCCAGTGTCGTTTCATGCCGACGCGGTGCGCAACGAGCAGGCAAAATTGCTGCACTCGATCCAGCCGCTGAATTCCGAAGATGTGCTACTGCGAAGTGTGCGCGGGCAGTACGGCGAAGGAACCATTGACGGAGAACGTGTGCCGGGGTATCGCACGGAGCCTGGCGTCGCTCCGGAATCGCGCACCGAAACCTTCGTCGCGCTCAAGCTGAACATCGACAACTGGCGGTGGGCGGGCGTTCCCTTCTATTTGCGTACCGGGAAGCGCCTGGCGAAAAGGCACACCGAGATCGCGATCCAGTTTCGGCGAACGCCATTCGAGCTATTTCGCAAGTCCCCGCTGCACAAGACGCAGGCAAACACCCTGGTGATCCAGATTCAACCGACAGAAGGCATCGCTTTGAGTTTCGGGGCGAAGGTTCCGGGACCGCTGCTGCGCGTGGGCTCAGTCAATATGAGCTTTGCATATTCAGAATATTTTGGCGCGGACGCATATACCGGCTACGAGGTATTGCTCTACGACTGCATGATCGGCGACGCTACGTTGTTTCAGCGCGCGGACATGGTGGAAGCAGGATGGAGCGTGGTCGATCCGATGCTGGATGTCTGGCGGGCGCTGCCTCCGCGGAAGTTTCCGAACTACGCTTCTGGATCGTGGGGGCCGGCTGAATCAGACCAATTGCTGGCGACAGATGAACGCCAATGGAGGAGGATTGAACCATGATTCTTGTAGGCGACATCGGCGGCACTCGCACCCGGCTGGCGGCGTTTCAGACGGAGGGCAACCGTCTGGAGTGCGCGGTCGAGAAGGAATATGCGAGCCAGGAACACAATGGCCTGCAGGAAGTTCTGGTGCAGTTCATACGGACAGAGCAGATCCCGGTTCACAGCGCGTGCTTCGGCGTGGCCGGACCTGTGCGTGGCGGACAGAGCAAGATTTCAAATTTGCCGTGGACCATCGATTCTAAGGAGTTGTCGGCGCAGTTGAAACTTCCCTCCGTGGGGCTGCTGAACGATCTTGAGGCGTACGCGTACGGGATTGACGCATTAGAGTCGAAAGATTTTGTCACTCTCAGCGAAGGATCGGAAGATGCGGAAGGCAATCGTGCCGTAATTTCGGCGCGCACGGGCCTGGGCGTTGCGGGTCTGTATTGGGATGGATACCGGCATCATCCGTTTGCGTGCGAAGGCGGCCACGCGGATTTTGCGCCGAGAGATCAGGTGCAGACGGAATTATTGAGCTACCTCCAGAAAAAATATGGCCGCATCAGTTATGAGCGAGTGCTTTCGGGGCCGGGGATTAAGAATATCTACGATTTTCTCCGCGACACAAAGAAGGCTGAGGAACCGGCGGAGGTGCGCGAGCAGATGGCCTCAACGCGGGATGTGGCTGCCCTGATTTCGAAGCTGGCGCTTGAAGGAAAATCTTCGATTTGTCTGCAAACGATGACGATGTTCGTCAGTGTATTCGGGGCCGAAACAGGCAATTGCGCTCTGCGTTACATGACGACCGGTGGGATTTTTATCGGAGGAATTATCGCCGGGAAAAATGTCGACAAGATGAAAGACCCAATATTTATGCAGTCGTTCCTCGACAAGGGACGCATGGCTTCGCTGCTGAAAGATATGCCGGTAAAGATCATCATCAACGACGATTGCGGCCTGATCGGCGCGGCCAGGTATACGCTGATCCAGAAAGCGTTTCGCAAATAAAGATGTAGGGGCAGATTCCTCGTCCACCCGGCGTAGCAAGGATCCGCCTGTCTATGCGCCGCATCAAAACGGCAGACCCACGGCGTCACTCAGAAATACCGCCAGCGGCGACATCTTGCGGCAAGCCTTGGCGAAAGCAGCCATAAACGTCGGGCTGCACACTTGCGCATCCGTCAGGTCAATCGAAGTGCCGAGATCTCGCAGTTTCAGATCTTGAACAAACTCATGATCACAGGGAAACCCGCGCGGCGGCCTTGAAAGTTTGCTGGCGTCGTCCCAGTTGAGAAGCTTGCGCACACGGCGCCATTCATCCCCGCGCTCGACGATGGCATTGCGGACTTTGAGAAGGGTGTGCGGCTCTGGATGCCACAAGCCAGAAGCGGCGAAACAGCCACCAGGTTCAAGGTGAAGATAGAAGCCCGGCGAGTGAACGTCTTTGCCGCGATGAGAAAACCTCATGGCAATATGCGTCTTGTAAGGCTTCTTGTCGTGGGAAAAGCGCGTGTCACGATAGATGCGGAATAGCGATCCCCGAGTCGTGCGCGGATCGGCAATGAGATGCGGAGTGATCTTGTGCAACGGAACTGCGAAATCACTGATGAACCGCAGCGCCGGCTGCTGAGCGAGGGATTCGTAGTCGTTTTTGTGAGCCTGAAACCAGTCGCGGTTATTGTTGCGCTTGAGGCGCGTGAGAAAACGGAACAGCTCGGGAGTGAAATGCGCGGGCATGGATTCAAGGTAAGGGGCCGTCGCGGAAAAAGTAAAGCGGGCTGGCCATTCATTTCAATGGCGAGCCAGTTGAGTTTCACTCGATTGGATAGCCCAGAGTGGCTGTCCCCACACGTTCGATTCAAGTCCGAGGTTTTCGGTGCTCGCAGGTTTCCGTGTTCAGGCATGCATCTGCAATGCGAAGCCGTTCGACCGGACGTCCTCCGACGATGTGTTCATCGATAATCTGATCGACGTCTGCGTCGGAGACATGTCCGTACCAAACCGCCTCCGGATACACAACGACGGTCGGTCCGTGTTCACATTGATCGAGGCAGCCGGCTTGATTGGCACGGACTTTTCCTTTGAGGCCGCGCTGAGCGAGTTTCTGTTTGAATGATTTCTGTAGTTGCGCCTGCGCGGTAGGATCGCAGCATCCGCGTGGATTACCCGGCGGACGTTGGTTTCCGCATACGAAGATGTGTCGCTCGAATTTCGGCATCGAACGTAGTATCTCAAATCTATTCACCAGGTGGAGAGGCACCGGGGAAATCCAAGCACGTGATTCCTCCACGGCTCACTGACTTTGTGGTGATGAATTAAGTGGGCTTTCGGGTCGTGCAGAATTCGAACCGAGCCACGACCAGATCTTGGCCTGCGTTGCCATGCGCGGCGTCGACACGATAAGATAGTTCGTACACGTCTTCTCCGGTCTATCCCTAGAATCTTTTGTGCAGGAATTCCCGCGGGCAAGGAGTGTGCGACCCCGGGAGCAGCGCAGGCCCATGCCTGGCTGAATTTTGCCCGACGGAGCTGGAATTGAAAAAAGGCAAGACCGCGGTAATTGTCGGCGCCCAGTGGGGCGATGAAGGCAAGGGAAAGATTGTCGACGTCCTATCCGAGAATTTCTCGGTCGTAGCCCGCTACGCCGGAGGCCACAACGCCGGCCACACCGTCATCATCAACGGCGAGAAATTTATCCTGCAGCTTGTGCCTTGCGGCGTGCTGCGCGCTGGATGCCGCAGCGTGATTGGCAACGGCGTGGTGCTCGATCCGATAGCGTTCTTGAAGGAAGCAGGAAAACTTCGCGATGCCGGCGTACAAATCGACGGGCATCTGTTCGTCTCCAACCGTGCGCACGTCATTCTGCCCTATCACCGAATGATTGAACTGGCGGCTGAGAACGCTCCGGGACGCGTCAAGATTGGGACAACATCGAGGGGCATCGGACCGGCCTACGAAGACAAGATGGGACGTCGTGGCCTGCGAGTAGCCGATCTGCTCGACCTGAAACTATTGAAAAAGCACATCGAGAACGCGGTGCGCGAAAAGAACATGATCGTGCACGCGCTCTTTAACTCCGAGCCGGTTGACGCCGACAAGATGTACAGCGAGTACGCAGATGCCGCCGAGAAGATTGCGCCGTTTGTTTGCGATACCGCAGTACTTCTCAATCAAGCTCTGCGCAACGGCGAATCGATCTTGTTTGAAGGCGCGCAAGGGACAATGCTCGATATCGATCACGGGACGTACCCGTTTGTAACGTCGTCGAGCGCGACATCCGGCGGGGCGGTCATCGGAACCGGCGTGGCTCCGAACGCCATAAATTCGGTTATCGGCATTACCAAGGCCTACTGCACCCGAGTCGGCGAAGGGCCGTTTCCGAGCGAAGATCACGGGGCCGCCGGAGACAACTTGCGTAAGCGTGGCAACGAATACGGCGCGGTGACCGGGCGTCCGAGGCGCACAGGATGGCTCGATCTGCCCTTGCTGCGTTACTCGGGCATGATTAACGGCACATCGTGGCTCGTCGTAACCAAACTGGACGTGCTCGATGAATTGGCCGAGATTCCGGTCTGCGTCGGTTACAAGATCGACGGGAAAAAGACCGATGACGCGCCCGCCCAGGCCAGCGGATACGAGAAGATCGAATGTATCTACGAGAAGATGCCAGGCTGGCGGACCTCGACTGAGGGCATTACCGACTACGAGAAACTGCCCAACGCAGCTCGCGAATACCTGAAGTTTGTCGCGAACGCTGTCGACGCCAAAGTCGGGATGATTTCCACGGGGCCGGACCGCGGCCACACCATCCTGATGGAGGAATTCGTCAGCGAGTTGAAGACTGCCTCGGGTAAGGCCTAGAATTGCTTCCCCGGCTCAACCGCCGTGGGAAGGAGCGAAACGATGGTGGTGTTGGCAGTCACCTGGATGGCAAAAGTTGGGCACGAAGCCGAAGTTGCCGCACTGTTTGAAAAGCTGACGGAGCACTCCCGCAAGGAACCGGGTGTGCCATGTACCAGGTGCACCGCCACAAAACTGAGGCTCGCCGGTTTTTCATTTACGAGCAATATAAGGATGACGCCGCGCTCGAAGCCCACCGCGCCGCGCCACACTTCCTGCAACACGCAAGGAAAGATCTGCCGAAGGTCGCGGACCGCGTCGAAGGACACCTGTTCGAGCCGTTGGGATAGTTAGCGGGATTTGTGTGGCGCGGAACTCCTGCAATTATTCTTGCGGACGTTGCTGCGTTTCCGACAAACTCACTTCTTGTCGATCATCAACTCGCCGCCTGAGGCGTAGCTCTCCTTTGAAACTTCATGGAAAGCGACGATGATACCTTCGCGGCGCGCGCCTGCTTCTTCTACGAGCGCGTCCGTGATGCGTTTTGCGATCTTCCGCTTTTGATCGACGGTGCGTCCCTGCAGCATAGTGACTTGGACTAGGGGCATAGGAACTCTCGAATCTCAATACTCGGCTGTCGGTATTCGGTACTCAGCAAAAACTTCGGACGCTCACACCGAACGGAGTATCGACTACCGTTACTTGGCCAGTTCGTATCCTGCGAAAAAGAAGCTCAACTCGAAGCGGGCAGTGTCTTCGGCATCGGAGCCATGGATCGCATTGTGCTCGATGTTGGTCGCCCACTTCTTCCGAATGGTGCCTTCTTCCGCCTGCGCCGGGTTGGTCGCGCCCATGAGTTTGCGCAGATCGGCGATGGCATTTTCTTTTTCCAGCGCCAGTACAACGATGGGGCCGCTCGACATGAAGTCGGTCAGCGTATTGAAAAATGGGCGGCTGGCGTGTACAGCGTAAAACTGCTCGGCCTGATGCTTGGAGATTTGCAGCATCTTCATTGCGAGGATGCGGAAGCCATTCTTCTCAAACTGCTCAATGATATCGCCCACAGCATTGCGGCGAACCGCGTCAGGTTTAACGATCGTGAAGGTGCGTTGCAGAGTCTTCATAGGTTGGTCGCTGGTCCTTGGTTGTTTGAATAAGATCGTTCATCGTTGGTCTTCGGCCCCCGGACGGGTTCATCGTTCGCCGCGGTTGTTAGACCCTATCACCGATATCTATCATTCCGGGCAAAGCGCGGTATGACAGGACTTGTACATGTCGGACAGATCTAAGCGTTGACCCCAATCGCGGCGGCAAGCGTCTCTCCGATCGCTGCCGGCGACTTTGCCACCCGAATCCCACAGCCTTCGAGGGCTTTGATCTTTTCCGCGGCAGTTCCCTTTCCGCCTGAGATGATCGCTCCCGCGTGGCCCATGCGGCGTCCCGGAGGCGCGGTCTGGCCGGCGATGAATCCCACCACCGGCTTTTTCATATGCTTCTTCACAAACTCCGCGGCCAGTTCCTCCGCGTTGCCGCCGATTTCGCCGATCATAATGACGGCTTCGGTCTCCGGATCGCGATTGAACAAATCCAGCGCGTCGATAAAATTCGTGCCGATGATGGGATCTCCTCCAATTCCGATCGCAGTCGACTGACCAATGCCGCGTTGCGTGAGCTGATGCACGGCTTCGTAGGTCAGCGTTCCGGACCGGGAAACGATCCCGACCGATCCTTCTTTATGAATCGACGCGGGCATGATGCCGATCTTGCACTTTCCCGGCGAGATGATCCCCGGGCAGTTCGGCCCGATCAGCCGCGATCGGCGGTCCTGCAGGAATTCCCAGGCCTTCACCATGTCGAGCGTCGGAATACCTTCGGTGATGCAGACGATCAGATCGATTTCGGCGTCCGCGGCTTCCATGATGGCGTCGGCCGCAAACGGCGGCGGAACGAAAATAACAGTGGCGTTCGCCCCCGTCTTGTCGACCGCTTCGCGAACAGTGTTGAAGATCGGCCAACCTTCGTGCGTAGAGCCGCCTTTGCCGGGCGTCACTCCGCCTACGATCTTGGTCCCATACGCCGCGCTGGCTTTCGCGTGGAAGGTACCTTCGCGGCCGGTGAGGCCCTGAACCACTACTCGCGTGTTTTTATCTACTAAGATTGCCATATAGAAAATTCCTCGCTTTTACACCGGGGCTAAAACCCCATGAAATCCAGCTTTCGACGTGGCCCTAAAGGTCCGCTCTTCCACATCTGGAACCTGATAAGCACTCTTGCCGCACGATTCAACCGTAGCCAGCCGCTTGCGCACTATTCAGCAATCGGAATGCCCCTGTCGCCATTCTACCGCCATTCGGTTACGCCTAGCGTTCCTCGGGCGGCTGCGACGACTTTATCGGCCGCATCTTTCATCGTGTCGGTGACGAGGAAGTTGTATCCCGAATTCATCAGGATTTTCTTGCCTTCGTCGACATTCGTACCTTCGAGCCTCAGCACGATCGGCAGCTTGATATTGGTCTTGCGTGCTGCCTCGACAACACCCGTCGCCAGAGTATCGACCCGCAGGATGCCGCCAAAAATATTGATCAGCACGGCCTTCACGTTTTTGTCACTCAACAGGATTTCGAACGCATGTGCGACCTGGTCGGAACTCGCGCCGCCGCCGACATCGAGAAAGTTTGCGGGCATTCCGCCGGCATACTTGATGATGTCCATGGTCGCCATCGCCAGACCGGCGCCGTTCACCATGCATCCCACGTTGCCGTCGAGTTTGATGTAGTTCAGACTGTACTTGGAGGCCTCGACTTCTAGCGGATCTTCTTCCGTAATGTCCCGCAACTCGCGCAAGTCGGCATGGCGGAATAGCGCGTTGTCGTCGAAGTTGATCTTGGCGTCGAGCGCAAACAGGCGTCCGTCGGTCGTTGTAATAAAAGGATTGATCTCGAGCAGCGAGCTATCGGTGTCGAGAAACGCCTTGTAGAGGCTGGTCAGAAACTGTACGGCGGGATTGATCTGCTTTCCGCTCAATCCGAGACTGAACGCGATCTTGCGCGCCTGAAATGCCTCAAGCCCCATGCCGGGATCGATGTGCTGCTTCAGAATCGCATCGGGATTTTCAGCGGCGACCTGCTCGATATCCATGCCGCCGGCGGCCGACGACATAAACACCGGCTTTCCCTCGGCGCGGTCGACCAAGGATTCCCAAATAGAGTTCCTTCTCGATCGGCAGTGTTTCTTCGATCAGCAACCGGCGCACGATGCGCCCCTCGGGTCCAGTCTGATGCGTGACCAGTTTCATGCCCAGCATCTTGCCCGCGAGATCGGCGGCTTCGTCGAGCGACTTCGCGATCTTTACGCCACCGCCCTTGCCGCGGCCTCCAGCGTGGATCTGCGCTTTGACCACGACTCCGCTGCATCCGGAATCGAACAGTTCTTTCGCGATCGATTCGGCTTCTTCGCGTGAAGTGGCCATCGATCCGCGGGGCACGGTCACACCATACTTCTTTAGAATTGCTTTTGCCTGGTACTCATGAATTTTCATAATGATGACTCTTCAGTAAAGCCTCGGAAGGATCCTGCTTGCGGCATCGCACTGCGGGCAGCAAACTTGTAATTTTATAGAAGATACGTAGACTGGGCAAACCTTCGAGGCCTCGGCGGTGCTTTCGAATCCCAAAACGGCCTTGCGCGTGATAGCGTCTTTCTGCGCCGAGGAACATCTAAAGCAGCGACGGACCTGAAAAGCTGACTCTGGATTGTGGGAAATTTCCGATGAAACTGATCTCGCTGAATGTCGGCCTGCCGCGCCTGACGACGTTTAGAGGCGAAACCATCAACACGGGAATCTTCAAAAACCCGGTCTCGGGGCCCGTGGCGTTACGCACTCTGAATCTCGATGGCGATCGCCAGGCAGACTTGTCGGTTCATGGGGGACCTAACAAAGCTGTCTACGGCTATCCTTCGGAGCACTACAGTTTCTGGCAGGGTGAACTGCCTGGAACCGCTCTACCTTGGGGGATGTTTGGCGAAAACTTTACAACCTCGGGTCTGTCCGAGGCGACCCTTCACATCGGAGATCGTCTGCAACTTGGTACGGCGGTGCTGGTCGTGCGGCAACCGCGAGTTCCCTGCTACAAACTGGCGGCGAAGTTCAAACGCACCGACATCCTTGCCAGATTTCTGCAAAGCGGCCGCAGCGGGTTCTATTTTTCCGTCGAGCAGGAAGGCACCGTCTCGGTTGACGACTCATTCAATCTCCTCAGCCACGAACCGCAAGCGATTACGATCGCCGAAATGAATCATCTCTTCGCCGACGACCGCTACAATCACGAACTTCTAGAGAAAGCCATCGCGACGCCCGCTCTGCCAGAAGACTGGCGCGAATACCTGAAGAAACGCCTGCCGGCGAAATCGATACAGAGTTAATCGTTGTCGTGGTGGCCTGACCGAATCGGCTTCCAGCACATTTTGCCGGCCATGAAATGCATATCGCTTACAATCTCGTTTGATCATGATCCTCGACGCACTGCATCGTCTCGCGAATCACGGCCAATCACTTGGCCGCAATGAAGCTCGCGAGGTGATGGGGGAAGTGCTTTCAGGCAAATGCACCGACGCGCAGATCGCTGCGATGCTGATCGCGTTGCGAATGAACGGGGAGACTGTAGAGGAGATCGTGGGCTTTGCCGAAGCGATTCGTGCAGCGGCAGCCCCGTTGCCGATTGAACGCCCAGGCGCAACGCCTACGCTGGATGTGAGCGGTACCGGGCGCGATGCCCTCGCCGAAGCGTCGTTGGACGACTCGTTGATCGATACCAGCGGAACTGGCGGCGATGCCAGCGGCACATTCAATATTTCCACTGCGACGGCACTCGTGACCGCGGGAGCCAGCGTGCGGGTGGCGAAGCACGGCAACCGCAGCATCAGCTCGAAATGCGGATCGGCCGACGTCGTTGAGGCGCTTGGAGTGAATATCCAACTGTCGCCGGAGCGGGCGGCGCAATGCCTCCGGGAGGTTGGGATCTGCTTTTTGTACGCACCGAATCTTCATCCGGCGATGAAGCAGGTGCAAGGAGTACGGCGCGAATTGCGCATGCGGACCATGTTTAATCTTCTCGGCCCATTGACCAATCCAGCGCGTGCCTCAGGGCAAGTGGTCGGCGTTTACTCGCTCGAACTCGTGGAGAAATTGGCGGAAGCGCTCAGCATGCTTGGCCTGCGCCGGGCGCTGGTGGTGCATGGACTCGATGGCCTCGACGAAATCACCATCACTGGCAAGACGCGAATTGCCGAAGCGCGCGAAGGATCGGTGCGATCCTACGAAATCGAACCGGAAGAGTTCGGCCTGAAGCGGTCCTCACTCGATCAGATCGCCGGGGGCGACGCGAAAGAAAACGCGAGCATCATCCGCGAGATTCTGCGTGGAGAGAAGTCTTCCCGAAGGGATATTGTAGTTCTCAATGCAGCCGCCGCGCTCGTGGCTGCAGGCAGAGCGAATCATCTTGGAGAAGCAATTCCCCTGGCAACGGCCTCGATCGACTCGGGTGCAGCCGCTGGAAAACTGGAAGGGCTGATCCGTTTCAGTTCCGCGCTCTAGCTTTCTTTCGGATCAGACGTCCGCGTCATCGACGGAAGATGTCATCCTGAGGCGTCTTTCAGCGACGAAAGATATTCGCGTGAATCTCCAGGAGTATGGCGCTCAGGCGATCTCTGCCTTCTCTTTATACTGTGCGATCTGCACATTCCATCCCAGCTCTTTCGTCATTAAGTCTCGCAACTGGCTAGAAGCGTTCGGCTCGCCGTGCACCAGATAAGTGACAGCAGGCTGATTCCGAAATGTTCGCAGCCATTGCAGCAACTCCGGCGGATCGGCATGATCGCTGAATTGCTCGAGCGCGGCGGTCTGGGCGCGGATCGGCACGAAATCTCCAAAGATTTTCACTTCCTGCAATCTGTTTTTGATGGCGAAGCCGCGCGTTCCCGGAGCCTGAAAACCGATGAACAAAACCAGGTTCCGTGGATCGGGCAGCCGCTGGGCCAGATGATGCAGAATGCGGCCGCCAGTCACCATGCCGCTCGACGAGATAATGATCGAAGGCATCGTCGACGCGTTGATTCTCTTTGACTCCTCCGGAGTCGATGCGAACGTGAAGCCCGGCCACTGAAGTGGCGAGCCGTACTTGCGAATCATCTCGCGAGTTTCGTCGGTGTATTCCGTGTCGTGCTTCAGAAAGATCTCGACCGCCTTGATTGCCATCGGGCTATCGCAAAAGACCGGCATGCGAGGAATCTGGCCGGACTCAATCAGATGCTTCACGATAAAGACGAACTTCTGCGTGCGCTCGATGGCGAAGGCCGGGACAACGACCGAACCACCACGGTTGGCTGTAGCAGTAATAAGTTTTGCCAGCTCCGGAAGCGGATCCTCTTTCGGATGCGTACGGTTGCCATAAGTCGATTCCATGACGACGAGATCGGCAGTCTCGCCTTCGGCCGGCCCCGAGTGGACGACCTTTCCTGGCGCAATTTTGTGGTCGCGGACGCGGCCTATATCTCCAGTAAAAAGAAGGTGCTTCGTCTGGCCGTTGGTGTTGAGTGAAACCTCGGCCATGCACGACCCTAGAATATGCGCGGCGCGCACGAATCGGAATGAGATTTCCGGAGACAGTTCCACCGTTTCTTCGACGTCCACTGGCTTGAAGTATTGCAACGAATCATGTGCCTCATCGAATGTATACAGGGGGAGGGCAGGATGGTGCTTCGACTTGTTCACCTTGTTATAAAAGCGCGCATCTTCTTCCTGAAGATGCCCGGAATCGGGCAGGATGATTCCGCATAAATCGATGGTTGGCTGCGTCGCGTAGATCGGGCCGTGAAATCCGGCTTTCACCAAACGCGGAATCCATCCGCAATGATCGAGGTGCGCGTGCGTCAGGATCACCGCATCAATTGTCTTTGCCGGGATCGGCGGGTCGCTCCAGTTGCGTTCCCGCCATTCTTTGGGGCCTTGAAACAATCCGCAGTCGATGAGAACTTGCAACCCGCCCTTGCCGGACGGATCCCCTGTATTGATCAAATGCTTGGAACCGGTCACCGTGCCCGCGGCACCAAGAAATTGGATGTACGCCAAACTACCCCTCCCGTGCGAACCGAACAAATTATCACGGACGATCCGACTGCGTTAGAACAAGATCAGGCTCGGAAGCCAAGCAACAATTAATTGGTCGCCATCTGCTTGGAAAGCAACAGCAAGCGAAAGACAATAGGATTGCCATTCCGAGCGAAGCAAGGAACCTCCTGTGCGCCGGGGACAGCAAGTTCCTCGTCGTTGCGCTCCTCGGAATGACAATCCTTCACTTACTGACTCATCATTCATTCGGGGCTCCGACCTTGAACGAGTTGTTCGTTGTGTCGCTCTCGGGAACGCTCCCGTCGTTGACCACGACTTCCACCGGTGCGCTCGGAGTTTCCACGCGGATCGTAGCCTTCGCCTTGGCGCGGACTTCCATCTTCTTCATCACTTCGCCTTTCGCGAATTTGACGATGACCGGAACCTCCGCACCCGCGTTGCCCACGTTGTCGACCGTGATCGCAACGAGGAACGAATCGGTCAGAGTTTTGCGTGAAGAGGCTGCCTCGACCTTGAAGTCGGGCAAGCCGTGATCGCGATACACCCAATCATCGAAAAACCATTCGAGATCGCGCTGCGTTTGTGCGGAGACGAGACGCGCAATATAAGACGGCTCTTTGTCCTGTTCTCTGCGGTAAGCTGCCAACGCCTTTTTCAGCGCGGCGTCGCCGATCATCTCGCGCAGCATCCACCATACGTACATCGCTTTGCTGCGGTAGAGTTCCTCGCTCGTGGTATTCACCAGCGAATCGCTGGTTTCGCGATCCGACCGTGGTGTGGTCGATGGCGACTCGATCTCCTTGAGCGCCGAGCCGTGCAACGCCATGTAGTCGAGAGCAGCCTGTCTTCCCTTCTGCTGTTCGATATAAAGCGACTGCGCGAAATGAGCAATGCCTTCCTCGATCCACGGACGAGGAGATGAAATCGAAGCGTGCGTGAGTTGATGGGCCGCGGCGAGTCCCGCAAGACTTGAATCGAGATTCTGGAGCGGACGCAGCAACAATGGGCCACTTTCAAAGGGCGCTGCCTTCGCATCCGGCAAGTCGGCGGTTTGAGCTTTCTCTCGCGGACTTCCAAACCAGTCCGCGATCAAGGGAACAACTTTCTCAGCGGCGTCCGCAAATTCACCAGCCGCTGCATCATGTCCCCGAAGAAAATGAACATCGATGGCTGAACGACTTAACACTGAATATTGTCCGATGACGAAGGCAGGCGCGGTTGAGCCGAGAGGTTGGTAACTGCAATCGGAAGTCAGATGTTGCCCTCGCGACATTTGTTCGTACACGGAAGGGCAATGATTGAGGAGTAACTCGGGCACCTCCTCACCGGAGTCCTGCGTCACAGCAATCTTTAGATGCATGGATGATCCGGCTTCGCGCTGCTTCCATCGGTCTAGCACTTCAAACAAACTGTTCCCTTCCGAGAGATTCGCCACTTCGGTCGTAATCGGATACCAGGCCACATAGCCGGCTCCGCGCACCGCCGTGAAGATTGTTCCGATCTCGTCCCAGTCGGTGCTCCGAGCCACATCTTCTGGCATCCCAATGCGGGTCAGCCTCGTTGCGTCAAGCAGGATCACGCCTTCGTACGCGAGGTCGAGATCGATTGTGCCGCGAGATGCGACCGCTTCCGGCAACGTGACGATGGCTTCCGACAGTGCTCCCGTGTGATCGATGTCTGAGGTGTACGGTTGCGTCACATACTGCACCGGCTTGCCGGCGACTTTGATCGAACGCCAATCGAGAGAGGATGAGATCTGCAGCACCGCAATCTTTTGCGGACTGGACGTTTCGTTGCGGAGAGTGATTTTTCCGCGCGCTCCCAGCCGATGCTGCTCAGGCTCGATCTGAACGTTGAGATCGTAATTGGAGATCGAGAAGGCTTCCCGATCGAGCGCGAGACTTTGAAGCGAGCCGCAGAGAACGCCGAGAACAAATAAGGCCCTCAGACCCGCTTTCCTCATCGGGAACTTCATTCTTCGTTGGATGCGCCATTCCTGGCTCGGCGCTGGCGGACGATCTCATAAAGGACAACCGCGGCGGCAACCGAAACATTCAAGGAAGGAACTTTCCCCAGCATCGGAATCGACACCAGGAAATCGCACTTGCGTTTCACCAGATCGTGCAACCCTTTGCCTTCTCCGCCCAACACGAGTGCACAGTCCATGTTGTAGTCAATGGCATCGTAGGTTTGTTTGCCGCGCTCATCAAGACCGACCGTCCAGATATTGCTTTCCTTGAGTTCTTCCACCGTGCGGGCAATGTTGGTGACCTTCGCGATCGGCAGGTGCTCGCTCGCCCCTGCAGAAGCCTTCGTAACGGTACCGGTGACGGCAGCCGCGCGACGTTCGGGAATCACAATGCCGTTGGCGCCTGCGGCGTCTGCCGTGCGCAGGATAGCCCCCAAATTGTGCGGATCTTCAACGCCGTCGAGGACCACCAAGAGCGAATACTGCGCACGCTTGGACGCAATGACGTCCGCCAGGTCGTTGTATTGTTTCGCCGACGTGACGGCGACAACGCCCTGGTGCGCCGCGTTTCCGGCCATCCGATCAAGTTCCGTGCGCTGAAGAAACCGGATCGGTACGCCGATTTTTCTGCAATCTTCGATCAGTCGCTGCAGGCGGATGTCATGGCGCTCTTTCGCCATGCCGACCCATTCGAAGGCACGTCCGCGAGCCTTAAGCGCTTCTGTCACCGAGTTGATGCCGTAGATGTAGTGCATGAAGTATCAGTGTACCGAAACCGCGGAAGAGCGGCGCTGTAGCGCCGCGTGAAGGGCGAACCAAATGATGGCTATCGCTCCTGAGGAAACATCGGTAAACCGACGACACGGGCATAAATCCCCTGCATTCCCGCTAACTTTTCGCGGCTCTGAAGGGCCGCTCTTCCGCGTCACTTCCGGCGTCCGCAACTCGCCCGAACGTCAGATCGATCTCGTCAGCGCTTCCACGATTTCGCCCGGTTCGGGCCGTTCCGTATAGTCCTCGTTCGCCGAAGCGTAAAGAATCGCGCCATCGCGATCCACGATGAAGGTCGCCGGAATCGGCAACTCCCAGCTTTGGTCGCCGTTCGTGAACGGCAGGTTCACGAAAGCTCTCCGGTAGATTGCCTCTTGATTCTCAGGTACGCGATACGAGAGCCCGAATTGCCGCGCAAGCTGGTTTCGTGCATCCGACAGCAACGGAAACCGCAGCTTGTGCTGATCGTGCATGAAGAATGACTGCTTGACCGTCTGTGGTGAAACCCCAACCAGAGTTGCGCTGGTGTGCTCAATCTCGGGAAGGATGAGGTTCATAGCTTCCATCTGACCGACGCAAAACGGACACCAGCGCCCGCGAATGAAGCAGAGGACAAGACGTCCTCGGGAAAGTAGCTCGCTCGAGGAAATCATCTTGCCGTCGTGATCCTGCAGTTCGAACTGAGGAGCCTTCGCGCCGACCGGCAAAACTTTTGCCGCGAGCTGCCGCGTTTTCAGTTCCGCCACCACCTGTGCGTGAACAGACTGAGTTTCCGCAGGAACATATTTGGCGATCAGTTCCTTGCGGTCGGCAAATATCTCGCGCAACGAGCGCGGGTCAGATCCCGGTTTCACTTCTTCCAGCGAACGCCATTTCATGCTCGCTCATCATGCCACAGCTCACAGGGCGGGCGTTTGCAGCCGCTCCTAAAACGAACAATTGCAGCCGGACGGGTCGCGGAGTATATTTCTCCGAGTTGATTCGTTTGCTTACGGTTGCATTCGTTTATTTACGGAGGCTGGCACCCATGTTCCGAGCAACGCTGTGTACGCTCCTTACCCTCGTTTGGATCCTGGCCAGCGCCCATGCGCAGGAAACTTCCGCGACGCCTCGCACCCAATATTTTCCCGACACAACCGACGGCATTCACCTCGAGATGGTCTTCAACTACAACGTGGCCTATCCGAGTTCGGAAGAGAGCCTCGTCGACATGGTGTGGGGGTCGGACTATCCCAACCTGCCGCCGCATGTATATAACACCGCGTACATTCCGTACTCGGTAGACAATTTCACGAACACCATTGAGTGGTACCAACAGAACCATCCCGACTGGCTGGAATATTTGTGCGATCGCAAAACGCTCGCCTTTGAGTTTGGCACGACGACATTGGCGCCCCTCGATTTTGCGAATCCCGCCGTGAAGGCCTACCAGTGGGCGAACTGGGTCGATGCGCCGCTGGCCTCCGGTTACAAAGGCATCGCAGTCGACACGCTCTCGGTCAGCAGCAATTGGGGACGTTGCGGGCACTACGGCCGCGACGGAAGCTGGGTTCAGCAATATACGGGACAGCTTAACGATCCGGCGTATCAGCGCGACGAAACCCAATGGGAATCCGACACGTACCGGCACATTCACAATTATTCGAAGACAGCCACGATGCAGGTAAATATGCCGTTCGAGTTTGGATATTCGCGCGAGGTCAACCTGCAATTGATGTTGACCTCGGACCTTGTTTTGGATGAGCGCGGATTCACAAATTACGGGGTCGACCCAAACTTTCCACCGCCGTGGCAGTGGGAGGCCATCGCCAAGATCATCGGCGAAGTGCAGAAGAAGGGCGTCTGCTACATGACGAACGGCGAAGAGTCTGCACCGACGGGTCAGATCTCTGAGCAGTCGCGGCTGTGGGCCATCGCGAACTACCTGCTCGTGAAAGGCAACTGCACTTACATGTACATGTCGGGATTGCAGCAGTATGGGTCCCTGGTGATCTTTCCTGAATATTCAATTCCCATTGGGCATCCGTTGGGACGGATGCGGCGAACGCAGGGGGTTTGGGGACGGACGTATTCCGGTGGCCTGGCTTTGGTGAATCCGTATAACGAAACCTTCACCGTGAATCTTCCGGGAGGCTCCTTTGTCGATGTCAACGGCGTTTCGGCCGACGCGATCGTTACGATGGCCCCTCATTCTGGTGTTGTGCTGCTAAGAGCCGAATAAAAACGACGAACTGACTCGAGCCAATTTTGGCGGGCCTTACGCTCCCGGCAGCTTCATCCCGGCCAACCTTCGGGCGAAGCTGGGCTTGCCCATTTGCTTGAACATCTTTTTCATCTGGGCGTACTGGCGAAGCAGGTTGTTCACTTCCTGGATCGTCGTCCCGGATCCGCGGGCGATGCGCTTGCGGCGGCTGCCGTTGATGACCTCGTGATGATTGCGCTCGTGCATGGTCATCGAGCTGATAATCGCCTCGACCCGGTTGATTTGTTTCTCGTCCACCTGGTCGGCGGCCTTCTGCAGTCCCGAGAAGGGACCGATCGACGGAAGCATGCTCATGATGCTCTTCATCGATCCCATTTTCTTTACCTGTCGCAACTGGTCGCGAAAATCTTCGAGCGAGAAGCCGTCTCCCGAGAGCGCTTTCGACGCCATCTCCGCGGCCTTCTTCTTGTCGATCTGCTGTTCGGCACGTTCGATCAGCGAAAGAATGTCGCCCATACCGAGAATGCGGGACACGATGCGGTCGGGATGGAACGGCTCGAGCGCGTCGTATTTTTCACCGATGCCGATGAACTTGATCGGCTGGCCTGTCACCTGACGAATCGACAGAGCCGCGCCACCGCGAGCGTCGCCATCCATCTTGGTCAAGACAACTCCGGTGAGCGAGAGCTTCTTGTGGAATTCTTCGGCTGAGCGAACCGCATCCTGTCCAGTCATGGCATCGGCGACGAACAAAATTTCCGACGGATTCAGCAGCTTCTTCAGCGACTGCATCTCGTCCATCAGATCGTCGTCGATGTGCAAGCGTCCGGCGGTATCGACGATCAGGACGTCGCATCCGGAGACAATGGCCTCGCGGCGCGCTTCCTTCACCAGACGTTCGACTGCTTGTGTAAGCTCGGTCGCAGTATTCGCCTCGCCGACCTGGCCTTCGTAGATGTGCGCTTTCACGGCTTGCGCGACGACCTTCAACTGCTCGCGCGCGGCGGGGCGGTACACGTCGACAGAAACCAGCAGAGGGCGGTGTCCGCCATTCTTCAGCCAGTTCGCCAGCTTGCCCGATGTGGTGGTTTTGCCGGAACCTTGCAGCCCGGCCATCAGAATCACGGTCGGCGGCTGCGAGGCAAACTTCACGCGCGCCGTGTCTTTGCCGAGGACGTCGACCAGTTCGTCGCGCAGAATCTTGATGACCTGCTCGCCGGGCGAGAGCGCGGTCATGCACTTCCTGACCGACGGCCTTGGCGTGGATCTGGTCGATCAGCTGCTTGACGACCTTGAAGTTGACGTCGGCTTCGAGCAGGGCCAGCCGAATTTCGCGGAGCGCCTCGTCGATGTTTTCCTCGGTGAGGCGTGGCTTGCCCGCGGAGGGACTTGAAAGCGCGTTGGAGTTTTTCCTGTAAGTTCTCAAACATAGGGTTCGGTTATTTTAGCAGTGCCCGATGACGGGAAAGCGTGAGCCTTGAGCGGCGAGGCAGAGGAGACTTCGCATTTCCGCCTTCGCAGAGCTGTTTAGGAGGCTGGCGTTCGTTTCATCGTCGCCGGATTTGATTTCCGGCGAATCGGCCCCGCAAATGATGGAGGATTCCGTCTTGGGGTCAGTTTACTTTTCAATTGTCCCCACCCCCTCCCGCCTCCGATCTAATCGGAATCGTCGGTTTAGCGGTTTTCGGATGATTCCGCAGGAGTGGTGTGGAGGGCAAGGGCAGAAGTCACATTAGCTATAGATACGAAGGTAAACTTAGCCAACTTTCGGCCGCACCATGTCGAATCTCTGGGTCGTGCGCGTGTATTGGATTCCGCCCATGCGGCCGATGAGGTCGAGGGAATCGCGGTCGAGTTTCCCCTGCTTCCAATGGACGTCCGAGACGTGAATCGAAACGATCTTCCCGATCACCAGGCTGCTGCTTCTAGGTGACGGCGAGAAATCCAGAATCTGATAGAGCCTGCATTCGAAGCTGACGGGAGAATCCGCGACTCGCGGCGGCCTCACGATCTCGGACGGCGCACGATCGATGTGGGCGAGTTCGAACTCGTTGACGGACGCGTCGTATTCTCCGCTGGTCGCGTTCATTGCTTCGGCGAGTTTGAAGGTGACCATGTTGATCACAAATTCTTCGGTCTCCCGGATATTGCGCAGCGTGTCTTTGGCTTCTCCATCGGCAGACGTCGATTGCTTAGGTGCACGGAGTCCGGGAGCAAACGCCAGCAACGGAGGCTCGATGCAAACACAATTGAAGAACGAGAATGGCGCGAGATTCGGCTGGCCCGAGGCGCTGAGGGTGGAAACCCAGGCGATCGGCCGGGGAGCCACTGCATTGAGGATGATCCCGTATAAGTCGGAGTGAGAAAGATCAGATGTGCTGATGTTCATATTATTTATATGCTATGCCGCGGCCCAAAGTTACGAAGCTAAAGTCAGGAATCCGACGGCATCATGAGTGAATCCGTCGGCGACCTTGCGAGAATGCCTTGATTTGTCACAACATCAGGCACGAATTTAAGTGCATTTCGCTTCTCTCAGGAGGACAAGATCAATTTAGCTACCGGCGAAAACTTCTTTCGCCGCGATGACTGTGTTGGCGTGAATGGTCACTGTGTCCTCGACGTTGCGCGCGTAGCCGCCAGCGTAAGTCACCATCACGGGGATGTCCCGGGCGCGAGCGACGCGGAAAACCAATTCGTCTCGCCTTTTTAATCCTTCGATACTGAGGTCGAGGCCGCCGAGTTGATCTTCGCGATAAGGATCGGCGCCCGCGATGTAACAGAGCAGGTCAGGCTCGAACTGGCGCAATCCTGAACTGAGCGCGTTGTCGAGCCAGGCGAGGTAATCGTCGTCGCCAATGCCGTCGGGCAGGTCGACGTCGATCGAGGACGGCGGTTTGTGCTGCGGATAATTATTGTGCTGATGCAAGGAGATGGTGAAGACCTCGCCGGCATGCGCTCCGCGCATTTTCGTGTTCGCCGCATGCGGCTGAGTTAGCGTCGACGTCGAAACGGACGGCAGCGGCACACTCTCGGTGCGAGTGCCCGCGAAGATCGCGGCGGTGCCGTTGCCCTGATGAACGTCGCAATCGACGGTCATCGCGGTACGGATCTTGTCGTCGCGCTGCAGGCGCCGAATGGCGACTGCCACGTCGTGGATCATGCAGAAACCCTCGCCGTGGTCGGGATAGGCGTGATGAAATCCTCCGCCGATGCTGATGCAGACCTTATCGGTGAGGGCGTGGCGCGCCGCAAGGATTGATCCTCCCGCCGCTAGCCAGAAAGCGTTGACCAGTTCGCGCGAGTAAGGGATCTCCATCTCCATTTCTTCGCGCGAGGACTCAGCGTGCCGGTTTTCAGCCTTTGGACGTAGTCCGGTTTGTGGACGAGCAGGATGTCTTGATCGCTCGCGGGCTGAGGCTCGAGAAAATCTTCGGGTCCGGCAACCTTCGTGGCTAGCAAGCGATCGCGGACGCGGCGATACTTTTCGGCGGGAAAGACGTGGGTGCCGATGGGCAGAAAGTACGCGTCGCTGTAAACGAGCTTGAAGGGAAGCATGCAGAGCCCTACATCATAACTCCAACGCGACCGTACGTTCGCTGAAGCCGCGATGAGATAAATGGGACAACTTATCTCCAACAGCACAAACGATCCTGGCAGCCGTAGTGCTCGTTTCCGATTCGTGCGGTTCCTCAGAAGGACTGCGTCCCTCTGCAGAATGACAAACTTCGAGGCATCATCGTTTCTTCGGCGATTGCACGCTTGGCGAGATCATCGATCTTCGCACCGGCACGATGGCTCCCTTTGACGGATCGGCGGCGGCGTTGGCTCGGGTCAGGACTTCCTGCTGGATGTACTGCACGAATTCCTGAATCTGGTGCTGCATCTCTTCCATGCGCTCGCGCATTTGCAGGATGATGGCCATGCCGGCGATGTTCACGCCGAGATCGCGCGCAAGCGAGAGGATGAATTCCAGCCGCAACAGGTCTTCGTCGGTGTAGAGGCGGGTGTTGCCTTCGGTGCGCGATGGCTTGAGCAGTCCTTCGCGCTCGTAAAGCCGCAACGTCTGGGGATGGATGCCGTACATCTCGGCTACTGCCGAGATCATGTACGCGCCTTTGGATTTCCGTTTAGTCATAGAATTCTGATTTCGATTCTAGAGCAGCAAATTGATTTCTTCCTAGTTCCTTGGAGAATCCCCACCAAACCCGGAGCGCACAATTGCATCCTAGTGGCGGAGGTAAAATCATGGATAACGATAAAACCCTGAGTGTGCTCGAAGACCTCATTGAAACTTGTAAAGATGGACAAAAAGGTTATCGGGATGCCGCAGAGCATGTGAAGCGGGCGGACCTGAAGACGTACTTCAACGAGCAGTCGCTTGAGCGCGGCAAGTTTTCGGAGGAGTTGCGCCAGGAACTGTCACGGCTGGGCGAGCCGGACAAGAAGCCTCGGGATCGGTTGCAGGTGCCATGCACCGCGCCTGGATCGACACCAAAGTCGCGCTGGGTGGTGGCGACAAGACGATCCTGGAGTCGGTCGAAGCGGGCGAAGACAATGCCAAGGAGAGCTACCAGAAGGCTCTGGGCGGTCCACTTCCGGCTAATGTGGCCGACTTGGTTCGGCGCCAAGCGGCGAGCGTGCAGAAGGCTCACGACAAGGTAAAGAGCCTGCGCGACGCTGCCAAAGCAGCCGCTTAACGAATAGATTCAGCCAATAGATTAAGGGGCCACGGATTTCAGGGGTTCGATGCAGGGAGAGAGTTCTCTCCGCGGTGAATCTGCGAGATCCGTGGCCTGATTTTTTTAGGCTGCGGGTTGCGGCTTCTCTTCGGCGGATGGCGACCATCCTGAGGGCTTTAGGGAATGGTTGACGAAGATAGGCGACGAATCCGGCAGCGATCAGGATCATTCCGAAGGCGAAGGAACTCATCCCGAGAATGGATTCGTGTTCGCTGCGGATGACCGAGAATGCCAGCAACATCACCGGCGGAATGCCGATGGCGATTGCGCCGAATAGGCCTCCGGGAACTTTGAAAGGACGCGGCAGGTCAGGTTCGCGGAAGCGAAGCACCGCGAGCGCTGTGAACTCCAGAAACAGGCTTGCGCCGTAGAGCAGGATGTCGATCGTGACCAGGCGGGCAAAGCCCAAGCCGAGGCACATCGCCCATCCGATCGCGAGCGCGATAATCGCGACCCAGGGCGCGCGCGACTTTCTTCTGCAGCTTGCCGAATGCGGCCGGAAGCATGCCGTCTTGCGCCATCGCCAACGGCAGGCGCGAGTAGCTCATGACCAACGCATTGAACATGCCGAAAGCGCTGATCATGCCGCCGAGAACAACTCCCACACGAAGCAGCGGTCCACCGATCAGTCCGGCGATATCCGCCCAGGAGCCGGTTTCCCAGGCAGTGGACGTCAGGCCGGTCATCCACATCGCCGCGAAGGGCACAATGTAACTGACCGCGACGATGCAGACGGCGACGAGCATCGCCCGCGGATAAGTGCGCTGCGGACGCTCGACTTCAGTGGCGATGGTCGAGGCGTTATCCCATCCCATGTAATTCCACATGCAGATGAGGAGGCCTCCAAGAATATCGACGCTGGACGTGGTCGGCTTGGTGACGGCGTGGACAAGGGCCCCATATTTGAACGGTGCCAGGAGCACGATGGCGACGAACGGCGCTGAGAGGGCGAGGAACAGCCAGAGCGAGGTCAGGGAGACGACTTTCACTCCAGCAATATTGAGAAGCGCACAGGCAACGACGACCGCCAGCGCAACCCACCATCCGCGATTGCCTTCCTGAAACCACGGAAACATGCGGGTCAGGTAGGCCACGAACAGCGTGGGATAGATCGCCATATCGAAGATCGAGGCAATCAGCGAGAGCCACGCTTCCTGAAATCCCCAGAAATTGCCCATGGCGCGGCGGACCCAGGCGTAATAACCGCCTTCGTAGGGCAGCGCGCTCGACAGCTCGCCGATCATGAAGGCTGTGGGCAGGCTCCAGAGCAGCGGCGTAATGAGCAGAATCAGGATGGCGCGTCCGTACCCGGCGCCGTGCACGATTTCTTCGGTGCCGTAGGTTCCGCCGGACACCATAAAGAAGGTGGCGGCGACCAGGGGCCAAAGCGTGAGGCGGACGAATTTTTTCCGGTTGGGTACGGCGGCGAGAGGCTGGGGGTTCTCCAGTTGTTGACGGCTAGCAGTTGCCAATTCCTATGGCTTCCTCCTCAAACGACTCACTCTCGCCACCGCGTCTCCCTTGGTCTTTGGCAACAAGACTTCTATCTCGCGGCTCCCGGGACAGAGCGATTTCCCGGGCATTTCGGCGAAGTTAGTTCGCATTTGTGAGATTACGGGAAATTTCCACAGATGCAAGATTTTTTTGGGGAGATTTGTGAATTTTTTGTACGCAGGAGGCGTGGCCCAGAGGTAATGAGAAGTGGGTGCCGAGCAGAGTACCGACTTGAAGAGGATGGCAACGCAGTTAAAGGATCGCATGCACGAAATTTCAGCAGGGGCGAGTCAGGGAGCTTCCGCGTCGGTAGCGAGAGGATTTCTTTCAAGTTCATCTCACGCTGATGGGAGCGGGGCCCTTCGACTATGAGCACCCACTCCGCTCAGGATGACAACGCTCACCCACAGGCTGGGTTTCAAGCCGATCTTGCAGAGGGAGAACATGCTGTTTATCATGCCGTCACTGTCTCAGGAGAACTTCTTTTATGCGGCTACCGTTTCTTGCGGTTGCTCTTTCCTTGGTTGCGTTCTTTGCGGCGCAGCCTTCGCAGGCGCAAAACGCCTTCACACCCGATCAGGTCAAGTGGGGACCGGCCCCGCCGATTGTTCCGCCCGGGGCACAGATTGCCGTGCTTGAGGGAGATCCGATGGCGGCATCCGGGGATTACACCATTCGGTTGAATTTGCCCGACGGATACAAGATCGCACCCCACACTCATCCGAAGAGAGAGAACGTCACCGTAATTTCCGGGACGCTGCGGGTGGGTATGGGTGTTAAGTACGACGACAACAAGATGATGCCCTTCCCCGCAGGAAGCTTCGCGTATCTCGATCCCACAATGCCTCACTTTGCGAACGCATCGGGGGAAACGGTCATTCAGATTCATGGCCAAGCGCCGGTGAAATTCAATTGGATCAATCCGGCGGACGATCCGGCCATGAAGAAGTAGGAATGTGGAGGGCTCCCGCTGGACGCGGGCCCTCGCTTTTCTTAGCGAAGAGTCAGAAGTTACCTTTCCCAGTCCCTTCAATCAACCATCCGCTTGATTCCATTCCTAAGATGCAAGACGTTGAAATTGATTAGCAGTCCTACGTTCATTCCGCTGAGGCGTATGTAGGAAAGCAATTGGGCTTCATGGATGGGGTGGAGCGCTTCGACCGATTTCACTTCAACCACGACCTTGTGCTCAACCACGAGGTCGATGCGATATCCCACTTCCAATCTCTTGCCTTCGTAAACCACCGGCAGAGGTAGCTCGGTTGCCACCTCGAAACCACGGTTTCGCAGCTCATACACAAGGCAGGCTTGGTAGGCGCTTTCGAGAAGGCCGGGACCAAGGAGCGAATGAACCTTCATGGCAGAATTCATTATGGCTCCGGTAATGTCGTTGATGTGGAATGGTCTCGACCTTGCCGGAGTAGCCATGCTACTCAACTACCAGATTTACTCGCGATCCTCAGTGAGTTCCTTAGGAGAAGCATTTTTCCGTTTCCATATCGGGAAAGACACTCACCACAGGGGACACAGAGGCGCACAGGGGAAAACGACTCTAGAGGGTTTCCAGACGATTTACCCTGTTCCTCCGTGCCCTCTGTGGTGAAAGGATTTAGCACAGAGGCGGCCCGAAAAAATGAGGGCTAAACTTTCGTCCAGAGGTCCGCGCGAGGGTCTTCTGGATTCAGCTTCGCCAGTTCGCGAAGTAGTTCTTTGGTGCGCTCGTCGCGCGGCATGGGGACGCTCACTGTGATCTCGACAATTTCGTCACCCCGGACGCCTTCCCTTGTCGCGGATGGAACTCCCTTTTCTCGCAGGCGGAGTTTCTGGCCCGACTGCGTGCCAGGAGGAATTTTCAGCAACGCCCGGCCGTCGATCGTCGGGACTTCGATCTTCGCTCCCAACGCGGCTTCCGTCGCGCTCACGGGAACGGTCAGTGAAATGTCGTCGCCATCGCGCTGAAAGATCGGGTGATCGCCGGTGCGAATGATCGCGTAGAGGTCGCCAGGCGTTCCACCGTGCGGTCCGGCATTTCCCTTCCCGGGCAAACGGATGCGTTGTCCATCGCGCGTTCCGGCTTTGATCCGGACTTCAAGCGGCTCCGTGTTCGTTACGGTGCCGTCCCCATGACAGGTCGGGCACGTCGTCAAATTCTTGCCGGTGCCGTGACAGCGGGGGCACTGCACGTTGAATTTCATGCGTCCGCCGGTCTGCGTAATATGTCCGGTGCCGTTGCATTCGGGACATTTGCCGGGAGCTTCGAGAGATCCCTGGCCGTGGCATTGCGAGCAGACATCCTGCCTTGTGATGTTGAGGCGCATTACGCCGCCGCGAATCGCTGTCCAGAACGGGACGTTGACTTGATATTCCAGATCGGTGCCAGGCTCGGGCCCTTCTTCCGTGGGCGCTCCGCGTCCTCCGCCAAAGATGGAGCCGAAGATATCGCGAAAGCCCCCACCGCTGCCGGAAGTCCTCTGCTGGCCGCGCCCTGAGTTGTTGATGAGGTCAGAGAAATCGAATCCGCCGAAGTCAAAGGGAACTCCGCTGCCTTGGCCTCCCTGTTGCGCTCCACCCGGAAAGCCTCCGGGGAATCCGCCGCCTCCAGAGTTGCCGGCGCGGGCGTAGGCCTCTGCGGTCGCGGGATCGATGTTGTCGGAGTAGAAACCGACCTGATCGTAGATCTTGCGCTTCTTGGGATCGCTGAGAACTTCGTTCGCTTCGGAAAGTGCCTTGAACTTCTCTTCGGAGGCTTTGTCTCCGGGATTAACGTCGGGGTGATACTTGCGCGCAAGCTTGCGAAACGCTTTGCGGATATCATCGGCGGAAGCAGACTTCTTCACACCGAGAATCTCGTAATAATCTTTTTTGGTTGTCGTTGCCATTATCGGGTGCTATGGAGACTGACGCGGGCGAGAGCGCCCGCGCCACATTCTCAATTCACGATCTTGCGGCTGTCTCTATCTTCTACCACGAGCTTGAACTCTTCGAATTCAGGCCCGTCATCGTAGACCGGGATGTCCCGCGTTCCGGTCGGAGTTTCGACCATCACCAGCCATTTCCGCTCGTTTTCGGCAAGACTCAGGAAATAGGTCTCGTCGTTAATTTGAAAGTCCACGTTGGTCCTCCCCAGAAAACCGGCCACGGATTAAGCGGATTTCCACGGATATCGATCCGTGTTCCTCAGTACCAACCCGTGGCCGCACTTTCCTTACTTCTTGTCTTCTACGTCTACGTACTCGGCGTCGATCACGCCTTCGTCTTTCTTCTGGCCGGAACCGTTGGTACCCGGTTCGGGACCACCGGCGGTCGGGCCTGCGCCCGGACCGGCCTGCGCTCCGCCCGCCGGCTGAGCGGCTTTGTACATCTGCTCGGCCAGCTTGTGCGAGGCTGCGGTCAGCGTCTCGCGAGCCTTATCCATCTGCGCCTTGTCGTTCGACTCAAGCGCTTTCTTGGCATCGGCCATAGCGTTTTCGACGTCGCCACGATCCGAGCCGGAGATCTTGTCTCCCTGCTCTTTCAGCATCTTCTCGATGTTGTAGACCATCGAGTCGAGCTGGTTCTTGGCTTCGATCGAATCACGCTGCGCCTTGTCTTCCGCGGAGTGAGCATCGGCTTCTTTCGCCATGCGCTCGACTTCTTCCTTCGACAATCCGGAAGACGACGTGATCGTGATCTTCTGGTCCTTTTGCGTCGCCGTATCTTTCGCGGTCACGTTCAGGATGCCGTTCGCATCGATATCAAACGTGACTTCGATCTGCGGTACGCCACGCGGTGCCGGCGGAATTCCGGTCAAGTGGAACTTGCCCAGAGTCCGGTTCTGCGCCGCCATTGGACGTTCGCCCTGCAGCACATGAACTTCGACTGACGTCTGGCTGTCAGCCGCGGTCGAGAACGTTTCCGTCTTTTTGGTCGGAATCGTCGTGTTGCGCGGAATCATCGGAGTCGAAACTCCGCCCAGAGTTTCAATCGAGAGCGACAACGGGGTCACGTCCAACAAGAGCAGGTCTTTCACTTCGCCCTTGAGCACGCCACCCTGAATGGCCGCGCCGATTGCGACCACTTCGTCCGGGTTAACGCCCTTGTGGCCTTCGCGTCCGAAGAGTTCTTTCACGAGCGCCTGGATGCGGGGCATGCGGGTCTGTCCGCCGACCAGCACGACTTCGTTGATCTTGCTGGTATCGACCCCGGCGTCTTTCATGCACTGCTTGCACGGGCCGACAGAGCGCTGGATGATCTCTTCGACCATGCCTTCGAGCTTCGAGCGGGTCATTTTCTTGACCAGAGTGCTTCGGACCGGCTGGCATCTGCCGTGATGAATGGCAGGTTGATCTCGGTTTCCATCGTGGTCGAGAGTTCGATCTTGGCGCGTTCCGCCGCGTCACGCAGACGCTGCAGAGCCATCTCGTTGCCCTTACCGCGCAGGTCGAGGCCTTCGTCCTTCTTGAATTCGTCAATGAGCCAGTCGACAATGCGCTGGTCGAGGTTGTCGCCGCCCAGGTGCGTGTCGCCGTTGGTAGCTTTGACTTCGATCACGCCTTCGCCAACTTCGAGAATCGAAATGTCGAAGGTGCCGCCGCCGAAGTCGTACACGGCGATGGTTTCGTCCTTGCCCTTGTCGAGACCGTAGGCCAGCGCGGCTGCCGTCGGCTCGTTGATGATGCGCTTCACTTCGAGACCGGCAATCTGCCCGGCATCTTTCGTGGCCTGGCGCTGCGCGTCGTTGAAGTACGCAGGAACGGTAATGACCGCTTCCGTAACTTTCTCACCGAGATAGTCTTCGGCCGCCTTCTTCAGCTTCTGCAAAATCAGCGCAGAAACCTGCGGCGGTGTGTACTCCTTGCCCTGCGCCAAAACTGCGACGTGGTCGCCGGACTGGACGACCTTGTAGGGCACCATCTTGATTTCTTCCCCAACTTCGTTGAAGCGGCGTCCCATGAACCGTTTGATCGAATAAACAGTGTTCTCGGGATTGGTAATCGCCTGCCGTTTGGCGACTTGTCCGACCAGCCGTTCGCCGGTCTTGGTGAAGCCAACGACTGAAGGGGTCGTTCGCCCTCCTTCTTCATTGGCGATGACCTTGGGCTCGCCACCCTCCATGACTGCCACGCAGGAGTTGGTGGTCCCGAGGTCGATTCCGATAATCTTAGCCATAAAACTTCCTCCTAAACTTGATAAGTCCTTTTAAATCAATGCCATTATGATTGCGCCGATATACATCCTAAGACCTGAGTGAATTACTGTCAAGGTTTAGATGATCGGGAGCGGCATGAAGTTGCGGATCTTTCCGCTGACGGGAGGGGGGTAGTAAGCGAGGGCGACCGGCGCTGATTGCGGGCTTTGAGGTCGTTGGCGCGGGCAAACCGGGACCGCGAGTGACGATCAGTGGATGGCGGTCCCGGGTCGGTGCTAGGGGGTGAGTTCGTATACGCTACCGTCGCTGTCGGTGTCGTAGCCGGCCGCTGCGCCGTAAAAGTTGCCATGACTATCCTGCAGGAGAACATTCGTGGGAGTGCTATTAGGCGTGCCATGAAAGCGGGTCAGGATTTTTTCCGTCCAGCCGGAGCTCTTTGGGGTCAGCTCGTACACGATGCCGCAGCCGATCGGGTTTCCGGCCAAACCGCACTGATTATTTCCGCCATATCGGGTGTTGCCATAGAGATTTCCAGCGGAATCGAAAGATGAGACCAGCGACCGTACCGTTGCCGTCCGCGCTTCCTTTGAACGTGTGCAATACCTTCTCACTCCATTTGCCGTTGGCGTGAGGGGTCAATTCAAAGACGACGCCTCGTCCAGACGTACCGCCGCCATAGGTAGTGCCATAGAGATTCCCGATCTTATCGAAGAGGAGCGTTCCTTCGGGATTGCCCCCGTCCGCGCCTCCGGTAAAACTGTGAAGCACCGTGAATCCCCAGGTCCCGCCTGTCTGTGGTGTCAGTTTGAAAATGGTGCCGCAGGGAAAATTTCCGAACAGGAAGCAGTTCCCTTGCGCTCCCAACGCGGCGGATCCGTACAGGCTGCCGGCAGAATCGAAAATAAGGCTCGGGTGATCCGGATAGGCGCCATCGCTGCCTCCGGTAAAGTGGTGGAGTACTGTTTCTGCCCAGCTTCCGTCGAAAATGGGGGTGAGCTGATAGATCAATCCCTGCCCGAAGTTACCGCCTGCGGTGGTGGTGCCATAAAGATTGCCTGCCTTGTTGAAGGTCACACCGCTGAACGGAAACGCTCCTCGTCGGGCCACAATCGAAATCAACTAGATTCTTTTCGGTCCATGTTCCGTCGGAGATGTGCGTGAGCTTGAAGACGGTGCCGCAACCGTTGAGACCGCCGATGAAAGACGTGAGGTAGATGTTGCCATCGGCGTCGAAGACGGCTCCAGGCATGATGCGGTTGGGGTCGCCGACAGAACCGGAGGCCCAAAGCACAGTTTGCGTCCATGAGCCATTGGAGTTGGGGACGAGTTCGAAAACCGTGGTCCCGTCCGGGTCGGACGTGGTGCCATACAGATTCCCCGGCAGAACTCAAACACAAGATTCCCTTCCGGATTCCCTCCGCCACCGTTGAGTCTTGACCGAGTGCCTGCGCGAAGCCGAGAGCCGCAGTCTTGAAACGTGGCCGGGAAACGAGCCTGCAATTGCCGCGAGGAGCATAATAATCGGGAAGCGTTATGGGCAGACTGGGCCTCATAGAGGTGGGCCGATGAGCGAGAAGCGAAATACTTCATCGGGCGGAGAACGTTTCATGGTCGCCTCCATGAGGTGAAGCGCGATGGAGCGCAACGAAATGACCGGGACCCTTCAGCTGCAGGGAGAGAAGGTGGGTAATGTCCCGTATCGCGGGAACAGCAATCGGGGAGGAGGGGAGGTGCAGGCGTCGAAGTGTCAAAGCATGCCCTGATCAACGACGACCGGATCTCTCTCCTCCGAAGGGTAAAATTCAAAATTCTTGGGACTCTTCGCGGCTTTGCAGGCGGCTTCGAAATCGGAGTAGGAACCTGGCGCGAGGGTGATCGGGACCACTTCAGCAATGTAGGGGTGGTTTCGGTCGTGATCGAGGAAAACGCTGCCGTCGGGATTGAAGGCCCGCCCGATGCTGCCGTGATCGTCCATAACGATGTTAGGGTTGTGCCACTGGCCTCGGAATTCGATCGAGGGTCGATAGTCGGAATTCAGGTTTGACAGAAAATGCTGGAGTGATTATTCATGTACAACGAAATATTTTCTCCGTTGGTGTTCAGACCAATACCGCGGCGCATGCCTCCGCCAAGTTTCATGAAAAGGATCTCGCCGCGCGGGGTGCATAGATACGCGCTTCCGCCGACGCTCGGCGCAGGATAAATCCTGCTGCCCGATTTCGCGGCTGAAAGCGAACATAAAGAACGTAACGCCCGCTTTTAGCGTGCATGACGCCGTATCCGTGCCAGTCAGGAAGAACGTGAAAGTGTCCGCCGAAGAAAAATCCCCAGGGCCTGAAGATGCCCGTCAGGATGAAGGAAACAGCGAGGCCTAAAGCGAGGGCCAGAAATATTTGCGGAATGCACCCCAAACTGGACTTAGGCCGCACGCGACGCGGAAAGTTTGGAATGCCTTGAGCGAAACGATCCATAGCACACCGGACTGCTTGAGGCGCTTACTCCGCCTCTTCCTTAAATAACGGTTCTCCGCCCAGAGAGTGTAGAAGCCCCATCCCGCGATCGCTACAACGCTGAGCAGAGCCGAGATTGACGTAGGCATATACCATGTCGAGAGATCGGCGGAGAACGGAACGTTGGCCAGCATGTCGATGGTAAAAATGGCGCATGCCAAGGGCACAAGTCCGAATCGAAGCACGATAAGCGGCGCGATGCCGTACACGAGAACCTGCGAGGGAGTTCGACTGCCATATACGTACTCGTAAACCCGCGCGGAAACGCGAAAATCGCGACGAAAACAATAGCGGCAATCCATTCCTTGCGGAGTAGAACTTTCAATCCGAACAGGAGCAGGAAGAACACCAAGGTCGACTGAATCGACTGAGGCCACTGCCGCAACCAGCCCCCAGGGCAACCCGTCCTCCAATCAGTGCGTCGGTTCCGCCGATCCCGGGCGCCGCGCCCATGTGCATCATCGGAATATAGCGAAGCTGGAAGATCAGGATCCAGACCACGCCAAGGCAACACCGAGCAGAATATCGCGGCCCACCAGCGGGTCGCGCCGGCGCCCGCCAGAACGCGGCTCCAGGAGATGATAGTCTTCGGCCAATGCCGCCGAACCCAAGGTTCCACCGCCATATAAAGCGTCCACATGACTCCCGAAATAAACAGCGCGGTGCTGATCGCTAACACCAACAGACCGACCGCGTCTCCGAAAGAGGAAAGGTGACTGCGACAAAGAAACAAGCCCATCTCGCGCAGGAATATCACAATCGCCAATCGCAGAGCGCCCTTCCGGTCTCCACGCCCGTGACGATAGTTCTTCCGGGCAAGAAATGCGGAGCCGATCAAGGCCGAGAACAGCAGGACCGATCCAATGATCCGGCTCAGTCTTCTGGCGAAAATGTTTTCGGCTCCGTGTTCTTCATGCGATCTGGCTTGGTCCAGTCGCCGATAAGGAAAAGATACACGGGCTTACCCTCAAAGGCCGCAGCCTCCACGCGCAGTGGGCGCGTCGTTCCCGGCCAGACCCGGTCCACGCCACGCGCGAGTCGAAAACGCCAGGGAGATCCAGGTGGGTTGCGCGGACTGCAGCTTCGACGGATCCAAACCGGCGGCGTCAAACAAGACCTTCCAGTCAGCCGGGGCGGCCTGAGCCGGGGGAGGTCGGTTTTTCCCTGAAACTTCTGATCAGGGATCGCCTGAAAGTAAGTCAACCGCCCTGCGGGTCGAGTTGCAGATTGATCATGCCGGAGAGCACGGTGGGGGATCGTGCTCGGTAATGATTCCCGGAGTCAGTAGATTGTCGCGGAAATCGCTCGCGGCCATCTCATCGGGACTTTGGCGGTACCAGTACTGCAAGATCGATGGGCGGGCCGCGAGTACGGCATTCCAATCGGGATGCGGCTTATCGTTTTTCTCGACAGATTCCTGGAAGTCGCCGTCGAAATCGAGGCCGTGAAGCCGTGTCGGTTGGACGGCCGGAATAGCCCAGACGGGAAATGATTTCGTGGGCTTTCTGTGTCAGCACTTCGGGCGTCAATTCCAGACCCATCTTCTCGTACGCGCTGTAACGAATCGAGAAGAAAAACATCAATGAAAGCCCCAGCAGAATACCGGCCAGAATCGCGATCGCTACTGGCGGTCGAAGTCCTTCTTTCGCCCGCTGCGGCGACCATTTGCGGAGACGGAGTTTCTCCCGCGGCCAACGCGGCGGCGAGGATCCCCGCCGGGCAACGCAGCCGCGACCGCAAGCGCGGTGGCCGGACGCGACAAAGGTTCCGTCTCAAGGCAGCGAAGAATAACTTTCTCGATGATGGGATCGAGATCTTTCACCACCGAAGATGGGCGGCTGGGAGTGCTGTCCAGATCGCCGTGCAACACACCGGCCGCTTTCTCCGCGAAAGCCCGCTTGCCCGTGAACACTTCGTACAACACAAGGCCGAGCGCATAAATGTCACTCCGCGTGCTGACCTCTTTGCCGGCGAGTTGCTCCGGCGCCATGTAGGCGGGCGTCCCGCTGCGCACTTCGGGCCCGCGGATGTCGTCGGCGACTCCCGCCAATCCAAAATCCGTGATGACGACCTGGCCGCGGCCATCGAGCATGATATTGGCGGGCTTCAGATCGCGGTGCAGGACTCCCTTGGCGTGGGCCGCCGCGAGGCCCGCGCACAACTGGCGGGCGATCTCGATGGCTTTGTCCTGCGGAAGACGTCCAATGCGGCGAAGCAACGATGCGAGATCTTCGCCGTCGACGTACTCCATCGTGAAGAATGCTTGTCCCTCGACGTCGCCAACGTCGTACACGCGGCACACATTCGGATGCGAAACGCGCCGTGCGATCCGAACCTCGTTGCGAAAGCGTTCGAGCAGTCCTTCGTCGCTCGCTGCGGTGTCAGGCAAGAAATTTGAGAGCGACAGCCTGGCCCAGCGTCAGGTCGTCTGCCCGATAGACCTCGCCCATGCCTCCTTTTCCAAGCAGCGCGATGATCCGGTAGCGGCTGGCGATCAGACGTCCGGGAAGAAAGCGTCCTTCGTTCAGCAGGAATCAGGGTATGACGATGGGCGCGACGACGATTTCGGAGCCGAGCCCGAGCTCCACGCGGTGGCAGGGGCGAGGTCGCGGTCGCGAAGTCGAGAGTTGCCAGTTCGTCGGTGCTCGCCGCAGGTTTTCCGCAGGCGGAGCAGAAACGCATGTTGCCCGACAATTCCGTTCCGCAGAAGCACAGTTGGACATGGAATTAACCGATACAGGATAACTCAGGGCTCAGGCGTCGGCGTTGAGTTCGGGCGGAAACGGCTTTCGGCTTTCGGGTTCGAGCTTGGTGCTGACGCCCGAAAGCCGACGCCCGCTTTGTATTACCATCCAGAAACAATGAGCTCACGTTTGGCGCAGTGGATGCGCGATCCTTTATTCCTGTTGTGCCTGGCGGCGGGGCTGCTCGCCTTCGTCGTGCAGTCGGGGGAATTGGGCAGCGCCGACACGATGCATCGGCTGCAAACCACGCACTGGCTGTGGACTTCGCAGCCGCAAGTTTCCCGAACGAATATCCGGAGTTCGGGCTGCATGGCCGCGGCGGCCAGATTTTCAGCTGGTACGGCATCGGACAATCTTACTGATGTTGCCTTCGGATCTTGTGGCGACATGGATCGCTAACTGGCATGTTTGCGGGATACAGGATGACCCGGCTGTGCGCAGTATCGTCGTCAGCTACAGCGTCAACATTCTGGTCAGCGTACTGACTGCGCTGATTGGATTCCGATTTCTGCGGCAACTTCGCTTCGGCGTGAACGAATCGGTGCGGGTGTTCTTGGCTCTGCTGCTCTGCACCACGCATCTGCACTACACGCAGAACATGATGGAGAACAACTACATCATGCTTCTGACGTTGGCTGGGATGTCCTTTCAGTACGAATGGCTGCGCACCGGAAACGCCGGAGCGCTTGTTCTTGGCTCGGCGGCGCTTGGCCTAAACCTTCTGACTCGGTGACGACAGCCCTCGACCTGATCGGGGCCGGCATCTTTTCTGCTGGCGTCTGGTTTCGAACAGGAGCGCGGACACAACATCTGGGAGCGGTCTCATTACGTACTGCAAAATCGCGCTTCCGGTCTATGCGTTATTTGCATTGTCGACCGTCTCTATAGTTTTATCGCTTTCGGATCGTTCACCAAACCTATGTACCCATCTTCGCGCCGAGCAGCGGATTCAGGACCCGACCCTGCCGGCGAATTATCCCTGGAGCACGCCGTTTCATGACGGCGTTCTCGGGGCCGCTGTTCAAGCCGGAGAAATCAATTTTTCTGTTCGATCCCTGCTGGTACTGGCGTCTCCTGCTCGTAATCATATGTGGAAGCGGCTGCTCGCCGAGGTTCGCGCGTACGCGGTGACATCGATTTTACTGCTGCCGGCTTACATCCGCTTCTACGCGCGGTACACGTATTGGGCAGGAGACTTCGCCTGGGGGACCGTTACGTCTCGACCGCCGTCGAAATGGTCGCGCTGCTGGCAGTCCCATTGTTCCTGCGGTATCGGGCGAACCTCAGCCGATTGGTCTGGCGCGGCGGCATCGCACTCATTGGCTCAGCTTTGTGATTCAGTTTGCCTCGTTGGCGTTCTGGCTGCCGCTCGAGATCTACCAGATGGAAACGTTCGGCCATCCGACCTTCGTGATCGCACTGCGCTTCAAGAATATTGTCGCGTTCGCTCTTGGAAAAATGGACGCCTGGGGTCTGACTACCGACGACATGAAGTACGACGCGTGGGATTACGTTCACATCACGTGTTGGAATTTTCTTCCGTTCTTATTGCGCCGCGTGGGAGAGGCGCCGCGATGGGTGGTGGATACGGCGTTTGTCATCTGGGCATCGCTGGATGCCGCATTGGCGGCGACGTTGACTCAGCTTGCCCGTGTGGTAGAAAGGTAGAAACCACAAGGTAGATGGTAGACACATGAGTCTAAGCATAAAAGATGAGGAAGCGCACCGGCTGGCGCGGCAACTGGCGAGACTGACCCGCGAGAGCATGACCACTGCGGTAAGAGAAGCAGTGCGCGAGCGGTTGGAACGCGTCCGCTCCGCAAGTGGTATGGGCAAAGCAGAACGTCTCTTACAGATTGGTCGTGAGTGTGCCGAGCACTTACCCAAGTCTGCGCGTTCGATCAATCACGGGGATTTCTTGTACGACGACAGAGGGCTCCCAAAATGATCATTGATACTTCGGCCGTCATTGCGATCCTTCGCAACGAAGAGGACGCGCCAGCGGTTGCCCATGCGATCGACCGTGCGGCAACTTGTCGGATGTCGGCCGTCAACTAAGTCGAAGCTGCGGTCGTAATCGATAGTGGCGGAAGTGTCATTTCCCGGCTGCGTTTTGACGATTTCTTCCGCGAGGCACCGATTGTCATTGAGTCAGTGACCCCGAAGCAGGCGGAGATCGCGCGGAACGCGTATCGTGACTTCGGCAAAGGCCATCATAAGGCAGGACTCAATTTTGGCGACTGCTTTGCCTACGCGCTAGCCAAGGAAACGGGAGAGCCCTTGTTATTCAAAGGTCGCGACTTTGGTCACACCGATATCGAGCGCGCAAAACTCTAGCTTTCGTTTGCCTTTACTCGACGGTGACGGACTTCGCCAGGTTCCTGGGCTGATCGACGTCGCACCCGCGGCGCACCGCAATGTGATAAGCCAACAACTGTAGCGGAACGATCTCGAGGATCGGCGAGAGTTCCTCTGGCGCGGGAGGAATGTAGAGAACGTGATCCGCCGCTTCCTTGATTTCTTCATCGCCTTCAGTGGCAAGCGCGATCACAACACCAGAGCGAGCTTTCACTTCTTTGAGATTTGAGATCGTCTTTTCGTATCGCAGAACTGAATCAGGATTGTTCGAGTCGCGGGTGGCGATCATCACCACTGGCAGGTTCTCATCGATCAAGGCGTTGGGACCGTGCTTCATTTCTCCGGCTGGATATCCCTCAGCGTGGATGTAGGAAATTTCCTTGAGCTTCAGAGCGCCTTCAAGCGCGATGGGATAGTGAATGCCGCGTCCAAGAAAAAGAAAGTCATGCACCTTCTGGTAGCGCTTCGCGAGGTCATCGCAGGCTTCGTCGTGGGTGAGGATCGTTTCCAGCTTGCCGGGATCCGCGTGAGTTCCAGCATCGCGGTCCGGGCCTGCTCCGCGGTCATCACGCCGCGCACCTGCGCGAGATACATCGCGAAAAGTAGAGCGCGGTGAGTTGCCCGGTGAAAGCCTTGGTCGAGGCAACGCCAATCTCCGGCCCGGCATGGGTGTAGATCGTTCCGGCAGCTTCGCGCGTGATCATCGATCCGACCACGTTGCAGATGGCGAGCGTCTTCGATCCTTTGGATTTGGCTTCGCGCTGGGCGGCAATGGTGTCGGCGGTTTCGCCGGATTGCGAAATCACAAGCGTGATCGTGTCGGCGCCGACGATCGGATCGCGATAGCGCCATTCGCTGGCATAATCGACTTCGACCGGAACACGCGCCAGCGTTTCGATCATGAACTTGCCGGCTTGTCCGGCGTGCCAACTGGTTCCGCAGGCGATGATGTTGATTTTCTTCGCCGCGCGGAACTCGGCTTCGGTGATCTGCATCTCGTCGAGAAAAATGTGGCCGGTGTCCTGCGAGACTCGTCCCAGCGTGGTGTCGCGAACCGCGCGCGGCTGCTCATAAATTTCTTTGAGCATGAAGTGCTTGAATCCGCCCTTTTCCGCCAGGATCGGATCCCAGGTCACGTGCTGCACCTCGCGCCGTACAGGCTTTCCATCGAAGTCGGTGAGTTGCACGCCATCGGGCGTGACGACCGCCAAGTCGCCATCGGCCAGGAAAAAAATATCGCGCGTGTGATGCAGGATGGCAGGAACGTCGGAAGCGACGAAATATTCGTCGTTGCCCAGTCCGATCACTGCCGGCGGTCCGTTACGGGCGGCGACGATCTTGTTCGGTTCGTCGCTGGAAATCACGGCCAGAGCAAAAACGCCGGTGAGTTGTTGACGGTTTGCCGTACCGCATCTTCCAGCGAAGGACGATTTCCATTCCCGATGTTTGAGAATATTTCTCGACAAGGTGAGCGATGATTTCGGTGTCAGTCTCGGTGGTGAACTTGTGGCCTTCCTCGATCAGTTTTTTCTTCAGGCTGAGATAATTCTCGACGATGCCGTTGTGAACGACGACGATCTTCCCGGTGCAATCGCGGTGAGGATGCGCGTTTTCTTCGGTCGGGCGGCCGTGCGTGGCCCAGCGGGTGTGTCCGATCCCGTAGGTGCCATCCAGCGGCTTCTGGCTCGGATACCTCTTCCAGGTTGCGCAGCTTGCCTTCGGCGCGGCGCAGATCTGCAGCCCGTCGCCGTACCCGCAACCGCGATGCCGGCGGAATCGTAGCCGCGATACTCAAGCCGCCGCAGGCCCTCGATGAATGACTGGGAACGACACTTTTCTTACCGACATAGCCGACAATACCGCACATGGGAAAACCTCAAAGTTGGCGATTCTACTCAGCCAGGGAAAATCTGAATTCTTCAATGACGGGGTTAGTTAGAACTTCGCGGGCGATGCGCTCGACTTCAGTCTGCGCCTCTTCCCGAGACAATCCTCCATCGAGCGTCAGCTCAAAATATTTTCCCTGGCGGACGCTTTCCAGTCCCTTATAGCCCATTTTCTTGAGTGCGCCCTGGATGGTTTTGCCCTGGGGGTCGAGGACGCTTTTCTTCAGCGAGACATAAACGTAGGCTGTCATAAAGGGAACATTATACGCGGGGAGTTTCCAGCACCGGGCGTCGAGCCGGTCGACGGCTAGCTGTCCAGTTGTTTCAACTTCCGGTCGAGATCATCGAGAGCCTGTTGGAGCAGGATGCGATGACGGCCGTTCTGGCTCGATTCAAGTTGCTGAAGAACTCTCTGGCGGGACAAGCGAAGACTTTCACGCTCACGAAATCTAGCGGCATCTTCTGGCGTCAATTTCGGACGCGATGGAGCCGTCTTATCGGTCGCTTCCGCCTGCTGCGCTTCGATCGATTTGCTCTCCCATCCTCGCGCCATACGATGATTATAGGCCGTATGACCGGCTCGAAACCCGGTTCCGGAATGACAGTGCCAATTGACAGAAGGGTTATAATTCCGAGATTTCACATGAGACGTGCGCCTTTTTGAGGGGGAAGGCGGAAGCGGGGTTGTTTTGCGCGTTTACTCCCTGGGCGATCAGCGATTGAATCTCGAAGTTCCCTCTAACATAAACACGAATCATCTAGCGCGAAGCGCCGCTTGGTTTCGAGTTCCTCTCGATTTTTGGTATCGAGAATTCTCTGAGCTCGCACTTCCTTGTTCCTCTTTCCCGTTGGTTCCCAACTCCTTTTCGTGCGGTGGAGTTTTGCGGCGCCCGCCCCTGGGTCGTGGTCTCCACGGAGTGGAGGTCGCATTCATGGGGACTAACGCCTTCGATCTCCGGCCAGGATCCGATTCCGTTTATCGACCCGACGGTGTTCGCCGATCCCGAACAATTGATCGCTGCCTATCTCAAGTCATCGACCGTCGGCCTGTGCATCCTCGACAGCGAACTCCGGTTTCTGATGATCAACGATGCGTTGGCACACATCAACGGCGTCCCGGCGGCGGACCACATTGGCAGAACAGTCCGTGAAGTGCTTCCGGAATTCGCGACGCTCGTCGAGCCCGAACTCCATCGCGTGTTCTTAACCGGAGAGCCTGTACTCAACTTTGAAGTAGCCGCTGTACTCCCAAACTCGAAACGATTCTGCCATGCCATCGATCACTTCTTTCCGATAAAGAACTCGAACGGGATTGTCATCCGAGTCGGAGCCGTGGTTGTCGATATCACCCACCAGCGGGCGCTGCAAGAAGCCTTCGAAAATCTCAACCTCCGATTGAGCAAGCAGGTCGAACGCCTGCAGATGTTGCTCGACGTCAGCAGCCTCGTCGCCACAAATTGGGATTTGCCAAAAGTCTTTCCACGGATCTCCGCGCGTATCCGGCGGGTGCTTCGGCAAGAGTATTCCAGCTATTCACTTCACGACGTCAATACTGGACTCCTCGTGCGGCAGTCAATGGATTTCCCGATGGGACGGGGATTCACATCCGATGTATTTGTTGCAACCGGCAATCAGCCGTCCGGCGATGTCTTGCAGGCGCAGGTGCCGCGAGTTTTTTCAAAGGACGAGTTGCAAAGCTTCGAAGGTGAGACTGCCAAGCACTTCATCGCGGAAGGAATCCAATCCCTCTGTTGCGTCCCACTCCTGCGGCCGAAAGGCCCGATGGGAGTTTTTGTCCTGGGCAGCACCCGGAGACAGGCCTTTCACTGGACGACGTGAATCTACTCGAACAGGTGGCCGCGCAACTGGCGATCGCCATCGAAAATCATCGCGCCGCCTCGGAGATCGAGGCTCTCAAGAAACGACTGGAAGAGGAGCGCAAGTATCTGTCGGAGGAGATTCGATCTCAAGGCGATTTCGCCGAAATCATCGGAGAAAGCACTTCTCTCAAACAGGTACTCGATCAAGTAGCGACAGTCGCTTCGAGTGATGCAACCGTATTAGTTTTAGGCGAAACGGGGACGGGGAAGGAGTTAATCGCCCGGGCCATCCACCGCATGAGCCGCCGCAAGGATGGGCGCTTCATCAAGCTGAACTGCGCCGCAATTCCGACCGGCCTGCTCGAGAGCGAACTCTTCGGCCATGAGAAGGGCGCGTTCACCGGCGCGATCAGCCAAAAAATCGGGCGCATGGAACTGGCGGACCATGGAACTTTATTCCTCGACGAGGTTGGCGAAATTCCCTTCGAGCTTCAGCCCAAATTGCTGCGCGTTCTTCAAGATCAGGAATTTGAGCGCCTGGGGAGCAATCGCACGATTCGTGTGGACGTCAGGCTGGTCTCGGCGACCAACCGGGACCTAGCCAAGGCCGCGGCCCAGCATCAATTCCGAACCGACCTTTTTACCGGCTGAACGTTTTTCCGATCCGGCTGCCCTCATTGCGCGAGAGGCGGGAAGATATCCCGCTCCTGGTTCGCCATTTCGTGCGGAAATTTGCCCTTCGCATGGATCGCCAATTGGAAACCGTGCCGAAGGAGACCATGAAGGCCCTGGTCCAATGGAATTGGCCGGGCAACGTGCGTGAACTCGAAAATCTGATGGAGCGTTCCGTCATTCTCAGCGAAGGCAAGGTGTTGCGAGTTCCGCTAATGGAACTGCAGGCAAGTCTGGACTCCGAAGACACGCCGCACGATCACACGCTCGACAACGCCGAACGGCGTCACATCATCCGGGTGCTTCGCGAAACCAGAGGCGTGCTCTCGGTCCAAAAGGCGCAGCTCGCCGCCTCGGTTTAAAGAGGACGACGCTGCAATCCAAAATGCAGCGATTGAAAATCAACCGGAAAGACTACTCCGACCCAAAGAGTAATCCTTTGCATCGTTGTTCTAACGGATCCTTCACAGAAGTGACGGCTAATCGTCGCTTTGCCGAAGACTCGGCATTCCGCGAGAAAGCGACTGGCATTTTTCTATTTCGATCCCGTTCCAAACACGGAACTTCCCACATTGGAGACCCGCGATTCCATTTCGGCACGAGACATGCACTGTCTTTGGGTTTCGCCTCTGGCCGGCGCACTGATTGATCCTGCCAAGGCGAGACGGCCTTATTCCCAGATGAGAACACATCCGCTGCCCAGCGGATCGGGCCGATTGGAGTAGACAAATTGTTATTCGTACATAAGCATCAAGCGCTGAGTCCAAGCGTCTGGGCAGGAGTGTGGAAAGTACGGTGCCGGTCTCGCGGCCTCCCCGCTGCCGAGTCAATACCAGCCACTCCATTCCACTCGTATGAAAACCCCTCCTTCATCCTCGACCAGACTGAAGGTCACCTCAAGATCTAACGCGCTTTGAGGACCTCGCTCCCCAGCCTGTCGTTCAAGCGTCGGGACCCGCGGTTGATTCTCTTTATCTGTTAGCCTGCCGGATCGAATGGGAAAAACACCAGGAACCAAGCGCGGCGTGGGAGCTGACGCGGCCGCACAAAGCGCAGACGGTGAAACGCGCGCCCAGGCTCGCTCCCTCCTGGCGGGCTCCCGACATTTGGCTGGAATGGGCCCAGGAGGCACCTCGGAGTTCAGCCTCAGAAGAAGACGGCAGGAAACGGCGGAGGCCGATATGAAAACTCCTTATAACCTGGAAATCGTCGAAGACTGCGCTCAATGCCCTAACGCGAATCCGGCATATTTCTGCGGATTTTCGGAATCAGTGCTCGCATCGCTGGACCAGGCAAGCCATAGGAGCACGCTTCCGGCGGGCGCGATCTTGTTCGTCGAAGGGCAGGCACCCCGTGGGATCTTCATCATCTGCTCCGGCAGGGTCAACCTTTCGATCACCTCGCGCGAGGGCAAAATCCTGATCCTCAAAACCGCGTATGCGGGCGAAGCTCTCGGGCTCAGCGCCTCGATTTCAGGTATGGGCTACGAGGTCACGGCGGAAACAGCCACTCCTTGCCAGGTGAACTTCGTCGACCGCAACCATTTTCTCGAGCTCATGCAGTCTCACAGCGAGCTTGGAGTTCACACCTCGCAATGCTTGAGTCGCGATTTCCGCTCCGCGCATCGCGACATTCACGATCTGGTGCTGACTCGGTCGTCCGCCGGGAAATTGGCAAGGTTATTGCTCTCACAAACTCCGTTCGACGAGACGGAATCGGAATCACGCATTCACGCGTCGATGACTCACGAAGAGATGGCGCAACGAATCGGAGCTTCTCGAGAGACGGTGACCCGGCTCTTGAGCCATCTCCGAAAGAAACATCTGATCCGTCTCGATGGGCCCACTTTGGTTATTCGCGACCGTTCGGGTTTGGAAGCGATTGCGTCTTAACCTTCCCCCAAGGAAGACCGGAGGGCGGCTGCTCTCACACCGTCCTCCGGAGTTTTCTTCTTAACGTTGCTCCGACAGGGATACGAGCGAGATTGCTGGAATGTACACGGGAACGCTCATTCACGAATTGATCGCGATTGTGGAACAGGCGGAAGCGGCGAACCAAGCACGCTATGAACAAAGCTCCAATGCGCGCTCTGTTCGGCCCAGTTCGGATATGCAAAGCTCCGAGGGCTTAGAGTCCGAAAAGCTCCCGGAGGCGCTTGGTCTGTGCGCGGCTGACGGGAATCTCAGTCTGCTTCTTGTCGTCCATGCGCAGCTGGTACGAGCTCTTGAACCAAGGCACAACTTCGCGGATACGGTTGATATTCACCAGGTAGGAACGATGCGCCCGCCAGAATAGCTTTGGATCGAGACTGTCGAGCAACTCCTCGAGCGTTCGACAGTTGGATTGTCCTTCCATCCCCGATGGCCCAGCCGTAACCACAGAGATCACGCCATCTTCGATCCACGCATAGCAGATGTCTTTCTGATCCACCAGAAACATCCGGCCGACGGCCTTCAACAAAATCTTGGTCGCAGGTTCCTTGCGCGATTCGAGCAGGCGGACCAGCGTTTCCAATCTCTCGGCAGGCGCGGCGACGGATTCTTGCTGAACCCGCGCTTTTTGAATGGCCTGCGCCACACGTTTCTTGTCGAAGGGTTTGAGCAGGTAGTCCACGGCGTTCACTTCAAACGCCTTCACTGCGTATTGATCGAAAGCGGTTGCGAAAACAATTTTCGGAAGCGGGATCTTGCGATCGAGCAGTTTCTTGATGACCCCGAAACCATCGAGGCCTGGCATCTGCACATCGAGAAAGACCAGGTCCGGATTGTGCTCTTTAATCAGATTGACGGCCTCGAGGCCGTTCTTGCCCTGCGCGACCACATTCACGTCATCGGCGTTTTTCAGCAGGTAGGCGAGTTCGTCGCGCGCCAGTTGCTCATCGTCAACGATCACCGCGGATAACGACATGTTTCTCCGGAACTGGAAGTGCCGCTTGAGACTGAGTATAGTTGCGCGATTTTGCCGCCGCAATGAAGCACAAATCGCCCAGAGGCAGCTTGGTTCGGTTGAATCGAGGCAACGGACGGTCGAACGGCTGGGGTTAAACCGCACTCTCGAGAGCGAGAGCCATTCCCATGCCACCGCTTACGCACAGCGTCGCGACCCCTCGCTTTGTATTGCGCTTCAGCATTTCGTGCAGCAGCGTGACAGTGATTCGCGTTCCCGTGCATCCGATCGGGTGACCGAGAGCGATCGCGCCACCGTTCACGTTCAATCGATCGCGATTCATATTCAATTCGCGATCGCAAGCCAGCACCTGAGCGGCAAAAGCCTCATTCAGTTCGATCAAACCAAAATCCTGCAGGCGCAGATTGTGTTTATCCTGCAGTTTCTGCAGTGCGGGTACGGGACCGATTCCCATGGTTCGAGGATCGACACCGGCTGAGCTAACCGCGGCAATGCGCGCCAGCGGTTTCAGATTGTTCTGTTTCACGAAATGCTCACTGGCCACGACTACGGCGGCTGCGCCATCAGTGATGCCGGAAGAGTTCCCTGCCGAGATGGTTCCCGTTTTCGAAAACACCGGCGGAAGCTTCGCCAGCTTTTCCAGGCTCGCGCCAGCGAACGGATGTTCGTCGCGCGCAAACACTGTCGTTCCCTTCTTGCTCTCGATGGTGACCGGAGCAAGTTCGGCGTCGAAGCGTCCTGCCGCAATCGCGCGCGCCGCGCGTGTCTGCGACATCAACGCGTATTCATCCTGCTCGTCGCGGGTGATCTTGTATTCCTCCGCAAGCACTTCAGCCGTTTCGCCCATCACCATTTTGGCCAGAGGACAGAAGAATCCGTCCCGATACATGCCGTCGACAAGTTCCTGATTGCCTAGCCGATATCCCCAGCGCGCGCCGTCGAGATAATAAGGAAGGCGGGACATCGACTCGGTGCCACCCGCGAGAATGCAGGTCGCGTCGCCAAGAGTGATGGCTTGGTATGCCAGTGCAATCGACTTAAGCCCGGAGGCGCAGGCTTTGTTCACGGTGTACGCAGGAACTTCCTGTGGAACTCCGCTGCGCACCGAAATCTGCCGCGCAGGGTTCGGTCCGCCGCCCGCCTGGCGAGCATTCCCGAAGATAGTTTCTTCGACTTGCTCCGGCCGGATTGCCGCCCGCTCGATCGCCGCCTTCGCCGCGACGACGCCCATGTCAGCAGCCGTCAACGACGACAACGATCCGCCAAACTTCCCGATCGGCGTACGAACAGCCGACAAGATATAAACACCCTGCACCGCAATACCCCCAAACGATTGAGTCTAGCAGGATCACGGTTTTCGGATGGTTAGGTCTCTTCGCGCATTGTCGAGAAACACTTTTGCGGCATCGGGCAATTCCTTGTCCAAGTCCACCCCGCCTTCTCGGACCGGAACCTTGGAATTTTCCGGCAAAGCCTCCCCGTAGATGATCATGAGCTCAGTTCGCCGATCAGGAGTTGGAAGATGAAACATGCGAATGCGAATCGCTCTCTTCGGAAACTTGAGATTGTGTTGCGCGAACAGCCGTGAAAGGGCTGCGCCGTCGGACGCAGCGTCGTCTATTTGAAGAGAGGCGTAATCAGGCCAACTCTTGCTGTCGTATACGAAGTTCAGTCCGCCAAACTGTGTCGAACGGTCGGCGGGATAGTTATAGGTGTAATTGTTGGTGGGGAAAAACTGTTCAAATTGTACCCAGTAGAAGCGTTCCACATTGCCTTGAGGATTGATCTTGGCAAAGATATGCTGTTCAGCGTCGGCGTTGCCGTAGAGGTTGACCCGCTGTCCTCCCACGTAGCGAAATTCGCTGCTGAAGGTCAGATTCGCCGCAGGCAACGTCTTAGAAAAAATGGTCTGACCTCGGACTTCTCTCAACAGAACTGGCTTCGTTTCGGGCTGGCTTTGCGCCGTTACTGAAGGCACCATCAGGACAACGGATAGAGACAGCTGAAGAAGCGCGATCAAAATAGTTTTCATTCGTATGCCCTCCTACGATTCACGGGAGGTTTGACTCCGATTGCGCGGCGAGGTGAGCGCGCTTCGGCCCTTGCCATTCCGGCTAACCTTCGGCATAATAAGAGTTTGTCTTGACCTCGCCGGACTCTTCCGGAACTAAGGATATACCTCTCGTGTTAATGATTCGTCTGTCGCGCATGGGTGCGCGAAAACAACCGCAGTATCGTATCGTCGTCATTGAGAAAGCTCGCGCGCGCAACGGTCGCCCGGTGGAAGTGGTCGGGACCTATAATCCCCGCACCAATCCCGCCAGCATCATTATGAAGCGCGACCGCGTGGAGTACTGGGTTTCGAAGGGTGCACAGATGTCGGATCGGGTGAACAAACTGTTCACGAAAGCTCCGGCTCCGGCCACCGCTGGCTCTGCTGCTTAAGCTTCAGTTGCCAGAATTCCAGCCTCCTCAGAGATTGCCCGCGTTTCCACAGTGAGAACTTATGACTGAGTCTTCTGGAGATATTTGCGCGCTTGTCGAACTGATCGCCAAGTCGCTGGTCGATGTCCCTGACGAAGTTTTCGTCGAGAAGTTTGACGATGGCGTCATCGAACTCGAAGTGGCCGAAAGCGATGTGGGCAAGGTGATCGGACGCCAGGGGCGAACCGCTCGCGCGCTTCGAGCCCTCTTGAATGCAGCGGGCTATCGCGCGCACAAGCGCTATACGCTGGAGATCATCGAGTAAATCTCGATCGCCGTATCAAGAACGTTGGACGAACTTCCATCTGCCCAGGGCAGCCAAGTGGACATCCGATGCGCTTCAACAGTTGACGGCCTTGAACGCTGATCTGAGCGGCGAATTTATAACTTTGGCCCGCGTGGTGAAGACACAAGGCCGCCATGGCGAGGTTGCCGCCGAAGTGCATAGCGATGTCCCGGACAGATTCATCCCGGGCATGAAGCTGCTGGCACTCGGGAAATCCCGACCGGCGCGCCGCGAACTAGAGATTGAAGAGATCTGGCCCCACAAGGGCATGCTGGTTTTTAAGTTTCGCGGCGTAGATTCGATTTCAGACGCAGAGGTCTTGATTGGATCGGAACTGCAGGTTCCGCTCAGTGATCGCGCGCCACTCGAAGCGGGTTGGAATTACGTAAGCGATCTGATCGGGTGCGCGGTCCTCGATCATGGCGCCGAAGTTGGCCGCATTGAAGACGTGCAGTTTGGAACTGGCGAAGCGCCCTTACTGATTGTGGCCGGGAAGTCAGGCAGGAAGTTTGATGTGCCCTTCGCCGAGGCATATCTGGAAAGCGTCGACGCGGCACATCGGGTGGTTCGGATGAATCTTCCCGAGGGCATGCTCGAAATCAACGCCCCAATGACTTCGGAAGAGAAGCGAGAGCAGGCAGGAGAAAAGAAGAAGCATTCGGGATGATGAAGTTTTTCCCGCGTTGCTGCTTTGCCCTCGATATTGAAAGGTTTTCCGGGTTCCGCGAATGAAGACCGACATTGTCACGATCTTCCCGGACTTTTTTCGCGGGCCTCTGAATCATGGCATTACACGCCGGGCGTGCGAAATGGGCCTGGTGGAAATAGCAGTTCACGATTTGCGGGAATTTACGCACGACAGGCACCGCACTGTGGATGACCGCCCATTTGGCGGCGGCGAAGGAATGGTGCTGAAGCCGGAACCGATCTTTGACTGTTTAGAACGGCTAGGCACTGCCTCCCGGGAGGAACGCTTAACCGGCGCGGTGAAAGAAAGCGTCATTCTGCTTTCCGCGCAGGGCGACCGTTTCACGCAGAACGTTGCGACGGAGTTGGCAGAACTGGATCGCATCGTCCTGATCTGCGGACGTTACGAAGGCGTAGATGAGCGGGTGGCGGACTATCTGGCGGACCGCGAGCTTTCGATTGGCGACTATGTGTTGAGCGGCGGAGAGTTGGGCGCCGCGGTTATCGTCGAGGCCGTAACGCGCCTGTTGCCGGGCGCCGTCGGCAATGAAGCGTCAACGCGGCAAGAGTCGTTCACGTCGAGTGCTCAGACAGAGAAGTCAGAGGAGGCGGACTCGACTTGCGGCTCCGGCGGATTGCTCGACTATCCGCACTACACGCGTCCCGCTGAATTTCGCGGGATGGCGGTGCCGGAAGTCCTGATCAACGGGAATCATCAGGAGATCCGGCGCTGGCGGCGGGAGCAGGCGCTACACAAGACCCTGAGTAATCGTCCGGATTTACTGGAAGGCGCTGAGCTGAGCAGCGACGACAACAAGATTTTGGCTCGTATCAAAGGCCGAAGAAATTAAGTTTCTGAATACGAAATTGAAAGTTGAAGGAAACCGATCATGTCAAACCTAATCATCGAAAAGCTGCTATCGAAAACTCTTCGCACCGATCTCCCCGCATTTCGCCCCGGGGACACCGTCCGCGTTCATGTAAAGATCAAGGAAGGCGACAAGGAACGCGTGCAGGCCTTCGAAGGTGTCGTGATCAAGCGCGACAACGGGCCACAGGCCAGCTTCACCGTGCGCAAGATCAGTTTCGGACAGGGCGTTGAGCGCATCTTCCCCGTCCATTCCAAAGTCGTCGACAAGGTCGATCTGGTTCGCTCTTCCAAGGTACGACGGGCGCGTCTGTTTTATCTCCGCGGTCTCCGCGGCAAGGCGGCGCGTCTGCGCGACGTCGAAAAGACAACCGCATAATTCCGACAGGACGGGTTGGGCGAATCGTTCCGGTTCGCCCGCCTGTTCTTCAGATTTTTGTGTGTTGGTTCGGACGGCATCCGGGGCATGGCGCCTGCCGTCAGGCTCCCATGGTCACGTATTCGACCGCGCTCGAAGATGTTCCCGAATGATTTTTCTTGTCCTCTTCGGCTTCATACTCTTTGCGCGTCCCCACGAAAAATTCGATCTTTCCACCAACTGAAATTCCGTCTCCCGTCGTAAATGCCGATTGGGACAGGCCCCAAATGCTGCCATCCGTGGCATTCCGGAATTCGATTTTCGGTTTCACGAGGACGGTCGAGGTCGAGATCTGGCCGCTCCGGGGAACCGTGACGGTATAGACATTTCCGTCCTGCGGCAGAGCAGCCGAGTTCTTGTTGCCCATCTCCATCACGAAGTTTCCGCTGAATCCAGCCGGGATCTCAACGACCAGCCGCGGCGTCGACTTATTCCTCGAGCACCCGGGTGCAGCCAGTATTCCAGTCAAAAAAAACGTCAGAGCAATTCTTCGGATCATCCCCTGACCTCGAGCGGTGCTGGTGTACCAAGCGCGGGCGGCTGCGGACGGAAACGAACCGGCACCCGAGCCGAAATCTCACTTCCATCAGGACCGGAACTGATATCCAACCGACCCCCAATTTCACGAATCCGTTCCGTCATACCGGCCAAGCCTACGCCGCCACCAGTTCCATCTTCCCGCAGATTCTGCAGGACTCCGGCGGGCAAACCATGACCATAATCTTTAACCTTCAAAACCACATCACTTCCCGATGTTTTGAGGCTGACATCGGCCCGCTTTGCACCGGAATGCCGATGCACGTTCGTCAAGCTTTCCTGCAATACCCGGAATAATACCAGTTCGATGGATTCTGAAAAACGCTGTGTTCCTTCGAAGATTTCCAGATTCACGTCGATGCCGCTGCGCTTCGCGAACCCTTCCACAAACCAGCGGGCTGCCGAGTTCAAGCCGGCCTCGTCCAATAGAGGCGGGTGCAATAAATGCGAAATCGTGCGCGTTTCCCCGATAGAATCGTCCAACAGCTTCAGGCAATCCTGCACCAGGTTGTCCCCGGGCAAACGCTTTTCGAGAAGAGAAAGCGCCATCTTCATTGCAGCCAGTTGCTGGCCGACTGAGTCATGCAGTTCGCGGGCGAAACGCCGTCGTTCCTCATCCTGTAACGTGAGCAAACGGGCACTCAAAGCCCTCTGTGCGGATTCGGCGCGAATCCGCTCCCGCACCTGATCCGTCAGGAGTTGATGATGTATCAGGAACAAGATCAGTGCCAGAAACAGACTTGCTGCGAGGACGCCTGCAGTCACGGAAAAGGAACTGCGCTCCCTGCCCTCCCGCTGGATCAGCAGGTTTGCTTCACTTTCATCCATGGACTGCAATACCTGGTCGGTGGCATCTGCCGTGGCAGTGATTTCGCGGGTGATGGCCGCCTGCGCTTCTAACGTCGACTTACCGCTCCTCTTCAGCGCGATCGCCTGATCCATCAGGGAGATCCGCTTCTCCGTCAGTTCAACGAGGGTTTTGTAATTCCGTTGTTGGCTCGCATTGTCCTGGATAAGCCCTTGAACCCAACTCAACGAACTTCTGAGATTCCCAACGGCTTCTGCCTGGCGCTGGATAAGCGAGACGTCACCGGAATCGACGTATTCCGCTCTAAGCCTGCCGGCCCGGTTCGTCGTCGCGGCAAATTTGTGGAGCGAGAGTTGTACGTCGCGGGTGTGTTGTACCCAGACCTGGCTGGTTCGGAGCCGCGCGAAAGCAAAATAAGCCGCAAAGGTGCTTAGTAAAAGGAAGATGACCGCGGCGGCCAGAGCCGCATTTGCTTTGCCGGTGGACGACATGCGCGAACAAGTTACTGTGAAGTCATTGTAATTCATCGGCACGATACACGATCTGCTGGATTCCAGGGATGCAAGCTTCGGCACGTAAGTTGAAGAGATGGAATCAGAGTCAAAGCATTTCCGAACCGGTCTCCTGGTATTCCTGATCGCGGCGTCGACTCTCTGCCTATTGTCGGCGCAGAACCCTCCGAATACCAGGCACCCCGCTGCAACCGACGCACGCAACACTGCCGGAGATGTCGCACGCGGCAAATACATCGTCGAAAACGTTGGCATGTGCGAACAATGTCACACTCCGCGAGAAGCGGATGGCACGCTCGATCGAATGCGGCCGCTCGATGGTGCCCCAGTCTTCCTGCAGCCGGCGACTCCGGATGCAAACTGGCCGCTGACGGCTCCGAGGATCGGAGGCACGTTGCCTGCGAGCGACGGTGACATGGTGAAGCTTCTCACCACGGGGATTTGGACGAATGGGCAGCCGCTGCGCTTTCCGATGATGCCGTTCCGGATGAATGAAGCCGATGCGAAGGCGGTCGTGGCATATCTGAGAACGGTGCAGCCACACCCGTAAACTCAATGAAGTCAGAAGGTATCAGCCGATCTTCTGCAGAATCTGCCTCGCCGCACGCTGGCCGCTGGCGATCGCCCCGTGAACCGTTCCATTGTTGCCTGACGTGTCGGTGGCTTCGCCTGCGAAGTAAAGGGTGTCCTCGATCGGTCGCTCGATAATCTCCTGGGCCTCATTCGCACCAACCTTCCCGTAGCTGTAGGCCCCCATCGAGAATGGATCGGTCTGCCAGTCGTGAAAGTAGGCTCCCTCAAGCATGCCGTGAAGCTCCTTAACGTCGACGTGCAGCAATTCTGCCAGCGTCTGGACGCTCCGATCCACGACAAATGAATTGCTTTTCCCTGACAGCCGTTCGGCGCAGCGAAACGGAGCCCATCCCATGATGATCGGGCTGCGTCGGGGCATCGAGGTCCACCATGTGGGAAACCATTCGTCCTGCGAAAAGAGGAAACTCAAGTCGGCAAGACTCTTCGAAGAACCCTTAGGTTTAATCGCGTCCCAAAAACGTTCCCGGAAACGTAGCACCACGCGAATCACTTTTCCCATCTCCAGTGTATCGAACGCATTGAGGATATCTCTCGGCAGTGTTGGCTTGAAGTGAAAGGCGCCGGCCTCGGTCGGACGGGGCCTTCAGAAGCGATATCGGCAAGGTGACGATCACCCGCGGCGCGCTCAAGTCGACGAGGCTTTGCCGTAGCGAAACGCCACATCCACGTTTCCGGCTCGCCACTTCACGCTCTCGACAATTTTCTCTGTCTGCACAGTGACGCCGTATTGATCGAGTTGCCGGCGAAAGATGTCGAGAAGATCCGTGTATCCGTTCTTGGAATGGAAAGCGCGATCCCCTTCCATCTTTTCTTCCGCGCGCATTTCCTTCACCAGCCAATGGGTCCCGATGAGCGATGGATCAGCCGCATTAAATCCCGAAACGAAATTCGTAGCATGCTGGCTTGCATGCCTCAGCTTTGCGCTCTTCGGACGGCCAACACTCCGCTCAAGAAAATCGGAAAACGATTCGTCCGGTCCCTTGTCGTCCATCTTGTTGAGAATCTCGTCGACGTCCTCGAAGAAGTTGCAAGTCGACAGTTCTCCGTCTTCGACGCACCAACTGTCACCTTCAACTTCTGTGATTTCAGCTTTTGCTTCTTGCAGTGGATCGAGTATCTGGGGAGCGCGGCCGTGAATGAATTCGGCCCCAAGTTCGATGGGAATCTCTGACGCAGGGTCATGCAGGGTATGCACGCGTCCGCCGATACGGTCGCGCGCTTCTAGAACGGTAACAGCGATACCAGACTTGCCGAGCTGCAGGGCGGCGGCAAGCCCTGCCATGCCACCGCCGATAATAATGACCGCTGGATCCCGTGCCATAAGAAATGGAGCGAGGCCGGCAACAGTTGCGTACAAACCCCGCGCCGACAATAGTAAATCCGACTCCGAATTTCCTAAGCCGCTTTCCGCTTCTTCGGAACCTTCGCACCCTTCTTCCGCGCTTCGGAAAGCCCAATCGCAATCGCCTGTTTCCGGCTCTTCACCTTGCCACCTTTGCCTCCGGGGCCGGACCGCAGCGTCCCGGATTTCTTTCGGCGCATCGCGCTCTCAACCGTCTTTCCTGCCGCTTTGCCGTATTTTCGTCCAGATGATTTCTTCTTCGCCGCCATATGATCTTCTCCTGAGATTTAGAGGAACGATTCTTGCGCGAGGTTGTTTTCTTTCAGTGATCGCCACTGGGACGGAAATCCACCAGGATTTTCTGTAAGGGTGGGCGGCCCGAAAACGTTTGTCTTCAGGCCGCTAAATAACGAAAGAATTACGCCGCGTTCTTCTGACCAAAGCGAATCAAGACTTTCGTATAACCCTCGATCCTTTGATCAAATTTCGAATAGGCATCGGGGGCCTCTTCGATGTCGATGTGATGGCTGACAATCTGGCTCGGTTTAGCGCGACCGTTCACAATCAGGTCCCGCAGATATTCGTTGTACTTCTTCACCGGAGCCTGACCGCTTCCCATCGTGATGCCCTTGTCGAAGAAGTCGGCAATGGGAAATTGATACACGCCATTCTTTGCTTGTTCCCCTTTCGCACCAGGATCCGGAGCGATATAAACCCCGATCAGTCCAACGTGGCCTGTTGCGTTCACGACCTTAAGGCAATTTTCGAGAACCTGCGTCGCTTTCTCTTTTTCAGGATTCTCATTGTCCCGAGCCTGATAGCCGACCGCATCGATCGCGCAATCGACTCCCTTCATTTTTTCCTCGCCGGGCCGCAGCCCCTGCTGAATGCCTTTATTCTTCTTCCTGAGTTTGAAAATCTGCTCAACCGGATCTCCCTCGCTGAAGTTTACCGGGATTGCCCCAAGCTCTTGCGCTTTCTCCAGGCGTTCGGGAACGCTATCGACTACATAAATCTCGGACGCTCCTTTCAGCAGTGCGCAATACGCAGACAACAAGCCCACCGGCCCAGCCCCGAATACAGCCACCGTCTTTCCCGGAGTCACACAGGCAAGTTCCGTCGCATGATAGGCGGTCGGAAAGACATCGGACAAAAGCAGGAAATCGTCTTCCCATTCGTCGCCCGGCTTTCCCGGCAGTTTTAAACAATTGAAGTCGGCGTACGGGACCAGCACGAACTCAGCCTGTCCGCCCTGGTACGGGCCCATTCCCGCGTATCCGTAGGCCGCGTGTGGAGCCTCAGGATTCATGGTCAAACAAGCTTCCGTATGTCCGCGATGACAGTTGAAGCAAAATCCGCATGCGATGTTGAACGGCAGTACGACGCGATCGCCTTTCTTGATGCTCTGCACCGCCTCGCCTACCGACTCGATCACGCCCATGATCTCGTGGCCAACGACAGTACCTTCTTCGAGCGGCGTGCGCCCGTCGTACATGTGCAGATCGCTGCCACAGATTCCGCTCGTGGTCACGCGAAGCAGCGCGTCCGTTGGAGTCTTCAATTTGGGTTTGGGATGATCGTTTACAGACATTTTGCGGGTACCTTCAAAACTTACGGCTTTCACGACTACCTCCAGATAAAAATTTGATTTTGGATGCGTCGGCATTCGAGCGGGATGTCGGCTGGGTTGTTGTTACGAGCGGAGCATCTTGTTCACGAAGGCGGTTGAGACTTACGGATTTTGTGGCGAAGGAGTGCCGCGATTGTTTTGAGATCACGAACGAAATCGGCGCGCTGCTCGTCCCGCCTTTGCGGGTCGGGAGCTCGTAGAATCGAGGCCGGATGGGTCGTAGCGACAACGGTCACTGCCAGATCGGAATCTACTGGAACTCCTCTGTCGCGCGTCACTCGGAAATTTTTTCCCAAGAGCGCTTGCGCGGCACTGGCCCCAAGACAGACGAGAACTTGAGGCTTTACCACCTTAAGCTCGGCCTCGAGCCATGGACGGCAAGCCTGAATCTCCGACTGGCGAGGCTTTTTGTGAATCCTGCGCTTGCCTCGTTGTGCAGCCTCCCACTTGAAGTGCTTTACGATGTTGGTCACGTAAACCTCGGACCGCTCAATTCCTGCTTCAACCAACGCTTCGTCGAGCAAGCGTCCGGCGGGCCCGACAAACGGGTGACCCAATTTGTCTTCCTGGTCGCCCGGCTGTTCCCCAACAAACATCACGCGAGCATGCGCAGGCCCCTCGCCGAACACCGTCTGTGTAGCCATTTTCCAAAGGTCGCAGGCCTTGCAGCTTGCGGCGGAGCTTCGCAATTCGGTAAGGGTCGGGGAACGCGGGACTAGCTCTGCTGCGGTTCGTTTTGCTTGCGCGCGTTCTGCAGCCTTGGACCTGGCCGAGGTTTTCGTAGAGTTAGTCGCAAGCGGCATCGAGTCCCTAAAAGGTAACGGCTGATCCGAGAACATCATCGAGCTGGAGCTATCCTTCGCTGCGGACCTCATTGGCGCCCTCTTGTCGATCCGTTTCAAAGTCCCGCCCGGCCTGCGTGGAGGTACCGCGATCGTCTTGCCTCCCGACCGGCCCCGAACTGCGACCGACGCCTTCGCTGCTTCGACCTTTCTCTGATCTGGGCCCGCCGAGTTCCTTGCACGGGAGCGTTTTCATGACAGCCCTCAGCTTCAAGCTAGCAATCGGTCAGAACAGCTTCTATCGAGGAAATGGTGTAGGACGTAGAGGGGATTCGACTATCCATCTGCAGACGGGCGCGAAGCAGCGCTGCGCCAGACGCGTACGCTGTTTTTTCGTAAACCCGCCGCTACTTTTCTAGGGATTTAATAATGGAATGAAGCGGACCGTGAACATAATGCTGGTGGCCGAGCAGCGCGATTCGCCGGTCTTCGGTTTTCGGAGGAGTTTTGATCAGAGAGGGGTACACCCACTCAAGGGTTTGCTTGACACCGTGTAACCGGAAGTAAAGTTCGCGGTCTTCGGGCAGCAGTTCTCCGTTTGCTTTGCGCAGCATCTCGCCCATTTTTGCGCAAACGGCCCTGTGTTCTTTGCGAATTGCTACCGGGTCTCTCATTCCCCGCCAAAATTTTTTGAGGTGTGAGGAAAGATTGCCACAGTGAGACTCTCGGAGTCTAGTGGAAAACTTTATCCACGAATAAGGGTTTTCCTGTGTGCAAGAAAAGGGCATTCTGGGACCCAGTTAGATGACGAGTAAGACGATGCGCGCTACTTAGATTGTATGAGTGCAACAGAAAAGATCTCTGTCCGGGAACTGCTTACCAAACTTGCCGATCAGAACTAGATCCATGATGTCCCAACCGAATAAGGAGAAATCTCGTGAGCAAAGCAATCGATAACCTGACCGAAGCGATGAAAGTTGCGGCAGACGGTCGTCCTCGTGTGGGAGGTTTCCCATACCTGGCCGAAGTTCTGCGGAAGGCCGGCGTGACCCGTAATGTATGGTCGCTGCCGTGCTGCCAAAGCCTCTATCTGACGAAGGAAGGTCCAGTCGTCATGCAGGGCGCACCCTTGGTCAATGGTGCAATCGATGTACCGGCCTTCGATGAGGAGGCTCTGATCAAGGCGCTTCGTGTAGACCAGGCCGGCGAGAGCACATTCCCCGAATTCCTGAACGCTTCGTGGCGAGCAGGCGTAGTCCGGTACGACGTGGATCTGAAGGCGCGTACGGTGGCCTACCAGGGTTGCAATGGCGAGGAATACATCGAAGCCTACCCTGCGGTGTCTGTTAGCTAAATGGTAAAAGAATGCTTGTTTGCGTCATCGCTAATGGAATCTTGCTAGCTCACGCCCCGTCGGAGTTCGCGACGATCGAATGCCGCTCGATAGTTCTGGAAAGACTGGACGCTCTTTGCCACCCATAGCCAGAGGGGTGCAACGTTGTCCAGCATCTCAGAGCCGAGACGAGTGATGGTGTATTCGACTCGCGGAGGAACCTCGGCAAACACCTCGCGGGTTATCAGTCCGTCGCGCTCCAAGCCCCGGAGAGTCTTGGTGAGGGACTTCTGGCTGATTCCTTCGACCTGCTCCATGATGCGGGAAAAACGCATGGGATGACCGGATTCGGCGATCACACTCATCGTCCAGAGCGACCACTTGTCCGAGATGCGGGAGACCATCTCGCGTGTGAGAGCATCTTCGGCTTCGGTCAGTGTTTCGCAGAAATCTTTGATCTGTTCCCAACTGAATTTCGATTCCTTCGCCGGCTTCTTCATTGTTACCTCAAGGTTAGTACAGCACAAAAAGGTGCCTTATTGCTAAAGTATACTATTGGGATGATACTAGCCTTTATGAAAACGAAATGGACTACCGCAAATATTCCTTCGCAGGCCGGACGCCGGGCTGTGATTACGGGCGCGAACAGTGGCATCGGGTTCGAGGCGGCGCTGGAGTTGGCCCGTAAAGGCGCCGAGCTTATCCTGCCGGCCAGAACGCAGGCCAAGGCCGACGACGCAATCAGGCGCATTCTGGAGCAGGTCCCGAAGGCACGGCTTCACGCGGAGATACTCGATCTTGCCGTGCAGGGTTCGGTTCATGCTTTCGCAAAGCGCGTGACGGAACGATTTCCCGGCCAGTCGCTCGATTTGTTGATCAACAATGCGGGCGTAATGGCGCTGCCGAAGCGTGAACTCACCACAGATGGATTCGAGCGTCAGTTCGCCACCAACTATCTTGGGCCGTTTGCCTTGACGATGCTGCTGCTTCCATCCATCAAGCCCGTAGCGGGCTCGCGTGTTGTGACGGTGTCGAGTTCGGCAAGTAATCGGGGCAAGATCGAATTCGATAATCTGCAGAGCGAGCGCGTCTATAAGCCGATGTTCCAGGCATATGCGCAATCCAAGCTGGCCGACCTGATCTTTTCCCTGGAACTGCAACGACGGTTGAAGGCTGACGGGTCGCCGATTCTGAGCACCGCCGCACATCCGGGATACGCGGTAACAAACCTTCAGGCGGATCATGTTCCGGCGGGAATGAAGACCCTGATAGCAACGATGAAGCCTTTCTTTTCACAAGACGCCGCGCACGGGGCTCTGCCAACTCTGTATGCTGCAGTTGCTCCGCAGGCGATGCCCGGCGGCTATTACGGTCCGGATGGTATAGCTGAGCTGAAGGGGTATCCGACTTCTGTGCAGGCTCCGAAGAACGCGCTGGATGAAACCGTTGCGAAGCGGCTTTGGATGGAATCGGAACGCCTCACAGGTGTGAGGTTAGGCCCACTCTCGAGTGTCGCGTAGAAGCATGCCGGCGGTGAGAGTTGATTGATGCACAGGATTTCTAAAGTTCTCTGGAGGCTACATGTTCCAAGTCATCTTTACGCTGATTGCAATTGTGGGCGCATCGATCCACCTTACATTCTCACCCAAACGCCGGAAAGGTGGAGCGGCAATTGCCGGAACATACCTGCTGTACCTGCTCTTCTTCTATGTTGGCCTGATGGGAGTGCTCACCGCATATGCACACGTCTTCCGTCCAATTGAAACATCGGCGTCCATAGGATGGTCGACGAGCCCTTACGAATACGAAGTCGGGATGGCGGACCTCACCGTCGGCGTTTTAGGCGTCTTGTGTCTGAAGTTCCGGGGCAACTTCTGGCTGGCGACCGCAATTGCGAACGCAGTCTGGTTGCTGGGCGACGCGATCGGGCACGTACGCCAAATGACACTCAACAACAATCACGCGGCCAATAACTCCGGCATCTTCCTGGTCACCGAATTCATCATGCCGCTCGTAATTCTCTCTCTAGTTCTCTACCACCGTCACTCGGAAGCTAAGGTCGCACAACTCTAAATCGCCAGCGCACTCTTTGAACGTCTCGCAGGACCTCCGCCTACCCCTGACATCGCCAGTGGAAGACTAGAGGTACGTGTTGACATCCGACCCAAGCAGTGACATCCTTGTGTCGGATGACGACCCGAAAGGAATCCGAGCGCATTTCCCTCCTTCAAGGCACTCTTGACGTGCTCATTCTGAAGACTCTCGTTTTCGGACCTTGCCATGGCCAGGGCATCGCTCGCTCGATTCAGCGCCAGTCAGAAGAGGTTTTCCTCGTCGATCATGGTTCGCTGTACCTCGCACTCCAACGCCTGGAAGACAGAAAGCTGATCGGCGCCAAATGGGGCGTAAGTGAGAACAACCGGAAGGCGCGGTTTTATTCGCTCACTGCGAAGGGCCGTGAGTGTCTTGCCGAGAAGGCCAGCGAGTGGCACAGGCTGACACGCGCGATGGGCCTGATTCTTGGAGGCCCGAGCACGCCAGAGGGCGGGGAGGTTTAGTTCATGTTCAGGCGCACGAGGAATGCAAAAGATTTTTCGGATGAGATCCAAGCACATTTGCAGCTCGAGGCCGATGAACTGGAGGCCGAGGGCCTGAGCCGTGAGGAAGCCCATCGCCGGGCGAGAGTCGTCTTCGGCAATGTCGCCACTGCTGAGGAACGTTTTTACCTCAAAGGACGTGTGCTCTGGCTCGACAATCTGATTCGTGATTTGAAGCTCGCCCTGCGCCAGCTTGCCGGAAACCCGGGGTTCGCCCTTGCTGCGATTCTCGTGCTGATGCTCGGCGTCGGTTCGGCTGTAGCAATCTTCGCTTTCGCCGACACTGCTTTGCTGGAGCCGCTCCCATACCTCGATCCCAATCGCCTCCTGTCTGTGAACGAGAGCAGTCCCGTATCTCCTCGCTGGCCTCTCTCATACCCGGACTTTCTTGATTGGCAGAGCACGAATAAATCTTTCAGTTCACTGGATGTATACACCGGCACAGGTTTTCTCCTTCAATCGCCGTCCGGCACTCAATCCGTCCCGGCAGAGCGCGTAAGCGGGGGCTTCTTCCGAACGCTCGGTATTCATCCCGCGATAGGGCGTGATTTCTATCCTGGGGAAGACCGGCTGGGCGGGCCGAATGTCCTGCTGCTGAGTTATCAAACCTGGCTCGATCGTTTCGGAGGTCAGCGCAACGCCGTCGGGGGGACGGTTGACCTCGACGGGAAAGCCTTCACAATCATCGGCGTTCTTCCTCGCACATTTTCGTTTGGGCCCGCCGGCAATGCGGAATTCTGGGTGCCCATCAACACCCTAAGTTTCCATGAGCATTCACGAGACTTCTATAACTTCTGGGGAATCGGCCGGCTCCGCGAGGGAGTTAACAGCGACGCAGCACTCGCCGAAATGAATTTCATTGCCGATCACTTGCAGCGGGAGTATGGGACGACCCGGGAATTCCATCTGGGTGCTTCTGTTGTCCCGCTCTCGAAAGTGATTGTGGGCGACATACGGCCTGCCTTGTTAACTCTACTCGGCGGCGCGGTACTTCTCCTGGTCATTGCCTGCGTCAACGTGGCTAGCCTCATGCTTGCCCGCTCTGAGAGCCGGCGGCGTGAGATTGCTGTCAGGGCCGCTTTAGGAGCCACGCCTGCTCGACTGGTGCAGCAATTTGTCACCGAAGGTTGTCTGCTCGCCCTGCTGGGATGTGTCGGCGGACTGGCTGCCGCAGTTGGACTGATCCGGCTACTCGGCGGACTGGTTCCGAAAGACATGGCGGCAAACATGCCCTTTCTCGAAGGCGTACACCTGAATCCGCATGCGTATGCCTTTTCCATCGGAATCTGTGCATTCGCCGCAATCCTGATCGCGGCCACTCCCATCTTCCGTCTGTCCGTGCAGAGGGGACGGGATGCACTCTCCGAAGGAGACCGCGGCGCCGTGTCCAGGTTCTGGCAGCGCATCGGGTCGAATCTTGTCATCGTCGAACTGCTTGTTGCTGTGATTCTGCTGTCCGGTGCGGGATTGTTGACCAGGAGCCTTTATCGCCTGCTGCACGTCCCTTTGGGCTTCGACCCCTCACATCTGGCCACCGCGGAGGTTGTCCTTCCCCGCACAGCCAGCTCCGACGGACAAACTGCCGAACTCTATCAGGAGATCGAGCGCCGTGTTGGGCAACTGCCGGGCGTTCAGTCTGTAGGATTCACCAGCCTTCTGCCTGTTCAATGCGATTGCAGCACCGATTCGATCCAGGTGATAGGGAAACCTAAACTCACCGGCGAAAACGAAGTTGACGAACGCCACATCAGTCCCGGATACCTGCACACGATGGGCGCCCGGCTGATGCGCGGGAGATTCTTCACCGAGGCAGATGATGCTTCGATGCCCGGTGTGGCAATCATCAATGCCTCCCTTGCCCGTAAATACTTTCCCAACGAGAACCCGATTGGTCAAAAATTCTCGAATAGCGAAGGCGGACGACCGTCGGTATGGCTGGTGGTCGGTGAAGTCGAAGACGTTCACGAGGGTGCCCTGGATGTGCCTTCGGGACCTGCTGAGTATTTCCCTCTCCCGCAAATCCTCGAGCGCGGATTCCATATTGTGGTCCGGACGGCACAGGACCCGGCTGCACTCCTGTCCTCGGTCACTGCCACGTTGCATCGGATAAATGACGGTATAGCCGTCTCCAACGAGACAACACTCGATGACACGATCAATGAGACGCAGGCCGCTCTTCTTCATCGCTTTTCAGCATGGCTGATTGGTGGGTTTGCGTCGGCGGCTCTCATTTTGAGTGTGGTCGGACTCTACGGGGTCATCGCATACTCGGTACGCCAGCGTCGCCGCGAAATCGGTGTGCGCATCGCGCTGGGTGCCCAGCGCACCGCCATCTACACTCTTGTTCTGGGCCAGGCGGGGCGGCTGATTGGAACGGGCCTTGTTTTGGGACTCATTGGTTCGGTCATCGCATCGCGATTGTTGCGCAGCCTGCTTTTTGGTGTGAAAGAGTGGGATCCCATGACGCTGATTTGCGTCAGCGCGATGCTGGCTGTGGTATCGCTTGCCGCCGTGTTTCTGCCTGCGTGGCGGGCCGCCTTAGTAGATCCGGCTGAAGTCTTGCGAACTGAATAGCTTTGCCTGTGGCTGCCCAGCACTACGTTTTCCTGTCATTGATGGACTGCTGTGAACCTCTGAGTTCATATTTCGCGAAGGGCAATGATCGGGTTCACTTTGGTCGCGCGGCGTGCTGGAAGATAGCTCGCCAGTGCGGCCACAGCAAGTAAAAGCAGAGGCACGATCAGAAACACAGCCGGATCGTGCGGGCGAACCCCATAGAGCAAACTTGCCATCATGGAGGCAGTGGACGCAGAAAAGGCCACTCCGGCAATGATGCCCATGCCAGCAAGCGCGACCCCCTTGCGTAAGAACATTTTCAGAATGTCATCCCGCCGCGCACCCATGGCCATGCGGATACCGATCTCGCGCGATCTTTGGCCGACGATGTAGGCTAACAAGCCGTATATTCCGATGGAGGCCAGAAGCAGCGCCAGTCCAGCAAATCCGCCCACCAGATCGGCAGAAAAACGGCGAGAAGCCAGTGACCGATCCAGGACGTCGTTCATAGAAGAAACATTAAACACCGGCAAGCCGGGATCGATGCTCAGGATTTCATGCCGAATCTGTGGTTCAAGCTGGGTCGCGGGCAGAGATGTCCGCAACACGACGCTCAGTCGCTTGCTGTTGTCTTGATAGGTCGAAACATAGATGTGGGGAACGCCATCGATGTCCAGACCGTCATTCTTAATATCCTTCACAATACCCACCACGGTCGTCCACGGCTTCGTAGGGTTTCGTGCGAACCGCACGCGGGAGCCCAGCGGGTCGCTGGTTGGCCAATACTTACGCGCGGTGCTTTCATCAATGATGGCCACCAACGGTTTGCCGTCTTCGTCGCCCTCGGTGAATGAGCGGCCACGTAGAAGCGTCGTCTGTAACACCTTAAAATAATCGGAACTTATCCGAATTCGCTCGGCACTGAGACCCTGCGAGGACTCGACCGGTCTGTCTTCAATCGCGAAGCCTTCAATCGTTAAGCCACCGACCGCGTTGGGGTTGCTGTTGGTGGCCGGTAGAGCTGAGGTGATTGCGGCCAGTTCCACTCCCGGGATTGCCTTCATGCGCCGCAGCAATTCACGATCAAAGGTCGCTCTGCGAGGAATATCGAGATACGCATCAGCCTCCGATTCGTTGGGATTCGGAAGCTGTATGTTTGCCGTGACAACTTGAGTCGGATTGAAGCCTGGGTTTTCCTGTAGCAGACCCCGCAGCGTACGCAGCAGCAAGCCGGCTCCGACCATCAGTATGACGGCGAACGCCAGTTCAGAGACGATTAGAACATCCCGCAATCGGCCGGTCTTAGTGCTGTAGCCGGACCCTCGACCGCCTTCACGAATGGCCGAGGAGAGAGCGCCTCTCGCCGAATGAAGTGCTGGAGCGAGTCCAAACAACAAGCCGGTGAGAATGGAAATCACCAGAGCGAACACCAGCACCACCCAATCGATTCGTACTTCGTTAAGCCGGGGAACGTTCGATGGCACAAAGCGCAGAATGAAGCCCAAAGTACCAAACGCAGTTGCGATTCCCGCGGCACCGCCGACAAGCGACAGCAGCATGGACTCGGTCAGCATCTGGCGCACGATGCGGACGCGGCTCGCCCCCAGCGCTAACCGCACCGCCATCTCTTGTTGCCGCCCCGAAGCACGTGCCAGAAGAAGATTAGCAATGTTCAACGACACGATGAATACGATCAGGATTACTGCACCCAGTAACACCAGCAGCATGGGCCGAACCTTGCCCACCAAGGTTTCTTGCAGTGGTTGAATCTCAATTGTCCATTGCGCCTGCGGCGGATAGTCAGTGGGAAAGTCACGGCGCAATTGGGCAGCCATGGCAGTCAGCCGCTCCTGAGCTTGCGCCAGTGTCATGCCCGTCTTAAGTCGTCCGATCCCAGATACTAAAATCCGGGTACCACGCATTGGTGGGGGAAAAGGATCTGCAGTGAATCCGCCGGCGCAAAACACTTCCGCGTCGCCGGAGCTCGTTGGTCCAGGATGGCGAAACCCGCGTGGCAGGACCCCAATAATTGTAAGAGGGTCATTGTCGATCCGGATGGTACGGCCGAGAACATGCGGATCGGCGCCATAGGCACGGCGCCACAGGCCATCACTGATCACGGCTTCTGCGGCGAAACCAGGCACGAAGTCCTGCGGACCGAACAACCGTCCAATTTGCGGGGTCACACCCAGCATGGAAAAATAGCTGAAACTGCCATTAACCCCCTCGACACGCTCGGGCTGCCCGGCGCCGGTCACATCCTCGCTACCCTCGAAGATCGGGGTCACATCTTCAAATACATCCGATCGCGTCTGCAGGTCATCCAGTTCGGGCTTGGAAAACCTGACGTCCCGCAATTCTACGCCGGGCTCGTTAAAGAAGATTCGTACCAAACGATCGGGATCGGGATAGGGCAAAGAACGCAGCAACACGGCATTCACGATGCTGAAAATCGCTGTGTTCGCTCCCACGCCCAGAGCCAGCGTCAGGACAGCCACGAGTGTGAATGTGGGCTTCTTGACCAGCATGCGCAAACCATAGCGAACATCCTGAAGTAAAGTCCCCATAAACACGGATCCTCTCGGCCAACATCACAGAATCGCAAAAGGCAAATTTCCCGACTTGGCCCATCAGCAGGGTCATTGCCGTCTGTCGCAGATTTCACTTCATTGGCGAAAAATCCGTCGGCCGCATATACATTCGGTCTATCTTTTCCACCAACTTGTCGGCCTCCTCGGCTTTGATCGCTTCCTCAACCTTCGGGTCGTCCAGCATCGCGTCCCAGTTCTTTTTTGCTTCCTCCCGGCTGGAGTGAGCCACGAGGTAGACGAATGTGTTGTCCCAAGCGGCTGCCCCCTCAGGTACCCAGTAACCCACGACATGCAGATCGTGCTTGGCGAACAGCTTTGAATAGGTGTCTCGAAACCCTGATTCCACTGCCGGCAATTTGCCCGGTACAGCGTGATAAATGCGGAGCTCGAAGACCCGATTGCTGTCGGCTCTCACCTGGTCAATGTGAACAAGTCGCGCAGTAATGAGCGATCCGGCAGTGAAAGAAAGCAAGGCAATGGCGCAGACCCTCCATCCCTTGGATTTCCAGCTTTTGAATTTCCGGCTGTTGAATATCATCGATACTCCCTCCTGGACGATACGAAGACGATACGAAGTGACTGTCGCTAGTACGCCGCAGTTCCTACTTAGACCAGGGCGGCACTACGCCGTTGCTGCGCGCGTAGGCGATCGACTGCCCCAGATGCTCGTGTTGATCTCCGAGAATCAGCATCACCGCGGCCAGCTTCGTGAGGTCATGTCCAAACAATTTCACCGGCGTCTGCAGGTCGTGGTCGGAAAGTTCCGTAATCGCTTTTTGCAGATTCGCGTAAGAAGTCTTCAGAGCGTCTTGCATTTTCACTGGATCGGTAATGGGCGCGGGCTCTGCCCCCGGGTTCGTTTTACCCGTGAGCGCGTCCGCGAGCAGGCCGTTCTCCTCAACGATCAGGTTGAACACGTCGCCGACGGAGCGAACGCCCTGGCCGGGCTTCCAGTCGTACTTGCCGGTCATCACCCGAGCGAGTCCGGTGAATTTGTCGGAAAGCTTTCCGGCATCTTTTCCGAAAGCGGCCTGTATTCCTGCGGGCTGCGCCTGCGCGAACGGCACCATCAGGGCGAGCGCAAGCGCGCACACTCCGTACTGAGTCAGAATCCTCTTCATGTGGAACTCCTCTTTGTCACTAACGATTCGTGCTGCTTGATGCTCCTGCTCAACGGACAATATGCCGCGAAGAACCAGTGTTTGCAGGAAAAGTGACATGCGGTGTCCGAAACGAGACAAGCGGTCAGAGTTGGCCGTCAAACGCTGTCGCCAGTGATCAATCCGTTCCCAAGGCGAAACCGGGATTCAAAGTGTCACAGCGGTATCCAGCACAAGCGCAAACGTATAGGACGGTTGGCGGCCAAAAACTTTGTACCTCTTCTCCGTCGGCCTTAATCTGCAATTTGAGCGGCTAGGTCGTGCATCCGTTCTCGTGTCGGCTGGAGAACTCCACGCTCGATCTGGTGTACAAGGTCTGTAATTGTGGCGTTCATAGGTACCGGCACTCCGGACGCGGCGCCTAACATCGCCACGTAGCCGTTGATGAAATCGACCTCAGTCTTCCGGCCACGCTCGAAGTCCTGGAGCATCGAGGGTTTGACATCTCCGTAGAAGGCAATTATTTCTTCAACCCACGACTCATAGCGTTCTTCTATCGCGACCTTGCTCGCCCAGTCGGGCGGAATCGGGTCCACGGCCAGTCGCTCCGGCCGAGTGCCGGTTGCAAATGCCACCGACAACGCCTCCTCGTATGTCCGTCGGAAGACCTTCTTGCCTGCCTCTGTTTCCATGTACTGGCGCATGGTTTGAGAACAAAGCGCGCCAAGGGTTGTAACGGAGCAGTTGATCAGCAGCTTCGACCATATGGCCCCGGTGATGTTTGAAGAGGCCTTGACCTCAATCGCTCGATCCAACGTGCGCACAACCTGATCGATGCGTTCACTGACGCCACCGGCCAGTTCGCCTATCACTAGATGCCCGGCATTCTTCTGTTCGTAGACACCAGGTTCGACCATCGTGGCGCCAAGATTTGAGAATCCTCCAAGGATTTTGTCTTCTCCCAGACCATCCGCAAGCACCCGCGCAACCCCGCCGTTCTGTATAGGCAATAGAACCCCGCCGGGCGCGAGTAGGCGCAACACTCGGGGCGCGACTTCCAGCGTGTCCTGCGCTTTGGTGGCAAGCAGGATCAAGTCAAATTGGTCTCCCTTTCCGTAGTCCTCAACTGCGGCGATGTCGATAACATCTGTCCTTACCTCTCCTCCGATGCCGGACACTCGCAGGCCCGATCTGCGCAATGCCTCCGCTGAATCGGCATTGCGAGCCGCAAGCCGGACGGGCAGTCCTGCGCGGATGGCACGCGCCGCAATGGTTCCGCCCAACGCGCCGATGCCTACTATCAGTATTTGCATTTTGGAGCCGCCAACATCCCCGGCGATGAGGCCCTCCTTTGTCACCTCAAGCCCTGACAACGAGGTCGATCTCGACGCAGGCCCCAAGTGGTAGCGCGGCGACCCCAATCGTCGTGCGGGCGGGAAAGGGCTGGCTGAAACACTTTGCGTAGATGCCATTCATCGCGGCGAAGTCGCTCATGCTCGTGAGAAACACACCGGCGCGCACGACGTCATCGAAACTCTTGCCGGCCGCCTTGAGAACCGCCGCGAGGTTCTGGAGGACGCGCTCCGTCTCTGCCACAATGCCCCCCTCGACCACCTTGCCGGTGGCCGGGTCTTGGGCTACCTGTCCGCTGAAATAGAGGAAACCACCGACTTCGATCGCCTGGGAAAACGGCCCGACCGGCGGCGTGAGTTCCGGAGAGGTAATTGCTGTTTTGCTCATAGCAAACTCCTGTGGACACTGGGTTAGCGGCTATGGAACATACACGGCGAAGAACCGGCATTAGCAGGAAAAGTGACGTGCGGTACCCGAAACGAGACAAGCGGTTGGGTCGGCCGCCAAATACGGCTTAAACTGCTGTGTTGAGGAGGCGACACTCCGCTTGCCGCAGGCCACACCAGATATGGGACGGACGAGATGGATTTTGATCCCGTGTGCGTGGACGACTGTAGGCCTGTTGTTCACGGTGCAGGAGATCGCGGTGGCGAAGGTTCACGGCGCGCACGTCAACTGGGTGTTCGTGGTGATCGAGTTCGTCTACTGGTACGTATGGGCGGCGTTCACACCGCTTGTGATTGGTCTAGCAAAACGGTTCCCGTTGACGGGGCCGAGGTTTGTACCACATATAGCGATCCACACAATCATGTCGCTGCTGATGGCTCCCGTGGCATCTGTCACGGAATACTTTGTGAGCGCCGGACTCCTGCGGTTGCTTTTTCGCATAACGGGTCCCAGCGTGCCGCGCGTTTTCCCGACGTTCACAGGCAGTGTTGTATCGATGAGCTTCACTGGCGTGCTTACGTACTGGTTAGTTGTAGGACTGTATCAGTCGATCCACTTTTACCAGGCCGCTCTGGAGCGCCAGACTCGAGCGGCACAACTGGAGTCGCAGCTCTCCCACGCCGAGCTGGAGAACCTCAAAAGCCAGTTGCATCCGCACTTTTTATTCAACAGTCTTCACACGATTGGAGTGTTGATGCAGGAAGACGTCGATGCTGCAAGCCATCTGTTGGTCAGCCTCGGCGATTTGCTGCGCATGGCGCTCGAGCGGCGCGAGAACGAGATCACCCTCGAGAGCGAGCTCGAGTTCGTCGGCAAGTATCTTGAGATCGAACAGACACGCTTTCACGATCGGTTGAAAGTTCACATGGACGTGCCACCTGACCTTCTCGGAGTCTATGTACCGAGCCTGGCGCTTCAGCCGCTGGTTGAGAATGCCATCAAGCACGGCATCAGCGTCGATTCTGCCGCAGGCCGCCTAGAGATCTCCGCGCAGCGCCACAATGGCAGAGTCTGGCTCTGCGTCCGCGACGATGGCCCGGGCCCGGCGCCGGTATCGCACCTGCGATTCGGCGTAGGACTCACCAATGTCCAGTCACGCTTGAAACAGCTCTACGGGGACGAGTCGTCGCTGGAACTTACCAGGGGCGACGGTCGAGGCTGTGAAGCCATCATCACCATTCCATGGAGGAGTTCGCATGAAGACGCGAGTCCTCATCGTCGATGACGAACCGATCGCCCGCCGCGGTATCCGGCGCTATCTGGCCAAACACAGCGATATTGAAGTTGTCGGCGAAGCGGCGAACGGAGTAAGTGCGGTGGAACAGATCCATGAACTTCGTCCCGACATTGTCTTTCTCGATGTGCAGATGCCTGATCTGGATGGTTTTGGAGTCATCGAAAATGTCGAGCCATCGAACGGCTCCGCTCCCGTTTATGTCTTCGTCACGGCTCACGATGCGCACGCCATTCGTGCATTCGAAGTGCACGCCGTCGACTATCTCTTGAAACCGTATGATAAGGAGCGATTTGCCAAGGCACTGGCACACGCACTCCAGGTCGTTGAACAGCGCGGGAAAGCAAATCGAGGTCTCGAACCACTGCTCCAATCCCTCCGTAGTGTTCGCCCGTTGGAACGCTTTGTGGTAAAGGACAAGAAGCGAATTTTCTTCGTTCCCGTTTCCAACGTTTTCTGGATCGAAGCCACGGGAAACTATGTCTGCATACACACCGCCAGTGGCAGCCACCTGTTGCGGGAAACTTTGACAAACCTTGAAGAGAAGCTGGCGCCACACCACTTCGTCCGCGTGCGGAAATCGGCCATCGTGAACGCTGCCTGCATCAGCGAAATTCGTCCAATGTTCGATGGGGTTTACGACATCGTACTGGCAGAAGGAACGGTGGTCCCCTCAAGCCGCAGATACGCTCACAAATTACGGGTGCTGCTGAAATCCTAGTCTTGGCAACTGGGATGTAATTGGCAACTAGGATGTAAATGGAGAAGCTTGCGGAGACCGTCTTGCCCGGTCCGTCCCGTGATCCTATAGCGGATCGTGAGCTGTCGAGAAGTTGGTGGGCGCTATAGGATTCGAACCTATGACTTCCACCGTGTGAGGATGGCACTCTACCGCTGAGTTAAGCGCCCTGCTTTTTCGAATCCCGCGCAACTGGCGTCACGCGAATTTTCAATGGGTTACACAGTGTGGAGGTGTCCACCCAAAGGCTACTTTATCGTTTTTTGGTCGTGGTGTCCACCGGGGTTGGACAGTCATCGCGGCGCAATTTGAATTGGGGATGATGAGGACATCGTTCCCAAAGACCGCGTTTCTTGAAGTGTGGACGAGGGATTTTCCGCGGAGTTTCTCCACTCCACGCGAGATCCTCGCTTCGCCTGAAGAGCGGCTCCGCTCAGGATGACCGCTCTTCACGCCGATAAGTTCAACTGGAGGCACTACAGCCGTGAGGGTGGCCTTCGAAGCCTGCGGCCACACATCTTCTCCGAATGCTTATCTTCTCCGGTGAAACACTATTCGTATCGCAGCGCCACCATCGGGTCGACCTTCGTCGCCCGGTACGCCGGAAGGACGCTCGACAATCAGAGCAATCAGCGCCAGCAACACGGTGACGACGATAAACGTGATCGGATCGGTCGGCTTGACGCCAAAGATCAGACCAGACAAAACGCGCCCAAGAGCCAACGATCCAACCACTCCGATAACGACGCCGAGCAATACTGGTTTCATTCCCTCAAAAACCACCATGCGCAGTACGTCCTCCAGCCGGGCGCCGAGGGCCAGGCGGATTCCGATATCTCGCACACTTCGTTTCACGCTGTAGGAAAGCACGCTGTAAATTCCAACGGCGGCCAGCAACAATGCGAGCGAAGCAAATGCGCCGAGCAGCAGCATGTTGAAGCGTTGCTGGGATAGCGAGTTTGCCACCATGTCGTCCATGGTCTGAATGTCGCGCAAGGGCATTTCGCGATCGACGTCGTGCACTGCATTCGACAGGGCAGCAACCATCCCGGAGCCAGAGCCTGCGCGCACTACCAGTGTCATCGGAAAAGAACTCCATCCTCCGTTCGACGGGGCGGAAATCTGTTCGAGCGGGAAATACAACGCTGCGCTTGGACGAGTTTGATCGAGGCCGTCGAGCTTTACGTCTCCCACAATTCCAACTACTTCGCGAACGGAATCTGGAAAGAAAGGCAGCGTGAGGCGCTTGCCCAACGCATCTTCCCCCGGCCAGAACTGCCGGGCCATCGATTCGCTGATTAATATCACCGCCGTCCGTCCCGCAGTATCGGTGTCTCTGAGATCGCGACCTCTAATGACCGGGATTCGCATCGCGTTCATATATCCGGAGCTGACCAGGCGCACATCTACCTCTGGTTGCTCCGACATCGGCAGCATGGGACGGCCCTCGATCGCAACCGGTTGATGCGAACCTCCGTTGTCGAGGGGGATGTCGTCGATCACTCCCGCGGCTTCGACTCCAGGAAGGACTCGGACCCGCTGCAGCACCTGTTCGAAGAATCTCGCCTGCTGTGCCGGTTCACGAAATTTCGCGCGCGATACCATCGCCGTCATGGTTGTGACGTTGTGCGAATCGAATCCCGGATTCACTCCGTGGAGTTCCTGAAAACTGCGGATCATCAGGCCCGCGCCCACCAGCAAAATCAGTGAAAGAGAAACCTCTGCCACAACCAGCATGCTGCGGGTGCGTTTGCCGCTGGAATTCGCATCCGTGCGCCCCAGCCCTTGTTTCAACGACTGGTTCACGTCGGCATGAGCCAGGCGGAATGCCGGAAGAACTGCCGCCAACATCCCCGTGAATATAGAAATCGCCGCGGTGAACCCGAGAACCTTGGCATCCAGTCCGACTTCAATCGAGTGTGGGATCTTGTCCGCGAGAAAGGCCATGATCAGCCGCACCCCAGCGTGAGCGTAAGTCAGGCCGAGTGCTCCTCCCGCGAGCGCGAGCACCACGGACTCGGTAAAGAGTTGACGCAGGACCCGCGTACTACTGGCGCCCAGCGCGGACCGGATCGCAATTTCTTTCTGACGGCTAAAAGTCCTTGCCAGTGCGAGGTTCGCCACGTTAACGCTCGCGATCAGGAGAACGAAAGCCACGGCGCCCAGCAGAACCAGCAGGGCCGGCCGGACATCACTGACCAGATCGTCGTGCAAAGGCACGACTACGGCGCCCCATCCTTTGTCATCGTCCGGATACTCTTGCTCCAGGCGCTTCGAAATTGTGTTCATCTCCGCCTGAGCTCGCTTCACATCGACACCCGTGGCAAGACGCGCGATGACTACAGAGTGATGCTCTCCTCGAACCGCTTTTTCCTGGTCAGTCCAAGCCATCGGCGTCCACATCTGTGCGAAATCCGGAAACTGAAAGCTTGCCGGCATCACGCCAGCCACGAGATACTTCGCGCCATCCATCTCGATGTTTTGGCCCACGATGCCGGGGTTCGATCCAAAACGCTCTTGCCACAAGCGATGGCTCAGCACCACAACATTGGAATGGCCAGGCTGATCTTCGTCGGAAGTAAACGCCCGGCCCAAGATAGGTTGAATCCCCAGCGTCGCGAAGAATCCCGCCGTCGCGGCGCATGCATCCACTTGCTCCGGCTTGTCCCCGCCGGTGAGCGTGAAGCCGTGGAATGTATAGATCGCCATCCGCTCGAAGACGTGATTCTGCCGCTCCCAATCCAGATAGTTCGCCGCGGAAACAGAAAAGGTCGTCATCCCCGGGAAGCTCTTTGGCGGCGGCACATGCCATACTCGCACCAGCCGGGCAGGATCTTTGAACGTCAACGGCCGGAGCAGAACTCCATTCACGACGCTGAAAATCGCCGTGTTTGCGCCAATCCCGAGAGCCAGCGTGATGACCGCAACTGCAGTAAACCCGAGGTTCTTGCGAAACTGGCGGATGGCATAGCGAAGGTCTTGAAGGAAGATCCACATTTGAGTTTTCCTTGACGTTCTCGAGAGCAACCACGCCTCCAGTAATTCTCCGTGCAACTCTATGAAAACGAAGCAACCTCCCCACAAGAGACCTCCACATCAATGTTCACAATCGACAATGAATGTTCAGATTTGGACATCGTTATTCGCCATCTCGGGGATTCCGAGCTTTCGGAGGAATGACGCTTCCTGCGCGAGACGCAATGCCCACTCCTCCTGTCGATTCGAAGTCCTGGTTAACGGCCGCGCTGATTGCCGGACTTGACTGCATCACGAAACTTCAATACTGTTTTGCTCTAGGCATTGAGCAATCATGCCTAAGGAGCCAGGAGACGAAACTGTCCGCATGGGAAAAAAAGTACAACGCGATTTATTCCCGGGAGCGTTGGAGATGATGATTCTCCGTATGCTGAAACGGCAGCCGATGCACGGCTATGCCCTCGTGCAGCAGATCAAGCGAACCTCGCAAGATTTGCTTGTCATCGAAGAAGGCTCGTTGTATCCGGCTCTTCAGCGCTTGCTCAAAGAAGGATTCTTGAAAGCAGAATGGGGCATCTCTTCCACCAACCGCAGGATCCGGATTTACAAACTGACCGCAGCGGGAGTGAAACATCTTGACCGTGAGGTATCGACCTTCGAGCGAATGCTGGAAGGAATCACGCGCGTCCTGGCGCCGGAGGGATCATGAATTGGCTGAAGCAATTGTTTTCGCGCCGGCGGATGTACCGTGAATTGTCGGAAGAAATTCAGGCGCACCTCGACGAAAAAGTGGAGGAGTTGGTTGCCGGCGGAATGCCCAGGAAAGAGGCATTGGAAGCCGCGCGGCGTGAATTTGGGAATGTGGGCTTGGTCGAAGAGAACAGCCGCGAGGTCTGGGCATGGCCTTCCGTGGAAGATGTTCTTTCCGACGTCCGACATGGGCTGCGCGCGCTCCGCCACAATCCCGTCTTTGCGACTGTCGCATTGCTGACGATCGCAATTGGAATCGCCGCCAACGCGGCAGTGTTCACCGTTGTGAACAGCGTGCTGCTCAAGCCGCTGAATTATCCGCAGCCTGAGCGACTGGTGGCGCTGCGTCAACTTGCGCCGGGAGCCGAAGGGCTGGCCGATTTTCAGAACGGCCTGCTTCTCTCTCCCTCGATGTACTACACCTACGCCGAACATAACCGGACATTTCAATCCTTAGGCGTCTGGATCGCCGGCACAGCGAATGTCACGGGACTCGCGGAGCCGGAGCAAGTCCGCACCGTTGCTGTGAGCGACGGCATGCTCGAGACCCTCTCCGTACCACCCGCAATTGGGCGTTGGTTCTCGCACGTAGACCAGATACCGAATGCTCCGGGAAGCGCGATCCTGAGCTATGGATATTGGCGGAGGCGGTTCGGCGGGGATCGGGCTGTCATTGGGCGAACCATCATTGTCGATTCGCAGCCAAGAACCATCGTCGGCGTCATGCCGGAAGGATTTCGTTTTGTTGATGCGGATTTTGACTTGACCACGCCACTCGCGTTCGATCGGAACAAGTTGATTCTTGCGGGATTCGGACTCCACGGAATCGCCAGACTCAGACCCGGCGCAACCATCGCGGAAGCCAATGCGGACATCTCGCGACTGCTGCCCGTATGGATGGATTCATGGACGAACGGGCCCGGATCGAATCCGCATATCTATGAAACCTGGAGAATCACCCCCATGTTTCGCTCGCTAAAACAAGAAGTGATCGGCGACGTGGGGGAACTCTTGTGGGTAGTGATGGGAACGATCGGCGTGGTCATGCTCATCGTTTGCGCCAATGTGACGAATTTATTGCTGGTGAGGGTCGAAGGGCGACAACAGGAATTGGCGGTGCGCACCGCACTGGGTGCGCGTTGGACTCGAATTGTCCGCGGACTTCTGGTTGAAAGTGTGATGCTTGGTTTGATGGGTGGAGTCGCCGGCGTTTGCATAGCCTATGCCGGCGTGCGCTTCCTCGTCGCGGTCGGTCCTTCGAATCTACCTCGCATGAACGAAATCGCGATCGATGCGCAAACCCTGGGATTCACGTTCGCTCTTTCGGTGCTGTCGGGCTTGTTGTTTGGACTGATTCCAGCGTTGAAATATGCGCGGCCCCACACCGGTTCCACTCTGCAAAGTGCGGGGCGCACGTGTCAGTGTGAGCCGGGAGCGGCATCGGGCGCGAAACTTGCTGGTCGTCGGACAGGTGGCCATGGCGCTCGTGCTTTTGATCAGCGCGGGCTTGATGATTCGCACGTTCGCAGCTTTGCGAAAAGTCGATCCAGGATTTTCCGAGCCGCAGCATCTGCAGATCATCCGAATTTCCATCCCGGATTTGCTGATCACCGAGCCGGAACGGGTTGTGCGAACCCAGAACGCAATCCTCGATAAGCTCGCGGCGATTCATGGGGTGAAGTCCGTTGGATTCGCGAGCGAGATGCCGATGGAAGGGTTCGGCTCGGCGTGGGACGAGATCTTTGCGAAAGACAAGGTCTATTCCGGCGACCTGATCGCGCCCTTGCGACTGTATAAGAATATTTCTCCCGGTTTCTTACAGACCGCCGGGACACGGTTAGTGGCAGGCCGGGAGATGACGTGGAGTGAAGTCTACGCGCTCCGGCCGGTCGTGATGGTTTCTGAAAATCTGGCGCGAGAGATGTGGGGAACTCCATCGGCAGCGGTCGGAAAATATCTGCGCGAGTACTCCGCGATGCCGTGGCATGAAGTCGTCGGCGTCATTCAGGACGTTCGCGAGCAGGGCGTGCAGGAGAAGGCGCCGGAAATCGTGTACTGGGCTCCGCTCGTGCAAAACCGGTTTGATCCGGCGATACGCACTACGACGTTCGTGATCCGGAGCGAACGCGCCGGCACGGAGAGCTTTCGGAACGAAGTGCGTGCGGCGGTGTGGGCTGTGAATTCGAATTTGCCGCTCGCATCGGTGCAAACAATGGAGGAAGTGTATGACAAATCCATGGCCCGAATTTCCTTCACTTTGGTGATGCTCGGAATCGCGGGCGCAATGGCACTCGCCCTGGGAATCATCGGCATCTATGGCGTGATGTCTTACACCGTCTCGCAGCGCAAACGGGAAATCGGTATTCGCCTGGCGCTCGGAGCGCAATACGGAGATGTGCTGCAAATGGTTCTGAGGCAAGGCACGAGATTAACTCTGGTGGGCGTTGCGATCGGAATTGGCGCAGCCTTCGGATTGACCCGGCTGATGACAAAGCTGTTGTTTGGCGTGGCAGCGCACGATCCACTGACGTTTATTGTGGTGGCTCTCTTGCTTTTCTTGATCGCTCTCTTGGCGTGCTACATTCCCGCTCGCCGCGCGACACTCGTCAATCCAACCGTAGCTCTTCGCTACGAATAGATTGTCGTCTCTTCGAACCGGGCCCAGGACCGTTAAGGTCAAGTATCGCAATCCGAGTTCCCGGCGTTGACCCACTACGAGCGCAATGCCTGCTCGATCTTCTCCCGAACATTGGCGGGCGTTGTTTGCGCACTTGGGCCTCTGTCGGAGGACGCGCTTAACAACTTCGTCTTGACGATTTCGAAGGAGCCTGTCGAAGTCCGCGTTGCTTTCACGCTGTACAGAATGTAATGCTCCGGGTCGAGTAACAGGAAGCTGATGCTTTGTTTTCCGTCGCCGAACGCGGGTGGTGTAAACGCCTTGCCCGCCTTCGCCAGCTTGCGCACGATGTCCGGCCGCACCGATTCATCACTGAGCACGATTCCGCCACCAACATCCTGATGAAATCGGGTGATGACCTCGGCCCACCAGTCGGCTGGCGCGTCGGCGGAGCAGGCGTCCACAATCTTCGTGACTGCATCGTGGTCGCTGATCCCGATGACTTCACTCCCGCGCAGCACCGCGTAGTTCGGCTGGTACGAAAGAGGGCGAACCGTGCTCCGCGCCGTATAGAAGGAGCACGACCCCCGCCGCAGCCGCTCCACCTCGTCGAGTGCGACTTCTGCCGTCTTCCACCCGTACTCGGAGTGAATGGCGTCTGCGATTTTCTGATGAAGCTTGTCATCCATAGTGATCCCTTCCGCGCGATACCGGCTCAGTCCCAGCAGCGCAGCGAACAATAGCATTCGAAGCCAACTAGTGGTTATCAAGATTCCCCGATGGAACCGGCGCCGTCGATTGCCCCTTATCAGGCCATGTAGCCGGATCCGATTTGACCGCATCTTTCCAGTTCTTTGCGTCGACTTTCATCCCGGTCATTTCCGAAAGAAAATGATAGAACTTCTCTGCTTCCCTCGGATGCTTCATCGCCTCCGCCGCATACGGACCGTAGAAGCTGTCGGGATTGAGTTGCCACGCAACGCGTTGTTCCATCGCTTCCTGATTGTTGGGCGGCCGTCCGTGCTCGGCCTTGAACTGCACGAACCAAGCGCGATACTCGTCTTCAAAATATTTGAACGTATTGCCGACCGGACCCGGATTCACAGAGTGATTTACTTCGTGCGTCGTGGTCCCGATCGCGAGTTCATTAGAGTCATCGTCTTCATGAAGTCTTTCGTTGCCCGCCGGGACCTTTCCCTTGTTGAGAGACAGGACGTGATCGCCCATTTCCCCATAAGTGGTACCGTGCTTCGCCGAGTCGGGTACGTCTTCCACTCAAGCTTGATTTGCGAATGGTCACCCAGCAGTTTATCCAGGGTGTTACCGAGAACCTGTTTGTCTCCGCCCTGGTACGTCGACAATCTTCCAACCAGCTTGAGAGAACGTTGCTTGTCGTCGAGGCTTTCGGAGCGGAACCAGTCCTTGTGCAGCAGGCGGTCGATGTTGGCAACCGCGTCTGCATTTGGGTAGTTCTTCGTCTGGCTGAGCACCGCGGTCTTCTCCGCCGGCTTCAGGCTTTTGAACTTCGGATCCTGAATAAGCTTTTCGAGATTGGCCGCATAGGCCGGATCGCCGCCCGCCGCGTTCAGACCGTCGAGGAAGAGTTTGTGGTCCGCCGGCGATAGATCTTTTCCGGACTGGATAACATCCAGAGTGCTCTTGATCTTGTCCGCCGACGGCGGCGGGTCTGAAGTGAGTGCCTGGGTAACGATGCTCCTCTCCTCTGGAGGGAGATTCTGTACTTCCGGGCTGTTCGCCAGGCTCTTGAACTTGTCGAGCCACTCCTTCTTGGTCTGCGTGCTCGCGTTGGTGAACTTTGGATTCACCACAAGTTTCTTCAGTGCATCGACCTGCGCGGGATCTTCATGCGTTGACTTGAACGCATCGTCAACCAGCTTGCGGTCGGCAGGAGAAAGGTCTTTTGACAGAAAGAGCAGTTGCAACCCTTTGGTCATTTTCTCCCGGGTTAGCGGAGGGTTCGCGGACATCGTATGCAACATCGACACGATGTCTTCATGGTGGATACCGAGTTGTTCCGCCGCGGCGTATGCCTGGTGTAAGGCTGCCTTTAAGTCTTGCTGGTCGCCTTGCGCGGCACGCTCGCCCACCGGGTCCGCCACCGGAGGCATTTGCGTGATCCCGCCGCTGCTGCCGGCAGGGTTGTTAGCCGGCATGAAGCTTAAGTTGCTGCCGCCCGAGAGCATCGAGCGCATCATGCTGGATTCGAACTGGTTCTCGAAGTACTTCGCCGATCGTGAGGCGCCACCGTCGACGGTTCCACTGTCGGCCGGTCCCATCGAATTTTGCGGCGATGGAGACTGCGCCGGAATCTGGATATCCGACCCGGGTGTGATTGTGTTCGGATCGGCGATCTGCGGATTCGCTTTCTCCAAATCCGCCAGGTTGACATTCAGACGCGACGCGATCTGCGACAAGGTCTCCCCCGGACGCGCCTGCGTGACGTTGGGATCAGGCGCTCCGCCCCAATCCGCCGCTAAAGCATTGCCACCAATTTTCATGGCCCCCCGCCCCAACCCTGCGTGAGCAAATCCCGCGCAGAGCCCAATCAAAGAATAGAAACTACCCGTATTGTCGGAAAGGGGCCTGTGGAAGTTGCTAGGCGCGACACAGAAGTCTTCACCGGCCTCGATTTCGCGAAAAGCGGCGGACCTCCTTTTCGCCAGAACCTACCAGAATCTCTGTATATGTGGGGGCTTCTCGATTTCTCTAGTATTTTTTGTTGTCCGGTTTCAAACTATCCGCAAATGCCTAAGCCCACGATCGATCGCGTGAACATGGTCGCCGACGAATGAATCCGACGAATTGTTTCGTGTCTTGGTCGAAAGCGTGCAGGATTACGCGATCCTGATGCTGGATCCCGAAGGCAGGGTCATGACATGGAACCAGGGGGCGGAGCGGATCAAAGGCTACACCGCCTCGGAAATCATCGGCGAACACTTCTCGAAGTTCTATTCGAGTGAGGCCCGCGAAAGCGGCTGGCCCCAGCGCGAGTTAGAAATTGCGGCGTCCTCCGGACGCTTCGCAGACGAAGGTTGGCGTGTCAGAAAAGACGGAACCTCATTCTGGGCGTCGGTTGTCATCACTGCCTTGCGCGGCGACGGGCCTGATCACGTATTGCGCGGCTTCTCGAAGGTCACGCGCGATCTGAGTGAGCGCAGGGATCTCGAACAGCGCACGCAGGACTTGAATCGAGAGCTTCGAACCAAGATGGCGCAATTGTCGGAATCGCGCAGCCAACTGGAACTGAGGAATTTTGAATTGCAGCGCATGTCGTCGCAGCTGGTGCATGTTCAGGACATCGAACGGCGCCGTTTGTCCCGCGAATTGCATGATGATTTGGGGCAGGTGCTCGTAGCTCTCAAGTTGAATCTGGACACGGCCAAAGAGTTTGACTCGCGCCAGGAGTGTATCCAACTCGCGGAAAGCGCAATCGCGAAAGTTCGCAATGTTTCCTACTTGCTGCATCCACCGCTTCTCGACGAATCAGGGTTGCTGGCGGCGTTGCACCTGTACTTCGAAGGATTCAGGAAACGAAGCAATCTTCGGATCGTCTTTGACTACAAGCCGCTGATATTTCCGCGTTTGAGCAAGGAAACTGAGATCTCAATTTTTCGCGTCATTCAGGAAGCATTGACGAACATTCACCGACACTCCGGCAGCGACGACGCGCGTATCGAGATTCGCCAACAACCCGACCGCATCGTCGTCAGAGTTCGCGATTTCGGCATCGGAATCCCTTCCGAAGGATTTGGGGAGCTCTCCCGCCCTGGTGCAGGGTGTCGGCATTAGCGGTATGCGGGAGCGCCTGAAACAGATGGGTGGCCACGTAAGCATTGTCCGGGCCGAGCCCGGCACCCTTGTGGAAGCCATCATCCCTCTGTTCCAGTAACCAACCCGTTCGCCCCCTTTGTACGCAAACTCCGGAGTTTCGGGCCCGTGAGCATGCCGTGGTAGCCTTATTCCACGCTCGGGTGAATGCTTCCGCTGGTCGAGATTTGCCTCGGCCGTTTGACTCTTTTCATGGCTTTCGAATCCAAACCGACAAAATCATCCGTATCTGGTTCACCAGCAACGAGTTCGGCCGTACCTCAAGACGACGAAATAGTGCAACTTTCAGCAAATGACGGGGTTGAAACTGATGTGAGCACTGCCGCACTTGATCGGGGCTTGCTGATGGCTGCCAATGCTCCCCAGCCGACGCCGGGATTTTCGCCGGCGCTCGCAGGGGCAGACGGGCTGTCAGACGCAGAGATCATGCTGCGTGCCAAGACGGGCGACCAAGCCGCGTTCGACTACCTGGTGCAGAAATATCGCCGGCCGATGGTGAGTTTCATGTACCGCATGTCACGCAATTCGGCGGTAGCCGAGGACCTGGCGCAGGAGGTTTTTCTGCGGGTATACCGGTCGCGCGAAAGTTACGAAGCCAGCGCGAAGTTTACGACCTGGCTTTATCGTATCGCGACCAACCTGGCGGTCAATCATGCGCGCGATACGCGCCATGAGCGTCCGGAAGTTCAGGTCAGCATCGACGAGCCGGACGAGGAATCGGGCACGACGCTCGAAGTGCCGGACCGAAGTTTGAACGCCGAGCAGTCGATGGTGGTGCGCGAGCGGATGCTGGCGATCCGGCGCAGGGTGGAAGCTCTGCCCGAGCAGCAGAAGATGGCAGTAATCATGCACAAATACCAGCAGATGGATTACAAGCAAATTGCCGATGTGTTGAAGAAGAGCGAGTCGGCCACCAAGTCGTTGCTCTTCCGTGCGTATGAGACTTTGCGGGACCAGTTAAAAGAATTTGTATAGCAATTATTTTCCTTTGAAGTGATCGTGGCGAAGAGAGTTGAGGAATAGCGGTATGAAATGCGATGAGATTCGAGATCGAATGACAGAAGTGGCGGCTGGATTCAGCCAGCTCACCGAAGACGAAAGCGATCATCTGGCCAGTTGCAATCCGTGTACTGAGCAGTTGAAGTCGATGAAAGCAACGATGGCTCTGCTCGACGAATGGCAAGTTCCGGAGCCTTCGCCGTATTTTGATGTGCGTCTGCAAGCCCGCTTGCGTGAGGAGATGGCAAAGCCACACGCAGCCTGGATGCAGTGGTTCCGGCGCCCCGTTCTGGCAGCGGCGCTGACAGTGATCATGGGAGTTGGTATCGGCGTGTTCTTTACCCGCAGCAGCGGGTATAAGCACGGAACGAATGCCTCAGTCGTGGATCCTCCAGGCAGCGCGGTTGGCGACTTGCAGACGCTCGAAAAAAATCACGACATGTATTCGGATTTTGAGTTGCTCGATGACCTCGATGTGCAGCAAGATGTTGTGGCAAATCCGTAGGTAAGCGAGAACGTATCCTTGGCAGGATGCGGGTTGTTCCGTGACTCGGGGGCGAAGTCACACGAAAGAGTAAGAATGAGGCGGAGGGGAGAAATAACGCGTTACTGGACGACTGCCTTGCTGGCGGTCGCCATGGCATTTCCTCTGCCCAGCTTTGCGCAACGAGCTGTCTTCCGCCAGGTTCAGCAGAAGCATCCAGCATCTCCTCCGCCGCAGCGCCAGCAGCCTCCACGTCAGCAGCCTCACCCACGACAGCAAGGGCACGCCGGGGATTGGCTTCGCCGCTACAAAGATCTTCCACCTGCGGAGCAGGAAAAAGCCTTGCAGAGCGATCCGGCATTCCGGCGATTGCCTGCCGAGCGGCAGCAGTTGCTGCGCCAGCGTTTGCAGCGTTTCTCCGATCTCCCTCCGCAGAAGCAATTGCAGGTGCTGAACCGCATGGAAACCTGGGAGCATTTGACTCCCGAGCAGAAGCAGCAGGCTCTGCAGATTCGCGATCAGTTGCGGCAGCTGCCTCCGGACCGGCAACGCATGGTTCGAACCGCAGTCCGCGACCTTGCGGCCATGCCGCCCGATCAGCGCGAACAGGTCATCAACTCCGACCGATTCAAAGGCATGTTCAACGATCAGGAACGCGAGATCATGCGCGGAGCCACGCACTTGCCGCTAGTCCCCCGAAGCCGGCGAGGGTGGGGAAAATCCCGAGCAGTAAGACCAGCGCAGGGCATCAGCCTTGCGGCATGTGCCTCCTGACGTTCCCTCATTCCTAGTTCATCAGCGCTTGCATACGACGGATTGACTGCGCCATCTGGCGGATATCGTCGGCATCCGAGGCCGTTGGCGAAATCTTCAGATATTCGTTGAGGTCTTCGGCCGCGAGACCGTTCATTCCCATGCTGTAACGGAGAAGGGCACGCTGCTTCAAATCTTCAGCCGACTGCGGATAGATGACCAGCACGAGATCGGCGATGGGCAGCGCTTTGCGGAAGTTGCGCGTGGACAGATAAATGGTTTTCAGGTTATTCAGCATGCGCGTCAAAATCTGACGTTGGCTGATGGGCTGCAGGAATTCCGGTCTCATCTTCATTTCGCCGGAATAGATTTCATCGAGGCGGCACTGGCAGTCCTGAGTGCTCAGGATGTCGCCGCGATTGAAGCAATCAATCAGGATTTCCTCTTCACCGCCGCTGTAATGCTTCAGCAGAAAGTGGCCGGGCATGCCTACCCCGGCAAGGGGAAAGCCCACGCGACGCGCGACCTCCATATAAATGATCGAGAGAGTGATCGGAATGCCGAGGCCGCGGTCAAGAACATCATTCAGGAACGAATTTCGCGGATCGTAGTAGTCCTCGCGGTTGCCGCGGAGGTTGGCTTGCGCAAACAAAACGTGATTGAGTGCGGCGAGAGTTCCATTCCATCCCATGTCGGCTGCCAGTGAGGTCACGCGGGCCGCCATACGATCGATGCGCTCGGCGATTCCTCAACATCCAGGCTCGAATATTCGGACTGCGCGATCACGAGCGCTGCTCGAACCAAGTCGATCTGTTCGTCCTCGATGTCGGGATTTACTAAGGCAGAAAACTTTTCCAGCAGTTCCGCGGGGGCCGTGTGTTGCATACACCGATCCTAACAACTTGCACGGCTTCAGCAATTGGCCCGGATGTGCCAGGAGATGGCACGTTTGGTTACGAACGCAGCATATTGCGCAAGATAAAGAACACGTTCGCGGGGCGCTCTCCCAACCGCCGCATGAAGTACGGATACCACTCCGTGCCAAACGGAACATAGACCCGCATCCGCCAGCCATCGCGCACCAGGCTCTGTTGCAAATCCCGGCGAATGCCGTACAGCATCTGGAATTCGAACGAATCTCGCGCAATGTTCTCTCGCGTGGCAAAAGCCTGTGCCTCGCGGATGATGTTTTCATCGTGGCTCGCCAATCCGTGATAGACGCCACTCTTCAACAGGATCTTCATCAGCTTGACGTAGTTCGCGTCCACGTCAGCCTTGCTCTCAAAAGCAATGCTGGCCGGCTCTTTGTAGGCCCCCTTGCACAACCGGATGCGAATGCCTTCCGCCAACAATTTCTCGACATCGCTCTCGGATCGTTTCAGATACGCCTGGATGACGGTACCTACGCTCTTGCCGTGCCCGGGCATGCGGTGCAATTCGTGGACGAAATCCAGCGTGCGCTGCGTGTACGGCGATCCTTCCATGTCGACGCGAACGAAGCCCGGAGGATTCATCGACGCAGCTTTCGAGACCAGCCCGCTGACGATCTCGCGGGCGAGGGCTTCATCGACATCAAGTCCCATGTGCGTCAGTTTGAGGCTGATATTGGCGTCGAGTTTATTGGCGGAGATGGCGTCGAGAATCTGTTCATAGAGAACGGCGCTGTGTCGCGCTTCGTCGGGATTGGTGACATTTTCGCCGAGGTTATCGATGCTCACGCTCATGCCGCTGGCGTTCACGGCTTGTGTGACGCGTACAGCATTTTCAATCGCCGTACCCGCCACGAAGCGTCCAGAGACGCGGCGACCTATCGCCGAGCGCTCGGCAAAATTCCGCAGAGAACGATTTTCGGAAAGTCCGACAAAAAAGGACCTCAACATGAAATACCTGCCACAGGAGGGGGAATGTCCGGAAAACTGTTCCGGAGGACGGGAAAAGAACCGCCAGCCACACGCGTGAAGATCACAGAATTTTGTATCACAACCGGGGATTGGCAGGGTGTGAGCCGCAATACATTCCTGCCCCACCTATGTCATTCCGACCGAAGGGAGGAATCTGCTTTCTCGCTTTAAAGCTTGTCATTCCGACCGCAGGGAGGAATCTGCTTTCCGTCGAAAGCAGATCCCTCGCCGCTCCTCCGAATGACAAACCCTCTTACCACGAGTAGTGCGCCGTATACGTGATCACCTTCTCCGAATCGGGCTGGACCGAAACGGGAAACTCGATCGTCTGGCTGTCTTTCTTCTGATACTCATCCGACTTCGAAACCACCTCCCAGTTCTTGCCGCGATACAGGTGCTCCACCACGCGCACGTTTACCGCTTCTTTCTTGTGGTTGCGCACTTTGATTTCAAACGTCTCGGTGGCCGCGCTCTTCCCGTTTTCGACGGTGTAGTTCGTTCGCTTGCGTTCGCCAGTCACATCGAACGCGTTGCCTGTGTAGATGCGGACCGTTTCGTCGTGGGGTGTGTGATCGATCATGTTCTCGCCGGTGAACTCGACTTGCCCGTCGTCATTATGACGATAGAACCGCACGCGTCCCTTGGGCAGCGGCATCCCCAGATGGTTCGCATCGGAGTTCACGAACTCGCGCATCACCCAGATCTTGGAGTTCGACTCGGTTCCGTAAGAATGATCGTTGCGAATGTTCTCCCAGTTCCATCCGTTGTATCGATTGGGATCGATCTTCGCGCCGTCGTAGATATAGAGTTGCTTGGTCGTTACCCCGGCAGCGTGGATGAATTCCACCTGCTTGGTTTCGCGATCGCGCAGAGTGGTCGCGTGTTCGAGAGTGTAGAGATGGTATTCGTCGAACGATTTTTCGGTCACCGACGGAATCGGCGCCATCGCTGCGCCGACTGCCTTATACGCCATCTCATCTCTGGCGCCCATGCCCGGCTGAATCTTGCTCACGTCCCCCGCCATCAGCTTGATGCGCGCATTCTCGAACGTCATTCCGGTGCGGTTGTCGACCGTGATCCATCCGACGATGTCGACCACGTCTCCTTTTTCCGGAGCCACGATGTTGTAGTCGGCCTGCCACGCCATGCCGCCCGTGACGTAAGAAAGTTCGGCCGGAAACTTGCCCGGCTTGTCGGTAACGATCTGCCATTCCAGTCGCGGCTTCAGGATCGTCTCTGCCGTCAAGTCAGGAAAGATCGGCGTTCCAGGCAAACCAAAACGCAACTGTCCGCCAACCTCGATGATGGGTTCCTCCGCCTGGCTCGCGTAGTTCTGATAGCCGTTGGCGTTGAAATAGTCCGGCCGCACGTAGCCGCTGCGGACCACTTTGCCCTTCACCATCGAATGATCAGGTTGTTCGAAATCGATCGTGCGACCCTCATACAAAGAAAGAAGGGAAAACTGTGACACTGGGTCTGCGCGGTAGTTCTGCTCCAGCACGTTGACCATGTGCTTGCCCGAAGGATCGCGCAGAATGACCGAATCAGGCTCCAGATGCATCGTGATGTTGTTCACGTTGATCTGGTTTACGCCCGATTTCAAATCAAGTGGCAGATCCTCGCGAATGACCGCGAAGTTTTGGTTGTATATGGTCAACGATGGTTGAGAAGCCTGTTGTGCATAAAGGCTTCCACAGAGAGACAGCAAGAGAACAGAGACGAGACGAGCGCGCATGAACGTGATCCCCCAAGGCTTGCCTGCGAGTTTTTTGCTTCTGGGACTGCACTCAGGCTACCTCTGGAAGAACGCTTGGGGGAGTAACTCTTGCGTGGCAACAGGTGCCTATAACTGCTTCCGGGTGAGTCGATTAGAACCGAGATTCTTAGGGTTGGGAGAACGTATGGAAACCACCGAACGAGGCCAATCAACTACTGTCATTCCGAACGGCGAAGCCGTAACGAATCTGCTTCCTCGCTCCAGTGCTTGTCATTCCGACCGCAGGGAGGAATCTGCTCGTCCCCGACGCCATAGCCGCTGCACACGAACAGCAGGTTCCTCGTCGCTCTCGCTCCTCGGAATGACAACGGTTCGAGGTGGGGCAAACAGTCTGAATCGCGGTAGACCCGCGTCTACCGCTCCGACCAGATTCATATTTAGGCTTGTCATTCCGACCGTAGGGAGGAATCTGCTGTTTCCCTGTCGCCACACGCGCCGCGGGCAAACCGCCGAAGTCGGCAAAACACAGCCTTATCTTCCCTGCTCTTCCAGGAACTTCTCAACCTCGATGGCGGCCATGCAACCGCTTCCGGCCGCCGTGATGGCTTGCCGGTAACGCCGGTCCTGTACATCTCCGCAAGCAAACACTCCATGGACGCGGGTAAAAACATAGTTGTGCGTCTTGAGGTAACCGTCGGCGTCGGTGTCGAGTTGATCGGCGAACATCTTCGCGTTAGGTTCGTGCCCGATGCCCAGAAATAGTGCGCTGGTGGGAAAATCCCAGACTTTGCCTGTCTTCACGTTCCGTAGTTTGAGTCCGGTGACTTCCTTGTTGTGTACGTCGTAAACGTCTTCCACCACAGTGTCGAGCAGAAATTCAATTTTCTCGTGCTTCTGCGCGCGCTCCAGCATGATCTTCGACGCGCGAAACGCGTCGCGACGATGGATCACCGTCACCTTCGTCGCGAAGCGCGTGAGGAACAGCGCTTCCTCCATGGCAGAGTCACCGCCACCAACCACAACAATTTCCTTTCCCGAAAAGAAGAAGCCGTCGCACGTCGCGCACGATGACACACCATGCCCAATCAGTTGTTGCTCGTGCGGCAGTCCCAGCCACCGGGCAGAAGCGCCGCTCGCAATAATTAAAGTTTGCGTATGCACTTGCTGATGGCCGATGTGCAACACAAAAGGCCTTTGGCTGAGATCGGCGCTGGTGAGATGCGCCATGCGATATTCAGCGCCGAATCGTTCGGCCTGTTTGCGCATATTCTCCACCAGTTGCGGACCAAGTATGCCTTCCGGAAATCCAGGAAAATTCTCGACCAGCGTTGTCATGGAAAGTTGTCCGCCCGGCTCGTGACCTTCGATGACCAGCGGCTTCAGGTTGGCGCGCGCTGCATACAGCGCGGCAGTGTGTCCGGAGCATCCGGACCCGATGATGACAACGTTGCGAATTTCGCTCATGGATTGTCTTATAACTGCAGATTAGATGGTTGGAACCCGGTTTTGATGCATGCCGCCAAAGTCAGGCTACTTCTTGTCTTCTGCCGGTTTGGAACCGGGCTTCGTTGCCGGTTTCCGCGCGGGCTTCGATTTCGCCGCTTCACTGACCTTCGCCAATTCTTCCGGCACAATTGCCTTTACTCCCAGCAGAGCCCTGTAATTCAACAACACTTCCGACGCGCTGCGGAACAACGGTTCATATGCGCTTTGATCGGGTGCCGGGCCTCCCTCGGCCGCCGAACAACGCGCCAGCGCCACCGAAGACTTGCCAAACCGCTCCAGTCGGACGCGGCTCACAGGCGTGTTCGAGGTCAACATCGCCTCGGAACTCGTGACTGCCGACGCGCTATCTTCGAGCGATACCTGTATCAGGTCCTTGGGATCACGTACATGCAGAACCAGGGTCTCGACCATCATCTGCCCGTCGTTGCTGAAGGAATATTGCACGCTGGAAAATAACGCCTGCACCGAAAATTCCCGCCGGACCCGGACATAGCTCGCGACGGAGGGCTCCCCCGCCACGTGTGCTGTTTGACCCGCCGGCAAAAAGCTTGGCATATCCGTAAGCGTCGACTTGCCGCGGGAGACCTCGAAATCCGATCCAAACAGCGGCTGTTTCGGCACTCGGCCCAGCGCCGAAGCAATCTCCTTTTGCTCGTCTGCGGACGGCGTGCAGACGTTGAGCATATTCACCTTCACCTGCGGCTGTTGCGCTGCGGAGGAATCGGCCTGCTGCGCCGCCAGCGGCCGCGGCAGCAGCGTTGCCAAAAGATAGAGGGCTAAAATCGGGATTCTGGCCACGCCGGGATTTTAACTGAGACCGAGCAGAATTCTAAATTCCAAATCGCAGATTTCCCCGGCTGGATCGTCGTAAAATCTAAGTATGGCGAATTTGACACTGGTTTACGGCATGAGGCTGTTGCCTTCGGAAGACGTTGCCCAAGTCGGTGAAGCTCCGGTAAAGCTCACCAACGGCCGTGAGGCCCATGTGGCCATGCACGTCCTCGAAGGCAGCAAAGAAGAGATTGAAAAGCAGTTGCGCACGAGCCTGGAAGCCTTCTTTGATCTCTATCCGGAGATCTGACAGGCGAAATATTTCCGCGGAATTACTCCCGCGAACCGGGCAGCTCCACGCGGCGTCGGTTTCACGCAACGCCGTATAATCTCTCTCTCGCAAGGCGCTTCTTAGAACCGCATGCAATGGTCCTACCCAAACTTGCGCCGCAAGCTCCTGGAGGCAGATTTATGGCCCCAGGGCCGAATGGCGCGAATCGCCTGCTATCTGGCGGCTCTCGCCACCGTGCTCTACGCGCTGGAAAAATTGTTGGGCGCGTTCCGCCTCACATGGGGTGAACATCTCGGCGGCTGGGTCGGATTTCTGGCATTTGTGGCGTCGCTGCTCTTCTTCATTTTGGGGTTCCGCTGGATCCGGCGCAGAATCCTCTGGCGGCTTCGCAATCGTCTGATCGTCACATACGTTTTCATCGGAGTGATTCCCGCGGTGCTGCTGATCGCGATGGCGATCATCACTCTCTACGGCCTCGGCGGACAATTTGCGATTTTCGTCGTCAGCTCCGAGATCCACGCCCAACTGCGAAGCCTGGAGGCGGCCAACTCCGCCGTCACCAACGAACTCGCCGCACACCTTGAGCGCGGAGAGAAGCCAACCGCCGAATCTTTGGTGGGAATGAGAAGGCGCGATCCCTCGTGGGCGCGACGCAAGGTTTGCGCTTGGCGCGGCGATAAATTACTCGTCCTCGGAGGCGAGAACCAGGAAGCACCTCCTACGATTCCGGGCTTTGTGAAGGGCAAATTCCGCGATCTCGTCCGCGACCACGGCCAGCTGTATTTGCGCGTCGCATCGACCATGCCTGTCGGCTCCGACAAGTTGACGGTCGTAACCAGCGAGCCGTTCGACAAGGATCTTGTCGGCAAAATCGCATCCGATCTCGGTGAGATCACGCTCTATACGTCCGGCCTTGATCTTGATGATTCTTCGTCGAAGCCGGAAAAGGAATCGAAAACATCCAGCTCGAACGCATCCACTCCGTCCGCAACCACCACAAATGTCGACTTTTCCGCCGATAAAAACAAGAACGGCATTGTGGTCAATTCCGGGAAGAAGGGTTCGCAGAAGCATGTTCTAGGTCCCACCTTCACCGTGGGAACAACTCCGGACCCGACCGGCGCATTCGATCGCGAAATTACCTTCGCGACGCCGTTGCCCGTCATCGATTGGTCCAATGGTGAGCAGCAGCAGACGGGCGCAGTCCTGCAGGTAGTGACTCGGCCAGCCGTTCTGTATACACACCTGTTCGCGGCGCTTGGCGAATTCGTGCGTGGCGTTGTCTACATCCTGTTGGGCGTGGGAGGGTTTTTTGCCCTCATCGAACTGATCGCCCTCATCATCGGCACGCGCATGACACGCACCGTGACAGCGGCTGTCGCACAACTGCATGTCGCGACCCGGCATGTCGATCGCGGAGATTTCAGCCATCGCATTCCTGTGAAATCGAACGATCAGCTGGCGGACCTGGCGGTGTCGTTCAACTCGATGACCGCTTCGATCGAGAAGCTGATTCTCGAGCAGAAAGAAAAACAGCGGTTGGAAAACGAACTCTCAATCGCGCAGGAAGTGCAGGCGCAGTTATTTCCGCGGCCAGTGTCGGAGCTCGAGTCGCTCGAGGTACACGGATTTTGCCGTCCTGCCCGCACCGTGAGCGGCGACTACTATGACTTCCTGACCGCCAGTTCACACAAGCTGATCCTCGCCGTGGGGGATATCAGCGGAAAAGGAATTTCAGCCGCGCTTCTGATGGCGACCATTCACTCCGCGGTGCGTGCCTATAGCGTCGAGAGCCTTCCGCAGATGCGCGAGCCCGTCGCGGTTGGCGCCGTTGCTGGTTCCGGCCGGATGATGGCCACGTGGCCCGAGGGAATCGAGGTTTCTCCGGGAGCCTTGCTCGGCTTGCTCAATCACCAGCTCTACGAAAGTACGCCTCCGGAAAAATATGCCACGCTGTTCTTAGGAATTTACGATGGACGGTCGCACCGCCTCACCTACAGCAACGGCGGGCATCTCCCTCCGATCTTGATCAGCAAAGACGGCACTGTGCGCAGGCTCGAAGCTGGCGGAACCGTCGTCGGCCTGTTCGACAACATGACCTACGAGGAAGGCGTCGTCGAAATGCACCCCGGCGAGATTTTCCTCGCTTATAGCGACGGCGTGACCGAGCCCGAAAATGATTTCGGAGAATTTGGGGAAGAGCGCTTGATCGATCTCGTCCGCGAGAATCGCGATCTGCCGTTGCCCCAAATCAGCCAGATCGTAACCACTGCGGTTGACGATTGGATCGGCGACCAGGAACAGCCCGATGACGTCACGTTGGTCCTGGCCCGCGCACGATAACCAGGTTTTTCGATCATTCTTCGCCGCGTTATTTGTTCGTAAGGCTTCTACGTATTGACAGGGCGAAGCGCCATGCAATACTTTGGTGCCTCGCCTTACTCGGGTCTGCGCGGGAGTAGCATAACCACGGCAATGCGCCGGGGCTCCATCCCGGAGATGACGGTTCGATACCGTTCCTCCCGCCCCAGATTTTTTCCCCAACCGTCAGGTCTTTTTCATTTCCCCGGTCATCCAGAATTTTGTCATTCCGAATCCATTTCAGAATTTTGTCATTCCGAACGGCGAAGCCGTGAGGAATCTGCTCCTCTCGACCGCACAACCGCAGCCCGGCGACGAACAGATTCCTCCCGCGGTCGGAACGACAAACTCTTGCTTTACATCTCTCTTTTGTCCCAGTAAAACGGCTTCAGATTTTCTGCACCTTCCATTTCCCCCTGCGGAACAGGATCGCGCTGGTCCCGGCAATGGCTCCCTCCGCAATCACAATCGCCCAAAACGCACCGTTGGACTTCATGTTCATCGTGATCGCCAACCAGTACGCGAGCGGAATTTCCAGCATCCAGAAGCCAAAGAAATTTACGACCGTCGGAGTGATCGTGTCTCCGGCTCCGTTGAACGCCTGCAGCATGACCATGCCGTAGGCGTATCCCACATTGCCGCAACTGATGATGCGCAGACACGTCGCTCCCAACGGTATGACTGCAGGATCGCTGATAAACAGTTTCACAACCGGTTCGGCAAAGAGCACAAAGAAAACACCGAGCGTGCCCAGGAAAATCATGTTGTACAGGCCCGTCTTCCACACCGCTTTCTCGGCGCGATCCGGCTTGCCTGCTCCCAGGTTTTGTCCGACGAGAGTCGCCGCCGCGTTGCTCAGTCCCCACGACGGCATAATGAGAAAGATCACGACTCGAATGGCGATGGTGTATCCGGCGATCGCCGCCGCGCCGAATATGCTGATTATGCGGACCAAGCCGATCCAGCTGGTGTGCGCGATGGCGAATTGCAAAATTCCCGTGAGCGATACACGCACCAGGCGCCACAAAACGTCCAGACGGATGCGAAGCTGCCGCACTGTGATACGAATGCGTTCCGTCCCTTTCAGCAACCGGTAGAACTGGTATAGAACGCCGATGCTGCGCCCAATAAATGTCGCCAGTGCAGCGCCCGTCACACCCAGCTTGGGAAACGGTCCCCAGCCAAAAATCAGGCAGGGATCGAGAATCAGGTTGATGATGTTCGATACCCAGAGCAGCCGCATCGCAATCGCCGCATCCCCGGCTCCGCGAAAAATTGCGTTGTTCAAGAACAGCAGCAGCACGGCGAAACTGCCACCCAGGCAGATCCGTGTATATCCACTTCCAATCGACACAATCTCGGGCGTCGCGCCCATGAGATGAAGCAGGTTCGGCGCGAAGAAAAAGCACGGCACGCCGATCGCCAGCGACACGACGCCACCCAGCGCGATCGCCTGCACCGCGGCGACCGCCGCTCCATCCGGATCTTTTTCGCCGATGCGCCGCGCCACCATCGCAGTCGTCGAGAGACTTAGCCCCATACCCACCGCGAAGACGAGGCTCAACATCGACTCAGTCAGGCCGACCGTAGCGACCGCATTCGCGCCCAGCCGTCCAACCCACACTACGTCGACGACGGCAAATAGCGACTCGAGCACCATCTCCAGAACCATCGGCACGGCGAGCAACAGGATGGCCCGGTTCAGGCTGCCTGCCGTGAAGTCCTGATGCGATCCGCGAACCGCTTCGACCAATGACGACCACAGAGATTGCTGCGACTCGGCAGAGGTAGCAATCGCTTCCATAAAAACCTTCTGACTTTCTGCAACGTATCCGCAAAGACGGCGGCGGACGTCGCATGAAGAACTGGAAAACTTAAAGGAGGAACCCGCCAGAAGCGGGAAAAGAAGGGCGGGATTTAACGCGGGATAAGCATCTTAGAATCCTCAGCGCGGATCGTTCGGACAACTGGGTCCACACAGAAAAACGAACGGCTGCTGACCGATTCTAACCCAGGTAGCATTTTTGGGCAAAAATGAAACCGCGGCGGATTGTCGGAGACTAATCCGCCGCTTCCTCAGGAGGTAACAATGAAGTTCGCTCTGGAACAATTGCATCGTAGGACGCGTCCTATTTCTTGGGAAGATCACCAAGGTATCGCCCTACGAACGGTGCGCCAATTATTTCTTAGGGAGCTGTAACACCCGCGCAGATATCGCGGAATTCTTTAGCGTTCCCCCAATAATCAGTGGCCCGAGCGGCGTAAACACAATTCCTCGCGCGTCTGCCCGAACGTCGAACGTGTCTTCGCTGATCGTCTCCCAGCGATTGCCGTGGAGATCAAACGCAAAAGTGACCGGAGAAATTTCCACGGGCTTTCCGTCTGCGCCCTGGAATTTGTAATTGTGCAAAGCTGTCGCTCCGCCAGAGAAGAGTACTCTGTGTTCTCCGCCGCCACCGGCGGCAATGCCAATTCGTCCCGGCCCCGGATGCGCCGGCAACTTGCTCCAGTCAATCTTGTCCGGTTCCTTTTTGTCGATCTTTCCCATCCAGCACTCGTCGGATGGAACGTATGAAGTTCCGCCCGCCGGATCTTTCTTCGCCCCATCGACGTAGACGATAGTTTCGTCGGTCAATCCGCCGGCATGGCCAAAGACCGCTGGTCCCGGAAATGGTTTCGCTTGCTCCCACGTATTTTTCTCGACGTCGTAAATCTGCACATTATTGACCGGGCCGTCTTTCGAGCGTCCACCGATAATGTAGACATAACGGTCGTGCGCCATCCCGATCACCGCCTGGTCGACAGGCACGGGAATGTCGGCTGCCCGGTACCACCGGTGCTCGTCGGGCAAATAGGAATTCACATCTCCGAGAGTGAACTCGTTGCCCTGCCCGTCAATGGTGTATCCACCGAAAACCAGGACTTGGCCTCTCACGCCGATCGCCGACGAACCGAGTCGCCCTGCAACGCCTGGAACGGATCGCCCTTCCGTCCACTTGCCCGATTTGAAGCGCAGCACGAACACCTTGTTGGTGATGTCGTCCCATGTCTTCTTCGTGCCCACCCCCATCATGGAATACACCTCCGTCCCATTCTTGAGGGACGCAACAGAATTGTTGCTGACCGCATTGGGCATCGCAGGGATCTTGGACTCCTCCGCGGCCGACAGGAAGACCGCGAAGAAAATTGGTAGTAGAAAAGCCGAGCGCTTTTTCATCGTTGAGATATTACGTCTTTCGCTGGAACCCCGGCAAAGTGCGGGAACATCTTACTCTTGCTCGCCAAACTGGGTTGCCAAACCGCAGTCGTCGGCTACTTCACGAACCCCTGCCGGATTCCGTGAATGAAGTCCGTATAGGCCGGTGTGAGACCGCTCTCGCGCATGTGGCTTGCGATCTGCCCGCGATGATAGGCGGAGTGCATCACGACGTGCGTCAATACGTCGACAATCGTGCTCGTCCAGGGCTCGCCTTTGCTGTTTTTGTAGGAAATCGTTTGCGAGAAATCGGTGACGCCTCTCAGATATTCAGGCCACAAGCGCTCGAGTTCTTGAACCTGCCCCTCACAGAGAGAAAGGTCAGACACAGGCCAGACCTTCACGCTTTGATCCTTGCCCTCCAACCTTTCCATCCACAGCCGTTCTGCTGCGAGAAGGTGCGCCAAGAGCTGGATTGAACGCGGATCCTCGCCGCCATTTTTCTGCAGGACAGTCAACACTTCCCGGTTCGCCCACGCATCATAGGCGAACTGACGGCGCAAATATTCAGCCAGGTCCAGTGACGCCGTTTCCATCGTTGTAATGCTCCTTTCACATTCCAGAGTTAAACTGCTTCAATAGTGGCGGGCGGTAAAAACGTCTACTCCTCGATACAGATGCCGCGGAAAGCCCCATCGGAGCGAAAAGTTAAGGCGGACGAAAGCGAGCTCGAGACTCGTCCGGCCAACGGTTCCCAGAGTGCCGCTTCCAAGGCACGCAGCGCCGACGATCTCGCGAACCTCGCGCTCAAAGCCTGCCTCATCGCTCGTGACGCCGCTTTTAATGTGCGCGACCTGCTCACCAATTCTTCGCGGATGGCATTTCTTGCGATCAAAGATTGCGAGAAAGAACTCGACCTGATTGAGCGACAGATCGATGAGCGCCTGCCCGCCGCTATCACGCGGGTCAGCGAAATTCGCGCACGCCAGTTACTTTCGAGCCTTAAATCGACCACCGATCTCGAGCGCATCGGAGATCTCGTGATGAGCGTTGCCATGCGTGTGCAGGCCCGCACCGTAAAAATTCCGGCTTCCGACGTTCGCAACCTGGTGGAAATGTCGGTCGTCTTGCGCGACATGCTCGACCTGATCCACAAAGGATTTTCCACTCTCGACCTCGAGTGCGCCCGCACCGTCCTGCAAATGGATAAAGAGATCGACCGCGTCTGCCACGGGCTATTCCAGAAGCACCTGGCGGAGACCGTCGCGCAAGGGGATACATCCGGTTTCGAGATCCTTCTCATGGCGCAGGCCCTGGAGCGCGCCGGCGACCACACCACCAACCTCGCTGAAGATCTTTACAATCTCATCGAAGGACGCAGCCTGCGTCACATGCCCAAGAAAAAAGCCTCCAATTAAATTCATATCCCATTCATCAAAGAGAAACATTCCAGCAACATTTACCCCATAGAGTCTGAAAGTAATTCTCTGACAGGAACCTCAGCGGTTTGTGAGAGCCCTGAATTCAAGTATGTACCAGCCATCGACCTCCCCCGACAGGGCTGAAGATCGCGAAGTCTCCGACCCGGCTCGCCCCCTGATCTTCGTTGTAGAAGACGACGCGGATATCGCGCGCCTGATCTCTCACAACCTTCAGGCCGCCGGTTTCAACGTCCAAAGCTTCATGACCGGCGCCTCGGTACTCACCGAGGCCGTCAACGAAAAGCCGGCCCTGTTTCTGCTCGATGTTATGTTGCCCGGGACCGACGGCTTCGAACTCTGCCGTCATATCCGGCACACCCCCGCTCTTTCGGTGACGCCCGTCATTTTCCTTACCGCCAAAACCGCTGAGGCCGACCGGATCAAAGGACTGGAGCTCGGTGGCGACGACTACATCACCAAACCGTTCAGCCCCCGTGAGCTGATCGCCCGCATCCGTACGGTGCTTCGCGGGTTGGGACAGGCTCCGACCGCCGGCGGATCGATCCGCATCGGCGATCTCGAGATCGATGTCTACTCCATGACCGTGCAGGTGAGCGGGCGCAATGTTCTCACCACGGTTCGCGAGTTCCGGCTGCTGGAATACCTCGCAACGCACCGCGGCCGCGTTCTGACCCGCGATCAACTGCTCGATGCCGTCTGGAAGGAAACTCCATTTGTCACCCCGCGCTCGATTGACGTCTACATCCGCCGCCTGCGCGAGAAGATCGAAGCCGATCCCCGCCATCCCCAGTATTTGAAGACCTTGCGCGGCATCGGATACCGTTTCGAAGTCCCGAAATAAGGATGTAAATGGTTGGCCTGGCAGGCGCCCGCCTAAGGCCTGTCTCCCGAACGAAGACTCAACCTCTTGTCATTCCGAACGAAAGCCTCCAAGCCTTTGTCATTCCGAACGAAAGCTCTTGTCATTCCGAACGAAGTGAGGAATCTGCTGTTCCCAGCCCTACCGATGCTGCTGGCGGGAAGCAGATTCCCCCTCGCTATCGCTCCTCGGAATGACAAAGAGCCTGAGTGGCGGCCTGACCGCTCTTTTCACCCCACTAGCAATCTCTTGCCATTCCGAACGAAAGCTCAAGCCTTTGTCATTCCGAACGAAAGCCTTTGTCATTCCGAACGAAGTGAGGAATCTGCTGTTCGCCAGCCCCATCGACGCTGCCGGCCAGAAGCCGATTCCCCGTCGCTATCGCTCCTCGGAATGACAAAGAGAGCGGCATGACTGCTCTTTTCACCCCGCTAGCCCCTGCGGTCATTTATTCTTGATCATCCCCTTCGATGCCGAATAAACCCAAGCTTCTCTGGAGAGCGGACGACCAGCAAGCCCGCCTTTTGGAACTCACCGCCGCTTCCGACGAACCGGCGAAAGACAATCCATTGCGGCGTGATGTTCGTTCCCTGGGCGCGATCCTCGGTCAGATTCTCGTCGAGCAGTCGGGACAGGAGCTTTACGACTCAGTCGAAGAACTTCGCCGCCTGCTGATTGAGAACCGCGAAACAGCGCGGCGCAACCCCGAGCAAGCTTCTTCGCCTAAGCTCCGCGTCGAAGTCCAGGAAATCGTTTCCAAGATGGATCTGTCGCGCGCCTACCAGGTCACGAAGGCGTTCGCCACTTACTTCGAGTTGGCCAATCTGGCGGAAACCAATCACCGCAAACGCCGTCGCCGTGCCGGAAAGCTGCAACTCGGCCAGCCTCCGCTTCCAGGATCATTCCGCGGAACCTTGCTGCGGCTGAAACAAGCTGGAGTTTCGGTCGAAGATGCGCTCTCCGCTCTCGCTCAAATCCAGATCACGCCGGTCTTCACCGCACATCCCACAGAGGTCGCGCGGCAGACCGTTCTTCTGAAGCGGCGCCGCATCGCGCAACAACTCGAGCGCCTCGACCGTCTTCCCCTCACGGCCGAGGAAGCCGAAAACTGCGAAGACAACATTCGTGCGGAAGTCACGTCGATCTGGCAGACCGACGAAGTTCGCCTGGCGAAACCCACGGTGAATGATGAGATTCGCATGGGCTTGCGCTACTTTCGCCTTTCACTCTTCGATTCCCTTCCGAAGATTTACGACGAGATCGTCGAATCATTTCGCGATGTATACGGCCTTGTTCTTGACGAATCTTCGGTGCCCAATGTCATCCACTTCGGCTCCTGGATTGGCGGCGACCGCGACGGCAATCCCCTGGTCAAGCCGGATTGCATTCGTGATGCACTGGATGCCGCGCGAGCCCTCATTCTCCGCGAGTATCTGTACGACGTGGAGGCGCTCAGTGACCGCTTGAGTTCGTCGCGGCGTCAAACCCAGATCTCTGCCGGCCTGCTATTGCGGCTCTCGGATTACGAACGCAAAATTCCGGGCGTTCATCTCGCGTGGGGTCCCGACAATCAGGCAGAGAGTTACCGCCGCTTTCTTTCCTACATGTTTCACCGGCTGCAATTGAGTCGCGACGCTAAGGATTCTACCGGCGCCTACGAAAGCGCTACGGAATTTGAGCAGGATATTTTGCTCGTGCGCGATAGCCTTCGTGCGAATCGTGGCGAGCGTCTGGCGAGAATTTATGTCAGCTCGCTGCTCCGAAAGATTCGCAAGTTCGGATTTCATTTGCACACGCTCGATATCCGCCAGCACGCGCGGGTTCATGCACAAGTGCTGAAGGAACTGGGCCCGGAGCTCGACAAACAACCCGAGTCGCCCGAGGGCCGCGAGCTTCTCGAAACTTTCCGCACGATCGGAGAAGTGAAGCGGAGCCATCCAGCGCACTCGATCCGAAATTACATCATCAGCGGCGCGGAATCGGAATCCGATGTAATGAACGTGATCCGCCTGGCCAAAGTCAGCGGCGTTCAGGTTGCCGGATCGGCCGAAGATCCGGGACTGATGCCGGTGCCGCTGTTCGAATCGATCGACGCACTGCGTTCGGCCAGCACCATCATGCGGCGCGTCTGGAGCGATCCCGAGTATCAAATCCTGCTCGATTCCTGGGGACGCTGGCAGGAAGTCATGCTCGGTTACTCCGACTCCAACAAAGATGGTGGAATGCTCACCAGCACCTGGGAGCTTTACAAGGCGCATCGTGAGTTACATCTCGCAGCTAAAGAACATGGCGTGAATTTGCGGCTCTTTCACGGCCGGGGTGGCACCGTCGGCCGCGGCGGCGGGCCAACGCATTCCGCGATTCTCGCGCAGCCTCCGGCATGTTTCTCAGGACAGATCCGCGTCACCGAACAAGGCGAAGTTCTCAATTGGAAATATGCCGACCCGGTCCTCGCGGAGTGGAATCTCGAACTCATGATTGCCGCCAGTCTTGAGGCTCTGATGCGGCCGGGCGACAAGACCGAAACTCCGAAGGAATGGGAAGGAGCGATCGAAGAAATCTCGCAGGAAGCCTACCGCGTCTACCGTCGCGATATCGCCGAGAATCCGGACATCCTCGAATATTTCGAGCAGGCTACTCCCGTGAATGAACTCGACACCGCGCGCATCGGCTCACGTCCCGCTCGCCGCAGCAAAGGACGCCGCCTCGAGGATCTGCGCGCTATCCCATGGGTTTTCGGATGGATGCAAAGCCGCTTCGCCGTGCCCGCATGGTTCGGAGTGGGATTCGCAATGGAACAGTTCTCCAAAAAAGGAGCGGCTCAGGAACAACTTCTTCGAGACATCGCCAAGGGATTCCCTATGTTCTCGGGAATGCTCGGGAACGTGGAGTTGGGAATGGCTAAAGCCGATCTCGGCATTGCGCGGGACTATTCCACGCTGGTCAAGAACGCGGCGGTGCGGAAGCGCGTCTTCTCGATGCTGCACGAGGAATTCCTGCGTACCCGCCGCATGATTCTGCGCATCACCGGACAACGTGACTTGCTGGCCAAAAATCGCGTCCTGGCGCGTTCCATACGGCTGCGCAATCCCTACGTCGACCCTATGAGCCTGATTCAGGTCGAACTGCTGCGACGCAAGCAGCAAGGCGCCCAGAGCGCCGACCTCGAATATCCAATGGGCGCAACCATCAACGGAATTGCCGCCGGCCTGCATAATACGGGCTAGGTGGAAGCTTTGGGCAGTGCCTCGGTTGTTTTTTTGTCTGTGTCGTCGGCCGTTAAATTTGATTCTGCGGGAACGACCTTCTTGGCCAGAGGCCGTTTAGCGGCTTCGGCCCGTTTCCGCTCCTGGTGGCGGCGGTCGTGGAATTGTTGATCGGACGCTTGTTTCTTCACACAGCTATGATGTCACAGATTCGTCAATTCTCGGCTAACAAGCGGCTGTTGAGTCCGTCTGTAGTATGGTGTTCGTCGGGCCTAGGTGTGTCCAGCCCGCTGCGCGGAACTAGTCTCTTCCCCTATGCGTATCTTTGATTGCCCAGTCTTATTCGCTCCAAATGAAAACCTGATCCCAAGAGGATATATGCCCACATCCAGATTTTCTGTTGTGCTGGCTGCTGTTCTGACCATCTCGGCAGCCTCCGTTCTACCAATCGTCGCTCAAAGTGCCCGTATGCAAGGCGCCAGGCGCCGCAATGGCTGCAGGCGCGGACGACGCCAAAGAACCGAAACTCGAACGCTTCGATCCGAACCTTGTCGACAAGTCCCTCGAACCTTGCGACGATTTCTATAAGTACGCCTGCAATAAATGGCTTACCTCCAACCCGATTCCACCCGACCAGGTTTTCTGGAGCACCGGCAGCGGTCTCGAATTGTGGAATGAAGGCATTCTTCGCGACACGCTCGAAGCTTCGAGCAAGAGCGATGCATCCCGCAGTCCTGTGCAGCAGAAGATTGGGGACTACTGGGCCGCTTGCATGGACGAAAGCGGAATCGAAGCTGCCGGATTGAAGTCCTTGCAGCCGGAACTCGACCGCATCGCTGCCCTGAAGTCGAAGAAAGACATCACGCTCGAAGTCGCGCACCTGCACCATCTTTATCCTGGCGCGTGGTCGGGCGGAGACAACCAGACCAACTCGCCCCTCTTCGGCTTTACCGGACAGCAGGACTACGACAACGCCTCCATGGTCGTCGCGCAAATCGATCAGGGCGGATTGAGTCTTCCAAACCGCGACTACTACCTGAACAAGGACGAGAAATCAAAAGCTCTGCTCGCGAAGTATCGCGCGCACGTCCAGAAAATGTTCGTCCTCGGCGGCGAGCCTGAGTCGCAGGCGGCAACCGATGCCGACACCGTGATCGAACTCGAAACAGCATTGGCCGAGGCGCAGATGGACAACGTCAAGCGCCGCGATCCCAAGAACATCAACAACAAGATGAGCCTCGCTCAGGTCCGCTCGCTGACGCCGTCGATCGACTGGGATGCCTACCTGAAAGCAGTGAAGGCTCCGGCCAGTGATCACTACATCGTCACCTCATCCGACTTCTTCCGCGCGGAAGATAAACTCCTCGCGTCTCACCCGCTTGATCACTGGAAAGCGTACCTGCGGTGGCAGGCGATTCATCACTCAGCGCCATTCCTGACCAAAGCACTGGTGGATGAAAACTTCGACTTCTTCTCGCACACTCTCGCCGGAGCCGAACAGCAATTGCCCCGCTGGCGCCGCTGCGTTCATGGCGCGGACCGCGACCTCGGCGAAGCTCTCGGTCAGGCTTACGTCGACAAAGCGTTTCCTCCTGAAAGCAAAGCCCGTACGCTGCAGATGGTGCACTCCATCGAGGCCGCTCTGAGTTCCGACATCCAGAGCCTCTCCTGGATGTCTCCCGCGACGAAGGCGCAAGCCATCGTCAAACTGAAAGGAATTGAAGACAAAATCGGATATCCCTCGCATTGGCGTGACTATTCCAGCGTGCAAATCTCTCGCGACAGCTATCTGACAAATGTGGGCCAGGCTTCGTCGTTCGAATTCGAACGCTGGGTTGCCAAGATCGGTAAGCCCGTCGATCGCGCGGAGTGGACGATGACTCCGCCCACGATCAACGCCTATTACGATCCGCAACTGAACACCATCAACTTCCCTGCCGGAATTTTGCAGCCGCCGTTTTTTGATTCATCCAAAGATGACTCTGTGAACTTTGGCGCCATCGGCATGGTCATCGGACATGAAATCATCCATGGCTTCGACGATCAGGGCCGCAAGTTCGACGCCCAGGGCAACCTGCGCGACTGGTGGACAGCCGAGGATGCGAAACAGTACGACGAGCGCGGCAAGTGCATCTCAGATGAATACACGGAAGATGTTCCCGAAGCCGGACCAGGGGTCAAGCAGAACGGCTTGCTCACGCAGGGAGAAGATACTGCCGACAACGGCGGCATTCATCTCACCTACAACGCACTTGAAGCATCGTTGAAGCAGCAAGGCAAGACCATGGACGACAAGGGTCCCGATGGCTGGACTTATCGCCAGCGCTTCTTCCTCTCGTACGCCTACTCGTGGTGCGCCAGCATCCGTCCACAAATTGCCAGCGTAGTCGTCACCACCGATCCGCACTCCCTGCCCGTATTCCGAATCAACAATGTCGTTTCGAACATGTCGGAATTCCAGCAGGCCTTCAGTTGCAAGTCCGGACAGAAGATGGTCCGCGCCAACGCCTGCCGCGTCTGGTAAAGCGCAGCGTAACTAACTTGACAGTAAGAAAAGGGCCGGCAGCAAGCCGGCCCTATCTTTTTGCTCATGTGGAGAGCTCCATGTGCCGAGACTCATATGGCGAGCCTCAAGTGGCAAGGCTCATGTGGCGACGGGCGCCTCGCCCGTCCAAGCCAGCGCGAAGCGCGGCGCCCCGTTCTCAGTTTCTTCATTCCAAGAAGCGATCGTCTCAACTCATTGTCATTGCACGAAGCGACAGTTCTCTCAACTCATTGTCATTCCGAGGAGCGATAGCGACGAGGAACCTGCTTTTCGCGTGCAGCACCCCAATGCCAGCAAGCAGCACATTCCCCGCTTCGCTCGGATAAAGACAACCCCCGACCCTACCGGTTGATGTCTTCCTTGTTCTGCAACCGCTTCACATAGTTTTCCAGATTCGATTTGTTCGAATCCGGAGCCCCCGACGACAGCGAAAGTTTCACTTCCTTCACAGCGTTATCGAAATCTCCCTGCGCGCTGTACACGCGGGCCAAGCCGAGGTGTGAAGTCCAGTAATCGGGAAACTTCTTCGCATTGGACCGATAAATTGCCAGCGCATCGTCTTGTTTCTTCTCCGCCTGCAACTGTCTGCCATAGAAATAAAGCTGCAGCGCGCTGCCCTTATCGAGAGCCCGCGTGCGGAACAGGTTTGCATCTTCCTTTCGCCCCAGTTCGTCGAGAATCTTCGACTTGTTCATCAGGTTGTCGTAACGCTCTTCCGCCTGGATCGACAGGTCTTCATCCTTCAACGCTTCATCCAGATTGATCTTGTTTGCGAGGAAATATCCGGCAGCATCGTCCCAACCTTCCCAGTAATACTGATTGAGCCCGTACAGCTGCCGGTGGATGCTCGCCGTAACGATGTCGTTCACCTTGACCGCGACCTTGAACGGCACCGCGACTTTGTCCCAGCTCATCGTCACCACGGTCGAATCGGGTTTCACGCTGTCGAAGTCATAGGCCAGCGCGTCATGCGGCTCCGCGCTCTGCGGCTTCACATTCACACGCAAGCGCATCCTGATCCTGCTTGTACGAAAAACTTCCCCACGAGGTCGCGTCCTTCGAAAAGATCACGGTCCACTGACTCTCGCCCGGGATCATGTGCAGGCCGTACGTCCCTTTATCGAGCGCCTGCCCTTCAATCGTGACGGGATCGCTGAACGTGATGGTCGTGTTTTCGTTCGCTCCCGCGCGCCACACCTGCCCGTACGGCACAACCTTGCCCCATATCTGGCGGCCATTCGCGAGCGGCCGGTGATAGTTAATCGTGATGTCGGTGATGCCGATGCGCTGCGACACCAGCGCATGCTGGCTCGCTCGCGGCAGATTGAGCATCAGCGTTTCGCCCGTAGCGGTTTGAGCCTGGGCCAGGCTTCCTGCCAACAAAACAGCAGACAACAATGCAAGGAAACGAACTTTGTGCATGGAAAAGCTCCTTTTCCGCCGCCGGACAGGCGGCGATACACACAGAAGATGGATTTGCAGTCTCGATTGGAATCGCGAATAACACCTGGGCAGTGACGCTGTTGCGCTTAGACGGATTGAAGCGGACTATGTGAGCATGGTAGAGGTACGGATCAGCCAAGGCCAGAAATCGGCTTTGGAGAATTTGAAAGAAATTAAACGGTAGACACTTATGCAGATTGAAGAACTTCCTGAAAACGAATGCCGCGACATTCTGTCTCGCGCCACTCTTGCGAGGCTGGGATGCTCCCTCGAAGATCAGCCCTACGTTGTACCCGTGGGCATCGCTTATGAAGCGGATTACATCTATGTTTTTTCTACACTCGGAAAAAAGATCCGGTGGATGAGATCCAATCCCAAAGTTTGCGTGCAAATTGATGAACTCACCGGACAGTCGGAATGGGCCAGCGTCATCGTCACCGGGGAATACCAGGAATTGCACGAACCGCAATTCACCGATGAGCGCGATCATGCCCGCCGGCTGCTCGAAAAGCGGAATCTCTGGTGGCTGAATGCTTTGGCTGAGCGCCGGACCCAGTTGGCCGACGAAAAAATCAAGCCAATCTTCTTTCGTATTCGAATCGGCGCAGTCAGCGGGCTGCGAGGCACGGCGGAAGGCTCATAGGAAACTCTCGCGACTGACATAAAGCCATCCGGACATCTCAACATCTTGTCCTTCCGAACGGCTAACCGGGGCAACTGCTGATTCTGGCAGTGCCTTCGCAGCGGGCGACAAGCCGATTCTTCCTCCGGCTGAATGACACAACCTCTCCGACCTCACGTATCTGCAGTCACTGAATTGGTGGATCGAAGAGCGTAGCTTTGCCCCGTCCGAATTTTTCTCCGCTGGTTATGTTCTGCCAGTCCCTCACCGTTCGGAGGACGCCATGAAACGAAATGCTCTTTGTCTGCTTTTCCTGATCTTCTTTGGAATAACGTTCGCCCACACGCAAATTACAAACTTTCAGCACATCATCGTTGTCTTTCAGGAAAATCGCACTCCCGATAACCTTTTCCAGGGACTCTGCACCGCTCCTTTTGGAAGCAGCACTTCTTGCAGCACACATCCCACGAGTTCGCAGTACAACATTCAAACCACCAAGTGGCTCGACAACACATCTCCTACCAAAACTACCAACCCAGGCCCGGTCGCGCTCAACAACGCTTACGATCTCTCGCACATTCACAAGGGCTTTACCGCCATGTGCAACAAGAACTCAGCCGGCGCCTGCCGCATGGACGGCGCAGCCGGCGTAACTTGCACCGGCACTTGCGTTTCAAAACCTCAGTTCAAGTATGTCAGCAATACGAATTCAATCCTGAATCCTTATCTCACTTTGGCGACCCAATATGGCTGGGCCAACTACATGTTCCAAACCAATCAGGGTCCCAGTTTTCCGGCCCACCAATATATTTTTGGAGGAACTTCGGCGCCCAGCGCCGATGACGATGCGAATGGCATCTTCGCGATGGACAATGTGCACCAAGTCGCGCCCGGCGCTTTCGCCATCCACGGATGCATCGCACTCGAAGGATCCTACGTCACTCTGATCACTCCCGACAGTCAGAATCAGCGAATCTTTCCTTGCTTCGAGCATGCCACTTTGTCGGACTTGCTCGACACGGTCGGCGTCAGTTGGAAGTACTACACACCAAGCACGACGTCACTCTGGACAGCGCCCAATTCGATTCAGCATATCTGCGTGCCCGACGCTGCCACCGGCGGAACATGCACAGGGTCGGACTTCACCAAGAATGTTGTGATCAATCCATCCCATGTTTTGACGGATATCGCCAACTGCAACCTGCCGGGCGTGAGTTGGGTGATTCCGGATGGCAAGAATTCCGATCATGCACAGACAAATACCGGCGGAGGTCCATCCTGGGTCGCGTCCGTCGTCAATGCCGTCGGAAACAATCCCAAATGCGCAAACGGCGAGCTTTATTGGAACAATACCGCCATCGTGATTACCTGGGACGATTGGGGCAGGCTGGTACGATCACGAGCCTCCGACAATCTTGCCGGGAGTCCAGGGCGATTATCAGTATGGCTTTCGCGTTCCCCTCATCGTCGTCTCTGCGTATACGCAGGCGGCCTATGTGAACAACAACCGGCTGGACTTCGGCACCATCTTGCGTTTCATCGAAAAGAACTTCGGCATCACGAGAGGATCTCTCAATTTCGCGGATGCACGGACTAATGGCGATCTCGCTTTATTCTTCAATCTCACCCAGGCTCCCCGAGTTTTTCAGACAATTCCGGCGGCCCTGAGCGGGGATTACTTTATTCATGACACTTCGCCTGCTACGGATCCTGATAATGATTGACGATTCAAGACCCATTGACGACCTGATTTTTTAAGTAAATGAAATGAAAGGTCTTGCATGATCGCCGCAAGGCCTTTTTTCTGCTCTTGACAAGCCGGCAGCCGGAAGGCACAATCCTCACAGGCGAATAAAAAGCGAAACGATCGCCTCCGCAGGACTCCAGTCCTCGGTGCTCCCTGAAATATTTGAGGATTCTATGTCTTCCGCGGTGGTTTCCACTTCGGCGGCCTTGGGCCGCCTTTTTCATTTTGATGCCGACCTCGATCCAAATGTGGGGCCAGGCGCCCAAACGTGCCCTGAGGTCTGCCGAGCAGGCTGCCCGGTCGAGCGGACACCGGCCGCCATTCAGCAGCATCTTCAGTCCGCCATCCACCATAAGAAAATACCTCCAGCGAGCATCACTCCGGCTTCCCGGCTTGAAATTCGTCCGGCTCCGCAAATGGCTTCAAGCGGCATTGCGGCCATCGACGCCCTGCCGGGGGCTTGCCTCGCGGATGCCTCACCGAAATTTTCGGCCCTGCGTCTTCCGGCCGTACCAGCGTGCTTCTGGCCGCCCTGGCTGCCGCCACAAGCCGCGGAGAATATTGTGCTGTGGTCGATGCCAGCGATGCTCTCGATCCCCAATCGGTAGCCGCCGCCGGAGTCGAGCTGGACCGCCTGCTCTGGGTGCGCTGCGGCGAAGAATGCCCCACAGAAAACAAGTGCCCAAAACCACCCGCCGGGTGCCCCATTCTACCCGCGCCTTTGCGCTAGGATGGGGGATTCCTCGCAGGCCAAATTCAACTTCGACCACGTATCCGAAAAAAAGAACTGGAAAAAAGATCGAGAGAGAATCCCTCTCGCCAGTCCGAGCACCGTCTCGAGCAAGTTCTTCGCGCCACCGATCTCCTGCTCGAAAGCGGAGGCTTCGGCCTCATCATTCTCGATCTCAGCGACCTGCCGCCCCAGTCCGCGCGCCGCATTCCGCTGACCACATGGTTCCGCTTCCGCCGCGCCGTCGAGCACAAGCCCACAATCCTGCTGTCGATCGAGCAGCAGCCCATCGCCGGAAGCTGCTCATCCCTGCTGCTGCAGTTGGGAACGCAGAAAGAAGACGGTGTGCACAACTGCCGCTCAAGACAATTATTTTTTCATGCCGATGAAGCAGCCGCGAAGCGGCACAATGAATGCAGCCCACGGCGAAAGCCGTGAGCTACTGCGAAGGGGACAGCTCCAAGCCCCGGAGGAGCGAAAGAAAATTGCGCAATCACGAACTCGCTCATCCTGCTCATGCACAATTACTAACCGGGCTCCACATCAACGCGGAACTCATCCACTCGCGCTGGAACGCAAACCTGCGCAATCCATCACGTTCGCCACGAAAACCGCCTGGGCCGGATGAGGAACAGGCTATTTACTGACCAAACTGTGAACATTGCGAAATGAATTCGACCCATGCCGTTCGCCTGCATCTACGTTCCGAATTTTTCCGTGGCCGCCGCGCTTCGCGCCGAACCGGAACTGCAGTCCCGTCCCGTCGCCATACTCGAAGGCAAACCTCCGCTCGAAAAAATTATTGCGGTCAATGAAAAAGCCGGGCGCCTGAGCTTCGCGCCGGGAATGACCAAGGCACAAGCCGAACTCTGCTCCGAACTCGCCTTGCGACTGCGATCTTCTCTGCAGGAATCTTCCGCGCATGCCGCGCTGCTCGATTGTGCCCAATCGTTTTCGCCGTGTGTAGAAGATGCTGCCTGCGACACGGTTCTGCTCGATCTTGCCGGCATGGAATCTCTGCTCGGACCGCTCCCGAAAATTTCCCGCGCAATTTTCGACCGCGCTGCCACGCTCGGCCTCAAAGCCAACATTGCCATCGCATCGAATCCCGATGCGGCCCTGCTCGCCGCTCGCGGCTTCCAGGGCGTGACCGTAATTTCCGCAGGCAAAGAAGCGGAGCATTTGGGTTCGCTCCCCACCAGTGTCTTGTTCAACGATCGACTGGAAGGCGATGAGAAAAAATCCGCCGGACTCGCATGCTCGAAACGTTAGGCCGATGGGGCATCCGCAATTTGCGCGCGTTGGCCGCGCTGCCCACGGTTTCGCTCAGCGAACGTCTCGGACAACATGGCCTGCACCTGCAGAAACTGGCGCGTGGCGCCGCTTCGCGCACGCTCGATCCCGTCGAAGCTCCGCTGGTGTTTGAAGAAGCCGTAGAGCTTGAGCATCCCATCGTTCTGCTCGAACCCCTGGCCTTCCTGCTCAATCGCCTGCTCGAGCAACTCTGCGCGCGTTTAGGCTCCCGCGCTCTGGCCACGCAGGAGCTTCGTCTCACACTCGAACTCTCCAACCTCACCGGCATCGACGACGAATCCGACAACACAGGCATCCCCAGCGAAAGTGATGGAGACGAGAATAATGATGCTGCAAAGAAGAACATGTGGGGACAGCCGCCCTCGGCTGTCCGGCGGAGCAAAGCTCCGCATGCACTGCCGCCAGCCAAAATTCATCCGCAAACTGAACCTGCCGCTTCCCATGCTCGATCCCAAAGTCTTTCTGAAACTTCTGCAACTGGATCTCAACGCGCATCCTCCTGGAGCCCCAATCATGAAAATTCATCTCGCCGCCGAGCCCGCCCGCCCGCGCTCGGCGCAAGGAGGACTTTTTCTCCCTCCTGCGCCCGAGCCCGAAAAGCTGGAACTGACTCTCGCCCGCATCGCCGGCATCGTTGGCGAACAAAAAGTCGGCGCCGTGGAACTGCTCGACACGCACCATCCCGAAGGATTTCGTATGCGCCGCTTCGTGGCCGAAGTCGCCCGCAAAACTCCGCAGAAAAAAACTCAGGAATTTTCCGAAGCCGCATCGGCCGTCACGGCCCTGCGCCGCCTCCGTCCGCCTCTGCGCGCCAACGTCACTCTCGAAAATGGGCAGCCCGTGCATTTGGTTTGCAGGAAAAAAGAAGTCCAGGGCGAAGTCCTCTGGAAGGCCGGCCCCTGGCGCTTCTCCGGCGACTGGTGGGAGCGCGAAGCCTGGTCCCGTGACGAATGGGACCTCGCGCTGAAAAACGGCGACGCCGTCTCGTTCTACCGCCTCGTGCACGACCTGCTCGGCGGCGGATGGTTCATCGAAGGAACGTATGACTAAATTCTCGCCACGGATTTCCGCCGATCTGCGCGGATAAACTCAAATAAGTGATTCTTTTCTTAATCCGTGCGAATCCCTGTTGATCCGTGGCTGATTGTTTTTGATGTACATCGAACTCCACGCCCGCTCCGCTTTCAGCTTTCTCGAAGGATCTTCCCTGCCCGAGGAACTGATCGGCGTGTGCGCGAGTTACAACATGCCCGCCATGGCGCTGCTCGACACCAACGGAGTCTACGGCGCTCCCCGCTTCCACCTTGCGGCTAAGAAAGCCAAACTCAAGGCCCACATCGGCGCGGAGGTGTCCGCCAATTTATTTTCACCACAGAGACACCGAGACACCGGGAAAACAAATCAACAATCAAAAATCAACAATCAAAAATTGGGTTCTTTCGCGCCACTCCTTTGCGGTGAATTTCGTCTTTCTCTTCTTGTCGCCTCCCGCACCGGCTACCAGAACCTCTGCCGCCTGATCACCAAAATGAAGTTGCGCGCCAAGAAAGGCGAAGGCGCGGTCACCGCAGAAGAACTCGAAGAGCACGCCAAAGGACTTATCTGCCTCACCGGCGGCGACGAAGGACCGCTCACCGCCGCCTTGCGCCATGGCGGAATGGACGAAGCGAAAGAGCGTGTCGATCAACTGATGGGCATCTTCGGCCCCAAGAATGTCTACGTCGAACTGCAGCGCCACTTCCATCGCGAAGAAGAATCCCGCAATCGCGCTGCGATCGATCTCGCCCGCTCCTTGCATCTTCCGTTGCTCGCCACCAACGGAGTCAACTACGCGATTCCGCAAGCTCGCGAACTTTGCGACGCCTTCACCGCGATTCGCAACCACCGCACGCTATCGACTGCCGGACATCTGCTCTCCCGCAACGCCGAACGCCATCTGAAATCTCCGCGCGAGATGCAGCAACTCTTCGCCGATCTTCCCGAAGCGATTCACAATACGCTTGAACTTTCTTCGCGCCTCGAATTCACCCTCAACGATCTTGGCTACGAATTCCCGCGCTATCCCGTAGCCGCAGGCGAGACGATGGATTCGTTCCTGCGCGAACAATCGTGGATCGGATTCGGCAACCGCTATGGCCGCTCGTCGCAGGAAATGCAAGCCAAGGCCCGCCTCCAAATTGAAAAAGAGCTGGCGCTCATCGAAAAGCTCAAGCTTGCCGGATATTTCCTCATTGTCTGGGATATCGTCCGCTACTGCCGCGAGCAAAACATTCTCGTGCAAGGACGCGGATCGGCCGCCAACAGCGCCGTCTGCTATTCGCTCGGCATCACCGCGGTCGATGCCGTCGGCATGGAGTTGCTCTTCGAACGTTTTCTTTCCGAAGAACGCGGCGAATGGCCCGACATCGATCTCGATCTCCCCAGCGGCGACGAGCGCGAAAAAGTAATTCAATATGTTTACAAGCGGTATGGCGAGCGCGGCGCCGCCATGACCGCCAACGTCATCACCTATCGCAACCGCATGGCCGCGCGCGAAATGGGCAAGGCTCTCGGCTTCGATCCGGAAACGCTCAACAAGATTTCTGCGGCGGTCGCTACCTGGGAATTCCGCGACGAGAACGACGCGCTCGACCGCCGCTTCCGCGATGCCGGACTCGATCTCAACCATCCGCGCCTGCGCAAATATTACGAACTCTGTATTGCCGTGCAGGACATGCCGCGCCATCTCGGCCAGCACTCGGGCGGCATGGTCATCTGCCAGGGACAGCTCGATTCCGTCGTCCCGCTCGAACCCGCGTCCATGCCCGGCCGCGTCGTCGTGCAGTGGGACAAAGAAGATTGCGCCGACATGGGCATCATCAAAGTCGATCTGCTCGGCCTTGGCATGATGGCCGTGCTCAAAGATTCCATCGAACTCATTCGCGATCACTATCACGAAGAGGTCGATCTCGCGCATCTTCCGCAGGATGACTCGCAGGTCTACTCCACCCTGCAGCAAGCCGATACCGTGGGAATGTTTCAGGTGGAAAGCCGCGCGCAAATGTCATGCCTGCCGCGCCTGCGCCCCGTGCGCTTCTACGACATCGTGGTGCAGGTCGCGATCATTCGTCCCGGCCCGATCGTCGGCCAGATGGTGAATCCGTTTTTGCAGCGCCGCCAGGGAAGAGAAGAAGTCACCTATGCGCATCCGTCGCTCGAACCCGTGCTGCGACGCACCCTCGGCGTGCCGCTCTTTCAGGAACAGCTGCTGCGCATCGCCATGATCGCCGCCAACTTCACCGGAGGCGAAGCCGAAGACTTGCGCCGCGCCATGGGATTCAAACGCTCGCAGGCGCGCATGCGCGAAATCGAAGCCAGACTGCGCACCGGCATGACGCAAAACGGAATTTCCCCGAAGGCGCAGGAAGAAATTATTCTCTCGATCACGTCGTTCGCGCTCTACGGATTCCCCGAATCGCACGCCGCCAGCTTCGCCCTCATCGCCTACGCCAGCGCCTATCTGAAATGCCACTACCTCGCCGCCTTCACCGCCGCTCTGCTCAACAATCAGCCGATGGGTTTCTATTCGCCCGCCACCATCGTCAAAGACGCCCAGCGTCACGGCCTGAAACTGCTTCCCGTGGATGTGACGTGCTCGGAATGGAATTGCACGCTGGAAGCAGGCGTCGGGCGTCAGCCGTCGTTAAATTCCAAATCAGACCAAACCCGCCTATGGAGCGTCGCAACGGATCCATTTAAAAACGCCAATGACCAGCGACCGGCGGCCAAAGATCTCGCTCCCGCCCTGCGCATGGGCCTGCGATACGTTCGAGGCCTGCGCGAAGATGCTGCCCGATCTCTCCTTCTCGAACGCATGCGTGCGCCATTCACCTCCATCCACGACCTAACCCGCCGCGTTCCCGAACTTCGCAAAGATGAACTCACCACCCTCGCGGAAATCGGCGCGCTGAATGCAATGGCTCGTGGGCCAGTAGTCAATAAAACTCTTGTCATTCCGACCCCCGAGCACACGAGAGGGGCGGAGGAATCTGTTTCCCGCTTGAAGCCGGAAATTCACCGCTCGAAACTTCATCGCCGCGACGCCCTCTGGCAAGTCGGACGCGCCGTCCGTCCCTCGGGCCCTTTGCTGGAACAGCAGCCCGAGCCGGACGCCCCGTCCCCGCTCGCGCCCATGAACCACGAAGAGCGCCTCGTCGCCGACTTCCATGGCACCGGGCTCACCGTCGGCCCGCACCCTATGGCGTATCGCCGCGCATGGCTCAATGCCATGGGCATCCGCCGCGCCAGCGAACTGCGCGATCTGCCCACTGGCAAACGCCTCCGCATCGGAGGCTGCGTCATCACGCGCCAGCGCCCCGGCACCGCCAAAGGATTTGTATTTTTAAGTCTGGAAGATGAAACCGGAGTCGCGAACGCCATCGTGCGCCCAGATCTGTTCCACGCCAACCGCCTGCTGCTGACGAGCGAGAAATTCCTCGCCGTCGAAGGCATCCTGCAGAATCAGGACAACGTGATCAGCGTCCGTGCCGAACGCGTCCAACCGCTCTTCGTAACCAAAGCCGAAACCATCTCACACGATTTTCACTAAACCAGGCACTCCCCTAGTTATCTTGACGGCAGTAGCTTTCATAGCTAGATTTTCTTCTGAGTTCGCGCCATGCATTTCTTATAACGATCGATACTTTCTTTGCCTTCATGCCATATCTCTCTTCACGATCTCCCCTGCTCTCTTCTCAGATATTACTCATGCAAGATAGCCTTCATACTTACAATCACCACGCCTCCCTGCTCAGGTTTTTATGCCTACTGGCTCTCTTCGCCCAGGCTCGCATCGTTCACGCCCAGAATTGGCTCCCCATATTGCCAGAAGAATTAAACATGACTAGCGAGCCAAAGGCGCCGGGCGCACCTGCAATCTATCTTTACAGGCAATTTGATAGGGACAATACGAACGCTACAGAGTTTCACTACATCAGAATAAAAATTCTGACCGAAGAAGGTCGCAAGTACGCCGATGTACAGATCCCTTTCATCAAGGGCGAAGGCGGGGTTAAACACATTCAGGCTCGTACGATCCATCCTGACGGCACCATTATTGATTTCACCGGCACTATTTACGACAAGACCATCGTAAAGGCGAAGCGCATAAAGGTTTTCGTGAAGACCTTTGCTCTGCCCGAGATTACTGTAGGCAGTATTATTGAATATCGTTACGACCTTGAAATCTATTTTCCCATTCAACACTGGTTACTCAGCGATAGCCTTTTCACCAGGCACGCGCGATTCTCGCTCCATCACGGCGCTGCTCCAATCATTGAATGGGATTGGCCACTAGGCTTACCTTCTGGCACAAAGCCTCCGTTCGAAGACCATGACACCATCCGCATGGAAACCCAGGATGTCCCCGCATTCCAAGCGGAAGAATACATGCCTCCTGCCGACGAGATGAAATATCGCATCGAGTTCAACTATGTCGCCCACGGAGAGAAAGAACCAGAGAGATTCTGGAAAAAGGAAGGGACGTCGCAATACCTAGCTGAAGAGGATTTCATCCGCAAGCGCAAAGCTATGGAAGCCGCCGTGGCAGAGATCGTTGACCCAGCGGATTCTCCGGAAATCAAACTTAGGAAGCTCTACGCTCGTACCCAGGCGATTCACAATAGTTCCTATGAACATAAAAGAACGAAGCAAGAACTCGAACGCGAAAAGGTTCCAAGAATCGAAACGGTTGAAGATGTATGGAAACACAACTACGGAAACTATTTTGCAGTAAGCTGGCTTTTTCTGGCGCTCGCGCGGGCTGCAGGGTTCGAAGCGGAACCCATCCTGACCTCTACTCGCGAAGAACATTTTTTCAACCGAGCTCGAATGAACGCTCGGTCTCTGAATTCCAGTGTCATTGCAGTCAAGCTGAATGACAAAGAAATCTACCTCGATCCCGCCACCCCATTCACCCCGTTTGGACTTCTTGCCTGGTATAAGAACGATGTCCCCGGACTGCTGCTCGACAAGGATGGTGGCAAATGGGTTGTCACTCCTCAAGCTCCAGCGTCCGAGTCACGGATTGAACGCAAAGCAAATCTGCGCCTTAGCGAAGATGGCTCACTGGAAGGTACCGCAACTGTCACATTCACTGGAATTGAAGCTCTTTGGCGTCGCCTCTACGAATATGGTGAAGACGATCAGGTCCGCCGAAACCTTTTGGAGAACGAACTCAAGGAATACATCCCTTCCAACATCGACGTCGAGTTGACGAACAAGCCGGATTGGAACAGCGCTGAGACGAATTTGGTTGCGCAATTCTCCCTGAAGATTCAAGGGTGGGGATCTTCTTCAGGCCGACGCGTCCTACTTCCGGTTGGGATTTTCGGGGGTACAGAAAAGCACGTATTCGAGCATGCGAATCGCACCTACCCAATTTATTTCAATTCACCATACGAAGATTGGGACGACGTCACCATCGCGCTCCCTCCCGGTATGCAGGTCAGCGGCGTTCCTGAATCTCGGCTGTACGATATCAAGTCCTTCACGTACCGATCAGATGTTCAGCAATCCGAGAAATCGCTTCACCTGACGCGGCAACTCACAGTGAGCCTTGCGTCAGCCGAAGTGAAATACTACGGATCGATTCGAGGCTTTTTCCAGCACGTGCGATCCGCCGATGAGCAGCCGGTCGTCTTGTCTGTGTCACCACAGACCTCTCAAAATTAGCGATTCGCCACGGCTACTGGTTCGTTCCTATTTTCCCGTATAGCTCACTCTCCAGATCGAGTTCGAGCCATCGTCGCTCACCAGCAGCGATCCATCCGGAGCCTCGGTCATTCCCACTGGACGTCCCCACACATCGCCGTTCGGCAGCACAAAGCCGGTCAGAAAATCTTCGTACTCGCCCGACGCGTGCCCCGACTGATGCAGGGGAATGCGAATCACTTCGTATCCCACACGCACCGCCTTATTCCACGATCCGTGCTCCGACGCGAAAATATCTCCCTTATATTCCGCCGGAAATTTGTCGCCGGCATAGAACGTGAATTCCAGCGACGCGTTGTGGGGCTGCAGCAAAACGTCCGGCACGATCGCTTTGTCTTTCAGCTCCGGATGCTTACCCTTATGCCGGGGATCCTGGTGGGAGCCCATGTACCACCAGGGCCATCCATAAAATCCGCCTTCCTGCACATGCGTGATGTAATCCGGCACAAGGTTGTCGCCCAGCGCGTCGCGCTCATTCACCGAGCACCACAACTCTCCGGTCTGAGGATTCACCTTGATTCCGCCACCCGCATTGCGTATCCCGTAGGCATACACCTTCAACTGGCAATTGGCCGGATCGCAAACCAGAATATCGGCACGGTCTTTTTCTTGCGGATGGGTATCCGGATCGTTTACGTTCGACTCCGAACCGACCGCAACAAACATTCTCTTTCCATCCTGCGAGAATTCAACCGCGCGAGTGTTGTGCCCGCTGGCCGGCAAGTCTGCGATGTGCTGCGATGGCCCACTCACTTTCAGATCGCCATTGTGATACGGAAATCGAACCAGTTCTTTTTCGCTTCCGATGTAGATCCACTGCGGGTCTGGGCCCGGCGGATAAAACGCGATTCCATACGGATGATGCAGTCCTTCCGCAAAAATTGCCGTCTGCTCCGCCTTGCCGCTCGCACTCATTCCGCGGAAAACGAGAATTCGTCCCGGCTCCATTTCGGCCAGAAAGACATCTCCGTTCGGGGCCGTTCGCATCCAGCGCGGATTTTCCAGACCGCTGGCATACAACTCCACCTTGAATCCCGCAGGCGCCACGGGCCATGCATTATCCGGACGCGCCACCACACTCGGCCCATTGCTGGACGACTCCGTGGCATACGGCTCGGGCAGATCCGCCACCGTGATCTTGCGGGTTGTCCCCGGCTTCTCGTAGCGGAAATCCGTAAAAGGAGGTTTGGGAGCAGCCCCCTTATAGGCGCCGGGAGCAGCCTCTGGCGCTGCCGCCGAACTCGCCGCGGACGAACTCGCGGCTGCCGAAGCTGCCGCAGGCGTAACCTTCCCGGAAGCCATCGCCTCGACATAGCTGATCACCTGCCAGCGCTTCTCTTCCGGCAAGAACCCCCACGCCGGCATCCCGTTGTCCTTGTCGCCCTTCGTGATGAACCAGAACACTTCGCCCTGAGTCACGCCGTTCAATTTTCCGTCGACCAGAGAAGGCACGTTGCCCGTTCCCTTCCCGGCCTTGCCGTGACACGCAAGGCAGTTCCGCGCGTACAGCAACTTTCCCGCATCGACGGCGGCTGGCTGTCCATCGAGCGGATTCTTCATCGCTTTCGCCGAGGACGGGGCGTCATGGAACGGAGTGTCCGCAGCCTGCACCATGGCAACGGGAAGAACGAAGAGCAAAAATGCCAAAACGGCTTTCCCAGACATAACTTTCCTCGTGGGTGAATTTTTCTTTTAGATTACGCGCGCAGAAAAAGAGATGCGGTTTTCGTATTTCGCAATATACCTCAAGTTTTGCCACCGTTTCGACCCAACCGCGGGACGCCGGCATGAATCGAATACAATTCCAGTTTCACTCCCCTGCGCCTCCGGCGTCCCATCAGGATCGCGGAGTCTCATCCCTGGGCAGTCGGCTCAGGGTCCCCCACGCGACTGGGCAAATTTTATTTTCCCTCTCCTGACCTTTTTCACCCTGCGAATTCCGCCTAACCAAATGGAACTTGACTTCTGCTCAAAGGGGATACGCGCTTCCGAAGAGCAATCCGGCGCCCACGGAAGGTCGATTTGATATGCCGAAACGTCCAGCACTCTGCGTCCTGTGCCTTCTGTTGATGATCGTTGGCCTGCAGGCCCAAGTGGGCCAAACCGATGCGGCGAAAACAGACAAGAAAGTTCTGAAGAACACCGACATCGTCATGATGGCGCAGAATCACTTTGACGACGAAACCCTCGTCAAAACCATTGAAGTCTCCGACACGGACTTCGACATCTCCGGCGCCGCTCTCATTGACCTGAAAAATCAGGGCATCAGTCCTATCGTTCTGCGCGCCATGCTCGAGTCGTGCAGCAAGAAGCGCTCGGCTGTCCAGCCCGCCGCGACCCCTGCTGCCACTGCCGTGTCGCCCGTATCCGATCAGCAATCCACCCCTATCCCTGAGATGAATCCTGATCCGAACTTCGCCATCCGATCGGGCTCTGCAGCGCCAACAAGTAACCCTGCGCCGCCCGCCGGAACCGCACAACCAATCATGGCCCAATACCCCGGCACCATGCCCAACGGGGCTGCCGGAATTAATCCCCAACAGATTGCCGCCATGCGCGCTCAGATGGCCTCGATGGGGATGGGCGGCATGATGGGAAACATGGGCGGGATGGGGGGCATGGGCGGCATGTCGCTCTCAAGCTATTCGCCCGAGCAGATGCCGCACGTTTTCCGCAAGCTCGCGACAAATCAAGGCAAAGAAGAGATCACGCCCTCGACTGCCGAGATTGGACAATCGAAATTTAAAGGAAACATGGGAGCAGGTGGGATGGCTCTGCGCAGCCTCGCGACCGAAGGCTTGAGCTTTGCCGCCATGGGCGCGGGTCCGGCCGGGATGATGGCGATGTCAGTATTTTCCATGGGGTCCGGCTTCATGCCAGGCATGCGCCCGGGCGCTCCAAAAATGACTTACGTCTGGGGACTGCCAGGCCGCAAATCGGCACGCGAACTCACCGACAACAATCCGATGTTTGAACTCAACTACGGCGAGATTCCCGGCGTCGATCCGGATGCTTATGAACCCGCGCTACTGAAACTGGTGCAGAGCAAGGACAATTACCGTCTCGTCGGCGCCACCCAAATCAAGATGGACGCCAAGCACATGATGTCCGGCAGCAGTCCGGAAAACGGCAAGTGGATTTCAGAAGATCGATGGCCGACTCGTGTCGACAAAGAAGAACGCGGTTTCTATATTCTTCACCTCAACTCGCCGCTCGAGCCCGGTGAATACGCGGTCGTGCTGCGTCCGGTAAAGGGATACAAAGCCGTTTCTTCAGGACTCGGCGGCCACGCCCAGGTCTTCTATTCCGTGTGGGATTTCAGCATTCCCGGAGCAACTCCAGATCAGGGCGGAAAGAAAAAGAAAAAGTAGTGCGAGAGCCGATCATGAAAGTGCGAAAGGCTTGCTGTCGTAAAATGCCTTGCTAGCTGAGAAGTTCGTTCGCTGGCTTAAGAGTTTGTTTGACGTCGTAAAAGTTTGTCATTCCGACTGCCGGCGCATGAATGCGTCATTCCGAAGGACCGCGTTTTCACCAGCGGGCCGAGGAATCTGGCGTGAAGCGCATCCGCACTGCGCGAGATCCTTCGCTCCGCCCGAAAAGCGGCTCCACTCAGGATGACGCCACTTGTTTTGTTTAAAGCCCCACACGGGGCCGAACCCGTCAGCCCAACGGCGAAATCAATGCGTGGAGAATGCGTCATTCCGAAGGTCCGCGTTTTCACCAGCGGGAGGAATCTGCTTTCACGAAAGCTAACCTTCGGAAAGTCTTAAAACGCCGGCCGGCTTGGGCTGCTGATCCGGAAAATCTCGTCGGCCGAACCGTAACCCCGCTCGTAAGCCGATTGCAGAATGTCGCACCGCATCAACTCGTTCCACTTCCACGGACTGCCCGACAATCCGCCGCACGAACAATAAAGGATGTACTCATCCGAACATCCCCTCCTCGTCGGCATCAAATAAGACCCGTTTGCGTACGGAGTCGAGGCAACCAGATAGCGGGTGGAACACTTCCCACACTCAACACAATGTCGAATTCGCGGCATAAGGGGATCCCATGCAAACCGCCGTTTAGCGAGTTCGCCAAACCTACATTGCCACCACGAAGTGGTCAGACACAATAACCACTTGACGATGATTTTGCATGACCATTATGATGCGCACCACATGAAGCGCGTCGCGTCCGGTATTCTCCCTGTCATCTCGATCGACCGAAAGGCTTCCAAATCCCTTCAGCGGCAGATCTACGATGCCTATCGCTCGGCAATCGTTGACGGACGTCTCCGCCCTGGACAGCGGATTCCCTCGACTCGCGTGCTCGCTTCCGAGATTCGCGTCTCCCGCTTCCCCGTACTTAACGCTTACGCGCAACTGCTGGCCGAAGGGTACCTGCAGAGCCGCGTCGGGGCCGGAACCGTCATATCCGATTCCCTGCCGGAGCACCTGACATCGTCCGCGCCGTCGAGTGCAAAAATTCGCCTGACCCGGAGCGGCCATCGTCCAGTGGCAAACCGTTGTGCCCTGCTTCCTCGCAGAGAAACATTTCTCTGGCTGTCGCAGTGGGGAGCGTTTCGCGTCGGCCAGGTGGCCCTCGAACAATTTCCACACCAGGTGTGGGCTTCGCTGGTCGCGCGCCGCACCCGAAACATGAACCGCGAGTCGACTCACTACGGCGAGTTGATCGGGCACGAAGGTTTGCGGCGGTCCGTCGCCAACTATCTAAAGACCGCGCGATCCGTCCGTTGCGAGCCAGATCAGATTTTCATCGTGAACGGTTCTCAGCAGGCGCTCGAAATCACTTCGCGGGTTCTCCTGAATCCCGGCGACCGCGTCTGGATGGAAGATCCGCAGTACCGCCTCGCGCGAGACGTCTTCGCTCTCAACGAATGTCAAATCGTTCCCGTGCCGGTGGACAACGAAGGACTCAACGTCGCTGCGGGCATCTCCGCGTTTCCCAAAGCCCGCGCTGCATTCGTGACTCCATCGCATCAGTTTCCGCTCGGCGTCACGATGAGCGCGTCGCGCCGCCTGCAGCTGATCGAATGGGCTCAACGTTCGGGCGCATGGATCATCGAAGACGATTACGACAGTGAATATCGCTACGAAAGCCAGCCCATCGCCTCTCTGCAGGGTCTCGATGCAAATTCCCGGGTTATCTACATCGGGACTTTCAGCAAAGTTCTGTTCGCGGCTCTGCGCCTCGGATACATCGTTGTACCTCCGGATCTCGTCGATCACTTCCACTCCATGCGTCGCGTCATGGATCTCGGCGCGCCCACGTTGTATCAGCAAGTGCTGGCCGACTTCATCGATGAAGGACACTTCGCGCGCCACATTCGCCGGATGCGTGTTCACTATGGCGAACTGAGAAGTTCCCTGGTGCAGCACCTCACCGATGCATGCGGCGACACCCTTGAGATTTCCGGCGACGAGGCCGGAATGCATCTTTCGGTCATCCTTTCCCATCGTCACGACGATCGGGGACTCTCCGATCGCGCAGTCAACTACAAACTGGCGCTCTGGCCGCTCTCCCGTTCGTACTTGCAGCGGCCGCGGCAGGGATTCATTCTCGGATTCGGCGGCCTCACGCTGAAAGAAATTCCTCCTGCTGTGCAAAGCCTCCGCCAGTTGCTCGCCGGCCGTTGAGACGGCCACGCGCGAGTGGCATGACAAGAATGTGACAAGTGGATATTGCGGCTTAGCGCATTCGCCTTGATGATGGCTGAAATTCGGCCGGTCAAGCGCCATGCGCGGACGTGACGCTCCTCGTCCGCCGCCGGTCCTTCAGGATGCTCAAACGCTATGGACGGAATTCTCAGGCAGGGCCGCGTCTTATTCGCCATTGGAATGCTGGCGCTCGGGATGGAACACATCGTGTGCGCGTGGTTCGGAGTCGTTAACAAAGCGATATTTCCCGGCGAAACTGTTTTCTCCGTCATCCCGTGGGTTCCGGCGTATCCGTGGTTGGCCTACAGCATTGGGTTGGCGCTGATCGTCGCCGGCCTACTTATCGTATTGGAAGTGCGGCCGCGCCTCGTCGCAACCCTGCTGGGGATTTTGTTTCTTGCATTCGTCGTTCTGCTCGAAGCGCGCCGCTTGCTTCACTTCGGGCAGCGGACCGGCTTCTTTGAAACTCTCGCGCTCTGCGCTTCGGCACTCACGTTAGCCGCAACATTCCCGTCGGAGTCGTCACGGTCCGAATCTTCAAATCGTATTCTCGACCTGCTGATCGCGAGCGGGCGCTATCTCTTCGCGTTCTCGGCCATCATTTTCGGAATCGATCATTTGATTTTCCTGCGCTTCGTTGCGTCCTTGGTACCGTGGTGGATTCCGTGGCACTTGTTCTGGGCGTACTTCACCGCGTTTGCATTCATCGCTGCGGGCTTGAGCATCGGAAGCAGATGGCTGGCCTCGTGGGCGGGACTATCGCTCGGAACGATGTTTCTGCTGTGGTTCGTCGTTCTGCATCTGCCGCGCTCGTTCGGTTTGTCGGCAGCCGCAGGCCCCGGTGCTCCGCGCAATCCAGACGAATGGTCAAGCGCCTTCATCGCGCTCGCCATGGCCGGAGGCTCGTGGATCATGGCCTGCCAATCGTTGGTCGTCCCTGAGCAGCGCGATCAGCAAGTCAGCAAACAAGACGCGCGCCCCTTCGCTCGAAGAGAACTCTCCCCGCACTTGATCGCAGAAAAGTAGGTGAGAGTTTCAGTGCTCAGAGGAAACCGAAGAGAGAGTGAGGAGCGCCCCGACCATCTCGCACAGAGTTTGTCATTCCGACCGAAGGGAGGAATCTGCTCGTTGCAGGACACGGGCGCCGCCTGCTACTTCTTTGGAGTCAGCGGCTGCCACAACTCGATCTTGTTGCCGTCAGGATCGTAGATCCACGCGAACCGGCCATAGTCCGCGTCCTGGCGCTTGGGATCGATCTTCACGCCTTCTTTCTGCAGGCGTTCGAGCAGCGCATCCATGTCGTCCACGACGTAGTTCACCATGAAGGATTGGTCCGTCCCGAAGTATTTGGTGGTTGCCGGGAATACCGTCCAGACGGTCACATGCTCTTTATCCGGATTATCTTTCTCCCGCCACGGCAACATAACGCCCTCGCCCTTATCTTCGAGCCCGAGATGTTTGCCGTACCACTCGCGCGCCTGCTTCTGATTCGCAGACTTGAAGAATATTCCGCCGATCCCCAGGATTCGCCCTCGCTCGCTTGTCATGGACGCCCCTTCTTTCCCGCTAGCCGCATTTGCCGCGGTGCTCGGTTGTTGCTGCACGGTGCGAACCGGCAGCATCACTACCACCAGAGCGCACAAAAGAGAGATTGTCTTGCTCAACATGCCGCAGATTGTAGCAAACAATTCCCGTGTGCGTGTCGGGCGCGCCCTTCGCGAAAATCGACCAAATCGAAGATGGAAAGCACGTAACCTCTTGACTTCGAATATGCACCTGCCCTTGAATGGGGCGATGCAGTGGAAGGAGTCCTCTTGCATTCCCTCGCACACAATCTCCGCATCGCCTTTCGCCAACTCTTGAAATCGCCCGGCTTCACGCTCACCGCGGTCCTCACTCTAGCGCTGGGAATCAGCGGGACGACCGCCATCTTCTCTCTCGTCGAAAGCATCTTGCTGCGGCCGCTTCCCTTCTCCGACCCTGACCATCTCGTTTTGTTGGGAGACCATCTGGGAGATGGTGCCAGCACGTCCGTCACCGCTCGTGAGATCGGCACTTACACAAAGGCGACGACTGCGTTTTCTTCTCTTGGCGGATATATCTCGGCAACCTACGAGATTTCCGGCGGCCCAACTCCTGAGCAGGTAAACGGTGCGCGCTTCACTGCAGGGGTATTTCCGACCCTCGGCACCCAACCTCTTCTCGGACGCGTTTTCACTCCGGAAGAAGAGTCATCGCGACAGCCGCTTGCCGTCATCAGCTACGCATTGTGGCTGAACCGCTTTAATCGCGATCCGAATATACTCGGCAAGCAAATCTTCCTCGATCGCATCGCTTACTCGATCATCGGCGTGATGCCGCGAGACTTTGAATTCCCGCTGGTGTCCGGTCGTCTCGACCAAGCTCAGTTCTGGATACCGATGAGCCTCACTTCCGAGGAACTCTCCGATGAACACGCTGGATTTTGGGGATACGAAATCGTCGCCCGCGTGAAGCCTGGCATTGCCCTCGCGGCATCTGCGCAGGATGCCGCCCGCGTCGCGACCCAAATCATGCACGGCTTTTCTCCGGCGCAATCGCAAATCCAGATTCGAGGGGACGTCACGCCGCTTGCCGAGCACGACATTTCAGACGTGAGGCCGTTGCTGCGCACGCTGTTTCTCGCCGTATCGGTGGTCCTTCTGATCGCGTGCCTGAATGTTGCGGGCTTGCTGCTGGTGCGCGCTATTCGCCGCCGCCGCGATTACGCCGTGCGCCTGGCGTTGGGCGCGGGTGCCGGCACCATCCTCCGCGAATCGGTCCTGGAAGGTCTGCTCGTCGGCTTGGCCGGAGGCCTGCTTGGCCTGGCGCTGGCTGCGATCGCCATCCGCACCACGATCACTCTCCTGCCGGATTCCATGCCGCGCATCGACTCCATTTCGATCGACACGACTGTTGCTGTCTTCGCCTTTTGCGTCGCCATGGCAACGGGCGCCCTCTGCAGCCTTGCGCCTGCGTTTGCAGCACTGCGGACCAACCTTACCGAAAGCCTCAAAGAGTCCGCGCAGACAGGCACAGGTAGCGCGAGCCATTCGCGTCTGCGCTCAAGTTTTGTGATTGGCGAAATCGCTATTGCACTGGTGCTACTTACAATCGCCGGCGCATTTCTGCGAAGCTTCCAGAAAATGCGGGCCGTCAATCCAGGTTTCCGCGCAGACCACCTCCTGATCGCTGGATATCGTTTGCCGCTTCAGCGCTACTCCACTGAGAATTCGTTCGATGCCTTCAACCGCGATGTCGTCGACCGGCTTGGCCGCAAGCCCGGAGTCGTGTCCGTAGGAATCGCGAATGCCGTGCCCGCGACTGGAGGCTTTGGAGAAACGGCGTTCACCATCGAGGGCGAGCCCGATGCTAACTGGAAACTTAAGTTTGCAACCTTCACCTCAACCTACGGAGAATACTTCCGCACGATGCGCATCCCGCTGCTCGATGGCCGCTACTTCACAGGCGACGATCGCTCAAACGCTCCTCTGGTCGTGATTGTCAACGAATCGATGGCCAAGCATTGCTGGCCGGGGCAGAGCGCCGTGGGCATGCGCATGCACGCGGGTGGCCCGAAGGAAGGACTTCCGTGGGCAACCGTCGTTGGCGTCGTCGCCGACATCAAGATGGGATCTCGTGACGAGTCCAGCGACGACCAGTGGTACTTGCCCGCAGAGCAGTCCGCCACCTTGCGTGGCCCTGACGCTTCCGCGAAACTCACCGATTCAGCCAGCGGATACATCGCTTTGCGAACCGCCTTGCCTCCCGGGCACATGACGCAGACATTGCGTGCCGCCGTCGCGGAGATCGATCCGATGCTCGCTTTGCAAGACACGCAGACCATGGATGAAGCGCTCTCGGCAGTGGAAGCGCCTCGCCGTTTCAACACCAGCCTCATCACGGCCTTTGCGCTGGGCGCACTTCTTCTCGCCATCACCGGAACGTATGCCGTCGTCTCATTCTCGGTTTCCCTGCGCACACAGGAGATCGCCGTACGCATGGCGCTTGGCGCACAACGCACGAAGATTGCCGCCCTGGTGCTCACGTCATTCGCAAAACTAGCGCTTCTCGGATGCGGGCTCGGAATTGTTGGATCGATCGCCGTTTCGCGCCTCGTCAGTTCATTCCTGTTCGAGGTTAGCCCGACCGATCCAATCATTTATCTTGCGAGTGTCTCTCTGATGATGCTGATGGCTCTGCTGGCGTCCGCACTGCCAGCCGCACGTGCAGCCTCCGCTGATCCGGTCACCGTCCTGCGCTCGACCTGAAAGATCGGGGAGTGGCAAACGTTACTCACAAAGAGAATCGGCACCGAGAATCTTTCACCTTTCATCGCTCTGCCGAGCATTCAACAAGTTGCAGGTGTAGTCGAAAACCGGTTTGGCGCGCTTTACAGTTTCTTGTGCTCCTCGATTTCGCTATCGATGTTGGCTTGGCTTCGCGGCCGCAGTCGAGTGATAATTTGTATGCTTCCTAACTGCCGACGCCCGGCAAGCTGAAATGAGGTTCGCCGTGAACAAAGCCCTCGTCTTGCTGAGTGTAAGTCTGACTCTCGGTGTGATCGCCCAGGCGCAGTGTCCCGTCGATACGGTCTTGATCAGAGGCCGGGTCAAGAATGCCGGCCCCGACTCCATCGTTCGCATCCAGTTTGTCTTCCCGAAGGAAAAGCCGGGCGAATCGGGCGAAGTCACGGTAGAGGATGGGACTTTCCAAATGCCGCTTGAGTTCGTGACCATGCAGAGTTCGATTTTTTCCAACCTGCCAAAGAGGTGCGGACGGAAGCCGAAGTCCGTAGAAATCACATTAATGGAGAACCATCAGGAGGCAGACCGGCTCTCCCTCGATTTCAGCAAGGCGTTCAAAATGGAAGATGCAAGCGCCTACGCGTTGCGCTCCGAACTCGTGCTGAGCGGTTCCCATTAGCGCGGTCGCTCGATGACTGCGACCGAGATGTTCGCCAACTAAGAGCGGAGTTCCGGCATCCGACAATCTGAAACGCTCGCTTTCATCCGCTCATCTGATAACAACTGACTACTGATACGGGGAATATACACATGAAATCAAAAAATACGATCTGCCTGTGGTTCGATAAGGATGCGCTTGACGCGGCTCGCTTCTACGCAGCGACCTTCCCGGACAGCAAAGTCACCGCCGTTCACAATGCGCCCGGAGATTATCCCAACGGCAAGCAGGGTGATGTGCTGACCGTCGAGTTCACCGTTGTCGGCATCCCCTGTCTCGGTCTTAATGGCGGCCCGGCGTTCCGGCACAGCGAGGCTTTTTCTTTTCAGATCGCAACTGACACTCAAGAAGAGACGGATCGCTACTGGAATGCGATCGTCGGCAATGGCGGCGTCGAAAGCCAGTGCGGTTGGTGCAAGGACCGCTGGGGGCTTTCCTGGCAGATCACTCCGCGCGCGCTCACCGATGCCCTCGCGGCCGGCGGCGGTGAGGCGAAGCGAGCCTTCGGGGCGATGATGACGATGAAGAACATCAACATCGCCGCCATCGAAGCAGCGCGAAAGGGCTGACGACGGCTCCGTCTGCAAGGCGACTCCGCTCAAAGAGACCTGCTATTCGTGACAAAATGAGCGGCAGGATATTCCAATGCGATTCGTTTTGGATCGTGATGTCGTTCACTTGTGGCGCGGCTGTGCTGCACTAACGGTCTTGTTCAGCCTCATCGTCGTCATTCACGCCCAGGAGCCGATCCCGACCCTGCGTTCCCAATCGAACGTCGTTCTGGTTCCTACTCTCGTCCGCACCAGGGCTGGAGAGATCACTTACACTCTGCAGGCCAAAGATTTCATCATCGAAGACAACGGCGTGGAGCAAGACGTCACCTTGGATGATTCGCCCGCGCAGGAACCTGTGTCCCTGGTTGTCGCCATTCAGGTCGGACACAAAGCGTCGTCGCAGTTCAAGAAGAGGAGCGACCTTTCTCTTTACGACCGTTTTTATTCCGAAGAAGAGCGCAAGGACTGCCGCAAACGGAAAGTTCCCTGCCCCACAGCCATCGCCGGGCTCGGCACAATGCTGAACGACTTCATGGACCAGACCCAGGGCGAAGTGGCGCTCGTCACTTTTGACAGCCTGGTCTACCAGTTCCAGCCATTCACGAACGAAGCTTCGAAAATATCCGAGCGGCTGACCAAACTCACGCCGGGGGACGACGGAGCGGCCGTCCTCGATGCCGTCAGCTACTCCGAGAGGCTTCTCGATTCGCGTCCCAAAAACCGCCGCCGCGTTTTACTTCTGGTCAGCGAAAGCCGCGATCATGGCAGCATGACGACGACGGCTCCGACTCTTGTGCAGCAGCTTGCCGCCAGCAACACGCTTCTCTGCAGCCTGACGTTTTCGCCGCTGCGAGGACGATTCGCCGAAGACTTGAAAGCTTTGCCTTCCGGCGACAACGTTAACCTGCTGGTGCCCCTTCAAGCTGCGATCGGAAATCTCCGCACAAACGTTGCGCAAAGTATCGCCGCGGTGATGGGCGGAGAAGCTGGCAAATTCAAAGACAAAGCTACCTTCGATGCCGCGTTCGCATCGATTGCAAACGGTATCCGCGGCCGCTACCTGCTGAGTTTCCAGCCTAAGCAACCGAAGCCTGGCCCGCATTCGATCCAGGTCCGCCTGCGCGATCCGCGCAAAGAGCTGGTACTCAAAGCCCGCTCCGAATATTGGGCGAGTGAGTGACATGGCGACGTTGCGGATGGCAACTAGTGAATATTCAACTCCGGATAATGCGCGAAGCTTGATAGCGTGACTTGATCGCTTCCGGGGATGTAAAAGCCGAACTTGCCGAAGCTGAGATTCGCGCCAGGCTGCGTCCAACGATCGAGCACAACCCAGCTGTCTCCGTGCTTGATCTGATGAACTACTTCCGTCGGGCTCACACGAATGTTGAACGTGCGATAACTCTTTTTGTCACTCTTATCGGGGATCTTGATCTCGTTCGTCTTCTCTCCGTTGCGAACAATTGCACGGGAGAAGTTACTGTCGTCCAGTTGGAACAGGAGATAGTTCTTCGGGTCGGCGTAGTTCACCACCCATGCCAACGGATGACCTTTCGCAGGCATCGCAGAAAAAATAAAGGTGCCCGAGTCTGGAACGTCTCCGTATAGAACGAAGTCGCCGCCTTTTCGAATGTAGGAATCGCTCTCATGCTTCCAGGAAGAGGGTCGTCCCACTTCGACATACCGTTCGGGCCGAGCGACAAATTCAAAGCCTTGGATTGCCCGGCAACGACTTCAAGCGATGCGGTGCGCGTGAACCGGTCAGTGGTTCGCGCCGTAAGAGTGTAAGTGCCCGGAGCAAGATTGAGCGGAACACCGCTGCTGACGATGGCCAGAAACTCGCCTTTCACGATTGCAACCTTGGCGTCGGCGGGCGTAAACGAAATCGTCAGTCCAGCGGGAAGGGCTTCCAGCGCGGCATCCGCAGCCGCCATAGAGATCGCTCCACCCGCAACGAAATGCTTCGTGAACTGACGGGGCTTGAATCGATCTTTGCGCAGTTCAACCGTATGGTCTCCGGGACTGAGAGTGGAGACGGATAACGTTCCATCCGATTGAATCGTCCCAACCGAAGTTTGATCGACGAGGACGGCGGTTCCGGGAGCGCCGCCCTGAATCGTCAGTGACGCCATCCGTGGCTGCGGCTGAAGGTTAAAAACAACTTTGGCTTGTTCGCCCTTGCGAATGCGGATTTGCTGTTGCGGAGGATCCTGAAAGCCGCTCTTCGAAACCTGCACAGCGTAGTCTTTGAGCTCAAGATTCGGCACCCGCAACTGCCCGGCGTGAGTCAGCTGCGGTTGAAGTTTTCCGTTGAGAAACACTTTTGCGTCATCCTGGCCGGCAACCACAACCAGCGTGCCCAGGTTGGGAGTTTTGTCTGCGACTTCGGCGGGCACCTGAGGCGCAGGAGTGACTCTTCCAGAAGAGTTCTCGGAAGAAATTTGGGGAGCCGGCGGAACCGCTTCGGCCGCTGGCTGTTCATTCGCGGTCGCTGCGGGCGCGGAGACCGCCGCCTCGGGTGCTGGAACGGAAGCTGCCGGAGCAGACACCGCGGGCGCGGAGGCCACAGGGCTGGAAACACTGGGAGCCTTCGCTGCCGGCGGAGTCGAATGTCTTCCAGCAAAAAAGAAGATTGCCGCGACCAGAACGATCGCTGCGGCGAAGAGGAGTATCCGCGTTGCTGATCGCGACGACGGTGTCTTTTCTGTCCGCGGTAAGGCCGCTGAGACTTTGGGCACCGACGCGGAAGGCTCGACAGCGGGAATCGCGGCGGCGGGTGGCGCAACCTGCTGTTCAGGCGAAGCGGAAGCAACTGCGCGTGCTGGCACCGCGCCCGGCGAAACAGTGTCGGGCGAAACTGTGCCAGCCACAGCGACGTCCGGCGTGGCAATCTCGGCCGGATCTTTCCCATCCGGCAGCAGCGGGATCGGCGGAGTCTCACTGCCTTTCGTGCCAGGAGCGTCTGCGGCGTTCTGCCTCGGGACGTGAAAAATGACGGCGGTGCTTTTTCTTTTCTGCGCGCTTGTGCCATCCTGCGGAACCAATCCCAAACGCTGCAGAAGTCCATTGGCGAGAGACAAAATTTCTCCGTCCGTCCAATGTTTTGCGGCCACCCCCTGTATCCGTTTAGCCAACGCCTGTTTTGTAGCCTCGTCGGCACTATCGATTTCGTGCTCCATACGCCTCAGGTCATCCAGATCGCCGCGGCGGGCTTGCCGCCGCCGCGCGGCCTGGTCGCGCTGGATTGCATCGTGAATCTGAACCAACTTCGGATCGTCGGGATGAACCGCTAACCCTTCCGCAACCCAAGCCAAGGCTGCAAATAAATCGCCGGCGGACTGCCGCTTGCGCGCCTGCGCCACCCAATCGTCAACGGAGCTCGTTTTCTTCTGTTCGACGATCAGGCTGTGGATCGTTTTTGCTGTCGGATGCGCGGGGTTCAGGGCGAGCGCCTGATTCGTCAGCGTCTCGGCTTCCAGCCAATCGGTTTCAACGAGTGAGTGCGCGTGCTCGACCAGCGCGTTTGCCAGAATCGCGCGTGCGAGAGCATTGTGTTTGTCCAGTTCGTACGCTTTGCGCAAAAGCTGAATCGCTTCGGCGGATTTCTGTTGTGCGAACAGTTCCTGGCTTTCGGTGATGAGGCGATTGGCTTCCGCGTTCCGCTGAACGCCATCCTGGGCGCGCTTTTCCAGGTCCGTCAACTCCGCATCGCTGGGGAATTCGGCGGCCGCGCTTCGCAGCGAATCCAGCGCGCGAGAGTACTCCCCCGAACGCAGATAGGTGTGGACCTGCTCAACCAGCCGCGTTTTGGATTCGGCGCGGGTTTGCTGGTTGCTGCTTTTCTCCAAGCGCTGTGCCTCGAAGGTCAAACCTCAAATCGATTGTAGATGGTGCGCCAGATTTCCCAACCCCGCGCATCGTTAACGATCCTTGTTCTTCATGCCGGCGACTCCACAACCGAAAGTCCAATGGCGATTCAATGCGTGGATGAATGCGTCATTCCGAAGGACCGCGTTTTCACCAGCGGGCCGAGGAATCTGGCGTGAAGCGCATCCGCACTGCGCGAGATCCTTCGCTCCGCCTGAAAAGCGGCTCCGCTCAGGATGACGCCTCTTTGTTCTTGCAACCGCAACCTGAACAACAGGCTATTCATCGGCGCGCGCGCGCGAAGCAGCGAGTGGAGTGGGACGAAGACCCTTTGACTTTTGGTAAACTGCTTTCAGACGCGCGCGGGGCGCGTCCGGTCCGCGGAAAGGGCTGCGCCCACCTGCATTGCTTCACGTTCCACTCATTCCATTAACCTCTTTCGCCTGTCATGCGGACCAGGCACACGAAGGAGGCAGTCTTGCATCTCGAACAACAGAAAAAACAAGCGCGCGAATTGTTGCGGGCTATCCGCGCCGGCCAGGTCATGCGTTGGCCCGCCTGCGCAACCACCATCTACGTTGGGCCAATGTTCAGGATGAAACCGCGCGTCAGGAAATCGCATTGCACGACGCTCAGTTCGTCATCGCGCGCGAGCAAGGGTTCGCGAGCTGGACCAAACTCAAAGCCTACACAGAGTCTTCTCCGCCGCGCGGCACACGCGGCTCTTTGTCACAGACATCCAGTGGATCAACGAGAGGGTTCAGGGACTTCTGCGCACCCGGAGCTCGGCCGGTCCTGCTGCGCTCGAGCAAATTCGCGAATGGCATCCGCGTTTTAGAGACCGCTCAGACGAAGAAATTCTTGAAGCTCCGTTTTCGGAAGCGGACGCTCAACTGGTCTATGCACGCGAGCACGGCTGCGATACGTGGGATGACCTTGTTCGTCGCGTGAATCTGCTTGCGCAGGATTCAAATGCCGCGGCGACTGAGCCCTTTCTCGCGGCGTTTCGGGCTTTGCAGTCGGCTGATATTGCCTTGTTGAGCGCTTTGCTGCGACGCAACCCCAGCCTCGCTCAGGAACGCGGCACGAACGGGAATACTCTTCTGAACCTGGCGGTGAGTCTCGCCGCGCAATCGAAGCCAGATGCCGGCATGGCGATGGTCGAAACTCTGCTCGCGGCAGGCGCGGATGTGAACGATCCCAATGATCGCGGCTCGTCGCCCTTGCATCAGGCGGCGTACTCCAACCAGGTCGCGATTGCGTCTGCATTGATCCAGCGCGGTGCGGATCTGGATGCGGAAGCACACGGCTCGGGAGGAACGCCTCTGATCTTTGCTTTGTTCTGGGGACATCGCGAGGTGAGTGATTTGTTGGGCCGCCATAGTGTGGCGCCCGGGAACCTGCGTGCCGCAGCCGGTCTCGGCAACAAAGAAATGGTCCAGCGTTGCTTCAGCGCAGGGAATCTGACGGCTGAAGCCTGTGCGGCGCGAGGATTTTACCGGCCTCACAGCGGCTTTCCGGATTGGCGCCCCACAGCCGATCCACAGGAAGTCTTGGACGAGGCTCTGGTGTGGGCTTCGAAGAGCGGACGCACCGACGTTCTCGCGCAACTGCTTCAGGCGGGTGCGCGTGTTGACGCTGACCCGTACCGGGGAACTCCGCTCATATGGGCCGCCGTGTGCAATCGCATGGAAACAGCCGCATGGCTGATCGATCACGGCGCAACCGTCAATCGCAAAGCCACGTTTGGCGGTCTCACGCATGGCCAGGGCATCACCGCGCTGCACATGGCCTCTCAGAATGGGCACCTCTCCATGGTCAAGTTGCTCATCGACAAAGGAGCCGATCCGTCGATCAAAGACGATCTCTATCACGGCGACGCGGAGGGAGCGGCCAACTTCTTCGGACAGATCACCGTCCGGGACTACTTGCGATCGCTGAAAAAGCCGTAGCGTCCCAGCAAGCACAAATACTTCAATCGAACTCGACCGGCCAAAGCAGTCTGGTTCCCGACACGTGCGGGAATCAGCTGCGGTCGGGGTCGATCGTTTGATCCAGATAAATAAAGAGGATGCGAGCAAAGATGCTGATGGCCGGGGCGAGAGGCAGGAACAACACTGTCGCCCAGATCGTATCTTTCAGGATCGACCAGGCGGTGAACTTCCACAATAGAGCGGCGATCAAAGTGATGAGCACTAAGGCGATGCCGTAGCTGATGTACATCGCGCCGAGGAAGTATCCGGGCTCGCGCTCGAAGCGAAGATCGCAAACCGGGCACCGTTCCGCCATCCTGGGAAGTCCGAAAAAAATGGAGCGGGGGAAAATCTTTCCCGAACGGCAGCGCGGACAACGTTGCCTGAAGATATCGAGCAGCGTAGATCGGCTTGGCGATGCCATCGGGTGCGAAATCATCTTAATCTCTGCCGGGGTCTGCCTCCATCTGCGATGTAAGATCCGCATTTCAGAAATACTCAAAGAGCGCGAATCGGGTTTGGCAACTTTGGCCTGGGCGATGCCTGTAAGTTGTTGGAAGTTCGTCAGGCTCAATTAGCGACCGTTACAGCGACGATTTCTTTTCAGTCGACGATTCCCTTGGATGGATAACCGATCGTCGCTAAGAGGGTCGTTTCCGTCGCGGCAAACGGCATTCCAGACCCGGGCAGGGTAGCCTTTTGGCAGTCGAGCTTACCATTACGAATCTTGTGTACATACAACTAGATACGTACAATCTGGAATAACTCCTTAACAATCAATCGCCCGCCACCAAATTGCGGCCCCAGCCAGGCTCAACTTGCTCTTTGTTGCGGTCCTCGGACGCTTCAGGGAACGACGCACTTAAGTCCAATCTGGATAGGACTATCCTTTACTAAGTCGCCATCTCGTTAACTGATGCTATTGCCGCATTAGCCCTAACCTGCTAGTCGGCCTACCAAGTAGCGATTGACGCGCCCATCGCCGCGGAGCTATGCTCGGCTCCTTCCCTGGTGAATCGTTTAAAGGAGGAGCTATGGCTCGCAAAGTTTTCACTACCCCGGGGGATGTATCTCTTTCAAAAAGTATCGACAGCCGACTGAAGCTCTATGGGATGGCAGCCGCTGCCGCATCGGTCGGATTGTTGGCCTTGGCGGAGCCGGCCCAGTCGGAAGTCGTCATCACCAACAAGAACATACCTATTCCTGCATGTAACCTTGCCCTGTCTCCGTGCTCCATTTCACTCGATCTGAACGGCGACGGCGTGAATGACTTTAAGCTTTCTCTGCTCTCAACATCCACGGCCTACGGGTACAACGCAGGCACGGTGTTTTTCCGGGTGACGGCTCATAACGGTGGAGGTGTTATGGGGACAGCCGGCGGGAAGCTCGGTCCCTATGCCTCGGCTCTATTGCGCGGGGCAAAGATCGGTGCGTCGGATCACTTTCTGAACGGCAAAGACACGATCGAAGAGACTTATTTCAACGATCATACTTATTTCGACGCCGCCGGAAAGCGGTTTTATGGCAAATGGGGAGGGAATCACCCGAACCGTTTTCTCGGCGTGAAATTCACGATCGGGGGCAAGACTCATTACGGCTGGATACGCATTACGGTGGATTCCGCGATAATTCGCCCGTTCACTTTGATGTCTGCAACCATCACCGAATACGGCTACGAAACCATCGCCAACAAGAGTCTGGGGGCGGGCTTGGCGTCAACAAACGCCGCCGATGATCAAGCTCGGGCGATAACCGAAACTCCGTCTCGCGCTTCGCTGGGCATGCTCGCGCGTGGTGCGGACGCGCTCCCAATGTGGAGACGCGAGAACTTGGTTCAATCGGGTCGATGAAGACGCAATCCGTCTGAAATCGCGGAGACACACTCTCCGCGATTTTTTGTTGTCCGCAACATTGCCATCAGTTCCCTGATTCCAGTCCGGCTCAAAATGAGTTGACAAAAAGTTTGCGGTGAACTCCTCCCGCAATGAACCAATTCCCTGCCCCTTTTTCGCCTCCTTTATTAGCGAGTTGTTCGGGTTATCACGATTGCGGCTGTCGTGCCAGATCGCGAAACCTACCCGTTTGGGCAAACCCAGGGTGCCATGTCTAAAAGGCTGATCGTATTTTTGCCGTTCTCGTGCTTTTTCTCCGCGTTGATGCTCGTGACCTGTGCCGCCGCTCAGCAGCCTGGGCTTCCGCTTGATGGCGCAAACGCCAACCGGCTGTCTCCACTCAACCAACCTTTAGCTTGCAACTGCGGGGATGTTGCTCGACTCCAGGATCGGCTGCAAAAACTCACGGCGGTGGAACTGCTGATCGCCAAGACACTGCAATCCACGGCCGCATCGACTCCGGCCAGCCAGACCGAGTGGAACTCTTTGCAAGGGCAGATCTCCGGGTATCTGCACGCAATGCAGGTGCAGGGCCTCACTACGTTTAATGACACAAGCCTGTTTGACGGGAATGCCGATCCATTTTGCGGTATGCAGAAAACCTCGGCCGGCGCCTGCCTCGACCAGGACTTTGCGGCGCATCAAACGGGACACGACGCGTCTTGTCGATCCGGAAATTGGGCGTGGCAATCTCAGTGGACCGACCGCGCGATGCTCAACGAAGAAGCGGCCGCCATCCAGAAAGAAATGGATTGGATGCGGGACACGATCAAAAAATTAGGTTGCGGTGGGCAGACAGTGACAAGGGGAACTACCGGACCCGGAGTCGAGAATCCTAGAACCTGCCCGCAATTCGTGGTGATCGTGCAAAACGTCACCACCAGCAACTTCAATGGTCCCCTGACGGGAGGATCGTCAAGGTCGTTGAATAGCGGACAGGGCGTCCCCATTTTATTAACGTTCCATCCGGACGGGACTTTCGACGGGGTCGGTGCCGGCACCGACTCGGGATCGGCGAAAGGAAGCATGCCCGGGGAAATCGTGACCAGCCAATTCGGACACGCGCAGAGTATGACCGCATCGGGCTCGATTCGTGCCGGAAGTTGTACCACCCAGCCGTGCCAGCCTGACGTGATGCATCTTGTGCTGTTGGGGGGACCATCGCAACAGATGACGCAAGGGCAGGCGCGCGGTGAGGTCAATCGTGATCTGTCACTGAGCAATGCCACCGGTGGCGCGCGCCTGGAATTTGATTTTCCTGCCTACATTGGAGGGTCGGCGCAAAAAACCTTCATGTCGACACCGATGTTGAACGCGTATATGACGGTCAACCTGGCGCAGGGGAACAACGGAGCGCCTCCGTTGCCGATGGGAAGATCGGTGCGCTACGAGCTCCAGCAATGCAAAACTGGTTCGCGCCCGCCAGCGGCTGGTGGCAGCGGAGGGGCGGGGATTGTCATTCCGGGGCTCGAAGGCAACATGCCCGCGAGTGCCGGAGGGAAGCCCGGTCCGCAATAGAGACCGGCGTCCATCCGCACGAGTGGGGCGCAGTCAATTCGACCGTCCACTCCTTTTCAGAAAGATTCCTGACTTGCTGTTGCGAGGTGGTGTTACCTTCTTCGTGTTCAGTCTCCTTATATCTGCTGCATTGAGTAGTGGCACACGTGATCAACCTGGACCGCCGCGAACTGACACCGCCCTACGGCCGTTATCTCATCCGGTTGGTTCGCCCATTTCCCAACTGGGATTTCTACTTCATCAAGCGAATCCGGCAGCGAGCCGTTGAATCCCTTCACCTTAAGGCCGGAAGCCGAGTGCTCGATGCAGGTTGCGGGCCGGGCGGTACGTTTCCTTATCTTGTGAGTGCGGTTGGTGCAGCGGGAGAAGTCGTAGGCGTGGAGATCAGCCCAGAGACGGCGATTAACGCCAGGAGAAGAATTGAAGCGAATGGCTGGAACAACGTTGCTGTGATCGAGGGCGACGCTCGAACCATTACATTGAAGGGATCGTTTGATGCTCTGGTGATGTTCGCTGCGCCCGACGTCTACGCTTCTCCGCAGGCCGTCGCCAATTTAGCAGGATACCTGAAAGAAGATGCGCGAGTTGCCGTGTTTGGCGGCAAACTTTCAAGACATCCGGTGGGCCGAGTGTTCAATGGATTGTTTCGAATGCTGATGAAACTCTCGTTCTCATCGACACCTCCATTGGAGTACGAGCCTCTGTCGGTGCTCAAGGATCGGCTCACGGACACTGAAGTGCGCGAGTATTTCTTTGGCTGCATGTTCCTGGCTAGCGGTTCAATCAGAAATCCGCACTAGCGGTCGGAAACAGACTTCACAAGGATGCGCTACGGCTTGGGATGAGTGTTGAAGAAGTTCCACAGGATTTCACTGGTCGTGATTCCAGTCGTCGAATCGAAGACCGGATTGAAAGGCGCCTGGCCTTGAATGTTCATCGGACTGGACGTCCAGGGATGCGCGCCACCGATGAGTTTGTAGAACTTCACCTCGGTGTTCGCGCTGCAGCTCGTGGCGTCCTTTTCAACCACCGCGCTGATGTTGCCTTGTGCATCGCACAAAGCCGACGTTGTGTCGAGAGTTGAACAGCTGTTCGCCGACGTCCCGGCCCAATAATCGAACGACTCGTCCTGCGACGCATCGAATTGGCCGCCGCAGTACAGCACAGTTTGGTCCTGGTCGCCGTGAAGCATCACAACGGAGACCGGGCCCAGCGCAGGCGGTACGACCGGCGGATTTCCGTTCGACGCGATGGCGCCTTCGACCGCCCCAAGCCCCGCGACGAGATCCGACGCTTGCACGCCGAGGCGATGAGCCATGAATGCTCCAGCCGAATGTCCGGCGATATAAATTCTCTTGGGATCGGGCGCGACACTCGCCTGCAGCGTACCGATCAGTTGCCGAAAGAAGCCAACGTCGTCGGTAAAATCATTGGAGAAATAGGCCCAATCGGTTTGGCCTGTCGTTGTGTCGAGCAAGCCGTCCGGATACGCGACCGCAAATCCATCCTGATCCGCCAACGTGCTGAAGTCAGACGTAGATTCCATCGCCAACCCGGTGCTTCCGGACCCGTGAAGCACGATGACGAGCGCGCCGGTATTTCGCTGAAAGTTCGACGGAACGTGCAGCAAGTAGGTGCGAGTCACGCCGTTGCTTAACAGAGACTCGCAGGTCGTCCCGGTCTGTGCGTTGCACGGCGGTCCGCCTCCGGTGCCACCCGTGCTGCCGCCACCGGTCCCGCCCACCGTTCCGGTTCCAATTCCGCTTCCGCTTCCGCAGGAAACGAGGAATATCGAGAGGGAGACGAGTACCGTTGCGCAGCAGGAAGATTTCATCATCGCGAGTGCTTTGGATGCTTCCGGTTTCGGAAGGGATGGCATCGGCCTTAGGATCAAAGCTCCCCATTGACCCCGCTTTCCGGCTTGCGTCAATTTTACACGCAGGCTGGATGCAAACCTAACCAGAGACCAGGCGCAAAGCCGTGCGTGGCGGGCGATTGGGGGCGCCTTGGTCGATTGGGCGCAATAAGTGGTCATATGAAAGGCCGATCAAGTGGATATTGTTGTGTGCGAGAGTCAGTGTCACCCTACTGCCGAGATGCTCAAAAGTTAGAAGCAGGACTGAAAGTCGGATGCTGCACCGATGAACCAGAATTCCCGAGGGCACATCGCCACTGTGAGTTCCACAGTCTTTGCGACGACCATGGTCGCCGTTGGCGTGCTGGGCTTTGTGAAAGCCGATTTCCCGACTATATGGCATCCGTTGCCTAAGCGCTGGCCCGCGCTGGTCTATCTCTGTGCCGCCGTCTCGCTGGCGACTGGGCTGGGATTGCTCTGGCGGCGCACCGCTACCGCCGCCGCGCGCGCGTTGCTCGTCTATTTCTTTCTGTGGGTTCTCCTATTGAGAGTTCCCGGCATGCTCTTGTCGCCCACGATCGAATTCTGGTGGGCGGCCTGCAAGGCAGCGGCAATGATGGCGGCCGCTTGGGTACTGTATGTCGCACTCGCCGCCGATTGGGATAAGCAACACATTGGTGTCGCGACGGGCGACAGCGGCATGCGCATCGCGCGAGCGCTTTATGGATTGGCATTAATTCCCTTCGGACTGGCTCACTTCCTCTATCTCAACCACACCGCCGAACTGGTACCTGCCTGGCTGCCATGGCCTGTGGCGTGGGCGGATTTCACTGGCTGTGCTTTCATCGCCGCGGGCTTGGCGATTCTCATCGGTGTGTATGCGCGGCTGGCCGCTACGTTGGCCGCCCTGCAGATTGGCATATTCCTTCTGCTGGTGTGGATACCAATCGTGGCGGCTGGTTCGAAAGACACCTTCCAATGGAGCGAGACGGTTGTCTCCTGGGCGCTGATGGCCGGCGCCTGGGTCGTTGCCGATTCCTACCGCGGCATGCGCTGGCTTGCCGTCAACGAGCGTTAGCGTAGTACATTCCATACAGTACGGCGGATCGCGTCACGGTAGCTCGAACGCCTGAAAAACATCTGGCCATAGCTTCGATGGGCGATTGCCAGGGCGGCTCGGAAAGGTGAAGGAACCGTGAGTAAGTGGAACGATTCTGTTGCGTGGACTGCTTTGCGCGATGGCTCGGAGTGTCCGATCTGCAAGCGCGGCCAGCCGCTCGATATCATCGCAACGCTCGACAGCTCATGGCTCACAATGGCGGAGAGGGCGCCGATGGCGGGATACGTTTGTCTCGTCTCCCGTGTGCACGTCATTGAATTGCATGAACTCGATGACGCTCAAGCGGAAGCGTTCATGCGCGACTTAAGAACGGTTTCACGAGCTCTCGCGGCGGTTACCGGAGCAGTTAAGCTCAACTATGAAATCCATGGCAACACGCTGCCCCACCTGCACATGCATTTCTTCCCGAGGTACCCGCGGGATCCGTTCGAAAATAAGCCAATTGATCCGCGCAGCGTGACCGGACCAGTTTATGCGCCACAGCAGTTTCTAAAAATGCGGGATCGTCTTGTACAGGAACTAAGCAGGAGTGGGGCGAGTCAGCCGGTGATCGTTCAGAGGTCCTAACGGCATCACTTCTGGTATTGCTGCTAGATACGAGGTGGGACTTTACTTCTGGACTTCACTTTTGGACTTTGTGCAACGCGATACGGCGGTAGAGCGTCTTTCCATCATCGATTATTAACCTGCCGGACATCGCGTCGCCCATCACGTGGAATTCCCAATCATCTTTTTCTTTGCTGCTGGACGTGCAACTCAGGCCGCCGGACTTCGACTGATACTGACAAGTCAGAGTGCCGATGAATTCAGGCGTTCCCTCAATAATCTTGTAGCCATCGACCTTCAACTGCCACGGATCTTTCGGATCCTGCGCGATCTGGTAGAGAACATGTTCGTCGTGACACGGGGAATTGGCGACGGTGCACTTGGAATCGCCCTCCCACGAGCCGAGAATCGTCTTCACGGACTGCGACCAGGCAACTGCAATCAAACTCGAGAGGATTATGAGCAGGAACAGAGCGTTTCGCATGGGAGAGATCGCGGAATAAATGATAGCTGAACGTTGGCTTTGCAGATAGGGCTTCAGTCCCGCACGACTTCTTGCGCTTCAGGCTCGGTCGGTCGGTGCGGAATTTCTGGTACTCGCCTTTCAGGCGAACCGAAGGATCTCCGCTACGAGAACGTCTGCCACGGGAGATCCCTCGGCCCGCTGGCAAAAACGCGGGCTCTTCGGGATGACGCCTCGTAAATTCAGGGCTCCCATTGATCGCAAATTCAGAACTCCAACCGATCGTGAATTCAGAGTTCCAACTGAGGTACCAGCGAATTTCTCATTTTGATTGATGGCTCGTATTTCCCCTCATTTGCGATACAGTCAACAGAAGTTCCAACGAAAGGTTTGTGTATGAATCGGCCCCGCATCCTGATTGTGCTGGTTGTGCTGATCGTGCTCGCCGTTACCCTGAGCGGCGCATTTCTCACACGTGGCGTGATGTCCTATCTTCCATTCCTGCAAGCTCGAAAGGGAGATTGGACGGGCGCCTATGTTCCGCATGGAGTTGTTGACCAACGGCCGTGGCAAACGGCCGCCACGCTGGCGGCCCTGGCTCAGTCGGCGGAGGAGAAGGAACTCGCCCGCGACGCCGAGCGGCTGGCCGATCACGAAGTCGACCAGGCATTTTCCCAATCGCTTCGGCAGGCGAGCATTGCGAAACCCAATCTCAGCGGAAAGGCGCTGGCGTTGCAGCAGCGGGTCAACGAACTCCAGGAGACGATCAAGAGCGATCAGGCCCGCATCGATTCGCTCAGTGCCGGGGCGAAGCCATCGACTCCGGCTTCCAGTGGCAGTGACCTCGAGATTGCGAAGGCGCAACTTGGCCTCGACCAAAGCGAGCTCGATGATTCGATCGAAGATCTCGCCCGCGAAAGCGGCGACCAGCGCGTCAAGCTTCAGCAGGAGCTCGCGGCGCGACAGGCCGCCATGAAGCAGTATCACGACAGCGCCTCGAACGACGATGGGCAAACTGCCGTCGTAACCGCCGAACAGTACACGACGCTGGCGCAGCAACTCTCGACGTGGCAATCCCTGCGCAAGAGGAAAGAACTGATCGAGCAGGCGGAGGAACTGGCGAAGGCGGACGTGGCCGCGCTGACTGGCGATCAAACGGCAATGAAGGCGGAAGTCGCCGGCCTGGCCGCCAAACCCGTCGGGGAATCGAATGCCGAACGAATCGACCGGCTGCGACAGATCGGCGCTCAGCAGAATATCCAGAGCATCCTCAACGATCGTCTGGGCGCGCAACAGCAATTGGTCACGCTGTACGGGCGCTGGGGCGAGCAGGTCGAGATCCAGCGGAAGATCGTGGTCCATCTGATATTGCAGTCGTTCGCGCTGATCGCTGCGATTTGCCTGGTGGTCATCCTCGCGGGATGGGCGCTGCAACTGGCCTTGGAGAAGGTCGTCCACGATCCTCGCCAAAAGCAAACATTGAAGACGGTTCTAAATCTGGGTACGCAACTCGTGGGACTGCTGCTCATCCTGCTGACGATTTTCGGTGTGCCGCGGCAGATGCCTACGATTCTTGGTTTGGCGACCGCAGGACTGACCGTCGTCTTTCAGGATTTCATCCTCGCATTCTGCGGGTGGTTCGTTTTGATGGGGCCGAACGGAGTGAGAGTTCGAGACTGGATCGAGATCGACGGTGTGGGCGGCGAGGTGGTGCAGCTTGGCCTGTTCCGCACGTGGCTGCTGGAGACGGGAAACTGGACTGCCAACGGCCATCCCACGGGAAGGAAAGTTTCGTTCCTCAATGGCTATGCGATCCGCGGCAAGTATTTCAACTTCTCCACCGTAGGGCAGTGGATGTGGGATGAGATCAAGGTCAGCGTTCCTCCCGGGGCAGGAGTTCATGCCCTGATCAAAGGAATCTACGACGCGACGGTGAAGGCGACCGAAGCAGACGCGAAGATGGCGGAAGCGGAATGGAAGAGAGTGACACACGAAGAAGGATCGCCGCAGTTCAGCGCGATGCCGTCGGTGAATCTGAGGCCGGCCGGAGCGGGCGTGGATATCGTGATTCGCTACATCACCCGCGCCGGAGTCAGAGTCGAAACGCGAAATCGACTCTATGCAATGATTCTGGACCTGATGCAGGGTGCGGCGAAATAGAACACCGGCGACCGAAACGTGCGAAGCGCGCCACAGGGCGGAGCTGAATTTCGGCGCGCCAAGCGAATCTCACCGAGCCTCGTAACTTATCAAAACCTCTTTGCAAAAGCTCGCATCCAAGGGTGCGTTGGGAAAGCCGCAGTTTTGTCGGGATCGTGCCTCGAGCACCTCCTGACAGGAGTTAAGAATGGCTGAAACGAAAACCGCAAAGTGCGCCCATCCTTCATGCCGGTGCCTGGCACCCGCCAACGAAAAATATTGCAGCCAGCTCTGCAAAGACGCCGGTTCGAGCGAAGAGGAAATCGGCTGCGACTGCGGTCATCCGGCATGTGAGAAGTAAGGCGAGCGCCATTTCGAGAAAGATATGAAATCGACAAACAATGATGTTTCGACCATCAGCCGCGAAGATCTCGTGAAATTGCTGAACGAAGATCTATCGCGGGAATACCAGGCCATCATCGCGTACGTTGTGTATTCGCAGGTGTTGAAGGGCGCGGAATACATGAGCATCGCGGGAGAACTGGAAAAACATGCCGGGGAAGAACTCCAGCACGCACTCATCCTGTCAAACCAGATCGACTATCTTGGCGGAATGCCGAGCGTGAGTCCGAAGCCGGTTAAGACATCGGAAGATGCGAAGCAGATGCTGCAGTTTGATCTGGACAACGAAAACCAGACGATCCGGAATTATCGCCGGCGTGTTCGGCAATGCGATGCCCTTGGGGAATTCGCCATGGCGGAGCACATTCGCGAGATTCTCGTGCAGGAACAGGATCACCAGATTGCGCTGGCGACTGCGTTGGGGATCGATGTGCCGGACGTTGGGATCGCCGATTAGCTGCGAACGCGGATGCGTCGCAGCCCTCAAGAGAGCGCAAGGAATTTTGAAGCGAAAATTACCAGCGCAAATCCAGCTCTTCCCTTTCGAGATGCGACGCTGGAGATATTTGCGCTATGCGCCGGGCCGGTTAAGCGGGAGATCCCTCGCTCCGCCTGAAGACCGGCTACGCTCGGGATGACGTCTCGTGCAAAAGGCCGACGGTAGCTAGGCTCGGGATGACGCTTCGTTCAAGAGGCCGAACTGTGGCCGCGAAGATCCCGAACTGTAGCCACCAATAAGTGGCGCGGCGCATCTGTCTGTGGGAAACTAACCGACATGGCAATAACAATCACAGCGGGTCAGGTCGTCGTCTCCGAAGGCATGGATGGAGTGTACCGGGTGGTGAAAATGTCGGGCGAGACCGCGGATATAGAGCGATTCGATGTATCGAAACAGAAATCATTGGGCGATCCATTGCGCACCGTCGCGCTGAACAAGCTGACCGCGTACAAAGAGGACGCTGACCAGACTGCCGCGCGAATCGTTCGAGAAGTCACCCAGGAAGAAAACTAACACCCGTCTCGATTACCCGCCCCAATTTCAGACGATAGCCCACGCCTTGGAAGTCAAAACCTTCGACCTTTTCTGACGAGCCGCGCGTCAGTGAGTAATAACGACCGGTCGCTCGCCGTTAAAGGGAACTCGCAAGAGTCTGCGTATCATTCGCTTACAAGTTAAAGAACAATTAAAGAGAGATCTTATTGACTAGGGGGATGGAGAGGGTCAGATTGAGTTCGCGAGGAGATTTCACAACCCGAGTGAAGCGGTCGCCCGTGGAGCAACGCCAGAAAGATCCTCAAGGAGAGAGTCATGAGATTGATTTCAGTATTCGCAGTCCTGATGTTCTTTTCGGGCCTCCTTTCAGGGCAAGCCGGTTGGAAAACAGTACAAGATAAAACCGGAGCATGCCAGCTCTCTGTGCCCCCGACATGGACGCTGTTGTCTGGACCCGGTGGGGCGAATTCTCCGGAACACACGACGACGAGGGTGATTGTAGGGATGCGTCCGTTCAAGAAATTCCGTGAGGACACGCTAAAAATGTTGGATGTCGATCAGGTGTACGAGAATTCGGAGACTCGACTTTTTTACGTGACGAAACCGGGCGGGACGCCTCCGCTGGTGAACTATCACGTCGAAACCGCCGGCAAGGGAAACCGGTGTGTAGCTGAAATTACTCTAAGCCCTCATTCGCGAGAGGACGAGGCAAAGAAAATCGCCATGAGCTTGTCGGCGACAAAGTAGAAGACCCGATTGCCCGAACAAGAGCGGTCGAGACGGTTGGAATCGATGCGGACCCAGCAGAATCATCTCGACCGGGCAACACAGAATCGCGAAGTGATGAAAGCTGGTAGCGCTACCGGGAATCGAACCCGGGTTTGAAGATTGAGAATCTTCCGTCCTAACCCCTAGACGATAGCGCCCCGAAGGCGAGATAAAATTATAACAAACCGGCTTCGCGCTCACTCCGCTGCGCGGCGCAGGTTCAATCGCGCATCTGCGACGCAACAATCTCGTTAGAAAAACGAAATTGCGCCGACCCTGCATGCTTGCAGATTCCCTCGTGGGTTTGCGAGCCTAATCGCGGTGTGTTCGTTGTACTTTGTGCGGCACTCGTTGCGAGTCGACAAAATCCTTCGGCAATATTTCTTTCCGCATCGCGTATTTCACTTTCATCGCGCTGCGAGGTCTCGATCGTGTTTCATTTCCGGATTCCTGCGCCGTTGCATCGCATTTTTTTCTGCAACTTGCTCCCTTCCACAGGGCGAGTGGCGATAGAATAGAAGCATCCGCTGATCCCAGTTGATCATAAAGGTAGTTCGCAGGGGCGACGTCTATGTTGTTCCTTCATCACCAAATCCAATCATTCCTAAATTTAGGAGTTTGTAAGGAGTACCCTATTATGGCAAAAGCAAAGTTCCCCAAGAAAACCAGCACCGACGCAGCATTGGCGCCGGCTCAGACTGCAACTGCTACTCTTCCTCCGGTGGAGACGGCTGCCGTCGAACAGACGAAACCTGAGCCTACGAAAGCTTCCCAGAAACCTTCGATCGTCAGAACCGAAGTGCGCGCCAACCTGGTGCCCATCAACGTGGACGAAGAAATTCGCCGCCTTGCCTATCTTCTTTCAGAGCGTCGAGGATTTGAACCCGGACACGAAGCAGAAGACTGGATCACGGCCGAAAAAGAAGTCCGTCAGCGCTATCACCAGCGGAGCGCTTAGGGCAGTTTAGATCCGCCAGGCGGCCGGTTGTCGGCCGCCGCGCCCGGGCGGAAAACGTTTACAGCCACCACGATCCTTCCCTGCCTTGCCTTTTCCTCCTTAAACCTCCCTATACTCCCCGGCGCATGTTGGCCGGTACACCGCATGCGGGTGCTCGTGGTTAGAGCTGCGATGCCGCACGCAAACAGCAGGTTCCTCACGGCTTCGCCGTTCGGAATGACAAGTTAGGGAGCAGGCATCTTTCGGCTTCGCCGTTTGGTATGACAAGGTTACGGCGGCAGGCACCTTCCGGCTTCGCAGTGCGGAATGACAAAGTTCGAGAGCAGGTATCTTCCGGCTTCGCCGTTCGGAATGACACAGTTACGGAGTACGACGCGGGGGATGGGAACCTCCAGGCTTTTGATACGGCTCCGTTTACGTTTGCTTGTCCCCCGGCTTTCTGAAAAAATACGTTGGGGTTCGAAATGGCGCAAATTGGTAGTTTTGCCTTGCTGCTCGCGCTGGCGCTCAGCATTTATTCGTTCGGCGGCGGCCTGTTGGCGCTGGTGTTCAAGGATGGCTCCCGCTCGGAGCGTCTCGGGGAAACCGCCCGGCGTGCCGGCGTCGCCGTTTTCGGAGCCGTTCTGCTGGCCGCGATTGCCCTCGTGATCTCCGCCTTCCGCGATGATTTCACCATCGCCTACATTTTTCATCACAGCAACCGCGACCTTCCCGCTCCTTATAAGTTCGCGACACTGTGGTCGGGACAGGAAGGCTCGCTTCTTTTCTGGTCGCTGCTGCTGGCCGGGTATGGCTTCGTCCTTCGCCTGCGCTACAAGACCGATCCTCGACTCTTCGCTTATGCCTCGGTCGTTCTCGCGGCTGTACAGATTTTCTTTCTTTCGCTGGTGAATTTCGCGGCGCAGCCATTCGGTCTTCTCGAAGGACCGATGCGGGCCGACGGCAGCGGACTGAATCCCCTGCTGCAATATCCGGAGATGGTGATCCATCCTCCGATGCTTTATCTCGGTTACGTCGGCTTCACCATTCCGTTCGCCTTCGCGCTGGGCGCGCTGATCATGAAGTATCCCGGCGAGAAGTGGATTCACATCACTCGCCGCTGGACGATGGTGACCTGGGGATTTCTGACGTGCGGTATTTTTCTTGGCGCGCACTGGGCCTATGCCGTGCTCGGCTGGGGCGGCTACTGGGGATGGGATCCGGTGGAGAACGCTTCGCTGATGCCATGGCTGGTCGGCACGGCGTTTCTGCACTCCGTAATGATGCAGGAAAAGCGCGGCATGCTGAAGGTCTGGAACATGTGGCTGGTCTTCGCCACGTTCTGGCTCGCGATTCTTGGAACGTTCCTCACGCGCAGCGGAATCATCAGCTCGGTCCACGCATTCGCCCAGTCTTCCATCGGCACATGGTTCGCGTGGTTCCTGGCCATCAGCATTGCGGTGTTCGTATTTTTCTTCTTCAAGAATAAAGATCACCTGCGCAGCGAACACAAACTAGAATCGCTGGTATCGCGCGAGTCGAGTTTCCTGTTCAACAACCTGCTGTTCGTTCTTCTTTGCTTCACGGTGCTCTGGGGGACGTGGTTCCCCAAGATTTCTGAGCTGGTGCAGGGGAACAAGGTCACGGTCGGCGCTCCTTTCTACAATCGCGTTGCGATTCCGGTTGCCTTGCTACTGCTGATTCTCACGGCTGTCGGGCCGCTGTTGGCGTGGCGCAAGACCTCGCTGGAAAGCTTGAAGCGCAATTTTCTATGGCCCACCATTGGCGCCCTGGTCGTGATGGCGTTCCTGATGGTCACGCCGGGCAGTTGGGGATCGCCCTTCGGCCTTCGTCCATGGCAGGACATCTCTTACTTCTATTCGTTGATGGCGATCGGGCTCTCGGTGCTGGTAGCGCTCACGATCGCGAGCGAGTATTACCGCGGCGGCAAAGTCATTTCGAACCATACCGGGCAGGGCATGTTCGCGTCGGTGGTGCAGCTTACGCATCGCAACACACGCCGGTACGGGGGATACATCGTCCACTTCGGCGTCATTGTGGTGATCATCGGATTCGCCGGGGCCGCGTTTAATCAGGACAAAGAGCAGGAAATGGGATACGGCGACAAAATGACGATTGGCAGCTACACGCTGGTGTGCCGGTCGTATACGGATGAAGAGTTTCCGAACTACGCCGCGGAGTGGGCTGTTCTCGATGTTTACAAGAACGGCAAACAGATCGATACGCTAACGCCCGAACGCCGGCTTTATAAGGCGAGCCGCCAGACGTCGACCATGCCGTACATTCGATCGACTTTGAATGAAGATCTCTATCTTGTTTACGAAGGATTGAACCAGGACACGGGACGCCCGATCCTGAAGGCGCATCTAAATCCTCTGGTGATGTGGATCTGGCTCGGCGTGTGGCTGATGCTTGGGGGCACCGTACTGGCCTTGATCCCGAACGCACCCGCGCCCATCCGCCTTCCCGTGCCGAGCCGGCTTGTGGAGCACGCGGCGCCGATGGTCACGGGAGACTGACGAAAAAAAGACGGTGTCAGCGCTCTTGGCTGGCCGTGCAGCGCGGCGTCCGAGTTCGTCGCATCATTCGCGTGTAGATCGGAAGCTGTTTCAGTATGAAGAAAAAAATTAATTCGAACGTCCGCCGCGCTCTGCAATGCGGCGTCCTCTCGCTAGCCGTCATCGCTTTCGCGGGCGCTGGTGATCCTGGCACGCGCTTCAACGAACTGGGCCACCAGCTGATGTGCATCTGCGGGTGCGGGCAGATTTTGCTCGAGTGCAATCACGTCGGATGCCCCGATTCCGACGGCATGCGCAACGAACTCATGGCATCGGTGACTCGAGGAGACAGCGACAGTCTCGTGGAGCAGGCGTTTGTCCAGAAATATGGGCCGACCGTTCTCGCGGCTCCGACAACAACGGGCTTTGATCGGACGGCATGGATCATGCCGTTTGTAGCGCTGGTGCTGGGATTCGGAATCGTGGTGTTCGTGATCCGGAGCTGGAAGAATCGCCCGACTCCCGCTCTGGCGGACGGCATCCGTCCAGTGCGCGGCGCTGAGCTGGAGCAGTTCCGCGATCAGGCGCGAAAGGATACAGACTTATGACCTTCGAATGGGCATGTTGCCTGCTCGTCACGGCGGCTTCACTTCTTTATGTCTTCTATATCCCCGGAAAAGTGTTTCTCGGGCCCGAGAAAACGCGCGCGTCCTATCTGCGAGAACGCAGAGACGCGGTTTACGAAAATTTGCGAGACCTGAACTTCGAATACAAAGCGGGCAAGATTCCCGACACGGATTACGCGTCGATGAAGGCTTCGCTGCAAGATGAAGCAGCCACGCTGCTGGCCGAAATCGCACGCCTCGAAGCCATCGCCGCCTCCGCTCCAAGAAAAGCGAGATCATGAACCGTACTCACATCGATATCTTCCTGCGAGTCGCGATCGTCGTCGTGCTGCTTGGGACACTCGCGTCGGCACAATCCCTGACTGGAACGGTGAAAAATTCCACGACCGGCAAGCCCTCCGCCGGAGACCAGGTCATCCTGCTCAGTCTTGGCCAGGGCATGGAAGAGGCGGGACGCACGCAGTCCGACGCGAAGGGTAATTTCTCTTTCAAACTCGAGGGCGCGCAGGGCCCGCACCTGATTCGCGTGGTCCACCAGGAAGTCACGTATCACCGCATGGCGCCTCCGGGAACGACGTCGGTCGAAGTGGAAGTGTACGACGTGAGCAAGAAAGTCGAAGACATACAGGTCGTCGCCGACATCATGCGCTTCCAGGCCAGCGGCGGGCAGTTGCAGGTCGAGCGAACGTTCGCAGTTCAAAATAGCTCGAAGCCTCCGCGCACGCAGATGAACGAACACAATCTGGAGTTCTACGTTCCGGATGGCGCGACGGTGAACGAAGGACAGGCGATGACGGCGGGCGGACAGCCAGTGAATTCGGCTCCCGTTCCGGAAGGCGCGAACGCGAAAAATAAGTATGCGTTCTTGTTTCCGCTGCGTCCGGGCGAAACGCGATTCAGCGTGGTCTACACGGTACCCTATCTGGGCAGCATCAACATCGATCCCAAGAGCGTTTACCCCCTGGAACATTTCGTCGCGATCGCGCCCAAGGCGATCCAGTTTGCGCCTGCATCGCCGGACATATATAAGGTCGCTCCTTACCCGGGCCAGCCCGACGCCAACGTCGAAGTCGCTTCGAACACGAAGCTTGGGCAATCGATGGCATTCAAGTTGACTGGTGAAGGTGCGCTCGCGCAGGAAGCGGACGAGAACGGCCAATCCTCAGGGCAAGGCAACGCGGCTCAGAGCGAGAATCGGCCGGGAGGAGGTCTGGGACCTCCGATCGACGCTCCCGATCCCCTGCAGAAATATCGCTGGTGGATTCTCGGTGGATTCGCCGCGGTCCTGGTGATTGGCGGAGTGTTCGTGGCCTCGCGCCAGCAAGCGGCAAACCGCGCGGCCCGCGCGCAGGTCAGCGGATTGTCTGCCATTCAGGATGATGAGGAATTCGAGATTCCGGCAGCTCCGGCTTCGCGGCCGTCACGATCCACTCGCGCGGTGGATGAAGGCGAAGATCGGCCTGCAGTAACTCGCACATCGAAATTGCTGGAAGGGCTGAAAGAAGAGCTGTTCGATCTCGAAGTCGAACACAAGCAGGGGCGCATCTCGCAGCAGGAATACGAGCAAACCAAAGCGGCGCTCGATCAGACTTTGCAGCGGGCGCTGCGCCGGGAGAACCAGAAAGCGTAGACGGAGTTGTGGAAGGTATCTGCTCGTCCACGACGTCCGGAATGCTGCCGGCGGCAGCGGATTCCTCTGCTGCTACGCAGCTTCGGAATGACAAAGCAATAAAGATTATTGCGTGAACTCCGCCGGGCGGCCGGTCAGGCGCTCGATACGTTTTGCGATTGGTGGATGGGTCGAGAACAATCCGCCAAAATTGATTCCCAGCAAAGGTTGAATAATGAACAGGTGCGCCGTCGACGGCGTGGCCTGCATAGGAACGCGGCGCGAATAGGCGTCAAGTTTCTGCAGAGCGCTCGCCAGGGCATACGGATTGCCGGTAAAGTGCGCGCCGGTTGCGTCGGCTTGATACTCGCGCGAACGCGACACTGCAAGCTGAATCAGGCTGGCAGCAATCGGAGCGACGATCAGCATGAAGAGAGCGGCAAGGCCTCCGCCGCCACGATCCTCACGATCGCGTCCACCAAAGCCTCCGAAGATCATCGCCCAACGCCCCATGCTGGCGAGCATCGTGATTGCACCGGCGATGGTTGCGGCGACAGAACTGATAAGGATGTCGCGGTTGTTTACGTGTCCAAGCTCGTGCGCGAGGACGCCTTCGAGTTCTTCGTCGTTGAGCAATTGCAAGATTCCATGTGTCACTGCGACGGAAGCGTGACTCGGATTGCGTCCGGTAGCAAAAGCGTTCGGTGACTCGGTTGGGATTACGTACATCTTCGGCATCGGGATGCCGATCTTCTGCGTCAGGCGCTCGACCGCGGCAAATGCGCGCGGAAGTTGCTCGCGCGTGACGGGCTGAGCGCGGTACATGGCCAGGGCAATCTTGTCCGAAAAGAAATACGAGACGAAGTTCATGACGGCGGCAAATGCCAGCGCCAGGAACATTCCGTTTTGACCGCCAAAATAGCGGCCGAAGAACATCAACAGCAGCGTCAGCGCGGTCAGAAGGAACGCGGTCTTGAAAGTGTTTCCCATAAGTTTGTGGAACTGTCTATTTGATGTTACGCGCAGGGGGGAGATGCATGGGTGAGTTGAAGCTTGAGGACGGTACCTCGGGAACCATTGGAATCATTGGGTTAGCCGGGAAAAGAGCGGCGGCGCGGGGTTTGGCTCCAGCAGGGGCGCAAGTCGTTCTGGGGCAACGGGTTAGTGATGTGCGGCTCGCGGTATCGGGCCGGCCTCTGGGTGGAGGCGGGGACAGCAGTTCCTCTGCGGCTTCGCCGCCTCGGAATGACAAATCGTTGAGGGCGGCTTCGCCTGCTCGGAAGGACAAGTCGTTGCCTGCGGCTTCGCCGCTTCGGCATGACAAATCGCTGACGGAGGCTTCGCGCTTCGGAATGGCAACTGGAGTCTTGTGATGGCTCGCTGGAGAAAACTGACAGCCGCATCGCAAGCTGAAAGTCTATGACGGAGGTAACTCTGCCCGTGTCCGGGAGCGATAGTAAAATCCAAAGAATGTCGCCAGAGACTGCTATCGCCGCTTCCCACAAGGCTGCTGAACTCGAAAAAACTTTGCACCGCGTCATTCGCGGCAAGGATGACGTCGTTCGCCTGGCGCTGGTCAGCATATTCGCGCGCGGACACTTGCTCATCGAAGGCGTGCCCGGAGTCGGTAAGACCACGCTCGGTCAGGCCATGGCGCGATCCATCGATTGCACGTTTCAGCGCGTGCAGTTCACCAGCGATATGCTGCCGTCGGACGTGCTCGGCATTTCGGTGTACTCGGCGCTCGAGCAGAAATTTGAGTTCAAACGCGGCCCGGTTTTCACCAACGTCCTGCTGGCCGACGAGATCAACCGCACTACGCCGAAGACGCAATCCGCGCTGCTTGAGGCGATGAATGAGGCGCAAGTCACGGTGGATGCGCATTCTTACGCGCTGCCGCAACCGTTTCTGGTGATCGCGACGCAGAATCCGGTTGAGCATTACGGAACCTATCCGTTGCCCGAGTCGCAGCTTGACCGCTTTTTGATGCGCGTGCGCATGGGATATCCCGATGCGCAAGCCGAGCGGCAGATCCTGCGCTCGGAAGCGGGTGTCGCGCACCTTGACGACCTTGAGGCAGTGCTGACTGGAGCGGACGTGGTCGAAATGCAGCAGGCCGTGAAAAATGTTCGCGTCGACGAATCGCTGGTCAGCTACGCGCTGGAAATTGTGAAGCGAACGCGCGAATCGGAATTCTTGTCGCTGGGCGTTTCGCCACGCGGATCGCAGGCTCTCTACCGCGCTGCGCAGGCCATGGCGTTCATCCAAGGCAGATCGTTCTGCATCCCGGAAGACATCAAGCCGCTGGTGGTGCCGGTCTTCGCCCACCGCATCGTGGTCAACGGACTCTACGCTTCAACACTGAAGAAGTCGGAACAGGCAGATCAGGTGTTGAAGGAGATTGTCGAGACCGTGCCGGTACCTGTGTAGGCAGCGGCGGTCTTAATCACGCTCTCGTCTGAGAGAATTCCGCACAATGATCGCCGAAGTCATACCCGAGGCCTACGACGCAGTCGGGAAACAGGTCTCAAATCCTTTTTCTCGCCGTAAAGGGCCGCATCCCACGTTTCCAATGGGACGATATATCAGCCAGCCCCTGAGCATCCAATGTTTGACGATGGGAGACATTCGCAATTTTCTCTCGAGTTGCAGGTACGTTTCCGATAAAGAGCTCTTCGGCAAGATCGATTATTGGCAGCCGCCAGAAGATTTCGAGAAGAGGAAACAGGGAGATTGTGAAGACTTCGCGCTTTGGACATGGCGGCAAATGTTGAATATGGGGTATGAGGCGCGATTCATCGGCGGATCAGCTGGCCGGTACGGCGATGGACATGCCTGGGTTGAGTATTTTCAGGACGGCAAATGGTTTCTGCTAGAGCCTCTTTGGTGCCGAGTTGGATGCACAATACCTAGACTCTCAACGTTAGGGTATAAGCCCCGGATTTCAGTTTCCTGGGATGGCAAGACGCTCAGATACTTCTCGCACAAGCAGCCTGAGTCGCAGATCGAATGGAAAACTCTCGCACTGCTAATCCCGGAATACTTGGTATTTTGGTCGTGGTACGCGCTCAACATCCTCCTTCATCTGCCTCGGATCGCGTGGAACATTCTCCGATTGAAGGTTTTCAATCGAGGACTCTGGTCGTTGCGTCTGCGAAAGAATCGGGATCGCTGAACCACTGTCGACGAGGTGCCGGTACCGGTGGCCCGCGGCGGTCTTGCCCTCATTCCTCGTTACTTCAACTACACTTCTCGCGGACGTGGTGGCGCACGCTTCGCCTTGCGTGGCGGGGATAAGCAGGTTCCTCGGCGCTTCACTTCTCGGAATGACAAACCCCAATGCGGGTCGAATGACTAGGCTGAATGACAACACTAACGCGGGTCGAACGACTAGGCTGAATGACAACAACAATAAGGTGAGGGTTGGGATGAGAAACTGGCCACGGCTCGAATAGCTAAGCTATGGGAAACAGTTTCTCGGGTGTTGGCCGGACTATAATTCTCCCGTGATGTCCTTCCTGCGCTTCGTCATGGTGTTATCGCTTGTGGTCTGGATCGGCGGGCTTATTTTCTTCGCGTTTGTGCTGGCCCCGACGGCCTTTTCCGTTCTTCCCAATACGCACCTTGCCGGCAACGTCGTGGGACGCGCGCTGGGCAAGCTTCACTGGATCGCCATTTTCTCCGGCGTCGTCTTCCTTCTCAGTTCGCTGCTTTACAGCCGCAACACTTCAGGGAGCGCCAACCTCTTCGCTGGCTCGCCATGTCCTGCTCTACCTGATGTTGGGTCTAACGCTGTTCTCGCAGTTCTGGATCATTCCGCGCATGGACACGCTGCGAGCTTCGGTCACGGATTTCGCATCGGTGGCAATCGACAATCCTGCGCGAATCCAGTTCGACGCGCTGCACGTATGGTCGACACGCGTCGAGGGCGCGGTGCTCTTGTTTGGACTGGTTGTGGTGTATTTGACTGCAAGCGCGTTGTCGAACCACCGCTGACCGCGGGATACTTCTCGTTCGTCAGTGGCGGGTGCGTGCTTCGAGAACTTCGCGAATCTTCGCGGCGAGAAAATCCAGTTCGAAGGGTTTTTGTAATATCTGGGCATCGGCGCTGTCGCCACCGATGGCGCTCACTTCGCCTTCGGTGTAGCCGGACATGTAAATCACTTTGATATCGGGCCGCGCAGCCGCCAGTTTGAGCGCGACCTCGGGGCCGCGAACCTGCGGCATCACGACGTCGGTCAATACGACATCGATCGGGCCCTTGTATTGCTCAGCCAAGGCGACCGCGTCGCGGCCGTCGGTCGCTTCGAGCACCGAGTAGCCGAGCGATTGCAGGAACTGGCAAATCATCCAGCGCAGATCGGGTTGATCTTCTGCAACGAGGATCGTCTCCGGACCGGCGCGAGTGGGCTCTGCCGGAGACAAGCGGACCTCCGACGACGGGGCTTCTTCGACACGCGGAAAAAAGATCTGGAGAGTCGATCCTTTTCCGGGCGCGCTCATCAGGCGCACATGACCGCCGCTGCCGCGAACGATGTTGTAGACGACGGACATTCCCAGGCCCGTGCCTTCGTCCCGCCCTTTAGTCGTAAAGAACGGCTCGAAGATACGGCTTTGAGTCTCGGCGTCCATGCCGATGCCTGTGTCGGAGACCGCAAGCATCACATAGTCTCCAGGCTCGACTGGATCAGGTCTTCCGGCGCGGACAATGTCGGAACTCACGCGCGCTGTCCGGAGCGTCAGCGTTCCACCATTGGGCATTGCGTCGCGGGCGTTGACCACCAGATTCATGATGACTTGCTCGATCTGGCCGGGATCCGCGCTGATGCAACAGGCGTCGGGATTGAGCCTGACTACAAATTCCATTTCTTCGCTGAGAACGCCGAGCAGCATTTCGCTCATGCGATTGACGAGTAGGTTCAGATCGAGCACTTGCGGGCTGAACGCGTGCTTGCGGCTGAAGGAAAGCAATTGCCGCGTGAGATGCGCAGCGCTTTCGGTGGCGCGGACAATGGTTTCGACGCTCTTCCGAATTTGCGGGCCGACTCCTTCTTCCTGCAGCACGATTTCGGCGTATCCCTGGACCACCATCAGAAGATTATTGAAATCATGTGCGATGCCACCGGCGAGACGGCCGACGGCTTCCATCTTCTGCGATTGGCGGACTTGATCTTCCAGCGCGCGACGCCCGGTCACGTTGCGCGAGGTGACGACCATTCCACCCACCGCGACGTCATTTAGCAGGTTATTGACAATGGATTCAAGCCACACCCAAGTACCGTCGACATGGCGGAAACGAAACTCGGGAGGAGCGGCGCTTCCGGCTCGCAAAGTAACTCGTTCGAAGGCGGCTCGCACCGCCGGTTCGTCCTCGGGATGAACGAAGGACAGAAAGCTTTTTCCCAGCAGAGCCGTAGGTTTGTATCCCACCACTCTTTCGATGGACGGGCTCTGATAGAGCATGGTGCCGTCGACTGCGACGACAGTGATCACATCCGACAGATTCTGGATCAGGTAGCTGAAACGTTCTTCACTGCGGCGCAAGACAGCAGCGGCTTCGCGCCGGTCCCGAAGATCGCGGAAAATTCCAAGAACTGCTGACCGGCCGCCAAATTCTGTGGCGCTCGAAGTAGCTTCGACGGGGACGAACGAGCCGTCGGCACGCTGCAATTCAATCTCTCGACTGGATTCGAGGGTTCCGGAGTGCACGGCGAATATTTCTGCTGCCGTTCCTCCCTGAACCGCGGCATGCAGGCGCGATTCCGGCATGCCCGCAAGTTGATCGGCAGAGTACCCAAGCAGCCTGGAAGCCTTGTCGTTGGCTTCGAGAATCACGCGCGTCTCGGAATCGATCACCAGGATGGCATCGTTCGCCGTATTGATGAGCCGGTGATACCTCTGCTGCGAATGACGGATCTGGTTCAGCACGCCGGTCGAAACGCCGATTCCGATCAAGAGCAACAGGCCGGTGGCGATCAAGGTGGCGATCGATACGACGCGATCGATCCAACGCGCGCCATCGGCAAGGGTCGAAGAGAATTCGTCTTCGAGGGGTGTGAGGCGTGCATCGACGGCCTCGATCTGGTCGGAAATCTGCCGAATCTTCTGAGCGTCAGGATGAAGAGAATTGATTTCGGAATGAAGCTGGTCGCCAAGTGCGAGGAGTTGATCGACTTCGCGATCGCCCGCCGTCCAGACGGCAATCGCGCGTTGCATGTAGCCGAAGCTGCCGAAGCGGCGGAAGAGCATCGTCATGTTGCCTACGTCTTCCGGACGGATGCGGCCTTGCACGAATCCCTCGTAGACGAGGCGCATGTTGGGGGAAGGGCTTTGGAGTTGAAGGCGAGCCTGTTTGTCGCCAAGTGGAACGGCGATTTCGGCGAGATAGTCCTTGTAGTCCTTGTCAGAGCGGCCTTCCGCGTACTTGGTGAGGCTCAGTGCGGCGCGCTTCTGGCCCTTGGACCAAAGGCTTTCTCCGCTGACATACGCGCGCACGCCGGAAAGGATGTCGGAGCGAAAAACGCCGAGATAAAAAACGCAGAGAACGATAACGACGAAGACAACGACGATGGCGAGCAATTTCCGCGCGATAGGGATGCTCCGAAACATCGAGCTCGAGATTCGCATGCGGATCAAAGACCGGAAAATACACTCCGCGCAACATTCCTCGGCCACCCGGTGAAAACGCGGTCCTTCGGAATGGCGCGTGTGTTCGTCGTTGGGCTACCGAGTTCGGCTTGGTGGCTGTTGCGTTCACTCCCCAGGGCGCGGCACTTGCCTGCCCTGGAGGAAACATCCGAACCGGTGGATCGCCCCGAAGCACGGCCTCGATAACGTCACGACAACCGTGCGTCGCGTACAGAATACCGCGCAAAAGGGAGAACCCGTCAAGCCGGGATACCCCGTGTCTCCGCACAGGAATTAACTTGGGGGTAACCTTCTCATGCACGAAACCCGCATGGTTAGGGCTGCAAGTCGGCGTAGCGAAAACACTCGACCGCGTGGTCGTTTACCATTCCGATAGCCTGCATGAATGCATAGCAGATGGTTGAACCCACGAACCGGAAACCGCGCCGTTTCAGATCCTTACTCATGGCGTCGGACTCGGCTGTCTTAGCAGGGAGCGTCTGTCCCAGCTTCCAGCGGTTGACGAGCGGCTTGCCCCCGACAAACTGCCAGATATAGCGGTCAAAAGTCCCGAACTCTTTCTGAACATTTAGAAATGCTTTGGCATTATCGATCGTCGATGCGATCTTCAGCTTATTGCGGACGATGCCGGAATCGGCGAGAAGCTTCTTGACCTTGTGACGATCATAGCGGGCCACGCGGCGCGGGTCGAAGCGATCAAAAGCCCGGCGATAGTTTTCGCGCTTGTTGAGAATCGTGCTCCAGCTGAGTCCGGCCTGCGCGCCTTCAAGGATGAGGAATTCGAAGAGCGTGTGTTCGTCGTGGACAGGCACACCCCACTCTTCATCGTGATATGCGATGGAGAGTCCGGCGCTCGCCCATCCGCAGCGAACAAGATCAGGCTTGGCTTTTTTCGTGGGCATGCGCAGCATTTGCCGCCTCAAGTGACACGTTCGGCCTCAGAGCGCCGAACGTGCCTAGACGGCGAGGGTTTTACTCCAAAGATTTCGGATCGGACTTGTTTACAGGAGATTTCTTGTCGAGCAGGTAGACGAGCTCGTGCGCGCTCGCCGGAATGCCGACCTTGCCGCCCCGAATGATTTCTTTCGCCGACAACTTTTTTCCGTAGAGTTTCTCGTTCGCACTGCCGTCGGAGCGCAGTGTCGACCCTTCGAGCGATACGCCGGCGAAGAGGCCCTTGTTGCGCGAGTACGACAAGATCTCAGCGCTCATCACGATGTCGGTTGCGCCTTCGGCAGTTCTGCCTTTAGGGCCAGCGGCGGCGGAGGCATCGGCACCGAGTTTCACTTTGCTGTAGAGCAGAGACTCGGCTCCCTTGGGATTCATTACGAGGAGCACGAAGTCAGTGGCCTGACCGCCGAGTTGAAATCCGATACTGACACCTTCGAGGGCGTAAAGTGCGGGCGCTCCCCATTTGCCTTTGTAGTGCGCTCCACTGCGGCAAACCATGACCCCGCGGCCATAGCTTCCGCCGATGCCGAACGCCCCTTTTTTCACGGAGGGCAGGATCACCACACACTCAGCTTTGTCGAGAAGATCCTGCGGAATATCGTCGGGAATGTTCAGGATCTCCTTCAAGACCTGTCCTGCATCTTTCACGCGATCGACTTCGCGCTCGTCGTCGGCCGCGAACGCCAGAGTCGCCAAGACCAGCAGAACCATCAAACAGGGGATGAACTTTTTCATGAGTGCCCTCCGGCAGAGATTGTAGAGAAAGTCGAGGATCGTGCCAATGTTTGGGGTTAGGCGCTCCGGGGGCGGACGAGGCGTCCGCCCTTACACGAGAATGCGGTCCGCGCGAAATCCGCGCCAGACGGCGCAAGTCGTTCAGATGGAGCAGCTTGAACTATGACCAAATGCGTGCTCCTTTTGTAACTTGTTGCACAGGCTGAAACCGACCATACAGTCTGTTCAGTAGCGCTTGAGAAACCTGCGTTTTCGGCACCCGGCGTGCATCTTATAGATTGGAAGTGTCCGGATACGCGGTTTAGAGTGAAAAAATTGGATTCACAGGGCATGAAGTACACGAACTGGATTCTTCGGTTGATGGCGCTTTTCCTGGCAACCTCTTTGGGAGCCAGCCATCTGCAGGCGCAGGCAGCCTACGTATCGGGCGCGCCAAGCCTGACCGCTGCCAGTGCGACGACCTCGACTGACGATTCCGATGAGCCGCAGAACGCGCTGGTCACTCTTCACGCCCGAGTCAACGAGGTTAACGTTCTTTTCATCGCCACGGACAAGCGCGGCAAGTTCGTCCGCGACCTGAGCCAGGCGGATTTCAACATTCTCGACGATCACAAGCCGCCGCAGGCGATTCTGAACTTCCGCCGTGAAACCGATTTACCTCTTCATTTGGGCTTGCTGGTCGACGTCAGCGGGTCGGTGGACAGTCGGTTCCAGTTTGAGCAAGAGGCGGCCACCACATTCATGCAGCGCACGCTTCGCGTTGGCTTCGATAAAGCGTTCCTGATGGGATTCAACGCGCACACGCAGATGGCGCAGGATTTCACCGACAACGTTACGCTTCTGTCGGCGGGTGTTCGCAAGCTGCACGATGGCGGCGGCACGGCGCTCTATGACGCGATCTATCACGCGTGCAAAGACAAATTCCTGAAAGACCGTCCGGATCATCCGGTGCGCAAGGCGATTATCGTGGTCAGCGACGGTGAGGACAACCAGAGCGAGATCAGCAAAGCGCAGGCGATTGAAATGGCGCAGCGTGCCGAAGTCATCATTTACGCGATTTCGACCGACGATAGCGGCCTTGTAATGCGCGGTGATAAAGTTCTGGGGCAACTCGCGGAAGCGACCGGCGGACGGGCGTTCTTTCCGTTCAAGATGAAGGACATCACGCACTCTTACTCTGCGATCGAAGACGAGTTGCGCAGCCAGTATGTGGTGTCGTACAAGCCCGCTGACTTTGATGCGGATGGGCGCTATCGCTCAATCGAGATTTCCACGCTGAAAAAGGACCTGCAGGTTCGCGCGCGCAAAGGATATTTCGCGCCACAGCAGTAAAAGGCCGGCTCCCGGCTTTCCGCAGCACACTTCCACCAAATCAAAATACACCTTCCAGTACTGCTTCGCGCGTTAGCCGGCCTTTATCTATAGCGGCGAGCAATGAGCAACTCGCGGACGCCGGGAGCCCGTATCAGGCTCGCTTTTGCACGTGGAGTTTCGGGACTTCGTACGTGCCAGGTGTCACTCTTGCGGCAATCGCACAGGCGGTTCCAGAATTGATCGTGGCAATCGCGAGTGTCAGGTCCGCCATTTCTTTTTCAGCTGAAATGCTTGCGGACATCCTCGTAGAGCGCATCGGGCACACGGCTTTCGGCGACGAGCGTCACGGCCTCAGTCCAGGCAAGCGCAGCACGTTCCCGGTCGGTATAGAAACGGGGTTTCTTCCCACGCATTCAGCTCGTACATGCGCTGATCGGTCTCTCCGATGGCTTTCAGATCTTTCCAGTGCATGTCGAGGCAATAGGCGCAGCCGTTGATTTGCGATGCGCGCAGCTTGATGAGGTGAAGAAGACCTTGTTTCCAAGCCGCACTCACGAAGATATTGTTCCAGACCCCGCACAGCCTGATACGCGCCAGGGGCTGTTTTCATAAGTCAAAACGTTGCATGATTGAACCTCCTATACGTCTTTGGATTTCCCGTAGCGCGATCGAGGCACAAATATTTTTGACGGGTGTGCTCGATCATTTCTCGACCTCGGATTTTGTTGTAAGCCCTTTGCAAACTGCAATATTGTGTGGCCTGGGCGCATTTTGTCATTGTGGAAATCTGTGGTAACGTCCCATTGAATTCCAGTTCCGCTGAATTGGCGGGAAGAATTGCCGCGAAGCTTTTGCGCGCCGGGCGATTGAGGCCGGTGGCGCTCCACGCGAGATTTCTCCACCGGCTGAAATGCGCCGGTGTTCGGGATGACGGATTCGCGGTGGTTGAGGGGAGAACATGACTGGCATCATCATTCTAGTAATTCTGGCTGTCATCGTTGTCGTGCTGATCAGCATGTACAACGGACTGGTACAGCTGCGGGTGCGGGCCGATTCGGCCTGGTCCGATATTGACGTGCAGCTCAAACGGCGGCATGACCTGATCCCGAATCTCGTCGAGACGGTGAAGGGATACGCCTCGCATGAAAAAGGGACTTTCGAAAACATCGCGAAATTCCGATCGCAGGCGATGCAGGCTTCGACTCCCGCCGACAAGGCGGTCGCCGAAAATCAACTCAGCGGCGCGTTGAAAAGCCTGTTCGCGGTGGCAGAAAACTATCCGGAGTTGAAGGCTTCGGAGCAGTTCACGCAACTGCAGGGCTCATTGAGCATGACCGAAGATTCGCTCCAGAATGCGCGTCGCTATTACAACGCTGTAGTGCGCGATTTCAATACGAAGATCCAATCGTTTCCGACAAACATCATGGCGGGAATGTTTGGATTCGCGGCGCGCCAGTTCTTCGAGACGACCGACGCCGACCGCGAGCCGGTGCAGGTGAAGTTCTAAGCAATCAGGGAATTTGGCAATTTTGAAGAAGCCAATCAAGATTATTCTGTGCGCGACTCTGCTTGTTTTGGTTCTCTCGGGCGTCGCAGCCGCGAAATCCTGGCGGGTGGCGGATTTTCAGGACAACATCGTCGTCGCCGAAGATGGAACGGCCGTCGTCACGGAGCGGATTTCGCTGGTCTTCGTGGGTGAATGGCACGGCATCCATCGGACGATTCCGATCGAATATCCTGGGCCGAACGGCACTAACTACGAACTCTTCCTCGATGTAAGGAGCGTTACCGACGGCTCGGGCAGCAATCTGAAATACGAGTCCTCGGTCTCTAACGGATCGCGCGATCTCAAGATCTATATCTCCAACGCAGTCGACACCACCCGCGTCGTTGAGATCACCTATAAGGTTCGCAACGGAACTCGGTTCTTCAAGGATTACGACGAGTTCTACTGGAACGTGACGGGCAACGACTGGCCGGTGCCGATCGATCACGCCTCGGCCACAGTTCGCTTTCCCGACGGAGCCAGCGGGTCGCTGCGAGCGCAGGCATTCACGGGCGTCTACGGCTCGACGCAAAAAGACGCGACGGCGAAGGTCGATGGCGCAGAAACCCAATTTGAGACGAATAATCCGCTGCCCATGCGCGGCGGGCTGACGATCGACGTTTACATTCCGCAGGGCATTCTTCACGAGCCGGGACCGGTGACGAAGTTCTTCTGGTTCATCGCGGGAAATCCAATCGTTTTCTTCCCTGTCGTGGTGTTTGCGGTAATGTTTGCGCTCTGGTGGTACAAGGGCCGCGATCCGGATCCGGGGATGTCGGTTGCGCCGATGTATGAGCCGCCGGCCGGGATCACTCCCGCCGAGGCAGGGACGCTTCTCGATGACACGATCCACCCGCGGGACATCACCTCGACCATGGTCGATCTCGCGGTGCGTGGATACATCAAGATCGAAGAGACGGCGGAAAAGGTGCTGCTGTTCACGCACAAGGACTACATTTTTCATCTGCAAAAACCGCGCGAGCAGTGGGGCGCAGACCTGGTTCCGCACGAACGCGTCATGCTTGAAAACATTTTTGCGGGAGCGACGGACGTCCGCCTGTCGAGTTTGAAGAACCGGTTCTACACCGCCGTTCCGGCGATTCGCGAAGACATCATGTCGGCGCTGAAGACGAAGGGTGTGTATTTGCTCGACCCGGAGTCGGCCAACGGGTACAGCATCGGCGCATTGTTCGTGATTTTGATCCCGTTCGCAATCTTTCAGTACATGGGCTGGGCAAACTTCTTCAATTCCGCGGTGCTGCTGGTCGTATGCCTCGCGATCTCTGCGCTCATCTGGTGGCTGTTCGCGCGCGTCATGACGGCGAAGACGGTAAAGGGCGCGCGGACGCGAATTGCGGTCCTTGGATTTCAGGAGTTCATGAACCGGGTCGACGCCGAACGGCTCAAGCTGATGCCGCCGACTACGTTTGAGAAATATCTCGCGTTCGCGATGGCGCTCGGGGTGGAGCATCACTGGGCGCAGGCCTTCGCCGGGATCGTGAAAGATCCGCCTCAGTGGTACGTGGGTCCGGGCGGCTATGGCGGAGGATTCAATCCGATCTTCTTTTCAAGTTCCATGCACAGCATGGCGAGCGACATGCACCAGGTCTTTGTTTCGGCGCCCAGGGCGAGTTCCAGCGGATCCGGTTTCGGTGGCGGCGGCGGTGGTGGAGGATTTTCCGGCGGCGGATTTGGCGGCGGGGGCGGCAGCGCGTTTTAGATCTTTTTAGTCCCGCAGCCGTGGGTCAAGCACCAAGCCGGCATCAGACTCTAAGGTGGCGGAGGTGCGTAATCTGGGCATTACGCTCTGCACGAAGTCATTGCCTTGCATGCGATTCTTGTGAGCGGTGCAATCGGGAAAATAGTAAAAAGTGGTTTGTCCCAGCGTGCAGTCCTCAAGCTTCCAGAAGTCTTGCAGCTTTAGGCCAACGTGATACCCGACTGGCCAGTCATAAGAACCGTCCTTCTAATGGGATTGATGACGTCGACTGCCCCTGCGAATGACAAGGAGATGCAGGTGTCGCTTGCCGCAGATATCGTCCAGGTGCGCGGGATTGACGAATGTTCTCGCGGGACGTGTGCGCCACGTGTTCACTTCCCGGTCCATGGCAGCGCTCGCAGCCAACGTTCCATTCTGCGACCTGCTTTGTTTGAACGTTGTAGTCGACGGAATGACATCCGTCGCACGTGGAACCCGTGGGCCGCTGCATGTTGTCAGGCCCGGATAAAGTGATCCCCACCAGTCTCCACCCTTGGCCGGAACCATGTAGGGGCGCCACGTGCGATTGCCAACATCCCACTGGGCGGGAGCGAAATGACGATTGCCTACTTTGTGGTGACCGGCGTCTTTGCGGCGATAGTATTGTTTTCCGGCGTCGGGAAACTGCGCCACGATCCGAAGATTGTGAAGGTGATCCACGAATCGTGGGCGTTCCGATGAAATACTTCCCGCTCTTGGCGGCTTGCGAGTTTGCCGGGGCGGTTGGCCTCGTCGCCGGAATCTGGTGGCCGCCACTGGGCATTGCCGCGGGCGTGGGCTTGGTCTGCTACTTCATTGGAGCGACGGTGTCGCACGTGCGAGTCGGGCGATATCAAAGGCATCGGACCGGCGGCCTTCATGCTTGTCGTTGCCATCGCAGCCCTGGCTTTGCGAATTCTGACAAGGCCATCCTAGGGTGGAACGACCTGGGTAGCCGGCGCTTCGAAGATCGCGAAGCGTGGGGCAGTCATTCCGAAAAACCGGTGCTTAACGCCAAAAATAAAATCGCGAGAGCGGGATGCCCTCGCGATCCCCGGCTGAGCCGGTGCTACCAACTTCGTTTCGACTACTTATTGTTCGCCCGCGGCGCTGCTGCTGCCCCAGAGTGCATTGCTTCCCCAGAGCGCATTCGAGCCCCACAGAGCGTTACTTCCCCAGAGGGCATTGCTCCCCCACAACGCGTTCGAGCCCCAGAGAGCATTGCTACCCCACAGGGCATTGCTGCCCCAAAGAGCGTTGGTGCCCGTCATCGTGGCCGAAGGATATCCGGGCACGAACTGGGACTGTCCCCAGACCGCTGAGTTCGACCACGTCGAAGACGTGTTCCATACAGCGCTGGAGTCGTCATTGAGGTAGACGTTGCCGGTCTTGGCGTTGAAGGAAGCCACCGGCGACATCGCCGTTCCCTTCGCGACATCGGTGCTGGCCATCGCCGCTTCCACGTCGATGTAGCCGGCGCCGATCGTGAACACGTCGTACTGATCGGTGTAGGTGATACCGCTCGTCGGATCGGTCGTGCTGCTGAAGGCCGGGAACGATTTCCATGCGGTCTTCATCAGCCGCGCCTTGACCTGGTCAGGATTCAGGCCAGGACTCTTCTGCAGCAGGTCAGCGACGACGCCGCTGACGACGCCCGTTGCCATGCTGGTGCCGCTCAGCGTGAAGTAGCTCGACGAAGCCGCGCTGCTTCCGCCCTTCTGGTAGAAGCTATAGGGAACGCGGTTGCCGGGATACTGGTTGTACAGCGTCGAATTCGGAGCTTCGAGCGATACCAGCAGGTTTCCCGGGGCGACGATGTCAGGCTTGGAAATGGCGTCGACCACCGTCGGTCCCTTCGAGCTGTAGCTGGCGATGAGGTCGTCAACGCGCGTCGGCGTTCCCATCGTCTTCATCGCGCCGACCGTGATGACATACGGATCGTTTCCTGGCGAGGTCACGGTTCCGTATCCGTCGGTCGGCTGGTACCGGCCGTTGTTTCCGGCGGCAACGACCACAACGATTCCAGACTTCCAGGCCTTCTCAACTGCCTGGCAGACTGGATCGAGCGTGTAGCTCTCGAACACGGGGCGTCCGAGTGAAAGGTTGATCACGCGGATGTTGAACAACAGCTTGAGCTGGATCGCGGTGTTGATCGCATTGATCACGGCGCTATCGGTGCCCGCGCCATTCTGATCGAGTACCCGCAAGTTGATCAGGTTCGCTTGCGGCGCGATTCCCTTGAAGGTCTGCGAGAACTTCGTCCCGGTGGAACTCGAACCGTTGCCGGCGATCAGGCCGGCAATGTGGGTTCCGTGACCGTATTGATCCATCCCGCTGGAGTTGCCGGTAACGAAGCTCTGATTCCAGACCACGCGCGACAATCCGAGGAAGCCGCCGTTGAGATCCGGGTGAGGGCTGACGCCGCTATCGATCAGCGCGATGCCGACGCCAGCGCCCGTATAGCCCGACTGCCACGCGGCAAAAGCGTTGACGGCCGGTGCAGCGTTGCTGAGCGTCGGAGTCAGGGTTCGATCAAGGCTGATGTACTTCACATTGGCCTGATTCGAAAGATTAAGAATGTTCGACAACGGCAGAGTCGCCACGATGCCATTCACCAGCGGCAGCGCGTTGAGAATCGAGCCGAGGGTCGAAAGAAGCTGAAGATCCAGCAGACCGGGCTGGTTGTTGTACTGCACAACGACTCGAGCCGTGGGGGCGGTCGATTTTCGAAGGTCCGGAGACAGTTTGGTCGTGTCAGCGGTGCAATCCACCACCAAGGTCGCCAACAAGAGAATGAGCAACAAGCTTTTTCATATTTTCCCCACTTGCTCGCCCCACAGGTGCGCGTAACGCACCCCAAGTGACTTGGATAAGTGCATGTCGGGAACCAAACATTGTAGTGGCCAGAGGCCATATCTTATCAGTAACTTAGAGAGTTCGGATTTCCGACAGGCGGGACACCTTGTCCCGCGACTGAGGCCATGGGACAGGTTGTCTCAATTCCGACGCTTGGGCGGTTGGCTGGTTGATACGGCAGGGAAAAACCATCGTAACCAGAAGGTAACTTTTTGGGCGGACACACCTTCGCAAATCGTTGAAAATTTAAACACTTGCCATGTCGTGGATCCGCTCCATTGGCGCTCGCATGTTCATCGTCGGGCTGGCTCTTGCCGGCTGCGTGTGCCTGGCTATTGCGGTTGCGACCTGGCATCCGAGCGATCCCGTAAAGTTCGGATGCTACCTTGGCGCTGCCCTGCTCGCCGCGTCTCTGAAAGTCAGCCTTCCGGGGATCGATGGGACACTTTCGGTCAACTTCCTGTTCACGTTGCTGGGCATCCTGGAGTTGGGCCTTCCCGAAACCCTGATCATCGGACTGGCCAGCACGCTGGCACAGTCCTATTGGCGTCCTGCACGCAAGCTGAAGATGATTCAACTCGTCTTCAATCTTTCGCAGGTCACGGTGTCGAGTTCAGTCGCATACGGGGCGTACAAGCTGGTCGTGATCTATGTGCTGCATGCGCCCGGCCCCCTGGCGTTGGTCGCGGCGGCCATCACTCACTTCGGCTGCAACACGGCGGCGATGTCAACCATCATTGGGCTGACGGAAGACAAGCCGGTTGTGAAGGTTTGGACGGACAGCTATCTGTGGTCGTTTCCTTATTACATGGTCGGCGCGGCTGCGGCCGGGTTGGTGAACTTCCTCAATCGCCACATCGGATGGCAGTCTTCGTTGCTCGTGCTTCCACCGATTTACCTGATGTATCGCTCTTACCGTCTGTATCTGGGAAAACTCGAGACGGAAAAGAAGCATGCGGAGCAGGTTTCAAGCCTGCACCTGCGGACCATTGAAGCGCTCGCGCTGGCCATCGAAGCGAAAGACGAAACCACCGGCGAGCACCTGCAGCGCGTGCGCGTGTATGCGATGGAACTGGCGAAGGACCTCAAACTGAGCGAGGACGAGACGGAAGCCTTGACGCGCGGCTTCGGTGCTGCACGACATCGGAAAGCTCGCGGTTCCGGAGCACATCATTTCAAAGCCGGGAAGACTCACGCCGGAAGAGTTCGAGAAGATGAAGATCCATCCGATCGTGGGCGCGGAGATTCTCGAGCAGGTGCACTTCCCTTACCCGGTGGTGCCCGATCGTGCGCGCGCATCACGAAAAATGGGATGGCAGCGGATATCCGTACGGATTGTCGGGAGAAGCGATTCCGATTGGAGCGCGCATTCTCGCCGCAGTCGATTGCCTCGATGCGCTGGCTTCGGACCGGCAGTATCGCAAAGCGCTTCCGCTCGATGAAGCGATGGCGAAAGTTGTGGCGGACTCGGGCAAGAGTTTCGATCCGAAAGTCGTGGCAATCCTGCATCGCCGGTACATTGAACTGGAAAAGCTGGCAAACGAGCAGCCGCTGCAGGCACCGCCTAAGTTGTCGACCGACATCAAGGTCGAAAGAGGATCGGCTCCGGACGCTGGTTTCGCGGAATCCGCAGATCCTTCTACGACGGGTACGAGTGCCGTACAGGACTCTGCATCGATCGTGGCATCGTCTCGACAGCAGGGCCGAGAGATTGTGGAACTGGGGAAGCACGGACTGGCACTCAGCAGCGAGGACATTCTTTCCCTGCTGTCGATTCGCTTGAAACACCTGGTCGCTTACGACGCGATGGCTGTGTATTGCCCCAAGGGAGATACGCTGGTTGCGGAGTTCGTTAGCGGTGAAAACTTCCGGCTGTTTTCTTCGTTGCAGATTCCTCTGGGAGAGGGCCTATCAGGCTGGGTCGCGCAAAATCACAAGACGATTCTCAACGGCAATCCTTCGGTCGAACCCGGTTATATGAACGATCCGACGAAATACAGCACGCTGCGCTCGGCGCTGGCGGTACCGATCGAAGGAACGGCGGGGCTTGTCGCCGTGCTTGCGCTCTACCGCGCAGATCAGGACGCGTTTACGAATGACGATCTCTCTTCGGTGGTCGCGATCGGGGGCGAACTCGGGGCCATGCTGCAGGCAGCGCGAACGCCGAGAGCCTCAAGCGCCGCAGCCAGATAATTCTCAATTTCGTCTGTCAAGACTTGCTCTCGGCGAGCACTTGCTGCGTACAGCTAACTGCCTGACGGCTTGCCCCTGCGTTACGCGCCGCCCGTAACGCTTCTGCGCGGCTCTGTGTCAGACGATCAAACCACTGCAATCCGGGAAGCTTCGCAATGGTTTCGTCGATGCGGCTGCGCGATCTCGGCGCCGTCGGGATCTCCAAGAATGAACGAAAGAATCCAGCTGACTTCGCTGTCTGATTTCACTCCCCCACCGACGGGCAGCCAGAAATGCCGGATCACGAAATTCGTAAGGCGCTGGGCGTTGCGGCTCTGCATTTCGAGGCGTGCCTTGTTGTAGTAGAAGGAAAAATGGCGGCGTTCATCTTTCGCCAGCCGCCGCACGATCTCGGCGAGGATGGGATTCTTCGTCCGCCGCGCCATCACTCCGTAGCCTTCCAGCGTCGATAGCTCCGAGATCGCGCCATACGTCAGGTACGCTCCGTGAAAATGGCGCGAGAAGCGGCATAGGATCGACGATCCCAATTCTTTCAGCCATTCCGTAAAAGAGCTCGCCTTCTGCACTTCCAACATGCGCGTGGACGACATGGGAGCGCCGATCGCATCCAGGAACTGTCGAATGGTGTGGCCGTGGAAATATTCTTCATAGGCCCAGCAGCTTAAGAAGCTGGTGGTCTGAGAATCCTCGATCGCGCAGGTATTGAGAATTGCGCGTAGATAGACGATGGTGTGCGATTCGATGTCGCACATATATGTCAGCGCGCGCACTTCGTCGTCCGTGACTGGATACTGCGATGCCTGCGACAAATCGATATCGCTGATGTCGACTTTTTTCGAGTTACGAATGTATTTTTCGACGTCGAACTGTAACTGTTGGGCCGTGGGAGGCATGGGACGTGGTCCTCCTTGAGGAGTAATGTGGATCCTCTGCCTATGTACGGGACGACGGTGGGAACGGATTGGGGGCTTAGGAACCGCAGGAGTGCAGCTTCTTGCAACGGTGGAGCGACCGATGGTCAAATCGCGCGGGCGAAAGCGCCCGCGCATATTTCACTGGTTTTATTCCATCTCGAAACCGACATAGCTCAGGCCGTCTTGACGTTCGACTTGCAGGACTACGGAATCGCCCGTTTTTAACTTGCTGACGGCGGCTCGCAGCGTATCCATGCTGTCGATCGGGGTCAGGTTGAGCTGGTGGATCACGTCGCCCGCCTGGAGGCCAGTCTCCGGCGTGATCAAGTCGACCGCCCTGCCTACGACGACGACCCCGGAAGGAAGCCTCAGGGTGAGCCGGGACTTCAGGTCGGCGGTGAGATCGATCGCAAGAATGCCGAGCCGAGGAATCAGGCTGTTCTCGGCATTGATCGCGTCGAGAAGTTCGTCCATGTGGTCGCGATGCTCGATTGCCGGAACATAAAGGGTCTTCCTCTCACTGCCGCGAAGGATGTCGAGCTTGACCGCCTTATCGAGGCGATGCAGATACAAAGCAGCGGTCAGCGACGGCAGGGTTTCAATACGGCGATCGTCGGCGGTGAGAATGATGTCCTGAATCTGCAACCCGGCGCTCGAAGCAGGACCATCCGGCTGGACGTCAACGACAATCACTCCCCAACGCTGGGGGAGTTGGAGACCCTCGGCAAGCTCCGGCGTAATCTCCTGGGCGACGGCGCCAATCTCGACCCGATGGACGTGCCCGTGGCGGCGCAGGCTGCGATAGACGAAGTCGACGACACGCGACGGAATAGCGAAGCCAAGTCCCTCACTGCCTCCGCCTTGCGACAAGATAAACGTGTTGATTCCGACGACCGAACCGTTCATATCGACCAGCGGTCCGCCGCTGTTGCCGGGATTGATGGGAGCGTCGGTCTGAAGATATGTGATGGGCTTGGTGGCATCGGGCTGACGCGCCAGCGCGCTCAGAACGCCCATGGTCACGGAATTCTGCAGCCCCTCGGGGCTGCCAATTGCGAAGACCAGTTGTCCGACGCGGGGACGCTGGTCATTGATCAGCGACAGAGTGGGCAGGTCGTTCTCCTCGACCTTGAGCAGAGCGAGATCGGTTTCTTTGTGCAAGCCAACCAGACGGGCTTCGAGAATGCGGCGCTTCCCGATTGGAACCTGGCCGGAGGAATCCCCGGCGGGCAGCGGCAGGGCAACGCGGATGCGCTGTGAGCCTTCGACCACGTGGGCGTTGGTCATGATGAATCCGTGGGAATCGACGATCACCCCGGAGCCAACGGCATGCTGGCGCACGATGAGAGCAGTCTGTGACCTGTCTTCTTCTTTGAATGGCCCGTATCCGGTGACGAGAACCTGGACAACGGCGGGCGACACCTTTGCGGCCAGACTCTCGAGAGCGCCGTTGAGCTGCAGCAGTACGCCCGGCGTCTCAGATGGCGAATCCGGAACGGCGGTCGCTGCTTTGGACTTCGCGGCGGGCGCAGGCGAGGCGTTGGGATTGTCTGGCGCCGGTTGCTGGCGATGGCTGTTGCCCGATGAGAGCGAAAGGGCAGGCAGAATCCGCTGAAAAGGACGCAAGCCGTTGAGAATGCGACTGGAACCGATGATGAGTTTGGCATAAAGGTCTGCTTCCTGAATGAAACCGGAGGTGGGTGCAAAAACACTACCATGCGTTTTGCTGCAACGTAAATGCCGCGTTAACTTCAAGCCGAACCCCGTGCTACCCCGGGGGTTTACCGGGGGAATCTAAATACTACCGTTAACTAACGGGTTATCAGGCTTTTACACGGGTGCCTTTCGTGATATAACCGCCGCTGAGCCTAAAAGCGGGGCAACGCCCGCTGGGAGCTTCATTTGATGACGTTGGCTGCAAGAACGGATAGGAAAATGATGGCTGGCCAACATGGAGGAGGTACCGTGGGGGAAGAAGCACGGACCGGGAAAAGATTCCCGCTGGAATTGCCGATCAAGATTCATAAAGGCGAGACCGGTGGAGATGCCAATGGAATAACAGGAAATCTGAGCGCGGCCGGAGTCTACATTCGCGCGGATTCGTCGATGGAAATTGGCTCTCCCGTTGAATTTGAAATCACGCTGCCGCCAGAAATGACAGGCGGCCAGGAAAACGTCACGATCCAGTGCAAAGGACGCGTGGTTCGCGCCGATGAAACTGGCGAAGGTGGAGAAGGCCGCGGCGTGGCCTGCGTGATCGACTCATACGAGTTCGTTAGGAACTCATAGACTTTCTTGGAGCGCTGACAACATGCTCAAACTGATTCTGGCCGACAACCAGGCGATCTTCCGGGCGGGGATAGCGAAAGTACTCGCGGTGGAAGATGAGATGCGCATCGTAGCCCAGGCGCAAACTCCTGAACAAATGTTCATGGCCCTGGACAAATTCCGGGCCGCCGTCCTTGTAGTCGCGGCGGGATTTCACAACGACTTTTCCGCGATCGTGATGGCGGCCAACAAGGCCAAGACTCGCGTCATCGTGCTTGCAGATACCGGGGAGAGCGCGCAGAAACATATGTCGAGCGGCGCGCACGGAGTCGTCTATCGCAACGTGACCAGCGCAGCGCTTGTCGACTGCGTCCGAAAGGTCGCTCGCGGCGAAACCTGGGTACAAGACGTTGCCGTGCCCAGCGAACTCACCGAGAACGATATGGTTGGATTGCGCGTCCGCGATCGCCTGACCGCGAAAGAGCTTCGCATTGTGGCCCTGATCGTTCAGGGTTACAAGAACAAGGAAATCGCCTCACAGCTTGGAACGACCGAGCAGGTCATCAAGAACTACCTGCGCAATGTCTACGACAAGATCGGGGTATCCGACCGGCTTGAATTAGCGCTGTTTACCATTCATCACCGCATCTTGAATGAAGCCGCTGCCGCGACCACTGCGGGTGTGCAGCCTCAGCCCTCTGCGGGAGTCGCGCAATAAGTTTCAGTCGCACGAAGTATTGAGAAGGCCGCCATCCTGGCGGCCTTACTTTTTCTCCCCACCCGCCGTCTAGCTCGGGAGATGCTCGGCCCGCTGACAAGAACGCGGGCTCTTCGGGATGACGCCCTCGTGAAATCAGAGTTCAATTGAGTTACCGGCCCTCGGGAACCAGTCTGGCGAAAGGCTGAGCCGTCGCACTATACTCGTTCCCGGCCACGTGGCTCCTAACTTCATGGATAAAAGAGAATTTCTCAAATTCTGTTCCGCCGCACTCACCAGCCCCGTATTTGCTCCGTTGCTCTCGTGGGCGCAAACGGAGAAGCTCAAGAATTGGGCGGGCAACCTCGAATACAGCACTGAAAAGTTGACCACGGCGAACACGGTCGAAGTGGCGCAGGCATTCGTCAAGAACCAGCAAAAGTTCAAGGTGCTCGGCACCCGCCATTGCTTCAACGACATCGCGAACAGTTCGGATCAGTTCCTATCACTGAAGGCGATGGACAAAGTCGTGGCCCTGAATCCTGACGCCCGGACGGTAACGGTCGAGTCCGGGATGACCTACGGGCAGTTGTGTCCTTACCTTGATGGCAAAGGATGGGCGCTGCATAATCTCGCTTCCCTACCGCACATATCGATCGCCGGAGCTTGCAGCACGGCGACCCACGGTTCCGGAGAGAAGAACGGCAACTTGTCGACAGCGGTTTCGGCGCTCGAAATGATCGATGCGTCCGGCAACATCGTGACCCTCAGCCGCGAAAAAGATGGCGAGACGTTTCGCGGCGCCGTGGTCGGACTCGGTGCGTTAGGCGTCATCACGAAGGTCACGCTGGATATTCAACCGCGATTCATGATGCAACAGTACGTGTATCAGAACCTTCCTTTCAGCGAAATGAAGGAGCACTTCGACGCCATCGAATCGTCGGCCTACAGTGTCAGCTTGTTTACCGACTGGCAAACCGAATCGCTGAATGAAGTTTGGCTGAAAACCCGCACAGAGCAAGGCAAGATGTGGGATGCTCCGCAGGAATTCTTTGGCGCGAAGCGCGCCACAAAAAACCTGCACCCGATCGCGGAACTTTCCGCGGAGAACTGCACGGAGCAGATGGGGGTTCCGGGACCCTGGTACGAACGGCTACCACACTTCAAGATGGGGTTCACGCCGAGCGCGGGCAAGGAATTACAGTCTGAATACTTTGTGCCACGCACGCACGCGGTTGAAGCCATCCTGGCTGTGCAGCGTTTGCACGAGGAAGTAAGCCCGCACTTGCTGATCACGGAAATCCGCGCGATCGCCGCCGACGACCTTTGGATGAGTCCATGTCACCAGCAGCCGAGTGTCACGATTCACTTCACATGGAAACAGGACTGGCCTGCAGTCCAGAAAGTTCTCCCGGTCATCGAACGAGAGTTGGCGCCATTTCATCCCCGACCACATTGGGGCAAGCTGTTTACGATGCGGTCGGAACGGCTTCGCGCGAGCTACGAGAAGCTGCCGGAGTTTGTGGAGCTGAGCAGGAAATACGATCCGCAGGGGAAATTTCAGAACGAGTTCTTAAGAGCGACGATCTTCGGTTCGAATCGTGGAAAGAGGATTTGAGGTCGCCGACATCGAAACGACGGTTCGATTTCCAGCGTTTTGCGATTCAGCAGGGGTAGCGAGTGGTCTGGACACGGGAGCTGCCGGCAAAAAGCAGGTTCCTCCCTTCGGTCGGAATGACAAACCTTCTCAGTTCAGAGTTTTCCGGAATGATAAACCTCTCAGCACAGATTTCTCTTTCGGCCGAAATCACACACCTCTCAGCGCAGAGTTTCTTCGGCCAGAATGACACCCCTCTCAGCACAGAGTTTTCCTCGGTCGGAGTAATAAACCTGATCAAAACATAAGACTTCGCGAATCATCTTTTTGTCCATCGCATCTATGGCTGATATGGAATTTCGACAACTCGGAAAGTCTGGATTGAAGGTGCCGGTGCTCAGTTTTGGCACGGGAACATTTGGCGGCGGATCGGAATTTTTCAAAGCGTGGGGCTCAAGCGATGTCGCCGAGGCGACGCGGCTGGTCGATATCTGCCTCGATGCCGGCGTGAATCTGTTCGACACCGCGGACGTGTATTCAAAAGGATTATCAGAAACAATTCTCGGCAAAGCTGTCGCGGGAAGGCGCGACAAGGTCTTGATCTCCACGAAGGCGACCTTCCGCATGAGCGATGGGCCGAACGATCTCGGATCGTCGCGCCATCACCTCATACAGTCATGCGAAGCCAGCCTGAAGCGGCTCGGTACCGACTACATCGACATCTATCACCTGCACGGTTTCGACGCGCTGACTCCGGTCGAAGAAGTCATGAGCACGCTCGACAATCTGGTGCAAAGCGGCAAGGTTCGATACATCGCGTGCTCGAATTTTTCCGGTTGGCACTTGATGAAATCGCTCGCGGCCGCCGATCGCTACGGGTGGTCACGATACGTCGGCCACCAGGTTTATTACTCGCTGATCGGTCGAGAATATGAATGGGAACTGATGCCGCTCGGACTCGATCAGGGCGTGGGCGCACTGGTGTGGAGTCCCTTGGGATGGGGACGGCTGACGGGCAAGATCCGGCGCGGGCAGCCGCTGCCGAAAGAGAGCCGACTGCACAAGACGTCCGAACAAGGACCACAGGTTGCGGACGAGCATTTGTATAAAGTGGTCGACGCCCTCGATGGAGTCGCAAAAGAAACCGGCAAGACGGTGCCGCAGGTTGCGCTGAACTGGCTGCTGCAGAGGCCGACAATTTCAACCGTGATTATGGGCGCACGCAACGAAGAACAATTGAAACAGAATCTCGGGGCTGCGGGATGGAACTTGACGGCGGCTCAGGTATCGAAGCTCGACGCGGCGAGCGATGTGACGCCGGTGTATCCGTACTGGCACCAGCGACAATTTGCGGAAAGAAATCCGCCGCCAGTACCGGTGAAGTAAAAGATGATGATGGGAAGCGGGCAATCGCGCCCGCTTTATTTTTCAGGGCCAAAGCGCAGAGCGGGCAAGAGTGCCCGCTCTGCATTAAATCCGGCTCCAGGGCAAATTAGCTGATTTTTTCTCCTACTGCCTTAGCCTGGGTGAACAGGTAGAGATAGTCCGGGCCGCCGGATTTGGAATCGGTTCCCGACATGTTGAAGCCGCCGAAGGGATGCGCACCAACCATCGCACCAGTACACTTTCGGTTGATATACAAATTGCCAACGTGGAATTCCTGAATCGCGCGATCGATCTTGTCGCGCGAACTGGTGTAGATCGCACCCGTCAATCCGAATTCCGTATCGTTTGCGATTTCAAGCGCGTGGTCGAATCCGCGAGCTTTTATAACCGCGAGCACCGGACCAAAAATCTCTTCTTGTTCGAGTTTGGACTTCGGGGGAATGTCGGCGATGACGGTGGGCTTGAGGAAGTAGCCCTCACCGGGAGCGCGCTCGCCGCCGGTGATGATGCGTCCATCTTTCTTGCCTTGCTCGATGTATCCGAGAATCGTCTTCATGGAACTCTCGTTGATGACGGCACCCATGTTGGCGTTCTCGGCGGGATCGCCCACCTGAATCTTCTCGACCCGCGACTTCAGTTGCTCGAGGAATTTGTCGTAAATACGCTCATCGACAATCGCGCGTGAGCAGGCCGAACACTTCTGCCCCTGAAATCCGAATGCCGCCTGGGCGACGCCTTCGACAGCGGAATCGATGTTGGCATCGGCATCGACGATGATCGCGTCTTTGCCGCCCATCTCGAGAATCGTGCGTTTGATCCAGACCTGTCCGGGAGCTTGCGTCGCAGCCACCTTGTTGATGTGCAGTCCGACTTCGCGCGATCCGGTAAATGCGATGTAGCGCGTCTTGGGATGCGCAACGACTGCATCACCGAAGCTGGCTCCAGCCCCAGGGCAGAAGTTCACCACACCCTCGGGCATGCCGCACTCCTCGAGCAATTCGACAAATTTCGCGGCAATCGTCGGAGAATCGCTCGACGGCTTGAGGATGACCGTATTGCCGCTAACGATCGATGCCAGCGTCATCCCGGCCATGATGGCACAAGGAAAATTCCACGGCGGAATTACGGCGCCGACGCCGAGCGGAATGTACATCAGCGTGTCGCGCTCGCCGGGCAACTGGATTGGCGTTTGCGCTTTGGCAAACCGGAGCGCCTCACGAGCGTAGAACTCGCAGAAATCGATGGTCTCGGAGATATCGGCATCGGCCTCAGCCCAATTCTTGCTGACTTCGAAAACCAGCCAGGCCATGTATTCCATTTTGCGCTGGCGCATCGTGTCGCCGACGCGGAACAACAGTCCGGCGCGCTCTTCGACGCTGGTGCGGCTCCAGGATTTAAACGCATCGAGCGCGGCCTTCATGGCAGGCTCCACGTGTTCTTTGCCCGCTTTCTGGTGGATGCCAACGATCTCCGACGGCTTCGAGGGATTCAGGGACTTGATTTTATCGGTGGTCTTCACGCGCTTGCCGCCGATGATGAGGTCATACTCGCGCCCTAGTTGCGGTCGAACTTTGGCGATCGCGGCGCGCATGCGGCGGGCATTCTCTTCGTTGCGAAAATCAAAAAATGGCTCCGTGACAAAGGGGCCGGAATGGAGACTTGTACGCGGCCGTACGGGTGCTTCAAGCGTTGCCATGGGAGAGTTCCTTTCGATAAGGGATTAATGCGATATAGGACTTTGATTAGTTTACACCCCTAAAAGACGCTGGACTTCGCAAGGCGTTGGGGCTGCCGATGCAGAGATTGGGCCATCCAACAAAATCGGTGGTATACCTCCAATGTCTTCGAACTCATCTCGCAAAGGAGGTTTTCATGTTCTCCCACTTTATTGGATTGGATCCGCGGCGCGTGTCACGATTCCCGCCTGCCTTCGCATTCTTCATCGTTTTCTCACTGTGTGGTTCTGTCATCGGTTACGCGCAGAACACCGAGGCCAAAGCGCCTCCGGTGCTCGACGTTCACGTGCACGCGATGGACGGATCATTCCCTGGACTCGCACCGATGTGCCCGAATACTTCGAAGTTCACCGCGTCCGATCCGAAAACGAAGGAAGAGCCCTTTGGTTGGGTGAAGGAACCTTGCACGCCCGCGCTTTATCCATCCGCTCCGGGGGAGTATATGAAGGACGTGCTCGCCGAGATGGAGCGCCTCAACGTTACAGCGGTCGTATTCGGAGATCCGAAGAGCGTGAAGAAGTGGAAGGATGCCGCGCCAGCCAGAGTGATTCCGGGAACGGCTTTCGAGAATGGGATGACGCCGGGCCAGAGGGTTCCGGTCGATGAGTTGCGAAAAGTCTTTGCCAACGATGGATTCAAAGTCATGGGCGAAATCGGCTTGCAATATGAGGGCATCTCCCCCAGTGATCCGTCGGTGGACGCATACTTCGCAATGGCTGAAGAACTCGACATCCCGGTCGCAATTCATATGGGGACGGGTGGATCGGGACGCGCCAATATCAGCTCACCAAAATTCCGGGGCTCGATGGGGAATCCGTTGTTGCTTGAGGAACTGTTGGCGCGGCATCCAAAGCTACGCGTGCAGGTGATGCACGCCGGATACCCGATGATCGACAATATGTTGACGTTGCTGCAAGCGAACTCCCACGTGTACGTCGACGTGGCGGGATTAATCTGGAGCTATCCGATCAAAGAGGTCAACCGTTACATTGAGCGTCTGGTGGACGCAGGATTTGAAGACCGCGTCATGTTCGGAACTGATCAGTTACTTTGGCCGAAGCTGATGGCGTACTCGATCAGCGTGATCCAGAACGCCGACTATCTGACATCGGAACAAAAGCGAGACATTCTGTACAACAATGCTGCCCGTTTTCTGAGACTGGATGCAGCGGCAAAGTAACACGCGTGCTGACGGCTGCTAGCGAGGGATGCGCGCGGGCACCGTAAATTGACTGCGACGCCAGACACAACATCAGAGCGCGGTTTCGCGTTTTGAATGTGGTTGTCTGGCCTTGTTTGTTTCGCACCCAAGTTTTTCGCGCCAAATTTTCTTGACAGTCGACTGCCGGTGGACGCTTAATTCTCTGTTCACCCTGTGCCTTTCTGCGTAATAACGTGTTTGCAATTGTCCGATTACGAGTAAACCGCAACTCCGGACGTTCGAATTGCCCGGACCAACGACTCCAAGACGAGTCTCGGACCGCTCCCGAGCAGGAGAAAACATGTCCTTCCGCTGTTCTCAAGTTGTTCATGCCACGTCCATTTTCGTCATTCTTGCCGCCACCCTGTTGTGCGGGTCGCTATCGGGTCAGGTAACATCCGGGACCATTTCTGGCCGGGTACAAGACAGCACCGGCGCCGTCATCACTGGCGCAAACGTCACGGTTTCGAATCCCAGCAACGGGTTCACACGGCAGATAACAACCTCGGACGCGGGAGAGTTCGTCGCGCCCAATCTGCTTCCTGGAACATATTCCGTGACCGTGGAGGCGGCGGGCTTCAAGAAACTGGAATCCAGCGGGTTCGTTCTGAATGCCGCCGCCAAACTCGATACCGGCAATCTTGTCCTCTCGGTTGGAGCGACGGCGAACGAGGTGACGGTGTCGGCCGACATCGGGCAGGTGCAACTGCAGGCGGACTCGGGCGAGCGATCCGACGTGATCACGAGTAAGCAATTGAACGACGTTGCGATCAACGGCCGAAACGTACTCGACTACATGAAGCTCATTCCGGGTGTCTCCGGAGTGTTCGATGGTCACGCCTCGGGCACGGGCGGACTTGACTCGTTCAACATCAACGGCACCCGGTCGAACGAGCATGAGTTCACGATCGACGGGGCATCCAATGTGGACACCGGCAACAATGGCGGCACGCACGTCACGCTGAATCCCGATGCGATCGAAGAAGTGAAGGTCCTGACGTCAAACTACCAGGCTGAGTTTGGCAAGGCTGCCGGGGGCCAGATCGCTCTCGTCACAAAGAGCGGCAACAACGAGTGGCATGGCGATGGACGGTTCTTCCACCGGAACGAAGGCTTGAACGCCAACGAATGGTTCAACAAGAAGAATCAGCTGCAGGGAGATTTGCCGAATACTCCGGCGCTTTACCGCTACAACTATGTCGGATATCAACTGGGCGGCCCGATCGTGAAGAACAAGCTGTTCTTTTTCTGGAGCCAGGAGTTTTACCGGCAACTGGTTCCGAGCGGCGGGACAACGCAGTTTTATACGCCAACTGCTCTCGAACGGCAGGGAGATTTCTCGCAGTCGATCAACGGTGACGGCACTCCGATTCTGCTTGTCCGGACCGGGGATCACGAATAACAAGATCGATCCGACGCAAGCTTCCGGCGGCGCAGGCAGCGGTCTTCGCGCAGGTGCAGTCCATTCTTAATCTGTTTCCGCTGCCGAACGTCAGCCGGGTACGGGCCTAACCAGAACTACAACTACTCGAATTCGTTTTCCGCGGAAGCGCCGCGTCGAGAAGATGTTTTGCGCATCGACTACCAAATCAGCAGCAGCAATCGTCTCTACGGGCGCTGGCTTCACAATTCCGAGCAGGACAGCTGCTCCGTTCGAAAACTTTCCGGGGCCGTTTGGGATCTTTGCGTGTTCTTCAGCGATCAACTTCAAAGGCGGCTGCACGCAGAATCATCCGGGATGGAATGTTTCCGTCAACCTCGTCAGCACGCTCACTCCGACATTGTTGAATGAAGCTTCGGTCGGGACCAAGCCACTCGCTATCGGTTGCGGAAAGCGTGAACGGGAACGTGTCGCGCGCGGCGAACGGAATTACCCTGCCGCTTCTGTATCCGCTGACTCCCGATCAATCAATCCCAGACATGAGTTTAACGGCCTGACGAATACGAATTTTGCTGGAAGCTACCTCGGCGGCACTCCGTGGAAGCAGGCAAACACCACCATCAATGCCAATGACAACCTGACTTGGGTGCGGCAAAAACACACAATCAAAACCGGAGTGTTCTACCAGCGCAACCGCAAAGATCAACCCGCGTGGGGCAATATCAACGGCCAGTTCACGTTTGGCACAGGACCGACCGGGCCCACTCCGTGTCCCGCGAACACAACGTGCGGAGATCCGCTCGCGAGCGCTTTGCTGGGAGACTTCGATAGCTTCGATCAGTCGACCGCGCGGCCGCTGGGCAAGTTCCGCTACAACCAGCTCGAGTTCTATGTGCAAGACACGTGGAAGGTAACGCCTCGCTTGACATTGGACTATGGAATGCGCTTCGTGTGGATTCCGCCGCAGTATGACGCCAACAACCAGGTCGCTCTGTTTGATCCGGCGTCGTACAACCCGGCGAATGCGGTCACGATTGATCCGAACAGCGGCAACATTATTACCGCCGATGGAGGAGATCCCGCTGAACGGAATGCGGTTCACAAACCTTCACCAGATTCCCATGGGCGGATGGGACAGCCGCGGAATTATGCCGGAACCGCGCGGAGGTTTTGCGTTCGACGTATTTGGCACGCACAAAACGATTCTGCGCGGCGGATTCGGGATGACGCACGATCGCACGCAGGGCAACCTGATTTTCAATACCGTTTTTAACAACCCGGTGCTGGTGAAGACGGCTACGGTCGGATCGGGCAACATTACCGACCTGCCCACTCTGCAATCCTCGTTCGGCAACGCGGTGCTGAGCAACGTGCTGGGCGCGTCACAGGGACGGCATGGTTCCCACCGTGTACAGCTTCAGCCTTGGGGTTCAGCACGAAATCGCTGCCGGCATCACACTGGACGTGTCGTATGTGGGATCGCTCTCGCGACATCTGGTTACGTCCCGCGACATCAATGCTGCGCCCTATGGCTCGGCGTTCCAGAAGGACGTACAGAATCCAAACTGCGTGGATGGCAACGGAAATCCGGTTTTCGCGGGCGGAGTTGTTCCGAATGTCCAGCCGGATCTGCAGCCGGAATATGCGGCGGCCGGGTATCAACTTCAACGGGTTCTGCACGTACGGATTTAACAATTTCACGTCGAACTTCCTCGTGCCTTACAAAGGATACGGACAGATCCCATATCTCGAGTTCAACGGAACGTCGAACTACAATTCCCTGCAAGCATCGTTGCAACGCCGATTCAGCAAAGGGCTGACATTCGGCGCGGTCTACACGTGGTCGAAGTCGATGGTGACGGCGAACTCCGATCAGGATACGCAGGACACTTTCTTGCCGGCACTCGACTACCGCACGGCGAGTTGGGATCGCACTCACGTCTTTGCCGCAAATTATGTCTACGATCTGCCGAACGTAACCAAGCATTTCGGCGGCCCGAAATGGCTCGCGTACATCACCGACAACTACCAACTGAGCGGCATCACGCAGTTCATGACTGGCACGCCTGTTGATTTGAACAGCGCGTTTTCGTTTCCGACCGGGAAGCGTGACTGGTTCGGATCAGTACGGAGCACTTCCCTTCTACTACACGATCGACAGAAGCGGGAATCCGCTGTTGCCGAAGATCGGCGCTCCGAACGCGGGATCGCGCGATTTGCTGCGTGGCGGCGGCATGCAGGATTGGGATATGTCGCTGTTCAAGAACATTCCGTTCAGCAAGCGCGAGGGCCGCTATATCCAACTGCGCCTGGAGGCGTTCAACGTCTTCAATCATCCGAACTTCCAGGACAAGAACTTCGGAGCGAACGTGACGGGACCATGGGCTTATGCGAGCCCGACTGATCCACTGACCATCACGAAGAATGCCAACTGGGGAACCTATTCGGACACATATGGCACCGGGCCGGGAGGATTCCGCGTGATTCAACTTGGCGCCAAGATTTATTTCTAGAGATGAAGGCGGCGGCTGGCTGAGTATCGCGAAGAAGAGTTAGGTGAGTTTGACATCGAACATGCGCCAGCCAGTACTGCAGGGATTGCATGGCAAATCCGCAGAGCATGAGCGCGATGCCAAACACTCCGAGGCGGCGTTCGGGGAGATTGTCGGCGTAGAACTCGATGTAAGGGTAGAGTGTCGTCAAGACGCCGGTGACGACGCCCGTGAGCAAACCCAGACGGATGGCGAATGCCCATGCGTGATCCACGTGGTGGATGAAGGCGCTGCAGAGTAGCGCGGTAACGATGTATCCAACGGTGCGCTGCAGGGTTCCCCAAATCTGGCGGCGGGTCACACGCGGACGGCGCGTGGCGACGTATTCCATAGCAGGACGCATGCCGCGCGAATAGGCCAACGTTTGTCCGGCGCTAATCAGGATCGCGAACGCAAGGGCAAACGGAAACCCGACGAGCGGATAGAGGCCGGCTCCGAATCCAAATCCGCGAATCCCCGAAAAGAACGCTTCCCAGGGCAAGGAGTGGATCGAGCCCACGCGCCGCGCGGTTAAATTCGAGCGAGATCGTAATGCCGGTGGCGATGCCGGACGCAAGGCCGAAGAAAAGCCCAAGGCCAAGGCCGTAGCCCACGCCGAAGACGATTGAATACGTCACCGCGCGAGTGATCAGGCGCAACGGCCCATGCTGTCCGCCTAACAAGTCGTAGGCGAGATAGAGGCTGCCCAACACATCGAGACAAGTACCCGAAATGCTGACGGCCGCGACGGTGTGGTGGTCCATGGCACGATTGTAGGGTCTTCCCAATTCGCCAGGTATTCGCTCAGTGTGCGCCAGGTTTTCCGGCTGCGGAGGCGCCTTCGAACTCTTCTCCCATCCAGCGCTGGAAAGCGGCGGTATTCTGCGGACGACCCAGAAAGTTTTTCACCAGCGTGTTGGCGGAGACCGAGCCACCAGGCTCAAGCACCTGATGGCGATAGCGCATCGGAGCATCTCCGGCGAGCAAATTCTTTTGATCAAACTGCTGGAAAAAATCTTCGGCGATCACTTTGTCGTACATGTAGGTGTAGTACGCGGACGAGTATCCGCCGAGGTGATTGAACGAGGTATAGAAGTGTGCTTCCGCCGGAATCGTCGCTGAAAGAAGATATTTGTGAAAAGCGTCGGGAACGAGCGAGTCGATATCGATTTTCTTGGGGTCATCTTTGTAGAAGTTGTAGGAAATCGCGGACAGCGAATTTTGCAGGGAAACGGAACCGGCACGGCCGAAGGCGGATGCGCGATTCATGCGTGCCACGAGGTCGGCCGGGATCGGCTCTCCGGTCTTGTAATGATGCGCAAAGGTGGCCAGGACTTGCGGGCTATGCATCCACTCCTCGAGCATCTGGGAAGGAGCTTCGCCGAAATCGGATTCCATGCTGATGCCGGCGATCCCTGCCCATTGTTGCTGGCCGCCAAGGATGTGGTGCATGAGGTGCCCGAACTCGTGGAAGAAGGTGACGACCTCACTGTATTCCATCAAAGCGGGATCGGTGGCCGTCGGCGGCGGGAAATTGCAGACCAGGATCGCTTCCGGAAGTTGCTTGCCGCGTACGCCGTCGAGGACCGACGACATCTGCGCGTGACTATACTTTCCGGGACGGGGATGCATGTCGAGATAAAAGCGCCCGATCTCACGGCCACTGTCGTTGTCGAGAACGTCCCAGGTTCCAACGGTAGGATCCCATGCAGGTACGTTGAGTTCCTGCCGAAACGTCAGGTGGAACAGGGTGGCGGCTGTGTCCATGATTCCCTTCTTCACCTGCTGGTAGGGCAGGTAGGGTCGGACGCTGCCTGAATCAAAGTCATATTGTGAACGGCGAACGAGTTCAGTCAGGCGGTAGGTTTCGTAGGTATTGAATTGCGTGGCGCCAGGATCAGTCTTTTTCTTCTCGGCGAGAAGGATCTCATGCTCCCGTTCCGCAGCAGGGCGCGATGCCGCAGCAAGCTCTCCAATGAATTTTTCGATGTTCGCGCCATTCACCATCATCTTGTCGGCGGCGTTGAAGTCCGCCCATGAGGAGTAGCCGAGCAGCGTTGCGATGTCGTAGCGCGTCTGCATCATCTCCAGGAGCACGTCGTGATTCTTGGGATACGCGCGCGTAATCCAGGCTTCCCAGATCTCGCGGCGAAGCTTTTCGCTCTTGGCAAAATTCAGGACGGGAAACAGGTCTGGATAGTTCGTGGTGAGATGAATTTTGCCGTTGGGTCCGGGCTTGTGGTTGTCGATGAAATCCTGGGGCAGTCCGTCGAGTTCTGAGGCGTCGGTGAGATCGACGGCTCGCGGGTCGTCGGAAATGTTGCGATCGAATGCCGACTGATCTTCGGTGAGCTTGTCCTGAAGTTTCTTGAGTTTGTCGCGCGTGGCGTCATCTTTGTCGACGCCGGCCAGGCGAAACTCAAGAAGCTGACGCTGCACGTAGTAGCGCGTCGCCGGGTCCGTCCTTGGAAACATCGAGGCTTGCCATCGCCTTATATACGTCGCGATTCAGCGAGAGGGCTGTCTGGGCGCCGCTAACCTTGGTCGTCATCGCGGTCGCGTGGTCACGGTAGGCTGCGTCGGGATGTACCTGCTGCATCAAGGAAGAAAAATACGCTGCGGAATTTATCTGGCGGGTTGCCTCGTCGTAGGGGGCAAGCGTGTTCTCGATGGTGCGCGGATCCCTTCACGCTCACGAGTTGATCGATTGCGCTCTGGGCGGCTGCGAGGCGATCGTTCTCCATCTTCTCGAATGCGGCGACGTCGGGCTTGGCGCCCCAAACGGTGGGTTGCGTCTTCAGATCCTGGGCAACGGCCGCGAATGAAAAAGTTATGACTACGAGCAGCGCGACAGCGCGAAATGCATTCAACATAGAAAAGGTCTCCACACAAATTGAAGTGATTTGAAAACGGAACAACCTTTGAGTGGGCCCACGCCAACTGCATTCTTCTCTTGTGATGTTTTAGCATGCACATATTGCCTATTGGACAGATCCGGCGCCGGATTGTGAGCAATACAAAAATCAACATCGCAACGATTTACTCGGGTTCGATTTGTGGCAAAGGATTCCTGGCCTGACGAAGGGCGCTTGGATCTGGCGGAACCGGCAAGGGAATGTCCACGGTCCCGAGGCGATTGCTCATCTGATCTTGAATTCCCAGTCGCAGGGAAACTGCTTCCACAGGGACATCTACTTCCTGCTTCACGCCAAATTCTCCGGCGACCACGTTCTCGTATGCGGCTCGCTGCAGATCGCGAGTTCCGAGATTCGAAATGCCGGTCAGCATCTTGCCTTCGCGGTCGAACGAAGTAACCATCAAAACGAGCGTGTTGCGGTAGGTCGCGTTCTCAAGGGGCATAAAGCGCAGTTCGGATCCATCAAACGAGTAGTCGATGTAATAGTGCTGCGCTTCAACCTGAGCCGGCAAGGCGGGCGCTTTGGCGGATGCGACCAAGACTCTCCGAGCTTCGCGCGGTCCACTTTCTGCTTACCTCCAATGGGGACGACCTTCACGGAAAACGTCAGCTGGTGGGAAAGCGGAGATCCGTGCTGCATGGCAACGGTGCGGCTTCGTCGCGCCAGTTCCGCGTCTTTGGCGGAGTTGCGGGTATCGTCGGCGTAGTAGCCCTGACGGTAGTGCAGCGTATATCCCTTCTCTGCCAACTGGACTTTGATCTTGCGGAATTTTCCATCGTAGTTTTTGTTCGCGGGGCTGTAGTAAATCGTGTAGTAGTTCGACCCTTGATCGGCAGCGGTCGCGATGGCCTCTCCAATTCCGTTGGTATTGAAGAACGCCTTGCCGCCGGTTGCGGTGGCGAATTGCAGAAGCGTATCGCGTTCGGTCGGTCTGTTGCGCGAGGGCCTGCAGTGTCCTGGGGAATGGGTGAGGACGGCGCGATGACGCTGCCGCGGAAAAGTCTTGCGGCGATACATTTGCAGGACCTCCTATGCCCCCGGCGGAATCGGCAGCCAGTCCGCCGCCGACCAGGCCTCGAACGTCCACCGGATAGACGGCGATCTGCGATTCGGCGAGAAGATTCGTGACGCGCTTGATCTTGTAGCCGTAGTTCGGGTTGTCGAGAGAAGGGTCACCCGAGTTGCTCGCAGCCGCAATGGAGATGGGAAAGGATCCGGAGAGCCAGACAACATTCTTGCGGCCAGGGATGCCAGAGAGGTATCTCGCCAGCAGCATCATGGAATCGAGGGTTATGGCGGAGCGATCGTTCGTGTCGGTGACTTGCTGCTCGGCTTGGCTTTGTTGCAAAGCGGCTGACAAACCTTGAAATCCGCTCATCGGCCCACCCTGCGCCAGGTCTCCGACAATATCGACGGCGCTCGATGTTCCTGCGGCCGAAGTTTGCCAGCGAGGATCCTTCGGAGCCGCCTCTTCGTCCTTTGGCAGCGGCGAGCAGCACCGTTTCGTTGGGCGTGAAGCCTTGAATCAACCGCAGGTGTGGATCTCCTCCGGCGTTCAGAGTGCAAAGTGCGAACTGCAGATTCTTGGGTTTCGATTGGAGATATTTGATTAATTGTTGCCGTGCGAAAGATTGGTCTTGCGACGGTGTATTGAGCATGTCGAACAGGACGAGGGTAACGGCGCCGAGTTCTGGGGCGTGCGACTTGTTGGTGAAGACGTTGGCCGGTGGCGTTTCAGCGTTTGGCGGAAGAAGATGTTCCGCCGCAACTTTGCTTTCGTTCTCCTTGTCCGGATCCTCGGTGGCCTGACCGTCGCTGAACTCACGGAAGGATCGTACGTCTTGAATCTTGCCGTCTTCCGTGACCTGGAAGTCTTGCGGACGAAGGCCCTTAATCGGACGTCCTTTGTTATCCGTGACGACGACATCAACCGCAACGGCCTTCGCGCTCACCTTGATGATAGGCAATGGGTTGGTGGGTGCGGCTTGAGGCTCAGGATTCGTCGAATCACTCGAGTTCGGAGCAATCGTTTCCGACGACTGCAAAACGGTGGACGCGTCTTTTGCCTCCGAGGAAGTTGCCTCAGTGTCGGCGTTTTCAGGTTTCGTCGGATCGGCGTCAGCAGCCAGGTCGTAGAGATCCGGAACATCAGCTTTGAAAGCTGAAAACTTTGCTAACTCCTCACTCGATTGAGTAGGCAGGTCGAACAGATCCAGACTGGCGCCTCGAATCACGGCCAGGCGGCGACCGTCACGGGAGAGAGAAAAATTCTGTCCCGTCATCATTGCGGGATGACCGGCATCGACAGAACGGGATCGCCGGTCGCCGTATCGAGCACTTGAACTTCCTGCTGAAAGACATCCCGCTCGACGGCAGTCCGGTTGAAGGGATTCGCCGAGATCAGACAGGCGAATTCACTGGAGTGGGCGGGGCGGTTTCGGCCAAGCGAAGCGTGCTCACGCCAAATCGGCTACTGTCGTCGGTGTGCGCAATCGCAGGAAAGAAGCGATACCGTGGCCAGTGTTGTTGCCAAAGACGATGGCCGGTCACAGTAAACGCGCTGACGCTGTAATCGCAACTCGCAATGGGGCAACGACCAATCAGAAGCGAATTGTTGCTGGCATACAAAACGTTGGGAGCCACCTGCGACCGAACGCGCGCCAGGTTACGGCGTTGTTTGCGGCCGGTCCGAAACGGACGAGCCAGATGTCTCCTTTGTGTACGAAGTCGGCGTATCCAGCGCTGGTGGCGGTCAGATCGTGATTTCGTTCAATGCAATCGTATTTTGAAGCGCCAAAGTTTTTGCATTCAGAAATTGTGCGACGAATTTCGGTTCGGGCCGAGAAGGAGAAGGCGAAGAAGAGTCTGGGCTTTGACGACCTTTCGCTGCCGGAGTTTCGATCACGATTTGGCTGGCATCCGGCGTGACCGTCACCCAAACAAGATCCTTGGGGGAACTCAGCAGAAGCTTTTCGCGGAGGCTCGAGTCCACTTCATACAGATCATTAAGTTTTCGCAGCAGGAATTTTCCTGGCCCAAGCGGCCAAAGATAGCGGCGTCGATCGTGAAGATACCAGTCGTTCTCGCCTGGATCTTGCCGCTGGGCAGTTCGAGAATCACGGCGTGCATCAGGCGGTCGTCATGTTCGGGAGGGCAGCGGGTAGGCGCTGCCAAAGTTTCTTTTGATTGAACGTGAGCAAGACGTGCATGGCGTCGACAAAGTCAAGAGACACGACAGGCTCGTCTTCGGTCATGCGATCCAGACGAGAGGGGACTGCGATAGCCGATGGCGGACAAGTCGATGCTCGTGGAAGGTTTGGCGTCGGATGTCACGGATGAGATTGCGCCTGGAGGGCCGAGGAATAGGCGAAACAGGAAAGAACAGAAATCGTCAGTGCGGAGAGAAGGTCGAAGAGTCTGGATTTGGACGAATTGCGCCGCACTGCGTCCTCTGATTCTGCCGATGCGGATTGACCTGGACAGGCCCGGGAATCGGCCCGGTACATTGTAGACCAGCCTTCCAAAGCGCGTTTGGCAGCGAGGCTCGCGGGATGTAGTGGCGTCGTTCATTTAGCCCGGACGCTGTCATGTCGCAGCCATCGTTTAGCGGGGCTGTCCGCGATCGGATCGGGGTGGTAGACTCGAACGTTTTCATTGAGGTAAATGCTATGGAGATTCGACGAGTCGGAATTGTCGGAGCGGGCACCATGGGCAACGGAATCGCCCATGTGTTCGCGCGCAGCGGATATAGCGTCGTGCTGTGTGACGTGGAGCAGAAGTTTCTGGATCGCGCCGTCGGCACGATTACCAAGAACCTGGAGCGCGAGGTCGCGAAGAATAAGATCACGGCGGCCGACAGAGACGCGGCGTTGGGACGGATTCAGTCCGTCACCGACCGGGGAAACCTCGCCGACTGCGATTTCGTGATCGAAGCGGCCACCGAGAAATTCGAAATTAAGACGGAAATCTTCCGCGACCTCGACCGGCTGACTCGGCCGGAAATCATCCTGGCGTCGAACACGTCTTCGATTTCGATCACGAAGCTGGGTGCTACGACGAAGCGGCCGGAGAAGGTGATCGGGATGCACTTCTTCAATCCCGTACCGGTTATGAAACTGGTGGAGGTCATTCGCGGGCTGGCGACTTCCCAGGAAACATTTGAGGCGGTGCGTGGTCTTTCGGTGAAGCTTGAGAAGACTCCCGTGGAGGTGAACGATGCCCCGGGGTTTGTTTCGAATCGCGTCCTGATGCCGCTGCTGAATGAAGCCATGTACGCGGTGATGGAAGGAGTCGCTACCGCAGAAGCCGTGGACGAAGTATTCAAACTGGGGATGGCTCATCCGATGGGGCCGCTGACACTCGCCGACTTCATTGGGCTCGACGTGTGTCTCGACATCATGCGCGTGCTGCACAACGGGCTGGGAGATCCGAAGTACCGGCCGTGTCCGCTGCTCATCAAGATGGTAGATGCGGGATGGCTCGGGCAGAAAGAGCGGGCGAGGGTTTTATTCGTACTAGAAGCAGGGTTTCAGCCGGCAGCGGCAGTGAGCAGTCTTGGATTTGAATGACAAGCGGCGACGAAACATCCTCAAGCGACGCGTGGGTCTATCTGCTGGCTGCGGGGTGTGGAATTGCCGCCGGATGCGCGGATGTGGCGATTGACGATTTACTGTTTACCGCATTGATGGTTCTATCCGCGTGCATTTTTCTGGGGCTACTGCGCCCACGCGCTCCGTGGCGATGGTTTGCTCTCGTGGGCGTGTTCGTCCCGCTCACCGAACTGCTGGCTTACTTGGTGTTGACGGTGAAAGCCCGCGCGCGCGCAGGTGTACGGATCGTTTCTGGCGTTTCTCCCGGGCATTGCGGGGGCTTACGGAGGATCGATCATGCGCAGGGTGATTGAGAATCTGCGGGGTGGGAAGTAAAGAGCCTCCTTTCGTTCGTATAAACAAATCCGCGAATCTTCGTTGCTGGTTCTTAATCACCGCTCTACTTCGAAGACGGCTCCGTCCTGATTCTGACCGCCGCTGGCGGTAACGCCGAAGAGATTGCCAGAAGCGTTCAACATCACTCCACCATTCGGGTTATAGCCGTCCGAACCTTGATTGCTGAAGTTGTGCAGGATGGTTTCTGTCCATTTACCGTTCGAGGGCGACAACTCGAAAACAGTTCCCTGCCCGTCCGATCCACCAGTCAGCGTAGTGCTGTAGAGATTTCCGGCGGAATCGAAGATAAGACTCGCCGATGGATTCGTTCCGTCAGAGCTGCTGTTGTTGAAGTTGTGCAGGACCTTTTCCGTCCAGTTGCCATTGGCTGAGGGCGTCAATTCAAACACGATGCCGCTGTCCGCGCTGCCACCGCCCTGGGCCGTAGTCCCGTAGAGATCGCCCTTGGTGTCGAAAACAAGGCTACTTGCGGGAAAGTGCCCGTCACCGCTCTTGGTAGTGAAGTTATGGAGGATTTTTCCCGTGTACTTTTTGTTCGCTCCGCGAACCAATTCGAATACCGTGCCGCATCCGAATTTGCAGGCAGACGAAACTCCGCCGCCTTCAGAGGTCATGCCGTAGACATTGCCGGCCGCGTCGACCGTCACGTCGCCGAAGGGGACACCGCCATCCATGCCTCCAGTGAACTGGTGCAATTCTTTCAGAATCCACGTTCCATTCTTTTTAGGAGAGAGTTCGAACACAGTGCCCCATCCGAAAGCGCCGCCGTCGGCAGTCGTTCCGTAGAGATTTCCAGCAGTGTCAAAAACCAGGCCTGCATGAACCTCCCATCCATCGTTGCCAATGAACTCATGAAGGATGGTTTCCATCCAACCACCAGCGCCGGGAGAAAGTTTGAAGATTGCGCCGCATCCCAAGCCGTTGGTGCAATTTCCCGATCCGCCGAATTGAGCAGTACCGTAAAGGTTGCCGGCGTCGTCAAAGACAAGGCTGCCAGTGGGAAAGTATCCGTCAATGCCGTCGATGGCGAAGCTGTGGAGGATGCTGTAATGCCAACCCGCGCCAACGGGAGTCAATTCATAGACGGTTCCAACGCCATTGGCGCCCCCGTAGAAGGTGGTGCCGTAGAGATTGCCGGCAGCGTCCGAAATGACTCCGGATTGCGGAATAACATCGCCGCCTGGATCGGAGAAACTGTATAGAACTCTTTCTTGACTGGAAGCAATACCCGTCCCGATCAGAAGAATGGAAACAATGGCAAGAGCACCGCAAAATCCACTGGACAACATGAGTCTTCGCATTCGTCATCCTCCGCAAGGTTTGAGTGGACAGCAGAAACTGGAGCCGAAGAGTCGCCCCGCCATTCCGGCAGGGCGGCACTATATCACGCGAAGACCGAAAGCGGAGAGCGGTCCAAATTTGCAGTGGTCATCATTCAAAGGTATCGGATAACCGAAAAGTTACTATCGATTCCACAGGGACAGCGGGTATGCTGGCGGGTATGGGTGTAAGTGTCACCATGCTGGCTTCGGGGAGCCGCGGCAACTGCGCGCTCGTGGCCAGCACGTCCACGAAAATTCTGGTGGATGCCGGCATCTCATGCCGCGAAACCTTCAAGCGGATGAAAGCTCTGGGAGACGATCCACAGTCCCTGTCCGCGATCCTGATTACCCACGAACATTGCGATCATATTTACGGGCTGGCAACGCTGGCGAAGAAGCTGCGCATCCCAATCTTCATGACAGGTGCGACGCAGCAGGCCTGGGCGCGCGCGCTGCGCGATGAGAATGGCGAACGCCCCAAGCTTGAAAGGTTCGAGCGTTTCGAATCAGGACACACGTTTCAGGTCGGCGACATTGCGGTGAAGCCCTTCACGATTCCTCATGACGCGGCCGACCCGGTGGGATTCACCTTCCGCGCGGAAGGAATCAAGGTCGGGGTGGCAACCGATCTTGGATACATTCCGATCAGCGTGCGCGACCATTTGCGCGGCTGCGATGTGCTGGTGATGGAATCGAATCACGATCTGGAAATGCTGCGGGTCGGGCCATATCCGTGGTCGGTGAAGCAGCGGGTCATGAGCCGGGTGGGGCACCTGTCCAACGTGGCTCTCGCGGATTTCTTCACGAACGACTATGATAATAGTGCAACGTTTGTCGTGCTGGCGCATCTCTCAGAGCATAACAATCATCCGGAATTAGCCCGGAGAGAGGCAGAACAAGCGCTGGCTGCGCGAGGCGGGCTGTTTTCGAATCGCGTCCTATTAGCGTCCCAGACGGAGGCGTTGGAGCCGATTCGCTTATAGCAGAGTGCCGCGCGTTTAGCTGATTTCGTACCCCCAAATGAGTCAGCAGTGCATTGATCCAATTGTAGGCAAGATTCTGGCGGGCTGGCGCTATGACATTTCCGGCCTGGCACCGGAGATGTGCGGCGACTACGAAAGCCACTTTGCCGCCTGCGAACACTGCCGCAGCCGGCAGCAAATCCACAGAATCATTGATGTAGGGCTGATTGCGCTGGCGTCGGTTTCCGCCGGCATTTTTCTGCTCGCCTTTGGCGTAATCCGCTACCTCGGCCCCCGCCATGCATTCTGGCTCGAGATAGCTGCTCTGACGGGGTTTGTGCTTTCGGCGCTAATCTGGCTGGGAGTCGCGGTGGCAACGCCCGCTCCAGTCACAGTTCTCGATGCCGCCAAGCACGGCGCGCGAAAAGTACACGACCGGTTGCCGGAAGAAATTCGGCAGCGGCTTCCCGAAGAACTTCGCATCAAAATCACCGGAACTTAATCCCATTGAAAGGGATGAGGTCCCGGCCTCCAGTGAAGAAAATCCTGTCCATTATTTTGTTTCTTGGCGTGCTGCCGAGCGCGCGCCTGTTTTCGCAGACTGCGCCTGCGCCACAAACCTCTCATGACCACCATGAATCGATGGCGGACCAGGACCGTTCCATGCCCGGAATGAAAATGGATGAGGTCCACGAGGAGATGTCTTTCCTGCCTTCTCCGCATGAAGGCTCAGGGACTGCATGGCAACCGGCTTCCGTGTCGGCTCCCGAATGGATGTGGATGCGCGGAGGCTGGGAATTCATGGCGCATGGCGTGATCTTCATCGACTACAACCAGCAGGGCGGCCCCCGCGGAGCCGGGAAGGCGGAGTCCGTCAACTGGGGCATGACGATGGAGCAGCACAAGCTGGGGCGCGGCACGATTCTTTTCCGCCAGATGTTTTCCGCGGAGTCTCTGACTTCGCCGCATCCCGGTTTTCCCGAACTTTTCCAGACGGGCGAAACGTATCACGGCGAACCGCTTGGTGGATCACCAGCATCCTCATAACGTATTTGCGGAACTCTCGGCGCTGTACACTTTGCCGCTAACCAAGAAGATTTCCTGGGAGCTTTACGGTGGACCGTCGGCCGAGCCAGCGTTAGGTCCTGTGACCTATATCCATCGCGCCTCAGCCTCAGAGTTGCCGATCGCGCCGCTCAGCCATCACCTGCAGGATTCGACACATACCAGCTTTGGCGTCATCACGACAGGGTTCACCATCGACCGCATCAAGCTGGAGGCCTCGGCCTTCAACGGGCGCGAGCCGAATGAACAGCGCTGGAGCATACAGCTGGCGGCGCTCGATTCGTGGTCAGGGCGGGCCTTGATTGCGCCCACGCGAAACTGGACGGCGGAGTACAGCGTCGGGACGGTTGGAGCATCCGGAGGCCGCGGAACCGGGCAGCCAGTGGCGGCAAACAGCATCGGTAGAGTACAACCGCCCGCTAAGCCGGGGAAACCTGGGCGACAACGGCGGTCTGGGGACGCGTGCACAAGATCGCGACGGATACAACCCTCAACAGCTACTTGCTGGAATCGACCCTAAACTTCCTGGAGCGCGACTACGCTATTCACGCGATCTGGAACTCGTCGATAAGGACGAACTCTTTCCCCTCGCCGCAACGCATCCCACCTATCGCATCGGGGGGTACACATTTGGAGGCGTCCGCGACTTGATTCAGGATCGCGCCTGGCAGTTGGGTCTCGGCGCGGATGTGACGGTCTATTCCAAGGCCGCAGCGCTAAACGAGGCATACGGCAATCATCCGGTTTCGTTTGAAATCTTCCTTCGGATGCGCCCGGGGAAATCCCGTGAGCAGCATCAACACCACTAAACCCTGATGTTACTTGCGGGGGTTCCACCGCAAGATTCTATGTACTCTGTGGCGCATATTCGAGCGAGAATATCGCTTTCATGCAAAATGCTTTAAAGACACTGCGGGTAGTGCAGTGGGCGATGCTGGGAAGCATCCTGCTTTATGCAGTGCTCGGAGAAATCATTCGGCCAGCAGCCCACATGCTGGACCCTGCTCTGGGCTATCTGTTCACGACGTTGGGTGTAGCGATTGTCGGAGTGATTTTTGTAATCCGGCGGACGCTGGTATTCCGCGCAGCCGAAACGCTTTCGAGCCAGCCCGACGACATCCTCAGTCTCAATCACTGGAAGACCGGATACTTCGCAACCTACGCGCTATGCGAAGCGCTGGCGTTATTCGGCCTGGTCGAAAGGTTTCTCGGCTGCACTCTCCAGCAGAGCATCCCTTATTACCTGGGTGGGTTCGTACTGCTGTTCTTCTTCCGTCCACGACGCCCGCAGGCGTCGGTTACTTAATGTGGCAGCTCGCCAGACCGCGCTTCTCGAGATACTGCTGGTGATAATCCTCGGCCGGGTAAAACTTGACGGCGGGAACGATTTGCGTCGCAATCGGCTTGGAATACCGATGAGCCTTCTCGAGTGCTTCTTTCGAGGCCTGCGCTTCGGCTTGCTGTTCGGCTGAGTGAAAAAAGATAGCCGAGCGGTACTGCGATCCCCAATCCGGCCCCTGGCGGTTGACCTGGGTCGGATCGTGATTCTCCCAGAAAACCTTCAATAGATCGGAATAGTGAATCTTGGCTGGGTCAAAATCGACTTCTACGGCTTCCGCGTGACCCGTTCCGTCGCCACAAACCTCTTTGTATGTTGGGTTTTCGCTGTGTCCACCGGTGTAACCCACCTGGGTGGAAACCACGCCGGACATCTGCCGGAAGGTGGCCTCGACTCCCCAAAAACACCCCGCTGCGAATGTAGCCTTCTCCATGATGCGCTCCCTCAATCTGGAATCGCTTTGTATTGTCCCTTATTGGATGGAGAAATGCGAGGAAAGTGACAGGATTTCGGGGCTTACGGCGATGGATTCCGGTCGGGCGCGCGACCCGAAACGGAAGCTGCAGTCGCGTTGAGCTTCTCGAGTAAATCCTCCACCGCTCTACGAATTTCGGCTCGGCGCTGTTCGGTGTCGGACCACGACGACAGCGGCGCTGCGTGAGAATCGATCATGGCTAAAGCTTTCTCGGCGTACTTGCGCGCCAGGGCCTTCTCTCCCATTTGTGAGTACGCATCGGAAAGATTGTAGTGCGCGTCGGCCGAATCCGGATAAGCGAGGAGGTTGAGCTTGAAGATGTCAAGGCCGAGTTCCCTCTCCGTTTCGGCATCGCGCAAATGGCCGGCCTTCTTCTCGGCATCAGCCTGGCGCAGATGATCTTCACCAATGATGTCTACGTTAACTTCCGGCCACAAGTGCACCTTGGGGTCTTTGCGCTGGGCTTCCACCAGTTGCTGTGTGACGAGGGCAACCCCGCCGGGCAACTCGATTTGGTTCAGGATTGCTGCTGACGCCAGGGCGTCAGCTGGTGCATGTCCTAGTGTTCTGATCAGGGTAGTAACAAACCAATCGACAATGGCGGCGGGTAGCTCAGAGTGCCGTTTAAACAGGTCGGTTCCGTGACTCTCCGTTACAGGGACCTTGCTCGCGTCGGAGGTCTCATACCAGAGCCACGGCGCTTTTGGCGCAACGTAATGGATGAACTGCTTTTGCGGGCTGGCGGAACAGTCGTAGAGCCATTCCATCGCCTCGACCGTAGGGGGATACTCGTCATCATCGGACACAACGAACAGGCCGGGCAATTGCCAAGCCTGCCGCAGGAATCGCAGTTGAGGCAGTAGCGTTTCTCCTGACACCAGGACCAGCGATTTCACTTCGGCGGAATGACGGCGGGCGGTTTCGACGGAATCGTCGACGCCCAGCCATCCGGCTCCTCCCGCTCCGATTGCATCGCGCTGCACTCCCGGCTGGGAAACCAGATACTCGAAAGCCGTGTCCAGATCGGCGTCGTGGTACAAATCCCTCGCTTCTTTCTTGCCGCCACTTTCGCCGTAACCGCGCTCATCGATTGTGAGAGTGTTGATTCCAGCGGATGCCAGCCGGCCACCCACATCGTCCCAGGATGCTCGTGTGCGGTTGCTCTGATGGAAAAGCACCACGCCGGGGCCAGGCTTCGCGGCCGAGAAAAAGGTGGCCTTCAGCAGCGTGCCGTCAGTTGCCCTCAGATCAACAGTGCGCGGACCGGCAGTCTCTGGTTGTTGCGCGCGAACTGCGTTTGCCGAGACTGCAAAGATGAGCCCCGCAAGAGCCAACCAGGTCCGTGGCTGCTTCATTCTGGTCTCTCCTCCGTTTGCTTGTGTCCACGCCAGCAATCCCACTTAATCGGATTTTTGGCGGCTGGCTGGCGGAACGATTCCATTCATTCGCAGGTATTCGATCATCTGTCCGTAATGATCGTAAGCGTGAGCTACACCGAATTCAGCCAGATGCAGGCGCGTGGATTTACTGGTTGCCGGTGATTGCAACATGTTTTCCGCGGTCACCGTGGCGGCTGCTTTGTGACCGAGAGCGAAAGAATCTTTGAGAAATTTGATAATGCTCGCCTTGGACTGGAGATTTGCGGGACCGTTTCCGTCCTTCAATCCCTCAGGGAGCTTGTCGCCTGTTAGAGGGGACCAAATGAACCAGTTCGAAGCAGCAATGTGCTTTACCTGGACCGCGAATGAGCGAACGCCTTTGTAATCACTGCCGGGAAGGTTGAGCGCTTCCGGAGTGAAATTGAATTTACCTTCGGGCATAGCGTCAGCAGCATCCACAACTTGTTTTTCAACGGCGCTGATTTCGTGATCCAGTACGGAGGCAACGGAAATCGCAGGTTGTGGAGATTGCTGCGAAGCAGAGACGCCTCTGGCGGCGCTCATTGCGTCAGAGTGGAAGTTAGAGTTGGCAACGAGAACGCAGGCCGCGACAATAAGGAACAACGATATTCTTGGGTTCTTCATAAACTACCTTCCTCAATTCCTTGAATCCGCTTGAATCTCTATGCCCAACCAGAGTGCACATTGTCGCCACCTACTACATGACGCGTCTAATCTACTACATCGTACGTTTCATATGCAATGAGATATGGCAAGCCTTGGTGCGTTGTTGAGGGAGGATCGCGGATGATCAGTGTTTTATGACGAAACAGCAGGCCGTATGCGCGATCGTCTGAAAAATGGCTACTGCCGTGATAGCGCCAAACAGCGATGCCAGCAGGAGGTTTGCTGCTCGGTATGTCGTTGGCGGCGCCCCGGCCAGGCGCTCCAGGCGACAGCTCAGATGCGACGAGGCTGTCGCCTGCAGCACGCCGGAATGTTTCGGAACGGCAAGTTTAGCCAGCGCCGAAACCAGCTCTTGCCCGTGCGCCCGCCTGATGACGGATTCATCGCAGGACAGCTCACGGTAGAGGCCGATGCGCGCTCCAGCAAGCCACATAAGGGGATGGAACCACAAGGCGCACAGAGCAGATTCGTAGAGTAAACGAATCAGGTTGTCACGGCGTCGGGCATGAGCCAATTCGTGAATCAGAACAGCATCGAATTCCCGCGGACTGAGCAGCCTGTCGATACCGATCGGGAGCACGATACGAGGACAAAGAACGCCTCGAACTGCAGGGCCCAGATGCTTGTCGCCGACACTCACTGGAATGCCGTCTGCCACAAAATTGGACGGAAAGCTATCCTCGCCCAGAGAGTGCAGCACTTGCGCTTCACGACGCTCTTTGCACAGGCGCGAAACGAATCGGGCAAGCATACAGAGGCTTCCAGTCATCCATAGGGCTGCCAGGATGACGGCCCTCTGGCCCTGTGTCATATCCCATATCGGAGAACCAATAGCGCCGAGCGGCCTGGCCCACGTTAAATGCGGTGCCCAAATTTTGTCGATGAGGGCTCCCGAAGGCAGAACGAAATTGATCGCGGTCGCAACCCAGATCCAATATTTTGCGGTGGCGCTTGCCCGCAGAATGGACGTTAACGCCCACGCCATCGAGGCGACGAGCGAGGCAAATAGCAGGTGAACGGTGAGGTAGTAGATCGCGCGTGCGACATGCTCATGCACGTTTGCCTCCCCGGGCATGACCGTTCTTATCATTGCGTGCCGCGCTCTGCAGTGCTTTCAGATCCCGTAAGGTTAGGGTTCCGTTCTCGAGCAGGTTAGAAACCAGCAGTCGCGGCGAGCCGCCGAACAGATCGAGCAAATCTCGCACCAGCCGGCTGCGGTGCTGGCTTTGATCGAGGGCTGGCTGAAACAGCTGCGCGTTGCCGATCTTCTTTACTTTTCGCAACGCCCCCTTTTCCTCAAGTCGATAGACGAGCGTTTGCACGGTGGTGTAAGCAACGCGTTCATCCTCAGGGAGGCTTTCCAGTACCTCGCGCACCGATGCGGTCCCAAGTTTCCAATATTGTTCCAAGATGCGAGTTTCGGCTTTTGAAAGGCGAGGCTCTTTCATAATCTCCTACTAAACCCGGTAATGCTACTACAAGGGGCGGCATGGTGGCGAACTTCAAGACGCAGCAGGCGGCGTTCGTGCGCGGTCGCAACATCTTTGCATCTCAAGTACACGAGAGCGGTCGCCCACCTCCGCAGGCAACGTGTTAGGTGCCACGGGCACGACGACATCGTCCGGCGGACCGCTTCCCTTTTGGCAACTGCTTCAAGCTGGCGACGGTGGTGACGGCCGTCTGGGCCGAAGGTGCAAACTACAAGGCTCCCGCCTCAATCTGGTACACTCACGGCCGATAGCAGTCGGCATTGCTGTTCGCAGTTGTCCATTCTGAAGTTCTTTCCTATTCCCTACGAAGCATTTGCCGGTCCGCCATCAAGGCCTTATTCATTGCGTACAAATCTGATCGAACGGAGTGTGCGATGCAATTCCTGGGCGTGAATCTATGGGCTGTGCTTGTCTCTGCGCTTGCCACCATGGTGGTCGGCTTCGTCTGGTATTCACCGATGTTGTTCGCAAATCCCTGGATGAAACTGATGGGCTACGACCCCAACGACAAGGCAAAAATCGCTGAAATGCAGAAGAGCGCGGGACCGTCCTATGCAATGTCGTTGATTGCCAGCATTCTATCGGCATTCGTGCTGGGCAAGCTGATTGCCGTCGCGGGATTTGCGACAGCCTTCGATGGATTGAAGATCGGGCTGGTCGTCTGGCTCGGGTTCGTGACCACAGTTCAGTTGACGAATGCTCTGTTCAGCCATCAGCGCAACCGGCTTTACATGATCAACACGGGATATCAGTTGGTATGCTACGTGGTGATGGGCGCGATATTGGGGGCTTGGCGGTAAAGTAGCAACGCGGGCGGAAAACTGACTTCTACTCCATCACCATCCCGCCGATGAAGTCGGCGAGACGCGTGACGTGATGGTCACGACACCACTGCTGTAGGCCGTCCACAATTTTTTCGGTGGCGCACGGATCCCAATAGCTGGCGGTGCCGATCTGTACAGCCGTCGCTCCAGCCAGCATGAACTCGATCACATCCGCGGGGGTTGAGATTCCGCCCATGCCGATCACCGGAATCTTCACAGCGTGCGCGGCGTCGTAAACCATTCGAACGGCGATGGGCTTGATGGCTGGGCCGGACAGGCCCGCAGTTACATTGGCGATGCGCGGCTTGCGCGTCTCGGGATCAATCGCCATAGCGGTGAAGGTATTGATCAGCGAGAGGGCGTCTGCGCCCGCTTCCTGCGCCACGTAAGCCATCTGCGCAATGCTCGTCACGTTGGGAGATAGCTTCACGATCAAAGGCCGCCGCGACACGCGCTTGGCGGTATTCACTAATTCGTCGAGACTTCGCGGGTCGCTGCCGAACTGCAAGCCGCCGTGCGTGGTGTTGGGGCAGGAGACATTCAGCTCGTAGGCCGCAATGCCCTCCCCTTCGTTGAGGATTTCGATGGTGTGCTCGTAGTCTTCGCGGGTGTAGCCGAAAACATTTGTCAGTACGACGATGTTCTTGAGTTGCCGCAAGTGGGGCAACTTGTCCTGCAGAAATGCGGGGGCTCCAATGTTCTGCAGGCCTATCGCGTTCAACATTCCTGCCGGCGTTTCCCAGAGGCGAGGTGGAGGGTTCCCGATCATCGGCTCGCGCGATAAGCCCTTTACAACAAAGCCACCCAGCTTCCCCAAGTCGACGATGTCCTCGAATTCAACCCCATAGCCGAACGTGCCGCTGGCGGCGATGACCGGATTCTTGAGCTGGATACCCGCTACATTCACGCTGAGATCGGGGGTGCTGCTCATCGTTCGTTCTCTCCGGCGCTCGGACCACGATGGGTGGGAGCTATGGCCTCGGTCAACACGCGGCCCACGGCGTGTGTCGGAGCGTTGATTCCCAGCAAGGATGCAAGCGTTGCGACGAGATCGACCGGTTCGCTCTTTCCGCGGTAGGTCCCAGGCTGAAACGGCAGACCATAAAGCGCAAGCGGAACGTGAGTATCGTAGGTGTAAGGCGTGCCGTGATCCGTGCCTTTGGCCGATCCCACGCTGTAGATATCGGGAACTCCCATCACGAACCAGCTTCCCTCCGGCGAATAACTGTTCAGGTATTTCCGGCCGAGATCGGTATCGGCGACTTCTCCCGCCGCCAGTTCGGACTTGGTGTAGTAGTCGCGAACTCCGACCTGCTTCATGGCCTCTCCCACCATGGCCTCGGCATCATGCTCGCCGATGTGGACAGCGGTAAATGCGTCCTGATCGATCCAGGCAAGGGGAAAGTCGAGTTTCACGTAAGAACCCGGATGCCCCGGAGATAACTTCGCAGCCAGTGTGCTGTTGATCTGGTCCTGCATTTTCGGATTGCCCAGGTTCGCGGCAGGGATGTGCAGTTTCTTGACCGTGTCGGGAAGCGACGATACGCCGTGATCAGCCGAAAGAGCGATCCACACATTGGCGAGACCGATCTGATGACCGAGAAAGTTAAAAAAGTCGGCTAACTCGCGATCGAGATCGAGCGCCATCTGCTGCATTTCGGGAGTGTCCGGCCCGACCTGGTGTCCGAGGATGTCGTTGGCCGAAAGGCTGATGGTGAGCAAATCGGTCGCAGGCCCGCGGCCAACGTTCTCATAAACCATCAATTCCTTTGCGAACTCGAATTCGTATTCATTGGCGAAGGCAGTTGACCCAATAACTTCGTAAAAGCCCGCTTCAGCGCCATCTTTGCTCTTGCGATGTGCGGTCGAGCGCAGGACTGCGCCCTGCGAATCCTTCCATTCGCGGTCCCAGTATTTCGCCGGACGAGTCGTATTGAAGTCCTGAGCCCACTTCGGCAGGTCATTGCGGTAGTACGTGGACGTGATGAAGGCTCCGCTCTTCGGATCGATCCAGTAGGCCGCATCGGCGGCGAATCCTGCGGGGAGAATCGCGGCGCGGTCTTTGAGAGATACTCCGAAGACTCGCGCTTTACCCTGTGTCGCCAGTTTGAGTTCGTCACCGAGAGTGTCGGCCAGTAGATTGTGCGGCGACGATCCGGGCTGCGTGTCGGCGAGGCCTACGAGCTTTGTGTCGGCGTCCTCAACCGACGTAACCATGTGTTTCTTTTTCGGATCCCACCATTCGTTGGCGGCGATGCCGTGTCCATTGCTATAGGCCCCGGTGAAGAGCGTGGCGTGGCCGGGAGCGGTACGCGTGTTGGCATAGTTGTAATTGCAGTTGGAAAAGTAAGCGCCATGATCCAGCAGGATTCGGAATCCCGCATCGCCGAACTGGTCGCGATACCGCTCCAGATAGTCGCCGCGGAATTGATCGATGACAATGACAACAACCAGCTTGGGATGTCCGTTGTAGGCCGAAGCGAAACTGCAGGTGTGCAGGGCGAGAATCACCGCAACGCAAAACAAAAAGGTGTGGATACGCGGGCAAGCAGGCCTGAGGGACGATCTCATTGCGAACGTAGTTTACACAGGCGTCGGGAATAAACCAAAGGAAGCGGAGCGGCCGACACGTTTCGATGAACTGCAGCCCACGAGTTTCGATAAACCGCAGCCCACGAGCCGATGGACCGCATCCGCGATCCGTGTCCCCACGCTTCGTCATTCCGACCGCAGGGAGGAATCTGCTGTTGGCCACCTCCACAGGCGCGGCCAGAGATCAGCAAGGTCCTGACGACTTCGCCCTCCGGGCGTGACATCCGGAATATCGAATGACGAAGGCCTTCTGGCGTCGGACGGTGCGAGCGTGCATTTCTGGCCGCTTTTCCGATACATTAGTTAGTTCCCAATGCTTGACCTGAATTTCGTCCGTGAAAACCTGCCGTTGGTGGAAGAAAAGCTGCGGCAGCGCGGCATGGATCCGGCTGCCGTTTTGAAGGATTTCCGCGAGGTTGACACACAGCGGCGACAGGCGATCACCGAGGCGGAAACCTGCAAGGCGCAACGAAACAAGGCATCCGAGGAAATCGGCAAGCTGAAGAAGAGCGGCCAGGACGCGAGCGCCGCGATGGCGCAATCCAAAGAGCTGCGCGAAAAGATCACCGAACTCGAAAAGACTTCCGCCGACCTGGACACTCGGCTGCGCGACATTCTCGTCGGCCTTCCGAACCTGCCGCACGAAAGTGTTCCAGTGGGACGCAGCGCCGACGACAATGTGGAAGTACGCCGCTTCGGCACTCCGCCTAAATTTGACTTTGCTCCCAAGCCGCACTGGGATCTCGGGGCCGAGCTCGGCATTCTCGACCTCGAACGCGCTGTGAAACTGACCGGTGCGCGTTTCGCTGTCTACTGGGATTTGGGCGCCAAGCTTGAGCGCGCGCTGATGAATTTCATGCTCGACCTGCACACGCGGGAGCATGGATATACGGAAGTCTTGCCGCCTTACCTGGTGAATTCCGAATCGATGTATGGCACGGGACAACTTCCGAAATTTGCTTCGGATCTTTTCCGCGTGCCGCACGGAGACAAAGATCTGTGGCTCATCCCCACCGCCGAAGTGCCCATCACAAATCTTTATCGCGACGAAGTTCTGGATCAGGCACGATTACCGATCTCGCTCACCGCATACACGCCGTGTTTCCGCAGCGAGGCTGGTTCTTATGGGAAAGATGTACGCGGCATCATCCGGCAACATCAGTTTCAAAAAGTGGAACTGGTGAAGTTCACGCGGCCCGAAGAGTCTTACGAAGAGCACGAAAAACTCACGCGCAATGCCGAGGAAGTTCTTCAAAAGCTCGGCCTGCATTACCGGACCATGGCTTTGTGTACCGGAGACATGGGTGCGGCGTCGGCAAAGACCTACGATATTGAAGTTTGGCTGCCCGGGCAGCAACTGTTCCGCGAGATTTCTTCGTGCTCGAATTTCGAGTCGTATCAAGCGCGGCGCGCGAATATACGATATCGTCCTGAGGGCAAGAACAAGACGGAACTTGTGCACACGTTGAACGGAAGCGGGCTTGCCGTCGGACGAACCTGGGTTGCGATTGTAGAAAACTACCAGCAGGCCGACGGCAGTGTGGTGATACCGGAGGCCCTGCAGCCGTATATCGGAGCAGACAGGATTACGCCGAAGAAATTTTGAACGGCGGCAACAGATTCCTGCCGGCTTGTACCGGTGCGAAATTACAAGGGTTGAAAAGCAGCCAGTACGAGGATTCACGTGCCAAAGCTTGCAGTTAGAAGCCCCGAACCCGCCATTGGACACGGACGAATTGCCAAGCGACGGAGCGCTCAATAGACTTGGAAAGAGCAGAATTCACGACCGCAGTCCCCAGCGCACCCCTGCCAATGAACGCCATCTGGCGAACAATCCGCGGATACATTCTTTGGCAGCACGAGCGAGGCACCCTCCATTACGACATCATGGTCACGTTGATTCTGATTTTCGTGATGTTCTCGCCTCGCGTGATCAACTTCAACGACAAACCCATTGCCCGCAATGCGCATCCCACTGAAGTAGTTGTGACTGCTGACGCGGAAGGCCGCCTGGTTTATCAGGTCGCAGGCAATGCGGTCACGGCTGGTGACGAGCAATCCGTGAAAGATCAACTTTTGCGGATTATCGAGCCAATTTCAGGGGCGGTTTCGATCGTGAGTTATGAAGCGATTTCGGATCACAAAGGCAGCGTGCAGAGCTACAAGGTCCTCGCCAAGCGGGATTAAGCTTCACACCGTGACTGAAAGAAAGTCCGAATGAAAGCTCTTTCGAGTGTCCTCGTTGCTTCTCTTGCTTGCAGCTTTCCCGGCTTTTCGACGGCTCCTACATCCAACGCAGTCGTTGCGAAAGTGAGTTCGGCCCAGCTTGGTTTTGATTGCGGATTCTTTCTCCCTCGCATCGCAGGCACAGCCCAAGCTAATCCGGTCGAAAGCGCCACACTTGAAACAGTGCTGAAGAAAATGGACGCAGTGGCCGCGAAGTTCAGTTCCGCACAGGCCGATTTCGAGTGGGATATCTATCAAAAAGTGATCGACGAAGTCGATGACGTCGAACTGGGCACCCTCTACTACCGCCGTACCAGTAAGGGCATCGAAATGATGGCCGCTGTGGCAAAGGCAGGAAGCAGTCCGACCACGATCCAGCCGGAGCCGAAGTATGTGCTGTTCAGCGAGGGGAAGATCCGGCTATTTCAGCCGAAGGTCAATCAGGTCACGGAAGTCGACCTTGGCAAGGGCCACTCCGATTACGAGAGCTATGTGGTTCTGGGCTTCGGCGGCAGCGGGCAGGATCTGCAGAAGTCCTTCGACGCAACCTATGTGGGGACTGAGAAAATCGGCGACGTGAGCACTGCCAAGATCAAGCTTGTGCCGAAATCCCAGAAGGTGCGGGATACCTACAGCGAGATCTATCTCTGGATCGACATGGATCGAGGGGTCTCAGTCCAGCAGCAACTCTTCCAGCCACAGGGCGATTACAAGCTTGCCAAGTACTCCAACATTCAGATGAACGGGAAGAAGATTCCCGACGACGTGTTCAAGCTCAAGACCAACGGCAAGACGCAGACTGTTACACCTAAGGGCTAAGTGGTTGAATTTAAAGGGCAATCAGTATGCTGAGATTTGCACACTGGACGATATACTGACCGCACCTTCAGTTGGGATTATTCATGGCCAAGGTTTTCACGATTACTGTTCCTCCTAAGCTGGGAAATAAGCGTAGGGAACGAACTTCTGATCCCAGGTATGTTGATGGGCAGCGCTTGCTGGTAGAGGCCATGAAATACCTGGCGCAAGAGGACCCGATCAAGAACCGCACCGCGATCGAACTCCTCTCGGAGCACGTACGAACGCGCTTCCGCATGAGCGACTCACCCTTGGCGTAGCGCGCTCGTCCAAAAACTCTAAGCCTCAGAAGGTGTACCGCAGCATGAACTGCATCACGCGCGGCTGCGTGAGCGTCGAACTGTAGACGCCGAAGTTTGTCGACGACGTCAGATCAAAGTTATTCGAAGACGCGGCGGCGTCAAAGCGAACAGCGTTCGTGATGTTAAATGCCTCCCACGCGAAACTCACAGTCTGGCCTTCCCGAATCTTCCAGTCTTTATCCAATCCAGCATCGGATCCCGAAATAGCCAGGACCGCGAAGCTCATTGCGCTGGCCTCCCTCACCCGGATAGGGCTGCCGGAAGGCGGCGATCGCCGCGTTGCGATCCGGGAACATCGTCGGATTTCCAGAAGCGTCCTTATACACGCCGATTTTTCCAGGGGTGCCGATCTCGACGGCTTCCCCGGTGAGGTTGTAGTTCGTGGGCCACCCATTGCCCGGGAACACGCTGAAGGGCAAACCGCTCGACCAGTGAAACAATCCGGTGACGCTCCAGCCGCCGACAACCTCATCGGCGAGGCGGCTCATGGCCGACCCGAACTTCTTTCCGCGCCCGACCGGAAGATCGATAACCCAGTTCGAGTTGAGTTGATGGCGCATATCGAAATCAGACACCGCGCGAAGCTGGTTCGGCTTCCAGGAATTGATGACTTGGCTTGAGAATCCGCCGACTGTGTCGAACACATTCACGCGCTCGGCATTCGATCCAACGTCGATCGATTTCGAAAACGTATAGTTGACATCGAACTGCACGCCAGCCCGCAACGATCTTCGAAGTGTCAGATTCAGCGCGTTGTAAGAACTGTTGCCGGAGCTTCTCCATCCCCATAACGAAGAGAACTGCGGCATGAAAAAGTTGTATTGCATCGGCTGCGTCTGTCCGGGAAGCTGCGAGCAAGCCGGAAAGCAAGCACCGTATGTAGGCGTGTCAGTCGCTTGCAAGGCAACGATCTCGTCACCGACATTGCAGGCGAACGTGTCGTACATCGCTTGCGTCGCGGTGACGGTTGATCCGATATTGCCGTACGGGATCGAACCGCATCCCCAGAGCTGAACGGCTGGATCTCCGGCAGCTGCCGGGAACAAATCTTCCCAATATGTGCCGGCATTGGTCGTGTTGACATTTGCGACTGGCGTACCGGCGCGCGCGAGCTTCGAAAATGCTGTCGCGGCCGTGAAATAGTCCGTGTGAGATTTGGGATCGACAATATCTTCGGGCAAGCCCAGATCGGTTTCCTGCAGAAGGTGTCGGCCCAACCTTCCGACATAGGAAGCTTCGAGAGTGAAGTTGCTTCCTAAATCACGCGTGAAGGAAAAGTTGAAGACATGGGAATACGGAGTCTTCAACTTGTTATCCATCCCCCAGTAGATAGCGAATCCTCCAGGCGCGTCGACGCCCGAGGGAGGAGTGACGGGAAACGTTCCGGGAGTGACGCCGCTCATCTGCTGGCCGCAGTACTGGCCTTGCGGCAGGTTATTGATTCCGGTGAAGCGAAACGCGCAATCGACATCCTGCACACCGTAGGGATTTGATTCGTAGGTGGTGAGGCCGAACGATCCGTTGCGGTCAAACGTGTTAACGAGACCTTCGCCGAAATGATCGAAATACAAGCCGTATCCCATGCGCACGGAGCTCTTCCCTGCTGCGCCGAAGAAACTCTTGAGCCAGCCGCGGTCAAAGTTTGGCGAGTACGCGAGCGCAAATCGCGGAGCAAGATTTTTGTAGTCCCAGTTCCAGTACGGCTGCTTGCCGTTCGCCTGTCCGGAAAGTCCGAAGGTGATCGGGTCCAATCCACCCGAAAGTCCGTTCGCAGCGTTCTGGCCGGGGGAATACGCTTGCCCCAGCAACTGCGCTTTGGCACGCTGCTCGAACAAATTGTCGACGCTGATCGTCGGCGCAGCCTGATTCCCGTTGACTTCAAACGGAGGCTGCAGGAGCGAATAGCGCAGGCCAGCCGTCAGAACGAGGTTAGGCGTGACGCGCCATGCGTCCTGCGCGTAGAGTTCGGCTTCCCACGCCTTGAAGTGGCGGGGGATGAGCTGCCCGGAGGGTGCCAGCACGCCGGCTTTGTTCTGATTGAAGATGGTGTTTGCGACCGTCACCACCCCGGCCAGTCCGACCGCGGAGAAGTCATACAGCTCGCCGAAATTCGGATCCACTAACGGATATTGCGGAAGGCCCAGCGAGGCAGAGATCCCCGGATCAAGGCTGCTACCCTGATTCGCAATGCCGGCATTCGTGTCGAGCGAGAACGGGTCGGTCACCGCGTAAGAGACATTTTGGAAATTACCATTGCGGTTGTTGTGCACGAGGCGCAGGTTGGTCCCGAACTGGAGCGTGTGACGCCCTTTCGTCCAGGTAACGTCGTCGACGAAGTTGTGAACGGGCACATTGACATATTCGGACTGCGCTGCCAGGTCGGTCACGTCACTCAATGTTCGAAAATGCACGTAGGGCTGTGAGTTGATACCGGAGTCGCCCACACCTTCCCGTACCAGAGACCAGCGAAAGTTGTTGATCAAAGTCGGACGAAGTAGAGCAGTGTATCCAGCAGCGATCCCCTTGTTGTTGCTGGTATGAAAGTCGGCCGACGGCTGCGTGGGAAATTCGGGTGCCTGCGCCTGATTGTCGTTCTGCAGATTTCCGCGAAGAAACAGGCTGTGGCTGCCGTTCGCAGTGATCTTGTAGTCCAGGCGCACGATGTACGTATTCAGCTTCTCGGGATTCGCGCCGGCAAACGTGTATCCGCGATAATTTAGAAGATCGCCCACCGAATCGATGTTCGCGTGGGGATAGTGATTGAATACGGCGAGGACGTTAGGATCGACGCCGCAGAAACCCTGGCTGTCGGCCCAAGGACAAGTTCCGTTGCCCGCTGCGAATTGATCGAGCGCTCCGAAGGCCGTAGGCTGCAATTGGACAACGTTGTCTGGAGCGAAAATCGGATTTTGCGACACATTGACACCGGGGGCGGGACTGCCCACGACGCAACTCGTATCCGAACTTGGATCGCAGAGATACTGGATAACTCCGCTCCGCAACAAGTCACTCGGGACAGTTTGCGTGACTTGCGAAGTCTCACGTTTCCTTTGCCCTTCGTAGGCCACAAAGAAAAACATACGATCTTTCTTGACAGGCCCGCCGAAGGTGGCGCCGAAGGTGTTACGGATCAAATGCCCCGGCGTATTCGGCAAGTTGGAAGCGATTTCGGCCTTCTTGTTGAACCAGTCGTTGGCCTCTCCAATGCTTGAGCGGTTGTATTCGTAGGCGCTGCCGTGGAAGCTATTGGTGCCGCTCTTGGTCACAAGCGAGACTTGACCGCCGGAAGAGCGGCCTTCGTCGGCATTGCCATTGCTGGTGGTCACGCGGAATTCCTGAATCGAATCGAGCGTCGTGCGCAGCGCGCCCTGAAAGGCGAAACTGTAGAGCTGCTCGTTGTCATCAAGCCCGTCGAGCGTGATGTTGGTCTGATCGCTGCGCGCGCCGCTGACAGATCCGCCGCGGCTGTCGTTGTACTGGTCAATCTGTTTATCGCTGCCAATGAAGGTCACACCCGGTTGCAGGCTGAGAATCGATACCGGATCGCGGCCCTCCGACGGAAGGCGGATCAGTTGCCGTTCGCCGAACGCGTTGCCGATCGAAGCATCTTGCGTATTCACGACCGGAGCTTCACCGGTAACATCGACCTTGATGCTTCCGCCTTCCACTTGCAGCGTGAAGTTTAGAGTTGCGGGGCTGCTCACCAGCAGGGTCACATTTTGGCGATTGATCAGGGAAAATCCGTGCGCGGTTACCGTGACAATGTAAGTCGAGGGTGGAACCTGGAGAAACTGGTAGACGCCATCGTCGCCCGTGGTCACCGCGCGAGCAAATCCGGTGCGAGGATCGCTGATATTGACGGACGCTCCGGGCACCACCGCACCCTTGGCGTCGCTGACAACTCCGCGCAGCGAGGTGGTCGATTGTGCGATCAGCAATGAACTCAATGACAACAGCAACACGACCGCGACACACCGGACGCTCCAGTGCATAGCTACTCCTTGCGATGTCGCATGAACTCTACGTACACAGAAAGAATTGGAACGGTACGACGAGCCCGCGTGACATCGTCATTGCTCCAGAAAAGATGGCCGCTATTGTGTCCCGCGTCCGGGCAAGACTTCAAGCGAATAACTCGACGGAAGTGACTTTAAGTCAGGGGCTTGCGGATGAAAGACAAAACAAGTTGCGGTTGTGAATCAGATCTGAACGGAGCGCAGGGCGATCCAGGCGAAAAGATAAAGGGGACGGAAGGCCCGTCCCCGCTGAAATTATTCTTCCGCAATCAGAACGTGCAATGAACTGCCGCTCTCCTTTACAGGTCGTCGAGAACAACTCGAACCTGAAACTTCTAGAACGCAACCCGTAACGAGAACTGCATCACGCGCGGACTGCTGAGTGTTGTGTTGAACTTTCCAAAACCGGTAATGTCGACTAGATCCTGATTGCTTAAAGATCCGGCGGCATCGAATCGCACCGAGTTGGTCACGTTGAACACTTCCCAGGAAAACTTAAGCAATTTCTGTTCGCTGAAGTTCCATGTCTTCGCGAGGCCGGCATCAACCCCAAAGTAGCCGGGACCGCGAAACAGGTTACGTTGCCCCGCTTCTCCGGGAAGCGTTGCCCGGAAGTTGGCGCCCGTGAGAGTGGCAGGACCACAAGCGCAAACCAGACTTTGAGGATCTTTGAAGACCGTTGGATCACCGCTGGCGTCGCGGAATACACCGGTCTTTGGTTTCGCACCCAACAGAACTGAGGAGCCTTCAAGTTCGAAATCAGTCGCCCATCCGGCACCGGCGGCAACCGTGAAGGGAAAGCCGCTAGTCCAGCGATAAAGTCCGTTGAGCCCCCAACCGCCGAAGATTGCATTTACGAAACGGTTCGACCCGCCACCCCAATGCCGCCCTCGACCATACGGAAGATCCCAAACCCAGTTTGCATTGATTTGGTGGGTCGTATCAAAGTCTGACGGTGCGCGCCATTCATCAGGAGAGAAGGCGTTGATGACCTGACTGTTGAAGGCCAAGCCACCAGATTCGAAACCATTCACGCGTTCTGCGTTAGAGCCAACGTCGATTGATTTTGAGTAGGTGTAATTCAGGTCGAATAGCACTCCCGACGCCATGGAGTGACGCAGGCTGACTTGCAACCCGTTGTAGTTGCTGTTGCCGCGTGTCTGCCAACCATAGAGAGACGAGAACTGAGGTTGATAGTACGAAAACGGTGTTCCCGCAGAACCGACAAAACCACCGAGGGAATTGGAACCTGTGCCTGCACATGCCGGGAAGCAGAACGCGTCCAAGTCTTCGAGGGCGAGCGTCTCGTTTCCTAGTTCGCAATAATAGAGGTCATAAATGTTTTGCGTCGCCGTGGGTGAGCCAGGGGCATTGGGAGCACAGCCTGAAGCTCCGCCGGCTCCTGCCGCTTGTGGGAACAGGTTTTGCCAGTAGGGGATGTTGGTCACACTGGGATCGTTTTCAGAAACTCCGGCGTACGCAGCCTTCGAGAGCATTTGTGCCGCCGTGAAATAGTCCATATGGCTTGCTGGATCGACCAGGTCGAGAGGCTCCGACAAGTCGATTTCCTGCATCAAGTGGTGAGCAAACCGTCCGGTGTAGGTAGCCTCAAGAACGAAATTGTGGCCCAACTCGCGGGTGATCGATAAGTCGATTACATGCGAGTACGGCGTCTTCAAGTTGTCATCGATACCCCACCCGATAGCGAGGCCGTAAGTGTTCGGATCTACCGATGGGCTATAGGGAAATCCATGAGGACTGGGAACACCGGGACTTGGGGGAAGATTCGCGTTCCCCAGCAGCCCGGTATACCGTGGCGCGCTGTCGACACTGAGAACACCCGCGGGATTGCTGATGGTTGTTGTCAGGCCCCAGGACCCTTGCCGATCGAAGGTGTTCACCGCACCCTCTCCGAAATGATCGAAGTAAAGACCGTATCCTGCGCGAATCGAACTCTTTCCCGCATCGCCGAAGATCGTGTGCATGAAACCGCTGGCCGCATGCGGCGAGTAGGCGACGGCAAAACGCGGCGCAAGGTTTCGATAATCCCAAGCCCAGTAAGGCTTTTTGCCGTTCCCTTGACCAGACAAATCAAAACTCAAGTCCGGCTGGACGACATTTCCCTGGTACATCTGCTTCCAGCGATTCGTAAACCACTGATGCATGTTGACGGTAGGCGAAACCTGGTTCCCGTTTGCCTCGTAAGGAGGCTGGAGCAGCGAATATCTCAATCCGTAGGTGAAGACCAGATTCGGAGTCGCACTCCATTTGTCCTGTAAATACATCTCACCTTCGAAGTTCCGGAAATGCCGTTGAACCAGAGAACCACTCGGAATCAGGTTTGCATTCTTGTCCTGATTGGTAACCGTGTACACCTGGCTCATGATTCCCATCAGTTGCACGGCAGCGAAATCGTAGGAAGTGCCGAACGATGGATCGACCACGGGGAAGCCCGCGCCGAGCGCTGGATCCAGGCTGGCCCCGGTGCCGGAAATAAACGACGGACTCATCCAGTAAAGGTTCGCATATCCTTCTGAAAGGTTCTGCGCATTTGACTGCCGGTTGTTGTGAATCAGGCGCCAGTTCGTTCCGAACTGGATATTGTGACGACCCTTCGTCCAGGAAACGTCATCGATGAAATTGTGCACCGGAACATTCGTCAGGATAGAAGGGGTAAGTCCCACTGCATCGTCCAAGCCGCGCAGGCGGTTGAATGGCTGGCTGTTCAAGCCAGAATCACCGAGGCCTTGGCGAATAAACGCGTAACGAAAATTGTTGATGAGATTGTTGCGAGCAATCCACGTGTAGCCGCCCGCAATTCCCTTACTGTTGTTCGTCTTGAAGTCATTCGGAGGAAGGCCAGGGAATTCGGGTGGGGTGGATTCGCGATCATTCTGCAGGTTGCCGCGAATGAACAAGGAGTGGTTCCCGTCAGCCGAGATTTTGTAGTCAAGCTTGAAAATGTAAGTGTTCAAACTTACCGGATCGTTTCCCGGGAAGGTGTAGGCCGCGGAGTTCAGCCCGTCGCCGCCGCCGCTCGTCGAATTGGGAGCGGGATAGCCTGCGAAAAGCGCATTCGGGTTCGCGCCACCGAGGTTGGCGATGTTGCCGTTCGGCCCTGGCCCCGCGGCATTGCCAGGCGTCGCGGGACACGCGGAGTTCGCAGCGCATCCCTGGTCTAGAGACGTGATCTGGGCCTGATTTATGGTCACGACGTTAAAGCCGGGGAACGTCGAGCCTCCATCAGTCACACTTGCAACGTTTGGGTTACCCACAAAACAATTCGGGTCCACCGTTGTGTCGGGATTGCAAAGATACTTGAGCTCTCCCTGGGCCAGGCTTGTTGTCGGTATGATTCGAGTTGTTTGCAACTGATCGGCGGTCCTCTGACCTTCGTACGCTCCGAAGAAAAATAGACGGTCTTTAACTATCGGCCCACCGAATGTTGCACCAAACGTGTTGCGAAGCACATGGCCTGGCACGTTGGGTAAATGAGCGTTGAGCTCTGCCTGCTTGTTGAACCAGTCGTTGGCGACGGTGAATGATGGTCGGTGGTATTCGTACAAAGATCCGTGAAAAGCATTTGTTCCGCTCTTAGTAACCAGATTGACTTGCGCTCCGGAAGATCGTCCGGCAGAAGCATCGTAGTTGCTGGTCGTCACGCGAAATTCCTGCAGGGAGTCGAGCGTGGCGCGCATCGCGCCCTGAAACGCGAAGCCTTGCAGTTGATCGTTGTCGTCCAGGCCGTCTAGCGTTACGTTGGTTTGATCACTTCGGGCGCCATTCACCGCGCCGCCTCGGCTGTCGTCGTTTTGATCGACGCTTTTTCCAATGTAGACAACACCCGGTTGCAAACTCAAAATCGAGACGGGATCCCGCCCTTCCGTCGGGAGATCGGTGAGTTGCCGAGAACTAAAAGTGTTGCCGAGAGTTGCGTCCTGCGTGTTCACCACCGGAGCCTCGCCGCTGACGTCTACGATGACGGAACTGGCCTGTACCTGGAGAGCGAGATTCACCGTGGCAGGACTGCTTACCTGCAGCACGACATTTTCTCGCTTCGTCGTCGCAAAGCCCGCTGACGTCACTGTCATGACATACGTTGAGGGCGGCACTTCGAGGAACTGATAAATTCCCTCGTCATCAGTCTTCACGGTTCGCGAAAAACCGTTGTCTTTGTTATTCAGAGTTACGGTAGCGCCCGAAACGACCGCGCCTTTAGCATCTGAAATCGTGCCGCGCAGAGATGTCGTGGCTGACTGGCCCGCTGCAAAAACAGCGAACACTAGAAGACTGCCGGCCAATATTGCTGTTTGAACTGAGCGAGAACGCATAGGGAGCTCCCTTCGCCTCAAAGGACGTGTAGTTCCGACTACGTCGTGCCCAGGATTTGAGACCGCAGGGGCCCTGGGGAACCTTAATGGGCCGCTATTGTGCAACTGTGGCACCAAAATGTTCAAGCTGAAAGTTGTAATTTCGGTTTCGTGCATGTTTATGCACGCCGATGAAAGAGACCCGAAGCGAGGACTATGACCACGGGATAGCATTCCAAGGTATAGCGAGGCTCTGGATTTTCCAGTGTTCCGAGAAAAAGAGAGCGGATAACTAGAAATAAAACGAATAGGCCAATTCCAAAAAATTCGCGGCTGAGGATCAGCCCTGCCGCGCCCAGCCCCACATAAAACACGCCGATCAGCCCGAAACCCAGGCTGACAGCCAGCCAGCGCCGATCATCGTTGAACTCCCACCAGCGCGGATCAGAGGGGAACAACTCCGTCCTCGGACGAAGCCACATGTCGGCGATCCGCATCGCCGGCAACCATAAGTAGTAGCGAAACGGGCCTGCATGAATTCGCTCGGTCGCTAAGGCTCCGAAGCGAGCATCGATTTCCGGCGTCATGTCGTGATCGCGGTTGTATTCTGCGAACAGTTGAGAGGTGCGCTGCTCCTGCTGCGGCGAATCAAATGCCCTGTGTGGCAGTCGCGTCGCATCGATGTCTTCGCCCGGAACATTCCAGTAAATCTCCTGCACCGAAACGTAATCGACGATCCACGTTTTCACCCAGCGGTTGAATCCCGTCATAACGGGTTCGTCGGAATCGTTGGCGTAACGGGGAGCGAGAGGCTGAAAACGATGCAAGGTATGAAAGTTCCGAATAGTCCAGGGAACGAGGGGAGCCATGGCGAAAACCGCGGTCAGCAGACCCGCAGCGAAAACCGTACGCGCGCTTGCAACCGGCCCAGTTCGGTAGTCCGCAGCACCCATGCCTCGCACCAGCAGCCACATGAGGTAGCAGCCAATCGATGCCAGGAGAATCCCGCCATCGGGCCGCAGCAGGATTGCGCCGCCGATCGCCAGTCCGCAGCCGATCCACGGCGTGAGCGATCGCCACGACGCCCCTCCAACTCCCAGTCCCCGGAACGCGAAGCTGAACGCCAGCGTTGTGAAGAAGATCTCGATGCGTTTCTGTGAGCGCGGCGCCGGCGTAATTCGCCAGGAACGGGCAGAGCGCAGCCAACACAAAGGCAGCCTTCGCGGCGCGATCGCCGTACATCCGGCGCGCCAGGTCGGCGATCAAGAAACAAGTCGCAAGATCGAAGAGCACTTGCACAAACAGGACGGCGCGGAAATTATCGGTTCCGAAGATCGCGAAGATCACTGCCAGAAAGGTGGGATATCCCGGCAACCTCGAAAGCGTCGGCATGATCGTGCCGGAGTTCGTTATCCCGTAGATGCCGTGCTGCAGCCAGTTCTTGGCGATGTCGGCATACAGCCGCGAATCGTCGACGACCGCCGGAAAACGTAAAACCAGGATAATTCGCAGGGCGAGCGCAGCCAGGCTGGCACCGGCAAAGAAGCGCGCATTCCCTTCCCCCGGCCCTATTCGTCCAAGTCCCGCCCGCGTCAGTTCGCGCACGCTGCGAATGATAACGCGTTTGCGGCAATCCCGCCGTTGGTGAAGCGCATCGTATAATTAGAGATGCGCTCACCCTGCCTAGTCGAAAATTGACCGTGTGCCGCCCGCGGCATACGATGAACATCGTTAAACAATGGCTGAACCAGTCTTTTATGATCCCCGACGCGCTCGATGGAAACGCCTGCGGCGAACACTCGACGTAACGGCAGTTGTGGTTTCAGCCCTGATCATTTTCTTCGTCTATTCGGCTCTTCGGGACGAGCCATTGCCTGGCCTTTTGTTCTATCCGCAACGGCGCAATTTCAAAGCGCTGAAGGAAAGCGAACGAGACAAGGCTCGTGATCGCCAGAAGAAGGCGGTTGCGCGGTCGCACCGCAAGTCAAAGCTCGCAGCGTCGCAGGTCACGCTCAACCAGTCGGAAGGCATTCGCGCCGCATTTTACGTTCCCTGGGACGCAGCCAGTTTCTCTTCGCTGCGCTCGTACTCTCATCAGATCGACATGCTCTACCCGGATTGGCTGCACGTCCTGACTTCGGACGGGCACCTGCAGGGCGTGGACGATCAGACCAACAAATACTTTGACGTCGTCCAGGGATCGACCGTCCTGCCGGTTGACGACCGCGTAATGCCGTTCCTCAGGAACGAAAACCCCAACATGGAAGTGTTCCCCATGGTCAACAACTCCGATGGGGCGAACTGGATCGGAGACATTGTTGGTTTCCTGAATAATCCCGAGGCGCGCTCGCTTTTCCGGCATCAAGCCGCTCAATTCCTGGCCTCAGGGCGGTATCACGGGCTTCTGATCGACTTCGAAGCTTTCCCCGAAAGCGGGCAGCCAGGTTACGTCGCGCTGCTGCAGGAATTGTCGGGAGACTGCATTCCCACGGAATGAAGCTATACGTTGCCGTGCCTGCGCGCAGTAGCGAATTCGACTACGCTGCGATTGCTGCCGCGGCCGATGGCGTCGTGCTGATGAACTACGACGAGCACTATCCCGGCGCGGAGTCAGGCCCTGTCGCTTCTCAGGACTGGTTCGAACAAAACCTGAAATCCGCGCTGGACGTCATTCCGAACGAAAAGATGATCTGTGCGATTGCCAACTACGGCTATGACTGGGTGCTCAAGCCAAAGACTGGCAAACTGCCGCCGGAGGTTCACGACTCGACCGTCAGCGTGCAGGACGCGTGGCTCGCCGCTCGCGATTCCGATGAGGACGTAAATTTCGATGACGACGCGATGAATCCGCATTTCAGCTATCTGGACGAGCGCAACCTGCGCCACGATATCTGGTTTCTCGATGCGGTCACGGCGCTGAATCATATGCGGGTCGCGCAGAACATGGGCATCCAGACCTTCGCTTTGTGGCGACTGGGCAGCGAAGACCGCTCGCTTTGGCGCGTTTGGGACATGCCCGGTGATGCGGGCGCAACAGACAAACTTCGCGACGTGCCTCCCGGAGCGGACGTCGACATGGAGGGTCAGGGAGAAATCCTCCGCATCGAGGACAAGCCGGCTCACGGAACACGCGATTTAACTGTCGATGCGGGCAGCAAGATGATTACCGACGAGGTATTCCAGAATTTGCCGGAACCTTACCGCGTCGCGACGCTACGGGTACAGTCCCAACAAGGTTGCGCTTACCTTCGATGACGGTCCCGATCCCGAGTGGACTCCCAAGATTCTTGACGTGCTGAAGGCCAAGAACGCTACTGCGACATTCTTTCCTGATCGGAATTCAGGCTGACAAGTTTTCCGGAATCGCAAAACGGATTTATAACGAGAACAACACGATCGGAAATCACACCTTCACCCATCCCGATGTCAGCAATACATCCGCGGGCTACATGAAGGTCGAATTGAACCTGACGGAGCGCCTGTTTGCCAGCTTGATGGGAATTCGCGCGACCCTGATGCGGCCGCCCTACGCGATCGACGAGGAGCCAGACACAGCCGACCAGGTACGCCCGCTCGAGATTCCGCAGGAGATGGGCTACATCACGGTTGGAAATCGAATCGATCCCAACGACTGGAGCGACACACCCCGGCGGCACACTGCAGAAGAGATCTCATCCTTTGTACTGTCGCACCTGCCTCCATGCCGGATCGAGGATCTGCGTTGCGGAAACATCGTGTTGATGCATGACGGCGGAGGCGACCGCTCCGAAACTGTGCGGGCGCTGCCGATGATCATCGATGGAATTCGCGCCCGCGGATACGAAGTGGCTCCCGTCTACGAACTGCTTGGCATGCAGCGCGCGGATGTGATGGCGCCCCTGCCCCGCGGCGAACGCTGGGCGGCTCGTTTCGACCGGCTGGGCTTCTGGCTTTTCGACGCAAGCCTCGTCATCATCACGTGGATTTTTCTGATCGGCGATGTGCTGATGACGGGACGACTCATCTTCATCGGCGCCGCTGCTGTGTATGACCGGATGCGCGAGAAAATATTAGGCAAACCCGCGGAGGTTGCGTCTTACAAACCAAAGGTTGCGGTGCTGATTCCAGCCTACAACGAAGAAAAGGTTATTGAGCGAACGGTGCGGGCGGCGCTCAACTCGAACTATCCGAACATCCGCGTCATTGTGATTGATGATGGCTCGAAAGACCGGACGCTCGAAGTCGCGCGAGATGCATTCCGGGCTGAATCGGCCTCAGGCAAAGTTCTGATTCTGGGCAAAACGAACTCTGGCAAAGCCGAAGCCCTGAATTACGGCATCGAGCACATTGGCGATGCGGAACTCTTCGTTGGCATCGACGCTGACACCATCATTGCGGCCGACGCGATCTCCCGGCTGGTGCCACACTTTATCAACCCAAAGGTGGGAGCGATCGCGGGAAATGCCAAGGTCGGCAACCGCGTGAATCTTTGGACGCGCTGGCAAGCCCTCGAATACATCACCAGCCAGAATTTTGAGCGGCGCGCGCTCGATGTTCTGGGAGCGGTCAGCGTTGTTCCCGGAGCGATTGGAGCGTGGCGCGTTTCAGCGGTACGCGAGGCTGGCGGATATCACATCGACACCGTCGCCGAAGATGCCGATCTGACGATGGCCTTGCTGCGCAATGGCTACCGTGTCGAATACGAAGACATGGCGCTCGCCTATACCGAGGCGCCCACCAATGCGAACGGCTTGATGCGCCAGCGTTTCCGCTGGTCCTTCGGCATCCTGCAAGCAGTTTACAAACACCGCGGAGTCATGGCTCGCAAAGGCGCGCTGGGATGGGTCGCGCTGCCCAACATCTGGATTTTCCAGATTCTGCTGCCGCTGGTCTCGCCTCTCATCGACATCATGTTTGCGATGGGAACGATCTGGTATTACGTCCAGAAACATTTTCACCCGGACTCGACCGATCCCTCGAGCTTTCACAAACTGGTGTTGTTCTTCTTCGCGTTCCTGGTCATCGACTTCTTCGCGTCGGCGATTGCATTCGCACTGGAGCGCCGCCGTCCCGACGACAAAGAAGACGCATGGCTGCTCAGCCAGGTCTGGCTGCAGCGCTTCGCCTACCGCCAACTGTTTTCGATTGTGCTCTTCAAGACACTGAAGCGCGCCCTCGAAGGCGGCAAAGTTCGCGTGGGACAAACTGGAGCGCACCGCCGCCGTCAACTACGTCCCCAAAGAGACCCGCGATCACGTCAACGTGCCGTAAGTGGCTCATCTTGCAAAACCCCGTCGCACTCATTGGGAGTCAATGAGGACTAACCTGTTAACGACAGTTATCTAGGGAAAAGCAGGTCGTGTCCGGCTCGGGAAGGTCGAAACCATTGATTTGCTGAGCGTGTAAATAAGAGTGCGAGTGACGACGCTTGGAGAACGGCCACCGCGGCAATGAGCGTCTTCAGACTTGCGTCGAGTTGAATCAGAGTCGCTCCGGACCTAAGGTCGACAACGTACTGAATGTACGTATACAAAAACCACGCCAGCAGCGCGAAGCGAGCCCAATTTTTCCCCCTCCAGGCCATCCAGATGAAACACCCCCTCACCGCAACGTAAGCTAAAAGAAGGGAAACAAGACGCGCAAGCCCCGCCTCCAACTCGACATCACTCCGCGCTGCGACGACGACCACGGCACCGAGGAAAGCGGCGAGGACTTGCAAACTGAGAAACCACCTGATGTGGCTAGGACGCCCGTACACGGCACGAAGATAGCACAGGGGGCGCAACTAGACGCGCGGAACTTATCGTAAAGTCGTCATTACACTCAGAATCGACTTTACCACTCAAAGCGTAAAATGGCCTGATCACGTGAGCTAATCGATAGCTGCGCTGTTGCGAACCGATTGCCGGCGTGAGGATCGAGTTGCGAACCACGAAAACCCTAGCGCGACGTTGCCCACATTCAGTACACCTACACTTCTGTATGAGTCCATCAGCAGCAGAGACAAGAGAACACAGATTGCGGCAAGGACAAGGGAAGCCCGCTCAATTTGAGTGACGCGGCGATTGCCCGATGCGAAACGGACGCCCAAGACGCTCATCGCTAATAGACTCCCAGCTACCCTGAGCATAAGCAAGGGCGATACATGCCATGAAGTGAGGAATAGAGTTCCTACTAATACCCGCAACGCCGCATAGGCGGTGAAACCGACGAACCCCGCGGCCCACACCCTAACTGTAACTGCCATTACGATGACGCTGAAGTTAATTAACAGCCAGCCGACAGCTGATTGAGATGAACTACCAGCCTCGTGGATCAGTCCATACCCGGAGAAGAAAGTCACTGCGATGCAAAAGGCAGAAACAAACTTAACAGCGATCAGAAATCCAGACTCAACCTGCTCCTTCACTGGCCGTCTGTCGTGTCTCACGTCACCAATTCTATGACTCCGAACCTCGGAAACCCAACCCACCCTACTCAGTAGAGATGGAACGATACTTGAACCGCGATCTGTACCGCGACGGATTTTTTGTCTATCTTTGCGGGTTCAAACTTCCAACCTTTTACGGCGTTAATTGCCTTTTGATCGAGGTCCTTGCCTACGCTCCTCAAAACGCGAATGTGACTCGTGTGCCCATCAGGTTCTACATTCACGCTCAGTATGCAGATGCCGGTGAACTCCTTGCCGCGCCCGGACTCGGAAAACTGGGCTGAGGGCGAGGAGATTGCGCGTGGAGGAGTCGCGCAGGGTGGCGGATTCTCAGCGCTGCAGATCTTGGCAAGCTCTGCAGCGTCTGCTTCTTGGTGACCCTGTCGTTCCGGCGATTGTGCCCGAATGCTTGCGAGCAGCAAGCAAATGCTAACAAGAGTCAGCCCAGCGAAACGCGCTAGATTGTTCACGCTAGAACGTATTCCTCCGATCCCATCGTGCAGTCGGTACTTACCGGCTCAATTGGTGATTGCGAGGAACTCCATCGACCCGCGTGCTGAGTCATCACGGCTGCTACCGAAACAGCAGCGGCGCGAACTCCGATAAATTCCTGCGCCAGACCATCCAAGTATGCATGCCCGGGGTTTCGATATCCGTATGTTGAACGCCCTTCGATTTCAGCCACTCGCGCAGGCTTGCGGTTTGCGGTGATCAGCCGATCTTCTGTGCCACAGGCAATCCATAGAACTTTCAACTGCTCGTTTGCGCTTTGGCATCAAGCCCGGTAAAGTCTTTGTCAAATGGTTCCGGCAGACCGCCGGCACTGAAAGCGCCGACATAGGCAAACTTGTCGAGATTGTTCAGCCCGGTCAGCAACGATTCGGACCCACCCATCGACAGTCCTGCGATCGCGCGCGAGTTGCGATCTTTGATCACCCGGTATTCGCTCTCGACCTTGGGCATGACTTCGGTCAGCAGCGCCTCGCGGAATCTCGAGAAATTTTTGTCGCGCACGTCGGTGTGGCTCCACGCTCCCCATCCCAGCGTGATGATTTCCATCGTGCCGTATCCAAGCGGCATGACCACAATCATCGGCTTGGCTTTGCCTTGCGCGATCAAATTATCAAGGATGACGTTCGCCCGGCCTACCGCGGTCCACCCGCTGGCATCGTCGCTGTAGCCGTGCAGAAGATAGAGCACCGGATACGTCGTTTGCGCCGCCGGATCGTATCCGGGCGGAGTGTAGACGTAATAGTCGCGCTCATCTTCAGCGACCGCAGACTTGTAGAAGTGGTGATGAATCTCTCCGCGAGGTACATCGTTCAACTCCCACGGCAGCGACGACGGTCCCGGAACATGCACCATGTTCTCGTTTGAGAGCAGGTTCGTCTTGATCAAATGATTGTTGGTATCGATCGTGCGTACGCCGTCGACAACGAATGAGTATCCGTAGTAGTCGGGCGGCAGCGGCGGAGTGTTCACGGTCCAGACGCCCGTGTCGTCTTTGTGCATCGGAAGAGGATCGGTAGTGCCTTCCCGCGTGAGTTTCACTTCCTGCGCGTTGGGAGCTCGAAACAGAAAAGTCACGCTGTTGTCCGAATGTACTTGCGGCGTGACCAGCGGCGGCGGAGGTTGGGGCGGAGGCGTTGCAGGCTTCGCTTGCTGTGCGGAAACGGAGGCGCAAAAGAAAACTGAGCAGAAAATGAAAAACGCGGGATGAAGCTTCATGGCTGCCATCTCCTCAAAGTGAACGGGGCCATTGTATAGCGAGAAGGACGCCACTCACCATGCTGGGAATCGAGGATCTGCGAGTGGCATCGAGTCGGAAATGATAGAGAAATGCGAAAGCTCGGCTGCGGAGATTGTTCTACCATCCCCCGTTCTCGCGGGATTATTTTCCGGACGCGACTTCGATTCGGGTCTCTGCACGATGTAAGGCATCGAGAGCACGATCGACGTCGACAGTGGTGTCTCCGCTGGTCAGGCGCTGTTCGGCCCGTTCTTTCGACTTGCGCGCGCGCTCCACGTTGATTTCGGACGGGCGCTCCGCCGACTCCGCGAGAATTGTCACTTTGTCCGGCAGAACCTCGGCAAATCCCCAGGCCACGGCAAGTTTCTGCTCGCCCCCGTCTTCGCGGAACGTGATCTCGCCGACAGCCAACTCGGTAATGAGCGGAGCATGGCCCGGCAGAATGCCAAGATATCCGTTCTTGCCAGGAATCTGGACTTGCTGCGCCGCCGTGTCTACGACTTTCTTTTCCGGCGTGACGATCTCGAGTTGGAAAGTGTCTGCCATACAAAAATCTGACGCCAGCCGTCGAACCTCAGCAAACCCGCTCCAAGGCTGAAGTCTGACGGCCCGACGCCCGTTCTTAGGCTGCCGCCTTCATCTTCTCTGCCGCTTGCAAGACTTCCTCGATTGGGCCCTTCATGTAAAACGCCTGCTCGGGGATGTCGTCGTACTTGCCTTCCACGATCGCCTTGAAGCCCTTCACCGTATCGGCGATCTTGACGTAGCGCCCTTGTGCGCCCGTGAACTGCTCGGCCACGTGGAACGGTTGCGACAGGAAACGCTGGATCTTGCGGGCACGCGCCACAGTCAGCTTCTGATCTTCGGTCAGTTCGTCGATCCCGAGAATCGCGATGATGTCTTGCAGATCTTTATAAGTCTGCAAAGTCTTCTTCACCGTCTGCGCGACGTCGTAGTGCTCCTGGCCCACAATGCGCGGGTCGAGAATGCGCGACGTGGATGCCAGGGGATCAACCGCCGGATAGATTCCGATCTCTGTCAACGCGCGCGAAAGAACCGTGGTGGCGTCAAGGTGAGCAAACGTGGTCGCCGGGGCGGGATCGGTCAAGTCATCAGCGGGCACGTAAATCGCCTGCACCGAGGTGACGGAACCCTTTTTGGTCGACGTAATGCGCTCCTGCAGTTCGCCCATTTCCGTCGCAAGGTTCGGCTGATACCCTACAGCACTCGGCATACGGCCAAGCAGAGCGGATACTTCGGATCCAGCCTGCGTAAATCGGAAAATGTTATCGATGAAGAGCAGCGTGTCCGCGCCCTCGGCGTCGCGGAAGTATTCCGCTACGGTCAGTCCGGTTAGCGCGACGCGAAGACGAGCACCTGGAGGCTCCGTCATCTGTCCGTAAATCAGCGCGGCCTTCGACTCCGCCGGCTTGCCGGGCTTGATGACGCCCGACTCTGACATTTCCAGCCACAAATCGTTTCCTTCACGAGTGCGCTCGCCAACGCCCGCAAACACGGAGAAGCCGCCGTGATTCTTGGCAACGTTATTGATCAACTCCATGATGACGACGGTCTTGCCGACACCGGCGCCGCCGAACAATCCGATCTTGCCGCCCTTCAAGAAGGGCTGGATCAGATCGATTACCTTCACGCCCGTCTCAAACATCTCGGCGCTCGTGGCCTGTTCGTCGAACGCGGGAGCCAGGCGATGGATCGGCATTCTCTGCGTATATTCAACCGGCCCGAGCTGATCGACGGGCTCGCCGATGACGTTCATGACGCGGCCAAGGGTTCCGCGGCCCACAGGCACCGAGATCGGTCCCCCCTGGTCGATGGCTTTCATGCCGCGCACCATTCCGTCGGTAGGCTGCATCGCAACGCAGCGCACGCGGCCTTCGCCCAAGTGCTGCTGCACTTCGAGAATGACGTCGATCGGGCTGGGCACATTGAAGCCGTCGCTGACGACCTTGACGGCCTCATAGATCGGCGGAAGCTTCCCTTCGGGAAACTGCACATCGACCGCCGGCCCCGCAATTTGGATTACGTGTCCTACGTTTTCAGCCATAAATTAGCTTCTAGCGACTAGTTGCTAGCTCCTGCTTGGGTTGCGGTCGCATTTCCGACGATCGACACCGCTTGATTCAATGTTCCTTCAACTCGGTCTTGCTCAAAAGCTAGCAGCTTGACGCTCCCAGCTTCTACGACATTGCCGCTGCGCCGCTGACGATTTCGATAATCTCTTTCGTGATCTTCGCTTGGCGGGCGCGGTTCATCACCAGCGTCAGCGAATCAATCATGTCGGTTGCGTTGTTGGTGGCCGAGTCCATGGCGGTCATACGGGCCGCATGCTCGGCGGCCACCGACTCCAGCAGCGCGCGGAAAATCTGTATGCTCACATACTTCGGCAGCAGCGACCGGAACAATTCTTCCGGCGACTGCTCGTAAATGTAGTCGACCTGCGACGTGCCGAACTGCGATCCTTCTTCGGGAGCGCCCTCGGTCGTCCGCAAGCCAACTCCCGCGCTGACCGCCGCCTCTTTCGCCTTCTTCTTCTCTTCTTCCGTCGGCTCTTCGGCCAGGCGCACGGCCTGTTCGCCGATTTGTTCGATGGGAAGAATCTGCTCGACGATCAGCCGCTGCGCGATAACCGACTTGAATTCGTTGAACACGACGTAGACGGCATCGATTTCTTCGCGGCAGTAGCGGGCAATCACGCTTTCGAGCCAGTGCGGAGGCCTGCGCGAATTCGACTTTGCCCAGAACGCCAACGTGTTCGCCGGTAATCTGGATTCCCGGCGCCCGTTCGCCCGGCTCGAGCTCAGAGTCCAATCGATTCGACAAGATCGGCCAGGCTCCGCGTCTGCACTTTCGCTGCCGGATAGCGGCGCCGCAGGAAATCGCGGCCTTTGCGGCCGACGGCCTCGATGTCGACGTTCTTCCCTGCTTTCGAGTCCAGAAAGCGCGAAGCCGCTTTCGTGATGTTCGCGTTGAACGCGCCGGCCAGGCCCTTGTCGCCGGTCACGACGATCAGCAGGATATTTTTCTCGGGCCGCTGCGCCAGCAAAGGATGCTTCGGCTCGCCCGTCTCCGGATCGTAAATCTCGGCACGCGCCACCAGCGACTTCAAAACATTCGTCAGCATCTGCGCATACGGACGCGCCGCCAAGCGCGCGATCCTGCGCGCGGCGCAACTTCGCCGCCGAGACGACTTTCATCGCCTTGGTGATCTGCCGCGTGTTGATCACGCTGCGAATCCGCCGCCGAATGTCGAGAATGTTAGGCATGTAAGAGCCAGTACCCGGTGCTCAGTTAATACCACCAGCCCCAGCTTCTCCTTGAGACTGAGCACTAGCTCACTATTTCGCTACCGCTTGCCGCTGCGACACAAACTGCTGCTTCGCTTCTTTGATCACAGCTCTGCAACTGGCTCTTCAGCGCGTCATCGAGGGTCTTCTTCTCCATGATCGTGCGCAGAATCGCCGGATTGGTCGCATCCACGTACTTGATAAAGTTCAGCTTCGAACTCGCGAACCTGCGCGACCGGCAGGTCATCGAGAAATCCGCCAGTGCCCGCCATGATGATCAGAATCTGCTTCGAGAACGGCAGTGGCGAAAATTGATTCTGCTTCAGCAGTTCGACCAGCCGTTGTCCGCGATTCAACTGGGCTTGCGTCGCTTTGTCGAGATCGCTGCCGAAGGCCGCAAATGCCGCCAGTTCGCGGTACTGCGCGAGTTCCAGCTTCAAGGTTCCGGCGACTTGCCGCATGGCTTTGATCTGCGCGCTGCCGCCGACGCGGCTCACCGACAGTCCGACGTTCACGGCCGGACGAACGCCCTGGTTGAACAAATCGGTTTCGAGATAGATCTGTCCGTCGGTAATCGAAATGACGTTGGTCGGAATGTACGCCGAAACATCGCCCGCCTGCGTCTCGATCATGGGCAGCGCGGTCAACGATCCGCCGCCGATCTTGTCGCTCACCTTGGCCGCGCGTTCCAGCAGGCGCGAGTGAAGATAGAAAACGTCTCCGGGATACGCTTCGCGTCCCGGTGGACGCCGCAGCAGCAGTGAAATTTCGCGATACGAAGCCGCATGCTTCGAGAGATCGTCGTAGATGACCAGCGCATGCCGCTTGGTGTCGCGGAAGTATTCGCCGATCGCACAGGCCGCATAGGGCGAAATGTACTGCATTGGCGCCGGCTCTGACGCCGACGCGGCGACGACGATGGTGTACTCCATCGCGCCCGCATCTTCCAGAATCTTTACGACCTGCGCGATCGAAGAACGCTTCTGTCCGATCGCGTTGTAGATGCAGATCAGATCGTTGCCCTTGCTATTGATGATCGTGTCGAGCGCAACGGCGGTCTTGCCGGTCTGGCGGTCGCCAATGATCAACTCGCGCTGGCCGCGGCCGACGGGAATCATGCTGTCGATGGCCTTGAGTCCGGTCGCCATCGGTTCGCGCACCGGCTGACGGTCGATGACGCCCGGGGCTATGCGCTCGAGAGCAATGAACTGGTTCGATGCGATCGGGCCTTTGTCGTCGATCGGCTCGCCGAGCGAGTTCACGACGCGGCCAATCATCGCTTCGCCGACCGGCACACTCATGATGCGCCCGGTGCGCTTGACCTCGTCGCCTTCCTTGATCTCGGTATATTCGCCGAGCAGCACAGCGCCGACCTGGTCTTCTTCCAGGTTCATGGCGATGCCGGCCACGCCGTGCGGAAACGCCAACAATTCGCCGGCCATGACTTTGTCGAGTCCATAGACGCGTGCGATGCCGTCGCCCAGGGTGATGACGGTGCCCGTCTCGTCCACGGAGATCTGAGTCTCGTAGTTCTCGATCTGCTCGCGGATCAGTTTCGAAATTTCGTCTGCTTTAATTTGTGCCATAGAGAAAAGCTCTCAGCCTTCAGCTATCAGCTCCCAGAAATGAGCCCCGAGCCCCGAGTAAACATTTGCGCCCAGAGGTTCCTGCCCACTGCTCACGACTCGCGCCTAAGAGCTTATTGCTTCCTTAATCCTCTCCAACTGCCCTTTCACCGAACCGTCGTAAATCGTGCTGCCGACGCGGACGACAGCGCCGCCGAGCAACGATGCGTCCAACCCATAGCTGGCCCGCACTCGCTTGCCCGTCGTCTTCGCGATTTGCGCTTCGAGCGAGCGCTTTTCGGCGTCGCCCAATTCGCGGGCGCTCGAAATGTGCGCCTCCGCGAATCCCAACCGTGAATCGATTTCTTTCTCGAGCTGCTCAACAATCCTCGGCAGGAACGACAATCGCCGGTGATCGATCAAGACCGCGACCAGATTCCGCACCTGCCGTTCGATTCCTTCCTGCTTCACAATCGCGTCCAGCAAATTGCGCTTCTGATCGGCGGGAACCGCGGGATTCTCCCACACCCGCCGCAAATCCGCACTCTCCAAGTACAAGGTTGCAATGCGATACAGTCCGCCGATCGAGCGGATGGCATCGAGGCGGGCGCTGAAAACTACATCCGCGAAGGCCCGGGCGTACGTGCTGGCGACTGATGCCACGGTCTAGTTCCCGTCCTTTCGTGAATTCTCTGAGGAGGCGCCCAATTGTCCGGCAAAATTACGGACCAGCGCCTGATCGGTCGCGGGATCAACACGAATCTGCTTCTGTGCCAAACCCACCGCAAGATCGGCCGCATACGACGTCAGCTGGCGGCGGGCGGCTTTCGCAGCGGCAGAAATTTCCTGTTCAGCCGAATTCACAATTTTCCGCGCATCTTCCAAAGCCGCCGCCTTGATGCGCGCTTCTTCCGCAGCGCCTTCTTTTTCGGCGGCATCGCGCATCGCAGCGATCTCGGTGTCGAGCTTTTGCAAACGCGACTCGATCTCGGCCAGCTTCACGCGCGCTTCTTCGCTGGCCTTCTGCGCTTCCTGCATCGCCTTCTGAATCGCATTCGTCCGGTCGCGGAAGATTCCCGGAAGAAACTTGCGTCCCGCCCAGAGAATGAGCGCAGCAATCACTACAAAATTGAAGATGACACTGAGCCAGTAAGATTGCTGCAGATTCAGCCCCGTCAGCTTGGCAATCATCTGGACCGAGGCCGACTCCTTGAACTCGGCCATCTCATCCTTGCCTTCGCCCGCGGCCTCTCGGCTCTGATGAGCCAACTGGCGGCCGGGACCCGGGGAATGCTCAGGCTCCACCGGCTGTTTTTGCGCTGGAGCAGTCCCTCCCGGTTCCTGAGCCCGCACGGAGGTCAATCCCCAGCCGCAAACCAACATTAGCGACAGGATGCATGGCCACGCGAACTTAGAGATGGGACGAATGAGACTCATCAGCGGCCCGCCCCTGCCGGTTGCAGTACGCGCCTGACAATTTCCTGTGCCAGCGCGGCTGATTCGCCCTGCAAACTTTTCTCGGCCACGGCTCGATCGCTCTCGATGTCCGCCTTAGCAGCCTGCACCTGGGCCTGGGCTTTGGCGCGCGCTTCGTTCACAGCATTGGTTCGAACCTGCAAAGCCGCCTGGCGCTTCGCTTCTTGCGCACGAAAAACGGCTGCTCGGGCTTCGCGCAATTTCTGCTCGTACTCGCTCGTCCGGGCATCAGCCGCGGCGATGTCAGCCTTCGATTTTTCGACTGCGCCCTCGGTTCTTCCATGGCGTTCCTTGAGCACACGTCCTAAAGGCTTGTGCACGATGACGCTGTAGAGGGCGTAGAGCACCGCAAGCATAATTACCGTCGGAACCGATCCGAGCAGTAATTCGCCTAGTTGTTGAAGAGTCTGATCCACGTGGCCGCTGGTCTAAACCGGAAAATGAGGGCTATGAAAACTGTTAAGTCTAGCGTCGGAGGGAGTTTAATGTCAACGCAAGAAGATCGGTTTAGAGCGAAGTTTTAGCCCAGGATGAACCTGATTGGGAAGCAGCGGAAAAAAGAGGTGGAGACACGGGAATTATTGGAAACATTGAGGTTATTTCGACGTCAATTATGGACGCCGCAAGATCGCAGTTTTCTGCACATATTCCTTGACTTCGTCACAAACAGGACTAGCATAGATGTATCACCTCCGATCCAATTCAGGATCGAATGGGCCGATAGCCAAGGAATGTCACCGCTTCTTGGTTGCCGGCCCATTTAAATTGTCAGCGGCTCTGTCTCGTGGCCGATCTGGACACTGCCCTCAAGCCGGTTTGGTAACCAACCACTCCTTCACCCGCCGCACCACCGATTCCGGCGCATCGACTTCCAACTCCACGGCCCCCTCTTTGTACTTCCGCGAATAAATCCTAGATCGGGCCTCGAGCATCGAGAGGATCTTCCCTTCTTTTTGTGGCACGCGGAGTTTGACCCGGCTGACCTTGTCCTCTTCGATCAGATTGTCCACGCGATCGAGTAGCGTGGTGAGTCCCGTTCCTTCGAGGGCCGAAACATAGACGGTCCTCGAATCGTCTCTTGCAGCGTCAGCCAGCAGCGACTTAGCGACTTCTTCGTCCAGCAGGTCGACTTTGTTCATCACGCGGAGCCGTGGCTTCGTATCCACTTCCAGCTCTTTCAGCACAATCTCCACCTGCGCGTCCTGCTCGGCGGAAAGTTTGCTGCTTGCGTCGGACACATGCAGGATCAACGAAGCTCGCTGCACTTCCTCGAGCGTGGCGCGAAAGGCTGACACGAGCGTATGCGGAAGGTTGCGGATGAACCCCACCGTGTCCGAGAGCAGGACTTTTCGCTTCGAGGGCAAATCGACACCGCGAATCGTCGGATCGAGCGTGGCAAACATCTTCGACGACGACAGCACGCCCGCGCGCGTCAGCGCGTTGAACAACGTCGATTTTCCGGCGTTGGTGTACCCCACGAGCGCCACCGTGGCGACGGGGGCAGACTCGCGACGCTGGCGTTGCTGCGTGCGGATGCGCCGGACATTCTCCAATTGCTCTTCGACATGGCGCACGCGGCGCGCAATCTTCCGGCGATCGGTTTCAAGCTGCGTTTCACCAGGACCGCGGGTGCCGATGCCGCCGCCAAGCTGCGACATCTCAATGCCGCGTCCGGCAAGCCTGGGCAGCAGGTAGTGCAGTTGCGCCAACTCGACTTGCAACTGGCCTTCACGGGTTCGCGCGTGGCGCGCAAAAATATCGAGAATCAGCTGCGTCCGGTCGATCACCCTGCGTTCCAGGATTTTTTCGATATTGCGCTGCTGGGATGGACTCAAATCATGATCGAAGAGGACAACGTCGGCGTCCGACGAGGCGGCCGCAGCGGCGATCTCTTCCAGCTTGCCGCCACCAATCAGGGTTGCGGGATCGGGGCGATCGCGGCGCTGCAAAATCTCCCCCACAACCTCCGCTCCAGCACTTTCCGCGAGGGTATGGAGTTCGGCCAGCGATTCGTCGGCGTCAAATTCTGGAATGCTCGATTTTGCGCTGGCGCGGGACCCGCCAGCCGGCGCCGTCTGCAACGCGGCCGCTTCGCGGGAGGCCGCAGCCTGAGCGGTGACGGCTCCCTTTGCACTGCGTCCGCGCGTCCGAACGTCGAGGCCGACCAGGAACGCGCGTTCGCGCTCCGGCACCTTCCGCGCGGGAGGAGTTCCGAAAGGCGCACGTCCGCTCGCACGCGTTGTGTCGCGGGATTTCTTGCGATTAGAACCCAAACTGAAAAGGCCTACCCCTCGGTGCCCGAAGCCGTCGCCACCGTCGCAGCGGAGCCCGTACTGGCGACCGCTTTTTCGGGATGAGGAGCGTGAGTCAAATGCGTCGATGCGACGCGCCCCATCACCACCGTCGAAATGGCGTGCTTGAAGATCAGTTGCTCTTGACCGTTCGCCTCCAGCACAACGGAGTACTTGTCAAAAGACCGGATGCGGCCCGTTAACTTCACACCACTCAGTAGATAAATCGTGATGCTCGCTCTCTCTTTGCGGGCCGTATTGAGGAAGGAATCTTGTATATTTTGCGCCGGCTTATTGCTATCCATCGCCGATCTCCTCGAGTTGTAAGCTACGAATCCAACTGCAAGCCCACAGGCGCCTTGGGCCAGCTCAAATCCAACAGCATGTTCTCGAACGCACTCGAGAACAAGGGGGGACAGCCCTGCCACTTCGCATATAACCACGTGCTGCAAACTGCTCGGGGGCAGGCAGATGAGAACACAATACGGCGATCTTCCGCGCTTTTCAACCGGGAACTTCCCTCCCCGATAGTTGACAGCTTGTGTACGGCAAGTGCAGACTTTCCTCGACTCCGCAGGACTTGGGCTGAAATTCGCGTTCTGACGGAGTAGCACTCTTCATTACAGCAAGCTTTCTTGTCGCCGAACGCCGCTCACATCCTGGCTTTCGGGCACCCGTAACCTGAACGTCTAAGTTCGCGGAGGATATCCGATGGATCATTCTATGGCAGCGGCAGCCGCATTCGTTGTGCCCACGATCACAGGCAGCGAAGCGACGCAGTTGATCCTGCGTTGGTTCCATTTCATGGCTGGCATCACCTGGGTGGGACTGCTCTATTTCTTTAACCTGGTCAACGTTCCCTTCATGAAGCAGGTGGACGCTGCCGCGAAACCGAAAATCCTGCAGTACATGACTCTGCCCGCACTGAACTGGTTCCGCTGGAGCTCGCTGGTGACGGTATTCGTTGGGATTGTGGTATTGGGGACAGTTCCTCGTGGCGCCCGACGCAAAACGTCAGGGAATCGGCCAGGGTAGCACATTTGGACTTTTCTTTCTCCTTTGGCTCGGAGTCTTTTTTATTTTGTTTCTTGTGATCAAGAAAATGACGCCAAGCGGATACGTGCTGGGCGCGATCACCGCGATTCTTGTCTATGCCGCGGGATGGCTGTTCGTGAACTACACCCCCGTCGGAGGGGATGACAATCACGTCCTGTGCATTGGCGTGGGCGGAGGCATGGGCATCGTGATGTTGTTTAACGTGTGGGGCATCATCTGGCCAAACAACAAGAAAATCATTCGTGGCACCCTGGCCGGGACGCCTCCCGCCAACGCCGCTCAACTCGCGCGCCAGGCGTTCCTGGCTTCGCGGACAAACTTATTCTTGTCGGTGCCATTGTTGTTTTACATGGCTGCCGCGGCGCATTTCTCAAGCACGGTAATCTTCGGGAAGTAGGAGTTAGGCGTCAGGCGGTAGGCTTCAGGCTTCAGGCGTCAGGCTTTGGGCGTCAGCTAATTCAGCGACAGCGGATCAGGCGTCGGGAATTCGGCCAGTCGGCATCCGACCATAGTGAACGTTTGTCATTCCGAAGCGGCGCAGCCGCCGAGGAATCTGCTTTCGCGGGCAGCGCCCTGCTCCCGGCCCAGCAGATTCTTCCCTGCGGTCGAAATGACAAGGCTGTTGTTCACTTTGTCCATCCTGTGCACGAGTTCGCCATCCTTCGCGAAGTGATTCGCAATTGTTCGTCCCCGTCCGGCTTTTGTCATTCCGAATGGCGAGGCCGCGGAGGAACCTGCTTTCGCTGGCAGCGCCCGTGTCCCGGCACACAGCAGATTCCTCCCTCCGGTCGGAATGACAAAAACTTCTTACCTGTCGTAATCCTGAACAAAGCGGACAATAAAAAAGGGAGCCGGAATTCCGGCTCCCTGAAACATTCCACGTAACGTCCGACTAGAAGGTGAACTTCACCCCAAGGCGGATGTTGCGGGCAAGCTGGTAGTAAATCGGCGTGTGGTACGAGCTGTTGACAGCCGCCGAAACACCACGTCCTTTGAAGTTGTTCAGCTGGTCCTGAACACTGTACGGACGTTCGGCCGCAGATAGAAGAGGCCGCCATCGCCGATGTAGCACTGGTTGCCAAAGGCGCGGTTTCAGCTGCGCGGTCCAGTCGAATTCAGGGTGATGTACTGGTTACCGACAGCCAGCGAAGTGATGTCCGCGTTGTAGGCGGTTATCGCTCGCTGGTTGAGCAAGTTCGGGAAGTTGGCGGTGAACGTCAGGCAGCTTCGATTCCGATAATCTTGTAATTCTGCTGGAAGCTGAAGTCGGTCTGCGTGTACCACGGTGTGCGGACAACGGATGGGCTGCCGAGGGTCACAAGTCCCGTCGTCGGATCTTGCGTCGCACTGACAAACTCTCCACGATCCCAGGCTTGGACCGGCCATCCACCACCGCCCGCGCCCACATCGAGGTAGCTGGTGATCGGCGAGCCTTGATAGACGTACTGGAAGATGCCGAAGTCAGACGTGAACTTCCGGAGCCAACCCAATTCGTAATAGGCATAACCCTTGAAAGTGCTCGGCCGATCGGTCGGCAACAATCCGCTGGAAGAACCGCCAAACGAGTTCCACTGGAAGTAGGGCTCGTCAAACGCGCGGCTGTTGTTCGGTGAACTGCGTCCGCCAGCCTGGCCGTCCGAGATATCGGAACTGGTCAAGCCGGTGTAGTTTCCACGCAGGTGGCTGTAGGTGTAAGAGAACATCCCGAACCAGTGGTGTCCCTGAGCCTTGGTCAGCCGGAACTCAACGCCGTCATAGCTGCGGGCTGCCGCAACCATATGCTTCTTCAGGGCAAGTGAGCTCCGGAGCAAGTCAGGTGGGCGGCGTCCCGTACAGGTAGTTGTAGAAGCTGTAGTAGGTCCTCTCTTCGCCCTGGCCAGGGTTGCCGATGACGAAGGTTTCGTTTCCGTTGTTGATGATCGAGGAATCTTCGATCACGTGATCCAGCCTGCGGCGGTCCCAACGAGCTTCGAACGACAAGCTCTTCGGAGATCGCATAATCCATGCCGAACACGCTCTCATGCTGTTCGTACGGCTTCAGGCCCGGAGTTACAGCGGTCGAGGTGAGAGTGCAGTTGGAGCAAGTGGTCGGGAACGTGCGGTTGTTGATGTTTTCGATAAACGTCAAGCCGGCTGGCGTGCTGCCGCCCGCCCAGAGAGCCGCGTCGATGTGTCGGTCGGTGAAGATCCCACGCAGTAACGGCCCGCGCTGTTCAACGCCGGAACGATGTGCTCAGATCCGCCGTATCAAGAGTGTATTCGCAGTTGTTCCAGTACTGGCCACCGAAAGAGCTGATGGCGACGTTCAGCTTCATGATGTCAAAGAACTTGCCGTAGCTGCCGAAGACCTTCATCCGGCCGTCTTTGAAGACATCCCAAGCTGCGCCGATTCGGGGAGCGATCTTGTCGCCCCATCCGAAGTTGATCGGATTGGACTGTCAGAGCAGCTTGCGAACTGGCAGGCAGGTATTCTTTGTCGAAACGAAGTCCGGCATTCATAGTCAGACCATGGCCGATCGTCCAGGCATCCTGGGCGAACAGTCCGTGGTTGAAGCTGGTGACGTTGCCGCCGGTGCCAAAATCAAACACATTGGCGGTATCCGTAAATGCCCGCGCAAGCTACCGTCTGAAAAGTGCCAGGGCGACGTTGCGCAATTTGAGCTGGCCAGTACTGCTGAGACGGCGAATACGCAACACCGTTGTTCGCGCATCGCCGACAAAGAGCTGGACATACGGCTCGTTATAGCTCTGCAGGATGTCGTTCTGCAGACGGTTGAGCTGGTACCCGAACTTGAAGTTGTGGGTCCCGCCCCAGCCGCTCTTGAACCAAGCCAGATCGGCGTCAAACTGAGTGGCTTTGTTGGAATTCTTGCGGGTGAAGGTCCCGCTGAAGGGATCGTTGAAGAAGCCGGCTCCTTGCTGCAAGGAGGCAGGCAGTGCGCTGCCGGAATTGTCGGAAGCGCCGTCCGCAAAGAGACCGTCCGTCTGCCAAATAAACAGGGTCCCGTCGTCGGGTAGCCACGATCGCCGTAGTTTTCGAAGTAGTAGCCGAAGCGGGTCGTGGCGACCAACGCGAGGCGTAATGGTGAAATCGGCGCCGAAGTTCACAGTCACGTTCGGAGCGACATATCCAACGTTGTGCGGATACGACGATAGGATCGATCGTCGATGCGAGGTTAAACAATCCGTTTGCGGAATCGGAGGACGGCAGATTCACGCCATTCTCGCGTTGATACTGGTAGAGCCACGATCCAAAGAGACGTACTTTTTGGCTGACCGCAGCGTCGACGCGAGCCGTTGTGTAGTAGGTCTGCTGGTTCCGGCTGAATGGAATCATCGCCTCCATTCGGGAAGATGCTGCCCGGTACGGAGTAGTTCACCTTCACTTCGGTGTCATTCCATTCCGGATTGAATGCGACGAAGCCGAAAATCTTGTCCTTCCAGATTGGCCCGCCGAATGTGAAGCCGGGGAAAACATCGCTGTGATGGTTTCGTTGCGGCTGATATTGCTGCGAGGCGGCGTCGATATAGCCATTCGTCGCATCGCGCCGGGTCGCCCGCAGAATTTAGGGAGGCAACGAGATCGGATCGTATCGCGAATACTCGTTCGGCGATCCGTCCATTGCATCATTCTCGAACTGCATGAAGAGCGAACCGTGGTACGCATTGGTTCCCTTCTTCATGACGACGTTGACGACGCCACCGAGCGCGCCGCCGTGCTCGGCTTCAACGCCCGAGCTCTTGATCTGGACTTCCTGAATGAAGTCGAAGGGAACGTTCGTGTGGGAGTAGCCACCGATCAGGTTGGCCGTTTCCTGTCCTTCAACCAGGTAGGAGTTTTCAGCGTCAGAAGCGCCGCCGACGGAGTAACCGAAGGCGCCGCCGTTGGTGGTGCTGCCGGGGGCGTTGCCGCCGGAGCCGTTGGTCGTCGTGCTGCCTTCCAGTGGTTCGTTACGCGCGGAGGGAGCAAACTGGATGACCGACTGGAACGAACGTCCGTGCGGAACATCCTGCACGACGTCCTGGGTGATATTGGTCTGCGTGGTCTCGGTCGTTACGTCGATGACCGGCGTCGCGCTCGTGACTTCCACGACTTCGGAGGCCGCGCCGACTTCGACGGAGAGATCCACGGTCGGAAGGTGGCCGACTTCGAGGACCAATCCTTGCCGCTTCACGCTCTTGAAACCCTTTGCCGTCACTTCGATGGTGTAGGTGCCGGGCGGCAGGTTCGCAAACCGGTAGTAGCCCGAAGAATCGGTATTTGCGTCCTTCTTGCCAACCAGCGTATCTGCTGTCACTTCCACCCGGGCGTTCGATACCACCGCGCCCGAAGCGTCTTTTACTGTTCCTTGCAAACCACCGGTGGTTTCTTGTGCGAACAACACCACGCCCGTGAACAACAAGGCTATCGCTGCCACAACTGCGCAGAGCCTCATTGATGTGCTAAATCGCATGCTGCCTCCTTAAAATTTCTTTCCTGGGGTACCCGGATCCAGCGCAAGTCGACACTGGGACTTCGCGCGATCCATAGCCAACGCCTACGTCCACACAATTTGTTTTGTTGAGAGCTGGGAACTGAAACCAAACAACTTTTGCTTACTCGCCCGTCTTCGCAGGCTCGATCACGGCACAACTTCCAGTCTTGCTTTCGAGACCTAACAGAATCTCTTGACACTTTGGTAATGCAACTCTCAATCCAAACAGACACGAGAAACAAATAGTCTGTTTTCAGTTGTTTACTGTAGTGACTGGCAAATGTTAGTACCGAAATCCGTAGGAAAACGCCCGGATTCGATATGACTTTTGGTAGAAGGAGACAGTGGGCTAGATTTTGTAACGGGTTAGCGGCGCTTCCTGGCAGGGTGGGTGACGACTTCCCCGGGAGCCAGGACGCGCCTGACAATCGGGGTGTTGAGTTTGTATTTCCGCTCGGTCACGGCATCGCCATCCCCTTTGACCCGCAGGATGAATACCGGCAGCGTGCCTTCCTTGTCGAAATCCTCTTTGGTGATGGTCACGGGCAAAACTCCCGCCAGCCCGTGCTCCCTGTAGGCAGTCTCGTACCGGTGCTTGCGGACGTTCCAGGTGAACACCCGCACCTGATCGAAGTCGAACGGCAAGCCGTCATGCGGATCCGTCATGAGGCATAGATACTGCGGAATCTTCTTTTCTCCGTCCTGTACTTCGTCGAGCGCGAAGAAGGCGACGAAACGCTGGCCCTCGGCATATTGGGCGATCTCGAGGGGCACGTCTACGTCAACCATGCGCGCCAGTACCCATCCAACCCGGCCCTGATCGTCGCGCACCAGCGACCAATCTTCCAGAGCCGGGCCCGTCTGCGTCTTCACGTTTCTTCCGCCAACCAGTTTGGTCACTGGAGCTGCGCCTGCCTGCTTCTCTGCGGTCGCCCGCCTTCAGGATCGCGACCTTCGCTCCCGAGGCAAGCTGGTAAAGATGGTCGGTGTCGCGGCCCGGAGAGACGTGCATATTGGTGTCGTTGCGCAGGATTCCGGGTGCCTGCACGGGATCGTTCAGATTGTCTTGTTTAAGTTTTTGCAGGCCTTCGAATGTCTTCTCGTCAACCAGGTATCGCTGCTCGATCCAGCCTTCGATGCCGCCGGAGGTGCGCACCTTGGCGAAGCGCTTTTCGCGATCAATGATCTCGACGCGCTCTCCGTTTTTCACATTGCCGACCCGGTTGTAGATGGCCGCTACCTGGTCGCGTAGCGCCGCTTGCGGAGCGGACACGTACGCTACTTCGAGAACGCGATGACGGTTTCGCCCGCATCCGGCCAAGGACAAGATGGCCGACAGCGCGACTACCGCCACGACGCGATTGGCACGGGATGAAATCAGGGCATGCATCATTAAAGACCGCCGAACTCCTCACTATAGCGCGTCGTGATGCCTGCTCCGATGCACGAAGGTTTACGCCTTGTGCACCCGCGCGTCGCTGCGCTCGCATGACCGCCACCCCTCTTCCATGACAGGGTTTCACTCAGTCGGTTACCATAGATAGGGCTCTTTTTACCCTTCGGTGCCAGGCGTCAGGTAGCCCGACGGCTATTTTTCGCGTCTAAAGATACTGGGGTTTGTATCGATACTGGCGGGTCCATTCACTGAAAAAAGGCGTTGAGAAGAACGAATGAGAAAACAATTTCGCAATCGTCTGCTTGTTTTGTTAACGGCCGCACTTCTGCTCCCAACCATGACTCGGTCTGCATCTGCGCAGGACACGCTCGACAGCGTGCTGCGTCCGCCCAAAGGATCGCAGGTCGCGATCATTGTCTTCGAAGACCTTGAGTGCCCGATGTGCCGCCGCACCGCTCCGCTGGTCGAGCAGGCGTCCAAGACTTACAAGATTCCTGTCATTCGCCACGATTTCCCGCTGCCCATGCATCCGTGGTCCTATCAGGCAGCCGTGATGGCGCGCTATTTCGATACCTTTTCGAAATCGATGGGCAATGATTTCCGCGACTACATCTTCCAGAACCAGCTCGATGTGGATGCGCAGAACCTGAAGTCGTTTGCCGACAAGTTCGCCGCGTCCCGCAAAGTGGACATGCCCTTTGTCCTTGATCCGAATGGCAAATTCGCCGCGCAGGTGAACGCCGACCGCGATCTCGGCAAGGCCCTCAAAGTCGACCACACGCCCACGGTCTACATCGTGAGCAGCCGCAATCCCAATCGCCCCTACGTCGAGGTGAAGGATAACAACCAGCTCTATTCGACGATCGACGCGATGATGAAGGAATAGAAAATCTGTCGTTAGTCGACAGTCGTTGGCCGAAGTCCAGCGAGGCCTTTAACTAGTTCCGCGTGCCACAAATTCGAAAGCCCCACTCCCGCACAGAATGCGAGGAGTGGGGCTTTGAATTTCACCGAGCGAACGAGCCGGCCCGCTACGGATTGACCGTCAGCGGATTGCGTTGATGATTGCTCGCGATTCCTCCGGATGATAGCGCCAATATTGGTCCGTGCCCTGCGCCACGGCGAGGGCGACTCCGCCCGCCACCGTCGCTACCTGCGTATTGCTGGAGGTCCAACTGGCGCTGTCGTGATGTCGAAAGTGCCATTGCACGTCGTCGCCTTCGCAGCAAACGTGTAGTGTTTGTGCCGGAAACAGAAATGCTGGCGCTCGTCGGCTGAATCGCGATCGATTGAATGCATCCCACCGTGACGGTCACGGATTGCGTTCCGGTAATCGACGGATTCTGTGTGGCGGTTGCAGTCACCGTGGCGGTGCCGGTTGCCACCGACGTCACCAACCCACTCCCACTGATCGTGGCGGTCGTGGTTGGGGTGATGCTCCACGTAACAGCGGGATTGCCGCTGCTGCCGTCGTTAAAAGTACCCACGACAAACATCTGCACCGTGTTGTTGGTGCTGCCAGTTTGTATGCTTGGAGAGCCCGGACCGACCGCAATCGACGACAGCGTCGGCTTCACGAAGAATCCGCGGCAGCTTGCGGCGAGCGCTAACGTCGCAAGCGCGGCGAAGGCACCAATCAGTCGGAGTTTTTGTTTCCTGGAAGACATATTCGTTTGAGACTCCTTGGGCGCGCTTCGCTAGGATTTCGAGTGGTTCGTGTACGAAAATTGTAGCAGAGAAGATTTCACGCGGCGCGCACTACAGCCCCTGTTCCCGCGCGCGGAACCATCCCCGCCAATCGCCGCCGCACATTCCAATTCCCCGGTAGAACGCGGGCCCAAAGCCGCCTTGCAGAAAAACTGGCGCGAGGAAAATACCCCGCGCCAGAGTTCATTCGTTCCTTCCGCCCGTTTACCGCCCTTTACCCCGATGCTCTTCTTTCGGAGGAGCGCTCTGGTGTTGGGGCGCCGCCTGGTGCGACGGAGCGCTGGCGTTTGGCCGCGAGTTTCCCCGCGGCTGGCTCGCGGGATGGTTCTGGTTATTATTCCGGATCTGGTTGTTGCGATTTTCGTTATTGCGATTTTCTGTGTTCCGGTTCTCGATATTCCGGTTTTCGTTTGCCCGGTTCTGGTTTCGATTCTCGGTGTTCCGGTTCTCGATGCGCCGGTTTTCGTCAGCCCGGTTTTGGTTCGCCCGGTCCTGATTGCGGTTTTCAATATTCCGGTTCTCAGTATTCCGGTTCTCCATGTTGCGGTTCGCGTTCCGGTTCTCGATGTTGCGATTTTCGATGGCCCGGTTTTCGTTGCTCCGCCGATTCTCGTCGCGGAATGACGAATTCGTGTTCCGCTCATTCGAAGCGGCGCCCTTCGATGGAGGCGTGAATGGCCGGAATCCATCGTTCCCGTTGCCGCGATTTCCCGGCCCGGAATTGACGCGCGCTTCACGAGGAGACATCGCAGGCGCGTGATACTCCCCGCCCGCGTTCCTGGCTGCGACCACCGAGCGGCTGCTGAAATCGGCCGGCCGCGCCGTCGCCGCGATCGCCGGGCGCCCATGATTCTCCGCCGCAAAGTTCTGGCGGTTCTGAACAGCCATCCGTTCGTGCTCGGCCTGCGCTGACAACGCAGCCTGATGCCGTTCCCGTCCCCAAGCCTCTTCCTGCGCCGACGGACGTGCCTGGATGCCGCCGGTACCGCCGTTATACGAAACGCGATTTTCGTTCACGATCACGGTTCGGTTGTAGACGTTGGTCACATTAGTGACGCTCACGTTCGTGACCGAGCGGTTGTAGAAAAATTCCCGCCCGCGCCACTCGCCGCCCGCGAACCCAACACCGTTGTAGCCGAATCCGTAATTGACGCCACCATAGAAACCGATGTGCGGACCCCAATATCCCGCGTGCCATGTATAGAATCCCCCGCCCCAGCCCCAGTATCCAGGCGTCCAGAGCAAGCCGACCGGCGCCACCACCCAGGTGCCCGGCACCCAGTAGTAGCCGCCATCGTCATTCCAGGCCCAATAGCCTGGAGTCCAGAAATAGCCCGGTCCGGGACAAATTGGCTGCGCGTAAACCGGAATCGCCGGCGGTCCAAAACGAACTGACACGCCAATCGCGATCTGTCCAAACGACGCAGCCCCCAACGACATCACAAGCAAACTCGACAACGCCCACCGAATTACGGTTCGATTGATCTTCATGGCCCTTCCCCGACACCTTTCCCGAGGTCCACAACAAACTGCAGTATTTGACATTGTGACGCAAAAAACCGCGTCTGACCTGATTACGTTCCTCCGATGTAAACCCTAGACTTCCGAGTATGTTGCTGGAGCCTGAAACTATTTGGATTGAGCAGGTTAGGGCCCGTCCCAGCTTCCTTGTCATTCTGGCGGCAAAGCTTCTGTAATTCCGAGCGGCGAAGCCGCAAGGAATCTGCTGATCGCTTGCGGCGCCCAAGCTGCCGGGCGACAAGCAGATTCCTCCCTGCCGGTCGGAATGACAAAAATTGAGAGGAGAAACCTCAGGAGGACGGGAACAGCGAGCGCAACGACGACGCCTAATTCACTTTCTTCGCTTTGGTGATTCGCTGGTCGATCGGCTTTCGCCCGGCGAATCCTTCGTCAGTCCCGTGCCAGTGCGTGATCGTTTTCTCGCCAAGCTTCCAGCACAGCAGGATGATTTTCCGTCGACTTCGCAGGGAAAATCGAGCAGGCCAATATCGATATCTTTCACCTGTACGCCGATCGAGTCGATCTCGGCGATCGCGTCTTTGGCGCGCTGTTCCGCCTTCACCCGCTCGGCCTTGCGCCGCGCCAGAGGTACGACATCGAGGAACATTCCACCATTCAGAAAGATGCGGTGAAGGAGTTCCTGCTGTTCGGCCTCGAATTCTTCGATCGTTTTCTTGGCTGAGATCGCGCTGCGCAACAGAGATTCGAGGATGGGAAGCAACGACAGTGCTTCATCGAGAGTGAACGTGCGTTCTGACATCTTCCTCTATTTTACCGCACGCCTCCGATCCCGACATGCCGACACGGCCCGCGACGAGCGATTTTCGATCGGCTCACGCTTAAGGTTTCGGGTCAGGCAGTCGCCACTGCATCTCGCGACCAGTCCTTGCAAGTCATTTTCGAGGCGTGGCAGTGCCAGCTCAAAATTCTTGTCGCGATTTCCCTGCAGAATGGCCCACTGCACATGCTCGATGAACGTCCAGAACAACGCGTTGGTTTTCGGATCGCGAATCGCCAGCCGAAACTGCGGATCGTACGGAACCTTGCCAAACGACGCTCGGGTGCGTCACCCCTGCTCCGCCCTCGGCGCCGTCAACTCCCAACTTCGAACAACAAATCCGCATCCGCCGGAGCGCCCACGAGTTCATATTTGCCGCAGCTCTTCATCCCTGCATAAAATTCGTCGTAGGCGCGCTGCGATCCGCCAGTGAAGATCGAATCCGCCTCGATCGGCTGATTCTCTCCCGCATATCCGATAAACACTTTCTTCGCCGCGGAAATCTGAGTCGGTACCGGACCTGGCGGAACCTCTTTCGATTGCCCTGCGCCGCAAACGTGACCAGTAGAAACGACATCAGAAAGACCAGCAAACAAAACGCCCAACTGCGATGTATTCGCATAGATGCCCTCCGCCAAAGTTGTACTCGAACCGGCCGGCGCGTCGTGAATCGTCAATTTTTTCTGCGCGTCGGCCACGATCGACGACAACGGCCGTACATATACCACTTCTTTGCGGGAAACCGAATGTGATTCGAATCGTTTAGACGAACGGCGCAGTCAAAGTACTGTCGATTTTCGTCAAGGCGATGTAAATGTTTGTCGAAGGGATTTTGAAAAAATGCGGCTGAGGAACAAGTCCCCAGCCGCGGGCGTTTCAGAGTTGCGTGAGAGTACTGCGATATCATCCGGCAAAATACCGAACCAGAACGACGTTGGACATTCCGGCGCTGACAGCAACATCGTTTGAACTCAGGTGCATTCAGACAAGGCCGAATCAACTGAAGATCAAACCCAATAAAAAAGCGGCCGGGAAACGATTGTTCCCGGCCGCAGGCTGCAGCAAACTCCCGCTCGGAGAGCTACTGCGGGAGAATCACAGAGTCGATCACGTGAATGACGCCGTTCGAACAGGCGATGTCGGTCTTGGTAACATTCGCGTTGTCGACCATAACTTTGCCGCCCTCGGTCATGATCTTCACGTCTTTGCCGTTTACCGTTTTGGCTTCGTGAAGTTTCACGACGTCTTTGGCCATAACTTTTCCGGGTACGACGTGGTACGTCAGAATCGCGACCAGCTTGTCGTGATTCTCGGGCTTCAGCAGGTCGTCCACAGTGCCCGCAGGCAATTTGGCGAATGCTTCATCCGTCGGAGCAAAGACCGTAAACGGACCGGGACCTTTCAGCGTGTCGACAAGACCAGCCGCCTTCAATGCGGCCGCCAGCGTCTTGAAATCCCCTGCGCTTACGGCCGTGTCAACGATGTCTTTGTTCCCCATGCTTCCAGCGGTCGCGCTGACCGTGAGGGTCAGCAATGAGAGTGTTAGAGCAAGTGCAATGCGATTCATGCAGTGGTTCTCCTAAAATCTGAAACAGTTTTTTTCGTTCTGACCAATGTATGATCACTCAAATTGATTTGAGGGAGGTGAAAAATATCGAAAGCGGAATAGATGGTTTGCGCGCAGGTCAAATAAGCAACTGGGTGGATGGACCTGGGAGAAAATCCACCAATCGTGACGTTTGCTCAGTGGGTGCGAGCGTGTGAGGGATCGGCGGAGGTTGCCGAATTCAAGTCAACCGCGAGGACCCTGCGCAGGCGCAGTTCCCGGTGGATAGCAGTTGCCGTCACGGTTGTAGTTAGTGCAGTGCGCGGCCACATCCTTGCGTCGCGGCGATTGCGCAAATTGCCAAACTTCGGCAAAGGCAACGCCGCTTTGCTCTGGGACTAGGCGGATGTGGCGTGGAGGAACATCCGGGTGCGGGCGGGCAGGCATCGTTGACCGCCCAATAGGTGATCTGCCGCGAACCGGCACTTTGCCGGATGTCCTCGGCCGTCACGACGTTGCTGCCGTCCGTCGCAGCCATGCCGGAGCAATAAATGCCAGCGCGGAATCCTGCGGCGATGACGCCATCTACCCAGGCGTAGATGTACGCCTTCTGCTCAGGGAGCATGCGGCCACCCTGTTCCTGATCGAGAAAGATGATGGTCCTGGCGGGAAAGCCCTCACGCCGCGCCGTCGCCACGGCCGCACGCGCATCGGACTGCCCGAGCTGCTGCGCGCGCGATTCTGATTTCAAATCGGCATAGAGGCGGCCATTGAACAAAACGAGAAACCCAAATCCCGCGGACTCCACAGCGGCCCGATGCCCAACCCAGTTATTCGACGTTCGCGCCTGGAGGATTGTTCAGCCAGTAACCGGCGTAAGAAAATGTCTGCCGCAAAACTTTGAGGTTGGCGTCGCCTGGATACTCGTTGAGATCGAAGCCGAGATAAGCGGTCTGGCCCACCACAGCGGAACCCAGGATCGAAAAAAAGGCCGCGATAAGAACTCGAAGTCTCACTGATTTCGCATCCTCAATAGCTCCACAACACCTCGAAAAGCATTCACCGCAGGTCCCGAGTACAGACGACGTGTAATTGAACGTGATTCCGCCAGATTTATCGGGCTTGACGGCCGGACGTGCACTGTTTGGATTGATGAAGATTGGACCGCAGGTCCCGAGCCTTCCTCACATTGGCATCTGAAGTCTAACGCCCGACGCCCGCGCTTCTACCCGCCGATATGCACCATGGTCCTTGATGCCGGGACAAAGTCCGCTTCGCCGATATGATGACGCTCTTCCTTCTTCGCAATTACGCCGCGAATGAACTCCGCCAGCTCTTCGTCGCTCGCGCCTCGCTGCATCTGAGCGTGAAGATCGTGATCCCACGCCGAAAAGAGACAGGTGCGGATCTTTCCGTCGCTGGTGATGCGAATCCGGCTGCAATGTCCGCAGAACGGATGCGATACCGGGGCGATGATGCCGATCTCTCCCACACCGTCCTCGAATCGGTAGCGGCGCGCCGTCTCCGAGCGGGCATGCGGGATCTCGACCAGCGGACGGTATTCCGCCATACGTGCCAGAATTTCGTCGAGCGTCACCACCGTCGAAGGCGCCCACTTGCGGTCTTCCTCGAGCGGCATGAATTCGATGAAGCGCACCGTGACGCCTTCTTCGCGCGCGAACATGCCGAAGGGGATGATCTGGTCTTCGTTGAATCCGCGCATCAGCACGCAATTCACTTTCAGCGGCCACAGGCCTGCCCGCCGCGCCGCGCGAATTCCGGCCAGCACGTGATCGTATCCGTTCGGCACCCGCGTGATGCGCGCGAAGCGATCAGGATCGACGGCGTCCATCGAAACAGTAACCCGCGTCAGCCCCGCATCCTTCAGAGGTTGCGCCAGTTCAGCCAGTAGATGCCCGTTGGTTGTCAGAGCGATGTCGAGCGGATCCCACTGGAAGCTCCAGGTTCGCGAAACGAGCGTGCTTGCGTCTCGGCTGTCGGGGTAATTCGCACTCTGCGCCAGATTCGTGAAGAGGCAGAGCTTTACGTTCTCGCAAGGGGCACCGGGCTGAGCCGATTCGTGAGAGGGGACGGCTTTAGCCGTGCCGTTAGAGCCCCAAAAGGTTGGGGCTTCAGCCCCTGCAGGTTGCAACTTCGCCAAATCTTTCACGAAATCGACCACGCCACCGCGCAACAACGGCTCTCCGCCAGTCAGGCGGATCTTCGTCATGCCCATGCCGACCAGCACGCGCGCCATCCGCAGATAATCGGCAAACGGCAGATCTCCATACAACGCGCCCTCATTCCCTGTCCGGCAATAGACGCACTTGTAGTTGCACCGGTCTGTGATCGAGATGCGGAGATCTGTGATGGAGCGGCCGAATTTATCGTGAAGAGGCATGAAGGCTGCGAGTAGGTCGTCGTTTGTTCGTTAGTTCGATGCACGCAGTCTGAAAACGGCGAACCGTTGTGGAACACTGCGGCAGAAACGATCCCCGAACCCAGTTGCCTAGATTATAGAAGGTTATTCCTGCGGGAGCGCGCGATACTTGGGCAGATGAGATGCGCCGAACGGCGGCGACGATGCGGCCACCGACGGGCTCTCCCGACTATTTCAAAGCCTTGTCGATCGCGGCCTCAGCCATCGGCGCCATGAGCTTGAATCCCGCTGCATTCGGATGCAGCCCATCATCCGCGAGCTCTTTCTTGAGCAGCCCCTTATCGTCGACCATGGCGGGAAAGTAGTCGAGGTAGACGATGTTGTTTTTGGAACAATAATTCTTGAGCCATTCGTTCAGCGCAAGAATTCTCGCCATCGGACGTTGCGCGAAAAAGTCTTTGGATTTCTCCGTGTAGTTGTGAACTGGCAGCACCGACGAAAACACGACGTGAACCCCCGCAGCATGCGCCAATTCAGCGAAGGACTCGTAGTTCGCCTCGATGTCCTCGTTTCGCATCGGCCCGGTGTTGCCGGCGATGTCGTTGGTGCCCGCGAGAATCACGACCACCTTGGGATGCAGATCGATCACATCCTGCCGGAATCGCACCAGCATTTGCGGCGTGGTCTGCCCGCCAATGCCGCGATTGACGTACGGCTTTCCCGGAAAGGAATCGGCCAACTTCCATATGTCGGTGATGGAGTCACCAAAGAAAACGACCCGACTCTCGCCCGCCGCAGGAGCACCGAGCGTGGCGTTGGCATCGTGATATCGCTTGAGTTGTCCGTAGTCATCGGTAAAAACGGCAATGCGGTTGGCCCGGTATTGATCGAGGCCGGCAAAGCCGGTGGTAGGGATTGACGGCGGCGCCTGTTGCGCGACAGCTGCGAGCGAAAGCGCGAGGACGGTCAGGATGTGGATTGCGAAATCACGAATGCTCGATGTCATTTTGGTTATCCGGGGAAGTAGCATACCGCATCCATGAATGCCGCTTCAGCAAGAGCGTCGGGCTGGCAGATAAATCGGCGGATTCGCGCGGCAATAGGACGGGCGAAGGCGACAGTTCTCGGCACACAACGCACTCACATCCCGTCGTAATTCGGACCGCCGCCACCTTCCGGTGGCACCCAGGTAATGATCTGGTACGGATCGGCGATGTCGCAGGTCTTGCAGTGCACGCAGTTCGAAGGGTTCAGGCTGATCCGTTTACCGTTTGGCTGGCTCGCGTCGTCAACCATTTCGTAAACGTTCGCCGGGACAGAAATTCTGGCAGGGGCTGCCGTATTCCTTCACGCAGCGCTCGTTGCAGACGTTCGTGTCGTGAATGACGAGGTGCGCCGGCTGATCTTCTTCGTGCTTCGTCCCGGAGTGATACAGGTCGGTGAGTTTGTCGAAAGTCAGCTTGCCGTCGCCCTTGGCCGGCCCGATCAGTCCCGCTTCAGCGCCTCCATCGGCCGGCAGCTCGGCCAGCTTGCTGCATGTGTTCGTATCCGGCCTTCGCGGGATATCGATTGCGCAGTCCGCGCCCGCCCGTGACCATCTGAATTCCGGTGTGGAACATGCCCGCGAACATCCCGTTCTCGAATCCCTGATGCAGGTTGCGAACTTTCCAGAGTTCTTCTTTGATCCAGCTCGATTCGACTTTCTTCTGAAATTGCCCGAGCATCGCGGCCGATGAATCGTCTTTCTGCAAGGCTTCAAATGCCGTTTCCGCGGACAGCATCCCGCTCTTGATCGCGAGATGAATGCCTTTCAGCCGCGCCGAATTCAAGAAGCCGGCGGAGTCGCCGAGGATCATCCATCCATTTCCCGCGACCGGTGGAATCGCCCACCATCCGCCGTAGGGCATCGATTTCGCGCCGTAGCGGATCATCTTGCCGCCTTCGAGCAGCTTCGCCACAAACGGATGCCGCTTGAACTGCTGCAGCACGCGCTGCGGATCGAGCCGCGGATCCGCATAATCAAGGCCCGTCACAAAACCGAGCGACACGACGTTATCTTTTGAGCCGTAAATCCACGCACCGCCGTATTCCTTGGTCGTGAGCGGATAGCCCATCGTATAAATGACTTCGCCCGCCGCAATGCGCCCCGCAGGAACTTCCCAAAGTTCCTTGATCCCGACACCGTACGTCTGCGGATTGGAATCTTTCGCGAGATCGAATTTCTGAATCAGCTGCTTGGTCAACGATCCGCGCGGCCCCTCGGCGAGAATCACGACTTTCGCCTGCAGATCGTAACCCGGCTCAAAATTCGATTTCGGCTGCCCTTCTTTGTCGACGCCCTTGTCGTCGGTACGAACGCCGGTCACGCGGTCGCCTTCGAAAAGCAATTCCGATCCCGCGAAGCCGGTGAAGATCGTGATCCCCGTCTCTTCGACCTTGCTGCCGAGCCACTTCACGAACCGGTTCAGAGAGATGACGTAGTTCCCGTGATCCCGAAAGAATGGCGGCGTGATGGGAAATTTGAACTTCGATTTTTCGGTGAAAAAGTAGACCGCTTCCTTAATGACTTTGGCGTCGAGTGGCGCTTCCTTCTCAAAGCCGGGCAGCAGCTCGTTCATTGACCGCGGATCGAGCAGTGCCCCGGAGAGACAGTGCTGTCCCACCTCGCGCGCCTTTTCCAGTACGTAGATGTTTTCTTTGCTGAGCTGCGCGTCCGGATGCGTGGCATTGTGCGCATCGATCAATTGCGCAAGGCGCAAAGCGCAAGCCATGCCGGCAGGTCCGCCGCCGACAATCACCACGTCGGCCGGCATCTGCGGCCGTTCCACGCCTTCGATCGGTTTGCGAAAAACGAGCATTATGAAAACCTGGGCCACGGATCACGCGGATTTTCACGGATAACAAATCGCGGAAGTGAATCCGTGGCAATCCGTCAAATCCGTGGCGTGTCTACCCTCCCGCCTTCGCCTTCTTCACTTCCTCAATCAACGGCGGCACGATGTCGAACAGATTTCCAACGATCGCGTAGTCGGCGATTTCGAAGATCGGCGCTTCCGAATCTTTATTCACCGCAATGATGGCTCGCGAGCCTTTCATGCCGACGATGTGCTGAATCGCGCCGCTGATGCCGAGTGCGAGATAGAGCTTCGGAGCCACCGTCTGTCCCGACGATCCGATCTGGCGATCCATCGGCAGCCAGCCCGAGTCGCAGATTGGACGCGACGCCGCAAGATCTCCGCCCAACGCGTCGGCCAGTTGCTTCGCGATGTCGATATTCTTTTGCTCTTTGATTCCCCGGCCGATTGCGACGATGATCTCGGCCTGCGTGAGATCGACCGCCTGCTTCGCTTCCTTGAACACTTCTTGCGGCTTATTGCGGATCACGCCGTCGGCAATATCGACGTTGACGGTTTCGACCGGAGCGGCGCTCGCGCCGGCCTCGGCCTTGTCTCCGCGAAATGCTCCGTTCTGAAACGTCGCAAACCACGGACCATCGCCACTGAAACTCACATCGGCCGCCAGCTTGCCTTGAAACATCTGGCGCGTGAAAACCAGCTTGCCGCCTTCGTACTTGAATCCAATGCAGTCGCTGATGACCGAGCGTCCCATGCTGGTCGCAAGTTTCGGGACGAAGTCGCGCACCTGGTAGGTATGCGGCATCAACACCAGTTTCGGCTGCTTCGTACCGAGAAACTGCTTCAGCGCCGCTGAAAAAGCGTCGGGAGTGTATGGCTCGAGTTTCGGCGACTCGATGTCGTACACCTTTGCGACTTTTTTCGCGGCAACTTCGGCGGCAATCGCCGAAGCTCCACTGCCGACAACGGCGGCCTCAAGCGTCCATCCCGTTGCGGCGGCAATGGCCTGCCCGGCCGTAATCGTTTCCCAGGAAACGCGATTCAGTTTACCTTCGCGCTGTTCGACAACCACCAAGATCGTATCGGCCATAAGACTCACTCGCTCCTAAAACCCTGTCTTGTCATTCCGAACGGCGAAGCCGTGAGGAATCTGCTGTCCGCGCCGCCGATGCGCCCGCCGCGGCTTATAACACCCGCAACTCGTTCCGCAGCTTGTCGACCAACTTCTTCGCGATCTCCGCAGGCGAGCCCTCGATGTGCTCTGTCTTTTTCGTCTTTTGCGGCACATACAGCTTCTCGATCTTCTGCAAATTCTCGCCGATCGCCGATTGCACTTCCGCGAGCGCAACTTTTCGCAGCGGCTTGTTCTTCGCCTGCTTGATGCCGATCAATGTCGCGTAGCGCAACTTGTTGATGCCCGACTGGATCGTCAGCACCGCGGGCGTGGGCATATCGACAAACTGGAAATATCCCGCCTCGAGTTCGCGCTTAACTCGAATTCCCGAGTCGGTCTTCTCGATCTGCATGATGATGGTCGCGTGCGGCCACCCCAGCAGTTCCGCCAGAATTACGCCTGTCTGCGCGTAGCCATAGTCGTCGGACTGTAATCCGGTGAAAATCAGATCGAACTGTTCGTCCTTGATGGCGGCGGCAAAGGCCTTCGCCGTGTTGAAGGCGTCGAACCCGACAAACTTGTCGTCTTCGAGATGGATGGCGCGGTCAGCACCCTTCGCCAACGCCTCGCGCAACACCTGTTGTGCCCTCGCCGGACCGCTGGTGATCACGACCACTTCTCCTTTATGCTTTTCCCGCTGCCGCAACGCCTCTTCGAGAGCGTAAGCATCCGGCTCGTTGACTTCGTAGGAGACGTCTTCGCGGATCCACGTGCCGTTTTCGTTGAGCTTCAGCGGTGCATCTTTCTGTGGCACCTGCTTCATGCAAACCAGTATTTTCAAGAGAATGACTCCTCATCCGTGGAACATCGAATCCACGGCAAAACTTGTCAGTATAAATGACCTGCGAGTCGGGAAGGAAATACAGCGCCGCCGCCACGGTGCGTTGAAAGGAATTTCGGCGGGATCAGATACGAATCCTTCTACAGCGCGGTTGACGGAAATCGCTGCGGCCAGCTACTCGGTCAGCACCGTCGACTGTCCGGAGATCTCGAAGCGCTTGCGGCAACGCATATTCTTGCAGGCCATCATGTCGTCTTTGCGCACCATGTAGGAGCGGAACTTTGCAAACCGCGCCCGATCGCGCTCGTCGGCCCGGCCCGAAAGCTGCCGCTTTTTCGTGCGGACAATCCAGGTAACTTCATACTCCGCGGACTCGCGGCAATGCGGACAGTTCAGGGATGCCGGTTTCTTCTCCTGCTTCTCGTCGAAAAAATCACGCTCTTCCATAGATTCAGCGACCTTCGTTCGAGCAAACAGCGTGCCCAACAATGAATTATTGCACACTGACGGACGATCCCCACCATTCTCGGCTGGCCTCGTGACCTCTGTGGTTCAATCATTTTCGCTACAATTACAGTCGATTCCGGCGAGCAGAATTCCCATGGCGAAGAAACGGAAACTCAAACAATTCCGTGCGGTCACGGCCGTAAAAGAACTCGCGCGCGAGCGCGTTGGCTCGCCTCCCGCTGAAAAAATTGTGGTTGAGAAAAAGAAGAAGCCGGAAAAATACAAGCCTACACTCGAAAAGCTGCTGGAGCCCGAATAGCTTCGGCTCTGACTAGTTGAATGTGGCTGTGAGCGCGCGATTCGCCGTCAGCGAAGCGATCGTACAGATCAAGCCAGTACCGTCCACGGAATCACATCCGCCCCATCCCCCGAACGTCCCAGTCGGTGCCGCTGTCAATGTAACGGGTACTCCGCTCGTGAATGGAGCCATGCAAGGCGAACTCGTATTCGTGCAGCTCAAACCCGCCGGATTGCTCGTGATCGAGCCGATGCCAGTCCCTGGAAACGTCACGGAAATGGTCGGCCCAGTGGTTCCACCACTTCCCGAAGGGCAAACGACGTTCCCAGTCATGTAACCCGTGACCACTGCTCCCGAGGACGAAATCCCCCCCGAGCTCTTATTGGTCTTCACCGTGGCGGATACGAGTGTGCTTCCGCACGTGAAGCCAGCCGCCGTCAGAAGCCCTCCGGAATCCACGGTCATCATCTGCGTATCGTTCGAGGCCCAGGTGACTTGGCTTGTAATGTCCTTGGTAACGGGAGGATGGATATAGGACCCGAGCGCCCGCAATTGCACTGTCAGTCCCGCATCCTGCGAACGGCAATGTATTCGACGACCCGAAAGTCTCCGTCGAGGGCTGAACCTGGATCGAAACCAGTTCCTGATCGCGTCCGCAACTGAGAACGCTCAACAAAACACAACCCCCAACAACGGTGGTGAAAAGTCTCATCCAGTTCCCGTTCATGACGACTCCTGAGGTGCTAAATCCGGGACAAAGCGCATCCGGCGGGGAATGGGCCAATTTATGCAATCGTTGGGCAAAAAGCAATAGCTCGCAAGGCCCCCTGCGCCTTACCCCTTCAGCACTTCGGCCACGCATTCTGCGAAGTCCTTCACATCGTCTTCCGTAGTGTCGAACGAACACATCCAGCGAACGATGCACTCGTCCTCAATCCACGGATAGAAGAAGTACTGCGCCATGATCTTTTCGATCGCCGGCCGTGGAATTTGCGCGAATACGCCGTTCGCCTCCACCTTCCACGCGATCTTCACCTGCGGGACCTTCCGCATCTCCGCTTCGAGCAGACGCGCCATGCGGTTCGCGTGTTCGGCGCTGCGCTTCCACAGGTTGTCGGTCAGCAAAGCCTCGAATTGCACCGCGATGAACCGCATCTTCGATGCCAGTTGCATTGCCTGCTTCCGCAGATACAAGAAATCTGCGCTTAACCCTCGATTGAAAAAGACAACCGCCTCGCCGCCCATGATTCCGTTCTTCGTTCCGCCGAACGAGAGCACATCGACGCCGAGATCACGCGTGGCCTGCCGCAGCGTCTGCCCGAGACTTGCGGCCGCATTGGCGATGCGCGCTCCGTCGAGGTGCAAGTACATGTCATGCTCGTGGGCAAACCGCGCCAGCGCTTCAATCTCGTCCGGCTGGTAAACGGTTCCCATCTCCGTCGATTGCGTGATTGAAATGGTTTTGGCCTGCACATGATGCTGGTCGCCAATGCCGTGATAGGCATGGCGCACGGATTCGACCGAGATCTTTCCATCCTGGTGCGCCAGTGGGATCAGCTTGCATCCCGTATGTTTCTCCGGCGCCCCACACTCGTCGGTATAAATATGCGCGTAGTCGCTGCAAAGAACAGCGTGATATGGCCGGTTCAACGCCTGCAGGCCCAACACGTTGGCCCCGGTTCCGTTGAACGTGAAGAAGACCTCGATGCCCGTTCCAAAATGTTCTTCAAACTTCCGAACCGCCGATCGCGTGTATGGGTCGTCGCCGTACGCCACGACATGGCCCTGATTCGCACGCGCAATCGCATCCAGAATCTCGGGATGGACCCCAGCGTTGTTATCGCTGGCAAAACTTCGCACCGGTTTAGCAGAAACTTCAGGCATATCGAAACAATGTAGCAGAGGAGCCCGGGTCATTTCGTCACCCAGCCCTTTGTCATTCCGAAGCGGCGCAGCCGCAGAGGAATCTGCTGTCTGCATACACCGCCAAAGCTGCCGTGCAAGAAGCAGATTCCTCCCTCCGGTCGGAATGACAAGATCTATATGCACCGAATCACCACCTACTAAGCGCCGCCCACGGGCAATCTCGCCAGGGCGACGAGGCACCTCTCCTCCCCACCTCTTTGTCATTCCGAAGCGGCGCAGCCGCAGAGGAATCTGCTGTCTGCGGGGCCACGGCGCCGCCGCCACAACCCAGCCACTCTCAATTACAATGCCATTCCTGATTTCGAAAGGCATGCCCTCGATGCGGACGCTCCTTCGTTGCGCATTCCTGATCCTCGCTATCTCCACGCTCGCCGTGTCCCAATCCGCCGAGCAGAAAACGGCGCGCTATCTCGATTCGATCCGGCCAGCAGCCCTCGATGCTGCTCGCTTTCCTGCACGATATGCCGAAGGGCGGAGACCTCCACAACCATCTCAGCGGCGCGGTTTACGCCGAAGATCTCATCGACTTCGCGGCCTCCGATAATTTCTGCGTCGATCGCACGACTTCGCGCCTGCTGGCCCCTCCCTGCGACCGTTGCGAACGCTACACGCCCAAGCCTGCGATTCGCTGCGCGTACGACGACCAGATTCTTTACAGCCAGATCGTCGATGCCTGGTCCATGCGAAACTGGCGGCCCGGTGACGAATCCGGCCACGACCATTTCTTCGCGGCCTTCGATAAGTTCGAACTCGCCTCCGACAGCCACACTGCCGAATCGGTTGCGACCGTGACCAACCGCGCGGCGAAAGAACACGTGCAGTACATCGAGTTCATGCATACCGCCGACGGGCTGGCCGCCATCAAACTCGGGACGAAGCTTGGATGGGAGCCCGATTTCGCCAAGGCTCGCGAAAAACTTCTCGCCGGAGGTCTAAAGGAAATCATCGCCGCCACCAGCCAGACGCTCGACGAAGACGACGCGCGCGCCCATGCGGAAATGAAGTGCGGCACTGCCGAGGCTGAGCCTGGATGCAATGTCACCGTCCGCTACCTCTACCAGGTCCTGCGCGGATTTCCGCCCGAAGGGGTGTTTGCCGAAATCGTTCTCGGATTCGAGTTAGCATCGTCAAACCCGCGATTTGTCGGCCTCAATCTGGTCATGCCCGAAGATTGGTACGTGCCGATCCACGATTTTAACGAGCATATGGCGATGCTCGACTACCTGCATGGCGTTTATCCCAAGGTGCACATCACGCTCCACGCGGGCGAGATCGCTATGGGTGTGGTCAAGCCCGAAGACTTGTCCTTTCACATTCGCGCTTCGGTCGAGCGCGGACACGCCGAGCGCATCGGCCACGGCGTAAGCGTCATGCTGGAAAAAGATCCGATCGGCCTGCTGAAAGAAATGGCGGCACGCAACGTGATGGTCGAAATCAATCTGACGTCGAACGACCAGATTCTCGGCGTCAGCGGCGAAGATCATCCTCTGCCGATGTACATGAAGTATGGCGTGCCTACCGCAATATCAAGCGACGACGAAGGCGTAGCCCGTTCCGATATGACGCACGAATATCTGCGGGCAGTCCAGGGCTACCACCTTCCCTATGTCGAACTCAAGCGCATGACGCGCCAGAGCGTCGAGCACAGCTTTCTGCCGGGAGAAAGCCTATGGAGCCGAAACCAAGGGATCGTTCCGCCCGGTGGCGGCATGCGCACGTGACACGCTCGGTACCGGCAAGCCGTCCACCGGATGCGCTAACTTCCTCACCGCCAGCGAGCATGCAAGAGAGCAATGGAAGTTAGAAGCCGCCTTCGCGGAGTTCGAGAAAACATTCTGAGCGACGCTCGCGAAGCCGAGTCAATGAGTGTAATGGCGATATTACATCCGCGAACGAGACCGAGACGGCTATCGCCTGGCCTCGATCCCGTTGTGGAATGGCTCTACTGACGACCCGAAGATTCTTCCCGCCTCCACAGAGTTAAGCCCTCGGCACCTGCCGCCAGCATCCCGAGCGATGGCCCTGTCGGACGTTGGGTCTTGTGCGGAACGTGAACCTCGGCAGTCGCAATCGCTGCCGTTCCTGCCTTGATCGGCTTGTTGGCTACGGTTTCGTAGGCGTATCCGGTAATCGTTGCTTCTAGGCTGGGCTTACCCGATTTAACGTTGGTTGTGACGGTCAATCGTATCCAGCCATAGTGGGTTTGGCTGTTGAGTTGAAACCGAACACCGAGATATTTGTTCTTGGGATTCCCGCCCCAATATCCACGCGAATAAAAACTGCCCCTGCTGGCGTTCGTTCCTTCGACCAGGGGAAAAAAAGAACTGAAATAGCCAGAACCGGCCGAAGGACCGATCTTAGCCCCGCGCGGCAGGGCCAACGCCTTTCCGTAGAAGTCGCCCCCCGCGATAATCTGATTGTGCGAGCCGTTCTCTCCTGGGTTGAGTCCGCCCACTAGTAGTTCTCTTACGCCAGCGCTGGAAAGAATAAAGCTGAAGTTATCTACTCCATTGTTGGCCATGGAGATCGTCACGAACTCCGGCATGGAGCGAGGCGACACCGGAATGTGAATTGTCTTCTTCGTAACTACAACCTCTCCAGCAGCGGGCTGCGCTAGTGCCAGCAAACTTACGCCAGCTACTGCGGCGGCGAGCGAATACTGAGCTATCTGGTGATTACGACCTGCGGATGGTTTGCTGACAGAATTGGTGGGCTGAGTAGACATGGTAGTCCTCCACTAGAAAGTTGACATATCTGCCTTGGCCCGAGGGGAGGAGAACCGTTGCTTTGTTTCAATGAGGAGCGGCTTCTCGTCCTGACTTCACAGAAGATGACGATATATAAAGAACTTAGCTAGTTGTCAAGGATGCAGAAATCTGCACGAGCCTCACAATTAAAGTAACCAGGCGTCACTCATTGACCCCATCATCCAGTTCGCTACACTGGTCCCAGCCCTAGCCTCGGAGTTTCCAGAACACCCATGCCGCGCAAACGAACCCTGATCCCGACTCCGCTCGCCTGGAGCAGCGCCTGGACCAAGGCCTCGCCCCTGCCGCCTCCTCCGCTCCCCGTCGTGGCCGAACGTGGAGGCACGCAACTCCGCACGCCGCTCCCGGTCGCGATCGTCGATACACGCGAGCAGAATCCGCTCTCGTTCCGCCGCTTCAAAGGATGGTTTGCCAAGATCGAACATCGCGCCTTGCGACTGGGCGATTACTCCGTCGCCGGCATGGAAGACACGTGTTCGGTTGAGCGCAAAGATCTCGCCGACCTGATTTGTTCGTTCACCACCAATCGCAAGGTTTTCATCAACCGCTTGCGCCGGATGAGCGAACTGCCGCACAGTCTGCTGGTCGTGACTGCTTCGCTGACTGACGTCAAATCCGAATACGCCTACCGCGCCGCCAATCCCAACCGCATCACGCAATCGCTGATTGCCGTCCTCGCTGGCCTTCGCGTGCCCTTCATCTGCACCGAGACTCACGAACTCGGCGAAGAGATCGTCGCCTCTTATCTCTACCAGACATTTCTGTATGATTGGCTCGATCGCAACGGCCACGGCCGCCACCTGTCCGATGGCGACCTGTGAAATGCAGCGCCGGCGCCGAAGAATGGAGCCCCGGACGCCTCGTCCGGGGTTGCGCGCAAAGCACGCAATGAAAATGTCAACCTCGAAATAAACTGATCGTTGATTCAAGACCACCAATGACCGACCAATTCAGCGCCGCCGACTCCGCAGCACAGTTCATCCTGAAACGCACGGCACTACGCCCGCAGATCGGGCTCGTTCTCGGATCCGGCCTCGGCGCCTTCGCCGACTCCCTCACCGACGCCGTGCGTGTCCCTTACGCGGAAATCCCGTCGTTCCCGCAATCCACCGCCATCGGACACGCCGGTCGTCTCGTCATCGGCAATGCCGGAGCAGTTCCGGTGGCCGCCATGCAAGGCCGCGTTCACCTTTATGAGGGATATTCCGCGCAGGAAGTTACCTTCCCCATCCGCGTCTTCGCTCGCATGGGAATTCGTGCCATCATCCTGACCAACGCTGCCGGAGGGATCAATCTCGGATACTCCCAGGGAGCGCTCGTGCTCATCCGCGACCACATCAATCTCCAGGGAACAAATCCGCTGGTCGGACCCAATGACGACCGCTTCGGCGTTCGTTTTCCCGATATGTCGCAGGCCTATTCGCGCGCCTATCGCGAGATCGCCCGCGAAGAGGCCGCCAAACAAAGCGTCATTTTGCACGAAGGCGTTTACGCCGCGCTGCTCGGCCCGAGTTATGAAACGCCCGCGGAAATCGAATACCTGCGCCGCATCGGAGCCGACCTCGTGGGAATGTCAACCTCGGCCGAAGTGATCGCCGCCCGCCACATGGGCTCGATGTTCTGGCGATCTCGTGCGTAACCAACATGGCCGCGGGAATTCTCGACCAACCGCTCTCGCACGCCGAAGTCATGGAAACCGGAGAGCGCGTCAAGTCCACCTTCGAAGCCCTGCTCCGCGCCGTCCTTCCGCGAATCGCAAAGCTGCGTATAGAAATCGACTGGCGGAGGGGCGGACGCCTCGTCCGCCCCGAGGAGCGAAGCGACGAGTGTCGTCCCGCAAGGCGAAGCCGAGCGACTGTCGGAAGACACTATTTCCCCGCCCGCGGAATCACCAGCGCCGCCGGCACCTTTACTCCGTACACCGCCGCAAAATTATTCTGATTCACCGCCAGAGCGATATGCCCGCGCGAATCGACATAGAGCAACGGTTGCCCCAACGGCACGTCGCTGAAGGTTTTGACAAATTTGATCTTCATCTCCCGGCCATTCACCGTGACCGGAACTTCCTGTCCCCGCTGGTATCCAAGTTTCAGAAAGTCTTCTGCATCCACGTTCGTGACAAGGTTCCCGAACGGACCATCCGTCGCAATCACGGTCGCGCTCAGGCCGCGATCATCAATGGTGGAGGCCTTCAACTCCAGCCGCACCAGATCTTTCGACCAGCATCTCCGGGCCAACCTTCGTCCAGTCATCTCCCCGCGCCATGTGCGCGCCCACCGGAGAAAAGATGTCGCGGCCGTGAAACGTCGACGACATCTTCGTACCAATCATCCATTCCGTGTTCGTAATCTCGCGCACTGCGTCAATCCCGTCGCGCTGATCGACGAGGGTCAGCAAACCGTTGTCGGGCAGCACAAAATATTGCCCGCGCTTTGAGTGCGCCACGATCGCCTTCCGCGAGCTTCCCACCTCGGGATCGATGACCACCACAAACACTGTCCCCGCCGGATAGTAAGGTGTTGCGCCATACAAAAAGCGAGCGCCATCGAGAATCGAAAACGGTTTCACCTCATGCGTGAGGTCGACGATGCGAACGTCAGGCATGATCGAGTACATCACCCCACGGCATAGCGCGACCGAGTCGTCCACCACCCCAAAATCAGTCATGAACACAATCGTTGGCGGATACTTTTGCACCGTCTCGCTTGCGCGTGCTGATTGCGTTGTCAGGAATGCTCCGAGCAAGAGTGCACCGAGAACGATAAGCGCATGGCGTAACGAGAATTTGAAATTGCGTGCCGGCCGGGTCATGAGATTCCCTTTGGATCCATCCTGTTTTTCCTGCATTCTGTATTTGCAGGCCGCAATTCTAAACGAAGCGTGCGGCCTGGCACCGCCTCGCATCCCCTCCAGCGGCTATAATGCTGCAGCATTCCCATTTCCTTGGAGGGCTCTCATGTCGCAAGCTATTCCCGAAAAGTACAAAGATTTGTTTCAGAAGCGGGCCTTCGCTAGCCTGGGGACTCTGATGCCCGACGGCCGTCCACAAGTCACTCCGGTGTGGTGCGATTTCGACGGCGAGCACGTTATTTTCAACTCTGCCGCCGGACGCCAGAAAGATCGCAACGTCCGCCGCGATCCCCGCGTTTCGCTCGCCATCATCGATCCTGAGAATCCCTACCGTTACCTTGAAATTCGCGGGCGCGTCGTCGAGATTACGGAAGAAGGCGCCGACGAGCACATCAACAAAATGGCCAAGAAATATTTGGGCGTCGACAAATATCCTTACGCACAGCCCAGCGAGATTCGTGTGATCTACAAAATCAAGCCCGAACACACCACGGTGATGGGATAGAAGAAAGTTTCAGTTTCGGGGATTGAGAGGTTCAAGGTTTCGAAATCGCTAATATCTGCCCGTTCAAAGGGTCTCTTTGAAACCTTGAAACTTGCGACCCCCTGAAACTTTGGGATATTTGCCCTTCGAGGACTCCGCCATACCAACCTACAATCTCTGCTTTCTCGGCTTCGGCAACGTCAATAAGACCTTGGTCCGTCTGCTGGAAGTCCGCGCCCACGAATTGCGCGATGCCCACGGCATCACATTCAGAATCACAGGCGTCGCATCTCGCCGCCTGGGATGGATCGCCGACTCCGCCGGCCTGGACGTGAGGGACTTCTTTGGTGCGGGCAATCCTGCCCGCGGACTTCCGCAAGGAAATAGAAAGCTGAGTAGTAGCCAAAACGTTCGCGAATGGCTCGCCGCGGCTCATGCCGATGTTCTGTTCGAATCAACCTCTCTCAACGTGAAAGATGGCCAGCCCGCGGTCGATCACATCCGCGCCGCGCTCGAGCACGGGGCCCACGCCATCACGGCGAACAAGGGCCCGATCGTGCACGCCTATCGCGAACTGCGCGATCTGGCCGCAAAACACGGGAAGCGATTCCTCATCGAATCGACGGTCATGGATGGCGTTCCTATTTTTTCTCTGTTCGATCAACTTCCCAGCGATTCATCTGCAGGGATTTCACGGCATTCTGAACTCGACAACGAACGTCATTCTCGGCGAGATGGAGCAAGGCCTCAGCTTCGACGAAGCCTTGAAAAAGGCGCAGGACTTAGGAATCGCCGAAACCGACGCATCGCACGACATCGATGGATGGGACGCCGCCGTGAAAACCGCCGCCCTGGTAAATGTTCTGATGGACGTGCCGCTCCGCCTCGATCAGATATCTCGCGATGGCATTCGCCATTTGACGCCGCAAGCCTTGCGCGCGGCGAAGCGCGACGGATGGGCCTTCAAACTCGTGTGCCGCGCACGACGAACTGCCACCGGAGTCGAAGCCAGCGTCGGTCCCGAAAAAGTGCAAAGCTCGCAGCCCATGGCTCGCATCAACGGCACGTCGTCCTACGTTTATTTCGAAACAGACATCTTCCCCGGCCTCGCCATCACCGAAGAAAATCCGGGTCTCTACGCAACCGCCTACGGCATGCTGGCAGATTTCATTCGCGCCGTGAAGTAGCCCGCGCCCAAACAAGCTCCTCGTCATGAAAGGTTTTGTCTTGAAAAGGTTTTGTCATTCCGACCACAGGGAGGAATCTGCTTTTCATAAAAGGTTTAGCACTCCGACCGCAGGGAGGAACTGACTTTCGCCTCAGCGCAGCAATACCGTCAACGCTCCCCAGACCACAAAAAGACGAATAAACAATCCCATGATTAAATAGATCGTTATGCCCACGCTCACCGCGTCCCCCGCCCTCGACCTCGCCTACGTCCGTTCCCAGTTCCCTTCTCTCTCGCAGACGGTGAATGGCCATCCTGCCGCCTTCCTCGACGGTCCCGGAGGAACGCAAGTTCCGCAGAGCGTGATCGATGCCATCTCCGACTACCTGCGCCGCGATAACGCCAACACTGGCGGAGCGTACTCTACCAGCCACCACACGGACGCAATGATCGGCGAAGCCCGTGCCGCCATGGCCGACTTCTTGCACTGCGGCGCCGATGAAGTGGCTTTCGGTCCCAACATGACCACGCTCACCTTCGCCATCTCGCGCGCCATCGGCCGCGAGCTCAAGCCCGGAGACGAAATCGTCGTGACCCGCCTCGACCACGACGCAAATGTTTCTCCCTGGATCGCCATGGCGGAAGATCGTGGCATCACCGTCCGCTGGGCTGAGATTCACGACGAAGATTGCACGCTCGACATGGCGGACCTGGCGTCGAAGATCAACGCCAATACGAAGCTTGTCGCCGTTGGCTACGCCTCAAACGCAGTGGGCACGATCAATCCTGTTGCCGAAGTCGTCCGACTCGCGCACAAAGCAGGAGCCCTCGCTTACGTCGACGCCGTCCACTACGGACCGCATGGACTCATCGACGTCGCTGCGCTCGACTGCGATTTTCTCGCTTGCTCGACCTACAAATTTTTCGGACCACACATGGGTGTTCTCTTCGGCAAGCGCGAACACCTCAAGCGATTTCGCCCCTACAAAGTTCGACCAAACACAAATGCCATCCCCAATTGTTGGGAGTGGGGCACGCTGAATCACGAATGCATTGCCGGAATCACCGCCTGTGTGGACTACATCGCCGACTTCGGCCGCCATTGCGTTGAACAATGTGGGGACGGCCGCCTCGGCCGTCCGTCGAGCGAAGCTCGACCAGTTCCTTCCACCCGCCGCGCCGCCATCGAGGCCGCTTACCAGGCAATCCACGATCACGAACGTGCCCTCACCGAGCGCCTGATAGCAGGCCTCACAAAAATTCCCGAAAACAAAGATCTACGGCATCACTGATCCCGCGCGATTTAACTACCGCTGCGGTACCTTCGCCGTCCGCATCAACGGCTACACTCCGCTCGAACTCGCGACCAAACTCGGCGACCGCGGCTTCTTTACATGGGATGGGAACTACTACGCTCTGAACCTCACCGAGCATCTCGACGTGGAAAAGTCCGGAGGCTTCCTCCGCATCGGGCTCGTACACTACAACACCGTCGAAGAAGTGGACCGGTTGCTCGCCGCGCTCCGGGAAATCGTTGGGACGAAATAGCGCCGCGCAAAGCTCAGATTTGACCTTACAACTTCCCGAGGATTTTCTTGCTGATGAGCGCCCCGCGCAGGCGTGCATCTGGAACCAGCGTCGTATCGAGGCGGATCATCGTATCGCCCTTCATCACATAGAACGCGTGGCCGAACGCTCCGATCATGGCTTTATCGCCTACGCCGCTCACCTCTTCAAAACCGGGCAAAGCCGCTTCCACGAGCCGCATGCCAGACCAGCTTTCGCTGCCAAACCCGCGCTCGATGGTGAACGACATCACTTGCCCATCTTTCGCAGGATCGTTCCCACTGAGCGTCTTCATGATGCCTTCGAACTGGTTCGCGTCCTTCAGCGCCGCCAAAGGATTGTCACCTTGCGGACCGGAATGCTTTGCCGCAGCCTGCGATTGCTTCCGCGCCTGCTCCAGGGCCATGCTTCTCAACTTTCCGAACGCCGCCGGATTCGTGTAATAGGCGCACCCCGGATCGGATCCTTCCACAATCTCGGCGGTCTTCTCAATCGTCACTCCCAGCACTTGCTGTAAGTCAGCGGCCGAAAGCAAGCGGCAACTGTCGCCGCTCTCCACCACTCTCATCGGTCCACTCGCCCCTCCTGTAACCGCCGATGCGTAGTTTGTGATCTTGTGCTTCACCCAGTAGTAGCCATACATCGTCGCTCCGGCGCCAGCCAGCAGAAGCACGAGCAAGATTGCTCCCACCCATAGCAAAATCTTGCCCAAACCGGAACTCGTCGCGGCGGGAGCAGGCGCAGCAGGAGGGTAAGAAGCAGGAGTAGTTGAGACCACCGGGGGAACAGGTTGCGGCGCAGGCACAGCGATTGGCGGAGCGGTAACAACCGGTTGAGCGGGAGCACTGGGAGCTACGGCTCGAGCGCCGCATTGATTGCAGAATGGGCCCGTAATGGGCGCACCGCAACTCACACAGAATCCCGGCATGGAATCCTCCTTGCTAAGAAGGGGCGCTCCAGTACCTGACAAATTTGATCTTCGCGGCCAACGCCCCAAAAAGTGAGGAGATTGTACTCCGCTTTCCGCCCGCGGCAAGGACGACTTTTGCCCAAAAACACGTCAGCCCGGGAAGTATCCCAGGCTGCATGAATATCAATTTACTGAGAACTTTTGTCTACGGCCAGCGCTTCGCCGTATCTTCCCATCCGGCAGCACGCACCGGCTGAGGAGCAGGAATCGATGGCGAGGACGGTACCGAAATCCGTGCTGCCGGTTGTGGTCCGTTAACCGCGGTCGCGAGCGCGGGCTTCGAAATTTCCGACAGACTTTCTTTCTCTTCCGAAAGGAGCGGAGCCACCAACCGCAGGGCCTCCACTTCCTTTTCTAACCGCGTTAACTCCATCTCTTTCTGGCGCAATACTTCATACACATTCTTCATAGCGAGGCCACCTGCCGCAGACGTAGTGGGGTTCGACACCTTCTCTCGCACTTTAGCAGAGTTGCTTGTGTTGTCAAGATTTTCCAAGGTTGCGCATTCCTCTCTCAGGGTAAATTTTGTGCGGACAGCCGCTTGGAATCTTGATCAAGCTCATTCGATTTCCCTGCGTTGCCACAACGGCTTTTTGGTTAGGGACGCTTCACTTGCCCGCGCCACTTCTTCTCTTCACACTCCACGCACAAGGCGCGTCCCGGCGAAACCGGAAATCCACAGGCGTCGCATTTTCGGAGCCCTCGCAGCATCGGAGGCACATGGCTCTCATCTATGTCAGCCTGCGCATCGCCCGCTGCCACATTCAACGCAGCTGACCAGAATAACTTCTTCTTCGCTGATGTATTCCGATCATCAGTATTTTGGCCATCTCTCGTCGAGGGAGCGGCTGGAACCAGCACCGGCTCGGCCATCGCGATGGCAGCATCGACAGTGCGTTTCTCGCTTTGTTTCTGTTCAGACCCAACAGGTTCGGAGGATCGATGCTCCACTGCTCTGGGTTCACTGGTCTTCGGTCCAGACAATATTTGTTCAGAAAGTTTCTGTTGCGGCGCCTTCTTATCTGGAAGTCTTTGCTCTGATGCTGGTTGCGGCGCTAACCGTTGCTGCGCCACTAGAACACCGAGATCTGCCGTCGGCACTTCGACCGAGTGCGCCTCGATCATCTCCACAACATCCAACAAGTCGTCATCCGCGGGAGCATGCGGCTGACCGACTGCATTCTCGACTGGCTCAAATCGGTTGGCTGAGACATGGGCAGCTCGCGCCAGACGAACAGCCGTCTCGACCATCTGGCTCAACCGCTGCACTGCAGAAAGGTCGCGCTCGCCAAAGGCCTGTGGCATCCCTGAAAAGAGCTCGAAGACTCCCAGGACTTCGGTGTCTGCCACCACCGGCATCACCACCACCGAGGCAATGCCCAGCTGGCGACAAACTTCCTGGTTCACCCGCGGGTCCCGCCCCGCATCGTCGCAACGCTGAGGCACACGCGTCCGTACGCTCTCTCCCGAAAGCCCGAATTCCGTGGAAAGCAAGCGTTCCCAGCTCCGGGGCATTCGAACCCGTGCTCGCACGGCAAAGCATGTCGTTTTGTTCTGGACGCCGAAGGGCAATTGCCACGCCGCTGGCGCCAGTGATGAACTGGGCCCGCTCGGCAAGGAGCTGAAGTGTGGAGTCGAGATCACGCTGCGCCATTTCGGCCAGCGACCGTCCGCCATCCTCACCCGGAAAGCGCACGCCCAAAGGCAAGCCGGCTCGCGCATCTCCACTTGTAACGTGCTCGTGCAACGCTGCTCCTTGGGGAAGGGCTGTGTATCAAAAGGTTAACGCCGGATCTCGGACCCGGCATCTCCTCTCAGCAGTTTCGCTCGTAAGGTGCGACGTGTCAACAACATCCCTGCCCGGAGGTACTAATCCAAAAGTGCACGTACCAAAGGATTTACCTCACCGCCATGACAACCGACGGACCCAAGAGGGCAAGTGGCTAACTGGTAATTGCTGATTTCCGCCGCAACGCAGACTGCGCAAGGCGATTGGCTTCGGCGTTAAGTTCCCGCTTGACGTGCGAGATGGAGAATTTCAACGATCGCGCCAGCTTCCGGCAGGTCCAGTGCAAGGAATAAAGCCGAGGACTCCGGCAGACATATTCGCCCTGTCATCTGTCGGACCACAACCTGCGAATCTGAATAGACATGCAGCGTTTGCGCCTTGCTCGCCACCGCATACTGCAAGGCCTCCATCAGCGCGGCATATTCAGCGACGTTGTTATCCTGGTTGCCGATCCACTTGGCGATGCGGACAGGGCCGTCCGCGAGGCCGCTGATGACGACTCCAATGCCCGACGGTCCCGGATTTCCCAGGCATCCGCCGTCCACATAAGCCACCAGTTCTGAAGTCACTTAGTTTTTTCCGGTGTACTCTGCACTCTGACCTGAACGCTCGTCAGCGTCAAGACGAATATTTGGTTCGCTTTCATCGTTTTGCAGTTGCCGAGTGCGCTGTGATTTTTTCTGTGCAAAAGGCGTCCCGATTAAAATCGCGCGGAACTAAGCTTCTCCATTCCAACGATTTGCATTTTCGATTATGCACAGCGTTCGCGCTCATCGATGCACCAATAGTTTGCGTTGACGTTTCTGCATTCTCTGTTAAGGTGGTTTGCGTCGACGGTCGAAAGGGTTGGCACAATAAAACGAGCCAGTCCGAAGTAGACTGAGTGATCAGCCAGGCGGGGCGACCTGCAAGGCGACCGGACCTGAAAAAACCGACGGCTCTGCGAGGGGTAGTTGGGGTTCGGAACTGCGAAAGCAGTGATCGCATCAAGGGGTCGTGACGGTACATGCCTCCACGCTGTAAGCTCCCTCGCAGGAGCGAGCGGCTAGAGCATAACCAATGTCACGGCCCTTTCAATTTTTTCCCGCCTGTTTCAAATCTCCAGAGATTCCAAACAAGTGATTCGTCGAGACACATCTCTTTGCATGTGCGGCGACCTCCTACATTGTCACGCTTTTCCCTTGCCCTCCCGATTTGGCAATCTGCATTCGCCCAAGAAAATCGTTTTACTAACACGCCTGTGCCTGTGCAATAATTCCTCCGCGTAATTAAATTCACGCCGGCGCACACGCCGTAGACGGAAAATCAGCAGCACTGTGAGGTCCTGCAAACTCATGGCTATCCATCCCTTGAATCGTCGTCAGTTCATGCATATCGGCGCCGGAGCCCTGGCCACCGCCTCCGCCGCGAAAGTCCTTCTTCAACCGAACAAACTTTTCGCCTCCGGGCGCCCTGTAGCGCCCAGCGACACCGTTCGTTTCGCTTCCATCGGCACCGGCGTCCGCGGATGCGAGCATCTCGAAGCCTCCCTCAGCGTTCCTGGCGTTCAGTGCGTCGCCGTTTGCGACCTCTATGACGGCCGCCACATCGCCGCGCAGGAAGCCGTCAAAAATCCCAGCGTTCCAGCGACCCGCGACTATCGCTCGATCCTCGATCGCAAAGATGTCGACTCCGTCCTGATCGCGACCATGGATCACCAGCATCGGCACATCTTCGAAGACGCCGTCGCCGCCGGCAAAGACGTCTACTGCGAAAAGCCCATGTCGCATACGGTAGAAGATGGTTTCGCCATGATGGAGGCCGCGCACAAGAACAAGCGCATGGTCTGCGTCGGCAGCCAGCGCGTCAGTTCCATTCTCTACGCCAAGGCGAAAGAGATTTACGACTCCGGCAAAGCTGGGCGAAGTCTTCTCCATCAACGCCTACTGGGATCGCAATTCGCCGAGCGGCGCCTGGGTCTATCCCATTCCGCCCGATGCCAGCGAGAAAACCATCGACTGGAATACGTTTCTCGGCAATGCTCCCAAGCGCGCCTTCGATCCCGTCCGCTTCTTCCGATGGCGCTGTTTCACCGACTACGGCGAGGGACTCGGCGGAGATCTCTTCGTCCACCTGCTCTCGGGCATTCATTTCATCACCAGCACGAATGCTCCGGCACAGCGCGCCCAGTCGAGTGGCGGACTCTACCACTTCAAGGATGGCCGCGAGTTCCCCGACCTCATCGAGACGCTTTACGACTATCCCAACTTCCGCGTCACCGTGCGTTGCAATCTCAACAATAACGGCGGCGAGTTCATCGGCTTCTATGGCACCAAGGGCACGATGATCATCAAGGACAACACCCTTAGCTATAAGCCTGAGGACACGCGTCCCGAGCCGGAAGGCTACTCAATATTCGGATGGCCCAAGGCGCTGCGCGATCAGTACTTGCAGAAGTGGCACGAGGAGCATCCGGAACCCGCGGCACTGGCCTCGAAGATCGACGAGGAAGGCGAGTCGTTCGCCACTCCTCCGGGATACAGCGACACCGTCGATCACCAAACCAACTTCTACAACGCAGTCCGCACCCGCAAACCCGTCGTCGAGAACGAGGTCTTCGGCAACAACACAGCCATCGGATGCCACCTGGCCAACTTCTCGTACTTCAACAAGTCCGTAGCCGTTTGGGACACGAGCGCGAAGAAAATCGTAAAGGGCTAGCCAGACGCAGCAAATCGACAAAAGCCCCATCCTGAACGCGGCGCAAGCGTCCAGGACGGGGCTTTACCTTTGAAGAGAGTTTGTCATTCCGACGAAGCGCGAAGCGCCAAGGAGGAATCTGCTTCTCTCCGAAAGTGGCACATCATTTCTTCGCTGGCAAATACTTCTTCTGAATCGAAGCCACGACCACATAATTAGGGTCCACCATCTCGTTCAGGTGAGCCTTCCCCACCTTCGAAACCAGCTCATACGCGTCGAGTTCCGACAATCCGTAATCCCGATGAATCCAGTGCACCAGCTCCGTAAACGCAATCCGAAACGCATCATCCAGCGGACGGTATGCACCCACCGTCATGATCGCATCGTCATTTTCAAACTCCGGCCAATCGATGTGGCGTCCCTTGATCACGCTCAACTGCACGCGGGCCTTGAGAGGCACTTCGATCGCTGAACCCGCCGCCTCGCCATCCCCCATCGCCGCGTGGCCGTCGCCCAGGTAGAGCAACCCGCCCTTCACATTCACCGGAAAGTAGACCGTGTTGCCAACGCTCGCCTCCGGGGAGTCCATGTTCCCTCCAAACTCCGCCGGCACAATCGAACTGCGGGCCTCTCCGTTGGCGGGCGCAACGCCGATGCATCCGAAGAACGGATGCATCGGAATCTTCACCGCGAAATCGGAATCGTTGGCCTTGAAGGTCGCCACATTCGCCGCGTGATCGATGGGATAAAACCACAGACGCTCTGGCAGCGGCGAAGCCTCGAGCATCGGCGTGTAGTGCGAGGAGTTAATCGATCCGAATCCCGGCGAGAATGCACCGACTCCCATGTCGCCATTCACTTGCAGGTCGAGAATCTTGACCGCGAGCGTGTCTCCCGGCTCCGCGCCTTCGATGTAGAACGGCCCCGCGAGAGGATTGTCCCCTTTCGCCATGCTCATCGTGTCGCCGGGCTTCTTGATGCCGTCGCCAAAGCAATCGAGCGTATTGGTATCGAGAATGTCCCCGGGCTTGAGATGCAACACCGGCTCGGCCGTCGCGAACAGATATTTCACGTTCGCATTTGTGGTCGCGTAATGAACAACGTTCTGCGCGAGGACTGCGGGAAACGTGCTCAGCACAAGGACAACCGCGGCAACGATAGGACGCACAGGAGTTCCTCCGGTCAGCAACAGTTTAGAAACGGCACGGAACAAGACTGGTCAGAACGAAAAGATGCGTACGATTGTCGCACGAGGTGGAGAGGAAACGGGAAGCGAGAAAAAGAGCGGTTAAACCGAGACAAAGACTAGGAGACCACAAGGGTGCCCCATCCTAAACGCGTTCTTTGCGTTTAGGGTGGGGACTTTCAAATCTTACGGCTGAATCTTACACATCCCGATGATGTCGTTCGCAATTTGCTGTGCGCCAGCGAGCGTATTCGCCATCGAATGCATGCCGCCCGACACACATGCTTGCCCTTTTGTGCTGGTGATGTGGTTGAACCAGTCTTGCCCGATCGCGATCGCAGAACTGTTATCCGCATCCCCGAATACAAGATTCACGTTCGTTTTCGGCAAACTGTACGTGGCTCCCGGGGCCTCAACGCTGTCACCCAGGAAGAAGTTCAGCCCTCCAGGCGGAAGGTTGCCACTCGTCGCATTGGTGCACACTGCAGTGGTACCGCTCGGATCGTAGGCCGGATCCCAAACCGGTGCATCCGCCTTCCCAAAGCAAGTGCCTAGGGTTGTGCTCGACCCGCACTGCACAGCTAACTTTCCTTCAGTACACCCGCACCCCCAGTCAAGGCGGCCGGTCGGCGGACCGCTCGTCACTTCCGCCATCGAGATAATGTTTCCCACGGGATATTGCGACAAGGCATAAGCCAGTGCTCCTGCCCCGCCGCTATTTGCCGTCGCACAAAGCGGAAGAGTTGCATTCGACTTGATGTTGTCCGAAATCCACTGGGTCACCGTCGCATAACGGCAAGCTGCCGCGAGAACTCCCCCCGTTCCTTCTACCCAACCAGCGGGTTGAGTCCCATTGAATGGACTTCCCCACGAAATCTCTACGGTCGTGAAGCCGGCTGTCAAAACGTTACCAACCGCCGTACTGCCAAAGGTGTAGATATCCTCGTAGAGACCGTTGCCGTCCGTGCCGGTGTTGTACGTGACTGTTCCGAGAGAGCTCGCGCTCGGAGTGTTGGTTTTCACGTAAGCCATGACATCCGGAACACTAGGGCACGAGACCGTCATCTGCTGGCATACGCCGCCTGATATCGAGCCCGCACAAGCAATGGTCGATACGCCGCTCACGGTTCCCATTTGCCGCGTCGAACCAGTTGCGCACGCGGCGGAAATCGTCACGTTCGAGTTGATCGTCCCAGTTGAATACGTAGGAACGCAAGCCTGGCTCGCCGGTTGGCTCGTCACATACACCGTGTAGGTCGATCCGGTGGTATACGTAGTTGCGAATTTTTGGGTGGAGCTGCTGGTGAAAGTTAAGCTGTCCCCTTGATCGTCTTGCAGGATGACAGTTCCGGAAAGTCCTGAAACATCCACACTGAGCGAGAGGCCACTTCCCGACGTTGTACACGTCGCCGTCACCGTGATATTCGACGTGATCGTTCCGGTCGCGTTGCTGCTCAACGTGCAAGTCTGTCCGGTAGGTTGCGTCTTCACAGACGACCGTGTACGTCGAGCCGCTGGCATACGGTCGTGGCAAACGGCAGAGTGGTGTTTGTCGTGAACGTGAGAGTGTCGGCCTTGTCGTCCTGCATCACCAGCGTTCCCGTAAGCCCCGAGACTGCGACGCTGATGGTGTCGTTGACGGTGTTCGTGGTACACGTCGCCGTCACCGTGATGTTCGACGTGATGGTTCCGGTCGCGTTGCTGCTCAGCGTGCAAGTCTGACCCGTCGGTTGCGTTTTCACGGTTACCGCATACGTCGAGCCGCTCGGATACAGCGTGGCGAACGTCTGCGTCTCGCACCCGTGAACGTCAGAGTGTCTGCCTTGTCGTCTTGCACCACGAGGGTTCCGTCAGGCCCGTGACCAGTACACTGATCGAGTCATTGGTTGATCCTGAGGAACAAGCGACTGTAATCGTCACATTTCCGTTGATGGTTCCGGATGTGTTGTTGCTGGGCGCGCAGGTTTCCCCCGTTGGCATCGAAACCACCCTCACCATGTAACTCGCCCCGCTGGCGTATGTGTTGGAGAAGATCTGGCTCGTGACTGTGGATGTCAGCGTCACCTGCTGGCCGGCATCATCCTGCAACACCAAGCTCCCGCTCGTGATTCCCGTCGCAGTAACGGAGATCGTGAAACTGCCAGCGATCGGAACGCACGTGGCTGTAACCGTGACATCCGCCGTCGCACTTCCCGAGCTGTTGCTTCCCAAGCGAGCAACTCTCTCCCGCGGGTTGCGTTAAGACCGTAACAGCGTAGGTGCCGTTCACCGGAGTCGCAAACGGAAAGGTCCCATTCGCGATCACACTGAGATTGTCCCCGCCATTGTCTTGCAGCACGAGCGTCGTTCCCGCCGAAAGTCCTGTGACACTTACGCTGATCGTGAAGCGCAGGTCACTGCCACCGTCACGTTCGCCGTCACCGTCCCCGTGCTGTTGCTCCCGAGCGAGCACGTCTCGCCGGTTGGCTGCGTCAAGATGGAGACTGCATAGGCTCCGCCACTCGTGACGCAGTCCGCGAAAACGCCGCCGTCTATTGGCGCTGACCGTCAGATTATTCCCGCCGTTATTCTGCAGCACAACGCTCGCACCCGATGACAGGCCAGTCACGCTCGCACTGATCGTAAAGGTGGCTGGGGGCGGGGGCGTTTTCGTGGTGGTGGTCGTTCCGCCTCCGCAAGCGGTAAAGGACACAAGTACCCCAATGGTCAGTGCAAGCAGGAATAACTTCATCACGATCTCCGTGGCCAAAGTCCGTTGCCCAGGGGGGAACCCGCACCGTACGACTCGGGTTAAGAGGACAAAACGGATACTCCTTTTCTTACAGAAGCGGCATCCCAATATATAACGATTCCAACGACCGGGCACAGTATGAAAGCTTTTGCACGGTCGCAGTTCGAGCCCAAGTTCGTTCTTCAGTACTCCGTCTGATGGACAACAGAACTCTCAGGTTGCTTCACGCCCGAAATTCCAAAGGGCATTCCTTACATCATTCGTATTCCCGATACGATATGCATCGGCTGTTCCTATACGGTTTAATATGGTTGCACGAAACGGATCCACAACGGATTCAACTGAAAATCGAGAAGATTATTCCCACTTAGCTGTCAAATTGTAGATGTGCAGCAATCACCACCGCAGCCTATGTGCCGATCAATCCCTTTACGCCAATTAAGACGGGGAGAATGAGCCGAATGAAACTTCGAATCGCAACTGGGTCCAACATATTTGCAACAAAAACAGCCGCCATCTGCGTCGCTGCCATCCTGTGCATCGCCTTCACCAGTCGCCCTTGCATGGGACAAGAAATTGCCGTCGCGGCCGCTGCCGACCTTCAGTTCGCCATGCAAGATATCGTCGCCGGTTTCCAAAAGCAGACAGGCAAGACCGTGAAGGTCACCTACGGATCGTCCGGAAATTTCTTTCAGCAGCTTCAGAATGGCGCGCCCTTCGACATGTTTTTCTCCGCCAACCTCGACTATCCAAAAAAACTGGAATCCGCCGGGCTTGTCGAATCCGGCAGCTACTTCCAATATGCCAAGGGAAAAATCGTGGTGTGGGTGCTTAACGAATCGAAGCTCGACGTAAATTCAGGCCTGAAAGTCTTTCTCGATCCCAACGTCAAGAAAATAGCGATTGCAAATCCGCAGCACGCCCCTTACGGACAAGCCGCCGTCGCCGCCCTGCAGAAAGAAGATTTGTACGAAAAGGTGAAAGACAGGCTCGTTTTCGGAGAAAATATTTCGCAGACCGCATCGTTTGTCGTCTCAGGATCGGCCGACGCAGGAGTGGTTGCCTTGTCTCTCGCGCTCTCGCCCACGATGAAAACACGAGGCCGATACGCGGAAATTTCGCCCAGCGAATACCAGCCGATCGACCAGGCTTGCGTGATCCTCAACTCCTCGAAGAACAAAGAAACCGCGCGCCAGTTCGAGGACTATATGAAAAGCAAATCCGCCGCCGACATCCTCAAGTCTTACGGCTTCGACGTGAATTCAACTCACTGAAAGATACAATCAACCCTTGTCATTCCGACCGCAGCCGGAGCGCAAGCGACGGTAACGGAGGAATCTGCTGTTCCTCGCAATGTTTCCCCGCATTCAGTCCGCGCGCAGCGCCTTCCTCCATGAATGCGTCATCCCGAACACCGGCGCCTTTCAGCCGGTGGAGGGATCTCGCGCGCAGCTTCAAATGCAGCAGAACTTTAACCTACAGAATGAAATCAACCCTTGTCATTCCGACCGCTGCCGGAGCGCAAGCGACGGCCACGGAGGAATCTGCTGTAAGAGCCACAGACCTGATCACTCCGCGCGCAACGCCTTCATCGGATCGATCGACGCCGCTCGCCGAGCCGGAATAAAGGTCGCCACCAGCGCCAGCACCAATACGAACAACGACGCAAGCAGCAGCACCAGCGGGTCAAACGGGCTCACGCCGAATAAGAACGAATCCAGCAAGTGCGAAGCCGCGGCGGCTCCCAGCAATCCAATGGCGCATCCCGCCAGCGCGAGCTTGATCGCCGACAAGAACACCAGCCCCAGAATTCCCGACCGCTGCGATCCCAGCGCCATACGGATCGCCATCTCCTGCACGCGCAGTGCAGCCGAGAATGCAATCACACTGTAGATTCCGAGCCCCGCCAGCAAAACTGCAGCGCACGCAAACGCAGAGATCACCGCAGTTTGAAATCGCCGCGGCGCTTCGCTGTCAGAAACCGCGCTCTCCATCGTTTGAATCTGAGCCAACGCCAGTTGCGCATCAATCGACCGCACGGCACTGCGCAGAGAAGCCGCCATCTGCTCGGGCTCCATCACCGTCCGCACCGTAATGAATCCGCTGAGTCCGTTGATACTATCGGGAGTTCGCAACGCCCCGAGCGATCGCATGACACTGATCAAGCGGCTGATACAACTGTTCTTTGTCCGGAGAATCCGGAGATCCTTCTTTCACGTCCGCTACCTCCCCGACCACCGTCAACCACTCGGTTTTCGACTCCGGCGTCCCGAGGCGCAAACGCTTCCCTATCGGATCCGCTTTGGGCCAGAAGTGTTCCGCCAGCTTGCGATTCACAATCGCGACCAGCGGAGAATCTACGTTGTCAGACGGCGTAAAAAAACGGCCCGCCAACAACGGCACGCCCATGGTTTGCAAGAAGTCTCCTTCTACGTCCACTGTCGTCGCCAGATTCATGTTCGCGTCCTTGAGCGGCTCGTAGCCTTCCACGACGAACGTGCTGTTGCTGGAGTTCCCCAAAGCCGGAAGGTACGTCGTCAGTCCCGCATACTTCACGCCCGGTAGCTGGCGCAGCCGGATCAGCAGTTCCCTTCCAAACTCGTCCACGTTCGCCTGCTTCGGATATTGCTTTTGCGGCAGCGAGTACGTCGCCGTCAGAACATGGTCCGGCCGAAAGCCCAAATCAGTGGTTCGCATCTTCTCAAAGCTGCGCAGCAATAGTCCGGCCGCCTCCAGCAACACGAGCGCGGTGGCAATCTCGCCAACTACCAGGGCAGAACGTAGCCAGGCGTGTCCTCCTCCCGCTGATCCGGTGCGGCCTCCTTCCTTTAAGGTTTCGTTGACGCGGGTTCGCCACGCGGCAAACGCGGGAATCAGTCCGCACACAATCCCGGTCAGAACGGAAATTCCAATCGCGAACACCACTACCTGCCAGTCCAGCCCGATCTCATCGATCCGCGGCAATGTCTCCGGCAGGCGGCTGATGCCGATCCGCAACCCAATCACAGCCAATCCCAGGCCCAGCGCTCCTCCAGCTACGCTCAACACCAACCCCTCGAGCACTGCCTGGCGAAGAAGCGTCCAGGCCCCCGCTCCCAGCGCGAGGCGCATCGCGATCTCACGGCGCCGGCGGATGGCCCGCACCAACAGAACTCCCGCGAGATTTGCACACGCAATCAGCAGCACCACGACGATCGCGAGAAACAATGTGCGGACCAGTGCGCGTGCCCCCGAAACCGTTGCTTCATGCAAAGAATGAACCGCCGCGGCGATGTGCAGGCTCGCCATGAATGGTGGATAACTGCGCATGGTCGCTTGCGCAACGCGCTCAGCATCCTGCCGGGCTTGTTCGATCGTTACTCCCGCTTTCAATCGCCCCACCATGTTGTAGTTCCAACTGGCCTGCCCCATTTCCCCAATTTCCAGCGGAGTAAAACTCATCGGAATCCAGAACTCGCTGTTGTTCAAATGACCTGGAACCAGTGGGAACTCGAACTCCCGAGGCATGACGCCAAGAATCAGGTACGGCTTTCGATCGACAAGGATCTTCGTCCCAAGTACGTGCGGATCGCCGTGAAGCCGGTTCTGCCATAGCGCGTAGCTGACCACCGTCAGCTGCTCGCCCTGCTCATCTTCCTCTCTCGTGAAAACGCGCCCCATCAAGGGCGCAACCTTCAGCGCCGGAAATACTCCTCCCGTCATGCGGGCGCCGTTCACCTGCGCCGGATCGCCGATCCCTGAGAGTTCGTAGGTGCTTTGCTCATATCCCCCGAGACTGTCGAAGCTCTGGGTATTGCGGGTGTAGGCGCGAATGTCCGCAGCGGTCACTCCAGCCTCACTGTCCCCTCCAATGTTTGCGCCTTGCAGTATGTCGGAAAGGGTGACTAGGCGCTCCGATTGCGGGAACGGCAGCGGTCGCAGCAGAACGCCCTCTACGATTGAAAAGATCGCTGTCGTCGCACCGATCCCCAGCGCCAGCATCAGAATGGCGGTAAAGCTAAACGCAGGAGACTTTCTCAAATGGCGAACGGCGATTCGCAAATCCTGGAAAAACATTCGTTAAGCTCCTTGCGGACGGGTACAGGGTCATTCCGAGCAGCTACGCGTCCAAAGCGCGAACGATGTTAAGTCATTGCACTGGCAGATTTTTTTCGCAGAGGTTCGCCGTCTGGATCGATCAGCGGCTGTCCGTATTTGCAGAACGCCGTCCGGGACTGGACATGACCCATCATGGTGAATGCGTCATGCTGGAGCCCGGCGTATTTGCCTGCAGAGCTTTGGCTTTGATCGCACTGCCCGCAATATCCTTCACTCCGCCGGAACACCTGTTTCGTTCAGGATGAGTCCATCATCGAACGCGGCCGGACGGCCAAATCACATGTCCTCGTGAATACGTCATCCCGAACACCGGCGTCTTTCAGCCGGTGGAGGGATTCGCGTGCAGCGCCAGTCCGCATGCGAAAAAACCTACTCCGACGCCTTGTTCCGCGTATAAAACCTTTTTACCTTCGCCCGGTTGCCGCACTTCGTCATGTCGCACCACCGGCGACGGTGATTCTTGCTCTCATCCAAAAATAACCACTCACATATCTTCGAAGCGCAGGCCCGGACGAATTTCAAATCGTCGGAAGCCAGCAATTCACCCGCCGATCGCGCAATCGGCCATCGCGGTGCGTCGAAGTTATAAAGCGACGGATCGAACTGCCAGGCGAAGTGTCCCGCGTGAGGCACCAGGCTTGCATGCAATGCCGCCTCCTGGATAAATCCATTCAGAACCATCATCGGCATTCTTGGTACAGGCTTTTTCTGAACAATCGCCCAGAAAACCTGATACATCGCCTCGCGCATTTCGATCGCTGCCGCCAAAGCTTTTTGCGCTGGTTCAGACCCCTGTTGGCTTCGTGCAAACAGAGTATCGACTTGCTGGTCCGAAAGGATTCCCGTGTCTTCCCCAAAACGCGCCAGATCGAGGTAGCTCTCGAGCAACTCCTTGGGCTCGTCGCTGTAACGATCGTCGAGCGTGTTCACAAAATCGAGACACAACGCCCCTGCGCACAAATCGAATCGCGGCTCCCGTCGCCTCGTCTTTTCCCGGATGGATGAAATAAGGTGATTTCCCCGCATCAAATACATTATCTAACCATTAAAAGCTCCTTGACAAGTTAGATTGCAAAATCTAGCATCAACCTAACCGCTGTTTAAGCTTTTGGAGGTTAGATTATGCACACCTCAAACCCAGCCCAAGTGATGGCCCTGATTCGCAGCGGCAGGATGGTACACATAGGAGGGCGCCCCGTGATCGTCCCGAAACCAAACTCGTCGAAGCCCGAAAGCACTCGAGCAGATTCGATCAAGCTGGCGCTCGCCTTCGCCGCAATCTACCTCGTTTGGGGATCGACCTACCTCGCCATCCGCTATGCAGTGGAGACCATTCCTCCCCTGGTCACCGCAGGAATCCGTCACAGTGTTGCCGGCAGCGTTCTGTTGCTCTGGGCGTACGCGCGCGGATACCGCGCCAAGCGCGAGCACTGGATCGCCGGCGCAATCGTGGGCGCATTCTTTTTTCTGGTGGGCCACGGCTCTCTGCATTGGGCCGAGCAGCACGTTGCCTCGGGGCTCGCCGCGCTCCTGATCGCGACCGAACCTATGTTCATTCTCGTGCTCGCGCGCGCATCCGGACAACAGAAGATCAGCCGCATGAGCGCGCTGGGCCTGGGTCTTGGCGTGGTCGGCGTCGCTATCCTTACGGGCATCGAGCTGTCGGCGAAAAACACAAGCCTCATCGGAATGGTTGCCGTGTTGCTCGGTTCGTTATCGTGGGCGGCGGGTGTCGTGATCTCACCAAAACTCAAGTTGCCGACGGACGCTTTGGCGCGTACGGCCGTGCCGCTGGTATGTGGCGCGGTGATGCTGCTCGCCGCCGCTGGTGTGACGGGCGAATTTCACGCGCTGAACTGGTCCGCAGTGTCGATGAAATCGATTCTGGGATTGGCTTACCTGATCGTGTTTGGATCGATCGTTGCATTCACAGCCTACACCTGGCTGCTGCAGCGATGCCCGCCAACACTGGTCGCAACGCATACTTATGCGAATCCAGTCGTTGCAGTGTTATTGGGATGGCTCTTTGCAGGCGAGGCACTGACGGCGCGGGTTGTGCTCGCATCGCTCGCGATTCTCGGGGCGATCGTGCTGATTCGGCAGAGGCGAGCGCGTCACGGAACATCCTGCAATCGCGCCCGCCGCTGCCAAGGTGAAATCCGCGGAGCAGTGCGCCTAGCGGTAATGATCGCGGTCGCGGTCGTGATCATGATCGCGCGGGCGAACTTCCGAACAGAGAATCCACAAGTGGTCCATGTACTCGCCGCTCATGGAGCGGAAACCTGTCACCACAGCACCCATCGGGCACTCAGCTTCTGCGGGATGTCCGCCTGCATTCGGACGCGTAACTGACTGGGTCCACTCGGTGCGCGGTCGCGGGTTGCGCTCCTCGATTTCATGCATTGGACTGCATTCGCCAACCGCTTCGTCGACGGAAGCTCCGGTCCGTCCACGCAATCCGCGCAGAGCGAAGTGCTCCGGACAAAACGCATCGTGCACGGGGCGTCCGCCTGGGCTGCCGGTGCGGTTGGTCATGCGTCGCTCGTCTCCCATCCTTCCATCGGGACGAATGGGCGCGCAATCGAGCCAGGCCTGGTTGAAGAACTCGCCAGTCTGCACATGAAATCCGACGGCGACGCTATCGGGTTCGCACTGTGCATCAGGGGAAGGCCTGCCACCGTTGCCACCGCCAAAGTCGCGAGCGATGCGCTCGCGCGAAACGAAGCCAAACCGGTCACGGTCACGATCGCCGTACTGCGGGCTCGCCAGTGCCGCAAGCGCCACTATGAAGAGGATTGCGAAAACAACTGCGATTTGAACGGTTGCATGGCCCTGCACAGAGCTTGCCGTGCGAACCGACACACCTGTTCGTGAATTTTTCATGGAACGCCCCTTGATGAGATCAGTGCATGTTCCGAGCACGGAGGCACCGATCGAGATGTGAACGGATGTTAGAAGTCGCTTCGATTGATGTCAATGCAGAGGACGGGTACTGGGCCAGACACGTTGCAAGACATTACCCGCCAAGCTTCACGTTACTTCTTTCCGTTACCTCCGATAGTTAAAGCGACCATCGTTCCGTTAAGGTTCGCGGAAATCTGCCGATGACTTGTTGTGGCCCTCCTCTGCTCTGGCGAGAAAACTTTTTCGAGGTGCATATGCAACGAAGAGAGTCGTTGGTTGTTGTGCTGCTCGTAGCGTGTCTTTCATCGATCGTGCTGGCCCAAGGCCCCGCAAGCGGTGATCAGCCAAAGCTTGATCAGATGAATGATCTCTTATCGATCCGGCCAGCGGACCGGATCTCGGGACCAATCTTCAATCAACAGCGGGTTGTGTTGTCCGGCCAACGACACCCTTGGCGCGGCCTGAATTTTCTATCGGCGGCGTCGCTCCGGACCTTTATATGGGACGCATGGTGCTGGTGCTCAGAGCCGATGCTGCGCAGGAAGCGGCGCTCGACGAACTTTTGCGGGCGCAGCAGGATCCTGCATCGCGCTACTACCATCGCTGGCTTACACCCGAACAGTTCGGGAGGCGCTTTGGCGTTTCACAAAACGATCTAGCGCAGGTAACAAAGTGGTTGCGCTCTTTGGGCATGGAAGTGGAAGAGATTCCGGCCTCGCATCGTGCCGTAATTTTCAGCGGCACGGCCGCCCAAGTTGAGTCCGCGTTTCAAACTAAGCTCCAACGATATCGCGTGCGCGGACAGGAACATCTCGCCAACGCCACCGATCCTGCGATTCCACGTTCACTTGCAACCGTGGTGAGCGGCGTGGTGTCGCTGCACGATTTCCGCAGCGCTCCCAGCTACATCGTCGCGCCCAACTACACCGCGTCCAACGGGGCGCATTTCCTGATGCCGCAGGACTGGGCCATGATCTATGACGTGACCCCGCTTTACAACCAAGGGACTCGATGGGACCGGGCAAAGTATTGCAGTGCTCGGCCGCGTGGACATCGCGCTCTCCGATATTCGAACGTTTCGCACGAATGCCGGCCTCTCGCCCAACGATCCGCAGGTCATCCTCAACGGACCGGATCCTGGATTTCCGTGGTGCGATGACGAACTCGAATCCGCAATGGATGTGGAGTGGGCGGGTGCGATCGCGAAAAACGCAACCATCAAGTTCGTGACCACGCAATCCACGTCATCGATGGACGGCATCAATCTCTCCGCGCTGTATGCGGTCAACCACAATGTCGCCCCGATCATCACGCTGAGTTATGGATTATGCGAAGCCGACTTGGGCACGGCGGGCAATGCGTTCTGGAACAGCACATGGGCACAGGCCGCTTCGCAGGGCATGTCGGTTTTTGTTTCGTCGGGAGACAACGGCGCCGCAGGATGCGACTCTCCGTCATTGAAAACAGCAGTCCGCGGGCGGGCGGTGAACGGCCTCTGTTCCACGCCCTACAGCACCTGCGTCGGCGGGACGCAGTTCAACGACAGTTACACGCCGGGTCTGTACTGGTCGCCGACGAATGGCACAGGACAATCCTCGGCCATCGGCTACATTCCGGAGTCGGCGTGGAATGAAAGTTCATGGAGCGGCGGATTGTGGGCGGGCGGAGGCGGAGCCAGCATCACGTATAGCAAACCGAGTTGGCAAGCGGCATCCGGCGTTCCGGCGGACGGAAAGCGCGATGTGCCGGACGTATCGATGCACGCGTCGATCATGGACGCTTACGTGGTGCAGGTGCAGGGCGGCGTTTTCTATGCCTCCGGCACCTCGGCCGCGGCACCATCGCTCGCGAGCGCGATCGCACTCGTGCTCGAGAACAAGGGAGCAGCGCAGGGCAACGTCAACCCGACCTTCTATGCACTGGCCAACCAGCAACTTTCGGCCGGAGGGTCGGCAATCTTTCACGATGTCGCGAGCGGCAATAACAGCGTCCCGGGCGTGACCGGATTCGCTTCGGGCGCGGGCTATGACGAAGCAACCGGGCTTGGCTCGGTCGATGCGTCGTTGCTGGTAAATCACTGGAGCGATGCAGGGCAAGTGAATTTCACGCTGGCGCCGAATGTTTCAAGCATCTCGATTGCGCCAGGAACATCGAGTTCGGCGACGATCACGATGGTGCCGCAGGGCGGATTCAGTTCGCATCCGACGCTGAGCGCGACCGGATTGCCGGCTGGAGTGACGGTGAAGTTCTCCTCCACAACCGTCTCCTCAACCTCGCCAGTGACTGCGACTTTCATCGCCGCCAGCACGGCGACGGCGAAAAGCTCGACGGTCACGATTAGCGGCTCCGGCGGTGGATTGACGCGCGCCGCCACGATCGGGGTTGCGGTCGTAATCCCCAGCCTGACCCTCACTCTGAGTGCCACCAGTGCTACGGTGACGGGCGGCAACTCGGCTTCTTTCAACATTACGACGGCTGGATCAAATGGATTCAAATCTTCCGTCACTCTTTCGGCAACCGGATTACCGGCAGGCGTGACGGCGATTTTCTCTCCGTCGAGCATTGCCGCGCCCGGCGGCGGCACAAGCACGCTTACCCTGCGAACAACTTCTGCAGCGAGTGGAGGAAACTATGCGGTGACCATCAAGGCAGCTGGAGGTGGCCTCACGAAAACTCAAACGGCCGTCCTGACCATCATCAAGCCGAGCTTCACTCTGACCTTCAGCGGCACTTCGATCGTGTTGCCGCGAGGCGGATCAATACCGCTGACAGTTTCAACTGTCGGCGACAACGGCTTTTCTTCAACCATCAGCCTCGCCGCGACCGGACTGGCGAAAAACGTTACGGCGACATTTGTGCCGTCGTCGATTGCCGCGCCGGGAAGTGGGACTAGCACCCTCGCGGTCAAGGCCGCGTCCAACGCCAGCGTCGCGACCTTCACGATGACGGTTAGCGCGAGCGGTGGTGGAGTGGCGAAGACTCAGGCTGTTCGCGTGACGCTGCAGTGAGTCGAGAGACAAAGCCAAGTCAAGAGCCCCCTTCTAGCCGCAAACAACGCAGCTGGAAGGGGGCACGCTCTCACAATCGCACACTTTTCCACAGTGTTCCTGCAGGAACATTTGTACGTACAAATCTCGACTAAGTTATTGATTTTACTGTGGCGGGAAAAAATCAAGAACGCCTGCTTTACTCTACGTTTTGCCTAATCAGTGGTGCTGGTCGCGGCGGCGGAGATAGTCGATGAACATCTGCTCCACCGGCTTATCGTACGCGATGAGGACGTGGCGGACGGTGTGTCCGCTGACGAAGTGGCAGACTTCTTCGGCTAGATTTTTAGCGTGATCGCCCGCGCGCTCGAGAGACTGGGTCATGAAGATGACCTGCAGGCTTGCCTGGCGCGCGAGATTCTCGGGATTCTCAATGTGACGGAGAAAGATCAGATTGCGCAGGCGATCCATCTCGGCGTCGGCACGCAGCACTTCGACGGCTTTGCCGACATCGCGGGCCGAGAAAGCCGATCCGCAATCGGTGAGCATCTTCTCGAGGATCGTGGCCATCTGCGTCAGGTCGCGGGTGTCTTCGGTATCGATGCGCCCGCTGACTGATTGAGCGCTATTGGCAAAGCTGAGCAACAGGTCTCCGATACGCTCGAGGCCGATCATGAACTTCATGCAGGCGAGAAGCTCACGCGCTTCTGAGGGCTCGACTTCGGTGATGGCGTTGGTCACGCCGCTATCGATTTCCATGTCGAGCGTGTCGAGCTCGCGTTCGCGCTGGCGCAACGAATTCAGGAGCGCGTTGGATCCCGTGGCGATCCCTTCGGCGGCGGCTCCCGCAGCCTCTTTGGCCATGTAACAGGCTTCGACCGTGCGGCGCACGAGGTAGTGGTGGGCCGGTTCCGGGACAGGGCTTTTCACTGCGACGCTCATGATGGGTTCCGATGGGCGAGGACGCAGGCGACGGGGCGTGGCTCTGGGAGCGTCGCCGGAACTCTGCCGTTCGTGAGATGGAATGGTCACGGGGAAAGCTTAGAATTTTTCGGGAAGGCGGGGGTTAACGGGCTGTGAATTTTTCGGATTTTTTTGTCACCCGCTGCCCGTGAGCGGCTGAAGCCGCGCCCTTTCTAAGAGCCCCATTTTTAGTTCTCAGGGGACTGTCAGGCGGTTGGAAGGGTGAACAGGAATGTGCTGCCGCGGGTGAGCTCGCTTTCGGCGCGGATGGATCCTCCGTGGGCGCGCATGATGTGCTTGGCGATAGCAAGGCCGAGGCCGGTGCCGCCAGACTCCCGCGACCGGGCTTTGTCGACACGATAGAAACGTTCGAAGAGTCGCGGAAGATGTTCGGAGGAAATGCCTGCGCCGAAGTCGCGAACATAGAACTCCACGCCGCGTTCGCCTGAAGTGGCGCCAAGCTCGACGCGCCCTCCGGCGCGTCCGTACTTCATGGCGTTGTCGATCAAATTGGAAAAGACCTGGTGGATTGCTTCGCGGTCGGCCAGAACCGCAGGCAAGGATTCAACGGAGCCGCTGGCTCCTTTTGCATCGACGATCTGCAACTCGACGCCCTGGGTGCGCGCGATCTCGCGAAAGCTTTCCTCGGCATCATTCAGCAATTCCATGGGAGCGACGGGCTCGGTATCGAAACGCGTCTCGCCGGATTCGACGCGCGCGAGCGTGAGCAAATCTTCGGTCAGGCGGGCCATGCGGGCAGCGTTCTTGCGGATGATTTCCAGAAACTCGCGCGTGGATCCGGATGTGTCAGAGGCAGAGTCGAGCAGCGTCTCGGAGTATCCCTGAATCGAGGTGAGCGGCGTCCGAAGCTCGTGGGAGACGTTAGCGATGAAATCGCGGCGTGTCTTTTCGACGCGCTCCGTTTCGGTGAGATCGCGGAGAACGGCAACGATACCACCATCCGGGAGCGGGGCAGCGGTCACGTCGAAGGCGCGGCCTGGAACGATCGACGTGGCACGCGCGGTCTTCACTTCCTTGTCGATGGTGGCGGCTTTCACGGTGGCCAGAAAATCAGGATCGCGAATGGTCTCGACGACCGGGGCGTTGAGGCGAACGTGTTGGGGCACCAGACGGTCGAGAGGCTTATTGGCCCAGCGAACAAGGCCATCGGAGCTGACGGCGATGACCGCGTCTTGCATGCTGTTCAGCAAAGTCTCAAGCTGGCGCTGGCTGGAGCGTACGGCGGCGAAGCTGCGCTCGATCTGTTCGGCAGTCTTGTCGATGGCAGCAGCGACGCGTCCGATTTCATCGATGGGGGCCTGGTCGACGCGGGCGCGAAGATCACCCTGCTCGATGCGGACGGCAACATCGACGATGCGTTCGAGCCGGCGAGCGGTCAAGATGGACGCAATGGCCGCAATGAGAAGGGCTACCAGTACGGCGAGGAGCGATCCCCAAAGAAGCGGGCGGTGTACTTGGGACTGCACGGCTTGCACGTCGGAGAGAGGGTAGGCGAGGCGAACGGCGCCGCCGGGAATTGGGGCCGCGGCATAAAGAAACGAAATACCAACGGTGGCGCTGACGCGCTCATCCTCACCAGTTTTTCCGGAGAGCGCGGCGATAAATTCGGGACGCCTGGAATGGTTCTCCATTTTCGCTGGATCGGTTTCGGAGTCGGCGAGCACCTTGCCGGACGCGTCAATCACGGTGGCGCGGGCTCCGGCAGCTCGCGCTTCTTCCGCGGCGATTTCGACGAACGAGTGGGCGCGATCGGTCTCGACGCGATGCGCGAAGAGAAGAGTCTTCTGACTGAGATTGCGCTCGACTTCCGTGCGCAGCGAAGCTTCCCACGCCTTGCCGATCGTGACGTCGAGAATCAGAGCGGTGGCGGCGATAACGATGAGGAAGACGGCGAGCAGCTTGAAGAAAATGCGGTTCTTCACGCACTCCTCGAGTTCGAAGCGGCTGTCACTTGGGCCCCTCGAAGCGGTATCCGGCGCCGCGAACGGTTTTGAGGTAGCGCGGATTCTCGGGATCGGGCTCGATTTTTTCGCGGATGCGTCGCACGTAGACGTCGACGGATCGCGGGGTGACGTAAGCGGTGTCGCGCCAGACGGAATCGAGGAGATGATCGCGGCTGAAGACGCGTCCTTTATGGCGCGCGAAATAATCGAGCAGCCGGAACTCAGTGGCGGTGGTCGAAACGGTGGCGCCGCGAACGGTGAGCGTCATCGCGGAAGGATCGATCTCGATGTCGCCAATCTTGATGGGGCTGGGCGGCAAGGGGCGCTCGAAGCGGCGCAGGACGGCCTTCACGCGGGCGACGAGTTCGCGCGGACTGAAGGGCTTCGCGATGTAGTCGTCGGCGCCGAGTTCGAGCCCGAGGACGCGGTCGGCTTCACTGCTTTTTGCCGTCAGGAAAATCACAGGCACAGAGGAAAGGCCAGCGGTCTGGCGAATATTCCGGCAGATTTCGAGGCCATCTTTGCCGGGAACCATGATGTCGAGGACGAAGAGCGCGGGGCGCTGGCGCTCCGCATCGGAGAGCACCGTCGATCCCGTGGGATAGAGGCGGACGCTGAAGCCTTCATTTTCGAGATGATGCCGGACCAGGCGGGAAATATCGGGATCGTCTTCTACGACGAAGATGCTTGGTTTCACGAGATCATTTTATCGGAGGGCGTTGCGAGTACCTAGCGCCGAGTGCGGAGTTCAGGCTATAGGACGATATTTTCATCGGATGTTAACAATTCGAAGGCGAAGATCTTCACCCCGAGGGCACAAGTCCACAGAGGTATACCGGAGAAGTTTTAGAGTAATACGATCAGATTGCTTGCCTTGTCGATGTGGAAGCGTTTTTTGGGCGGAATTACGGTGGTGGCGCTATATTCCGTGACGATGGCCGGGCCTTGGTATTTCTTTCCGGGTTGCAGTTGCTCTCTCGCGTAGAGCATCGTTCTGTGTTTCTTCCCGTCGAAGAGGACTGGGGCTTCGACTTTGGATGCCTTGCCGGGCGTCTCTCGGCCTGGACGGGCGATGGCGGCCGTCCTCACATGGTCCGGATTGATGGTTGCGGCCGTGGCCTTCAACACTGCGCGGAGTCGCAGCGTGACCAATTCGATTTCGCCGGCGGGGTGGATATAGCCGTAGCGGCGGTTATGTTCCTGCTCGAAATCGCGGAGGAGATTCTTGGTGAAGGGCAGACTGAGTTCGTATCCCTGGCCGCGATAGCGAAGGTCGACGGTGCGCAGGTGGATTGCAGTGCCCGGCCAGGATTCAGCGCGAAGGGAATGGTTCGCGGCTTTTTCGAGGGCGGCGAATTCGTGATTCAGCCTGGTGTGCGGAATTTCGCGAGAGACGCGCCATAGGATCGTGCGTGAAAAATCCTTGACGACATCGCTGGAAAGAATTCCGAACGCGGAGAGCGCTCCCGGCAGCGCGGGCACGATGACATGCGGGATGCTGAGGGCTTCGGCGAGAGCGCAGGCGTGGAGGCCTCCAGCGCCGCCAAAGGCAACGAGGGCGAAGTGACGCGGATCGCGTCCGCGCTCGATGGAGACGACGCGGATTGCTTTTTCCATGGTCGCATTCACGACGCGAACGACGCCTGCGGCGAACTGATCAAGAGTGAGGCGGATGCGATTCTTGTTGAGAAACTCCTGGGTCACGCGGCGGGTGCGATCGAGATCGAGCGTGAAATCTCCGCCAAGAAATCGCGTGGGCTGCAAGCGGCCAAGAAGGAGATTCGCGTCGGTGACGGTGGGCTGCGTGCCGCGACCGTAGCAGATAGGGCCGGGATCGGCTCCGGCAGACTCAGGTCCAACGCGCAACACGCCGGCGGCGTCAAAGCGAGCAAGTGAGCCGCCACCGGCGCCGACGGTGTGAATGTCGAGCATGGGGACGCTGATAGGGAGGCCGGCGATCTGGGCATCGTTGGCGGTCTTGAGTTCTCCTTCAATGAGAGAGACGTCGGTGGATGTGCCGCCCATGTCGAAGGCGATGATTTTTTCGAAACCGCTGGCGCGAGCCACGGCTGCGGCTCCGACCACACCGCCGGCAGGGCCCGAGAGGACGGTGCGTACCGGCTCGCGAGCGGCGGTCGCGAGAGCGGTAATGCCGCCGCTGGATTGCATCACGAAAATTCGAGCGCGGGCTGAAGTAGTTCTCTTTTGTGCCGGCTTCGTGGCCCCATTGGGCTGGCGCGTCGCGAGAGCCCTTACTTCCAGATTCTCCAAGTACCGTTGCATGACCGGCTGCAGGTAGGCATTGATGACGACGGTCGACGTGCGTTCGTACTCGCGGAACTCGGGGAGAATTTGGTGGGAGATCGAAAGAGGCACGCCGACCGGCTGTAAGGCCGCGGCGACGGCCGCTTCGTTCTTTGAATTTGCGAATGAAAAGAGCAGCGAGATGGCGACGGATTCCGGGCCTGCCTGCAAAATGCGCGTGGCAAGCGATTGCAGATCCTGAGGGGAGGGCGCGGCAAGAATCTCGCCGTCGGCGGCAGTGCGCTCGTTGATGCCGAAACGGACATCTTCAGGTACGAGCGGCTCGGTGCGGTCGAAGAAAAAGTCGTAGAGCTTCGGGCGGGCCTGACGTCCGATTTCAATCGCATCTTCGAATCCGGCAGTAGCGACGAGCGCGGTGCGGGCGCCTTTTCTTTCCAGCAACGTGTTGGTGCCGACGGTAGTGCCGTGGAGCAGGACGAAGTCTCCCCTGCGCGGAATTTTCTCGAGCGCCCGGAGAATCGCCTGGGAAGGATCGGACGGCGTGGAGAAAACTTTCAACATGCGCAGCCGGCGGGTTGCAGGATCGATCCAGACACAGTCGGTAAAGGTGCCGCCCGTGTCGATGGCAATGCGAAGGAGTTGAGGCCGGCTCGGCATTTTGGAAACGCTAGATTAACATTCGGGCAACATCGCCTCCTTGCTCATTCGCCGCGCGAGAAGCACACAAGTCGCGGCTTTGGCGTAGCATCTGCGAATATGCGATACGAATTTCTCGTCGAAAGCTATGGCACGGAGCGCGTGAAGGTGCTTGCGGTGTGGAGCGAATTCCGGGACGAGGATCTTCCGCTTCGTCCGAGGGAGGGAGATCCTCGAGGCCGGAGCGTGCATGAACAGATGGTGCATCAATGCGTGAGCGAAGATTTGTGGTTCCGCAACATGCTGGGGATTGATGTGGGGGCGCCACCGTTGCCTGCGCGGGAGATGAGGCTGGAGTTCATCCAGCGTTATGCGGAGGACAGCGGAAAACGGCTCGCCGCTTTGCAATCGAAGGATGAAGCCTGGTGGGAAGAAGAGGTCAAGTTCTTTGATGTGCAGCAGTCGCGGGCGTGGGTCATCGTGAGGCGAATGACGCATACGTCCCACCACCGCGGACAATTAATGGCAATGCTGCGAATGCTCGGGCGAGATCTGCACAGCAACTATGGCCCGACGGCGGATACCGGCGGACTAATGGCGAATCATGCTCCGACAATTTATGCGTATCGAACCGTGGATGAGTTGATCGAGGGAGAGGCTCACGGCGGAGCTAAAGCAAAGTTGCCGGGAGCGGGCGGGAAGGCTGTCACGGAGCGACCGGGGTAGGCGCGGTCGACGGCCTGGACGCTTCCAGATCTGTGGGGCGGCGAGAGCGAGAGCGGATTCCTCTTCGCTTCGCGATTCGGAATGACAAACCTGTCTCTCATTCTCGTATCTATCGCGCACGGGTCATCGCGCCGGAGCTTACTTAATTGTGAAAGCCAGCGTTAACAACGTTTTTTGTTCGACCTCGTGAGCTTTCGCGCTGCCGGTGGCGGGACTGGCGCCCGAGCTTCGTTTTACGCTCAGCACGGGCCGATCGCCAACGATTCGTTTCAGGCGCGGAAGCATGTTGAACATCGCTCCCATGTTGGCGGGCTCTTCCTGAACCCAAACGATATCCGCATTTTTGCCGTGCCGATCAAATTCGGCGACGACTTCTTCTTCGGGGAACGGATAAAGCTGTTCGAGGAAGACGATCGCCGTCGTGGTGTCGTTTCTCTTCTTGCGCTCGGCTTGCAGTTCGTGGCCGATTTTCCCGGTGCAGATCAGGATGCGCTCGGCTTCTCCAATCGTGGTGTCGGGAATGACGTTCAGGAAATTCTTGTGCGTGAAGTCTTCGATCGGAGAGCTTGCGTCGGGATGGCGCAACATGCTCTTGGGAGTGAAGACGATCAGGGGCTTACGCCAGTAGCGCAGAGCCTGGCGGCGCAAGAGATGGAAATATTGCGCGGCATTTGACGGCTGCGCGATCTGAATATTGTGCTTGGCCGCGAGCTGAATGAAACGCTCGATGCGGGCGCTGGAGTGTTCCGGGCCCTGGCCTTCATAGCCGTGAGGCAGCAACATGACGACGCCGGAGAGCAGATTCCACTTGGCCTCGCCGGCGCTGATGAACTGGTCGATGATGGCCTGAGCAACGTTCACGAAATCGCCGAACTGCGCTTCCCACAAGACGAGCGATTCGGGATAGTCGCGGCTGTATCCGTATTCGAAACCGAGAACTCCAGCCTCGGAGAGTGTGGAGTTGTAGATCTCGCAGCGGGCCTGACCGGCGGCAATGTTTTCGAGTGGGACGTATTCATTCTCGTTCTCGATGTCGATGAGGACCGAGTGCCGCTGGTTGAAAGTGCCACGGCGCGAATCCTGTCCGGACATGCGCACGTGCGTTCCGCCTTTTACAAGGCTGGCGAACGCCAGGGCCTCGGCCATGCCGTAATCGACAACTCGTCTTGCCGGCACCCATCTCGGCGCGTTGTTCGAGAAGCTTCTTCACTTTGGGATGAATGTGAAAGCCCTCGGGGTAGGTCGTCAGGCGATCGGTCAGCTCCGATAGTTCTTCAGGAGCCACCCCGGTTTCGACTTCGAATTCCTGGCGGTGAAGGCCACCGAAATACTTGTCCCAGTATTTGGGGAGGTCGCGAAGCTTGGGCTTGTATTTGACGCTGCCAGCTTTTTTCTGAGCGGCTTCGAGTTCCGCCTTGACGGCATCGGCCTGGGCCTGGGCATCGGTTGCGCCAATGTCTTCTGCGTAGATCTGCCAGAGCGGCGGATGCTCCTTGATCTTCTTGTAGAGCAGCGGCTGCGTGATGGTGGGATCGTCGACTTCGCTGTGGCCGTGGCGCCGGTAGCCGATGAGATCGATGACAACATCGGTGCCGAACTGGTAGCGATAGTCCACGGCCATGCGGGCCACGCGAACGACGGCGTCGACATCTTCGGCGTTGACGTGGAAGATCGGGATCGACTGGCGGCGCGCGATGCACGCGGCGAAGCGCGTCGAGTGCTCCTCGGTGTAGCTCGTGGTGAATCCGAGAAGATTGTTGACGATGACGTGGATGGTGCCGCCGACGGTGTATCCAGGCAAGTCGGCATAGTTCATGGTCTCGGCGAGGATGCCTTGACCGGCGAACGCTGCGTCTCCATGAACCAGGAGGGGAACATATTTTTCGGTGCCACCTTTGCCCGTGCGGTCCTGCTTGGCGCGCGTGCGGCCCACGGTGACGGGATCGACGGCCTCGAGGTGGCTTGGGTTCGAAACGAGGTGGATGTGCACCTTGCCGCCGCTTCGAGTGACATATTCGCCGGTCGCGCCCATGTGATATTTCACGTCGCCCGATCCAAGGACGCTGCGCGGATCGACATCTTCAAATCCCGCGAAGATTTCCTGGGGAGGACGCTTGGCAACGTGGGCAATGACGTTGAGGCGGCCGCGATGGCTCATCCCCATGACGAGTTCGATTGCGCCTTTTTGCGCGGCGCAGTCCAGGACTTCGTCGACGAGCGGAATGAGGGACGGTTACGCCTTCGAGGGAGAAGCGCTTGTTGCCGAGATAGCGTTGCTGCAGAACCTGTTCAAAAACATCAGCACGGATCAGCAAGTCGAGGATTCGGCGCTGGTCTTCCGGCGCGGGCTCGGTTTCCATGCGCTCGAACACCCAGCGGCGTCGCTCGGGCGCGTAAAGATGGTTGATCTCGACGCCGATGGTGCTGGAATAAATATTGCGGGCTTCGCGGGCGTATTCTCCGTCCTTTTCAAGCTCGGGCGTGGGACGGGGACGCAGGAAACCGAGAGGGTCGAGGTCGCCTTCGAGATATCCGAACTGGCGGTAGGCGGCGAACACGCGCTCGCGCTCGGGGTTGGAGCCATTGGAGGACGCCGCCTTGAGCGGGGCGCCGGAAATCTTAGTTTTAGGCATATGAGTGCAGTTCCTAGAATAACGGATGCGGGGACGAGTTGGGGGGATTCGGAGGGAGCCGCGTTGGGCTTTTCTTGTGGCGGGGAACAGCAGATTCCTCTCTTGCCGTCGCTGACGCTCCGGCTGCGTTCGGAATGACAAAATCTTTGTGGGCCACGATAGCGTTCGGAATGACGCGGCCAGGCAAATGCGTTCGCAAAGGATTTCCCTTCCGGTGCGTTTATCATTCTGGCGATGACAACGAAAGAGTTGGGCGCGCCGGTTCTGGTAGGAATCCCGTTTGACGGGCAGTCTTCTTATTTGCGGGGAGCGGGAGACGCTCCGCCGAAGATTCGCGAGGCGATGGCTTGTGATGCTTCGAATAAATGGACGGAAACCGGAGTCGATCTGGGGGCACCGGGGATCTATGAAGATAGCGGAGACCTGACATTTTCAGAAGAAACAGCTTTTGGCGTGATTGAGGAAAGGATTGAGTCGCTGATCGATGCTGGGAAGCGGCCGGTGTCATTGGGTGGGGATCATTCGATCACGTATCCGATCGTGAAAGTTTTTGGGGAGAGATATCCGGGACTGACCATTTTTCATTTCGATGCTCACCCCGATTTATATGACGAATTTGAGGGAAACCGGCTGTCGCATGCATGTCCGTTTGCACGGATCATGGAAGCGGGGTTCGCGAAGCGGTTGGTCCAGGTCGGGATACGGACGATCAACCGGCATCAGAGGGAGCAGGCGCAGAAGTATGGAGTGGAATTCGTCGAGATGCGCGGGCTTCCGGCTTACGAGAAGTTGAAGGTCGCCGGGCCGGTGTACATCACGTTCGATATGGATGTGCTCGACCCGGCGTTTGCGCCCGGGATTTCGCATCGCGAGCCGGGAGGAATGTCGGTGCGGGAAGCGATCGCGCACTTGCATGCGGTCGAAGGGACCATCGTGGGCGCAGACGTCGTGGAGTTCAACCCAGTCCGGGATGTTTCGGGGGTGACGGCCACAGTGGCGGCGAAGATCGTGAAGGAGATCTTGGGGCGGATGGTGAAGTAGGATTTGCGTTTACAACCTTCGAACTAGCGAATTTTCACTGCCCAAACCCTCACCACAGAGGACACAGAGGACACAGGGTTTTAGGGGCTGCAGACGGCATGGCGGACTCGCGCGAATAAAAGCTGCGGATGTTTCCGTAAAACGGCGATTCGGTTTAGAGTAGCTGGGGTCTGATTTCTACATAAACAATGGCGAAAACAATTCGAAGAGGGATCGCAGATGTCTTGCTGGCGGCGGGGTTGGCGGCAGTGGTGTCGACCCTCGGATGCTCGAAAAACGCCGCTCAGGGTCCGCCTCCTGGAGCGGGCGGCGGTATGCCGGTGAAGGTGATCGAGGCTACGGCTGTGCCCGTGAATGACACGTCGGAATACGTGGCGACTTTGAAGTCGCGCGATTCGGCCGTGATCATGCCGCAGGTCGAGGGTCAGATCACGCAAATCTTCGTGCACTCGGGCGACAAAGTGGCGGCGGGCGGCGCGCTGATGGAGATCGATCCGCTGAAGCAGCAGGCGACCGTGAAGAGTCAGCAGAGCGCGCGGGCTGCGCAACAAGCGACTCTAAGTCTGGCGAAGCAGCAATACGACCGCGCGGTGGGTCTCTCTTCGGCCGGAGTCATCAGCAAGCAGGAATTGGATCAGGCCAAAGCTACGCTCGACGCGGCGCAGGCGCAGATGGATTCGCTGGATGCTCAAGTAAATGAGCAGCAGGTGCAACTGCACTATTACAAAGTTGTGGCGCCGAGAGATGGAATCGTGGGGGACATCCCAGTGCGGGTGGGGGACCGGGTCACGACCGGCACCCAACTCACAACGGTGGATCAACCTGGAAGCCTGGAGGCGTACGTGTATGTCCCGATCGAGAAGTCATCGCAACTCAAGATGAACCTGCCGGTGGAAGTGGTCGACGGGGAAGGAAAGGTTCTGTCGAATACACGCGTGAGTTTCATCTCTCCGCAGGTGGACAATGCGACCCAGACCGTTCTAGTGAAGGCTCGAATTGCGAATGGGAACGATGCGCTGCGGCAATCGCAATTCATCCGGGCACGCGTGATCTGGGGAACGCATAAGAATCCCGAGGTGCCGATCCTGGCGGTATCGCGACTGGCTGGCCAGTATTTTGCATTCGTTGCCGAGGCGCAGAACGGTGGATCGTTTGTTGCTCGTCAGAAGCCGCTGAACATTGGGCAAACGGTCGGCAACAATTTTGAAGTACAGGATGGCATCAAGCCGGGAGATAAAGTCATTGTGTCGGGGACGCAGTTCTTGCGGGATGGGGCGCCGGTGATTCCGCAGAGCTAACGCAAAGTCAAAGGCAACGCGTCGCTCGCTCCGCGGGGCGGACGAGGCGTCCGCCCCTACATTCGAATGACACGGTTGGATGTCATCATTCATCTGAGGCCACGTTCTCATGTTCGTTGATTTCTTCATTCGACGTCCGGTATTCGCCACGGTTTGCGCCCTGCTCATTGTCCTCGCGGGATTGGCAGTCATCCCGACGCTGCCGATCGCGCAATTTCCGAATCTTTCTCCGCCGCAAGTCGGAGTGACCAGCGTTTACATCGGAGCAAGCGCTCAAACAGTCGAGAGCGCGGTCACCATTCCGCTGGAGCAGCAAATCAACGGCGCCGAAGGAATGAAGTACATCACCTCGTCGAGCGGCAACGACGGAACCAGCCAGATTTCGGTAACGTTCGACCTGACGCGCGATCCGGATTTAGCCACGGTTGATATTCAGAACCGGGTGAACACGGCACAAGGACGGCTGCCGGGACCCGTGAAGTCTGTCGGCATCACGACCGCAAAAACCTCGCAAAATTTTGTATTCGGCGCAGCCGTCTTTGCTGACAAAGGCATATACCCCACGCTGTTCGTGAGCAATTATCTGGACGTGTACGTACGGGATGCATTGAAGCGAATCCCCGGCGTAGCAGATGTGATCATTTTTGGTGAGCGCAAATACTCGATGCGGTTATGGCTCGATCCGGTGCGGATGGCGGGCCGCGGGCTCACCGCACCCGACGTCGTCAGCGCGCTCTCTGAGCAGAACGTGGAAGTCGCAGCCGGACAGGTTGGACAACAGCCGGCGGTTCCGGGACAGCAATACCAAGTCAGCGTGCGCGCAGTGGGACGACTGAGCGAGCCGGCGCAGTTCGAGAACATTATTTTGAAAACAAATGCCGACGGCACGTTGGTTCGCCTGAAAGACGTCGGTCATGCCGAACTGGGCGCGGAAAGTTACGCGAACGATTTGCTGTTCAACGGGCAAGAAGCGGTTGGATTGGGCGTGACGCAACTCTCGACCGCCAATGCGATTGACGTGGACCGGCGGGCGATCGCGGAATTGGAGCGGCTGTCGAAAAGCTTTCCGCCGGGAATGCGTTACAAGGTTGCGTTCGATACAACGGACGCTGTCGGCGAGTCTATTCGCGACGTGACTTACACGGTAGGTTCGGCGATCGTGCTCGTGATCCTGGTCATCTTCATCTTCCTTGGCGATTGGAGAACCACGATGATTCACTTCATCGCCACTCCGGTTTCGCTGATCGGCACGTTTGTCTTTGTGAAGTTGCTGGGATTCTCGATCAATACGCTGACGTTGTTTGGAATCACGCTGGCGACTGGACTGGTGGTCGACGATGCCATCGTGGTGATCGAAAACATCGAGCGCCACATTCAAGAAGGCGAACACGACTCGCAGAAGGCGGCCTCGGCCGCGACTGGAGAAATTACGGGCGCGGTTATCGCCACCTCACTGGTGCTGGTTGCGGTGTTTGTGCCGGTAGCGTTCTTTCCAGGAACGACGGGCATCCTGTTCCGTCAGTTCGCGTTGACCATTGCATTCTCGATCGCGATTTCAGCATTCAACGCATTGACCCTGGCGCCGGTGCTGGCAGCGATTCTGTTGCGAGACTCCCATGGCCGCCAGAAATGGTGGTGGCTGCGGAAGTTCGATGAGGGCGTGCAGGCCTTGACGAACGGATATCGCCACTTGCTGCGGTACATCTTGAAATACAAGGTGGCGATGGCGATTCTGTTTTTCGTCGGCCTTGGGCTCACGTACCTGGTGTTCACGCGCGTGCCATCGGGGTTTGTGCCCGACGAGGATCAGGGATATTTCATTATCGTGATTCAAGCTCCGTCGGGAGCGTCGCTCGAATACACGAAACAGATTGGCAAACAGGTTTCAGATATTTTGGCCGATGTGAGCGAGGCGGAGGGAACATTCTCGATTGCGGGTTTCAGTTTCGCCGGCGCGGCGGCGAATCAGGGGCTTATTTTCGTTCCGTTAAAACCGTACTCGCAGCGTAAGGGCGAGGAGCATTCCGCCCCGGCCATTGTGAACCGCGTACGTCCGCGATTGTTTGGCGTTTCCGGGGCGATCGTGTTCGCGACGCTGCCTCCGGCGATTCAAGGATTGGGACAATTCGGCGGATTTCAGTTTGTGGTGCAGGACCTGGCATCGCACAAACTCGATGAGCTGGCTGCAGCAGCGGGTGGATTGATGCAGCAGGCTTCGCAAAGAAAAGACCTGGTGCGATTGTTTACGCAGTTCACAGCCAATGATCCGCAATATCTGGTGACCATCGATCGTGAAAAGGCGAAGAGCTTGCATGTGCCTCTGTCGCAGATTACCGACACGCTCGGCGTGTATATGGGCTCGTCGTACGTGAACGATTTCGATTTCAACAACCGCTCCTATCGCGTGTACGTACAGGCGGACAAGCAATTCCGGGCCACAGCGCAAGATATGAAACGGTTCTATGTGCGCTCTGATACCGGGTCGATGGTTCCGCTGGAAAACCTGATCAGCGTTACTCAGACGACGACGCCGCAGGTGATCAGCCACTACAACCTGTTCCGTTCGGCGGAAATCGACGGATCCGCCGCGCCGGGATACAGTTCGGGCCAGGCAATTGCGGCGATGGAACAACTCGCAACCAAAATGCCGCAGGGATTCTCCTACAGCTGGACGGGACTGTCGCTGGAAGAACTGCAGGCAGGCGGAACATCGCTCATTCTGTTCGGATTGGGCACTCTCGTCGTCTATCTGACGCTCTCGGCGCAGTATGAGAGTTTCGTATTGCCCTTCATCGTTCTATTGGCGGTGCCGATGGCGCTGCTGGGAGCATTGGGCGCGCAATGGATCCGCGGGTTGCAGAATGACGTGTTCTGCCAGGTCGGACTCGTGATGCTGGTTGGACTGTCTAGCAAGAACGCGATTCTGATCGTCGAGTTTGCCGAACAGTTGCGGCTGCGCGGCGTGCCGCTGGTGGAATCGGCGATCCAGGCGGCAACCATCCGTTTGCGGCCAATCTTGATGACGTCGTTGGCATTCATTTTAGGCGTCGTGCCACTGGTGGTCGCGACCGGAGCCGGCGAGAATGGACGGCATTCTGTCGGAACAACCGTGTTCGGCGGGATGATCATGTCGACGGTGTTGAACCTGTTTTTTATCCCTGTGTTGTATCTGATTATTGAGGGGTGGCGGGAACACGGCAAGAAGCAGCCACCGGCACGAGGGTAGGTTTCGCTGCATTTCAGGGCTTATTCCGTTGAATCGCGGCCTCGACTCACCACCGCGGGTTAAATTCTCTTTCTGCCTGGAGGCCGAGGTGTTGTTGGCCCCTCCAGCCCCATCGATCATCCCTGTTCAAAGCAGTGACTAGGCTCCCGTGGCCGCTCGCTTCTGCTTTAGCGGCTGTGCCTTCTTTTTCATCTGGGTTGCGGCGGCGGCTTCGCGCTTTTTCTTGCTCATTTCGCGGCGGCGCAACTTGGCCATCCATTCGCGCGAATACATGGTGCCGCGGCACTTGGGCGATCCACAGTGGCAGGGCGCGGGGTCGTCATCGTCGTAGAGGTTGTAGTCCCAAACCAACTCTTCTCCGGCGGCGATATTGCGAATCGCGAAGAGCCATACCCGTCCCTTGATTTCGTCCACTTCGCAGTTCGGATCGCAGGAGTGGTTCAGGTAGGCTCCCATTCCGTCGCCATCGATCACGGTCTTGCCATCATCGAGGCCATACAGGTATGTGCGGGAGGCGCCATCATAGCGGCGGTCGGCCTCTTCGGGCGTTATGCGCTCGCCGCGATATTCGACGAGGCGGGTTCCTTTGCGGACGGCAGTCGATGTGTAGACGCCGACGGAATGGATCGGAGATGGACGGACGACCAAGGCCATGCACTAATTTCGCACGGGTTGGACTTTTTGGGGAATACGAAAAATCGTGGCGACGTATTTGATTGACGAAATCAGGAAAGCGTCCCCAGCTTCGAAACGACGATTGGGCGCCGGGGCGAAGAGATCGTGGTAGACTTCGCGGGCTGATTTCGCAGAGACCGCGACTCTTACTGCTCGCGACCGCGGGTCAGGTTCTCGACGAGACGTGAGTAATGCGTCTATGCGATAGGCGTTCAATACGGAAACACTGAGAGGGATGGAATGCGCGCATTTCGAACGATTGCTGTGATGGCGGTGATTCTGATGGTGTCGGGAGCTGGCAGTGCAGGCGTCCGCACAAACGAAGAAGGCGAAGCTCTCGATTGTCGAGCAAGCCAAGGCTTACTGCACGTCCACGGGCGGAATGCTGGAACTCAGGACCGCGGTATTTGGAACGAATAATCCGCAACAGGACTGGCTATGGCTGACGGGCACGGAGTCGTTCTGCCAATACACGCTGGCCGAAGATGGATCGCGCATTCACCTTTCGCTTCAGACCCTGTATTCGCCCAAGCCGACATTGGCAGCGCTTGCTTACTACGCACAGGTTCCGTGGAATGGTCAGGGCAACGGAAACCCGGCTTCGTTCTATTGCACACAGCTGGGCGGGGCTGAGATCGGAGCCACTGACTTTTCGGGCGGTGGTTGGGTACAGCTGGGCACCATCGACGAAGCGCTCGAGGCGTGCGTGTTCCCGGATAACTCGACGATCGATTCCTGGGGACTCTTCTACCACTCGGACAGCATCGTGCGCGGGATTGATCTGTCGACGGTGCTGAAGTACGCGAATCCTTACGCAGCGAAGAAATAGGCTGGGGGATATTGGGCGGGCGCGAGATTCCTCCGCCCGTCACTTTCCCTGCGGGTCAGAATGACAAAGGTAATTTCTTGATATCAGAATCGCCGCACCGCTGCCGATCGATTTCGAGCGGCGGCAAGACGATTTACGGTTCGTAGATTGAGCTTCCGAAGCCTTGTTTGCGAGCGGACTCCTGCATTTCTTCCAGGTGTTTTTGCTGTTCAGAGAGCTGCGACTTCAGACCTTCGACCTGATCCTGCTTTTGCTTCTGGCGCTCGTTCCATTGAACGCAATTCGCAACGCAGTTCGCGCCGGCATAGTGAATCGACTCACTGACGGTGTCGATCTCGTGTTGAATTGAGGCGACGACGCTTTTCTGGGACTGGATCCTGGACTTCCATTGCTCGCCTTGAGCATCGTGGTTGCCGACAGGCGCCTCAACCGCTTCGGGTGCATCATAGGGCTTGAGGTCGCGCTGGGCGTCAGTGGCAAGCCCTCCCTGCGGAAGATCTTCATTGGTAAGGACGCGGGTCGCCTTCGCCGGGGCTACGTCTTTCGCGATCGGAACTCTGGCCGTCCTTGGCTGGGAGCGGGTTTCGAGGAGCCATCCTTGGGCTGGGCGTCCTTTTGCTGCTTTTGTTGCCGAGATTGGCGGGCAACGTCTCCGAGTGAGGGAGCTTCGTCTTGAGCCTGCACGGTTCCGGCGCACAGCAACACTCCGGCTGCGAATAGAAGAAAAAACTTTTGCATGGAGAAAGCCTCCCGCATCGACGTCAGGGGAGACGGCGTGCTGGAGAATCTTAGCGCCGAAGCAAGGGCAATCCGAGGTTACTTTCGTTCACGCGTCGAGCGTTTTCCTAGGCCTTGGAAGAGCCGGAAATCAGGGTATCGAGCTTGGCGAGCAGGGCTTGATTGCCCTGTCGCGGATACTTCGCCAAAGACTCGCGATAGTGCGGCAAGTTGTAGAGAAACGATTCAACCCGCTCTTTGTTCAACTCTTCCCAGTAGGATCCGAAGCCGGACTTTTCCAGCCAGTACGCGTTGAAAATCTGCTCAAACTGGTGGCTGACCGGGACGGCGAGATAGGGCTTGCCAAGATGGAGGGCCTCCGTAACGAGCGAGAATCCGGAGTTGGCAATGATGGCGCGGGCGCTGATGAGATCCGAAAAAAATTCGTCGAGCGAAGGCTTCTTGAAGGTGACATTGCCTTCCGTGTCTTCGCGGCCGAAACCGTAGGCGATGAAGCGACAGCGGACGTTCGGCAACAACTTTGCCAGCGCGGGATTCGGAGAAGTGACATAGACGAGGACGTGATCGCTCTCGGAAGGCGCCGCGGAAAGGATCTCCTGGCGCAGCAAGGGGGGAAACAGAAAGGTATTGCGTTTGCGGACCGGAGCTTTGAAAAACGAAATGACGAGATAGGCGTCAGCGCGAGGAGTCATCAGCTTGGTGACGATCTTGGCCGCAGCTGCGTCTCGGCGATATTGCTTTGGATAGGAAACGACCGCATTGGTGAGGCAATGCTGATTGTCGATCGAGATAACCGGAAGGCGCCGCTTATGTCCGATGTGACAAGTCAGCGGCTCGAAGTCGGTGATGACGAGATCGATCTTGGCATCATCGACGAGCGCATTCAGTTGCTGGAGACTTTTCGCGGCCTGCGGAACAGTGATGAGATTTCTGGCGATGGTGCGTTTGAAACGGACGCGATTGTTGACGTAGGCGAAACGGAATCCGTAGATCTCAGTGACGTTGAATTTGTCTTTTAGATTTTGCAAGCCGCGATCGAATGAGGCGACGTGGATCTTATGTCCTTGGGCAGAGAGATGCGCGAGAACTTCTTTGGCGCGCGTGGAGTGGCCCGCGCCTTCGCCGTTTACGCCGTAGAGGATGTTCGCCATGTTGGGAGGGAGTATACCGCGCGCGACTGGCGGAATCTCGATGCTTACAAGACGTGGGAGTACGCGAACAGCAGATTCCTCCCTTGCCGTCGCTTTCGCTCCGGCTGCGGTCGGAATGACAAAAGAGGAGGATGTTCAGGGTTCCGGGTCTTGAGTTTACGATCTTGGCTTTCTAAACCTCCGGTTCGGCGCTGCTACTGCGGTTGCGGGACTGGAAGGGCGACCGTGTCGATCGTGGCGGGGTCATCGCGCAATTTGATGTACAGAGTCTTCCCTTTTGGCGGAGGAATAGCGAGAGCATCCTCGACGAAGCCTTCGGGGACGGTGACCGGATTGGCGAAGTCGGCGTCCGCGCTAACCGAATCCAGAAGAAATAACTTGTCTCCGCTCAGAGTACATTGCTTTTCTGGCGCCGAACCGCAGTGGACAGCCTTCAGCATGGGCACGCGCACGAGGTTGACTAGCGCTTGCCAGTCGCCGCCGATGCCATCGCCGCTAACAGGACGAAACTTGAGAGGGCCAAAAGCAGAAGGCCCGAGAAGCTTCATGGGATCGAGAATCGCGAGGACCGTCTTCGAATCCTGCATAGTCAGATTGCCATCTTTAAAGCTCAGCAGGACACGGAAGGATTCGTCGGCGGTCGCAACCTCAATCTTCTCACCCGAAGGAAACATTTCAGGGACTTGCGTCTTGAGAAAGAAGTTCAAACGGGCATCTTGCGGCAACTCTTCCTGGCTGCCGAGCCGCACGGCGGATAGCGATGAGGCGTCGTCGAGTTGAATGCTTTTCGTCAGCATGCTGACGGCGGGACGCTGCGCTTCCACTTCAGCTTTCAGATCGAGCGCGCGGCCGTCTTTGAGAGTGGCGTGGACGACGATCGAATCTCCGGCATGAAGCTTCGCGCGCGCCGCCACATCGCTCGCGGTCAACTTAAGTTCGTCCACTTGATTGGCGCGAGAAAGCACGTCCGGCTTGAAGCGAATGCCATTCACGTCGAGGCTTTCGACTTGATCGAGGCGCGTGCCCTTCAGGGTGCCTTCAATATCGCCCGCGTGGATGCCGAAGCTATCGAGGCGTCCGGCTTCTGCGTAGGTATGTAGAGGAATCTCGTCGACATCGTGCAAGCCGAATTTCTTGATCACCATCGTGACCGAGCCGGCAGCAGCTTTTTGCAGCGGGACTTTTACTTCCAGTTCATCGGCTTTCGAGTTCTTCCACTCGGTCGGGAGCGCCTTTCCCTGCTCGTCCTTGAAAGTGACTTCGCTGACGCAGCAGGCATCGGGAGACTGGAGATGTAATGTGTCCTCACGTCCCACAATCAATGCGCTGGCGTCTTTGGAGGCAACGATCCATTGCGCAGGCCGCGAAGTCCGCATTCGATAGTGAGGGCCTTCAAAAGCGTGGAAACCCCACATGCCGCGCAGGCTTGCGGTAAGTTCGCCTTCAAGGTTCGCCGATTGCAAGGCTTGTGTCCGAACTACGAAACCACCGCGCATCGCGTCAGGCTCGGCGGGCAGGTCGATGCCTGGCCCAGACTTGGTGTCAACGTGAAGCACGAAGTTGTGAGCGAGCTCGGAGGCAAACACCAATGGCGCTCCGTCGGCTTGAAGCAGCAGTGAAGGCTTGCCGGCACACGAAACCTGGTTGGGATCGATCGCACGCAGCGGCGGCGGCGGAGATGAACGAACGGCGGGGAGCCCAATGACAATGACCGACTTGGGATTGCGGAACGACGGCGGATTATTCAGCCGAAGGTTGAGATCGTTCTCTTTGGGCAAAGCGAGTGCCGGAATGTATTGGTACTGTGCGGTGTGAGCCGTGCTCAGAATGCGGGCAACATCGACGACCGCGCCAACATAGGCGCTGTAGTAACCACCACGGGCGCTCGGTGTGGAACTGATCTGCGCGAGCAGATCGGAAGATGGTCCCGACGTAAGTGTGGCCGACATGGTCTGGCTATGCGCATCGTCGAGCACCAACTGATCGGTGTTTTGAGTGAGGCATGGAACCTGCTGCGCGGTGGGCTTATCGAAGCACTGTTGGTCGAGGCGCATGTTCAGGCTGCGAGCCAGCATCGTCGTTCGCGCCTTCAGTTGTTCGGGATCGGCAGTGTAGGTTTGGCGAACTGCTTCCAGATATTTTTCAAGACGCTGGCGCTCGAGGCTGGCCTGCTCAAGATCCTGGGCGGCACGGACGAAAGCTCCGGGCTTGCCGCGCACGGCGGTGCGGAGCGTGCTGAAGGCACCCCCGGTTTCGGGAGCAAGAAATACCAGAGCCTCCTCGGCCTCGTCGGGAACGACGACAAAAATTCCCTCGTCGCGGACAGGCTTTGTCCACGTCTCGACTCGCGTAAACCAGGAGTCGGGTGGAGGATTGGTCGCGCCGCGCAGAAAAACGATCACCATCAGGTAGCGAACGGACTGGCTGTCGGGAAGATCGGGATGCACCCAAAGGCGGTCTCCGGGCTGAAGATTGGGGACCTCCGCGATGGGGAGCGTCGATCCTGAGCGCTGCACGCGGACTTCAACTTTCGGACCAACAAGGTCGAAAGCGTTGTTGTCGGCGCGGGCTGCGGCCAAACAACAAAGCACAAAGGAAAGGATAAATAGACCGCTGCGGCGAGATTGCAAAATAAGTCCCGTAAAACGCACTACTTCGCTCTCCGGCGTGAATATATCTGGTGATTCAGCTGTCCGATTATTTTATCCGATTCCAGCGACCAGACGAGCGCGAGTGTGCTGACTAAAGTGCGGTTCTAGTCCTTCCAGAATCTTGCAATCGATGATAGGGGTTCGTCACCCTGCAACCGGAAGTTGCAAATACCGCTGCGCGTTGTCGTGGCAGATATCTGTGACGAGCCTGCCGAGCAACTTGTCATCATGGGGAAGTTCGCCGCGGGTGACGTCTCGTCCGATGATGTCGCAAAGGACGCGCCGGAAGTATTCGTGGCGCGGATAAGACATGAACGATCGCGAATCGGTGACCATGCCGATGAAGCGGGAGAGAAGACCGACGTTTGACAATGCGTTGATCTGCGCGGTGATTCCCTCTTTCTGATCGAGAAACCACCACGCACTACCGTATTGAATCTTGCCCGGCTGATCGCCGCTTTGAAAGCAGCCGATCAGAGTGGCGAACGAGAAGGTGTCGGCCGGATTCACGTTGTAGAGAATCATGCGGGGAAGCGCGTTCTCTTGCGCCAGCAGGTCGAGATAGCCCGCGAGAGGACCTACCTGAGAAAAGTCGCCCACCGTGTCATATCCAGTATCGGCGCCGACGCGCCGTCTGGCGGCCGAGTTGACATTGCGGCGGGCACCAAGATGGAGCTGCTTGGTCCATCCTTTCTCGGCGTCGAGGCGGGCGAAAAACAACATGAGGAAGGAAGCGAACTGCATGCGCTCGTCGTCAGTGATGGATGTCTCTTCGCGCGCCTTCGAGAAGATCGCGGCTGCAGCTCTGTCGGAACAGGGCGTGGCGAAGCAGTGATCCAATCCGTGATCAGAAAGGCGGCAGCCGAGAGCGTGGAAATCTTCGTGGCGTTTCTTAATGGCATCAAGCAAGTTCGACAGATTGCGGATTTCGATGTTTGCCGCCCGGCCGAGTTTCTCGATCCAGAGAACGAAGTCTGGTTGACCGATCGAGAGAGCTTTGTCGGGCCGGAAGGCCGGAAACACTTTCGTCGTCAGGCTCGACTTTGCGAGCTTATGGTGATGAGTCAAATCATCGGTCGGATCGTCGGTGGTACAGACAACCTCTACGTGAAATTTCCTCAAAATCTGTTGCGCGGTCAGATCGCCTGCCAGAGCTGCGTTTGCGCGCTCCCAGATCGTGGGTGCGGAATTCTCGTCGAGTAACTCGTTGATCCCGAAGTAGCGCTGCAGTTCAAGGTGCGTCCAATGATAGAGAGGATTGCGCAGCGTGTACGGAACTGTGCGCGCCCAAGCAAGGAATTTTTCGTATGGGCTGGCGTCGCCGGTGACATATTTTTCCGGTATTCCGTTGGCGCGCATCGCACGCCATTTGTAGTGATCCCCTTCCAGCCAGATATCGAAGAGATTCGCGAAGCGCCGATTCTCGGCGATGTCTTTCACAGGCAGATGGCAGTGATAGTCGAGGATAGGTTGCCGGGCAGCGAATTCCTCGTAGAGATTGCGGGCAACGTCGTTCGATAGCAAAAAGTTCTGGTCGAGGAAGGTTGTCATCGAGAAACTTTTTTCGACGGCCGCTGGACACGGCGTCCACGGCATGAATATAACAGTTCCACCCCTCAACGATGATCGTGACGCTCCATAACGATGCAAGCTCCCTGGCACGGGCTGCGGCTGACCACGCGGCTGGCGTGATCCGCGGTGCGATCGCAGATCACGGTCAATGTCGAATCGTTTTTGCCACGGCCGCTTCGCAGTTCCCTTTTCTTGAAGCTTTGACGAAGTCTCCCGGAATTGACTGGAGCAAGGTCGAGGCTTTTCACCTCGACGAGTATGTCGGAATCCCCGCAACTCATCCTGGGAGTTTCCGCAAAATGCTGATGGAGCGGGTGGTCGCGAAAACGGACATCACGAAATATCACTTTCTGGAAGGTGACGCCGCAGATGTGGCGGCGGCTGTCCGGAATGTCGGGGAGCAACTGACATCCGCTCCCATCGACATCGCTTTCGTTGGGATTGGCGAGAATGCCCACCTGGCGTTCAATGATCCGCCGGCGGATTTTGAAATTGATGATCCTTATATGGTGGTGAAGCTCGACGAGGCGTGCCGCCAACAGCAGGTCGGCGAGGGATGGTTTGCGGACTTGTCGAAGGTGCCAACGCATGCGCTCTCGATGTCGGTAAAGCAGGTTTTGAAAGCTCGAGAGATTCTCGCGGTGGTTCCCGATCAGCGGAAAGCGCAAGCGGTGCAGGCCTCAGTAGAAGGCGAGATCAGCCCAATGGCGCCCGCTTCGATCTTGAGGCGCCATCCGAAGACGACGATTTATCTCGATCCACAGTCTTCGTCGATGCTGAGTGCGGATCTGCGACGGCAGTTGCAGAAGGAATCCAGAGCGGTCGTCCGGTAAGCCAGGGCATCTGAAATCCAGCCAATGACGACAGCTCCGAAGCCGATTCCGTCGTTGCGCTGGTGGATTGGTGCGCTTCTGTTTGCGTCGACGGTGATCAACTATATCGACCGGCAGACGCTCTCTCTTCTCGCGCCTTACCTGAAACTTCAGTATCACTGGACCAATTCCGACTACGCGAACCTTGCGATTGCGTTTCGCATCGCGTACTCGATCGGGCAGAGCGTGTTCGGCAGGCTGATGGATCGCGTGGGTACGCGCCGAGGGCTGACGTTGACCGTGATCTGCTATTCGACGATCTCTATGCTGACATCGTTTGCACAGGGACTCTACAGCCTGGCAACATTCCGATTTCTGCTGGGTGCGGGAGAGTCGGCGAATTGGCCAGCTGCAACGAAGGCGGTCTCGGAATGGTTTCCGAAACGAGAGCGTGCGCTGGCGACGGCCCTTTTCGACAGCGGCTCGTCGATCGGTGGAGCGGTAGCGCCGTTTATCGTTCTTGGAATTTACTTTCGATGGGGATGGCGTCCAGCGTTCGCAGTGCCCGGAGTACTGGGATTGTTGTGGCTGATCGCGTGGAGATGGCTGTATCACCCGCCAGAGACGCACAGCCGAATCGCGGAGTCCGAGCGAGAGATGATCGCCGCGGACAAACAGGAATCGGAAGCGAGTCAGGGGACGGGACCACGCCCACGGTGGCGCGACTTGCTGCGGCTTCCGCAGACGTGGGGAACGATTATTGCGCGGGCGTTTACCGACCCGGTCTTCTTTTTTATTGCCGAATGGTTTCCCATTTATCTGGTGGCGAAGGGCATCGAATTGAAGACCGGGCTGATTGCGGTTTGGATTCCGTTCATCGCAGCGGATGTAGGCAGCTTTGTCGCGGGATGGATTTCCGGTTATCTGGTGCGCCGCGGAGTTTCGCTCGGATTTGCGCGCAAGGTGCCGATCATTTATGGCGGCATTGGCATGACGTTGCTGATCCCCACAATTTTCACGACCAATCTGTACCTCATCGCATTCCTGTTTGCGATGGCCACGTTCACTTACGCGGGCTTCACGATCATGGCAAACGTGTTGCCGTCGGACTTGTTCCACAGCGAGTCGGTGGCGTCGGTGAGCGGTTTGAGCGGAACGGGCGCCGGACTCGGAACCGTTGTCGCGTTCAAGTTGGTGGGATATCTGTCAGACGCGCGCCAGTCAACGGGGACACATGTCTTCGACCCGATCATTATCCTGGCGGGGATCGTCCCGTTCATCGGAATGATTCTGGTTTTGCTACTCGTGCGAAACACGGATGCGACTGAGCGGGGACTGGTGCGCCGAATCTGACGTTTAGATACACTCTTGGGTCGAGGATGAGGAGAACGGTTTGAAGATCACGGATGCCAAGGTGTTCGTCTGCTCCCCGGGACGAAATTTCATCACGTTGAAGATCTATACGGACGAGGGTGTGTACGGACTGGGGGATGCGACGCTGAATGGGCGAGAATTGTCCGTGGCTTCGTATTTGCAGGACCACGTTGTTCCCTGCCTGATTGGCCGCGATCCATTCCAGACGGAAGATGTGTGGCAATACCTTTACCGCGGAGCTTACTGGAAGCGCGGGCCGGTGACCATGACGGCGATCGCGGCGGTGGATATGGCTCTGTGGGACATCAAAGGCAAGGCGTTGAACACGCCGGTCTATAACTTGCTTGGTGGCGCGAGTCGCACCGGGGTGATGGTGTACGGGCACGCGAATGGGCGCGACATTAGCGAGACCGCTGACCAGGTCGCGAAATATAAGGAGATGGGGTATCTCGCGGTCAGGGCGCAGTCAGGCATTCCGGGACTGCCTTCGACTTATGGGGTGGCAGGAGACAAGCTTTTTTACGAGCCGGCGGAAAAAGGATTGCCTCCGCAGAATTCGTGGTCGACTGAAAAATATTTGCTACATGTGCCGAAGTTATTCGAAGCTTTGCGGCTGAAGTTTGGCGATGATTTGCACTTGCTGCACGATGTTCATCACAGACTGACTCCGATCGAGGCGGCCCGTCTGGGAAAAAGTCTGGAACCCTATCATCTGTTCTGGCTCGAAGACGCCGTAACCGCGGAATTGCAAGAAGGATTCCGCTTGATTCGCAAGCACACCACAACTCCGTTGGCGGTGGGAGAGGTCTTCAACGCCATTTGGGACGCGAACCTTCTTATTACAGAGCAACTGATCGACTACCTGCGGATGACCGTGGTTCACAGCGGCGGCATCACACATCTCAAGAAGATCGCCGCGCTCGCGGATATCTATCACGTGCGAACCGGAAGCCATGGCGCAACGGACCTTTCTCCGATAGCGATGGCAGCAGCTTTGCATTTCGATCTTTGGGTCAACAATTTTGGCATTCAGGAATACATGCGGCATACGGCAGAAACGGATGAAGTGTTTCCGCACGCCTACTCATTTAGCCGCGGCTATCTACATCCGGGCGACAAACCGGGATTGGGCGTCGACTACGATGAGCAGCTTGCGGAGAAATTTCCGTACGAGCGTGCGTATCTGCCCGTGAATCGGAAGCTGGACGGAACGATGTTCAACTGGTAGGAAGGGCGCGGTCGCACTGTTCCGCGAATTGCCCGCGCTAGGCGCTGTGATTTTCGAATGAGTTCCTGAAAGTGCTCGCGGAACGTGCGCGGGAAGAAACTTTTCCCGCAAGAATGCCTGTAAAGCGATCCCATACTCCCGATGCTCCGGATACTAGTTTTCGCGTGAAGTATCGTCCGGACATCGATGGCCTGCGCGCGCTGGCGATCATTCCCGTCATCTTCTTTCACGCCTTTCCGACGATCATGCCGGGCGGATTTGTCGGCGTTGATATTTTCTTTGTCATCTCCGGATTTCTGATCTCGAACATCATTCTGCAGGCACTGCAACGCGGGGATTTTAGTTTTAGAGGCTTTTATGCCAACCGTATCCGTCGGATCTTCCCGGCACTGCTGGTTGTGTTGCTGACCTGCTTTGTCGTTGGATGGTTCTTTTTGCTGCCAGATGAATATGCGCAATTGGGAAAGCACATCGTCGGAGCGGCGGCTTATGTTGAAAATTTTGTTCTTCGCCGAGAGGCCGGATATTTTGACGTCAGGTCCTCCTTAAAACCCCTGATGCACATTTGGTCGCTGGGCATTGAGGAGCAGTTCTACCTTACTTATCCGTTGTTCTTGTGGCTGGTGTGGCGAGTTCGCCAAAATCTGTTTGACGTTCTTCTATCGCTCGCGTTCCTTTCTTTCGGTCTGAACATCTGGCAGGTTCACTGCGATGTGGTCGCGGCGTTTTTCTTCCCGCAGACGCGAGGCTGGGAGTTGATGGTTGGCGGTGCGATCGCGTGTTGGTATTTGTCAGGAAGGCAATTTCGCTCAACGTCGGTCCGAAACGCTTGTTCGGTCGCTGGCACGCTGTTGATTGTACTCGCGATTTTTCTGATACACGAGCGCGACCTGTTCCCCGGATGGTGGGCGGTCCTTCCGGTTTCCGGAGCGTCGCTGCTCATTCTTGGCGGGCCCGGGGCGTGGATCAACCGCAGAATCCTGAGCCACAAATGGATGGTGTTTGTAGGCTTGATCAGCTATCCGCTCTATTTGTGGCACTGGCCAGTTCTCACGTTTCCACGGATTCTTCGGGGCGCAGAGTTGCCGGCTGTAGCAAGACTCGCCGGATTACTGGTCAGCTTTGGCTTAGCTGCGGCGACGTGGCGGTTCATCGAAAATCCGATAAGGTTCGGGCGCAAAACATGGATCAAAACTGCCGCCCTGCTGAGCACATCAGCGGCGATTGGGTGTTTGGGATACGCCGCGTATCGAGACGGATTCATCGGCAGGTTTCCGAATGCTGTGGCGGACATAGGGCGGTTGCGCGAGGTTCGATGGGCTATACAGGAATGCCGGAGCGCAGTGGGCATGCCGGATATCGACTATTGCCGCGCATCGTCCGGCAGCACTCCAGACGTGCTCCTGATTGGCGATTCTCACGCTGCGGTTCTCTATGACGGATTGGCGCCGGAATACGAGAAGCGTTCCGAGAAGGTCATGAACCTTGGCCAGTCCGGTTGCGTTCCACTCTACGACACGGATTCATTCTCGCGGGGATCGAGTCATAAAGATTGCCGCCCGGTTGTTAACCACATGCTCGACTTCTCTATTTCGGCTGCGAGCGTCCACACGATTATTGTGTCGTCGCGTGGACCGAAATATATGTCGGGTGAAGGATTCGGCTCGGTGGAAGAAGGAACTCCCTCGAAAGAATTATTGTTCGGGCACGCCAGGGCCGCAACACCGCAGGAGGAGATGTTCGCCGAATCGCTGAGAAATACTGTGTCACGCCTTTATGCATCGAAGAAAGACATCGTCTTGTTCCTCGATTGGCCGGAATTAGGTTTCGATCCCAGGACTTGTCTGCTCCGCCCAGTTAGGCTGTTTTCAAATCCTCGCGCAATTTGCGGCGTTCCCCGCGTGGAAGTGGAAGCTCGAAATCAGGCATATCGAGGGTTGGTATTCGAATTGAAAAAAGAATTCCCAAAGATACGAGTGTTCGACCCGCTTCCTTACTTGTGCGACCGTTCCACGTGCTACGGCATGAAGGATGGCCATCTTCTTTACTCAGACGATAATCATCTTTCCATCACAGGAGCGAGTTATCTGAGCAGAAAGCTTGTTGAGGAGGAGTATCCGGCCCGGATTGAACCTCAACCCTAAAACAGGTTCACAACTACTGCGTCGATCTTTCGCATCTCATGCAGGAAATCGCCGAGTCTATTTCCCGTCTCACGTGTTTAGATTTTGATGGCCGTTAGAACATCGAGCACAGTTTCACGAGGAGCGGCAGGATGAAGAGTAAATTGATGCGTCTTTTGGCGTTCACAATCGCCATACTGGCAACGAATACGCTCGTTCTTGCCCAGACACCCATGGGGCAAAAGACGGAGAGCGCTGCCGCGAAGCTGCCGAAATGCACCGAACCTCTGCCCACGCTCGCGGTGCCCGACGCTCCTCATGGACTATTTGCGATCATGTTCCCCGACGTGAGGAAGCAAGCGAAGACAACGGAATTGTTGCTTCACAACCCGGTGGTCTGCGGAGCGAATTTTTATCTGGTATGGAACGAGATTGACCGCGGACCGAACGCAAGTCCTCGCTACGACTGGTCCGTCGTTGACCAGCGCATTGCCCCGTGGATCGCCGCCGGAAAGCGAGTGAACTTCATCATGTGGGCGACGGGTTACGGTAGCGGGCGCCAAGTCACGCCCGACTATGTTTTCGCGAAAGTTCACTCCGTCGAGTGCCCCAACTTCGGACGCGTGCCGGTTTTCTGGGAAAAGGATTTCGTTACCAATTACCAGGCGTTCATGTCAGCCGCGGTGGAGAAGTATGGAAGCAATCCCCAGGTGGGGTACATTCGGTTCGGCCTGGGTGGCGGCGGAGAAACCTATCCAGCTTGCATGTTCGCGCTGAGAGATCGCGGATTCTCTCCGGGCGTGTGGCGGAAATACATTCTCGAAATGCTGGACTTTGAAAAATCCCTGGACTCGCCGAAGCAGCTGATGGTGGGCATCAATACATTCGGACGGCCCGAGGATCTGGGCTTTGCCGACGCAGTGGCGGAGCGCGCTGCGCGAAACGGAATCGCATTCGGCAGCCAGAGCTTGTCGATGGAAGACAAACACAACGAAGAATCCGGCTCGGCGTGCGCTGTCGATTGGTGCCGCAACTTCCACAAGTTCCAGGGAAAAGTCGCTCTTGAGTTGCAGACGCGCAAGCAAAGCAATCCGGGGGGAGGCGGCTTGGTGGGCTCGATGGTGGAACTCATTCCATTCGCCCTACGCATGAAGACTCAAATTCTCGAGATCTATCCAGAGGATTGGTACGTCGCCTACGATCCTTCCTCTCCTGACTACGACCAGCACCACGAGGAATATCAAAAAGCGTACGAGGCCGCCGCGAAGGTTCTGGGCGGCAACTAAGAAACGCAGCAAAAAGCGCCGGCATGCGGGCGGTACGAGAGGTGTTACCAACGGGTAAAAAAGTAACCATTACTCGCCCGGATTTATGAGGACGGATCTTGTCGCTGATCGCGACTATTACCCTTGATAGTAGCGCCTGTTTCAATCGCTCGGACGCCCGTAAATTATTTTCAGTAAAGTGTATTTCCGGGCTTTCAGACTTTGACTGCACCCACCAACGTGGCACTTTTCAGATGCTGGTCCCTGTGCCATACTTGTTTAGCTTTTTCCTTCCCCCCGTTCGAGTCCCCCCTTTTTTAAGGTTGGCAAATTCAAGTACGGGGCATTCCTGTGACTCATTTTTGGATATCAGTACGTCCCCATCGGACAGCGATCCGCCAGTGTGCCGGTTGGATGTTAAGCCTGGTCGTGCTGTTCTATTGTGCCGCGGCATATGGAGCGGCCCCTGCAGTCACGTTGTCGCCGACGAGCCTGACATTTGGCACGCAGCTTAAAGGTACCAAGAGCGCGGCCCAAGTCATCACTCTGACGAACACCGGCACGGCATCTCTTACGCTCTCGAGCATTGCTCCGACCTCCGCGTTCTCACAGACTCATACTTGCCTGGCTACTCTGGCGGCAGGCGCATCCTGCACGATTTCGGTCTCGTTCTCGCCCGTTGCCAACGGCGTAGTGAACGGAACTCTCACGATCAGCGATAACGCGACGGGCAGTCCACAAACTGTTTCGTTGACGGGGTCTGGGACGATCATCAGCCTGACACCCGGCACGCTCAATTTCGGTAACGATACGGTTGGTACGTCAACAGCGTCGCAACTGATCACGCTGTCAAACGTCGGTGCAAGTTCGGCGAAAGTCACGGCCATCACGATGCAGGGAACCAATCCCACGGACTTTTCTCAGACGAACACGTGCGGAAGCGTGGCCTCCGGTGCGTCATGCAACATTAATGTTGTTTTCAAAGCGGGAGCAGCAGGCAGTCGCAGCGCCACCTTGAACGTTACTCTCGCAACCGCACTTTCACCGATCCCGGCCACACTTACGGGAACGGGAATTGGCGGCACGGCGGGACCGGTTCCGTTCTTACAGCAACCCCTGTCGCCCGGGACTCTCGCACCCGGGAGTGCAGCAACGACGCTAACGTTGAACGGCGCGAACTTTGCCAACACGAACACGGTGCAATGGAACGGCTCGAGCCGAACCACCACCTTTATTAGCGCTTCGAAATTGCAAGCCTCGTTGCTGGCCTCGGACCTGGCAACGCCTGGAAGCGCTCAGGTGACGGTGAACAGTGGAGCAGGCGGAGTATCGAATGCGCAGGCCTTCCAAATCGGTTCTTCCGTTACGACCATATCGATGGCGGGATCAGTTCCAAGTGTCGGAGTAGACCCCCGCGGAGTTGTAGTTGCAGATTTCAACAAAGATGGCAAACCTGATCTTGCCATCGTCAATCGCGGATCCGCGTCGGTCTCCATCCTTTTAGGCAACGGGGATGGCACGTTCCAGACGCAGAATTCATACGGCGTCGGCGCCGATTCGATTGCTTTGGCGGTCGGCGACTTCAACGGAGATGGCAAGCTCGATATTGTTACCGCCAATCGCGCGTCGTACACCATTTCTGTCCTGTTAGGAAATGGAGACGGCACCTTCCAGAGCCACGTAGACTACGCCGCCGGAACGGAACCCATCAGCATTGTTACCGCGGACTTCAATGGGGATGGCAAGCTTGACGTCGCAGAAGTAAATAGCGCGGACAACACAATCTCGGTCTACCTCGGTGTTGGCGATGGAACATTCCAACCGCAAGTGACCTATCCGACGGGATCGAGTCCGAACGCGATCGTTGCTGGAGATTTCAACGGTGACGGAATCATCGATCTTGCCGCAGCTGATTCAGCCACGAGCAACATCGCTGTTTTGCTTGGCAATGGGAACGGCACTTTTGCAGCAGCAACATTTCTGGCGACTGGTTCCGATCCGGACGGATTGTTGGCGGCGGACCTGAATGGCGACGGGAAGCTTGACTTGGTCGCCTCCAACAACGGAAGCAATTCGATCTCAGTGCTGTTGAACAACGGCGGCGGCACGTTCGCTCCGGGAGTGACTTATTCAGTAGGACAGTTGCCATTTGCCCTCAGTGCTGTCGATGCTTACAACAACGGCAAACTCGCGCTAGCCGTCGTCAACTTCGGCGATAACACCGTCTCACTCCTATCTGGAAATGGAGACGGTACGTTCAATGCCGCCACGGCCGTGACATTTGGAACTGGGAATGAGCCGATCGGGATGGTCGTTGGCGATTTCAATCTTGATGGCAAACCGGACTTTGCCGTTTCCAACTCTGAGGACAACACGGTTTCGATCCTCTTGCAGAGCCCGTCCGTCACATTATCAAGCACATCCCTCGCCTTCGGATCGCAGACGGTTGGAACCACGAGCGCGGCGCAAACCGTCACACTTACCAACTCCGGAAGCGCCAATCTCGCGATCACGAGCATTGCCCTTACGGGCACGAACACCAATCAATACGGCGAAACCAATACCTGTCCCGCCTCGCTGGCGAGTGGAGCGAGCTGCACTATCAGCGTCACCTTCTCTCCGACCATCACCTCCACGGTGACCGCGAATGTCTCCATTACCGATAATGCTGCCGGGAGCCCGCAGACCATCAGCTTGCTGGGAACGGGCGCTTCCGCAGCTGTAGGCCTTTCGCCCAGCAGTGTTACATTCGCGTCGCAAGGTGTAGGAACGACGAGCGCCGCCCAAACCGTGACGCTGACGAATAACGGCAGCGTTACGCTTGCGATCACTTCGATCACGGCCAGCACCAACTTTGGTCAAACCAACAATTGCGGCACTTCGCTGGTGTCAGGTGCGGCCTGCACCATCAACGTGACTTTCAGTCCCAGCACAACGGGTACCCTCACGGGATCAATCAGCGTCATCGACAATGTGGCTGGAAGCCCCCAGACCGTCAGTTTGACCGGAACAGGAACGGGCGCTGCGACGATCACGCTCACTCCTTCTTCCCTTACGTTTGCCAGCCAGGGTGTCGACACCACGAGTGCGAAGCAAACCGTGACGCTCCAGAACACCGGAAGCGGCCCGTTGACCATTACGAGCATTACGACGACCGGCAGCTTTTCTCAGACAAACACGTGCGGCACTTCGGTCGCAGCAGGAGCAAGCTGCGCCATCAACGTTCTGTTCACTCCGACGATTGTTGGGACGAACACCGGAACGGTAGTGATCACGGACAGTGCGGCGAATAGTCCGCAGAGTGCGGCACTCACTGGAACGGGAAGCACAACCACGATCACGTTTACTCCGACCAGTTTGAATTTCGGCAATCAGGCTCTGAACGTGAAGAGCGCCGCTCAGACTCTGACGTTGAAGAACAACGGTACGGCCAAGTTGACGTTTTCAAAGCTCGTGATGCCAGTCAACTATTCGCAAACCAACACCTGCGCCGCTGGCGTGGCAGCCGGTGGCACGTGCACCCTGAATATCAGCTTCACGCCGACCACAGCCGGTGTCATTGCAGGAACGGTTAGCCTCACCGATAGCGGCACCGGGGCTATACAGAGCGTCCCCGTCACGGGAACTGGTATCTCGGCGACGGTTACTCTTTCGCCTTCCAGCGTCACTTTCGCGAACCAATCTGTCGGAGCATCGAGCCCGGCTTCGATTGTGACCCTGACAAACACAGGCGCACAGTCGCTGACCATCACGAGCATCCTCTTGACAGGGACCAACGCTGGCGATTTCTCGCAGACGAACACGTGCGGTAGTTCGGTTTCCGCCGGTGGATCCTGCACGATCAGTGTGGTCTTTAAGCCAACTGCCTCTGGGACGCGGTCTGCCAGTCTCAGCATTAGCGACAGTGCATCGGGAAGCCCTCAGACGGTTGCGCTGACGGGAACGGGGGTCGCGCCAGCGGTGAGTTTATCGCCGACGAGCCTGACCTTCGGCAGCTTCGCCGTAGGCTCCAGCAGCAGCCCCATGAGTGTGACTTTGAGCAATACGGGCAATTCGACCTTGACTCTCACCAGCATCACGGTGGCGGGGTTGGATCCCTCGGACTTCACGCAGACCAACAATTGCGGAACGTCTCTTGCCGCGGCGACGAACTGTACGATCAACGTCACGTTCACGCCGGTCGCAGCGGGATCGCGCACGGCGTCGATCTCGGTTGCCGACAATGCCACTGGAAGTCCACAGGCAGTCACTCTAACCGGCACCGGAAGCAGTTCCGGTATCAGCTTTAGCACTTCCAGTCTTACGTTCCCGGCTCAGGGAGTCGGGACGTCAAGTCCTGCGAACGGTGTGACTCTGTTCAATACGGGGACCGGAACGCTCACGATTTCTGGAATCTCGTTCACGGGCACAAACCCCGGAGACTTTTCGCAAACGAACACTTGCGGCTCATCAGTGGCCAGCGGAGCGAATTGCACGATCAGCGTTACTTTCACTCCTGCTGCGACCGGAACACGGACGGCATCCTTATCTGTGTCGGACAATGCGACCGGAAGTCCGCAATCGATCTCGTTGACGGGAACAGGGACGAGCGGAGGTCCGGCAGCGCTGTTAACGCCGACGACCCTGACGTTCACTTCGCAAAATGTGTTCTCCAAGAGTTCGTCGCAAACCGTCACCTTGAAAAATACAGGCGGATCCCCGCTGAACATTGTCAGCATCGTGGCCAGTGGTGACTATGCGCAAACGAACAACTGCGGATCGTCGCTTGCGGCCGCGGCAAGCTGCACGCTGCAAGTGACCTTCACACCTTCCGCGACGGGAACCAGACTCGGATATGTGACCTTCAGCGACAACGATCCGTCGACCCAGCAAACTGTCAACCTCACCGGAACGGGCACCGCGGCGACCAGCACGGTATCTATTGTTCCCGTGCAAGTTTCCTTGACGCCGGGTCAAAGCTCGCAATTGCAGGGTTTCATCAGCGGCGTTGCCAGCTCTAACGTTACATGGGCAGTCGACGGTATCGCAGGCGGCAACAGTACTGTGGGATCGATCTCGTCGAGCGGCCTTTACATTGCGCCGAGCGCGGCTGGATCTCATCTCATCACCGCGACCAGCACGGCGAACACGACACAAAAGGCCAGCATCCCCGCTGTCGTTACTTCTTACAGCGGAACGCTTGTCTATCACAACGACGATGGGCGTACAGGTCAGAATCTGCAAGAAACGGTTCTCACGACGGGCAATGTGAACACCACCCAGTTTGGGCGATTGTTCTCATATGCGGTGGACGGACAGATTTATGCGGAACCGCTTTATGTGCAGGGTGTAAACATTCCGGGCCAGGGCACCCACAACGTGACGTACGTGGTTACACAAAACGATACCGTCTATGCCTTTGACGCAGATGGAACCACGACGGCGCCGTTGTGGAAGGTGAGTTTCCTGACCAACGGAGCACAAACCCTGAGCACATCGGACATCGGCGGGTGCAGCAATATTTCACCCCAAGTCGGAATCAGCTCGACGCCAGTCATCGATCCGCAAACCAATGTGATGTACGTTTTGGCCCGTACAAAAACTATCTCGGGTGGAGTTACGACGTTCTTCCAGACGCTGCATGCGTTGGACATCACAACCGGATTAGAGATGCCGGGGAGCCCGGTGGTAGTCCACGGTTCGTATCCTTCTTCGACCGGAACGGTGACCTTCAATCCGCAAACACAAAATCAGCGTTCAGGATTATTCCTGGATAACGGAGTCGTGTTCATCAGTTGGGCTTCTCATTGCGACATTCAGCCATACCACGGTTGGATTATGGGATATCAGGAGAGCACATTACAGCAGGTCGCCGTCTTCAACACGACACCGAACGGAATCGAAGGCGGAATCTGGCAGAGCGGTGCAGCGCCTGCGGTGGATGAAGACGGAAACATCTACATCATGATGGGGAACGGAACGACTGACATCAACACCGGCGGCGTCGACTACAGTGAGGCGCTCGTGAATTTTAACTTCACCGGGAGCGCGCTGAACGTCAGTGATTATTTCCTGCCTTCGAACTTCCAGTCGCTTAACAATTCCGACCTTGATCTGGGGTCGGGTGCTGCCATGCTGATACCAACGCAACCTACTGCGCCGACTGATTTGGTGGTTGCCGCTGGCAAGCAGGGAGTCGTCTACCTGGCAGATCGGACGAATCTCGGGAAGTACAGCGCATTGGGAAATCAAGTTCTGCAAACGCTTCCGGCGGGTACGGTTCCGACAGCCCACAGCATGCCGGCGTACTGGCAGAACAACATCTACTTCTGCGGAGTCAGCGATTTCCTGAAATCGTATCTGCTCTCGAATGGATTGCTCTCCACTACGCCGACCTCGCAGTCGCCGGCGCTCTTTGGCTACCCGGGAGCGACCCCGGCAATCTCGGCGAATGGAACAAGCAACGGCATTGTCTGGGCTATCAGCACCGCCCGAGGCAGCATTGCATGGTTGCACGCCTATGACGCGGTGAACGTCGGACGGGAACTCTACAATACTGGACAAAACGCAACGCGAGATCAGGGCGGACTGGCCGTGAAGTTTACTGTTCCGACCGTGGCCAACGGTAAGGTGTACGTGCCGACGCAAGGGGAACTGGACGTCTACGGGTTGCTGCCTAATCCGTAAACTTCGTATTGTGCTTTTTCCGATCCTGCGGAGCGAGGGTTGAGGGGAGAAGTGGATTGGAACTTAATCGAGAAAGAATGCACCTGTGCCGATCCAGAATTCCGCGAGCGATTTGAGATTGTTCTTGTAGGTGCGGGTGACCGTGTATTCTTTCCCGCCTTCGACTCGGAGACTGTATTCTCCCGTCGAAAGCGGTCTGATCTCTTCCACGAACGACGTATTCACCAGGACTGACCGGTGGATGCGGATAAATCCAAGAGGCTCCAGGCGGTTTGCGACCACCGAAATGGACTCCCGCAGCAGACAGGAAGTCGCCTTCTGTTGCAGCCACACGCATTTTCCTTCAGCCTGAACGGCGACCACGTCCCCCAAGTTAATGAAGAGGATCTTTCCCCTGACCTTGATGGCTACGCGGAGCGATTGCGGCTTCGCAAGAGTGTGGAATTCGGTAAACGTCTCTACCGACCTCGCCGTTTGATCTCCAGCGTCGCTTGCGATGAACAGGGGTACGTCCGGGCGCTGCGATGTGCAGTCCCCAAGGGAATTGCAAGCATCCTGCGGATTTGAAACGACATGCCTGGTGAACTCTTCACTCGCTCTCATAGTGTTTTCCTACATTACCGGAGCTGGAGTTCCGTCCGACCACGTTCCAGAGAGAACCATGAAGACGTCGATGGGTTCTGGGGCGCCTTTGAACTGAGGGTTGAGGATGATCGGTGACTTGGGCAGATCTGCCCCCCAAGAGCCACCGCCGATGAGCGGCGTGTAGAACATCAGATGCGCCATGTTGTGCGCCCCATCATCCGTGAGGCCGCCGTCAGTGAGATAGGCAGCCTTCGCCATCATGTAAGACATCCCTCCCGGTTCCAGGGCGGGTATTTCCTTTTTTTCGAACGCCGCTTTGAGAGCTTCTATGATCTGTGCCTTCGATTTTCCGGCCAGAATCATTTCGGTTCGCTTGTAGGTGAGGGGCAGGACGGATCTCGCCGCAGGCGGATTGAAGCAGAGTGGACCTCGAACCTTGGGGTTCCAAAACTCAGCTCCATCGAAGGGCCCCATCCACGCGCGTTCTACGGCACAAACGAAGCCGTTCTTCCCTTCCACGGCCGTCTCATATCCGTGCCGTCCAAGGACAAGAACGGTTGCATCGCGGGAAATGGAATCCGGAGCCGCACTTCGCGCCAGGGCGATCTCTGCGGCGCGATCCGCCATCAAGTAGTCCTCGACTGGAGCCATGCTCGGATACGACGTCTGATGGCTCTGCGAGTGTCCTTGCGGGGCTGTCCCCAGGACGAGGGTTAATCCAAAGGCGAGAGAGATGATAGTACGAGATCTTGATTGATTCACGAGTTCCCTCCTAACGGCGGATGATGTAGCTTGCGGGCGGCATGGGAACGACCCAGCTCGACCTTTAAGACATACAAACCGGTCGGTATGTTGAAGCACCGAGGTCATTGCTACAACCGATGCAATTACCCTCTCCTGCGGTTGCCCGGAGGGCGCAAAGACTTCAGCCACGCCACGATGTTTCTAATTCCCGCCTTCATTACTTCCGGATCTTGGGCGTTCTTCGCGAGTGATCCATAGCCTTCGACAGTGGCGATCAGGAAGCTTGCGGCGTCTGCGGGCTCTATGTCGCGGCGAACTCGCCCGCTGGCTTGGCCCTGTTTCAAAACGGAGGCGACGGCTTCCCGCCACGCGTTGAACGCGACCGCGAGCCGTTTGCGAAATCCCGCGTCGAGCGGGGACATTTCCTGCGCCAGATTATTCAGACGGCAGCCACCCCGCACATCCTCAGCGCGAACGGACAGGCCTTGCACAATGCCGATCAAAGCGTCGATCGGATCCTTGTCACCCTGCAGAGGGTGTACCCAGGTTCCGCGGAGATCAGGGGTAATAATCTCTTCGACAACGGCATATCCCAAGGCTTCCTTGCTGTCGAAGTGATAGTACAGCGCACCCTTGGTGACTTCGGTCGCAGCCAAAATTGCGTCAAGGCTCGCACTCTGGAAACCCGACTTGTAAATCTCTCGGAATGCAGCCTGGAGCAAACGCTCCCGCGTGCGCCCAGCATCGCGCAACTTGATACCGCTCCGTTTTGCCTTCCTCTTTCGTGCCAACATACCAACCAGTATGTATGCACTCGGTTTTTGCGTCAAGCCGGTAGGCGCCCTTGGTGCTCCGGGATTCCGTAGGTTTTGATCGCGGAATCTGTGGATTGGTAGATTTTCGAGAGAGCTCAGCCGCTGCAACATTTTGTGTGAACCCGCCAATCACGTTTGTCTGTTGACTGCTTTTGTAGCCTCGTTCCCGATTTCACCAAGCTCGTTGTTTGGAGCTCAAATCGATGATTCCTTGGCCCTCTGAATGCAATTCCGACCTCGCATGGATGAACGGTCCTCGAGTTTTCGAGGACTGATTTAGCGAATTTCAAGGAGGAACAAAATGGGGCGTACAAATCAGGCAAGCCCAGCGAGAAACAACGGTGAGAGCCATAACTGTTTGTTTGTGGTTACGATGGCGTTTCTCTTGCTGGCTTTCGCCGTGTCCGGATGGGCCCAGTCGACGGTGGGCACAGGCAGTATGACCGGGACGGTAACCGATCCGAGCGGCGCGGTTGTGAGTGGCGCAAACGTCGTCATCACCAACATCGGAACAGGTCAGTCTCTCAATTTGGTCGCGAACGCAGGGGGCGCATACGCGTCTGGCCCTCTCGGCCCGGGAACTTATAAGGTGCAAGTGTCGGCAAAGGGCTTCAGCAGCGTCAGCGAGACGATCACCGTCGAAGTTGGCAACACGGCATCTGCCAATTTCAAGCTGCAACTCGGCCAGGAAAGCCAGATCATTGAAGTGCAGACCAGCACGGTCGCAGTGAACACCGAACAGGCCGAGGTGCAAGGCGTCCTCAATTCGGAACAGATTGCGAACCTTCCGGTGAACGGCCGCAACTTCCTGGATCTGGCACAGCTCGAACCCGGCGTTCAGATTCAGGACGGTCAGAACTTCGACCCGACTAAAGCCGGTTATTCCTCGATTTCATTCGGCGGTCGTTTCGGCCGTACCGCCCGCATCAACGTCGACGGAGTTGACATCAGCGACGAAACGGTAGGTACAACAACCTCTGATATTCCGGCCAGCGCAATCGAAGAATTCCAGTTAGGTCAGTCTTCACTCGATCTCTCGAATGACTTGACTTCTTCAGGGGCGGTGAATGTAACCACAAAGTCGGGCACCAACAAACTTCACGGTGAGGCATTCGGTTCCATTCGTGACCACAGTTTCTCAGCCAACGCCCCCGGAGGCCATGACTATCCATTCCAACGTTCGCAGTTCGGTGGCAGCCTCGGCGGAGCGATCATCAAGAACAAGTTGTTCTTCTTCGCCGACGGAGAGCGCACCAAGCAGGATGCGTTTGCCGCGGTGAGTTTGGCAGGTTCTCCCTTCGCAAGTTTGAGCGGCGGATTCAGCCAGCCTTTTCGCGAAAGCAACCTGTTGGGAAAGGTGGATTACAACTTCAGCAACGGCGCCAAGGCGTTTTACCGTTACTCGTACTTCGCGAATTCATTGGATGCCACTTTCGGTTTCGGTTTCCAGGTGTATGACAACAAGGATTACACCCGGAATCACGTGGTCGGTCTGGACTTCAATACCGGGAGCTACTCTCACAGCTTTCGCTACTCTTATTTGAAGTTCCAGAATCAAATCAAAGACGTCACTTCTGGGAACACTGCTCTTCCATTCAGCAGCACTGGCTTAGAGATTGGCGACACGACCCAGTCCCTGTTTGGACCAAACCTGTTGGCTCCGCAAAGCACTCCGCAACAGAACAATGAAGTGAAGTACGACGGCAGCAAGGTGCTACGCTCGCACACCATTCGTTACGGAGCGTCGCTCAACCATATTCAGGGCGGCGGTTTCGCCGATTTCTTCGGCACCGCGCCGCGGGTTCGCTTCAATGTGGGATCGACGAATTGTGGCCCGTCCGGAACCGAATTGTGTTCGGATTTCGCGGCTGCCGGGCCGTTCCCGGGTGGCTCCGCCAATCCTTTGAACTACCCGGTCAACCGGCTTACCGTTGGCAACGGGCAGGGCTTCAACACGCTTCAGCCGGCTCTAGGCTTCCCGGCTGGCGGGCTGGGACCGGATAACCGTATCGGGATCTATGTGGGCGATAGCTGGAAAATCTACCCGAACCTTACTGTGAGTGTCGGCCTGCGCTATGACCGCGATAGCGGGCGAACTGACAGCGATCTACCCGCTATTCCAGAAATCAATGCCGCGTTCCCGGGATATGGAAACCCGGTGAAGCAGGCCAACCTCAATTTCGCGCCCCAGTTAGGCTTTGCCTGGGATCCAGCAAAGAACGGCAAGACTGTGATTCGAGGCGGTGCCGGGCTCTATTTCGAAAACGCAATTTTCAACAACGTCCTGTTTGACCGGCCGTTGCGCTTGCAAACCGGCGCGTTCAACCAGTCGACCTTGGCCTGTGTGAACGGTGTGGCGCAGGGCGTCCCGATAGCCGGCGGTACGATAGCGCCGGGCCAGCAAGGCTCAACGGATTTCTGCAGCAACAATAACTACATCGGCAATGAGATTCCGGCGATCCTTTCGTTCTGGAACCAGGTAAAGACCGGCAATCCGTTTAATCTGCAGGCTCCCAACCCCAGTTACATCGGCAACCTGTTGAGTGCCGGCGCGGGCACGAACGGGGCGGCGAACCTGTTTGATCCCAACTACAAAACGCCGCGCTCGTTGCAGTTGAACCTTGGCTTCCAGCGTGAACTCCGCAATGGCCTGGTATTGAGCGCGGATTACCTGCGCAACGTGGAAACGCGCACACTATCCGCTATTGACGTCAACCGTGTAGGTGACGCCGGCGTCTTTAACCTGGCGGGCGCAAATGCTGCCGTCGCCGCTACCAATGCCTCCTTCGGCTGTACAAGCGTGGATTGTTCAATCGGAAAAGGCGCGACCATGGTTGACTTCGCCCAGAATGGCCTGAGTAGCGCGGTCGACATTGGCGCAGGATGCACGTCTGTCCAAGGAATCGGACATCCGTGCGCCTTTGGAGGAATCAATCAAAGCCAGTCGCAGATGTACTTCCTCAAACCTATCGGACGCTCGGTCTATAACGCTTTGCAGATGTCGTTGAAGCAAAACGTGACCAACCCGATGCGCGGAATCAAGGCGGCGAACTTCCAGGTGTCCTACAGCCTGTCGCGGTTCTCCAACACGGGTGGCATACAAGCAACCGGAACGCCGACGGACAACGACTTGGACTTTGTCCAGATCGCCCCCGATAACAACATCCCTGGCCGCTACTTCGGTCCTTCGCTGCTCGATCGTACCCACCAGCTGTCTTTCGGTGGATTCGTCAATGTGCCAGCAGGATTTCGCATTGGACTCATCTCTCACTTCTACAGCCCATTGGCGAGCTCGATTGATGCTGCCAACACAGGCTCACCGGGCGAAATTTTCCGGACAGACTTTACCGGGGACGGAACCATTCAGGATCCTCTCCCGGGAACAAGGTTCGGCTCGTTTGACCGCGACGTCAACGCTGCCGGGCTCACGAAAATGATCGACAGCTACAACGCCACCCAGGCGAATCAGGCAACCCCTGCGGGCAAGACCCTGATCGCCAACGGCGTCATGACTCTTGCGCAGCTGCAGGCTTTGGGTGGTGTCTCTCCGGTTATTTGCCCACCGCCTCCGACTTCGCAAGCCGGTTGCAACAACGATCCCGGCAGCCAGGTCGATTTCGGATGGCTCCGAGCCACCGACTTGAAGCTGGCGTGGACGCACACGTTTAAAGAGCGGTTTACCGTTGAACCAAGCGTGGGTATCTACAACTTGTTCAACTTCGCAAACTTCAACCTGCCGCCGACTACGATGTTCGGCGTCTTGAACGGCCCAGGGACGGGATCGATTAACGGAACCACGCGGTCCGATGAAGAGGCGTACCGAGTCGGCAACGGTACGGGCGTCTATTCGCTCGGATCGCAACGGCAAATCGAATTCAGCTTGCGGTTAACTTTTTAGGCTGCAGGGGAATTCGCCAGACAAGCCATCCGTTGCGCAAACGGATGGCTTTTTGTTTTTGCTCCAGGCATTGCGGCAGGCGAGATGGCGGAAGCGAGTGGGGGTCGAACCCATTTCCTCGCCCCAAGGATATTTATGTCGCGATTTCGCGTGCAGAAGCTGGACTGATGCCAGGGTGTAAAATAGCATTCGGCGGCAAGACCGCCTCCATACAGCCGTGGGTGCGGGGTCCCCGGCGACAAATTGACCCTGGATTTAGACCGTGCTGGACCCCAAGGTCTAAGTCCTCAGTGGGGTGACGTGCATGTACTCCAATCCGACCTATTCTTCACGGTAGAGTATTACGCCTTCCACGCTGCATCACTAATAATTTTGCTGTGCTGGTTGTATCGGCACGTGAAACGCGAGATTCGCAGACGCGACGAATGACGGACTGGTGTGCCTAGAAAAATCAATGGGTGCTTGTCTGCAACGCGTGCGGCATTGGCAGACGTTTGCCCATCCCTTTCATTTACCACAACAATCGAGGTGATTTTGAATGACCGAGAATCGGGATGCCGTCATCCGGCAGAAGACTGCTCGGCTTGAAGCGGCAAAATTGAAAGTTCAGCAATTCCAGGAGAACAGCGGCGATTTGAGATCGCTTGATGCCGTGCCTGTGGGAATGGAGCTCATCCAAGCCTTTAGCGAACTAGCCAAGGAATTTTCTAATGAGGCCGGAGAACAGGTAGCCGCCGACACTGAACGTTTGGGGTCAATGCAGGACTTCCTAAAGATATTCACTTTCACTAAGAAGAAGGAGCTAGAGAAGTATTGCCGAGACCTAGTGATACAGCAAAGGGATCTCGTGGACTTCATTCTCGCGTGCGAACTGGGGCAGGCACCGTTTCGCCATCTGATTCACTACGGAGACCACCAACCCGAAGGCGCACAACTCACCGACGATGATTTAGCGGCAATCTCAAACAATCCCGTTGGTCTTTTGCATCCGGGTGCGCAAAAAGCGTTTCGGAAAATAAGCCACCTGTTCAATGTACGGCGGTACTTAGTAGGGCACATTTTTTATACACCGGACCTGTCGGAGTGGCACTTCTTTCAGTTTGACCAACGAGACCTAGAGGACACTAGACCCAACCACTGGAAAGAAGGGGCTCACATCCACTTCATGAATTGGCTTTGGCCTAATCGTGACCCAAAGATTCTCTGGAACCAATTCACGTCCGGTGAGGCTAAGTTGAACGATTCGGTTCATGTGAGATTCAATGACTCGTCACAGAACCGCACAATCGATCGCAAAATAAAAAACAAACCATCGGAGTGACCTTGCGGGCCATCAGAAGCCGCTCTTGCGAGCGGAAGCCGGTTGAGAGAAGCACCGGTGCCGAATATTCTCCGCTTTCTAGCCCCGCGGCCCGCTGACTCGATGGGCGTCACAGAATTGTGCTAATTCTGTGCTTATGTTCACAAGGCGCTGTGCTTATGTGTGAAAAACTGGCGGAAGCGAGTGGGGGTCGAACCCACCGGTGACAGGATTGCCTGCCACCCGCCGGTTTTGAAGACCGGGACAGTCACCGGACTGCAAGCGCTTCCGCAACAAGAAACAGCCACAGGCGCTTGAATCAGGACTGGATGGAATCGCGATCGAACTGCGTCCATCCGGAAAGATCCATGCGATCCGTGGCTGACTATTCTACGGCAGTTCAAATTTCTACTTACTTCGGTTGAGGAGCCGTACGCAGATACGGTTTCACTGTCTTGAAGCCGGGGAACTTTTGTGCAGCCTCCTCGTTCGAGACGGCTGCGGTGAGGATCACGTCATCGCCCGGTTTCCAATTGGCCGGAGTCGCGACTTTGTGCTTCGACGTGAGCTGCATCGAGTCGACAACGCGGAGCAATTCATCGAAGTTGCGTCCCGTGGTCATCGGATAGCTCAGCTGCAGCTTGACCTTTTTGTCGGGCCCGATGATGAAAACCGTGCGGACCGTGGCGTTGTCGGCGGGAGTGCGGCCTTCGCTGGTTTCTCCTGCGCCTCCGGGGAGCATGCCGTAGAGCTTTGCGACCTTGAGTTGCGGGATCGCCGATCATCGGGTAATTCACCTTGGCGCCCTGCGTCTCTTCGATGTCGGCTGCCCATTTGGCATGATTCGTAACGGGATCAACGCTCAGGCCAAGAATTTTCACATTGCGCTTGGCAAATTCCGGCTGCAATTTCGCCATGGTGCCGAGCTCAGTCGTGCAGACAGGAGTGAAATCCTTAGGATGGGAAAAAAGAATGGCCCATCCATCGCCGATCCATTCGTGAAAGTGAATTGTCCCCTGCGTGGTATCGGCGGTGAAGTCCGGAGCCGTATCATTGATGCGGGGAATGGTGTTGGTCTCGTTTGCAGTCGCGGTAGTCATCAGTTATCTCCTTCTAGAAATTGAAGATTTGCAGATCTGAAAGTCGGCTTCCCTGCGCCCGGCTGGCTGTGCGGATGAAAACGAAACCCACCCGCGTCGCCGGGTGGGATGGGAAGAATCTCGATCGTCCCTACCCGCACGCCGGCATCAGGCAACAACAACACATGGCTCTGATGGCGATACGGTTGGACATGGAATTTAGGATAGGCGTGGAGGATGCTCGTGTCAAACGGTGGAACTCGCTGCCGACGGGCCGAATAGAAATCTTTTCTGCATCGCGAGTGCGGTTGCGATCATCGGTTGTGGTGCGGGAATTCTTGTGCATCTGGTGGGGTTATGACCAAAGCAACGCGGCGCCTGGCAATGACGCAGTGGGACGTTTTTTCATCAGTCCCGCTGGAAGGAAATTCTCTGGCAGTAATTTCTGACGCTCGCGGGCTGAGCGATTCCGAAATGCAGGCGATTGCGAAGGAGATGAATCTCTCGGAGACAACCTTCATCTTTCCTCGTGAGCAGGAGGTTGAACGCGAACGTGGAGTGCGCGTGCGCATCTTCACCGTCCAAGAGGAATTGCCATTTGCGGGACATCCGACGCTCGGAACGGCCTTTGCTCTTCGAGGCGAAAGCCGCACGGAGGAAGTCGCGCTCGAGTTAAATGTAGGAAAGGTTCCAGTGCGGTTTGAGGATTCTTCAAGCGAACCGACGTTCGCAGAAATGACGCAGATCGATCCGGCATTTGGCGTTGTTCACGATCGCGAAGCAGTCGCCGCCGCAACCGGCGTGAGCCTGGACGACTTCGATGCCTCGCTGCCGATTCAAACCGTTTCGACTGGCGTTCCTTTCACCGTAGCTCCGCTGAAATCGCTCGCTGCGATTCAGAAGCTGCAGGTGGATTCGCGGCGGGCCGCCGAATATCTGGAAAAAGCCGGAGGCAAGTTCTTGTACTTCGTGGCGCGGGAGACAGTCGACCCCGCGGCGGGGTTACACGCGCGCATGATTTTTTACAACGGAGAAGATCCCGCGACGGGCTCCGCGGCGGGGTGCACCGCCGCATGGATGGTGCAACATGGCGTCGCAGAGCCGGACAAGAGAATCCTGATCGAGCAAGGTGTTGAGATGCAGCGGCCGAGCCGAATTTTTGTGCGCGCATCGCGACGCGATAACCGGATAGTTAACGTTCGCGTCGGAGGCAATGCAATTGAAGTTATTCGCGGCGAAGTTTTCCTCTAACATATGTCGCGCAAGATGCGGTAAAGACTGTCGCACATTTACTGTTCAGGAAAGCAATAGCCAAAACGTCCCATTGGCATCGGCGACACTTTACAGTGCGCTCGTTTCTCGTTAGCATCCATCTCGCTCTCACATTCTTCGTACAAACAAAATCTTTCGTTGGCAAGTGCGGACTCTCTGGCCAACAAAATTGCGGACGGCTGATGAAACCCAAGCGCACCATCCTTTGTGTCGATGACAACGAGCAGTCCCTTTCCCACCGCAAGATCGTGCTGGAAACCCGTGGGTACCGAGTCGCAAGCTTCGTGCGTGGAGAAGAAGCGCTGGCCCGCTTCATGCAGGGAGGCGTCGATCTTGTCATCGCGGATATGGCGATGCCTGGAATCGATGGACCGCAACTGATTGCCAAGATCAAGGATGTGTCGCCGCAAACACCCGCGATCCTGATTTCAAGCAAGGTGCGAATCTACGACCACGGATCGCAAGCGGACGTATTCCTGACCAAGGGAATGTACGCGCCCGCAGACCTGCTCGAACGCGTTCGCGTGCTGTTAGTGCGAAAGCGGGGGCCGAAACCGCTGCATCAGCCGCGGCTTCCTGCCCAAGTCGCCAGCCATGTCGGCGCGGCCTGAGGTTAACGAATTCAGCGAAAAACTCACCTCAGCTCCTCCCTGCAACTTGTCTGGGTGCAGGCGGAACCGCCTCGGAACCCAAGCCGGTTCGTGTAAGATTCTTGGCAGGCATGGGAGCATTCATTGAAGCGCGCGAACTGCGCAAAACGTATCACGTGGGCAAAATTGAAGTTGAGGCCCTGCGCGGAATCTCGTTCAGCGTGCAAAAGGGCGAGTTTGTCAGCGTAGTTGGCCCCTCCGGCAGTGGAAAATCCACCCTTTTCTATTTACTCGGCGGCCTCACTCGGGCCGACGGAGGCAGCGTCTCGCTGGATGGCGACGACCTCGCTTCGCTCTCGGACGCAGAGCGCACGCGCATGCGCAAGAAGAAGATCGGATTCGTCTTTCAGAAGTTTAATCTGCTGCCCACCCTCGACGCGAGATCCAACATTTTGATGGCGAGGGAAATCTCCGGGAACGGAGACAAAGATTCCACTCACTTCAATCGTATTACGGAGCTTCTCGGACTGAGTAAAAGGCTTGACCATCGGCCTTCCGAGCTTTCCGGCGGCGAACAGCAGCGCGTTGCCCTTGCGCGCGCTCTGATCAATAAGCCCACGGTCGTGCTGGCTGACGAACCTACCGGCAATCTGGATTCAAAGAATTCTGACGTGGTACTCGGCATGTTGCGCCGCTCGAACCAGGAACTCGGTCAGACCGTCCTGATGATTACTCACAATCCGGAAGCGGCAAAATATGGCGACCGCATCATCCATATGCGTGATGGGCAGATTGTAAGACCTGAGGATGATCCGCAGTGGACAACGCACTAGGTCAGGCGACCTGGAAACGCGGCTGGAACGCTGTTCATGATGCGATTCCCGCGAATGATATTCTGATAGTCTCTTTCTATGAGGCTGTAATCCTTCATGTCCAATCCAGAAACTCCTGAAACCCAGCCTGCCACGAACTCTGAAAATTTTGGCGACATTCTCTCCCAATTTCAAAAGTCCCACTCGCGAAAAACCGAGGGCAGCAAGCAACTGGAAGCCACCGTTATTGCCGTAACGGGCGAGTCCGTTTTCTTCGATATCGGATTCAAGTCGGAGGGAATTCTTCCGGTCACCGCATTGCAGGGCGAGACTCTGAAGCCCGGCGACAAAGCATTGGTAACCGTGAAGGGACGCGATCTTGACGGCTACTACGAATTGTCACGCTTCAAAGTCGAACGGCCGATGGATTGGAGCGCGCTGGAAAAGGCTTTTGCTGACAGAGCTTCCGTGTTGGGAACCGTGACGGCTGTCGTCAAAGGCGGCTTCAGCGTGGACGTCGGCGTCCGAGCATTTATGCCAGCTTCGCGGAGCGGTGTGCGCGACGCCGCAGACATGGAGAAGTTCGTCGGACAGGAAGTGCGATGCAGGGTCATCAAGCTCGACGTGGCCGATGAGGATGTCGTCGTCGATCGCCGCGTCGTAGCCGAAGAGGAAGAACGATCCGCAAAAGATCGCTTGTATGGGCAGATCAAAGAAGGCGACACGGTGAGTGGAACGGTGCGCAGCCTGACGGACTACGGCGCCTTCGTCGATTTGGGCGGAGTGGACGCACTGCTGCACGTCGGCGAGATTGCATGGAGCCGCGTCAACAAGCCGTCGGATGTTCTCACGGTGGGGCAGCAGGTCGATGTGAAAGTGCTCAAGCTCTCCGGCGATGGCGATAAGCGACGGATCTCGGTTGGGATGAAGCAGTTGCTGCCACATCCATGGGATGCAATCGCGGGAAAATTCAATCCGGGCGATCGGGTGCGCGGCACCGTGACGCGTCTTGTGGACTTCGGAGCATTCGTCGAGTTGGAACCCGGCATTGAAGGATTGATTCATATCTCGGAAATGTCGTGGTCGAGGGGAAAAATCCGAAAGGCCAGCGATGTTGTTAAGCAGGGCGAGACCGTGGAAGTTGTCGTTCTAGGCGTCAATGCGCCGGAACGCAAAATCTCGCTGGGGCTGAAGCAGGCGTTGGGAGATCCGTGGGCAGATGTGGCCGAGCGCTTTTCGGTCGGCTCGCAGGTGGAAGGGCCGGTAACGAATCTGACCAAGTTCGGGGCTTTCGTGCAGCTTTCGGAAGGAATCGAAGGCATGGTTCATGTCAGCGACATCAGCGCCGAAAAAAGGATCAATCAACCAGCCGATGTGCTGCGCCTCGGGCAAGTGGTGAAGGCGCAGATTCTGGCGATCGATACTGAGAAGCGCCAGATGCGGCTCGGCATGAAGCAACTTGTCCCCACGGGGCTTGACGAGTATGTCGCTGAACACAAGGAAGGCGACGTCGTGACCGGACGCCTGGTGGACGAATCCACCGGTCAGGCGAAGGTGGAGCTGGGCGACGGCATTTTTGCGACATGCAAACTAAGCGCCGCAGTTCCGGTGAAGACCGAAGAACCTAAACCGGCGAAGGCAGACCTAACTTCCCTGTCGTCGATGCTGCAGACTCGGTGGAAGACGGGGAACAGCGCAACTCCGAAGGCTGAACCGGCCCGTGCTGGGCAGGTACGAAGCTTCCGCATCACGCAGCTTGATAGAACAGCCAAAAGGATCGTCGTAGAACTGACATAGATCTGTGCTCCTTCGGAGCCTTTTCCGATTCATCTCTGGCAGCGTCTGCGTTCGCGGCGAATGGTACAATATTTCGTACCGAGCGGGAGTAACTCAGTGGTAGAGTGCGACCTTGCCAAGGTCGAAGTCGCGGGTTCAAATCCCGTCTCCCGCTCCAGATTTTTGGTTGTGTTCGTGCTCCGCAAATGGAGATCCTCCGTTACGGAACGCTGACGTACTGAGCGAGGGCGCGGTACCCAAGTGGTAAGGGAGAGGTCTGCAAAACCTTTATGCGTCGGTTCGATTCCGACCCGCGCCTCCAATCTTCTGGGTTTCTCATCATCAGCCATCTTCTGTTAGCCTGCCATTTCCACCAAGGATGACTGTCCCGCAATGACTCGGTCCACGCGAGCCATAGAAACGAACGCTGTTTCTCCGGCATCTTCGCCGCTGCGCTCCCCCACCACAATCTCGCTTCTGCTTTTCGCTGGAACCCTCGTTCTGTACTTTCAGGCTTTCCACAGCGCGTTCGTTAACTACGACGACCCGGCATACGTTACGGCGAATGCTCGCGTCTTGCAGGGTCTTTCCTGGAGGAATGTTTCCTGGGCTTTGACTGCTACGACGGAGGCCAACTGGCATCCGCTGACGTGGCTTTCTCACATGGCCGACGTGCAGGTTTTTGGCACAAACCCGCGCGGACATCACCTTATTAGCGTTTTGCTTCACGCACTGAACGTGGTGCTACTGTTCTTCGTTTTGGCGAAGGCAACCGGATACCTGGCGCGAAGCGCGCTGGTGGCTGCGCTGTTTGCGGTTCATCCGCTGAACGTGGAATGCGTGGCGTGGGTGGCGGAACGCAAATCCCTGCTGTCGATGATGTTTTTGTTGCTGGCTTTGGGAGCGTATGGCTGGTACGCCCGAAGTAGAAATTGGCAACGATATGCCGTCGTCGCTTTCCTCTTCGCGCTCGGGTTGGCTTCCAAGCCGATGATCGTTACCCTGCCCGTTTTACTTTTTCTTTGGGACTACTGGCCGCTCGGTCGCTTCAGCGACGAAGGTTCGCAGCGGCCGAAGCTCCTGGGGCTCGTTGTCGAAAAAATCCCGCTGTTCATTCTGACGGCCGCAAGTTCGTGGATCACGTTGTATGCGCAACGCAGCGGTGGCGCACTCGGATCTGGAGACGTGCTGCCGCTGAGCCAGCGAATTGAAAACGCCGCCTATTCTTATGCCACGTATCTGGGGAAAGGGCTGTGGCCATCCCGGCTCGCGGTCTTCTACCCGCATCCGGAAGGATCGCTCGAACTTTGGAAGGTGGCACTGTCAGGATTGCTGATCATCGTCGCCACGGCTTTAGCTTGGACATTCCGCAAACGTCACGGATATCTCGTCACTGGTTGGGCTTGGTATATGGCAGCGATGGTTCCGATGATCGGCATCGTGCAAGTAGGGCGGCAAGCGATGGCCGATCGATATGCGTACTTACCGTTTGCCGGAATTTTTCTGATCGCGGCGTGGGGAGGCGCGGAGGTATTCGCCAAACTTAAGCTATCAACGTTTACCGCAGGCGCCATCACAGCTGCTGCCTTGGCTGCGTACGCTTCCATGTCTTTCCTTCAGATCAGCTACTGGCACGATAGCTACACACTCTTTTCGCACGCTCTTGCCGTTACGAGCCACAATGGAATCGCCGAAGACAATCTTGGCACTGCGCTAATGCAGATGAATCGTCCTGATCTCGCGATGCCACACTTCGAGCGCGCGGCTGAATTTGTGCCAACATTATCCACGGCGCACTACAACCTGGGCGTCCTGGAGCAGCAACAAGGCAATGCCGAGTCGGCGAAGAGTGAATACGAGTTGGCGTTGAAATACAGCAAGGACCCGACCGAAATCTCCCAGGCTCACAGCAATCTGGGATTTCTCCAGCTCGCACGAGAAGATCTGGCATCGGCTGAGGCAGAATTTACTGCAGCACTTCGTGTAAATCCGGAAAAGCAGAACAGCCTGCTAGGGCGAGGCATTGTGGAATTTCGCCAAGGGAAACTAGATGCTGCATTGGGGGACCTGTTGCATGCCGCACAGCTCTCTCCGTCCGCATCAGCGGACTTCTGGTTAGGCAGAGCGCTCGAGGACAAGGGCCAGACCCAGGCTGCGGCAACCGCCTACGAAGCGGCGCTGCAGCTTGCTCCCGGAATGACGGAAGCGCAACAAAGGCTTAAGGGGCTGCGCGGAGTCCGCTGAAGCCCGAGTTTCTTTCCCGTAGATCAGAGTCATTAACGCTAATTTCCGGCGAGCGCCATGCTATCCTTCGCATTTCGTAACCGTTTACGAAATGCGTCGTCGGCGGTTTTTCCAGGGTGAAACTTTATGAGCGATAGAAGAATTGTGCAATCTTTCGCATTGCTGGCGTGCGGAATCTGGCTTTCGATATTTTGTTCCAGCGCGGCGAACGCGCAGTGGACGGCGATGAATCCCGTCAAGAATGTCCAGCAGGAAGCGAGCGGCGTCACCTTCTCCATGGGAACGGGCACGTTGAAGCTGCAGGTGTGCTCGGAGTCCGTGATCCATGTGCTGTATTCACCGACCACAACGTTTCCGAAGTGGGCCGACTACGTTGTGATCAAGAACGACTGGCCTGCCACGAAGTTTTCCATCCAATCCACCGACGACACCGTGACGGTCAGCACTTCCCTGCTGAAATTGACGATCACGCGTAAAGACGGCGCCATTGCCTACGCCGAAACGAACGGCACTCCCCTCGTTCAGGAAGCTTCGCGCACCATGACGCCCGTGAAAGTGAATGGCGAAGACACCTACCGCGCGGAATCATTCGTCAACATCTACGGCTCTCACGAGGGCATCTACGGACTGGGGCAACATCAGGCCGGGGTCTGGAACTACCGGGGCGAGTCGGTGGACATCGCACAGGACAACAGCAATATTTCTGTTCCCCTGATGATGTCGAGTAAGGGCTATGGCATTTTCTGGAACAACACTTCGCGCGGCCGATTCAATAATCGCTTCGCGAACTATCTCTATATCAGTTCGGAAGTGGCCGACGTCATCGACTACTACTTCCTTTATGGCCCGGACTTCGACAAGATCATCGCGAGTTATCGCGAATTGACCGGGCAAGCTCCCATGTTTGGCAAGTGGACGTATGGATTCTGGCAGTGCAAGAACCGCTACAAGTCTCAGGACGAGATTCTCGGAGTGGCAAAGAAGTATCGTGACCTGCACATTCCGGTCGATGACATCGTGCAGGACTGGTTCTGGTGGAACCGGAAAGGCGAGTTCGTTTTCAACAAGAACTATCCCGATCCAAAAGGCATGATCGATCAGTTGCATGCCCAAAACTTTCACCTGATGATTTCCATTTGGCCATTCTTCGAGCCCGGTTCGGCGAACTACGACTTCATGGACAAGAAGGGATGGTTCGTCGACAAGTTGAAATACGCGAAGCCGCCGTATCACACGAACGCGATGGCGGTGTATGACGCCACCAGCCCCGAGGCGCGCAAATACTACTGGGACCTGGTGGACAAAGGATTGTTCAGCATAGGCGCCGATGCCTGGTGGATGGATACGACCGAGCCTGAGACCGAAGGTCAAGAAGATAACATTCTGTTGAATCACAAACTGGCGGCGGGCAGCGGGAATCGATTTGTGAACGCGTATCCCTTGCTCGATACGCAGGCGGTTTATCAAGGGCAACGAAGCGCGTCCGACAAGAAGCGGGTATTTATTCTGTCGCGATCCGCCTTTGCGGGGTCGCAACGGAACGGAGTCACGGCGTGGTCCGGCGATATCAACTCGGACTGGTTCAGCTTCCGTCGGCAGATTCCTGCTGGTTTGAACTTCGCTGTGTCGGGTATCCCTTACTGGACAACCGATATCGGCGGATTCGTTTTCGGAAGTCCAACGGATCCTGCATTCCGCGAGCTTTTCGTCCGCTGGTTTCAATACGCCACTTTCAATCCAGTGCTCCGCGTGCACGGCACGCGCAAGCCGGACGAGAACGAGTTGTGGTCCTATGGGCCCGATGCGCAGAACATCTTGGTGAAGTTCGATCACCTGCGCTACCGGATGTTGCCGTACATCTATTCGCTTGCGTGGAAAACGACGAGCGAAGGTTACACTCCGATGCGGCCGCTGGTCATGGATTTCCGCAACGATATCCGTGCCGACAACGTTGGCGATCAATTTATGTACGGAACGGCGTTTCTTGTGAGTCCCGTGACCGAGCCTTCTGCAACGACGCGCCAACTTTATCTGCCAGAAACAAAGTGGTACGACTTCTGGACGGGCTCGGAGACGGCGGGCGGGCGAATGGTCAACGCGATTGCTCCGCTGGAAAGCCTGCCGCTGTATGTCCGGGCCGGGTCCATTGTTCCTCTGGGACCGAGTGAAGAGTGGGCGACCGAAAAAGCCGAAGATCCGATTGAGCTGCGAATTTATCGCGGCGCCGATGGCGACTTCACTCTCTACGAGGACGAGAACGACACTTACAACTACGAAAAAGGCGTCTACGCCACCATCCCACTGCATTGGGACGATGCCAGCCATACTCTGACGATCGGTGACCGCAAAGGACAATTTCCCGGAATGTTGGAAAGCCGCGCCTTCCGCGTGGTCTTCGTGCGGGAAAATCATGGCGTCGGGGTCGACGCATCCGACGAGGCCGACAAAATCGTCCAATACTCCGGTAAGCAAATCATCGTCACCCCATAAACCCCGAAGATTTTCCGCTTGACTTCAGGTTGAGCCGGGCTCAATATGGCGTTAGACGACATGTCGCAGAAGGGAATAATGGAGAGCCTGCCGCTAACGGAGCCAGTGCTACTGATACTTGTAAGCCTCGCGGGGCAACCCAGGCATGGCTACTCCATCCTGAAAGACGTGGAGCGAATGAGCAACGGGCGCGTGGTGTTGAGCACCGGAACGCTCTACGGAGCACTCCGGCGCCTGCTCGACGATGAATGGATCGAGCGCTTCGAAGAGCGTGAAAGTTCGCGCGGACGGCAAGCCTACCGACTCACGCACGTCGGTCGCCGCAACCTGCAATGTGAGGTGGATCGGATGAAACATCTCACGCGATTGGCAGCATTGCGTGTCGCCACAAAAGAGATTTGACCCATGACAAGCCTTTATCAACGTTTGTTAAGGCTCTACCCGGCGGAACATCGGCGTCTTTTTTCAGACGAGATGTGCGACGTGTTCGAAGACGCGCGAGCGGACATCGGACGCGGTCCTGCCATTGCGTGCGGTACGTTCTACGCACGCGAGTTTTCGGGGCTCATTAAAGGCGCGGTCCTCGAACACTTGCGAGAGCTCTTTCCCGGAAATGCAAAGATATCTCTCTCTAGAAGGAGATTCACCATGCGCAACGAATTTCGTTTCCCCAAGGCAACGGCCGTTTTGATGATGATCATTCTTGGGGGAATCGTGTTAGCCCTCGAGAAAGCAAGAACGATTCAGGCATCGTTCTCCGGCGGAAATCCGTTGCTTGTACCGATGGAAGCAGCGCACCTCACTTTTTTCCCGACACTCGTGCTCCTGCTGGTGATTTTCTACGCAGGAGGACTGGTCGGATGGGCCATTCTTTTCGCCCTGCGACGTTCGGGCGTGCATCGACTGGATGCATTGGGTGGCGCGCAGAAGTAAGTCGGTCGCGAGAGGGGTCAGGCTTGTTCCGGCGTTCAATGTGCCTGTAAACTCGGGACCGCCAAGGAGCGCTTCGCCAACCCCATGATCTTTCGCTCGATGACCCTTCGCCGAATCGCAGAGTCCGCCTGCTTCGTTCTCTTCTTCGCCTGCCTTGCAAAATCTCAGAGCGCGGACCTCACAGCCTCTGTCGACGATTACGTGAAGGCAGAGATGCACCGGCAGCATATTCCCGGCCTATCCCTGCTGATCGCGAAGGATGGAAAGATTGTTCGTACGGAGGGATTCGGTTTATCTAACGTGGAACTCCAGGTTCCAGCCAAGCCGGAAACGATTTTCCAATCAGGATCGGTTGGCAAGCAGTTCACAGCAACCGCGGTCATGATGCTGGTCGAAGAAGGCAAGATCGGCCTCGATGATCCACTCACGAAATATTTTTCCGATGCGCCGCCGGCCTGGAACGAAGTGACCGTCCGCCAGTTATTGAGCCACACGGCGGGCTTTGGCGACTATCCAAAAACGTTCAACTTTCGCAAGGATTGGAGCGAAGCAGAGTTGTTGAAGCTGGTCGAGGGAATTCCGCTCGCCTATCCGCCGGGAACCAAGTGGGATTACAGCAATCTCGGCTATCTGACGCTTGGAGTACTCATTCATCGGGTCACGGGCGAATTTTACGGCGATTTTTTGCAGCAGCGAATTTTTCAGCCGCTCGAGATGAGTTCTACTCGAATCATCAGCGAATCTGACATTATCCCGAACCGCGCAGCAGGGTACCGCCTGGTCAAAGATGAATTGAAAAATCAGGAATGGGTCGCGCCGATGATCAATACGACTGCGGATGGAAGCCTCTATTTTTCCGTTCTCGATCTCGCTAAATGGGATTCCGCGCTCTATACCGAAAAACTGGTGAAGCGCTCGAGCCTCGACTTGATGTGGATCCCGGTCAAGCTGAAGAATGGTCAGACGAACAAAGGCGGATATGGCTTCGGTTGGTTTATCGAAGAACGAAACGGACACCGCTGCATTCACCACGATGGATCATGGCAGGGATTTGAGACCGCGATCGATCGCTATGCGGACGACAAGCTAACCGTGGTCGCGCTGACGAATTTGGCGGGAGCAAATCCTGGAAAGATTACGCGTCATGTGGCCGAGATGTATCTCGCCGCGCAGCACTAGTCAGTCTGCCTGGTGTCCGCGCGCTCGACCACCTTCATTCGCATCCCGTACTTTGGACGCAGAGTGATGAGAGGCTCGGGTTCAACGCGATGTCCCGGAACCAATTTTAATTTCCACTTCTGGGCCAAAGTTGCGAGCAGCAGCGAAGCTTCCATCCAAGCGAAGGACTCACCGATGCATTGCCGCATGCCGGCGCCAAATGGAAAATAAGTGAATTTGGCGCGGCGTGCCTTGGCCTCGGGCGTAAAGCGCTCTGGATCGAACCGCAAAGGATCGGGGAAGAAACGTTCATCGCGATGCGTGATGAACTGGCTGATCAGTACCGTAGTTTTTGCTGGGAGATAGAACTCTCCCAGATGAAAATCGTTACGCGCATAGCGTCCCATCGCCCATGCTGGCGGATAAAGCCGCATCGATTCGGCAATCACCATCTCGACATAGCGCAACCGGGGTACGTCCTCGTAGGTGGGCGAACGGCCTTGTAGTTCGCGATCGATCTCCTCATGGAAACGGCGTTCGCATTCCGGGTTTTGCGAGAGTAGATACCAGGTCCACGAGAGGGCATTGGCAACGGTCTCGTATCCTGCCAGGAAAATTGTGATGACCTGATCGCGCAGCGACTGTTCGGATTCTGGCGTGTGCTCTGGGGCTGCAGCGAGCATCATGTCGAGGAGACTCCCGCCGCCATGAGCAGTCTTGCGATGCGCGTCGATCATGCGATATACGACAGCGTCGATCCGCTTTCGTGCCCGGACGAACGCCGCCAGGCCTGGAGGGCGAATGTGCACCAGCCACTCTGCCGCCGGTAACATGACGAGGAAATTGTAGAGACCCATGATGCGGTTGATGGCGTCGGCCAGTTCGTTGACTTCGTCGCGAAGGTCCGCGGCAAAGAGAGTGCCGGCCACAACGTTTAGAGTCAGGTGCATCATGTCGATGGCGATGTCGCGCTGTTCGCCATGCCGCCAGCGGTCTCGCATTTGAACGGCTTCCCGCACCATCAGGCTTGCGTATTCCGGAATGCGCTGCCGATGAAATGCTGGTTGGGCGACCTGTCTCTGCAAGCGGTGCTCTGAGCCTTCGCTGGTGATCATTCCCTTGCCCAGCAGCATCTTGGTCCGCTGGACGGTGCGTTCCTTGATGAAGTTGTCGTTTTGTACGACCAGAATCTCCCGCACATAGTCGGGATGATTCAGAAAGAGGATGTGATGCCATCCGATCTTGTAGTGGGCGATGTCGCCGTATTCCTCGGCCAAATGCTGGAAGAGGATGATCGGATTCGCGGGACGAAATTTTCGGAATGCGAACCACAGTAGGTTTTTCTCGAAGCCAGGCGGAAAGCGATACCCCCGGTGCTCGGCAATGGGTTGCCCCACATCATTTTGGGCAGAAGTCGCCATTGAGTCAGTGTAACCCGCCGCGTCACGGTGCCATCAAAGGGGGGCGACGCTGTCGTTTCTCATTTCTTCAAGAGAACAAAATACCGCGCGATTTTGAATTCGGAGAGCGTTCTCTATCGAGCCGCTGTGGTCGATTTCTCCAATTGGTCGAGAGTTGCTAGAACTTCCGCACTATGTCCGGCGGGATCGACGCTGGTGTACACCTTGGCAATCTTGCCCACAGGATCGATCAGGAACGTATGGCGCGCAGCAAATTTCACGACTCCGAGGTTGGTGAGGGAACCGTAAGAATCCGTCACTCGGTGATCGGTGTCGGCGAGCAGCTTAAAGTTCAAGCCTTCCTTTGTGCAGAACTTCTTGTGCGAATCGACGTTGTCCAGACTCACGCCTAAAACAACAGCATTGCGCTCGGCATATTTTGCTTGATCCGCCTGGAAGTTGTGAGCTTCGCGCGTGCAACCCGCCGTTTGGTCCTTGGGATAGAAATACAGAACGACCCACTTTCCGCGGTAGTCGCTCAGGCTGACAGAGGTTCCTTCTTGAGACGGCAGAGTAAAGGTCGGAGCGACCGAACCTTCGGCGGGAGCGGCGGTGTGTGAAAGCAATCGCGGGACTAGCAGGATCGCAACGATGATCACGAGCAATAACAGGGCGATTCGCAACATGGCAACCTCGCAAGCAGGTGTTCGCATAGTGATTCTAAATCAGTTGCCCCCTCGAGGAGCGACATCGCTTCAGGGTGGACGGAACGCACGAAAAGCGATGAGCGGCAAGGGTTTTGACCTTTGCGGTTTTTCTTGGCGACGCTGAATTGACGTTGCGGGTTAAGCGCTTCTCCGCAAAAATCCGCATATTTGAATTATGATGATCTATTGCGCATTCCTTGACGGAGAAACCAGACGTGGCTCAGACGGAAACTGATGGCCTAGAAGTGTTGGAAACCAGGGAGTGGGTTGATTCCCTGGACTATGTTCTTTCTCATGGCGGCCCCAACCGGGCCGGCCGTTTGCTGCAGCAATTGGCCTTGCATGCCCGCCGCGAAGGCGGAATCAACCTGCCGTTTACGGCGACGACGCCTTATCAGAACACCATCCCAGTCCGTCAGCAGCCCCCGTTTCCTGGCAGCCAGGAGATGGAACGCCGCATCAAGAGCCTGGTCCGCTGGAATGCTCTGGCCATGGTGGTACGCGCCAACAAGATTCAGGAAGGCATTGGCGGACACATTTCGACATTTGCCTCCGCCGCCACGCTCTACGAAGTTGCGTTCAATCATTTTTTCCGCGCGCAAACTGAAAACGGCGACCGGGACATCGTTTATTTCCAGGGACACGCCGCTCCCGGAATTTATTCTCGCGCCTATCTCGAAGGCCGCATCTCGAAAGAAAAGCTGCAGAACTTCCGCCGCGAGTTGAAAGACAGGCGGCGGACTGTGCTCGTATCCCCACCCCTGGCTGATGCCCGAGTTCTGGGAGTTTCCCACCGTTTCGATGGGGCTGGGGCCGATCCAGGCGATCTACCACGCACGATTCATCAAATATCTGGAGAATCGCGGACTTAAGTCGTCTACCGGAGGGAAGGTTTGGGCGTTCCTCGGCGACGGCGAGATGGACGAACCGGAGTCGCTGGGCTCGATCACCCTCGCGTCCCGTGAAAAACTCGATAACTTGATCTTCGTCGTCAACTGCAACTTGCAGCGCCTCGATGGCCCCGTGCGCGGCAACGGGAAGATCATTCAGGAACTGGAAGCGATCTTCCGCGGCGCGGGCTGGAATGTAATCAAATGCATCTGGGGCTCGGATTGGGACAGCCTGATTCAGAATGACCGCGATGGACTGCTGGTGCGCCGCCTGGGAGAAATCAGCGACGGCCAATATCAGAAGTTCTTCGTCGAGAGCGGGGCGTACTTTCGGCAGAACTTGTTTGGGAGCGATCCTCGCCTGTTGAAGATGGTCGAGCACCTGTCGGACGACCAGTTGGCCCGGATGCGGTTGGGCGGACACGATCCGATCAAAGTGCATGCCGCGTATCCGCGCTGCCGTCGATCACACCGGGGCGCCAACGATCATCCTCGCCAAGACGATTAAGGGCTATGGACTTGGCGAAGCTGGCGAGGGCAAAAACATCACCCACCAGCAAAAGAAACTGAACGAAGATGAGTTAGAGATGTTCCGCTCACGTTTCGGGATACCGATTCCGGACGACGAACTGCACGAGGCGCCGTTCTACCGTCCAGCCGATGACAGCGCCGAGATCCAGTACATGCAGGCGCGCCGCCAGCAACTTGGCGGGTACATGCCGCAGCGAAAGATGCGGTCCGAGCCAATGAAGCCGTTCCCCGAGTCGCACTTCGAGGAATTCCACAAAGGCACGGAAGGCCGCGAAGTTTCGACCACGATGGTTTTCGTGCGGCTGCTGGCGAAGCTGCTGCGCGATCCGGAACTCGGCAAATTCATAGTGCCGATCGTCCCTGACGAAGCACGCACGTTCGGCATGGAAGCGCTATTCCGGCAGGTAGGAATTTATTCGAGCGTCGGGCAGAACTACGAACCGGTCGACATGGACACGCTCCTTTATTACAAGGAAGCGAAGAACGGGCAGATTCTTGAGGAAGGCATCACCGAGGCGGGATCGATGTGCTCTCTGATCGCGGCCGGGACGGCGTATGCGAATCACGGCATCAATACGATTCCCTTCTTCATTTACTACTCGATGTTCGGCTTCCAGCGCATCGGGGACTTGATCTGGGCTGCCGCCGATATGCGATGCCGCGGATTCCTGATCGGTGGCACGGCTGGACGCACCACACTCGCAGGCGAGGGCCTGCAGCACCAGGACGGCCATAGTCACGTTCTCGCCTTGCCGGTTCCGAACCTGCACGCATATGATCCGGCCTTCGCGTACGAGATCGGCATCATCATTCAAGACGGTATCAAGCGGATGTACATCGATCAGGAATCGATCTTCTACTACCTGACCGTTGGCAACGAACCGCTGCCGATGCCGGAAATGCCGGGCGATGTTCGAGAAGGGGTTCTGAAGGGTCTATACCGCTTCAAGGCGTCGGCGAAAAAAGATGCGAAGCTGCGCGCACAACTCCTCGGCAGTGGATCGATCATGTTCGAAGTCCTCAAGGCGCAGAAGATTCTGGAAGAAAAATACGGGGTCGGCGCTGACGTCTGGAGTGTAACCAGCTACAAAGAGCTTTATCGTGATGCCAACGATTGTGAACGCTGGAATATGCTGCATCCAGCGGACGGCGCTAAGGTACCTTACGTCACGCAAATGCTGAAGGATGCACACGGACCATTCATCGCCGCTTCCGATTACATGAAAGTGTTACCGGAAAGCCTCGGCAAATGGGTTCCGGGGCAACTGGTGTCGCTCGGTACCGATGGATTTGGTCGGAGTGAAAACCGAACGGCGTTGCGGGACTTCTTTGAAGTCGACGCCAAGCACATTGTGCTCGCAACTCTGGGAGCGCTGGCTCGCGAGAAAAAAGTCGGCACCGATGTGGTGAAGCGCGCCATCCAAGAACTGGGAATCAATCCGGACAAGGCGAATCCGGCGATCACCTAGCTTAGGCAGCCGATCTACACAACGAGACCTTAGAAAAGGAACAGACGCGGTGATTGAATTCAAGCTTCCTGAACTGGGAGAAAACATCGAACAGGGCGACTTGGTTCGCCTGATGGTCGCGCCTGGCGCCACCGTCAACGAAGGTCAGTCGGTGATGGAACTGGAGACCGACAAGGCCGTGGTCGAGGTCCCTTCGTCGGTCAGCGGTACGGTGCAAGAGATCCGCGTCAAAGAGGGCGACAAGATCAAAGTTGGGCAAGTGATCTTCACCGTCGACGGAGCGGACGGCAAGCCTGCTGCATCATCGACAAGCCAAGACGCGCCGCCAGCGAAAGCACCACAAAAGACAGTGGCAACGCCCGCACCAAAGGCAGCAGCACCTGCTCCTGCGGCTCCTTCGAAAGCAGCCCCCGCATCGGTTGTATCCACGCCTGCTCCTCCTCCGGCATCATCCGGTCCGGCCGCGCCCTCGGGTGCGAGCGAGTTTAAGCTTCCGGAACTTGGCGAGAACATCTCGCAAGGCGATCTGGTTCGCCTGATGATTTCTCCGGGAACGAAAGTTTCCGAAGGCCAGCCGGTGATGGAACTGGAAACCGATAAAGCCGTCGTCGAAGTTCCGTCTTCCGTCAGTGGGGTGGTCAAGGACATCAAGGTTAAGGAAGGCGACAAGATCAAGGTTGGGCAAGTGATCTTCACTCTCGAAGGCGGGATCTCGCCCGCGCCGGCCGCCCGGCCGCCGCACAGCTCCGGTCGAACATGTTTCCGGACAACACGGAGCGCGGCTCGCATTTCAGGCAGCTATCCGCGCGGAAGGGAAAACAGAAGAGCAGGCTTTGCCTCCCGATCAGCCGCACGCCGAAGCTCCCGCGTTCAAAATGCCGTCGCAGCTGGGCAAGGTTGCAGGGACGGAACATCGGCAGCCGGTGCCTGCTGCGCCGCACGTACGGCGACTGGCTCGCGAAGTGGGCGTCGATATTTATGAGGTGAAGGGGTCCGGGCCCGGTGGAAGAATCAGCGAAGATGATGTTAAGGCTCACGCGAAGGCGATCGTGATTTCCGCAGTAACGGCCGGCTCCGCGCGCTGGCCACTTTGCGCAGCCCCAACTTCCCGATTTCGCAAAGTGGGGCAAGATTGAGCGTGTCTCGATGCGCGGAGTTCGCCGCAAGACGGCAGAACATTTGGCGGAAGCATGGAACACGATTCCGCACGTCACCCAGCAGGATCGAGCAGACATCACGGAACTCGAGCAATTGCGCGCCAAGTTCGCGCCGAAGGCCGAAGAAGCCGGCGGCAAGATGACCGTGACCGCGATCGCGCTGAAAGTCTGCGCCGCAGCGCTCAAGGTCTTCCCGCAATTCAATGCCAGCATCGACATCGAAAAGGAAGAGATCGTCTACAAGCAGTTCATCAGCATAGGCGTCGCTGCCGATACCGATCGCGGACTGCTGGTTCCGGTAATTCGCGACGTGGACAAGAAGAATATCGTCGAACTGGCCGTCGAGTTGTCGCAGCTCTCCAAGAAGGCTCGTGACAAAAAGCTCGCACCTTCCGATATGGAAGGCGGAACGTTCACCATCACGAATCTGGGCGGCATCGGCGGCATCGGATTTACGCCGATCGTGAATTATCCCGAAGTTGCGATTCTTGGGTTGTCGCGCTCGCGCATGGAACCGGAGTGGATCAACGGCAAATTCGAGCCGCGGCTCATTCTGCCGCTTTCGCTCTCGTACGATCACCGTCTGATCGATGGAGCCGACGCGGCAAGATTCCTGCGCTGGATCGCGGAGGCGTTTGAGCAGCCGTTCTTGCTGTCGGTGCAGGGATAAAGAGTCAAAGTTTCAAGTTTCAAGGTTTCAAAGTCTCATGCCTGCTACGAAGCATTCTTGAAACATTTGCAACCTTGAAACTCTGAAACCGTTTTCATACACATGTCTGAACTCAAATCCCTAAATATTGCAGTCGTTGGCGGCGGTCCTGGTGGATACGCCGCCGCATTTCTCGCCGCCGATCTCGGCATGACCGTCACACTGATCGATCCAGAGCTGAATCCTGGCGGAGTCTGCCTTTACCGCGGATGCATTCCATCGAAGGCATTGCTGCACGTCGCGAAATTGGTGGAAGAGTCGCATCAAGCCAAGGACTGGGGCATCGAGTTCGCTTCGCCGAAGATCGATCTCGCCCGCTTGCGCTCGTGGAAGGAAGGCGTAGTCAAGAAACTTACGGGCGGCCTGGGCGTGCTCTCGAAGCAGCGCAAAGTTCACTACGTGCAGGGGCGCGCTGCATTCGAAAATTCCACGACGCTTGCGTGTGACGAAGGCCGATGGCTCAGAAGAGTCGCTGACCTTCGATCGAATCGTCATTGCAACCGGATCTCGTCCGGCGATCGTTCCGACGTTGAAACTCGACACGCCCCGCATGATGGACTCTACCGGAGCGCTGAATCTGGAAGACATACCCGGAAGCCTCCTGGTTGTAGGTGGTGGATATATCGGCCTCGAACTCGGCTCGGTTTACGCTGCACTAGGTACGCGCGTGACAGTGGTCGAAATGCTGCCCGGCCTGCTTCCCGGTGCGGATCGAGACCTCGTCTTGCCGCTGCACAAGCGGCTGGAAAAACTGTTCGAGGCGATCTTGCTCAACACTACCGTCTCCTCCGTAAAAGACGAGGGAAACGGCATCCGCGCCACGCTCAAGGCACAAGATGGGAGCGGGCAGGAAAAAGTATTCGATCGCGTGCTCGTTTCGGTTGGACGCAAGCCGAACTCCGAGATTCCCGGACTCGACAAGACTCGCGTGCAAGTCGGACCCAAGGGATTCATCCAGGTCAATAAGCAACTGCAGACCGACGATCCAGCAATTTACGCGATTGGCGATGTGGTCGGCGAGCCGATGCTGGCGCACAAGGCGTCGCACGAGGGACGAGTCGCAGTCGAAGCCATCGCAGGACACAAAGTCGCCTTCGAACCTAACGCCATTCCGGCCGTCGTTTTTACCGATCCTGAGGTTGCGTGGGCCGGACTGACAGAGACGCAGGCCCAAAAGGAAAATCGCGAAATCAAAGTCGCAAAGTTTCCCTGGGCCGCATCCGGGCGCGCCGTCACCATTGATCGTCCCGAAGGCATGACCAAGCTGCTGATCGATCCTTTAACTGAGCGCGTGCTCGGTGTCGGTATTGTGGGCGCCGGAGCCGGCGAAATGATTGCCGAAGGCGTACTCGCGATCGAGATGGCTGCCTTGGCGAGCGATGTCGCAATGACGATCCATCCGCACCCAACACTCACCGGAGACGGTGATGGAATCGGCCGAAGTTTTCTTCGGCACCAGCACCCATATTTACCGGCCCAAACGCGGATAATGACGGCGGCACAATCGCGCCGTCGTCATTTCGCCTGTCCGATACAATGATGGATCCCACACTTGGAAGATGATTCGAAGCCTCTCCAAGACGATTCTGTGCGTCGCTCTATTCGCGGTTGCGATCTTTTCGCCCGCGCAGTCGGCGCTGACTCAAGCCCTACAGCCTGCGTCGCCAGCCAGCACCAATAACGCAAGCGACCCTCTCGGCCGCAATACTCCTTCGAACGCTGTTCTCGGATTCCTGAAAGCTGCGCAAGACGGCAACTACAGCATCGCCGCCCAGTATCTGCAAATGAGCGCTGCGCGCCGTCAGAGCGAAGGCGAGCAGACTGCGACCAAGCTCAAGTTCGTTCTGGACCATTCCTTCTCGGGCAACCTCAGCCGGTTCAACCTGGCAGAAGGCTCTCCGCAGGAAGGCGTCGCCCTGGGACGGCAAAATCTGGGGACGATGTCGTCCGGTGATGTCGAGGTAGATCTCGATCTGGTGCGCATTACCGATCCGAGCGCCGGGAAAATATGGCTGATCTCTGCCGAAACGCTGGCGAAACTTCCGGAACTCTACGATCAGGTCGAAGCGCGACAGGTTGAAAGCAAGCTTCCCGCCTTCCTGGTGAAGCATCAATTCGGCGGCATGCCGCTATGGCAGTGGCTGGCATTGCTTGTCGCTCTTCCCATCGCAGCTGCTCTTGGCTGGATCGTTCTGGTGCTGCTCGAAGTTCCGGTGCATTGGTGGGCGCGGCGTCACGAACAAATCGAGGTTGCGAACTGGCGTTCGGTGTCGGGTCCGGCATGGCTGCTGACTGGCACGCTCATCCATCAGGGGTGCGCGGTATATCTCCGCATGCCGTTGTGGCCGCGTCATTACTATTTCCAGATCACGTCGATCGCTCTGATCATCAGCGTGACGTGGCTTGTCTGGCGCTTCGTGCGGTGGTCCCTGCTCCGCGTTCGCAGTCGCGCATTGGCTGCCGGTCACGCCGGTACGGGCTCGCTCATGCTGCTCGGCGAGCGCATCCTCAAATTCGTCATCTTCGTCCTCGGCGTTCTTGCAGTGCTCAGCAATTTGGGATTCAACATGAGCACAGCGCTGGCCGGATTGGGCATCGGCGGCCTTGCCATCGGTTTCGGCGCTCAAAAGACGATCGAGAACCTCTTCGGCGGCGTCTCTGTGCTGGGAGATGAGGTATTCCGTGTCGGTGATACTTGCCGCTTCGGCGATCGCACCGGCGTGGTGGAAGACATCGGATTGCGCTCGACTCGAATTCGAACGGAAGAACGCACACTCGTTGCGATTCCAAACGGTGTCGTGGCGACGATCAATCTTGAGAATCTCAGCCGTCGCGACAAGATTCTCTTCAAGACCACTCTTGGACTTCGTCCTGAGAGCAAAGCGGATCACGTTCGCTTCGTGTTATCCGAGATCCGCAAGCTCCTATACAGCCATCCCAAGGTTGAGACACAGACGGTGCGCGTGCGGCTCATCGACATCGCCGGAACTTCTCTCAACGTGGAACTCGTGTCCTACATCCTGACGCGCGACTTCAATGAATTTGCGGCTGTTCGCGAAGACTTGTTGCTGCGCATCATGGACGTGATGGAAGACTCCGGGGGAGGCCTCGCGCTTCCATCGCAGACGCTTTATCTGGGCCGCGATTCGGGCGTCGAGAAAGAAAAAGCTGACGCCGCCGTTAAGAAGATTTCGGAATTGCGTGACGACAAGAAGTTGCCCTTCCCTGACTTTCATCCTCAGGACATTTCTTCGTTCAAGGGATCGATTGATTACCCACCGTCCGAATCGACGATGCGCAAACAGGATGGACCGGGAACGAAGCGCTAGCGGGCGCTGCGCCATCGACGCGATAGCCAGGCCAGGAATAAGTGCGTCGGAAAATATACGCACAGCGGCACCAACAAGAGGTAAGCCAACAAGTAAAGCCGCGACGCGATCACGTGTTGCTCGTGAAAGAATAATCCCCGCGCCCAATTGACGTCCTGCTCGGGACGCCAGAAGAAATTGATCGGCACCACGATCCACGCAGTCAGAGTCTGCAATTTCCAGCCGCGCTCGTCGTATCCCAATCTCCAGATCGCCCACAGTAGCAGCGGCGGTGTCACGACGTGAAACAAGCTAAGCAAGCGGATGGTCAGCGGCAAGTGCGGATCGAACATATATTCTGTCCCGCCGATAAAATGCAGGCCGAATAACCCGGCCGCAAGATCGATGCAGTACAGACTTTGAAACAGCAACAGCCCGCACGCCGTCCAGGAAAAGACGAGCGAGCTTTCCAGCCATAGGCCGATTCCGATCAGTACATTTCCGATATCGCAGAAAAAAAGAAAATTCTGCGCGCCGTACTGCCGCCAGATAGAGCGGAGCCCAAACGATCAGCCAAACCGTCCAGCCGATCTTGAGCCACAGTGGCACACGCATGGAACGCTATTGTATGCGGCGGGACGAGAAAGTTCATGGCTCGAACGCTTTTGCCGAGCCGGAGAAGGTGCCGCTTTCCCGCGAACCAGCCAAAGCAACTTACCGCGAATTACCAGCGTAACTTGATGGTCCTTACGCATGTACCTACGATGGCTTTGATATGGGTTACCAAGCTCTTCTCTTCTGTCCCGATGAAAAAACCGCTCGCACAGTGACGCAGGTCCTGAACGAGCTGGAATTCGCCGTCGAGTCCTGCATCGAACCTTTCGCTGCGGTTAAGAAGCTGATGGGCCAACACTTCGACGCTGTCGTGGTGGACTGCGATAACGAGCAGAATGCCACCCTGTTGTTCAAAAGCGCGCGCAATTCGACCTCCAACCAGACGTCGCTTGCCGTAGCCGTCGTGGAAGGTCAGGCGGGGGTCGCCAAAGCGTTTCGCATAGGCGCAAACCTCGTCCTGACCAAACCCATTAATATCGAACAAGCCAAAGGCACTCTGCGGGTCGCTCGCGGACTGCTGCGCAAGAGCGATCCGACGAAGGCGGCAGCAACGTCGGCACCTACTGCTGCCCCGGTTCCTGCTTCGCCCAAGCCAGCGCCTGCTAAGCCAGTAGCAGCGGCGAAACCTCCTGCGCCAGTTGCGCCACCAGCGGCCCCGCAAACGTGGACTGCAGACATCCCAGCGACGAAGCCGCACTCTGCTCCTGCATGGCCCTCGGCGGCCGTCGCAAGCACTAAGCCCGCCGATCCGGATGCGGACCTGCTTGAGATTGATGTAGAGCCGGCGAAACCAGTTCCTGCGACTCCTGCGGCGACCTAAAGCCGGTCGAAATCCTAGCTTCGACTCCCGAAGCTCGTGCGCCTCAGCCGCCTTCAGGCGCCTTTGAAGCAATCGGCTCCTCCAAGTTTCTCGTCACCTACGAGCGGCGCTGCGAGCGCGCCCGCTCCTGCCCGCGTGCCTGAGCTGGCACCGGAAGCACCGAAATCGCAAGCGCCTGCGCCCGTCACCATCCCGGAAAAACATGCCGAGGTCGCGCCCGGCGCTGCGCCGATAGTCGGTTCCGCGCCTTCTTTCACGTTTGGTGGCGCCAATGCCGAGCCGGAGGCGTCCGGCGGCAACAAGAAGATTCTGATTGGAGCAGTCGCAGCCGTGATCATCGCTGCGGTCGCTTACGTTGGATGGTCGCACTTTCAAGGACACGAAGCCACACAGGCTCCCACCCCGGTCGCGGTGGCCCCTGCAGCCGCCACTCCTCATCCGGCCAAGCCTTCGAGCGTTCTGCCCACAACGACTGCATCGACAACGGCGCCGGCACCTTCGCCGGTCGACTTCGGCGCATGTGAGCGAACCTTCATCCAATTCATCGGTGGATGACAGCTGATTTCCCCGGATGAGGTAACCGTTAAAACGAACCCACCTTCGACCAAGACATCGAGCACCGCCTCGGCTGCTCCGAGCAAAACGTCCGTCGCCGACGCCGCCTGAACCGGCGCCCATGATCGTGAAAGGCGGCAAGGGACCGGCCGCTCAGAAGACTTCCGCTCCTGATGCACCGGCTCCGAGCTTGATTGGCATGGCATCGCCGAGTGACGCCGTTCCTCCGCCGAACTTCGGCACCGCTGACAGCTCCGTGAAACCTGTGCTCCAGACCTTGAACGTCTCGCAGGGGGTTTCGCAGGGACTGCTCATCAAAAAAGTGGCTCCATCGTATCCTGCCAACGCCCTGCGCATGCGAGTTGAGGGATCAGTCGAGCTGATGGCGACCGTTTCCAAAGAAGGAAACATTACACGTATCAAAGTCCTCAGCGGCGATCCGCAGCTCATCAAGGCCGCGACCGACGCGGTCAAGCAGTGGAAGTACAAGCCTTACCAGTTGAACAACGAGCCGGTCGAGATCACGACGCAGGTCACGATCAACTTCAGGCTTCCTAAATAGTTCACGTTCGCGGCGCAATCACGTCAAACGGCCTCATCATCTCGTTGTCTTCGTGCTCGAGAATGTGGCAGTGCCACACGTAACGCCCGGCATATCCCTCGAATTTCGCAATAATCCTCGTCACCATGCCGGGATCCGCGCGGACGGTATCCTTCCATCCAGATTCGCCGGGAGCAGGAGCCACGGCCGGCGCTTTGTACTTCAGTTGCCCACTATTCCAATAAGCTGCGACGTCGAAGCTTCTCCGGTCGAGGATCTGAAACCGCACCAGGTGCAGATGGATCGGATGCGAATCGTCCGTCGTGTTGGCAAGTTCCCAGATTTCCGTCGAATCGAGCACCGGATTTTCCGTGACCGGCATGCTCCAGTGCGCGTTGTTGAGGAGCATCGTAACCGGCCTCTGCTTGAGATCGTCGACCTCAACCAGGCTGAGGGTGCGGGTTTTTGTGGCTGCGGACTCCGCAAGTCTGGGGCACGGGCCGCAAACTCTGCGGCAAGGCGTTTGCTTTCTGTGACACACTGCGCCCCACCCGAAATTGCATGACAGGAAGCGTGTCATTCTTCAGGACAACGTCGCTTCCCTCGAGACCGGCGAAGTCGATAATCAAATCAGCGCGTTCCCCTGGAGCGAGGAAGACTCGATCCATTTCAACCGGCGCTGGAAGCAGGCCTTGATCCGTGCCAATCTGGCGGAAGGCATGGGTGTTCGACAGTGACAGATGAAGGAACCGCGCGTTGGAGCCGTTAAGAGTACGAAAGCGGTACGTGCGAGGCTCGACTTCCAGATAGCGGTAGCACTTTCCCGTTCACCATCATCGCGTCGCCAAACACTTCAGGCGTCCACGGCCTCTGCGGATCCGGCGAGACCGGGTAGTTAAGCTGCCCATTCAAATCGAAGATGCGATCGAAGATCACGCAGAGGGATTTCATATTTCCCCTGCGGCAGCCCGAGGGCGTCTTCGAAATCGTCGCGAACGATGAACCCGCCGAGCAATCCCGCAAAAACATTCAGCCGGTTGATGCCCAGCGCGTGGTCGTGATACCAGAGCATCGCGGCGTCCTGCGCATTCGGGTAATAACAAATCTCAGACTTACCCGGCACATACCAGCGATCCGGATATCCGTCACTCTCGGGAGGGGTCTTGCCGCCGTGAAGATGGACCACGGTACGCACCTCCGGCTTTTCGGCTTCTGCGCCGTGAATGCTGTGGTCGATGGGAAGGAAATGCTTGTCGGGAAGTTCGTTGACCCACTCCACCAGCAATCCGTGGCCGCTCCGGGTCTCAAGCGTCGGCCCGGGCGACGACGCAGCGTATCCCCAGAGAACGGTCGGCTTCATGTCGCGATGAACCTTCGCTTCGAATTGCCGCATTGCAATGCGGTAATACGGAAGCTGAACAGAAGGATCTGCCGGACTCGGACGCATTCCGATGGGCCGCGCGATCGCAGGAATTGGAAGGGGATCTACAAACGGCGCGAGCGAACTCGCATTCAACTGCGTGCGAAATTTCGGCGCGGGTGCGTGGGACATCTTTTGGGAAAACGCAGCCGACACCGTTGCCAGCCCCTGGCGTGAAGAAAGGCTCGTCTTGTCAGTCGCAATCGAAGGTGGACCTCTGGGCGTCATATTGTCAGAAACTTCCCGAAAAAGACGAGATGCAGGCACGCGATGATCCACGTGCCTGCATTCGTCAACGAACAATTGATACTCTACTGCTTCTCGCCGGTGTCGGCATTCAGGAAGAGAGTGCCGTTGCTCCGGATTTTTGTGAAGTCGAACATCTGGTTGATCGAGTTGGCGATGGCATCGAACGATCCGGCGCCAATGCGCTGTCCGCCCAGCCAATTGTCCTCGATGAAGTGAATCACAGAGGTTTGATCGGTCACGGTGTGGTCCACGAAATTCTGTCGCGCCCATGGTGAAACCACCACCATTGGCAGGCGCGGCCCGTAGCCGCAACGTCCCAGACGCATGCAGGTTCGTGGGGTTGAAACCAGGCAACGAACTAGTCGCGGTCCCGCAAGCTCCCGCCCCGGTCAGAGCATCCGATGGACCGGTGGATTGGTTCACGATCGGGCTCATCTGGTGGTCGTACCATCCGTCGGAGTCGTCGTACATGACCACGACAGCGGTGCTGCTCCACGTCGGCTGATGCTCGAAGCAGGTTGACGATCCTCACGATCGAACGTCTGCTCGTCCAGCGGATCGGAGTAGCCGGCATGTCCGTCCTGGAACGCCGGCGCCTTGAGGAAGCTGACCGCGGGCAGATTGCCAGCCGACGCGGCATTCACGAAATCCGCGATGTCGTACTGATGGTTGGCTGGACCGTTCCATCCGATCTCGGCCGGCGAGGCCGGACGAGTGTGGGCGTAGTTGGCGGTCGAAGTCCAGTAGTTGAAAAAAGAGTGATGCGGAATGTAGTCGCCCGTTGTGCCGGCAAGGCCGGTCGAGGTTCGGGTGCATCCCGTGGATCCATCCTGGTTCACGACGTTCAGATTGAATCCGCCCATGAACGATCCCCACGAGACGCCACTGGCATTCAGCAGGTCGCCAATGTTCTTGCCGCCCAGCGTGCGCTTGCGCGCGGGTCGGAGAAGAACAAACATCGCCGAGCGGATCGGCGTCGCCGATCAGGGTCAGCGAACCATCGCTGCCGCCGCTCACTTCGTCGCCAGTTCCGTTCAACGTGGCGATCACGCCATTCGTCTGTCCGGAAACCGAGATTGATCACGCCGGGCGTAGAAGGACCGAAAGTTGTGCCGAACGAGTTATCGTTCATCGCGAAGAACTGTGCGTAGTTCCAGAGGGCGGTCACGGTGTTGCCGTCGAAATATCCCATGACCAAGCCGTTGGTTTGGGTCGGACCGGAACCGGTCGGCGGAGGTCCGGGAGTGCCCGTGTACAGCGGAAACAGATCCATGAGGCCGCCATCGAAAGCCTGTTGCTCGGCGGTGTAGTCATGGTCCATGATCGTTGGTGACGGCTTGCGAACGGTCGAGGCGGAACGGATTCGTTGCGCCCGTGCCGTTCGCGGAATTCAGGTTAGGGTTCGACATTCAACAACGCGTTCGACAGCCCGTTTACGGTCGGCGTGTTCGGGAGCGGCAATGAACTTCGGCTCGCCCGCCAGGATTGGCCGCGAACGGGATACGTCCCGAAGTAGTGATCGAAAGAGACGTTCTCGTTGAAGATCACGACCAGATGCTTGATGGGCGTCGCTGTATTCGGAGTCGCGGACGCGGGCTTTGCGGCGGCAAACGCGGGCAAGGCGGTTGGTCCCAGTGTGATGGTCAATGCCAGAAGCAGCGCCATCGCCTTTCTGGGGGCTTCAAACTTCAGCTTCTCAGTCATAGATTCTCCTATCCCCACCGGCGCTATCAGATCAGCGGACGCCTGGCTGTCCGCGTTCGCACGGATGCCGTCAGGGATTGGAGATCACGCTAAATGGCGAATGTTGCGGGTAGGTTTCTCGAATGTGAATTGAATGTGAATTGAAGCACGCAGGCTAGTGGAATCAGGCGGGGGTTGCACAGAATGTACGGCCCGGAGCGGGTTGCATCTGGCAGAATTGCAGGAAGTTTTCGCTAGTGACGCAGCGTGTCTTATGCACTAGGCCGGTGAAGAGGCCGCCCCCTCCGCCTGAAGCACGGCTACGCTCGGGATGACGCCTCTGGTGCCGAAGGGCAAACTGCACCACACGAAGTTTTCAGACCTTATTGCGCCTGAAGCACTTCGTCGACAACGACTTTGCCTTTCTTATCGGCCGTAATCACTTTGTGAACGGGAGCATAGCCGGTCATCGTGATATCAACAACGTAGTTGCCCGGATCAATCATCACGTCCACCGGCGAATTCTTGTCGAGCATGTGCTGGTTCACGGACACTTGGGCTCCCTTGGGCTGCGTATGAATGCTAAGCGTCGCCTGCCCCGGATCGCCCTTTCCGCCGCCGAAGAGCTTCGACATCTTGCCGACAGTCTTGATGCTGTCCACATTTCCCAGCGCTCGCAACGTGGGCGAGAAATTGAACGTCTGTCCGAGAACAAACTGGGCGCTCATTGTTTCGTCGATATAGCCCGACATTCGCACCAACACGACGTGCTGGCCCTTGTTGACACTGACCTGTGCCGGAGTCTTCGTGCCGGCATCTTTTCCGTCAATGTAGATACTTGCTCCCGCCGGTTCGCTCTTTACGATCAGCGTGGAAAGCAGTTGGTTAAGATGGACCATCGTGCTGATCCGATTGCCCGACGTCACATCCACTGAGCGCGTGTCGGTCGAGTAGCCGGCCTTGCTGACCGTGATGGAATGCTGACCGGGAAAGAGATTGCCGAGGGCAAACGGAGTCACCCAACTTGGATCAGTCTGGCCGTCTACCTGAACCTGTGCTCCCTGTGGAGTCGAGTCGATCGCCAGTTGTCCGGGAACAATCGCGGGGGCAACAGGCGCTTTCTTCTTTGCGTTGCGTGCTTTCGCGGCCGCTGCGGCTTTGCCCGAATGTGCAACCGGCTCAGGTGCTTCTTCCTGCTCGGCAACTGGTGCGGGTGCCTGTTCCGTTTTCGGCGGAGCTGCCTGCTGCGGCGCGGGCCGGCGGCTGCCTGTTGCGGCGACGGGGCCTGCGTAGTAACAGGCACGCTCGACCGTGGCGCGCCCGATTCGTCGTCACTGCCGCCTAGACTGTGAATGTAGATCGTCATCCCGATGCCGATGAGCACAATCAATGCACCGGCTCCGGCCAGGGAATAAAGCATCAGTCTTGGCGGTACGCTCTTGATTTCCTTGATCGCTTTTTCTGCGACTTCGCGAGGCTGGATTTTTGGTTTCTCGTCGACGGGGTCCGCGCCGGCATACATGGTCGCGGGCGCAGAGCCTGATTTCACCGGCCTCAGATCGGTTACAGGAGGCGGTGGCGGCGCGATGTACACCTCCTTCAAAGGAGGCAGTTCCGAAATTTCCGAGAAGCTTGTGCCCGAACTTGCAGCCGGACCGCCTCCCGCCATCATCGGATCGACACTGATCTTCGGGCCGTCGTCTTCCGCCAGGCTCGAAGGTTTCAACTTCGGGCTCATCGAGAACGGCCGCGGACATACGTTCCGACGAATCTTGGCGGCCCTCGACTTGCTCGGATTTCGCTCGGACTTCGAATAGCTGGTGTGGTTCGACAAATCGATTTCGTCGGGTTCAGACGAAGAGAACGACCTGTCGCTCGATCCAACTCCCGCGGCAGCCGCGGCGGCCTTCGGCAACATCTGCTTTGAAACGGCTTTCGCCGGCTTGCTCGGTGATGCTACTGCGCTCGCCGCAGGCGCTGCCACCTTCTTTTCGGCGGGTTTCTTCTCGGCTGCTTTGACTGGCGCTGTTTTCGTTGCAGCCGCTGAAACCTGAGCGGATGGCGTCTTGGCGGCACTGGCTGACTTTCTGCTGCGCCACAGATTTCGTTTGAGCGCTCGCGACGGCCTTGGGAGCTTCCGCCTTTCTTCTGCGCTACGGGCTTCGACTCTTTGCATTTCTCGAGTTCGTCGAGCAGTTCCCTGCCGCTCTGGAATCGCTCCGCCGGGTCTTTTGCGATCGCCTTCATGATGAGGTCACTCAAGAGCGGGTGGACCTTCGGATTCACATGGATTGGCGCAACCGGCGTGCTCTCGAAAATGCTTTGCCGCAAAGATTCGGTATCCTCGCGGTCAAACGCCTTTCGCTCCGTCACCATTTCATAGAACATCGCACCGAGGCTGAACAAGTTCGAGCGTCCGTCAGTCGCTTCTCCGCGAATCTGTTCGGGCGATTGGTAGTGCAGGATCGAAGAAAGCCCTTCGGCGTATTGCACGAAGTTGCCTACGCTGGACACACCCCAACTCAGTATCTTGACGGTGCCGTCCCACCCGCACATGATCTTGGACGGCTCGAGGCTGTAATGAACCTGCTTCTGCGAAGCGGCTATGTCGAGGCCGCTGGTTAGCTGGCGTCCGATATCGAGCAGATCCCAGATGGAAAATCCTTCTTTGCGCGCCAGCATCGTCGCGATGCTGTTGCCTTGGACGTATTCCATCGCAGCGCAGAATTGGCCCTCAATTTCTCCGGCGCCATAGACCGTCGTGATGTTTGGGCAGCTCAGAGATTTTGCCGCCTCGGCTTCCGCCAGCAGCGCCTGTTCCAGCGCCGCGGCATGCTCGCCGAACGCGCTCAACTGGATTGCTTTCAGAGCAACAGTCTGCCCGCTCTCAAGGTCATTCGCTTTATAAACAATTCCCGTTGGCGACTTCGCCAACTCGCTCAATATTTCAAAGTGGCCGAGTTTTGTAGGCATGTCTTGCTGGCTCCAATCCATCGCATGCCCGGCGCGTCATTCGCGACAGGGCTATGCAGGCGGACGTTCCTCAAACAACTTACCGGCTAGCATATCGCTGCTTGTGCAAGCCTTCGAGTTACCAAAGTAAGAGCGATTTGCGTTTTTGAAAGAGCCGTAAGTCCAAATCTATCTGGGAGTTGCACCGGTTAAGCGGCGGGCGAGGCTGTCGATGTGCTGCACCAGTTCGTCTGGTTCATGAACCTGAAACTGGATTCCAAGCATGAGCAGGTGAAAGGTGATGCTGTCCAGCGAATTGGATCCGCCGCTGAGCATGCAGGAGTTCTCGTCGATCGTCTCCAGCACACCGGCGGAAGGTGGGATGCGCTTGGCTAGCGTTTCCAGGCATTCGTTGAGCGTCACGCGGAAGCGAAGAGGGAACGGCGCCTGTGAAAGAGACCTCGAAACAAACGTCGCAAAATCTCCGCCCGGTGGCTTGCGAGGGTTGAAACCGTGTCGACGTCTTGGGCTTGCCTTCGATGCGATCGACACGAAACGTGCGCCAATCCTTCCTTCCGACGTCCCAGGCAACCAGATACCAGCGATATCCCGTGTGGACGAGGCGGTGCGGTTCGACGGTTCTCGCGCTGGCGGACCCGCTGCGGTCGTTGTACTTGAACCGGATTCCTTCGTAGTCGCGGCATGCGCCGGCAATCACCGATAGGAGTTTGGCGTCCACCCGCGGGCCACGGGTTTCGAGGGGCAGGATGAATCCGTGAAGCGCCGCGACGCGATGCCGCAATCGCGGCGGCAGCACCTGTTCAAGCTTTAACAACGCTCGAACCGACGCTTCTTCCATTCCCGAAATGCCTCCGCTGGCCGAGGTCCGCAAGCCCAGCGCGACTGCTACGGCCTCGTCGTCATCGAGCAGCAAAGGCGGCAGGTTCGCGCCCGCGCCGAGCTGATACCCGCCGGCGATTCCCGAGGTCGAATGGACCGGATATCCCAGAGCTGCGCAAGCGATCGACGTCGCGTCGAAGAGTCCTCGCGAGTGACGTCGAGACGCACCGAGAGGTCGCCTCCAGACCAATATCGCTGAGCCTGAAAAAGCGAGAGCAGTCGAAGCAAGCGCGCCGACGTTTGCAGCATGTTTTGTATTGTTCCACAAGTTGAGGACCGAAACTGTCCTCAATCGTTGTTACGGTTCCTGCGGTCGATAACTTAAGAACCGGAGAACCAATCATGAAGATGACCGATTTCTTCCTCGCTCAACTCGAACGCGAAGCCGCCAGCTCGCGGCTCGCCTTGCAACGTCTGCCCGAAGGCCGCAACGACTGGAAACCCCACGAGAAGTCGATGGCGCTCGGCTACCTCGCTTCCCTGGTCGCAACCATGCCCGCATGGATCGCGATGATGGTGAATCAGGACGAACTGGATCTCAGGGCCGCAGGCTCGGAGAAGTTCAAGCCAATGGAATGGCACTCGCGGGCAGAATTGATCGATGCGCTCGATGCCGCCGTGGCTGACGCTCGAACCGCTCTGCAAAACACAACAGACGACCACCTTCTGACTCGATGGAGATTCATGGTTGGGGGAAACGTGGTCAGCGAAAACCCGCGCTACGTCATGATCGCGGACTCAGTGTTCAGCCATCTCGCCCACCACCGGGGACAGTTGACCGTCTACTTGCGGCTCAACGACGCTTCTGTCCCCGCGTTGTACGGGCCGTCGGCTGACGAAGGGCGCTTCTAGCCATCGCTTATCGCCTGCTCGATGTCCTGTTCACCCTTTGCATCTCGCCGCGTAACTTAATCGTCCCCAACGCCGTTGTATCTGTTATGTGCTTGCTGGTGTGACATTTGTCATCCGGTCGCAGTGACGATCTCCACTTGTAGAAACGGCCTCGGCACCAGAGGATAACGATGGTGATTTCGTCTTGCGAAGAATGGGCATTTTGATCGTCAGACTCAGCTTTGATGAGGTTGTCGCTGGCGAGCCGATTCGACTATGCTGTTGGGGCTGGGGCGCACCTACCTCTCGTGTCCTTTTCCCGGATTCTCCTGGAGTACGCCGATGACGCTAACCCGATTTGTCACCAAGAACGCATTCCGCAATAAACGCCGCAGCATCCTCACCGTGTTGAGCATCGCCGTTTCTTTGCTGCTGCTCACGTTCATGATGACTCTGTGGCATGCGTTCGCGCTGGATGAAGGCAGCGCCGAATCCGCTCAGCGGCTGGTGGTGCGGCATCGCGTATCTCTCACGTTCACCCTTCCCGGTTTCTATCGCGAGAAGATTCGCAGCGATCCCCGGGGTGGTGGCGGTGGTGCCGGTTTCGTGGTTTGGCGGAATTTATAAGGACCAGAAGCCGGAGAATTTTTTCGCGCGGTTCGGCACCGATCCCGAGGAGTTCTTCAAAGTATTCCGCGACATGCAGATGCCCGAGGACCAAATCAAGGCATGGCAGCGCGACCGCCAGGGCGTGATCGTTGACGACTCGCTCGCTGCGAAGTATGGATGGAAGCTCGGCGACCGCATCTACATTCAGGGAGACATCTATCCGGTCAACCTCGAACTTTATGTTCGCGGAATTTTCCACTCGACTCCCGACAATAAGTCGGTCTACTTCAACTCGAAATACGTCGAAGAGGCCGTGTCGTTCTTCAAGGGGCAGGCCGGAACGTTCAGCATTCTGGCGGATTCTCCCGGCTGACGTGAGCAAGGTTGCAGCTGCGATCGACGACATGTTCCGCAACTCGCCGCAGCCAACTAAGGCGGAGAGCGAGAAGGCCTTTGGCCTGGAGTTCGTCGCTATGATGGGCAACGTGAAGGCGTTCATCCTCAGTATTTGCTCGGCTGTTGTGTTTGCGACGCTGCTCGTTTCGGCCAACACGATGGCGATGTCGATTCGCGAGCGAACGCGGGAAGTGGCCGTGCTCAAGACGCTCGGCTTTACCCGGCGCGGAGTATTGGCGCTATTCGTGAGCGAGGCTGTGGCGCTTTCGCTCGCCGGAGGACTGATCGGAGCGGGCATGGGCGCGCTGATGGTGTATGGCTTTTCCCATGCAGCGCAACTCACATTCTTCCCCCTGCGCATGACGCCGCAGATCTTTTCCACGGCGCTGCTGGCTTCGGGGCTCGTCGGACTGCTGAGCGCGGCGCTGCCTTCGTATCACGCTTCGCAAATCAACATCGTGGACGGGCTTCGCCACATTGGGTGATGTATGACCTTGGGCACTTTCATAATCCGGAACGCGTTTCGCAACAAGCGGCGCAGCTTGCTGACCATGATCAGCATCAGCTTCTCGCTGCTGTTGCTGACGATGATGATCTGCATCTGGCGTTCGTTCTACGTCGATCAGGTCGCGCCGGAGGCCGCCCGCCGTCTGATCGTTCGCGACCGCGTTTCGCTCGCGTTCTTCCTGCCCGCGTTCTATCGCGACAAGATTCGGGCCGTGCAGGGGGTAACGGCCGTCGCGCCGATAACTTGGTTCGGAGGGCGCTATATCGATGACCGCCCGGAACATTTCTTCGCGCAGCTTGGGACGGATCCAGACGAATATCTGAAAGTCGCGTCCGACAAGATCATCCCTGAGGATCAATTGAAGGCATGGCAACACGACCGGGCCGGTGCGATTGTCGATGTGACCCTCGCGGATAAGTATGGATGGAAGATTGGCGACCGCGTCACTTTGCAGGCGAATATTTTCCCGACGAATCTCGATCTGACGATTCGAGGCATCTACCATCGCGATCCGCCTCAGAATGCGCTGTATTTCAACATGAAGTATCTCGAAGAAGCTGTGCCATGGTTCAAAGGGCAGGCTGGCTGGTACGCAGCGCAGATCGATTCAGCCGACAACGTTGCGGCAGCGTCGAAGACGATCGACGACATGTTCCACAACTCTCCGCTACAGACGAAGACGGAGAGCGAGAAGGCCTTTCAGCTGGGATTCGTCGCCTCGCTGGGGAACATCAAGGCTTTCATCCTCAGCATTTGCGGAGCTGTCGTATTCGCCATCATGCTGGTTTCGGCGAACACGATGGCGATGTCGGTTCGCAGCCGGACCCGGGAAGTAGCCGTGCTCAAGACTCTCGGTTTTACGCGGCAGCGCGTGTTGTCGATCTTCGTGAGCGAAGCGGTGGCGCTCGCCCTCGCCGGAGGCGTCCTTGGAGTTCTGATTGCGATTCCGGTGATCGCCACGATTACGCACCGATTTCTTGGGTTGGGCATTCCGCTGAACATGAAAGTAAATGGCGTGACGGCTGGATTTGCGCTGCTCATCGCCGTGATCCTTGGCCTGGTGAGCGGCTATATTCCGGCGCTGCGTGCATCCCGCATGAATATCGTGGAAGCGTTGCGCCACATTGGTTAGGTCGCGATTGCGACAGCAGATTTTAGAAAAAAAAGAGTTTAACTATGGCGATACCCATCAGCTATAACGTCCGCAATCTACGACTCCGTAAGGGACTCACGGTGATGACGTCTCTTGGCATCGCACTGACCGTGACCACCGCCATCTTCCTGATGGCTCTCGCCGCAGGCCTCGACCGGGCTTTCGTCAGCAGTGGAAGCGCGAAGAATGTGCTTGTCCTCCGAAAAGGATCGGAAGCGGAACTCTCCGGAGGCTTCGACGCGTCGCTGTTCCCCACGCTGAAAACGCTTCCCGGCATCGCAAAGGACAGTCACGGCGAGCCGATGGTGTCCGGTGAATGGGTGGTGGTGATCGTCCTTCCGCGAAAAGACGGGACGGGCGAGGTCAACGTCACCGTGCGCGGCATGATGCCGGACGGTCTTGAAATGCGGCAGTTGCCCGACGAGCCGGGACAGCAGCCGAAAGTGAAATTGGTCGCAGGACGATGGTTCCAAACCGGCCAGCGCGAAGTTGTGGTCAGCAAATCCGTGCGCAACCGCTTCTCTCACGCCAATATCGGCGACACCATGCAGTTCGGCAAGGGATCGTGGCAAGTGGTCGGCGTATTCGATGCCGGCGGCTCCGCTTACGAATCTGAGGTGTGGGGCGACGTGAACCAGATGGCGTCCGACTTCGACCGGCAGGGCGGATATTCTTCGGCATACCTTCGCGCCACCGATGCGATTTCAGCCGATGCTCTGAAAAATCGCGTGAGCGACGATCAGCGCCTTAAACTCGAAGGAGTACTCGAAAAAGACTATTACGCGAAGCAGACAAGTTCCGGTACGCCGATCAAAGTCATCGGATGGGTCGTCGGCATCATCATGGCGATCGGCTCGATTTTTGCCGCCATGAATACGATGTATGCCGCAGTAGCCTACCGCGGACGAGAAATCGCTACGCTTCGCGTCATCGGCTTTTCCCGGCCAGCAATCTTAACTTCGTTCGTTCTCGAATCCTTGCTGCTCGCACTCCTCGGAGCCTTGGTCGGGATTCTATTGATGCTGCCATTCAACGGAATGCAGACCGGCACGTCGAATGCAGTTACATTTAGCGAAGTCGTATTCTCGCTGCGGATCACTTCAGGAGTAGCGATCCGCGCGATTATCTTCGCGTTGATCATGGGATTCGTGGGCGGACTCGCTCCAGCATGGCACGCCGCGCGCCAGAATATCTTGACCGCATTGCGCGGTTAGCAGGATTTGAAAATTACGAGGAAGTGGAGCCGTAATCATTCTTATGGCGATCGACTACGAAACACGAAGACCTGCAGAGCCTGCGCATCGACCGTTCGCAGCGCGGCGACAATAGTGGCGAGCCGCCAGACTTGGGCGCGCCGCTACATCCTTGTCGGCATCGCGGTGATCGTCCTGCTCGGACTCTTCAGCCTTGCTCTACCGGGCGTTTTCTTCGGACACTCCGGAAGTGGAAGTCGTCCGGGCCTCGGCCGAAACCAGCGGCAATGACGTTGGCGGTACGGTGCTCTCAGCCACCGGATACATCGTGGCTCATCACACCATCAACGTGAACTCGAAGGTCACGGGCCGCCTGGAATGGATCGGCGTCGAAAAAGGCGACCACGTAAAAGAAGGGCAGGTATTGGTTCGCCTTGAGTCTCAGGAATTCCAGGCGTCGTACGAACAAGCCAAAGGTGGCCTCGCAAACGCCCGCGCCTACCTCGAGGAACTGCAGCACGGATCGCGTCCTGAAGAAATCCAGCAGGCGCAACACAATCTCGACGAAGCCCGCGCAACGCTGGCGAATGACAAGCTCACGCTCGATCGCACCAAAGAATTGGCGACCGGCGGCGTCGTATCGAGGCAGCAGCTGGACGATGCCACCGCGAAGTTTGAAGCCGACCAGCAACGGGTCAATTCTCTCCAGCAGGGTTTTGAGCTGGCGAAGATCGGGCCTCGTCCCGAAGAACTCGCGCGAGCTGAAGGCGCACTTGCCCAGGCGCAAGGACAACTCGACTATGCGAAGTCCCAACTCGACGCAACCATCATTCGCGCGCCTGTTACGGGCACGATTCTCGACCGCACGGCGGAAAAGGGTGAGTTGATTACCGCGCAATTTGCCAGTGCTGCTGCGGGAGGACCGCAAGGATCGGTTGTCTCCCTCGCCGACCTGAACGATCTTCAGGTGGAACTGGACATCGCGCAGGCAGACTTCGCGCGGCTTTCTCCGAACCAGAAGGCTGTCGTCACAACAGACGCGTATCCGGACAAAACGTACGACGGCCAGATCGCACAGATTTCGCCGGAAGCCAATCGCCAGAAAGCGACCGTGCAGGTCAAGGTGCAGGTGCTGAACCCGGGAAAATATCCCGACGTTCAGTTGCGGCCGGAAATGAATGCGACGGTTCGGTTCCTGGCCAATGAACAACCGAAGGGGACCAAGGGGCCTTCAGGAGTATTCGTGCCTGCCACGGCGATGCATGACAAAGACGGCAAGAAGATGGTCTTCATCGCCTACAACGGAAAGGCCGTCGCGCGAGAGGTTCATATCACGGGCCAACGTGCTGATGGTGCGCTGGTCGACGGACTGGTCGGCGGTGAGAGCGTCATCACTAGCGCTCCTGCAACATTGAAAGACGGGGACAAAATCAAAATTAAGGGGCAATCATGAGCACAGCTACTCAATCCAACGTTGCCACAGGCACCAAGGTCGTTCAGGTTCGCGGCGTCAGCAAGGTTTTCAAGCGTGATGCCTTTCAAGTAACAGCTCTCGACGATGTCTCGATCGACATCGGCAAAGGCGAGTTTCTGGCCCTGATGGGGCCGTCCGGCTCAGGCAAGACGACGCTGCTGAACATGATCGCGGCGATTGACCGTCCGACAGCGGGAGAACTGCTCGTGCAGGGGCAGGATATTTTCCGCTTCAATGACGCCCAGATTGCCCGTTGGCGCAATGAGCACATCGGATACGTCTTTCAGACGTTCAATCTGATCCCTGTGCTTTCGGCTTTCGAAAACGTCGAATTGCCGCTGCTGCTCACGAAGCTGACGGCCCAGCAGCGCCGCGATCACGTTTTGACGGCTCTAAAGCTCGTTGGCCTCGAAGATCGCGTTCATCACTTGCCAAAACAACTCTCAGGCGGACAGGAACAGCGCGTCGCCATTGCGCGCGCGATTGTCAGCGATCCGACTTTGTTGCTTGGCAGACGAACCGACTGGCGATCTGGACAGCCACTCCGCGACAGAAGTGTTGGAGATCCTGAAGCGATTGAATGAGGATTTTCAGAAGACGATCGTGATGGTTACGCACGATCCGCATGCCGCTTCTTACGCGCACGTGACCGGCACCTGGAAAAGGGAATGCTGCTTCCGCCAGCATAAGGAAGTCGCCGCCTGCTGCGAGAGATATTCCCTCGCAGCAGCGCTAGCGACAAGAAGTTATCAGGCAACGCTGGAAGAGAGATGTTCTACCGGCCGTGACATCGGCGATGTCGCGGGCAGCATCCGCAACCCACCGCCACGCCCGCCTTCCGTTCGACAACACCGCCTCGGCTTCACCGTATTCCACAAGGCGGTTGAGGACGGTGGTCACAGAAGCCATCGGATCCTTGTGACGGGCCAGCAGGGCCGGCAGTTTCTCCTGGAAATATTCGCAGATATCGCGGGCCGTCATCGCTCTGCCGCTCTCCATCAGAATCATGCGACAAGCTTTTGTAAAGCCCGGTTGGCGGCCACTGTTTTTTCGGTCAACCAGTTCCATCAATTCTTCGTTCAGTACGCCGTCGCCGAAAAGGTTCGCCAGTCCTGAAATCGTCTGCTTCACGGTGCCGATCCGTTTCATGACTTCGGCCCGTTGCTGCAGCAGCTGGCGCAATTCCTCGTGTGCCTGCCGAATTACTTCTTGCACATGCCCCACATCGTATCGGTTGGCAGGCCTGAGAGAACTATTCACATCGTGCCCGTTTTCCATACTTCCCCCAGAAATGCAATTCGATTAAGCGCAATCCCACTTGGAACTAAGTACGCACCATCCCAATCCCTAGTTCCATCGATTTTGTAGAGGGAAACCGATGGTATTGAGATGCCGAGAGATTTAGACGAGTCAGTTGCAATTTGGTTAACGAAGAAAGAATTAATGATTCGCATTTTCCCGATGGTGCCCACCAAAAAAGCCCTCGTAAACTCAACAATCGTATTGCCCTTCGATCATCCCTTCGATATCGATGGGTTCAGTCGCCGCTAACGTCTTCCAATAACACTGTTTTCGGGACGAACAACAATTTCCAATCATCCATGCTGCCGGAGTGTCGCGAAGGCAAATCCGTTTGCCTCAATCAATTGGGACATGGCCCGGAATTAAACTTCAGCCACTAGATTCCGATAGTTAGAGGTTATGGAGACTTTTCCGTGCTAGCGGCCACAAAGCCCGATCCGCTACTACCTCGCCCTTCGCGTCTTGCTTGTCGGACCCAGGGAAGAAGACTTTTTTCTCATTCGAGAAATTCTCGAGCGAAACCGCAAAATGATCGCTGCCGACTTAGATCACGCTCGCTCCATCGACGAAGCAAAAGTTTTGCTGCGCAACAACCTTATGACCTTGTTCATTTTTGAGCATGAACCCGGAGACCTGAAGCACTCCGGCTGATCGCAGAATTTCTTCAAGCCGGTGTTTCGCTGCCATTCATTTTGCTGACGGAAGATGCGGACGAAAGACTCGTCGCCGGAGGCAATTGCGAGCTGGAAACTGGAATTGCGTCTCCAAGTCCCAACTCGACGGGACCATGCTGGTGCAAACGATGCGGAGCACAATTGCCCTTCACTCTCTCCGTCAGGAGCAGCACAGCGCGGAAGAATCGTTGAGGAAGCTTTCGCGCGCAGTGGAGCAATCTGCGGACTCGGTCATTGTGACCGACCTCCACGGTGTCATTGAATATGTAAATCCTGCCTTTGAGCAGTTGACCGGATACAGCCGCGCTGAGGCTTGCGGACGGACCCCTAGCATCCTCAAATCAGGCGAGCAATCCGTCGAAACCTACCAGGAGATGTGGGCCACAATCATTTCAGGAAATGTTTATCGCGGGATTCTTGTGAACCGCAAGAAGAATGGCGATCTGTACTACGTCGAAGAGAGCATCTGCCCGGTGCGAGATGCCGATGGGCATATCACCCACTTCATTTCCAACGGCCGCGATCTTACCGACAGGCTGCGTCTTGAGGCGCAACTGCTTCAGGCGCAGAAAATGGATGCAATTGGCCGGCTTGCGGGCGGCGTCGCTCACGATTTCAACAATCTGTTGACCATCATCACGAGCTACTCCGAGCTTGCGCTCGACAATGTACCCCATCACAGTCCCCTCGAAACGAAGATTCAAGAAATTCTGCTCGCCGCGCGACGTGCAGCGGAATTGACGCGGCAACTTCTCGCATTCAGTCGGAAGCAGACGCAGGCTCTGCGCGTTGTGGAATTGAATCAGGTTGTCGGCGGAATTGCCAAAACGTTGCCCCGGCTCATCGGCGAAGATATTGACTTCAGCTTTTCTCCGGGTGCAGGGGCGGGGTGCGTGCGTGTCGACCCGATGCAAATCGAGCAGGTTCTGATGAACCTCGCGGCCAACGCCCGGGACGCGATGCCCCAAGGCGGCCAATTGCTGATTGAAACTTCCTGCATTCAATTGGATGAGCAGTATGTCCAGGCCCGGTCCGCCGTCATCCCCATTGGACGCTACGCGCTGATCACCGTCAGCGACAACGGCGCCGGAATTCCGCGCGAGGATTTGCCTCACATCTTTGAGCCCTTCTACACAACCAAGCCTTCAGGTAAAGGCACTGGATTGGGCTTGGCAACTGTTTATGGCATCGTCAAGCAGAACAAAGGCTTCATTTGGGTTTACAGCGAACCCGACGTCGGCACCGTCTTCAAAATTTACCTCCCATGCGTCTCCGAACGGAATCGTGCAAGCGAGTTTTCAGAAATCGATCCGAAGATCGCAACCCGCGGAACCGAGACGATTCTCCTAGTAGAAGATGAGCAGGCAGTTCGGCGTTCAACCGCAGAGTTCCTGAATCTGCTGGGATATCGGGTACTCGAAGCCAAAGACGGCGTCGACGCTCTGAACGTAGCGCAGCAATATTCACCCATTATCCATTTGCTTGTGACCGATGTGGTTATGCCGAATATGAGCGGAGGTGAACTGGCCAAGAAACTCTCTTCCCTGCGTCCAGATATGAAGCTCCTCTTCGTCTCTGGATATGCGGGCAAGACAGTTCTCGATCACAAAGTCGTTGACCTCGAAGTCAACTTCGTGCAAAAGCCATACACGTTGAAGCAACTGTCGCTCAAGATTCGGACCGCCCTCAACTCTTCCCTTCTGACATGCACGAGGGCCCTGAAACTGGCAACTCGCGGCCGGATTCTCACGTCTAGGTATAATGACAGGCGGTCTCCGTCTCAATGCTTCCAGGCGCAAGATGCGCGCTGTTCCTGCTGTTTTTTTCCCCGCATCCAGGAAAAATCCTGGCTGGCATTGTCGTCCTTATTCTCTGCGGATCCCTGGTTTATTCCCTGCTTCAGATTGTTGCCGCCTGGCGCTACCTCGCCGTGAAGGCGCCGCCGCTTCGCGCATCGGAACCGATCAGCATTCTCAAACCGCTTGCCGGACTTGATCTCGACCTCGAATCGAATTTGCGATCTTTTTTTGAGCAGGATTATCCGGCCTTTGAACTCTTGTTCGCCCTGCGGAACGAGGAAGATCCCGCTTCATCAGTCGTCGCGCGCTTACAGGCGCGGTATCCTCAGGTTCGTTCCCGCCTTCTTTTTACGGGAGAGCCGCGATATCCCAACGCGAAGGTCTACAGCCTTGACCAGATGCTGTCGGCGGCAGCCAACGACCTGGTTGTGATGAGCGATAGCGACATTCGCGTCAGTCCCGATCTGCTGCGCACCGTTGCAGCTGAATTTCAGGACCCACGCCTGGGAGTTGCGACTTGTCCGTATCGTGCTGTGCCAGGCTCGAGTTTTTGGTCCCGTCTTGAAGCCATCGGCATGAATACCGATTTCTGGGGAGGGGTTCTGGTCGCTCGGATGCTCGAGGGTATGAACTTCGCCGTCGGTCCGACTCTCGCAGCCCGACGACAGGTCTTACAGTCGATCGGTGGCTTCGCGCGAGTAAAAGACTATCTCGCGGAAGATTTCGTCCTTGGCAAATTTGCCGCCGAAACCGGACACGGCGTAATTCTCTCGTCCTACGTCGTCGAGCATCACATCGGAAGCGCGACGCTACAGCAAAACATCGAACACCGAGGTCGATGGTCGCGCAGCACGCGCCGCTCGCGCCCCGCCGGCTACATTGGGCAGATGTTCACAATGCCCCTTCCGATGGCGCTTATCGTATGCGCTCTCTCGCCAGCGTGGTGGCCCGTGCTGCCAGTCGCCGCGCTGGTGCGCGCCATTGCCGCCTATACAGTTTCATTTCGCGTGTTGCACGCGCGAATCAACTGGCTCTTGTTGCCGTTGGAAGATTTGATGGGCTTCTTTTTCTGGGTTGCGGGCTTCTTCGGCAACACCATTTTCTGGCGTGGCCACCGCTACCGCCTCTTCTCAGACGGACGATTCGAACTGATCGCACCGGATCGGCAAACGAATCCGTGAACCGGCTACATCAACCGAGTCAGTCGCCCATTCTTCAATCGAAAACGGTCTCCTCGCCACATAACTGTGTGCCCGGCAAAACTGACGATCCAGACACCAACTGCAATCAGATCCCTCAGTGGAATTAGCCAAAGCCGCGACAAGACATCACGATCACCGAGCACGGCGCCTCCGACCACGAGTGCAACCGCCGAGCGCAGCAGGAGTACAAATCCCAAAATGACGCATGACCAGTACGCGGCATGAGCGGCGATGAGGTTCAATACCGACCACAGAATTCCGAATGTCGTAATGAGTCCGATGTAGCCGCCCAACCGCGCGTCTCGCACGCCTCTGGACCACCGCATTTGATGCGAGATATAGCCGTGCACATCATAGGCGGGCACATGCGTCTCGACCACTTCTTCGGATAAAACAACTTTGAATCCGAGGTTGGCAATCCTCTTGCCCAACTCATAGTCGTCCGCCAGGAAATCGACGATCGATCGAAATCCTCCGATTCGTTCCAGTTCCGTGCGGCGAAACGCTAATGTCGACCCTAACCCAAAGTGAATGCCCCCCTCGAGTTGCCGCGCCACTAAAACTCCCGGACAAAAATCAATACTGATTCCCAGGGATTCAAGCTGCGATCCGAGTGTGGCCGCCGAAATGCCGCGGTACAAACACGTCACCAGCCCAACCTCTTCGCTTATCAGCGGAGCCATCACTCGCCGCACATAGTCTCCTTCCACACGAATATCGCTGTCGTTCACAATCAAATGCTCGAAGCGCGCAATCTGCATCATCTGCTCGAGATTGCTCACCTTCACATTGGGTCCGAGGATATTCGCGCAAACTACGAGCCGAATCGCAGCATTCGGGAACTCGCTCTGCAAGCGCTCAACGCTGGCAACTGCCGGATCTGCGGGATCGCTGACCCCGAAGACAATCTCGTATTCGGGATAATCCTGCAGGCAGTGGCTGCGGAAGCTCTCGTAGATGTCAGGGTCAATTCCCTTGAGAGGTTTGAGAATTGAAACTGGAGGAAGACTCTGGGTCGAATTGGTATCTCCCAGCACCTTTGCGCCCGCGCAGAAAGCCAGCAGCTGCCCAGAGGCAGAGAAAGTAATAGATGGAGCTTGAAACGCAGCCGAGGATGGCGACGATCTGAAAAATCCTGCCGATGGAGTGCATCATGCGCGAGCGCAGGCCAGACTATTCGTACCGCAGCGACTCGATCGGATCGAGGTTCGCCGCCTTCCATGCTGGATAAATCCCGAAGACAAGCCCCACTCCGGCGGCGGAACTGAAGCCGAACGATGACCCAGAACATCGACAAGTGCGCCGGCAGCGAGGGCCAGATCTCGGGAATGATCCAAACGATCAAGCGCCCCGCTCAGAATTCCGATGACACCGCCGACCGCAGTCAGCATGATGGCTTCGAGGGTGAACTGCAAAGGATGTCGTTCTTGCGCGCGCCAATCGCTTTCCGCACGCCGATCTCCCGCGTACGCTCCGTCACACTGACCAGCATGATATTCATCACGCCGACACCACCAACGATCAGCCCACACTGGAGATGGCGAACATCCCGATGAACAGCGCGCCCGTGAGTCTGATTCCACACATCGGAGATCGAGTCGGACGTCATGATTGCGAAATTGTCGGGCTTGTCGAACGCAACTTTGCCGCCGTCGCCGCAGCAATTCGCGAATCTCGTCCATCGCCTTGGGCATGTCGTCGTGCGACGTGGCCTTGACGCTGATAACGTGTTGCTTCATCTCCGGATGCAGAGTTTTGAAACGTCTTCAGCGGCAAGATGACCCGATTGTCGTTGGGATCTTTTCCGCCTCCGAACACCGACTTGATTTTCTGCACCGTTCCGATCACTTGAAACAGCCGGCCTTCGATGTTGATCTCTTTGCCCAGCGGGATCTTCCCCGCCGAACAATTCCTGCTGGGTTTCGAAGCAGATAACAACAACCGGCGAGTGATGTTCGTCATCGAAGTCACTAAACCAGCGTCCAGAAGCCATCGGCAGATCGAAAACATCTTTCGCCGATGCCATGTCTCCCTCGATGATCGTATGCCTGGCTTTCTTGTCCCGGTATTTTACCGAGTAACTCCCCACTCCCAGTTCAGGACGAAAGATGCGGAAGCCCGGCCGAAACCGCCTTAATGTGCGGCAAGTCGCGCATCGCCAAGGCGTCGTCATAGGTCAGTTCCTTGCGGGTCCGCATTTCTTCGGTCATGCGCCCGAAAGTGAAGAAGTCCAGGTGAAACACAAAAATTACATTGGATCCGATGCTGGCGACGAGGTCGCGAACGTTGTCGTCGAGCCCTCGGCCAATCGACGACACACCGATCACAACGGCGACACCGATGACGATTCCGAGGACGGTCAACGCCGAACGCAGCTTGTTGCCGCGGATCGTGTCCGTCGCCATCTGGACGATTTCGCCGAATTCCGATTTACGAAGCATGAAGAGAATCTGCTACATCTCAAACCGCAGAGCGACGATCGGATCAAGCTTCGCCGCCTTGCGCGCCGGATAAACTCCGAAAAACACGCCCACACTTGCCGCTACAATCAGCCCTGCAGCTACGGCCCACAACTTGATCGACGACGGCATCCCAATGATCGCCGTGATGACTTCGGCGAATGTCACACCGGTCAGAACGCCTAACGCCCCACCCGCGAGCGCGAGGATCAGCGACTCAATCAGAAACTGCAGCAGCACATCGTCGCGCCGGGCCCCTAGGGCCTTGCGAATGCCAATTTCGCGAGTCCGCTCGGTCACCGACACCAGCATGATATTCATGATCACGATTCCGCCGACCAGCAGCGATACGGCCGCGATTCCGATCGTCGCCATGAAAAACGTGTTGCTGAGCCCCGACCAGATGCCGAGCAGGCTCGCATTCGTCTCGATCTCGAACGAATCGTCCTGTCCGGGACGATCATGCCGTTGCGCGCGCAACGCGACCCGGGCCTCGTCAATCGCCTGACTCAACGGCGCTCCGGTTGCCGAAGCCTTTCCCCAAATCCCAATGCTGTTATTGTGCGATCCGTATTCCTTCAGATACACGGTGATGGGAATCAATACGTAGTTGTCGGCGCTCTGGCCGAGGGTCTTTCCCTTTTTTTTGCCGACCCCAATCACCTGGTAAGTCCACCCGTTCACTCGAATTTCTTGTCCCAACGGATCGGCTCCGCCGAGCAGGTGATCGACAATGTCGGTTCCCACCACCGCGACTTGCGAGTGATTATTCAGGTCCGTTTCGTTGACCATGCGTCCGGAGGTCAAGTCCGTATCGACAATGGTCGCAATCTCCGGCGTGATGCCCTGCACGGTGGTGTCATCGATCGACTGCTCGTTGTGCTTCACGCGGCTATTGCTGCTCATCATGGCGCCGACGTAGTCGCAGTGACGGCACGCTTCCCGCACCGCCTCGTAATCTTCCATCTCGAGATTCTTGCGTTTCTCTGCTTCCAGGAACTTGTCGACATTCGTCTCGATCGCCGACATTTTCGAGATGATGAACACGTCGGCCCCGAGATTGAAAATCTTCTTGGCCACGTAGTCGTTGATTCCGGATACGAAGGTGACCACGGCGATCACGGCGCCAACGCCAATCACAACGCCAAGCAGCGTCAGGACAGAACGAAGCTTGTTCGCCCACAGCGACTGCAGCGCGACTCGGATGGCCTCAAGATAGTTCATGGATCGTGCGTCGGAACTCAGGCGTGGGACACGGGGCGTCAGGCTCTGCGCCATACGCTTCCGCTGTCAAAAACTGGGACCAGCCGCAGGCTTTCCTCAACGCGATATCAGTTTACAGCGAATTCACAGGCCTCGCATCGTTTGGCGCTAGTCGGCCCGGACGGCCCAAAGCGTGTCCCGGTTGAAGTCCACGGCCTCGCTGTTCGTATAGAATGAAACTCGTAGGCAGCCGGACCGGACGGTCGCTTCCCGCGTCTTCGGATGCGAGGAGAGGAAAGTCCGAACTCCGCAGAGCAGTGTGCCGGATAACGTCCGGGACGGCCGGTTCAAGCCGGTTGGACGGAAAGTGCCACAGAAAATATACCGCCTCGACGGCAACGCCGGGGTAAGGGTGAAAAGGTGCGGTAAGAGCGCACCGCCGCGGCAGTAATGCAGCGGGCAGGGCAAACCCCACACGGAGCAAGACCAAATAGGGAGGAAGTTCGCGGCTCACGGCTGCGGACACGTGCCGGCTCGGTGCGTCAAACCTTCGGGTAGGTCGCTAGAGCCGCGCAGCAATGCGTGGCCCAGAGGAATGGCCGTCCCGCAGGAGCAATCCTGCGGACAGAATTCGGCTTACAGGTCCGGCTGCCACAATCTTCTTTTTTCCAGAATTTACTTCTTCAATCTTGCAAATTGCGACGCCGACGTCCCAGCAAACGGACGAGCCGATCGCATTGTCCAACCACTTGCTTCAAACCTCCGTGTTTCTCACGGCTCATTCTGACAATGGCAAGCGAGGAGCGATCCGTTCCAGCTACCAATGGGTGACATCGCCTGATAACTTCAGTTGACCGCCTCCGCGTGAGCCGAGAAAGAGGAATACCCGAGAGCGCGCTCGCCTAGGGCGTTCGCAGGAACCCGTTCGCGCTTCTGCTATCACTTTTGAGCGTGTAGTACCCCGTGATCTGCCCTGCAGTGTTAATGCTCGTTGGTTCCGTACCGCCGGGTGGCCCCACCGCACCCTTAACGTCAAACTCGGTATAAGATCCCGCAGCCGAGCGCATGAAGCCGCGAAGTCTTGGACTACTGTTTCCGTAGCTTCCGGCGAGCGCGCCTGCAGAGTTGATGCTGGTAGGTACGATTTCACTGGTCGCGCCAGTAGGGATAATCGTGGTGAAGGTGCCGTCAGCGGCGCGTACGAAGCCCTGCTTCACATTGCTAGCGTTGACATAGTATCCCGTGATCGTCCCCGCCGCATTGATGCTTAGGGCAAAGGTGCCTGTCGAATCCGGAGCGTCGAACACGGTGAAGGTGCCATTAGCAGCGCGCAGGAATCCTTGCGGCAAGGCCCCGCCGTTATAGAAGTATCCAGTGATTTCGCCTGCCGTGTTGATACTCGTGACCTGGGTTTCTATGGAGCCCGGAGGGTCGAACTTGGTAAAGGTGCCATTCGCGGCGCGCAGGAACCCGTGAGTATTGCTCGCATCGTTGTAGAATCCCGCGATCTCGCCGCCTGTGTTGATGCTGGTGGGATAGGTATAGGTAGACGCCGGAGGGTCAAACTTTGTGATGATGCCCTTGGCTGAGCGCAGGAAGCCGTGATCCGCGGTACCGTCATCGTACAATCCCGTGATCGCACCCCCTGAGTTCATGCTCGTGACATAGGTGGATATGGAACCAGCAACGTCAAACTCGGTGAAGGTGCCGCCAACGGCGCGGAGAAAGCCGTGAAACCCGACGCCTGCTGATGATGCGTAATTTCCTGCGATCGTCCCGGCAGTATTGATGCTCGCGGGATAGGTGGATGTTGAACCTGGAGCTTCGAAGGTGATGATCGTAGCCCCTGAAGGGTGAAGGTTGACCGGCCGATCTTGCGCCGAGGTTCGAACTGCAATCGCCAGCGCGAATAAACAGACTGCAGCCGCGCACATCCATTGGCGTGACGTCATCGTGCTCTCCGTTGTCAGCTCGGTGGGCGGGGGGTTGGCGGTTCGACTTCCGAGCCCGGAATGACCCGGATTATCCGGCCGAGTAACGGTTTTCGTCAATTCGAAGGAATCTCACTCATTGATCCTGTTCGGAAGCAGACGCAGTGGAAAACTGCAGAGTACCTTTAACCGCGGAGATTGAATCGCGCGTCAGGGCCGCAATTCACTTCTCCTGCTCTGACGGGCGCCGCGCTATTCATAGCGCAATGCTTCGATGGGATTGAGCCGCGACGCGCGAATGGCTGGAATCATACCGCTGACCAGCCCAACCAAGGCCAGGATCATGGTTGCAAGGAGCACGCTGGTGGGTGAAATGATGAGTCGAATATCGCCTGCTTCGCCATGCTGGGCCAGCGCGCTGTAGAAGGTGAGATTTCCCACAGAAAACGAAACGATATAGGCGAGCACAATTCCCAGCACGCCGCCCACAAGAGTAATCGCCAGCGCCTCGGACAAGAACTGGATAAGAATGTCCCAGCGGCGCGCTCCAAGCGCCTTCTCCAGGCCGATTTCCCGCGTACGCTGCGTAACGCTCACCAGCATGATATTCATGAGCCCGACGCCACCAATGCCCAGCGTCAGAGTGCCAATGAACGCAAGCAACACCTGCAGAGCCATGCTGATGACTCCAAATTGCGAGAGTTGCTCCATCAGGATAAAAACTCTAAGAGCGCGTTGATCATCAGGACGGAAGTTGTGCTGCAAGGCCAGCGTGTTACGCAGGGACCTCTCGACCGCATGGTAGTCCGAGCCAAGAAAGTCCAGCCAGATCATGTCGACATAGCGCGTATCGCGGAAGTCACTTATCGTCGGGAAAGGGATATAGACGACGCGGTTGATACTGTTCTGCGAGCCTCCCTCCTGCGGCCTAGGCTTCAGCACGCCGATCACCTCGTAAGGAATGCCATTGATACGAATCCTTTCTCCCAACGCGAAGCGGCCGGAGAAAAGTTTCTCTTTGGATTCGGAACCCAGCACACATACCCGTGCCCGCAGTTGCAAATCCTCCGCGCTGTAAAAGCGACCGGCGTCCACCTGCAGGTTCTGAATCTCGTACAACACCGGTTCGCCGCCACTGACGTTCCATGTGTACGATCGGCCTTCATAGCTGATGGGAGCTTCGTAGTACGACTCCGGGGTGATCCGAACGACCTGCGGCACGTTGGCTACGACACGTTCAATGTCATCGGTGGTCAAGCGAACAGTCGTACCCGCTTTGTTTCCGCCGGCCTGCATCGACGTTCTCCCGCCCACAACGCCCACCGACTGCATACTTGCATAGGCCTTGAAGATATTGACGATGGCGGTTGAAAATCCGGTACCGTAGGCCAGCAGCAGGACGACTGTCGCAATTCCCCATCCCATGCCCAGCACCGTGATCGCACTACGCCGGCGATTTTGCTGGATCGCCCCATACGCTTCGGAGAACACGTCCTTCGCGAGAATCATCGTTTACTCCTGGCGAAGCGCTTCAACCGGCGTGAGTACCGCCGCTCGCTCTGCGGGATACAGTCCAGCGACAATGCCCGCCGCAGCAAGACTCCCCATGGCAAGTGCCGCAGTCGCCGGGTAGATGTGAGGCAATTCGAATCCATCAATCGGAGGGATGAGGCCGAAAAGCCGAGTGGCCACATACGCGCCAGCCACCCCGATGCCGCCGCTGATCGCCGTGAGCATCAGCCCTTCGAGGAAGAACTGAAACAGGATGCTCTTTCGCGTAGCGCCCAACGCCTTGCGCAGACCTATCTCGCGCGTGCGCTCGGTAACAGAAACTAACATGATGTTCGCAACACCCATCGCACCCAGAGCGAGGGTGACGAGTCCGACCGCTCCGAGGAATACATCCATTGCATCGGAGATCTTGCCGATCATTTCGGCACTCTCGATTGTGTCCCATTCTTCAAAGGCATCAGGTGTCGCCGGATCGAAGTTATGATTTCTCGCCACGATCGAGTGGACGGCTTTCTGCGCCTGATGGTGTTTCTCTCGCGTAATCGGCTGGTACGCGATATATTTCACGGCCTTCGCGTTGCCCTCGCCCGGCATCGGAAAGTAGTTGGCCATCGTGGTGTAAGGCATGATCAGCCGCATGTTCTGATCATTGTTCTGGCCGTGTCCAACCTTTTGGATGGTCCCAATCACCTCGAAGGGAATGTTGTTGATCAGAAGCCTGCTACCCACGACCGGCCGGCCCGGGAACAGGAGTCGCACAAATTCGCTCCCGATCACACATACGTTGTTGCGTTGTTGTTCGTCAGTCCAACTGAGCCAGCGTCCCTGGTCAATCGGCTGGTGGCGAATGTCGTAGAACTGCGGCTCCGAACCATCGACGTAGCCATTGCTGCTGCCGTACTCGCTGACCAGGCGAAGGTCTCCACGGTAGATCACGGGGGTAGCATTCCGAACAAAGGGCGAGTTGCGAATATCCAGATAGTCCTGGTAGTCCAAGCGATACTGGCGGGACGAAAGCTGGCTGTCTCCCACAGCGGCCACGTGACCGCTGTAGATTTGCATAAAATCTTCGCCAAAGTTCGCCAGGCTCTTCTGGGTTCCAGCGCGAAAGCCCTCTCCCAATCCGACCAGGAGTAGCAGAGATCCAACTCCCCATGCAATTCCAAACATGGTAAGAAACGAGCGCAGCTTGTGAGCCCACATAGCTCTCAAGACTTGGACAAAGCTGTCAAGAAATCGTCCCATAATTGAATCTACGAAAATTACGCCCAACATGTTCCTGCTTTGTCGGCGACTTACTCCAGCATCGTAATCTGCTGAAATTCGTTACAGTGTGATCCTCGCGGCTCGCTACCGCGAGTAACTTTTACCTTTCATTTCTTTGTGCTGTCACTTAATTGTGACGAGGTCGACAGAAGAATGTCAGTGACTTGTGTCACAGATGGGACAGATGCCCTCGCAGGCGGCGAGTTGCGTATCCTCTGTTGAGTCGGACAAATGATTGAGGCGGTGTCTGGCCGAGTTATGTTCTATCGATCGATCTTAAGTACTGCGATCGTCGGAACCATAGCTCAATCCCTCTTAGCCTCGCACGTACTTGTTAAACCAGTCGATCGTTCGCTGCCAGGCCACGTCGGCGGCAGGCTTGTTATACCGTTCCGGGGTCGCATCGCAATTGAAGCCATGGACTGCGCCAGGATAGATATAGCCTTCGTGCGGAACATTTGCGGCAGTTAGCGCCTTGTCATAAGCGGGCCAAGTTGATGCCAGACGGGTGTCAAGTTCTCCGTGATGCACCAGGATCGCGGCCTTGATCTTTGGAATGTCCTCTGCAGCCGGCGGACCACCATAGAACGGCGCCGCAGCCGCGAGGTCTGAACCCAGCCGCACCGCCAGCATGTTGGAAGTCGATCCGCCGTAGCAGAATCCGGTCGCGCCAATCTTTCCCGTGCAGTCCGGGCGCGCCTTCAACCACATCGCCGCGGCCACCATGTCCTCGGACATCTTGTCCTTGTCGATCTTGTTGAACATCTGACCGCCTTTGTAGTCGTCTCCCGGATATCCTCCCAGAGAAGTGAGGCCGTCGGGCGCAAATGCCATGAAGTTGGCTAGAGCGAACCTTCGCGCGATGTCTTCGATATGCGGATTCAGACCGCGATTCTCATGAACCACAATGATGCCGGGCAGCTTCGTCGGCGTCTCCGAGCGAGTGTCGGCGCTGATCGGCCGAACGAGATATCCCTTGATACTCCCATTTCCTTTTGGAGAAGGTACAGTCTCGTAGGTGGCCTTGATGCGATCATCATTACGCGCAACCTGCTGGCCGAGAGCATAGTTCGGCATCAACGCATGGATCACCGAGGCCGCTGCCAAGCCGCCCGCCAGTCGTTGCACGCCGTCGATAAATGCGCGACGACTGATCTCTCCGTGAATGAAATCGTTGTAGAGTTCGATGGCTTCGCGCGGCAATTTCGGCTTAGTCGTTTCCATTTGGGTAAACTCCCGCCGGGGATAATACCAAAGCAATCAAACAACCAGCACGCTCATTCGGGAAGCTTCTGCCTTCGGAATTCTCAATCAGCCTTCAGAGACACAGGTCCGCAAACGTCCACCGTACACGCATCTATTGAGCTATGGTCACGACGTCGCTCGCCCCGGACTTCAACTGTGAGCGAGACAACCCACGATCCGCATCCGGAGAATGCATGCATTCTGGAAATGATGGCACGATTCCAAACACTGAGGCGATGGTCCATTCGGCTGCGCGACAGTCGATTTCCAGAATTCCGATGATTGTGCGCGCGGTGGCGCTCGTGGCCATTATGGCTTCGGCATTCTTTCTGATTGCTTCCGCTCACCCTGACTCCCCTACGGCGTTCGAAGAAGACATGGACCGGTCCATCAGACCCGGAGATGATTTTTACCAATACGCGAATGGCGCTTGGCTTGCCAAAGCGAAGATACCGGCTGGCCAGCCGGGCATAGATACACGGGCCATCCTGGCTGAAAGGACGAGCCAGCGCGTGCGCGAACTCATCCAGGAAGCTGCCTCTTCTCCTAAGAGTGGCTCAGCAAAGAAAGTCGGCGACTACTACGCCAGCTTTATGGACGAAGACTCCATCGAAGCCAAGAAGTTGACTCCTCTCGCCGATGAAATGGCTGCGATCTCCGCAATCACGAACAAGGCGTCCCTCTCAGCCTACCTCGGCACCACTCTGAACAGAGAAGTCGATGGCCTAATCGCGAACTCCGACCACATTTTCGGATTGTGGATCAACCAGGGATTCGAAGACACGGTTCACAATGTCGTCCATTTTCAGCAAGGCGGCCTCGGCATGCCGGATCGTGACAATTATCTGGATCCTTCGCCGAAGATGGCGGAGACACGCGCCCACTACGAAGCACACATCGCCGCCGCCCTGAAATTGGCGGGCGTCGCAGACGCCGAGACCAAGGCAGCGCAAATCTTGTCTTTGGAGACGCGGATCGCGCAGGCCTTCGCCCCGGATGCTGATGCCGCTGACGTCTTCAAGCAGAACAATCCCTGGAAGCGCGCTGACTTTGCCGTCAAGGCGCCCGGCATCGATTGGAATGCTTACTTCAAATCCGCAGGACTCGATCGCCAGTCCAATTTTATTGTGTGGCAACCGTCAGCGGTAACCGGGGTTTCGGCCCTGGTGGCCAGCGAAGACATCGACCTGTGGAAGGATTATTTGCGCTTCCATCTTTTCGAACATTACGCCGACGTGCTGCCCCAGACGGTCGCGGCGGAGCACTTCGCTTTTTACGGCACAATCTTGTCAGGCGCGCAACAGGCACCTGATCGCAGCAAGGCGGCTATTGCCGCCACCAATGCGGCACTGGGGCAGGCTGTAGGCCAGCTTTACACGCAACGCTATTTTCCGCCCGAAGCCAAGGCGAAAGCGCAGGCGATGGTTCGGGACGTCCTCACCGCCTACCGCACCCGTATCTCAAATCTTTCCTGGATGTCCCCTCCTACCCGGAAAAAGGCGTTAGACAAACTCGCGGCGCTTCAAATGGTCATCGGCTATCCCGAGACGTGGATCGACTATACGAACCTTGACGTCGTCCGCGGCGACGCTCTCGGAAACATGCGTCGCGCAGAAGCCTTCCTTCGTTCTCGCAACCTAGCCAAGTTGAATGAGCCTGTCGACCCGATCGAGTGGCCGATCAATCCTCAAATTCCCGGGGCGGTCATCATGTTCAGCCCCAATGCGGAATTCTTTTCTGCTGCGATTTTTCAGCCACCCTATTTCGACGCGCAGGGTGACTCCGCGTCGAACTATGGATCTGCCGGAGCCGGTCTCGCTCACGAAATCAGCCACAGCTTCGACGATCTGGGCAACATCTATGACGCGCACGGCAAACTCGGCGATTGGTGGAGCGCCGAGGACAAAGCTCAATATCAAGCTGCCACGGCGAAACTGGTTTCGCAATTTGATGGCTACTGTCCTTTGGCCGACCTCTGCATCAAGGGCAAGCAGGTTCTAACTGAAAGTATCGCCGACCAGGCGGGACTGCTCGCGGCGCATGACGCTTATCTCCTTTCGCTGAAAGGGCCAGCCCGACAAAACCATTGGCGGCCTGACCGGGGATCAGCGTTTCTTTCTGGCGTTCGCGCAGAGATGGCGGAGAAACCAAACGGAAGACGCGCTGCGGCGACAGATCAATTCGGACACTCACCCGCCGGGGAAATATCGAAGCGATTCGGTACGGAACATCGACGCCTGGTACAAAGCCTACGAAATCGCTCCAAGCGATAAGCTATATCTCAAGCCCGAGGATCGGGTTCGGATCTGGTGACGACGTTGCGCATCGCATTTGTGGAATGGCCCGAAGGTCTTTCGACGGATGACCCAAAGTGGAGCGGACTGAACGACGCCGTCCGCGCCGCAGCTCCGGACATCCTTGTCACCAACGAGCTTCCTTTTGGCCCTTGGGTGGCAGAAAACGAGACGTTCTCAAGGGACGAGGCCAATCGTAGCGTCACTGCTCACGAACATGGCCTCAAAGGATTGATCGCGCTCAATCTCCCGGCGATAATTTCATCGCGTCCGGTTTGGAGCGGGAAGCGGCTCGCCAATGAGGCATTCCTGTTGCAGGCGGGATCGGTCCGCCCGCTGCATCGCAAACAGTATTTTCCCAATGAGCCTGGGTGGTTCGAGAGCAATTGGTACGCCGGCGATGATTCAGGCTTTGCGCCAACCGAAATACTTGGAATCAAGGTCGGCGTGCTTTTATGCACGGAGGCAATGTTCAACGAACGTGCCCGGGCCTACGGGCGCCAACAGGCTTCGCTCATCGTCATACCTCGCGCCTCTGGTATGAACCTCGATTCGTGGAAGATCGCCGGCGCCATGGCTTCACTCGTTTCCGGGGCTTACGTCGTCAGTTCGAACCGCGTCGGCGTTTCGAGGTCAGGAACCCGGTTTGGCGGGGGCGGCTATGCCTACGCCCCGCAAGGGCGTTTGTTGGCTGAGACATCGTCCTCAGATCCCATACGGACGGTGGAACTCGATTCAGATGCCTGCCGGTTTGCCCAGCGGGATTATCCCTGTTACGTTCCTGAGATCGAATGAGGAACGATCGCTCCTTTCGACCCTGGCACATTGACACTTCCCTCAGACTCCGATTGAATGACTGAAGTGGTTGCAACGCGACACGGTGGGCTTCGGCTTACAGTCGGCTGCCACGACTTTCAAAATCGAGTTCAGGAGCACCCCATGTCAGCACCGAGCCGCCGTCCCGAAATTCGCCGCCGCCGCACCCGCAAGAGCAAGATCGATCAATTGCGCAAACGATTAGGCGCTGCTAAGACAGACGCCGATAAGACTCGCATCACGGCCAAGCTTCAGAAACTCGCAATCATGTCTCCCGGCCAGCCATTGGTAAAGTGAGCGGGCGGAGCGAGCGCTCCTGCGCGATTCTCGACATCCTAAGAACCTGAGCGCGCACTGTCGGCCGCTTTGCCGTCGTTCGCAACTTCGCGATAGACGTCAAGCACGCGCCGCACCGATATCTCCCACGAGAATCTGGTCGCTTGCTTGTACCCGCGCTCCTTCATCCGCACGCGCAACGCCTGGTCGGTCAGGACGCGGTGAAGCGCTCGCATAATCTCGAAGACGTTCTCCGGGTTCACCAGCACCGCAGCGTTCCCTACGACCTCCGGCAGGGATGACACATTGGAAGTCACCACTGGTGTTCCATGGGCCATCGCTTCCAGCGGTGGAAGCCCAAACCCTTCGTACAGCGACGGAAAGACAAATATCTTCGCCTCGTCGTAAAAAATTCGCAGCACTTCAATCGGAATGAATCCCAAAAATCGGACATCATTCTGCACGCCGCTGCGCACGACCGTTCGCCGCAGATCAGGGTTGCCTGAGACATCGTCCCCGATGATGATGAGCTTCAGATCGGGATAGAGCTGATCCTTCTCAAGTTCCGTTTTCAGTGCCGAGAAGGCTTCGATCATGCGGACCACGTTCTTGTGCGGACTGATCCTGCCTGCGTAGAGCAAGAACGGATAGTTCACCTGGTACCGTTGCGCGATCAGTTGGCGATCCGCCAGGTTGGCGTGCCCATGCAAGAAACGCTCATCAATCGCGTTGTAGACCACCTCAATACGGCTGGTCGGAATGTCGAAGAGTTTCTCGATTTCGGTGCGGGTAAAATTCGAAACCGCGAACACCCGCGCAGCGCCTCGCAAAACACGCTTCGTCATCTGGAGATGCCACGCTCCCCAGAAGCCGGTCTGCTGGCGCGCGCGTGACATATGTTCGAGCAGATCGTGCACCGTCATGACATAAGGGCACGGCAAAAATCGCGGCACCGAAAAGAGATTCGGGATGTGAACCAGATCGCAGTCGAGCCTCTTCAAGGCGATCCGGAACTCGCGATATCCCTTGACCGATCGCTCGGGGGCAAGGAGTGGAACCGTCTGAAAATTCGGCGGGAGTGGCCCAATTTCGTTGATCTTTGGGGGCGGGCCGATCAGAAAATAGGTGTGCTCGTGATCGACTCGGCCCAGAGTACGAACCACATTGCGGATGTAGGTTCCGACGCCAAACTCGGTCATCCGCCGAATGTCGATGGCGATCTTCACCGAGTGCATTTAACCACAGAGCATGCAGAGGAACACAGCGGAATTAACCTCGCACCTCGGCTTGCGCCTTCGCGCGCCTCTCTGCATAGAGCGGGAACGCCTCGCAAAGATCGAGCACCTGCTTGCGTACCTTCGAGATAGCAGCCGCGTCGCCGCGATTCAGCAGCGCCTGGGCGATCCAACTCCCGACCTGGCGCATCTCGGCTTCCTTCATCCCGCGCGTCGTAAGTGCGGGAGTTCCCAGACGTATACCGCTCGGCTTCATCGGCGGATTCGTATCGAACGGGATGGCGTTCTTGTTGACGGTGATGCCGGCCTCGCCGAGAGCTTTCTCCGCTTCGCTGCCGAGCATTCCCTTCGAGAAGACATCGATCAGCATGACATGGGTATCCGTTCCGCCGGAGATCACGCGAAATCCTTCCTCAGCCAACGTCTGCGCCAGCACCTTCGCATTGGCGACAACTTGTTTCGCGTAGTCGCGGAACTCGGGCTGCATCGCCTCGCGGAAGCAAATCGCCTTCGCCGCCATGATGTGAACCAGCGGCCCGCCCTGCATACCCGGAAAAACAACCTTGTCGATGGCCGCACCAAATTCCGCTTTGGAAAGAATCATTCCCGAACGAGGCCCGCGAAGAGTCTTGTGGGTGGTCGAAGTGACGATGTGCGCGTGCGGCACAGGCGAAGGATGAGCACCGCCGGCGACCAGCCCTGCGAAGTGCGCCATGTCCACGAGAAAGAGCGCATCTACTTTGTCGGCAATCTGCCGCATGCGCGCAAAATCAATTGTGCGCGGATAAGCGCTTCCGCCTCCGATAATCAGCTTTGGCCGTTCTCTCTCAGCAATCTTTTCCAGTTCGTCGTAATCGATCGTCTCCGTTTCTTTCGTTACTCCGTACGGGACGATCTTGTACGTCTTTCCGGAAAAGTTCAGTGGATGCCCGTGCGTGAGGTGTCCGCCATGCGCCAGATTCAATCCGAGAATGGTGTCGCCCGGCTGCAACACCGAGGCGTACGCTTCCATGTTCGCCTGCGATCCGGCATGCGGCTGGACGTTGGCGTGTTCGGCGCCGAACAATTGCTTCGCGCGGTCGCGCGCCAGGTTCTCGACAACGTCGGCATATTCGCAGCCGCCGTAATATCGTTTGCCCGGATACCCCTCTGCATACTTATTCGTGAAGACGGACCCGGCCGCTTCAAGCACGGCCTCGCTCACGAAGTTCTCGGAGGCAATCAGTTCCAGTCCTTCGTGCTGACGGCGGGCTTCATTATCGATGGCAGCTGATATCTCAGGGTCGCTCTCAAACATCGGGCGGTACATAGCGGCAGGCTTCATGGTGTGAGGTCCGTTTCTAAGCTTCTTTGTAGCGGTTCAAATCCAGTATTTCCATATATCGGTCCGGAAAGTTCAGCGGCGTGAACCCGAATTGTGAGTAGAGCCCATGCGCATCGAGGGTCGACAGACTCCAGCGGCGCAGATTTTGCAGCCTCGGGTAACGCCGGATGCTTTCCATCAGCAGCTTCCCCAAGCCACGTCCTCGGTGCGATTCCAGAATGAAAACGTCGGCGACGTATGCATAAGTTGAGTAGTCACTGATCGCTCGCGCAAATCCGACTTGCACATGTGACACATTTGCGGAGGCAGTTCCCGCACGCGGAGATTTCCCGCCGCCCACATCATAGACCCCGAAGCACAGTGAATGCTCGATCGACTGGGCCACCAATTCTCGCGGAATCCCTTTGGCCCAATAGCTTGTCGTCAGAAATCCGTGAATCACATCCAGGTCGAGCAGTCCCGGATCGGTGCTCACGAGAAACTCGTCGCGCCGGATCTCCTGAATCGCATTGGGAACTGCAGGCTGCGCCGTCCGCATTTTCACATTCTAAGCCGCAAGCGTTAGCAAATAGAAACCAGTAATTGGCGATGAAGCGATCAGCCCAAAAGCCGCACAGGCAAAAATGGCAAAATCTGATCTGTCTTCAAAACGCCGTCCGCAAGAACGACGTCAGGTGCCACCCGTCCATATACTTGTAGGGCGTCTCCCCCGTCGTGTAATGACCGCACGGCAGCACCACAACTTTGTGGTCGATCTCGTGACGCTCAAACTCAGTCACCACTTGCCGCGAAAATTCCGGCAAAAACGTCAGGTCGTAAGCCGCATAAATGATCAGCGACTTTTTCGGCCAACGCGCATATTGCTGGAAATATGACATCGGGCTGATCGCCAGCCAAACATTGCGCAACTCTTCCAGATCGATCTGCTGTTCGATTCCCTGCCGGATGTGGCGCGTAGATTGCCCGTGCCAAACCACATCGGCAAAATAGGTGGACGCGTGGTTGAACGCTACCACCCGAACGCGCGGATCATGCGCCGCAGCGATAAATGCATAACACGAGCCGAGACTGGTTCCAACAATTCCCAGTTTGTCGTAGCCCTGCTCCTCGAGCCAGTCGAGACAGCAGCGAATGTCGACTACGCCCTGCCTCACCGCATCGAGCGTGCGCCCGATGTTCGCCGAGACCGCGTAGTCGGCCCGCTTGATCTCTGCAGGCATGCGAATGTCGTGATATGGCATCGTCAACCGCAACACCGAAATTCCCATCAGGTTGAAGACCTTGCAGAGGCTGACGTACGAAACTGCGTCAGAATTCCAGTGCGGCAACAGCACGATCGCACGACGCCCCTTCGCCGGAAACCATCGCGCGTTTACCAGATTGTTCTCCGGATACGGGGTCTTCACCGGCGAAGTAAATCGCAGAAATTCGGCCAGCGTTCCTTTTACCTTGGCTTCGAGTTTGGGATCGGGAACCGCGCGCGTGGAGAAAACCTGCACTTCCCGCTTCTCCAGCCGGAAATCCGTAGGCCGCGCATAGGAATAGAACTCGTCACTCGCCCCAACGATGCGCTGATTGTAGTCGAGAAAGAACTTTTCGGGATTCTCCGGAGTTTGTCCGGGACGGTAACCGTTTCGGCAAGGCCAATCCTGCGCCCATTCCACGCCCCATTCCAGCGGACGGACCACTCGGTTGTCGTCGACCGACGTTAGCCGATGTTCCCAGTCATACATCCATTGTGCGTAACGAGAGGGCATGCTGAACCCTCCAGTCTACCAAGGGCAACGGACACTCTGTGTGCGCATGCAGTCAATGGCAGCAATTCGCACTTAGCAGGGAACATTTCGGGTTGAGCGGGCGGAGTTACGTGTATCAGGCTGCGGGCGTTGGGCGGCAGGCGTTAGGCCTCAGGCGTCAGGCCTCAGCGTTGGGCCTTTCGCTAAGTTTGTCATCCGGACCCCACATAGATTCGTCATTCCGACTTCTCATAAGTTTGTCATTCCGATCGAAGGGAGGAACCTGCTGTTTCCAGCCATCGCCTCCGACCCCGACGCCAGCAAATTCCTCGCAGCAGTCGAAACGACAAGAGGCAATAAGTACTGAAGTCTGACGCCCGAAGCCCGAAGTCGATGCCCGCCTCAGCTGGGATATCTGCGCGGCACACGTTTCGAAATGTTGCAGAGGATTTCGTACGGGGTACTGTTCGCCAGCTCAGCATGCTCCAGCGCATCAACGCTGAGCCCTTCGCCGGCGCCAAGCAGGATCACCTCATCGCCAACGCCAACGCCAGGGATACCCGTCACGTCGACCAGCGTCAGATCCATAGAGATTCGGCCTACGATCGGCGCATAGTGCTCGCGGACGATCACGCGTCCGCGATTCGAAAGCTGGCGGTTGTATCCATCGGCGTACCCGACGGGCAGAACCGCAATATGCGCGGGGGCGGCAGTAACGTAGGTTCCGTTGTAGCCGAGAGGCTGATCCGCAGCCAGATTTCTTAAGGACAGGATTCTCGTTTTCCACGTGAGGATCGGTTTGACCGGCAATCTTAGCGTACCGCCACTCACTTCGCGTCCTGCCCGCTGAAACGGCAAGTAATATCCATAAAGCGCAACGCCGGGCCGGACCATACTGTTCCAGGTCTCCCGCCGCGAGATCACTGCGCCCGTATTGGCCATGTGAACAAACGCAGGCTTCATCCCCGCTGCGGCCACCATTTTCTGCGCCGCCTCAAACCGCCGTTCCTGCTCCGCTACCGAAGGCGCATCCATCACTTCCGACGATGACAGGTGTGTCGACAACCCCTCGAGGATGAGATGTTTGGCCACGCCCAGCGTTTCCAGCAACGCCGGAAGTTGCTCCATTCCCACGCCCAGCCGACCCATGCCCGTATCAACTTTTAAGTGCACCGCGTGACGGGACACACCGAGCGCGTTCGCCGCTTGATCGAGCGACTCGATCTGCCACGGTTCCCAAACCGTTGGCGTCAGACGCTGCCGAACGATCTCGGCCTCTTCTCCGCGCCAGAACCCCGTCATCAGCAGGATGTTCGCTCGAATCCCAGCTTCCCGCAGCGGAATCGCTTCGTCCAGCGAGGTGACGCCGAGCCAGCGTGCCCCTTCCGCCTCAAGCGCACGCGAGCATTCCACCGCGCCGTGTCCGTAGGCATCGGCTTTCACCACCGCGCACACAGTCACATTCGCGCCAACGTGCTTCTGGACGGTCCTGAAATTTTGCCGCAGTGCTGCGAGTGAAACATCGGCCCAGGTGGGACGAGTTGCCACGCGACTCAGGATTTCTGCTGTGGTTGCCACTTCGCGATTATAGCGGGAGCCGCCCCAGCCCCCACGTTACGCTGGGGCTACTCCCGCGCAAGAGATCCGGCTTCAGGCATCGAGCGTCAGGCGCGGAAGCCTGACGCCGAACGCCCGACGCCCACCTTCAGTTCGCCAACACAAAGTTCACGGTGATCTGCGTCTCCACCTCAATCGCTTCATCGTTGAGAATGTAAGGCTTGTATCGCCACTGGCTGACGGCACTTATCGCAGCCGGTACGAGCATCGGATGCCCTGAGAGGAGCCGCAGATTTTCGATCGCTCCCTCTTTGCTGATGATCGCTGCCAGCACCACGGGCCCTTGAATGCGCTCCGTCCTGGCGAGTGGTGGATAGACAGGCTCGACTCGCCGAATCAGGCTACCCTGCATCATGGTCGAGGTTCGGAATGTGCGCGTGACGGTGGCCGGTGCCGGCACCGGCATGACGAGACGAGTTCCCGAAATTGGCAAACCGATGACGTTTGCATCAAGTGACGCTTGCCCTTGGATCTCGCCAAGATCTCCGCCCGTCGGCTCTGGTGATGTCGTGTCACCCCCGCGCGCGACCCCGTCTGGAATGTGTCCGGGAAACCTGATTCGTCCGCTGTATGGCACAATCTGCACCGTTGAAGTCCGAAGTTGTTCCACCGACCGCACCGGCCCAGGATTGGTTCTACCCAAACTGATTGGCGTTGAGACTGTTCGTGCGCGCGGCGCGCCCACTGTCGTCAGCAACGGAATGCTCAGAAGCGTTCCGATCGCTAGTGCCTGCAATCCGAACGAGGTCAGGGTTGTCCAACTTCGTTGGCCGCGTTGCGTCCATGAAGTTTCGAGCAAGCTGTCAGCAAACATCGGTGTCCTCCAGAATCGAAGTTTCTGTTTGCTGGTAAAGACACCGTGTCGTTTCTCTCAGAAGTGCTCGCGCAAGAAAAAAAGGCCGCGCAGGAACGCGGCCTTCTGGAACTTTCAGGACACCAAAGGTGTCCGCTTAACTATTTCGGAGGCTCAGCAGCCTTTGGCGTTGTCGGCTTCGGAGTAGTAGCTCCCGCGCCCGGAGCCCTCGGACCTGTCGGCTTTGGCGCTGACGGATTCGCCGGTGCAGGCACGCCCGACTGAACGTTGTAGGCGTCGATCACAGGCTTCGTGATATCGACAGCCTGTCCCCACCACAACACGTTGCTCTGTGGCCACGGCTTCGACGTATCCACGATGATTCCGAAACCGTTCTCTTCGGAATACTTCACTATGAGCGGCGCCATCTTCTGCAGGATTCGTGCGGCGATCTCCTGATTCTGATTGCCGTATTCTTCCTGCGCATCCTGTACGGCGCGATCGAACAGCTTCTGCTTGCTTTCGATCTGCCTTTTCAGGTTGTCGAGCGCTTCCTGATTCAGCTTGTCCTGCTGCGTCGTCATCTGCTTCTTCAAAGAATCGAGCTCGTCGTTCTGTCCCTTGAGTTCAGCCTGCTTGGGCTCGAACTTCTTCTGCAAAGCTTCCCCGTCGCGGCGGCCTTCGTTGCTCGCAAAAATCGCGTCCTGGATGTTGATGGTTCCAACCTTCGTGCCCGTAGCGTTCGTGGTTGTTGTGGCAGGCGCCGAAGTGGCGGGAGTGGCTGACGCTGCGCCTGCACCTGTCGGCGTGGCGGCGCTGCCCGTTTGGGCTAGTGCGGAAAACGTGAACGTCGCCGCAGCAGCCAGAAGTATACGCACAAACTTGCTTTTCATTGGATCAGTTGAACTCCTTGGAACATGGTTCCGGAATGACTTCGCTCGCTCTCGGATCGCTTCTTCAGTCAACGCTGGGCCGCACTGAAATGAAGTCCCTTTGCGGTCGCGGCCGCCATTCGAAAAGGCGGACTAGGTTGCCAGGTTCACGCCTGATGTGCGTGGCGTGCTGTCTACGCCTTATATCTCGCTCTGCGGCGCGGATCGTAAACATTATAGTGACCTCAATCTCAGCCCGTCAAACCCCCTTAAAACGTGGTTGCGACCGTAAACCTGAAAGTTTTTCGCGGTTCTCTCAACTGAAAACTCGGAGCGAATGAGTTCACCGCATTGTGATACGTGTAGTCTCCGGCAGCCCCGGCCGGGAACATGCTCCGCGTGATCGGGATCGGCGGATTCGCTTGGCTGTCGAGCCGCAATGGATTGTAGGCCCAGTAAATGCGGAACGGCGCATTGATCACCGGCAGGAACATCTGCAATTCGAGTCCGGTCGAAACACGCGGTCGCCAGTTGGTTGCGCCAAGAACTTCAAGATCCTGCGATGGTCTTGGACTCAAGACCTTCCCGCCCAGGCAGTTGTAACCGGCATCGAGCGCTGGACAACCGAAGGGTGTGCTGATGACCTGGTCGTACTGGTTGGCGGCAATCTGCAACTGCGAGCGCGAGATGATCGCGTCGATTCCCGTATCGATGAACGGCACCAGTGCGACGGGCCCTGCAATGGTGTAGCGGTATTCAAGGTTCGTCCACGTGCTCAGGTCACCGCCGGGGAACACGATTTGATCGACTGGAACCGGCACCGTCCAATTTCCCTGGCGCGGGTTCGCCGGATTCTTCAGAACCGGCGTGCCATCCGGATTCGTCAGCGTAACCTGATTGGCGCTGGGCAAGAATGCAACCGGTGAGATCGAACGGATATCGAATCCGCGAATGTCGTTTTCACCGCCCATGTAGAAGCGCTGGAACGGCGGAGCAACCAGCCCGCCATACCCGCTGATATACGATCCGTTCACGCTGAACCCGATCGCATTGCGGCGATTTTGCACGGGGATGAACTGCTTGTACTGAATGATCGGACGGATCGATCGCACCGTCCCGCCAATACCCGCAAACTCCGCTCCCATCGTCATCTGGTGGCCGTGGTGGGGAGAGATGCCGCTATCCAGAGTATTGAACGAGAAGTTGGGGAAAATCTTGCTGGTGATGATTCCATTCACCGCGCTCGGCCCTGAAATTCCGCGGAAGGCAATAAAGTCAAACAAAGTTTTCGATGCCGTGCTGAGAGGAATCAGCGTCGATCGATCCAGCGAATACGTGATGCCCAGGCGCTTGAACGACCGCCGCAACGGATAGCTCAGTGACGTGGTGAATCCCACGCTGGACTGCGAATAGTTCTGCAGGTTCTGCAGCACAGCGCTCGGCAGATTCAAGTTCTGGCCGCTGAAAATCGAAAGCTGCCGGGCCTGATCGAAATTGATCTTGTTGCCGAACACCGTGAACCCGAACTGTAACGGACGGTCGAACATGTAAGGCTGCGTGAAGCCGAACATCACGCTGCGCGCAAGATTCCCCAGGCTGATCTGCACCTGCAGGGTCTCGCCGCGTCCGAGGAAGTTGTTCGTCGAATAGTTCAGCCCGATGAACGCTCCTTCGAGGCCGCTGACGCCGCCGTTCAATCCGATGCTGTTCTTGCCCTTTTCGTGAACCTTCAGCGTCAGGTCCACTTGCCCGTTCTTTTCGTCCAGCTTCTTGTCGGTAACGTTCGGATCGTCTGGCTTCAACTGATCGAAATAAGAAAGCTGGTTCAGTCGGAGCAAGCTCAATTCCCAGAGGCGCGAGTTGTAGACACCGCCTTCTTCCAGAGCCAACTCGCGACGGATGACCTTGTCGCGCGTGGTCGTGTTTCCCTGGAACTCGATGCGCCGGACATAAAACTGCTTGCCTTCTTCGATGTCGATCTCAAGATTCGCCAGCTTCTTGTCGTCGTCAAACGTCGTCGAAGGAACGCCCGTGTAGTTGATGTAGCCGTATTCACCGTAGGCCTTACGCAGATTCTCGAGGCCCTTGGCAATCTTTTCGCGGCTGAAAACATCTCCATCCTTGAGCGGGAAAAGCGATCGCAGCGCGGCGACATTCGAAATCGCCTTGTTGTTCTTGAACGTAATCTTGCCCAGGTGGTACTGCTGGCCCTCATCAATCACCATCGTGATATCGACGGCTTTGCCCGGTCCCGACTGCAACAGAGGGATGTGGAATCCCTTATGCCCGGTGTCGTGGATCTCGGTCTTCGGATCGTTCACGCCCGCCTTGAAATAGCCGCGATTCTGATACTCGGCTCGCACCCGTTCGGTGTCCTCTTCAAGCTTGGTGGCGTCGTAGGTTCGGGCGAAGATGTTTTCCAGGAAGATGGAGTGCGGCACACCAACCGGCCGCAGATTCCGCATCGCGGCTCGCAGGACCCGGCTCTTGATCGTCTTGTTGCCCTCGAACCTGATCTTTCCGACCTTGACCTTCGGGCCTTCCTTCACCACAAATGTGATTCCAACGGCCGCCGGAGGAATCTGCCGCACCTCCGTCCGGATCGTGGCGAATTGCCGGCCGTGCTCTGACAGCAGTCCTTTGATGGAGACTTCCGCCTTCTTGATGCGAGTTGGATCGTACTGGCTCTCGACCACGAGCCCAACTTTGTCCTGCTTGAATCGGTCGAGGATGTCGCTGTTCGAAACAGAACTGTTGCCGGAGTAGAGAATTTCGCGGATGGTGGGCTTTTCCTTCACCTGCACGATGATCCGCCATCCCTTTGGCGTCTGTTCGCGCGAGAACTTGATGTCCTCAAAGTAGCCGGTGTTCCACAGAGAGTTGAAGTCGCGTTCCAGGGACGCAGCGTCATAAACGTCTCCCGCCTTTGTAAAAATTCGCGCCCGGATCGTGTCGGCGGGAATACGCCGGTTCCCTGTGACGTTAATCTCAGAGACAACGTCGGACTGCCCCCATGCGAAGGCTTGCAAAACTCGCAAGAAGCACGGCCAGCAACATGCCGAACCCGCAGCCCCGCCATCGCATGTTCATCCAAAACCGTTGAAATGAACGAGATGGCACCAGACAGGCTCCCGGAATGCGGGGGCCTTTGGACACAACAAGGTTCTCCGAATGAAAGCGAAAAGGAATCGCTACGACCTCAGCCTCTGGGATGTAAGAAAACTGTCATTATACGGTAGTGCAAGGGAAAGCCCAAGCCGCGACTCTCGGCTTCAAATCCTCCGGTCGCTTTGAAACTCGGCTGGTTGGCAGGTATCTAGCCGGACGGTCACCGAGCCACCCGTTCCCGTTCACTGGTTTTCGGTTTAGATAACTCCACCTCAACCAAGACGGAATAAAACGTGGCCGAGTTGCCCATGTCGGTAAGTTTTTCTGAGGTTAAGCTGTTGATACTTTGAAAACCCGGCGTCATTTTCGCGCAATTCAGGCTGGCGGATACGACTCCCTGCTGAACTTTTCCGTCCACACGAGCTTGCAACAGAATGTCGCCGCGCTGGTTAAACACACGCACGCGATCGCCGTTGACGATACCACGAGCCTTCGCGTCCGCCGCGGAAATCTCGAGCAATCCCGGTTCCTCCATCGCCTGCACGGAAGGTAAGTTGGCAAAGGTGGTGTTGAGAAAGTTGTCGGATTTCCGCGCCAGCAACTCAAGTGGAAGCGATTCGCTCTTCTTGCTATGCCGCGATTCCGAAGGAGGCGTGAATTCCGCCACCGGATCGCAGCCCCAGCTTCTTCAATCTTTCGTTGTAAAGCTCCGCCTTGCCCGAAGGAGTGCGGAAGTTTCCCTTCGCGAACGGAAGAAACGGAGATGTCGCTGCGTGGTCTGACTCTCCGATGACTGCAGGCCGGAAGTCGGACGCTCCGCACTCGACCCCGGAAAATTCATTCGTACCTGCCCTTGCTCCAGCCGCTCGCGGCTCAACCCCTGCATCCATGGATCGTCCGATTTCAGCGCCAGATCGATCATCTCATCCACGTTCTCGCGGAAGCATTCTTCTTCGAATCCCATCCGCTCCGCCAGAGCCTGGAACAACTCCACGTTCGAACGACACTCGCCCAGCGGCTCAATCGCCTGATTCGAAACCTGCAGGTAGTAGTGCCCGTACCCCTTCTGCAAATCCTTGTGCTCAAAAAATGTCGTTGCCGGCAAAACGATGTCGGCATAGTCCGTTGTGTCGGTGAAAAAACTGTTCATGCACCACCGTGAACAGATCGGGCCTCATCAGTCCGCGAACCACTTCATCATGCCGCGGACAAACAGCCGCCGGATTCGAGCTGTAAACGAACAGCGCTTTGACCGGCGGATCGTCAATCGTATTCAGCGCCCGGCCCAGCTCCACCATATTGATGACGCGCGCTTCGCGCCCAAGCGCGGTCCTGCATCAGGTCGGGGCGCTTCAGCCCTGCCGAATTCAACTTCGCCGCGCCACTGGTCGACAGTTGCAATCCGCCGCCAACTTCCTTCCACGATCCGGTCACGCACGGCAGCATTGCCACCGCGCGGGTTGCCATGCCCCCTCCCTCGGACCGCTGCACTCCATAGTTCAGCCGGATCACTGAAGGTCGAATCGTCGCGTATTCGCGCGCCAGCTTCCGAATGTCATCCGCGGCAATTCCTGTCCATTGCGCCACTCGCTCCGGCGGATACTCCTTCACCTTTTCGCGGAGCTCCTCGAATCCCAGCGTGTACTTCGAAACATAATCCGAGTCGTGCAGATTCTCGCCAATGATCACGTGCATCATCCCAAGCGCCAGCGCAGCATCTGTCCCGGGATTGATTGGTAAAAACCAGTCCGCGCATTGAGCCGTTCGCGTTTTGTACGGATCGATGACGACGAGCTTGGCGCCGTTGCGCCGCGCTTCTGCGATGAACGGCCAGAGATGTACGTTGTTCGCGTGGATATTCGACGCCCAAGCGATGATGTACTTCGAATGCCGAAACTGCTCCGGCTCGGTCCCAAGTTTTACGCCATAGACCGATTCCAGTCCGGCTTCTCCGGCAGCGGAGCAAATCGTTCGGTCGAGTTGCGAGGCTCCCAACCGATGAAAGAATCGCCGGTCCATGGAACCGCCATTCAGCGCGCCCAGTGTTCCACCGTACGAGTAAGGCAGAATCGCCTCGCTCCCATACGCCGCCGAAACGGCTCGCAAGCGCGCCGCAATCTCGTCCAACGCCTCGTCCCACGAAATGCGCTGCCAGTTCCCCGTTGCGTCACTGGGAGCAACAGCAGGCCCCTTGGGAGCAATCCGCCGCATCGGATAAAGCACGCGATCCGGCGAATACACGCGGTCCAGATATTTCGCTACCTTCGCGCACAAAAATCCTCGCGTCACCGGGTGTTCCGGATCCCCTTGGATCTTCGTCGCCCGACCGTCCTGCACGGTAACCAGTACCCCACAGGCGTCGGGACAATCGTGCGGACACGCGGCATGAACTACCCTTTTCATGAACAGCAATTATAGGGGACGAACACATGTGCAGACAGCCGAAGGCAGCGGTCCCCAAGCAATCCCCTTGATAAAAAAAGGACGGCCCGAAGGCCGTCCGTTTGCATACCAACTTCACGCTAGTTGCTCGGCGGAGTGGCTACCCATCCGACGTACATTTCAGGATTGCCGCTCACCGGATCTTTCAACAACAAACCGCGCGCGACCAGAGGAATCGGCGTGGTCGTTGTCTGAAGTTGGTTCAGACCCGTCAGATTGAAGAATGATGTGAAGCTGAACGTGTTGACCGTAACCGGCCCACCCGCCGAATAGCCGACCAGCCCGTTGTTTGACAACTGGAATGTGCCGGCATTTCCGCCGCCCACGACTACGCTGCCCGGCACATAGGTTCCGTAAACGCCCTGCAACCGCAACGAGATCATCGCCGGGGTGAAGACGTTGCTCGAGAAGCTACCGCCGACGAAGATCCGTTGGCCCACGACAACCGTCGTGTCGTTGAACACCGAATTGAGGATCGGTCCGCTCATGAAGCAAATGTCGTACTGTGTGACCGCGCTGACATCGATGGTCTGAATCGTATCGACATCACTGACCATGTCAGCGCCCGTTTCGCCGACCCACATCGTAATCTGTTGCACTTGGCCGGACGAGTTCGTTGTCTCCGCCAAAACGCGTCCTGAGATGAACGAATGCGCTGTGGTTACAACTTCAACGCCGCTTGCCATCAAGCTGCCATCTGCCTGGAAAACTCCTTGCACCGCAACGAACTCAGGTGTCGCCATGTCGTTGATGTTCCACCCGCTGTTGAACTGGGTCGAACTATTCACATCTACCGTCAACTGCCGGCCATATGGTCCTTGCAGCACGAACGAATTGCTGCCCGCATCCACAGACACCAGTCCGCCCATCAGGTCGGAAACCTGGCCGTCCGGATCGCTGGCTTTCGTCGCTTTCACAAAGATCATCGGGTTCACAGCCCCTGTGACCTGTCCGTTACTATCAACCGCGACCGACTGCCGGATGTCCATTTCCATCTTCAAACCAGCAAGACCGTTGGGCGTCACCACCATCGGCTTGGGGAAGTTGACGGTAACCGTCAGCGGAGTTTGATTTTGCGGAAACGTTCCGTTGATGGTGTTCAGGGCCGGTGGATTTTGCGTCATATCGACGTACGAGATGACCGGATTCGCGAGCACAAAAGTCGCGCTGGTGTAGGTTCCTACCGCAACGGCGTTGAATGCCAGCGGCGCACGCAATCCCAGAAGGCGCGCGAAGTCCACTGTAGTTGGCGTCGAAATCACCGCAGCGGTCGCGCCACCTTGGCCATTGAGCGTCACCGAATTCAACGTGACGTCGAAACCGACCACGGACGCGAGCGGAGCGTCTTCTCCCGTCATAAATACGTTTCCCGATTGTCCCTGCGAGAGCTTCGTCGAAGAATTGGACGACCCGCATCCCAATCCAATCATCGTGAGCGCCAGCAGCGCTCCAACCGCAATCAATCTCTTCATGGCAGAACTCCCATACAAAATTTTGAGTGTGAAGCGAGTCCGGTTTGCACCGCGAGCTTCGTCACACAGATGGGAACCCGCGCTCCATGACAATGTCTCGTAACCAGGAACGATGGTTACGCTCTCTTCCCAAATCGGTACTTGATTGAAACAACAGCAGTTAACAACCAGTTTGAGGGATTTTTGGAGCCAGGACATGTACTTCGGGAACTGAATCAACGAGGAACAGCTTGAGGGTTGAAACTCGAGAGTGCCCCATTCTAACGTCGCGCACTTTGAGACGTTAGAGTGGCGATTTTGACTCGGAATTCTCGAAATTCCACAATAAGTGGGGGGTTCTACTTCAACTCCAGCACTTCCTTCTCTTTCGCCTTGCTCATCTCTTCCATCTTCTTGATTTCGTCGTCAGTCAGCTTCTGAATTTCGTCGAGTGAGCGCTTTTCCTCGTCCTCGGTAATCTTCTTATCCTTGATCGCCTTCTTGATGGCGTCGTTTCCATCGCGCCGGATATTTCGAATCGCGGTCCGATGCTCTTCCAGCGCGCGGTTCAGATGCTTCACCATATCCTGCCGGCGTTCCTGCGTGAGTGGCGGCACGGGCACGCGAATCAACTTTCCATCATTCATCGGATTCAATCCGAGATCTCCGCCCCGAATTGCTTTCTCAATGGCCGGGAGCGAGGAAGGATCGAATGGTTGCACCGTGATCAACTGCGGCTCCGGCGCATGCACCTGGGCAATCTGGTTCAGCGGCATTTGCGACCCGTAGTAGTCCACTGTCACGCCGTCGAGCATGTGGACCGAAGCGCGTCCTGTCCGGGTTGCCGCCATCGCCTTCCGAAAATCTTCTACTGCTTTATCCATGCGCGTTTTTAATTGCCCGTACGTTTCTTTCAGTCCAGCAATTGACGCCATGATCGCCATAGATTCAGCTCCATAACCAAAACGTGAAATTATAAACCCGCAAAAAACAAGCTGCCACGGGTGACCACGGATCAACACGGATCGATTCTCAAATCCGTGCGAATCCGTGAAAATCCGTGGCTACTCTAAGCGCACACCATCGATCCAATTTTCTCGCCCATCAACACGCGACGGATATTCCCCGGTTCATTCAGACTGAACACGATAATCGGCAAATCGTTGTCCTTGCACAAGCTGATTGCCGTCGAATCCATCACTTTAAGCCCCAGCTTCAAAACTTCCATATACGTAATCTGGTTGAACTTTCTCGCTCCATCGACCTTCATCGGGTCCGCGTCGTAGATGCCGTCGACCTTGGTCGCTTTGAGGATCGCATCCGCCTTGATCTCCATCGCGCGCAGGGACGCCGCCGTATCGGTCGAGAAGTACGGATTCCCCGTTCCTCCGGCGAAGATCACCACCCGTCCCTTTTCCAGGTGACGGATCGCGCGCCGCCGAATGAACGGTTCGGCGACCTGGTTCATCTCAATTGCCGACTGCACCCGCGTGTAAACGCCCTGCTTCTCGAGCGCATCCTGCAAGAGCCAAAGCATTGATCACCGTAGCCAGCATCCCCATGTGATCGGCGGACACCCGGTCCATATCCTTCGCCTGATCTGCCACGCCTCGAAAGAAATTGCCTCCGCCGACAACGATGGCTAGTTGCACGCCCAGCTTGAGCACATCGCGGATTTCACCCGCGATGCCATGAATGCGGGCCGTCTCGATACCAAAGCCCTGGTTCGCCGCCAGCGCCTCACCGGATAGTTTGAGCAGAACTCGTTTGAAGGCAGGGGTCGTCATGAAGGGTTCTCGTAGCGCCAGCGCCGCCTTCAGCGATCGAAAGCACCACCGGCTGACGCGAGGGCATCTCGCCCTCGCATCCGCACAATAGCAGAAAAAAGGCGCCCTTGAAGGGCGCCTGTGAATTATTCGGCTTTCGGCTCGGTTGGCTTGGTGACGGCCACCGTCTCTCCTGCGTCACCGACCTTGAACCGCGCAAACCGGCGGACGGCGATGTTCTCGCCGAGTTTGCCGATCTTCGCTGCAATCAGCTGTGCGATCGACATGGTCTGGTCCTTGATGAAAGGCTGCTCCAACAGGCAAACCTCTTCATAGAACTTTTCCATTTTGCCGTTCACCATCTTCTCAGCGATGTTGGCCGGCTTGCCGCTGGCGATCGCCTGAGCCAGAAAAATGTCTTTCTCGCGGGCAAAGTCTGCCGCCGTGACATCTTCCTTGCGAACGTACTTCGGATCGCTGGCCGCAATGTGCATCGCGATATCGTGCACCAGTTCCTTGAAGTCCTCTGTGCGCGCCACGAAGTCGCTTTCGCAATTCACTTCGACGAGCACACCAATCTTGCCGCCGGCGTGAATGTACTGCGCAACCGACCCTTCACTGGTGACCCGCGTTGCCTTCTTGGCCGCCACCGAAACGCCCTTTTTTCGCAGGATCACGACCGCCTGCTCCATGTCGCCTTTAGCTTCGGTCAAAGCATGCTTGCAATCCATCATCGGAGCTCCGGTCTTTTCTCGGAGATCCTTCACTTGTGCCGCTGAAATATTTGCCATAGTAGTACTCATAAAGTTCCGGTTTCGCGTTTCTAGTTTCGAGTGGATAGGAATAATGCTGTCGTCATTCAGGCCACTCGAAACTGGAAACCTGAAACTCGACGCTATATGGAACGACCCGCGCCGGACGACCCGCGCGGGTCAGATATTCAATCCCCGGTTTGTTTCGTGCCCCGCAAACTTGGTTGCGGCCAAGCTGAGTACCGAGTACTGAGTTCTGTCCTTAGACCGTTTGGCTCTCGACCTTCGGCAATTCCGCCTCTTCGTTCGCCACCGGCTTCTTGTGCGTGCCCGGTCCCAGCACCTGCTCCATGCTGATGTCCTCGGCCGCATCAACCGCTCCCGCCTCATCGGCGTACTCGGTCGGTGCCGCGGCTGCAGCTTCCGCCCGATCGCTCGCAGCCTGCATATCGGCAACCTGCTTGTCGGTCATCAACTGCGCACCTTCCGCAATCGATTCCGAAATCTTCGACGTAAACAGGCGGATCGCGCGCAGCGCATCATCGTTGCCCGGAATCACGTAGTCCACTTCGCTGGGATCGCAATTCGTATCCACAACGGCGACCACGGGAATTCCCAGCTTGCGCGCTTCGCGTACCGCGATCTGCTCCTTGTTGGAATCGATCACGAAGATCGCGTCCGGCAAGCGATTCATGTTCTTGATGCCGGCCAGGTTCGCCTGCAGATGCTTGCGCTCGCGCTCGAGCTTGATCACTTCTTTCTTGGGAAGCAACTCGTAGCGGCCATCGGTGGCCATCTCGTCGAGTTCCTTCAGACGCTTCACCGACTTCTGCACGGTGACCCAGTTCGTGAGCAGTCCACCCAGCCAGCGCTGGTTGATGTAGAAGCCGCCGCACTTCGTCGCCTCTTCGGCGATCGCGTCCTGCGCCTGGCGCTTGGTTCCGACAAAAAGAACAATTTTGCCGTCAGCCGCCAGATCCTGGACGAACTTCGACGCCTCTTTGAACATCTTCAGCGTCTTCTGCAAATCGATAATGTAGATCCCGTTGCGCTCGCCGAAGATGAATTCCTTCATCCTGGGATTCCAGCGCTTCGTTTGATGCCCGAAGTGAACGCCCGCTTCGAGCAACTCCTTCATGGTGATGGTAGCCAAACAACCTCCTATTTAATCTGCATCAGGAGATCAAGGTTTCATGGTTGCAACGTTTCAAGGATCTTCTGAAACCTTGAAACTCTGGACCGTTGAAACCTGCCTTCCCGATTGCCATTCCGTCCCCGCGCCGCGAGGCACGGAAGAATTGAACACCAATAACGAGCTATTAGCTTCTAGCTTTCAGCCAAAACCAAATCAAAAATTCTGGTCATCCTGAGCGCAGCCGCTTTTCAGGCGAAGCGAAGGATCTCAGTCTCTACGGACTCAGCCGGCAAGCAAACTATCTCTTGCTGAACTGGAACCGCTTGCGAGCGCCCTTCTGTCCGTACTTCTTGCGCTCTTTACCACGCGAGTCGCGGCTGACATATCCCTCAGCCTTCAACTTCTTGCGGAGTTCCGCATTGAACTGCATCAGCGCGCGGGCGATACCCAACTTCACCGCGTCCGCTTGCCCACGCACGCCGCCGCCAAGAACGCTGGCGATTACGTTGAACGAAGCCGCGGTCTCCGACGACGCCAGAGGAGCTTTTGCCGCCGACCGCTGTGCCGGAGTCACGAAATATTCTTCAAACGCCCGGCCGTTCACCTTGAACTCGCCACTGCCTGGACGCAAATACACCCGGGCAATCGCCGTCTTGCGGCGTCCCGTTCCGTAATATTGAACCAATTCAGCCATGCTAGCTCTTAGCTCCTAACTCCTCGCTTCTGGCTCGAACCAGAAGTGGAGTTCATAAGTGTTGTCATCCTGAGCGCAGCCGCTTTTCAGGCGGAGCGAAGGATCTCCTGCTCTTCGGACCTGTCCAATTACGAAACTGCGACTTTGCGCGGCTTGTACTCGCGCACTTCCAGTTTCAAATCCTGCGGCTTCTGCGCCTGATGCGGATGCTTGTCGCCTTTGTAAACATTCAACTTCGATAGCATGTGCGCCGCCAGCTTGTTCTTCGGCAGCATGCGCTTCACAGCCGATTCGATGATCGCTTCCGGCTTGCGCACAATCCGCTTGTTGTAATCTTCCGTCCGCAATCCGCCCGGATATCCGGTGTAGTGGTGATACTGCTTCTGCTCCGCTTTCACGCCCGTCGTTCGAATCTTCTCGGCATTGATCACGATCACATGATCGCCAGTGTCGATAAACGGCGTATATCGCGGATTTTCCTTACCCATGAGGATGCGCGCCACCTGCGACGCCAGGCGTCCGAGCGTCTGCCCGTCTGCATCCACGACGAACCACTTGCGCACAATTTCCCCCTCTTTGGGGAAATAGGTTGACATCGGAAATCTCCCAGAATGAAAAAATAGCGAAAGAAGACCGCTCGTTGATTCCCCCGACGAGGACGTCAGGACCATCAGGCGGGCAACCACACGTCTACCAAAGTCTTTAAGATAGCCTACCGTGCAAAGTATTGTCAACGCCGTGTTAATCACAAACCTCCGATGGTAAGTTATCCGGCGGAGGTTCTGTCATGAGAGCATTCCCCAAGCTTTTTGCGGTCACGCTCGTTCTTTCTCTTCCTTTATGGGCACAGCATGGGCGCGGCGGACACGCCGTTGGCGGAGGTTTTGTTCCCAAGCACGGTCCACCCGCCGTGCATGCCGTTCCGCACGAGGCGCCCAGAGCCGGCAACCGCGATTTCGAAGGTCACCCCGAGGCTCCGCACGTCCATCACAATGGACAATGGGTCGGCCACAATTACGGGCACGATGACGCCCGTTTCCACCTCGATCATCCCTGGGAACACGGCCGCTTTACCGGCGGATTCGGACGAGGTCACGTCTGGCACCTGGCCGGAGGCGGCCCCAGTCGCTTCTGGTTCGGCGGCTTTTACTTCAGCGTCGCAAGCTTCGACTTCGGTTTTTGCAACGACTGGAATTGGGCCGGAGACGACATCGTGATCTACGAAGATCCCGACCACGACGGATGGTATCTCGCCTATAACGTCAGGCTCGGAACTTACGTCCACGTGCAGTACCTCGGCGCATAAACTTAGATTTCATTCGGTATGCAGGCGGGGAACCGGTCTCCGCCTGCCGTTAACTTGGGAAAGACAATATGCCTGCGAAAAAGAAAACTGCGGCCGGCACCCAGGCCGATCTCTATGACAAGCTCATCGCCACGATCCCGTCGATCGAACGCAAAGGCGACGCCAATCCCTACACGTCACTGAACGGCAACATGTTCACCCTGCTGCATCAATCGAAACTGGCAATCCGTCTCGCGGAAGACGAGCGGGAAAAATTTCTGCGAAAGTATAAGACTACTTTGTTCGAAGCCTACGGAACGGTGATGCAAAGAATATGTAGCCGTCCCCGACGCCCTGCTCGAAAACACCAAAGAGCTGAAAAAGTATCTGGACTTGAGCTACAGATACGCCCAGACACTGAAGCCAAAACCAACCACGAAGAAGAAGCACTGATTGTCCCAGAAGAAACAGCCGCCCTCGGCTGTCATTAATTCCTCGTCTGGCTAAAGCCGCCCACGGCTGCCCGCACATGTTAACGTGGGGACAGCCGCCCTCGGCCATCCGCACGTGTTTATGTGGGGACAGCCGCCCCCGGCTGTCCATCGAGCAAAGCTCGATTCGCTCGCCTCCAAACAAAACCCATCATCCAAATGAGACAGTGAAAAGGTTGGGAGGTTGCTCTCACCGAAACCGAAGAAACGTGGTTGCTCTGCCCGAGCCGAAGAAACGTGGTTACTCTGACAGGGGCCGAAGAAACGTGGAAGAGCGGCCCTTCAGGGCCGCGTTAAAAGGCGAAAAGAATACGGGCTTCAGCCCCCGTTACTCGTACGCCAGCGCGTCGATCGGATCCTTCTGCGCAGCCTTGAACGCCGGATATAAGGCTCCCGCTATCGCTCCGACAATGGCGATGCAAGTCGCCCGTAATACCCAGGCATTGCTCCAAAACAAACGCTGCACCGGCCGCTCGAAGATAATGATGCGCCGCGTTGCCATGCTCAACAGAATCCCGACGATGATTCCCAAAACAGCAAGCAACAGCGTCTCTCGCAGCACAACATTCATGATGTAAAGCTTCGAAGCGCCCATCGATTTCAAAATTCCAATCTCGCGCGTGCGCTCCATGACCGCCGTGTACATCGCCTGAAAAATCACCAGAAATCCAACCACCACCGCGATACCGATCACAATCTCAATCGCAACCTGAAACCCGGGTAAGTTATCGGGCGTCATCATCGACAAGTATTCCTGCATCGAGCGAACGGCATAGTTGCTCATCCCAGGAATCTGCTGGATCGATTTCTCCACTTCGTCGATGTTGGCCGGATTATCCAGCTTGACGTAGAAAACCGAGCATCGTCCGTCGGCGCTCACCAGACCTTGCATGGTCGTCAATGGCAGAAATTTGCGACCACCTTTACCGTGCGGAACGATGCCGCTGATCCGGAAGGGCTGGCTCAATACCTCAATCGTGTCGCCAACCTTCTTGTGGTTCATGCTTGCAAAAAAGTCATCCACGATGACGTCATTCGGCCCCTGGAAGGGTCCGCCGGAAAGATAGCGGAATCGTGGAGGCAGGCTGTCATAGGTGGATAAATCTACGCCGTAGACGATCTCGAGAGGCTTCTGGCTGAATGCCCAAATTACCGGCGCGGCCACGGTCACGTGAGGGACACGCATCAACACATTGCCGACTTTGACCGAGATTGGCGCGCCCGACATTCCCGCCAGCGACGAAGACCCCGGAGGCATCACCATGAGATCCGCGCCGACTCCCATCTGGCTCTCTTTTGATCCCGTCAAATACCCATAGAAGACCGCAACCACCAGCAGAATCATTGCGACCTCAAGTGCGATCGCGCTGGTGGTAATCACGGACCGCATCGGCCGGTGCACCAGGTTGGCAACCACCATCTTGTTCATCATAGGGAGAGAGTTCTTTGCAGGATCGACTGCCCGTCCTTCTCGCGCGCTCTATGCGAGAGGGTGGAAACTTCGACGAACGAATCGAAACTACTTCTGTTCGAGCGGCACGACCAAACTCGATTGCGGAGAATCCAGATGCACCACGACGGCTCCCGGAGGCTGCGCCAGCACGAACTGATCATCCTGCAAGGGAGTGTTGATGTCCACTTTCAGCATGTTCAATGTGATGTCGTACTCCTCCTCCGGCAAGTAGATCTCGATGCGCGACGGGAAACTGAATCCACCGTAGTCCTTATATTCGGCGTAGTGCGCGTCGGTCGCCACCTTGCCATTCTCGCTGTAAATGTACTGTCGGTGCGGCTTTAAATCAGTTCGAGAAAATACGATCTTGCGCGCCAGCCTCCAGCCACCCTCATCCTTCTTGATGACGGTCAACTCGTAGTCGTCCTGCAGAACCCGGTGCCCCTTGGCGTCGTGCAGCGTGTCGTAGCCGTTCTCGAGAACCGCGATTTCGGTGGCCGGATCAATCCTGCGGATCAGCAACGCTTCGTAGATGTTCTTCGGCCGAATATTTTCCATCGGCTGGTCGGAACTCGCGGACGACACCTTGTCCTTTCCCACCACAAACTTGTTCTTCGGCGGAATCCAAAGCTTGAAATCCTGGCCATCGGTGACCATGTCAAACGCGGTCGTTCTTACAAACGGCATCAAGCCGATCAAGTGCAGCCGGTCCGGCTGACGGGCAAGCACGATCCCCCGGATCTCTTTGTACTGGGTCTGACTACCTTTTTTGATTCCCCCGGCCGTGCTGTCGATGTCGACCGTCGCCTTCAGCGACTTTAGATTGTCGGCCTGCTGGTTGATGATATCGATGAGCCCCTGCTGGGAGGAATCCTTGAGGGGAGATTTGGAATATTGGTCCTCAACCGGGCGTGTACGGAACAAGCAGCCCGTGCTGGGGAGCACACCCAGAGCCAATAAGGTTACCGCCCAGAGTCGCGACCTAACTCTCATGCAGAAGTAAAGATGCCTCCAGAAACATTTGAGTATACCGCGTCAAAAAGGGTTCAAAACCCTGTACCCCGATCGTGACAGAATCCAAGGAGTTTACAATGCTGGCAATCCCGACTTGTCTTCAGCCGGCTTCCCCTATTGTCAACTCTTGTTCAAGAAGCGAATCATCCTGATTTTGTTCAATTAGGGACGTCATCCTGAGCGGAGCCGCCGTTCAGGCGGAGCGAAGGATCTCGCGCGGTGCGGATGCGCTCCACGCCAGATTCCTCGGCCCGCTGGTGAAAACGCGGCGTCCGGAATGCCGCATTCATCCGCCGCTGGGCCGTCGATAACCAAGACGAAGAGGCGTCATCCTGAGCGGAGCCGCTTCTCAGGCGGAGCGAAGGATCTCGCGCGCAGTGCCTAAACTCCAAGCCAGATTCCTCGGCCCGCCGGTGAAAACGCGGGCCTTCGGAATGACGCATTGATCCGCCGCTGGGCTGTCGATAACCAAGACGAAGAGGCGTCATCCTGAGCGGAGCCGCTTTTCAGGCGGAGCGAAGGATCTCGCGCGCAGTGCCTAAACTCCAAGCCAGATTCCTCGGCCCGCCGGTGAAAACGCGGGCCTTCGGAATGAAGCATTCATCCGCCGCTGGGCTGTCGATAACCAAGACGAAGAGGCGTCATCCTGAGCGGAGCCGCTTTTCAGGCGGAGCGAAGGATCTCGCGCGCAGTGCCTAAACTCCAAGCCAGATTCCTCGGCCCGCCGATGAAAACGCGGCCTTCGGAATGACGGATGGATCCGCCGGTGGGCTGTCACGGTTGGGCCCAGGTTGCGGCCGTAAACCAAAAGAGGCGTCATCCCCAGCGGAGCAACCTGAGCCCTTGCCCACCCCAAAAGAAGCATCACCATCGTCAGGTAGAGGGATTCCCGCGATCGTCTAAACTGTGGCTACCGTGCGTAAGTTTCTCTGGCTCCTCTTCATCGCGATGGTCGGTGCAGCCGGTTGGTGCGCCTGGGCTCTGTTAACCCCGGTAACGCCGGGGCCGCAGACGGTTGTTATGCTGCGTCCCGGATACTCCACCCGCCGCATTGCCGCCGAACTGAAGAACGCTGGCGTGATTCAGAGCCAGGAAGCCTTCATTCTCTGGCACTACTACCATCACGGACGATCCCTCAAAGCTGGCGAATATCTCTTCGACAAGCCGGCCAACATCATTGACATCCAGAAGCGCCTTCGCCGCGGCGATGTTTACTTTCACACCGTCGTTGTCCCCGAAGGTTTCACCATGTTCGATATCGCACGCGCCGTAGAGGAGGCCGGACTGGGTCCCGCCGACGACTTCCTTAAAGTCGCGAAATCCGACACCGGCCTGATTGCCGATATCGCCCCCAACGCCCACTCGCTCGAGGGATATCTTTTCCCCGAGACTTACCAGTTTTCCCGAATGATGACCATGCACGAGATGGCTGCGGCCATGGTCTGTCAGTTTCGCTCTGTCGGAAAGCAAATCGGATTGATCCAGGCCGCTCCGTCAGACGCTGCCGATTCAAATCAGCCCGCTCACTCCGGGCACAATTGCCCTGGCGTCATGACCGTCCAAATGAAGGATCTCAGCGACAACCCAAGCATCACGCTTGTTGAAGAGCCCACCCTGGTCGAGCGCACCGTAATCATGGCTTCGATCGTAGAGAAAGAGACTGCCGTCCCGGACGAGCGTCCCGAGGTCGCCAGCGTCTATTACAACCGTCTCGCCAAGCGCATCGCGCTCGACGCGGACCCCAGCATTATTTACGCAGAACTATTGGCGGGTAGCTATCAGGGAGCGCTCCATCACGCCGATATGAGCTTCAGTTCTCCCTACAACACCTACCGCAACGCCGGACTACCGCCGGGCCCAATCGGCAATCCCGGCCGCAGTTCTCTCGAAGCCGCCATGCACCCAGCGCAAACCGAATTCTTCTACTTCGTCGCGGACGCCCAAGGCCACCACCGGTTCGCCCGCACCATCGAAGAACACAACAAAAACGTAGACGCCTACCGCAAAGCCATGCGCGGCCACTGAATCGGCTTTTCGGCTCTGGGATCCGGGCTTCGGACGTAGGGCATCGGGCGTCAGCGATCAGAATCGTCAAAGAAAATCCACAGATATCACCCATCGATTGTGACATCTACCCTTGTCGCTACCTCCAATCAGGACGTATTCATGGAGAGCGAACGAGGATTTTCATCATGAGCGAGTCTTACCGTGACTTGAGAGTTTGGCAGCGCACGATGGGGCTTGTGCTGGCCATCTATGCGGAAACTCGCGGCTTTCCAAAGGATGAGCTCTACGGATTAGTCAGCCAAATGCGGCGGGCGGCGGTATCCGTTCCGAGTAATATCGCCGAAGGAAAGGGAAGGCTGACGGATCGAGATCGATCTCATTTCTTTTATCAAGCTCGCGGTTCGCTACTCGAACTCGAGACTCAAATCCTTCTTGCACAGAAGCTGAATTTCATTTCCGAGCCAGTCTGTAAGTCGCTGCTTAATGCTGCGGCCGAATCAGGCCGCATGCTGAATTCGTTGATCCGTTCGATCACTCCAAACTCAAAGCCGGGGCCATAGCTAAGCTCGAAACTATCGAGACCGGTGGTCTGTAGCCCGACGCCCGACGTCCGACGGCGGTCTGTAGCCCGCCGCCCGGCGACCGACGTCCGACGGCGCTTATCGACCGCCGAACACCGAAAGCGGATCCGTGCGTGGATGAATGCGTCATTCCGAAGGACCGCGTTTTCACCAGCGGGCCGAGGAATCTGGCGTGGAGTGTATCCCCACCGTGCGAGATCCTTCGCTCCGCCTGAAGAACGGCTCCGCTCGGGATGACGCCTTTTTGTTGGTCACAGCAGCCACTTGAGCCCGAACCCGCCAGCCCAACGGCTACCTCTATAATTCTCCCGTGCCGCAAACGCCCCACCGCGTGCTCGGTCTCGATGTCGGCGCACGCCGCATCGGCGTCGCCATCTCCGATCCCCTGGGCATCACTGCGCAAGGACTCGATACCCTTCACCGCAAGAACAAGAAATACGATCTCCAACATCTGAACCGCGTCATACGGGAATACGAAGTCAAGGAGATCGTTGTCGGCCTGCCCCTTCGCATGAGCGGCGCCGAAGGCATCCAGGCGGAAAAGATTCACGCTTTCGCCGACGATTTGCGCAAGCATTTCGAACTTCCCGTCCATCTCTGGGACGAACGCCTGACCTCCGCCGAAGCCAACCGCCTCCTCCGCGAAACGGACTTGTCGATCGAGAAGCGCGGCAAGGCCGTCGACCGCATGGCCGCCATCCTGATCCTTCAAGGATGGATGGAAGGCCGCACACACGGCCAGTAGCGGCCTCGTTCGCCCTCCCCTAAGCAACGATCTCTCAGCCACTTACGTACCCGCTCGAAACGCCCGTCCTGCCTTGCCTTCCCGCCATCCGAGGAGTAGCATATTTATAGTATTTTTTAGCGACGTTTTTCCCCACGAACCCCTTCGCCTCTCTGGGTGCCAGACTATGAGCAGTATGGATCTTAATTTCCACATTGGCGACAAGGTCGTCTATCCCAACCACGGTGTCGGCATTATTGAGCAGATCAGCAGCCGTTCCATCGGCGCCACCGTCGAGAAGTTCTACCTTCTCCACATCAAAGCCAGCAGCCTCAAGGTCATGGTTCCCTGCCAGAACGCCGGCAGTGTTGGCATGCGCCGCGTTGTCCGCAACGGCGAAATTCAGAAAGTGCTGGATTTACTGTCGCTTACCGAGAACGGCGGCAACGGCGACTGGAAAGATCGTTTCAAGGAAAACTCCGACCGCATGCGTACCGGATCGCTCCTCGAAGTCGCCGGAGTCCTCAAGAGCCTGATCGCGCTGCATCAAGCCAAGCCGCTATCCTTCCGCGAAAAGAAAGATGCTCGAGCGCGCCCGCTACCTTCTGGTCAGCGAACTCGCGATGGCCCGCAACTGCGAAGAGGCAAAGGTGGAGGAACTTCTGACCCTCACCCTCGCGAAGTGCAACCTGCGCTTCCCCGAAGCCTCCGAATTCCAGGCATAAGTTTTCCCAGCGCCATCATCCTGCGTCTTTAGTTTTTTGCCACTTTGACTCTTCGCGCAGCGCAGGATGAGGATCTGCCTCGCTCCGCCGCCAGAGGCCCCTCGTCTCTGTAGGAAATATCTGAAATGCCACCGAGGGCGGTCGGCGCTCGTATAATTTCGCTCGATGGATGAAGCTCCCCTGCCTTTCGGGATGGACCGGCACCTTCTTCGCCTCAATGAGAAGGATCCCTACCTTTCCCTGCACTTCATCATGCTCTTCGTGCGCGACCAGGAACGCAGCCTGCGCTTCTACATCGATCAGCTCGGCTTCCGCCTGATCGTCGATCAGATTCTCCCGACGGGTAACCGCTGGATCGAAGTCGGCCCGCCCGATGGCAGCGCAAATCTTGCCTTAGCCCAGCTTGGGTGCCGAGTCCGATCCCAGCACGCATCTCGGCGGCGACACCAAGGTTTATTTCCTTAGCGAGGATGTGATTGGGAAGTACAACGAGTGGAGCAGTCGCGGCGTGAAATTCCAAACGCCTCCTCAGACTCCGCCGTGGGGCGGCACATTTGTGCGATTCGAAGATCCTGATGGAAATTCCTTTGGCCTTGCCGGATTCGACGAACTCACCCGTGAAGTCGAAGCGCGACGGATCTCTCTCGCAAAGAAACAGGAAGCGGAACGCCGCGCGGCTCAGGAAATGGAGATCGCCAAACAAGTCCAGGCTCGCCTGTTTCCTCAAATTCATCCTGAGGCCCGCACGCTCGAGTACGCCGGCCTCTGCCTGCAGGCGCGGCAGGTGGGCGGCGACTACTTCGACTTTCTCGATCTCGGACAGCAGCATCTCGGACTCGTCATCGGCGACGTCTCCGGCAAAGGCATCGCGGCCGCACTTCTCATGGCCAACCTGCAGGCCAATCTGAGAAGCCAGGGATCACTCGCCTTGACCCATCCCGAGCGTTTCCTTCATTCGGTGAACCGGCTGTTCTACGAGAACACAATCGACAGCGCCTTCGCGTCGCTCTTCTTCGCCATCTATGACGATGACTCGCGGCGCCTGCGCTACGCCAATTGCGGACACCTTTCCGGCCTCGTGCTTCGTCCCGACTGCACGTACCACCGCCTGGATTCCACCGGAACACTCTTAGGATTATTTCGGGATTGGAATTGCTCGATCGGCGAATGCCAACTCGCCCCGGGAGACACGCTGGCTCTCTACACGGATGGTGTCACCGAAGCCTACAACGATGCAGGGGAGGAATTCGGCGAGAATTCCCTGATCGACCGCCTGCGCGCACACCGCGAAACACCCTGCCAGGATTCTCTTAGCCGCGATCACCCACGAAGTCCGCGACCTGAACTCGAACGAGCAGCACGACGACATCACCATGATCATCGCCAGGTGTCGCGACACTCAGAAGTGAAGTGGGCTGTCCGTGTGCGGCCCACGTTGCGGCCGTAAGCAAAAGATATGCGTCATCCTGAGCGGAGCCGCCGTTCAGGCGGAGCGAAGGATCTCGCGCGGTGCGGATCCGCTCCACGCCAGATTCCTCGGCCCGCTGGTGAAAACGCGGTCCTTCGAAATGACGCATTCGACCGCCGTCGGGCTACCGGTCTACGGCTCTGACTGTGGATGCCAAAAGAGAGGCGTCATCCTGAGCGGAGCCGCCGTTCAGGCGCAGCGAAGGATCTCGCGCGGTGCGGATCCGCTCCACGCCAGATTCCTCGGCCCGCTGGTGAAAACGCGGTCCTTCGAAATGACGCATTCGACCGCCGTCGGGCTGTCCGTGTACGGTCCAAGTTGCGGCCGTAAGCAAAAGAGATATGCGTCATCCTGAGCGGAGCCGCCGTTCAGGCGGAGCGAAGGATCTCGCGCGGTGCGGATGCGCTCCACGCCAGATTCCTCCGCCCGCTGGTGAAAACGCGGTCCTTCGAAATGACGCATTCATCCGCCGTTGGGCTGTCCCTGTACCGCTCACGTTGCGGCCGTAAGCAAAAGAGAGGCGTCATCCTGAGCGGAGCCGCTCTTCAGGCGGAGCGAAGGATCTCGCGCGGTGCGGATCCGCTCCACGCCAGATTCCTCGGCCCGCTGGTGAAAACGCGGTCCTTCGAAATGACGCATTCGACCGCCGTCGGGCTGTCCGTGTACGGTCCAAGTTGCGGCCGTAAGCAAAAGAGATATGCGTCATCCTGAGCGGAGCCGCCGTTCAGGCGGAGCGAAGGATCTCGCGCGGTGCGGATGCGCTCCACGCCAGATTCCTCCGCCCGCTGGTGAAAACGCGGTCCTTCGGATGACGCATTCATCTGCCGCTGGGCTACAGGTGTGCGGTCCAAGTTGCGGCCGTAAGAAAAGAGAGAGGCGTCATCCTGAGCAGAGCCGCCGTTCAGGCGGAGCGAAGGATCTCGGCGCGCATCGGCACGCAGCAGACAGCTACCGGTGTGGATCGAACTCCACTTTCACCGTCAAAGTCTCTTCGCCGGCCGCCGGCGCATACCGCCATTGCTTGATCGCCTTCATCGTCGACTGGCCCAGGATCGGACTTCCGCCCAGCAGCTTCGCACTCTTCACCGCGCCGCTCGGAGACACCAGCACTTCGACGCGAACCACTCCTCCGATATAAAGCTTCTTCAAAGCGTCCGGATAGTCCGGGTCAATGCGGCTCACGACTTTCCGTTCGTCTCCGCTGGTTTCATACGTCTGCGCCGCACGCGCCGTTCCGATAAACAACCCGCATATCGCTACCGCACTCAACAACAGGACGAATCCGCCTTTGCCTGCCTGGCGGGTTGCGTCTACGAATTTCGACATGGTTCGCATCCCTCGCAATCCCGTTTACGGCAATTCCAAGCTCAACTGGTACACCTCTTGCGTACTGCGGTCGCGCACGAACATCCACGAACCGTCCGGAGTTCGTCCGCTCCATGGACCCAACGCCCCCGGATAACGCTCGAGGCTTCCCAGCAAAAACACCTTCTCGGGCTCAGTGCCGCCCACCTTCACTCTGCGAATTGCTTCCGCATCGTTGACCAGGTCATCGAAGTACAGATACTTGCTGTCCGCCGACCATACCGGATAGCTTACCGTTCCCGCCGACTCCTTCAGCCAGGTTGACCACTTCTGCGTATCGAAGCGAACAGCATCAGCGTGGTGTTGTCCGGCGAAAGTGCCGCGATATGCTTGCCATCGGGCGACCACCGCGGGCTGAACAATCCATCCGAGCCCGGAATCGTCGTGATCTTCTGGGTTTTGAAATCCAGAATCCGGATATTCAGTCCTGCCGTATCGTGATTGAAATCTCCGAACATCAGGCGTCCGCCATCGGGCGACCAGTTCGCATCGATCTGGCTCCCGCTTTCCGGCAAAACTTCCTTCGACTCTCCGCCTTCCGCCGGCACCAGCGACAGTTTCCACGAGCCGCCGACTTTCATGCTGGCATAGGCAATCTTCTTCCCATCTGGAGACCAGTGCGGCAGTGCTGCGCGATCTGACGTCGAAGTCAGTTGCAGGCGTTCCGCTCCATTCACGCGCGAGCGCCACAGCGTTCCATCGGGAATCGATACGTACGTGATCCATTTGCCGTCGCTCGAAAAGTCGACGTCCGTCGCCGACAAGCCCGCAATCAGCGGTACGAATTTTTTCTTGTTGGCTTCATACTTCACGACTTCCACCGTCGGCTGTACGCCAATCGCCCAAAGCTTCGAGCCATCGTGTGCGGCCGATGGATTTCCAAACGACATCGGACCGGCCGTGATCTGCACCGGAGCCGGCTTTTCCTCGCCACTCTTCGACTCCGCCAGCGCCCACAAGCTGGTTACTACCGTCGTCGTGTTCGGCAATGTTTGGCTTGCCTGAAAAATGTAGTAGTGCCCGTCCGCGGTCCAGCTTCCACAGCACGCCGTCGACTTCCACGCCCAATCACTCAGCAGCGCGTGCGGATTCGATCCGTCGTGCCCAACTTCCCACAGCGAAGTCGTATTCGTTTCTGGGTCGCTGACCGTGAATCGTATGAGCTGTCCATCCGGGGAAAAACGCGGGGCAAACACCGATCCGCCCGCTGAGTACACTTGGCGTGTTTCGCTTCCAGCCGCACTCGCAAGATAGAGAGACGAGCCCTTGGCAAAGACCAGTTGCTTTCCATCCACCGACCAGCTTGCGTCCCGTCCCGTGAGATCGCCGACACGCTGAGGAGCACCCGCCGACACCGGCAAAGTCCAGAACTCGCTGTCGCCCGATTTCGATGTGGAGGAGATCAGCAGCTTGGAATGATCCGCTGACAGATCCAGAGCCTGCAGGCTGGCGAACGGGCTCGGCATTACGAGGCGTTCCGACCCGGGCAGCGTCACTTTGGCGATCACGCGGTTCGATGTCGGCAGTTCGGTTACATAGAGTTGAGAGTCATCCGCGAGCAGGTTCGTCTTGCGGAATCCATCGTGCGTCACCTGGGTGATCGCAGTAACTCTCGGCATCGGGCCTGACGCCGCACCGCTCACCATGTTGCCGCGATACGTGCCTGCCAGCACGATCATCCCTACAATCGTCACCGCCGCCAAAAACATTCGGACCTTTAAGTCCGATGATTCTTCATATGTATTGCGCATACAACTGATGTTAGGCGGGACGCAGGGCAGCCCAAACCGAAAATACAAGCGCGAGATTACGCCAGTAATCAGTCCCCCTGCTTGGTGGAGTTGTCATTGGGAGTCAAAACCGAGGGATTGCTGCCGTCCTACGCCACACAACTCCGAGCTCGCTCCAACAACAAATTCCTCTCCCTCGCATTTCGGGTGATCGACGCCGCCCGCTCGAATTCCGCGCGAGCTTCATCCATCCGCCCTAATTTCCTTAAGAAATCTCCGCGCACGCTTGGCAGCAAATGATATCCCTGCAATGCCGGATCATCCCGCAGCGTATCGACCAACTCCAATCCTGCCGCCGGACCCGAAGCCATTCCCAGCGCTACCGCGCGATTCAACTCAATCACGGGCGAAGGCTCAATCGCTGCGAGGTCGCCGTACAACTCCACAATCCGCCCCCAATCGGTATCTCCAGCCGTAACGGCTCGCGCATGACAGGCGGCAATCTGCGCCTGGATCGCGTACGGTCCCCGCGCTCTCCCAAGCTTCTCCGCCCGGGCGAGCGCCGCTAGTCCGCGCCCAATCAGCAACCGGTCCCACCGCGAGCGATCCTGATCGAGCAGCAGGATCGGCTCCCCCGCCGCATCGACTCGCGCTTTCGACCGCGACGACTGAATCTCCATCAGCGCGATCAGCCCATGTGCCTCCGGCTCGTTCGGAACCAGTTCCGCCAGAATCCGTCCCAGCCGCACCGCTTCGTCGCACAGCGCGGGACGCATCCAGTCATCCCCGGCCGTGGCCGAATATCCCTCATTAAAGATGAGATAGATCACCTGCAGCACGGACGACAGCCTCGCCGTGAATTCCGCGCCCCGGGGAACTTCGAAGGGAGCGTGCGCTTCGGTCAGAGTCCGTTTCGCACGGACGATGCGTTGCGCCATCGTCGACTCGGCCACGAGGAAAGCCCGCGCGATTTCTTCCGTGGTCAGCCCGCCCAGCAGGCGCAGGGTCAGCGCCACTCTCGCTTCCGTCGAAAGCACCGGATGGCAGGCGATAAATACCAGCCGCAGCATGTCGTCGCCGATCGTGTCGTCCATGGCAGCCGCGAGGTCCGGTACCTCCATCTCCCGCTCCGCCATTTCGCGCCCGAGATCCTCGTGCTTGCGGTCGAGCAGCGTACCCCGGCGAAGAAAATCAATCGCCCGATGTTTCGCCGTACCCATCAGCCAGGCCCCCGGATTCTCCGGGATCCCCGACTCCGGCCATTTCTCCAGCGCCGCGACCAGCGCTTCCTGTGCGAGATCTTCTGCCACCCCGACATCGCGGACGATGCGAGTCAGCCCGGCAATCACCCGGGCCGACTCCATCTTCCACACAGCCTCGATCGCGCGATGTGTCTCGGCAGCGCCCATCGCTACCGATCACATCATGCTCAGGCTTTCAGCGCAACCTCGCCCACATGCTCGAAGCACGGCGCATCCGCGCCCTGTTCGTAGAGTTGCCGCAGCTCGCACTCGCCTTCGCCCGCGACCTGCAGGAACTTTCGCGCCAGCTCAATCGCCTCCTGCTTCGAGTTCGCCTTCAGGATGGCGAATCCGCCGACCACTTCTTTCGATTCGGTGAACGGACCGTCCGTGACATTGATGTTGCCGCCACTCCGACGCACCCGCGAGCCCAGGGAACTCGGCAAACACCCTTCGGTCGCCACCAGCCATCCCGATTTCATTCCCTCTTCAATGAGTTTGCCCATCGTCGCCATTTCCTGCTCCGTGGGAGTAGTCGATCTTTCAGCCGTCTTGTAGATACTTAGAAATCGCATAACACTCTCCTTGATGATTAGTCCTTGAACAGGATGATTAGTCCTTGTCATTCCGAACCGCGCGAGCGGTGAGGAATCCGCTGTCCTTGCCGCCATTACCCGTCCCCTACGCGCCCTTCGCGATCTTCTCCCGCAGCTTTTCGCCCCGCTCCTTCAACTCCGGCGTCAGGTTCTCCCCGAAATCCGCCGCCTCAAACACCGGACGAATCTCCAGCTCCGTACCGCCGTCGAACGGAGCCCGCTTCAGCCATTCCACCGCTTCTTCGATCGACCGGACCTGCCACATCCAGTAGCCGGCAATCAGTTCTTTCGTCTCGGCAAATGGCCCGTCGAGTCACCAGGCGTTTCTCGCCCGTAAATTTCACCCGCTTCCCCTTCGATGTCGGGTGCAACCCGTCGCCCGCGAGCATCACGCCAGCCTTCACCAGCTGTTCGTTGTACGCCCCCATCTTTGCAAGAAGTTCCGTGCTGGGCAGAATGCCGGCCTCCGACTCTTTGCTGGCCTTTACGATCACCATCACTCTCATTTTGACTTCTCCTGATCTAAGGTATGAGCAGCTTTCTGACTCAGAATCCCCGCTCTATTTATACGTCGAACGGCATATCCGGAAATCGACACGCCCGCCACAAAAATTCGCGAGAAATCTCATTCCACCGCCAGGGATAAGCCGACGCCGGAAGCCTGAAGCCGGGGTTATAATGTCCCAAGCCTTGCCGTGGTCCGGCCGCTAGTACCCCATGACAGAACTTATTAAGAAAAAACTGCAGGAAGAGATCAACGCGCTCGAACACGAGTTGATCCATGAACTTCCGAAAGAAATTAAAAAGGCCGCCGCGCTCGGCGACCTCAGCGAGAACGCCGAATATCACATGGCCAAGCAGCGCCAGGAATTCGTTAAGGCGCGCGTCCGCCAGCTCGGCAAGCGCCTCGCCGACCTGTCCATGGTCAACATGAACAACATTCCCCACGACAAAGTGGGTCTCGGATCGACCATCAAGGTTTACGACAGCACCAAAGAAGAAGAAATCGAATACAAGCTGGTCACCAGCGAAGAATCCGACGTTGCGACCGGAAAGATTTCGACGACGAGCCCGATCGGCCGGGCGCTTCTGAATAAGAAGGTAGGGGACGAAGCCGTCGTGGTCACCCCCAACGGCAAGCGCACCTGGAGATCCTCAAGCTGAGCACCATCCACGACGAAATCGACGGCGCAAGCCCCGAAAGAAGCGCAAGCGCGTAATCATTTTCGACTGCGTCATCCCGAGCGGAGCCGCGTTAGGCGTAGGCGTAAGCGTAGTCATTTTCGAAGCTGCGTCATCCCGAGCGGAGCCGCTTTTCAGGCGTAGCGAGGGATCTCGCGTGAAGCGCCACAACACTTGACGTCCCCGCACCCCAGCGAGTCAAATAAGGCGTTGCGAATCACACTCAATCAATCCGGGCACGCCCGCCAATGACCGCCTCCTGGACATCCGCCTTCGGTCGCGCCTGCGGAGTCCTTCTCGACACCATCGTCCGCTGGCTCGCCCTCTCCCGCATCAATCCCAACGTCCTCACCTTCATGGGATTGGTCGTCAACACATGGGCCGCGATCCTGTTCGGATCGGCCAACGCCTCGAATCAGAAGCGCATGTTCTTCTACGCCGGACTGGTCATCATCTTCTCCGGCTTCTTCGACCTGGTCGACGGACAAGTCGCCCGCGCCACCAACCGCGTCACCCGCTTCGGAGCCTTCTTCGATTCGGTTGTCGATCGCTACAGCGACGCCAGCCAATTCCTCGGACTTCTCGTTTTCTACGCCCGCGGCGGACGCTTCTTCTGGGTCGTCCTCGCCGCCTTCGTCATGGTCAGCGCCATCATGGTCAGCTACACCCGCGCCCGCGCCGAAAGCCTGATCGGCTCCTGCCGCGTCGGATTCATGGAGCGCCCCGAACGCCTGGTCTTCGTAATCCTCGGAGCCCTCTTCAACCGCATGGCGCCGGTGCTCTGGGTCATCGCCGTCCTCAGCACGATCACAGTCATCCACCGCATGCGCTACACCTGGACCAGAACCCAAGACCCGCCCGTAGCCCTCAACCCCGGCCAAGCCGCGTAGACTAACTTGGGTCGGATGTCCCGACGCTCCGAGCGAAAGCGAGCGGCGGAGCGAATCTGAACTGTCCTCCGTCTCCAATCCGCATCGGAAAGCGAAGCGGAAGTGTCACGACTTGAAGTCGTACCGAACTCTCATCGCAAATCTCCCTGCCACTACGCCGCTCCGTCGAAGCTCTGCTATCCTATCCCGTCGCATTCGCTCACATCTAAGGACTCTACTTGCCGACTGATCCCGTTCTCGTCGTTCATGGCGGCGCCTGGGCCATGCCCGATGACATGGTCGACGCCCACCTCAACGGCGTGAGCAACGCGCTGGCCGCGGGATGGCGTGTGCTCGAGCGCGGCGGCTCGTCGCTCGACGCCGTCGAAGAAGCCGTCGTCATCATGGAAGACGACGAGACCTTCGACGCCGGGCGCGGCAGTTTTCTCAATCGCGACGGCAAAGTTCAGCTCGACGCCCTCATCATGGACGGGTCCACGCTTCGCGCCGGCGGCGTTGGATGCGTCGAGCACCTGCGCAATCCGGTGCGCGCCGCGCGCAAGATTCTCAGCGAGAGTCCGCACGTTTATTTCGTCGGCGAAGGCGCCGAGAAATTCGCCGCCGAGCACGGCATCTCGCTCTGCAAGAACGAAGATCTGATCATCCCGCGGGAAGTCGAGCGTCTGCGCGCTTATCAAGCTACGCAATCGAATTCGAAAGCCGGACGGCAACGACCTGTTCGCGCCCGGCTCTGCTAATTTGGATCACGACCCACGATTTCACACGACACAGTCGGCGCCGTCGCACTCGATCGCGATGGCAACATCGCCGCCGCCACTTCCACCGGAGGCACGCTGAACAAGGCTCCCGGGCGTCTCGGCGATTCTTCGCTGATCGGTTGCGGCTGTTACGCCGACAACGAGAGCGCCGCCGCGTCCACCACCGGATGGGGCGAGCCCATCATGAAGCTCGTGCTCGCCAAGTGGACCGCCGACCGCATCTCCGCCGGAAATTTGCCGGAGTGGTCGGCGCAGGAAGCGATGAACTACCTGAAGCAGCGCGTCAACGGACACGGCGGCATCATCGTGCTCAACCCCGCAGGCCACATCGGCATCGCCCACAACACTCCGCGCATGGCCTGGGCCTACAAAACGGTCAAGAAACAAGAGGCCGGGGTCGTGCGAGAGAACTAACCGGCGGCAGACGTCAGGCGCAGACGTCAGCCCTCTACCCAGTCGTTGTCTTTCCGACCAGGGAGGAATCTGCTGCGCTCCGCAGTCCCAGCCGCCGTTACCTCCGTCAATTGTTCCCCGCCCGCTACCATGCTGTAATCGCCGCGGATGCCGTCCACCAAGAAATGCCCGCAGTGCGGCCTCGACCTCACCGACACGCCAGCCGCCGTGTGCCCCATGTGTGGGGCCAAAATCGCGACGTCCAGCCGCGCGTTCGGGCCGATGGATCGGCGCTCTCATTCAAATCGCTCTCTCCACGTCATTCATGTTGCTGTTCCGGTTTCCGAAGTTCCTGATCATCTTTTTCGCCAGTTTCATCCTGATCGCAACCGCATTTTCTGCCTGGATCAAGCCGTCGCAACTCCCGGCTCGCCCTGCCCCGCAGAAGCCGCTCTCGCATCCAGTTCTTTTTCGCGTCGTGAGTATCGCCATCGCGCTCTCCACACTCGCGGTGGTTTGCATCCTGCTCTTTGGGACCGTCATGTTCCTCAATGAGTGGACGCGTTGGCATCAATACGAAGGCCAGTATTTCGAGCGCAGCCAATTTCAAGTCACACAGACTTACTTTCAAAGAGGCCGCAAAGGTGCCATCGACATCTATGCGAGCGGCACGGTCGAGGGCAACCGCGAGTGGATGAATCTTCGTCCCTACGTACCTTCTCTTCCGCGAACCGACGACGAACTCTATTCGCTTGTGCCCACCGGCACGACGATCCCCATTTACTTTTTCCCGCACATGAAAGGACGAGCCCGGGTTCAGGTGTTCAACGAAATTCCTCCGGCGGAAGCGAGTCACCGCGCCGCGATGACAACGTTGAACCACGCTCTTCTCGCCCTGGCCGCAACCGCCGCCCTCATCTTCGGATTAACACGCATTCGAAATATCTGCCTCGTTGAGCCCTGATGTCTTCCGCTCGTGGGTAATGGCTCGGGATGACGCAACGAAAGTGCCAAGCGTCTATCGGACCATTCCGCGAAGTTGCTGCGTCATTTTTTGGGAATGCTGCGTCATCCCGAAGACGCGCGCTTTCACCAGCGCGCCGAGGGATCTCGCGCGCAGTGCAACTCTCCCTCACAGAAAAAAGAAGGCAGCTGCGAAAGCCCCCGCGCCAGATCCCTCCCTCCGCCTGAAAAATCGTCTCCGCTCGGGATGACGCAACGAGAGTATCAAGCGACCATCGGACTGTTCCGCGAAAGATGCTGCTCATTTTTCGAATGCTGCGTCATCCCGAAGGCGCGCGCTTTCACCAGCGCGCCGAGGGATCCCGCGCGCACCGCAATGGCCCAGAAATCCACAGTCAGATGTTCATCCGTCACAGACGGAACCGGGCTGCCCGGCGCTACATAGAGCCAGATTGTCCTTCGTCCTGGAGAGGAAAGGCATGCCGAAGAACAGACGCTTCTTCGTATACATCATGACCAATGGCTCTCGTTCCCACGTGCTATATACGGGCATCACCGGAGACCTCTTGCGTCGTGTGTTCCAACACAAGAACAAATTGTCGCCAGGTTTCACCCGCCGCTATAACCTCACGCGACTCGTATATTACGAGGAGTTCGTCTATCCCGATGCCGCGATCGCACGGGAAAAGGAAATTAAAGGGTGGCGTCGCAGCAAGAAGATCCGTCTGGTTGAATCGATGAATCCCTATTGGCGAGACCTTGCGGAAAAATGGACCGATGCCTTCCAGCCTGACCCAAATCGAACGAAAGAGGAAGCCCCGCGCCAGATCCCTCCCTCAGCCTGAAAACCGGCTCCGCTCGGGATGACGCAACGAAAGTATCAAACAACCATCGGAAAGTTCCGGGAATGCTGCGTCATCCCGAAGGCGCGCGCTTTCACCAGCGCGCCGAGGGATCTCGCGTGCACCGCAAACACCCTGTCACGAGAAAAAAGGCAGCCGCGAAGCCCTGTGCCAGATCCCTCCCTCCGCCTGAAAACCGGCTCCGCTCGGGATGACGCAACGGAAGGTATCAACCGACCATCGGTACTCTCTCCGCGGGAGATGCTGCGTCATCCCGAAGGCGCGCGCTTTCACCAGCGCGCCGAGGGATCTCGCGTGCAGTGCAACCTTCAACCAGAGAAAGGAGACCTCCGAAGATCTACAGCCAGCCCTTTCGTTCTCGCGATCCGCGCCGCCTCGACGCGATTGCCCGCGCCCAGTTTGCTGATCGCTTCCGAAAGATAGTTGCGCACCGTGCCGTCCGACAGTCCCAACTCGCCGGCGATATCGCCGCTCGCCATGCCTTCTCCGGCTAATCGCAGCACCTGCCGCTCGCGATCTGTCAGAGGATCCATCTCGGCCCACGCTTCCGTCGCGAGTTCCGGATGGATCACGCGCAATCCCTGATGCACGCGCCGCACGGCATCGGCCAACTCTTCAGCGCGCATGTCCTTCAACAAATATCCTGACGCCCCGGCCTCCAGCGCTCGCCGCAAATATCCTGCACGGGCAAAGGTCGTCACAATCACGACGCGCGTTCCCGTCTTCCGGCGCTTCAACTCGGCCGCAACATCGAGTCCGCTCATGTGCGGCATCTCGATGTCGGTAATAAATACGTCAGGCTTCAGCGCGACGACTGACTCAAGCGCCTCTTTCCCGTTGCGCGCCTTGCCGATCACCGAGATATCGCCTTCTATCTCGAGCAGTGCGGCCAGCGCGCCGAGCACCATGCCCTGGTCTTCCGCCAGCACGACGCGAATCGTCTTACGACCCTCTTTCGAAAACTCCCTGGATCCTTCTTTCGCTCAGAGGATTCACGCTTCCTGTCCTTCCTCTTTCATCGCAAACTCCCTCAGAGGCAGCGTGATGATGAGCATCGTCCCCGATTTGTTGGTGCGAACCAGCGTCCCGCCGAGCATCTCGACCCGCTCGCGCATGCCCCGCAGCCCGTTCCCTTCCATCGTCGAAAATCCTTGCCCATCGTCATGAATTTCCAACCGGCATGCGCCATTTTGCTGTTCCAGGCGCATCCGGCAGGAACTCGCCTGCGCGTGGCGGACGACGTTCGTCACCGCTTCCCGCACCGCGAGTGACAGGACACTTTCCTGCATCGCAGGAATTTTCATGCTGGTCGACGCGTCACACTGCACGGTCAGCCCGGCAGTCTCGAGGGTCGACTTCGCTTGTGCGAGTTCGGCCGCCAATCCCTTCGAACGGTATCCGCGAATCGCATCGCGCACGTCCGAGAGCGCCTGCCTCGAAATCTCTTCCACTTCATGGATTTCTTTTTTCGCCCGCTCCGGATCCCGATCGAGAAGCTTCCCGGCAAGCTCTGATTTCAACGTGATCACCGACAAGGTGTGCCCCAGCACGTCGTGCAGATCGCGCGCAATTCGCTCCCGCTCGGCGACCTTCGCCAGTTGCTCCACTTCTTCGTTCGCTTTGCGCAACCTGCGATTCATCCGGTTCCGCTCGGCGAAGAAAGTATTGCCGGCACCGATGATCACGGGAAACAACGCGGAATAGAACAGGCCCCAGCCATTGATGTGGAGCGCCCATCCGGTAATCCCGCCGATAGCACCCACAATAGCGAGACCCACTGCAGCCGCCGCTTGTGAGTCGACACAGAACGGAAGCATCGCGGCTGCATAAATGAAGAACGTGCATGCGCCGCCGTTGATGCGCATGAATACAATGCCCAGCACAACCATCCCGGCAATGTGTCCGAGCGCGAGCGGATTCTCGATCGCGAACAATCCGAGGTAGAGAACGAGAAATACGGCGGCGCCGATTCCGTCGGCAAGCCATATCTTCCACGAAGGATGGCTCAGGATCGGATCGACGAAGAAAAAACCGAGGTAGAGAACCCACAGCAGCGGACTCCAGCCGTGATCCTTGTCCTTCAGGATCATGCTCCACGGCTTCAGCTTCCATGGACTTCCCGTCTCGGCCATCTTCTGAGCGTTCGTACGACATCAGCGGCATACTTATATTCTCGCTCCAGCTGTCAATTCCGGCCACTCCGGAGTACCGGCTTCGACGCGTACCAGACCAGGGTCGCTGCCGGGATCAGCAGCACCAGCGACTTCGTCCCAGCGTAGAGAGCGACGACTCCCAACAACATGAGCACGATCGTCCAGCCCACGGATTTCTTTGAATTCGCACTCATTGTCGTCTCCTCTCTCTGTTCATCAACCGAAATCGTACGCACGGACCATCCGCAACCCTATCCGTACATTTTTTCCTGATCACGCTGAAATCCGATTCGCGCGACGCCCAGGCAGATCATGGTGAAGGCGGCCAGCACTTCCCAGTGCGTCGGCAGTCGATTCATGACTCCCGCGCCAACAATACCCAGCGCCAGCTGCGATAAGTGATACGGCGGCAGCGCCAGCGCAATCTGCTTCACGATCTTCGGCAGGAACATGAACGGCACCCACAGTCCGCTGCAGAATGACATCGGTAGATAAATCAGATTGATCGTGGCCGGAGCCGAGTTCGGTCCGGTGAAATATCCGAGAGCCAGTCCCATCGCCGAGAAAGGCAGCGATCCCGCGACCAGAGTTCCGAGCAGCCTCGCAAAATCAGCCGCGGGCATCCGCACTCCGCCCATCGTGATGCCAAGCGTGAACAGAGCGACCACGATGATCGCGCTGAAGATCATGCTGGTCACCACCTTCGCCGCGAAGTAAGCGAAAGGAGGCATGGGGCTGGCGCGTTTCACTTGCAGCCATCCCAGCCCGCGGTCCGAAGCCAGTCCCGCCGCCGTTCCGAACAACGACGCGCCCATCACGCCAAACGTTCCGTAGGTCGCGATTAGATAGGTCGGCACGCGCATACTTCCGATCGACTCTTTTGCATTCAGCACCAGCCCGAACAAAACGTAAAACATGATCGGGAAACTCAGCACCGACGCCGTGTACATGCGCAGGCGAAGGTTCTTCAGAAACTCGTACTTGGCTTCCTTCAGATAGATGGTCGCCGTCTGCTGTGCCGAACGCTGAACTTGCGGGTTGCTCAATGCGATGGTTGCCGCGCTCATTTGAGTCTCCTTCGATGCCGGTTGCCGTGTCAGTTAGAATTTCCGTTCGAACTATCGTGCGTCAGCGCGATAAACGCCTCTTCCAATCCCGCGCTGGTCACTTCGAGTCCCGAAAGCGATGCGTCGCGCGCCAGCAGTTCGCGAACAACCGGCTCGGCCACGCCGGTATGAATCTCAACCGCCTCGCGGTCTTCCTTCACTTCCGTCACTCCTGAAATCTGGCGAAGCGCCGGGATGCTCAAGCTGGTGATGCAGCGGATCCGTTTACCCGAGGTCTGCGCCTTGATCGTCGCCGGCGTTCCCTCCGCGATGATCTCTCCCTTATTGATGACCGCGATGCGGTCCGCCAACGCGTCGGCTTCTTGCAGGTAATGCGTCGTGAGCAGAACCGTTTTTCCGCGACTCACCAGGTGCCGGATCTCATCCCACAACATGCGCCGCGCTTCCACGTCGAGTCCAACCGTAGGCTCGTCGAGAAACAACAGATCGGGATCGCCGCAGATCGCCAGCGCAAACAACACGCGCTGCTTCTGTCCGCCCGAGAGATCGCCAAACTTCCGGTCGCTCAATTTCTCGAGTCCTGCCGCCGCCAAAACTTCGGCTGCGTCCAGCGGCTTCTCGTAATAGGAGGAGAAAAGATCAATGTGCTCGCGGACCCGCAACGTTTCCGGAACCCGCCCCACCTGCAACATCGCTCCGGTTCGCATCCGGTTTTCAGGATTCGTCGGGTCGCCGCCGAAGACGCGGACCTTCCCCGTGTTGGGCTGGCTCAATCCAAGCAGCAGTTTGACCGCGGTTGTTTTGCCAGCGCCGTTCGGCCCCAGCAACGCCACAACTTCGCCGGCGTGAACGCGAAAATCCACTCCACATAGCGCGCGGATGTTTCCGTAGTTCTTGTTCACGCCTTCCAGACTGGCGACAATCCGCTCCGGCTTCGCTGGTTCGGCCACTCGGGGTTGTTCCATCGTTGCGATCATTCTCTGTGCTCCCCTGCCGGTTCCTGATTTCCGTGCAGTGATGTCATCATCGTGCACGCCCGATTGTGGCGCCAGTGCCATCCATCACGCACCCGGCGTGACAAATGTCATCCGCTTCACATCTGGCAGGCGCTGAACGGACGAAAACTCCTGAGCCCACTAGAAGTTTAAGAATGAAGAATGAAGAATGAAGGATGAAGGATGAAGGAGGAGGGATGAAGGAGGAGGGATGAAGGAGGAGGGATAAAGAATACCTAACGGATCAATGAGAGTTGAAATTGCAACGAGTCCTTGTCATTTCGACCGAACCGGAGCGCATGCGACGGCGACGGAGAAATCTGCTGTGTCCGTTCCACACGCCTCTAAGACTCAGAGAGACGCCAAGTCATCCGTCCGCCTTGCCTCGGGCGAACGAAACGGAAAGACACATAGTCTAAGCCATTTGACTTGCAGGAAATCCCCGTTCCGCATTCCCTGCTTCTCCCGTGGCTTGCATGAGGCTTGTTACGAAATCCGAACACGACAGTAAAATCCGCAACTCCGGAGGGCACAGGGAATTCGCCCTGCATCGTACCGCTATCCCCGGAGATTCCAGTGTTTACGCACGAAGTCAGCTGTTCGGAATTCGTAACTAAATTTTCACTGCGCAATTTTTTGCTTAATTTGCGGACACACCATTCCCGCGTTTGATATGATTCCCCAATTCTTCGGAGGGGCTCCAAGGTGCTACCCGCGGGAAAAAGTCTTCGCACGCTGCGTGAAAAACTTGGCCTCACCATGCGCGATGTGGAGAACTCCAGCGCGCGCGTCGCCGAGCGCTATCGCAACGAAGAATTCTCCATTCCTCCCAGCCGCCTCTCCGACATCGAGACCAAGGGAATTCTGCCCAGCATTTACCGTCTCTACACTCTCTCGGTGATTTACCGGCGCGATCTCCGCGAGTTGATGTCCTGGTACGGCGTCGACATGAACAACATGGCCGCCGATCTCGGGCTGGTGTCGCCGCCGAAGTCGCACGTCTCCGATGCGCTCGCTGGACTGTCTTCCGTCCAGGTGCCCGTGCGCATGGATCCTGGCTTCGACGAAAAACGCACTACCAATCTCGGACGCATGGTCGAGCAATGGGGCCTCGTTCCCGTCGCCTACCTCGCGCAATTCGCGAACAGCGAATTCACTTACGGCTACGTCGGCACGCAGGACTTCACGATGTATCCCGATTCTTCCGCCCGGCAGTTTCATACAGGTCGACGAATCGCGCAATCGCGTGGTCGAAGGCTCCTGGCGCTCCGAATACGAACGTCCCATTTATTTCGTGGAAACCCGCGAAGGCCATACTTGCTGCTGGTGCAGCATGCGCCGCGACGACGTCATTCTGCAGCCGCATCCGCTTTCTCCGGTTCCGGTTCGAATCTTGCGCCATCCGCAGGAAGCGGAAGTCCTCGGACAAGTCGTCGGCGTCGCTATGAAATTGACCGAGTGGCGCGCCCTCGACGGCCCTCCAAGCTTCGAAAGGGCCAGCAGCACTGAATTAAGGTGCTGCGTCGACGCGGCATCCTGCCGCCCCGCCGGCAATAAATCCTCTAAGCGCTCGCGCATGTTCTCAACGTAGTCCTGCGCGGCAACTCCACTTTCTTGCGACGATTTCTCCAGATCTTCTACTAGCGTCGATAACGGCGCCCGCAATACTCCTGTCACCACTTCGGTGTGCGCTGCTTTCAAGGCGCGCTCCGCAGACTCCGGCCCATGAATCGTCTCCATACCCCAATGCTCGTATCGGCCTTGCGCGCGCCGCAGTGAAGCCAGATACGACAACTTCCCCAACATGCCTGAGATGGCCGTCAGGGTGGTCTCTTTCACGTCTTGAAGGGCCGATTTCAGGGTCATTTTGTTACGAATTCCGAACGCTCGGAGGCTTGCAAACCCCATTGCAGCAATGGCTGCGGCCATGAAAGTATCACGTTCCAATTCGCAGTTACCCAGGAGAAAAAACAGTGAAAAACGTGCTCTTCGCCCTCGGAGTCGCAGTCCTCTTCCTCAACACTTTGGTCGTAACAACCGCTGTTCGCTTCGATGGCGGGGCAACCGGAACGAATTGTGGCGGCAGCACTCAGCTCTGCAAGCCCTAGGTTCGCGCCGGGTCAATTATGCACCCAAGATCGACGAACTTGAAGGCAACTTAGTCGATCTTACGAAAACGGAACAAGAATGAAAGATGAGTTGCGGCCTGCAGCCGCTCGCGGTATAGTGCCTGACCACCGCCATGCTGCAGGCGCACTCATTACTTTGGGATTACCTTTGGGTGGCGCCCAACGCGCTTCTCTTCATTCTTGGACTTCTGCTTTGGCGGCGCGGCCTGGTTCGCGCAAGTTCCCTGCATTTTTTGCCTTTGCCCTTCTCAGCTCCATCGGCCAACTTAGCGTATTCACCTCTGACGTCATCCCATCCGTAACCCCCGAGACTTTCTGGTATGTCGACTGGTCGAATCTTTCCGTCGAAAGCATCCTGAAATTCCTCGTGATCGGCGCAGTGTTCGGCCGGGTCTTTAATCCTTATCCATCGGTCAGCAAGCTCGGAAAAATCCTCGTCAGCGGAGTCGGAGCGGTTCTCGTCTTCATCGCAACTCTAACCGCAGCGTTTTCGCGCGGAGACAGCCCGGTGCGCCTGTTGGCAGGCGCGCACCTGCTCGAACTGAGTACCTTCATCGTCGAATGCGGACTGATTCTTTTCATCTTTCTCTTCGCTCGCTTACTTCCAAATGCAGTGGGATCGTAAGTCTTTCGGAATTCTGCTGGGCCTCGGCATCTCCTCGTGTGAACATCTTGCGACGTGGTCCATCCTTACCAATGCCAATCCTTCGCCACATCAACGTATATTGATCGACTTCATGAACATGGCGACGTACCACGTGTGCGTCATCGTCTGGTACTACTACTTGCTCGTACCCGAGAAAGAAGCGGCTCGCACTCGAACCACCCTCGGACCCGCCCTCTTCTTCGTCAGGGGAACTTCCGAAAGATCACGAAGAAGCGCTTAAAGACTGGAACCGCGAATTGGAGCGCCTGATACACCAATGACTCTGGCCATCGTTCTCGTCATCTTTGCGGTAATTGTGATTTCTGTAGTTTTTGGTTCGTGGCATCAGTGGCGCCAGCAACTTTCTCCTCGCCCGAACCTCGCGAAAGAAATTCAGCCGATCGATATTGAGGCGTTCCGCAATCTGGTCGATCCGTCCGAGACGAACTATTTGCGCACACGGTTGTCATTCTGCGGAATTCCAATCGGTGCAGCGCGAACGATTGCTCGCCATGCTTGCGTATGTGTCAACCGTTCACAGAAATGCGGCTTTCCTGATAGCGATTGGAAACCGTGCGCTCTCCGCCGCCGAACCCAGCACCGTCGAAGCCGCGCACCAGTTGGTCGACAACGCCATGCTTTTGAGACGCAATGCATTCTTCGCGCTTGTGCAGATCTAGGGCGGCCTGGCTGTGGCCAAGCTCGCGCCTTCGCCGCGACCCAAATCTTTCACGGATACGTCCGCTTGAACGGTTCCGCGATGCTCCTCGGACGCCTGCAGAATCCCGCCGTCCCAGTCCGCATCTCCGCAACCTAGATCGAACCTTGTCATTCCGAAGCGGCGCAGCCGCCGAGGAACTGCTGTTCGCCGTCAGCGCCTCAGGCGCAGGGCGATCACCAGATTCCTCCCAGCGGTCGGAATGACAACCCGCCTTCGTCCACTCCTTGTCATTCCGAAGCGGCGAAGCCGCCGAGGAATCTGCTGTTCGCCGCCGTTGTCACGAGCGCCAGCGACACACCGGAGACGTGTTCCAATCCAGTCCCATGTTCCGGAAAACTTCGCAGCAACGCGGCGCCGCCACGTCACTACCTGCTGACTTGTTTTCACGCATGGTTCTGTTATAAAAACCAGCGGGCTTCAAAGCAGTTCAACCGTCGAGTGAGCCTATCGGAAAGTTGCGTGGGAACGTGTCCCGCCGTCTGCTCGCGTTCGCGAGTTCAAGGGAGAATCTTATGCTCCGCACAGCAAAAGTAGTCTCGGTGTCGTTTTTCGTCCTGCTGATTTCAGCCTTCGCGCTTCGCGCAGGGCGGCGTCGCTACCGGAGATCTGCACGTCACCGTAAAAGATCCCAAAGGCGCCAGCGTCACCAATGCAACCGTCACCGCGCAGGACGTCGCCAAGGGTCTGGAGCGCACCGCGAACAGCGACGGACAGGGCGGATACACCGTCCAACTTCTTCCTCCCGGCACCTACACCGTCACCATCGTGACGCCCGGCTTCACCAAGGTCGAAAGCACCGGCGTCGCCATCACCGTCGGCGGCCTCGTCGAACTTCCCGTCACGCTTTCGATCTCGGGCGACCACGCAAGTCGTCGAAGTCTCTTCGCAGGCCGAACTCGTCGAAACCTCGCGCAGTTCGACCACCGACACGATCGGCGAGCGCCGCATCGATAATCTGCCGATCAACGGCCGCAATTACATCAACTTCACCCTCACCGATTCGCAGGTCGTTCGCGACAACGCGCCCAACACCGGCGCCGCTCCGACCTCCGGCCTCAACATGAGCGGACAGCGGGCGCGCTCGAATCTGGTCAACGTCGATGGCGCCGACGCTACCGACAACTCCGTCAACGGCGTGCGCTCCACGGTTTCGCAGGAAGCGGTGCAGGAATTTCAGATCATCACCAACAACTACGCCGCCGAATACGGACGCGCTGCCGGCGGCGTGGTCAACATCATCACCCGCTCCGGATCGAACGAGTTTCACGGCGACGTTTTCGGATACCTTCGCAATCGCAACTTCCAGGCGGTGAATCCGTTCAGCACCGTTCCCGATCCCGCGTATACGCGCGTGCAGGCCGGCGTCGCTTTCGGCGGTCCGATCAAGAAAGACAAGACGTACTACTTCTTCTCCTACGAAGTCACACGCCGCCACGAAACCGGATTCTCCTCGCATCGGCCAGGGCAATTTCGGACTCACTCCGTTCGACGCCTCCGCATTCTTCGGAGCGCCCGCCGGTCTCGTGAATCTGCAACTCACTCCCGAGCAGGTCGGATTCCTTGCGAACCCCGCGGTCGACGCCACAATCGCCGCAAGTCCGGCGCTACGCCGGCGAAGTCGGCCAATATCTCGGCCTCGTCGGGCGCGTCGTCCGGCATGGCGGTGAATGGCGACTTGGCCCACCGGGCTGGTCGTGGCCTCGACGCTCGGAGCTCTCACGAGCTGGACAGGCTTCCCCACCAGCTGCCCTCCGCCGGGACCATGTCTGGCTGGCGTCCCCGCTTCCTATCAATCTCTGACTTCGCAGGAAGGCAACTTCCCCGTCTTCGAAGGCACCAGCCTCTACTCGCTGCGCCTCGACCACAACCTCGGCACGCAATCATCGCTTGTCGTTCCGCGCGAACGTCAGCCCCAGCACCGTCACCGGCATCGAAGTCAGCGGACAGGATCAGCCGTTCGGACAGAACGCCTACTCGCGCACCTCGCAGCAGACTTATCGCGATGTCGCCGGAGTTTTTCAGGACACATGGACCATCGGCACCAACAAGGTCAACGAATTCCGCTTCCAGTACGCGCGCCGCGGACTTGTCGTATTTCTACAACACGAAAATTCCCGGAGGCTCCGATCCCGCCGTCAACATTACCGGCTTCGCCTACTTCGGCCGCGAGCCTTACTCCTACATTCAGCGCGTCGAGCAGCGCTACCAGTTCACCGACAATTTTTCCTGGACCGTCGGCCGCCACAACATGAAGTTCGGCGCCGACGTCAACTACCTTCCGATCTACCGCGACCTTCACCGTCAACTACGGCGGCGTCTACGATTTCGGAACCTTCAGCGCTTCGAGTCTCGGCTTCGTCAATCCCGAGCCCGACCGGATTGCCGAACTTCCCCGACCTGTCCGCCGTGCAAGCCTACGGAGCGGGCCTTCCCGGAGATTTCATTCAGGGCATCGGCAGTCCCAGCGACTCGTTCCACAACATTCCAATCGGCGCGTTCTGGCAGGATTCCTGGCGCGTCACGCCGCACGTCACTTTGAACTACGGTCTGCGCTACGACGTGGAAATTCCTCCGACCTTCAAATCTCCGCAGGGCCTCGCGCTTCCCGCGTACCGCCTGCTCGGATTGCAAAAAGGAATTCAGACCGACACCAACAACATCCAGCCGCGCATCGGCATGGCATGGGATCCTGCAGGCAACGGCAAGACCGTCGTCCGCGCCTCCTACGGAATGTTCTATGACCATCCGCTGCTCGGACTCTACTTCCTGGGCGATGCCTCCGACGGCTCCTCCAGCGGACAGCTTGCTTTCGCCGGAACATCGGTCTGCAGCGGCGCCGGCAATCCCGGAAACCTGAACGCGATCACGATCTTTCAGGGATTGCCCATCAACGTTCCCAGCGCCGCCAATCCATGCGCGGCCACGCTGAATCCCGCCACGGCTTCCGCTCTGGGATACCTGCCCAACCAGCAGCAATTCCAGGCGCTGAATTTTCCGCAGTCTGTTTTTCTCAACCAGAATTATCTGAACTCCATCCGACGTTCCTGCCGCTGGGATTTCAGCCTTTCGGCTATCCGCAGTCGAAGAATTTCGTCTACGCCTACTCGCAGCAGGCCAACCTCACGTTCGAGCGCGATCTGGGCGACGGATTCGCTCTCAGCCTCGCCTACAACTTCAACGGCGGACGCCACCTCAACCGTCCGATCAACGCCAATACGATTCGCGGCGATTTGATGGTTGCCAACTACGAGTCGGCCTACTACGACGCACTGGCCGGCGCGCTGCCCACGCCCGCCAGCCCGTTCACCGTCAGCGGATGCAGCCCCGGCGGTTCCCCGACCTCGCCGTTCCCCTACGTTGACGCGTCGCTGATGAATTTTTTCCGTCCCGGCGGATTGAATCCGTCCATCATCGGAGCCTACGCGATCGCGGCGATCCGCTGCCTGCATTGCGCAAGCGGCCGCGCTCGTCGGCAGCATTCCCGGGATTCAATGCCACCTGCAATCCCGCCACCTTCAGCGGATGCGTTCCCTTCGGCGATATGGACGCCAACTACTCCAACGGCAGCTCGATCTATCACGGCTTCAGCGCCAACCTGCGCAAGCGCTTCAGCAGCCACTACGAGTTCCTCGCTTCCTACACCTGGTCGCACTCGATCGACGACTCCACCGATTTGCAATCCACGCTGACGCCGCAGGACAGCTACTATCCCGGAAACGATCGCTCGACCTCTCTGTTCGATCAGCGCCATCGCTTCGTGTTCAGCGGCGTCTATCAGACGGGAAAGATCGGCGGCCACGGATTCGCAGGAAAACTCTTCAGCGATTGGACGTTCGCTCCGCTGGTCGAAATCGCATCGGGACGTCCCTTCAACATCCTGACCGGCAGCGGAGACAATCTGCAGCTCTCGTCTCTCACCAGCCGTCCCAACACGACCGTCGATCCCGCCTGCGGCACGCCGGTCACGTCGAAGTTCTCTCCCAGCGGAACTTTTCAGGAAGTTTGCATCAATGGATTCGTCGCCACTGGAAAGGTCCCGACGCTGCTGCAACTCGACGGCAATCTCGGCCGCAACGCAGGTCTGACGCCGTGGACCGCTTTCGGCGACATGCGCGTCTCGAAGCGCATCTATTTCACCGAACGCTTCAGCATGGACCTGATCGCCGACATGTTTAATATCGCCAACAAATACAACGTGGCTGCCGTCAGCCCGCTCTTCACCAATGCCGGACAAGCGACCGCCGCCTACGATCCGCGCCAGTTCCAGTTCGCCATGAAGATCAACTGGTAGCCGCACATGAATATCTTTATTCTTAATTCGACCTTTGTCATTCCGACCGAAGGGAGGAATCTGCTGATCCCCACCACCTGCGGCGCCGCATCAGAACAGCAGTCCTCCTCGCCGCCGCTCCTCAGAACGAATGCGTCATTCCGAAGGACCGCGTTTTCACCAGCGGGCCGAGGAATCTGGCGTGCAGCGCATCCGCACCGCGCGAGATCCTTCGCTCCGCCTGAAAAGCGGCTCCGCTCAGGATGACGCCTCTTTTTTGGTTACAACCGCAACTTGACCCGACACCGGCAGCCCAACGGTGGTCGACTAACGACGAGACAAATTTGCCTTGTCATTCCGACCGCAGGGAGGATCTGCTGATCGCCGGCATCTGACGCGCTGCATGAGAACAGCAGGTTCCTCGTCGCCGTCGCTCCTCGGAATGACAAAGAGGGGAAGCTGTTTGTCATTCCGACCGCAGGGAGGAATCTGCTGTTCCCCGCCACCTGCGCCGCATTTCCCGGTGTTACACTTTTAATTCACCCATCCTTGGCGCTTGCCCGGAGTTTTTCCTCCATGTCTGAACCTCAAATTCCAACCCCTCGCACTCGTGTGGTCCGCGAACCCCATCGTGGCATCTACGATCGCGAAACGGCGTACCGCATCCTCGATGAAGGATTTCTCTGCCACGTCGGATTCACGGTCGACGGCCAGCCATTCGTGATTCCGACTTCATACGGCCGCAAGGATTCGAGCCTCTACATCCACGGCTCTGCCGCCAGCCGCATGCTGCGCCAGATGAAAGACGGCGTTCAGATTTGCGTCACCGTCACGCTGCTCGAAGGACTCGTCCTCGCCCGCTCCATTTTCAATCACTCGATGAACTACCGCTCGGTTGTCATCCTCGGCAAAGCGACATTAGTGGACGATCCCGCAGAAAAGTTGGAAGCCTTGCGCATCCTCTCCGAACACATCATTCCCGGCCGCTGGGATGATGTCCGCCAGCCCAACGATCACGAACTCAAAGCGACGTCTGTGCTGCGCCTGCCGATCGAAGAATTCTCCGCCAAAGTTCGTCTCGGCCCTGCCATCGACGACGAAGAAGATTATTCCTTCCCCACCTGGGCCGGAGTCGTTCCGCTGGAAATGAAATTAGGAGCGCCGATCCCCGACGAGAGGCTGGACCCAACGAGAAAAGTGCCGGCCTACGTCCAAAATTACAGCCGAAATCGGTAAAAAGCAGAATCACGAACACGAGGGTGCCCACTCTAACGTCGCGGTTTTGGCGACGTTAGAGTGGGGACTCTGACTTTGATATGGGATCCTGACTTAACGTGGGATTTGAATCCAGCAAAATCCCCGCTCAAGCAAAGCTTGAACGGGGCGCCCATCCATCTAATTTGTAATTCGACCTGGCGCCCGCTTCCTACGGCAGAAGCAGCAGCTTCCCCGTGGTCTTCCGTCCTTCGAGATCCTGATGCGCCCGCGCCGCCTCGGCCAGCGGATACGTATGCTCGATCCGCAGCTTCAACTTGCCCGCGGCAATCATTCCAAACACAGCGCTCGATCGCTCCGTCAGTTCCTCGCGGCTCGCAGTGTAGTTCAGCATCGTCGGGCGCGTCACGTACAGCGACCCCTTCTGCGACAGCGTGATCAAATCAAATGGCGGCACTGCCCCGCTCGATCCGCCGAACAGCGCCATCATCCCTCGCGGACGCAAAACGTTCAGTCCCTTCTCGAATGTGGTCTTCCCCACCGAGTCATACACGACGTCGACGCCCTTGCCACCGGTCAGGCGTTTGGTCTCGGTCTCAAAATCCGACTGCGTGTACAGAATGATCTCGTCCGCTCCTGCCTCCCGCGCCAGTTTCGCCTTCTCGTCGGTCGAGACCGTTGCCAGCACCCGCGCGCCAATATTTTTCGCCATCTGCACCAACAGCAATCCCACGCCGCCCGCCGCCGCATGCACCAAAGCCGTCTCGCCTCGCTTCAGGTGATACGTGTCGTGCGACAAATAGTGTGCGGTCATTCCCTGCAGCATGGCGGCCGCCGCCTGCTGATCCGTCACTCCCGCTGGAATTGTCACCAGCCGGTCGGCGGCGAGCGCGGCGTACTCCGCGTACCCGCCGAGTACTCCTGCCCAGGCCACGCGGTCGCCCTTCTTCAGGGTCTTCACATCCGCCCCCACCGCGGTCACAACCCCGGCTCCTTCCTGTCCCGGCGTAAAAGGCAGCGGCACCTTGTACCGTCCCTCGCGGTGATACACATCGATAAAATTGACTCCCGAAGCAGCCAGCTTTACCACCGCCTCATTCGCCTTTGGCTCCGGTACGGGCAACTCCACCAACTCCATCGCCTCGGGACCGCCTGGTTGTTTCACTTGTATGGCTTTCATGGAAGTCTTGGATTCCTCGCTGGGTGAAAGGGATTCTGGACGGCGAAATTCTTGGAAGTCAGATTTCAGATTGAAGACTGCGAACCTGCTAGTCGAGGCAATTGCCAGGCCTGTGCTTCAAGTCGATCAGCGCCGTGCGTTGGATGTTATATGTACGGCGTCTCTCCGTTGTCATCCCGAACGGCGAAGCCGTGAGGAAATGACAATCGTCGCTGAAATCAGTAATCGCGCGGGGACCGACTCACCGACGCTTCGGTTCGTTCGGTTCCAGCCCCGCCGCAGCCATGATCGCTTTCCCAAGTTCCTCGGCAGAAACTCTAAAGCCCTCGTCGTCCCCATCGGCGTCCGCGACGATCTCGGCAACGAACCGGTAACCCCGTCCAACCACCGTCTGCAGGTAGTGGGGATGTATCGAATCATCGTCCAGTGCCATCCGTATCTTGCGGATCGCCGTGTTGATTCCCTGTTCGACGTCCACGAAAACGTCCTTGCCCCATAGGACGTCGGCAATTTGTTCGCGGGTCACAAGTTGTCGCTGGTTTTCGATCAGGAAGATCAGCAACTGCAGAGGCAAACCTTCCAAGCGCACCGGTTCTCCGCTTCGCGAGAGTTGGAAGCGGCCGAAATCCAGCTCGAAATCGTCGAACCGAACTTTTTTGTCAGCCATCGGAACACGCCCTTATCCGCAATTCTTCGCTGCCCTCATTGGGCTGTCAAGACACGGCTAGCGTTCTTCAGATCAATTGATTTCGATTCAGCCGGTCTCCATGGACCTATTGTGCGTCTGGGTGCAAGATCGCTTCACTTCCCCGATGGAAGCTACTTACACCATGGAGGTGTTTTATGAAATACGCAGTTCGCATGTTGGCAATCGCAGTAACGTTCTTCCCCCTCCTGGCATCGGCCCAGTTAGGGCAGAGCGAAAAGATCGTGGCTCAGGTGCCGTTCCAGTTCCGGGCCGGCAACACGATCTTCCCAGCCGGGGAGTGTACCGTGCAGCGCATCGACCACACCGGCAATGCGTTGGTGGTGAACAATTGGGAAGCAAAAACGTCCCAGTTCACTTTTCCGAGCCAGAGCCAGAATGCCGCGCCATCTCAATCCACCGCGCTTGTGTTTCACAAGTACGGGGACCGGTATTTCCTGGCCGGCGTGAAGGTCGCGGGCAGCCGCACGGTCTATCAGATACCGCGCGGGAGGGCAGAAGCGGAATTGCAAGCCCAAAACGTTTCTGCTTCCGAAAAAGTCTTGCTCGCGCGTTCGAAGTAACCAGTGACCGCAAGGATCGATACGGGAGCCGGGGGACTCCCGTATCGCTTCGAACGGCGGCCCCGTCGTCCTTCGGACGTGACATTTGTCACTCCGTCTAAGCATCCTGTCATTCCGAAGCGGCGCAGCCGCAGAGGAATCTGCTGATCCCCACCACCACCTCTACTGCAAACGAACAACAGGTTCCTCGTCGCGATCGCTCCTCGGAATGACAACCCTCTGGGAGCAACGGATAACACTGCGAGCCGCAGCTCGTGCGCTCAACCATCGATCCCAGCGCCCCGCATGATTGTCATTCCGACTTCGAGTTTTGTCATTCCGAAGCGGCGCAGCCGCAGAGGAATCTGCTGATCCCCCTCTGCTACACTTGCTCGTTCTTCCGCAAGGAGCCCCTCTCATGGCCGAGAAGCAGCCCCAGACATTCGCCAACCACACGCGTCTCGATCCGCCATTTCATTTCTTCCTGGCCCCCGTCTTCGGGATCGCGTTCGTTCTGACGATCATCCATTTTGTCTATCATTTCCGCGAAAGTGACTCGCGCGATAATATCCACGCCTTCCTTCTGATCCTGCTGGCGATCGCGTTTATCGTGATGTTGCTGAAAGAACGTCTCTATGCGCTCAAGGTGCAGGACCGCGTGATTCGCCTCGAAGAGCGCCTTCGCCTGATGCAGCTTCTTTCAGAGCCGATCCGCTCGCGCATCCCCGAACTGACTGTCGATCAGCTTTGCGGACTCCGCTTCGCCTCCGATGCCGAACTGCCGAAACTTGCCGAACGCGCGCTGAACGAAAAAATGACGCGCAAGCAGATCAAGCAAGCGATCCAGAATTGGCGTCCGGACTACTGGCGCGTCTGAACGAAACATTGCTGCACCTCAGGAGAAACGACATGGCTTCGTTAACCGACCCTCTCGTTAAGCAATTTCTGCAGAAGCCTTACATCGCAGCCTTGGCCAGCCAGAATCCGGACGGCTCAACCCACATGGTGGCGGTGTGGTATTGGTTCGACGGCACACACATCTTTGTTGCGACAGCCTCACGCAGCCGCAAAGCGCAGAATCTGAAAGCCAACCCAAAAGTGTCGCTGATGATGGACTCCCGCGACCCTTCCGCTTCCTGCGGCATCACCATCATCGGCAGCGCGAAGTTTCTCACCGGGGATGAATCGCAAAAGAAAAATCACGAGATTCACAAAAAGTACCTGAGCCCAGCCGCGCTCGCGGATCCTAAGGTCGGACCCGTCTTCGCCGGGTGGGACGACGTCACAATTCAGATCACCCCCGACTCCGTGATCTCCTGGGATATGCGGGAGGCCGACCGCCAGGTTTTCGGCCGCGCGTTTGAAAACAATCCGTCGTACTTGTTGCCGCTGGAACGATGAACTTCGTCACAGCGCGCTGCAAACAACCGGTTGTGGTAAGTTTGCTGCTCTGCCTGCTGAGTGTGACGGCGGTCGCGGCCCCGCCGGCGCAACGCAAAGTCGACTCTTATCAGATCGTCCACACCTATCCCCATGATTCCAAGGCTTTCACGCAGGGCCTGATTTACGTTGACGGGCATCTTTACGAGAGCACAGGCCTCGTCGGCCGTTCGTCGCTGCGCATGGTCGACCTGACCACCGGACAGGTGTTGCAGAACTTCAATCTCTCCGGGGATTATTTCGGCGAAGGACTCACCGACTGGGGCAGCACCCTGATCCAGCTGACGTGGATATCCCACAAAGCCTTCGTCTACGATCGCTTCAGCTTCCGCCTCTTGAAAACCTTGGAATACGAAGGCGAAGGCTGGGGACTCACGCACGACGGCAAGCAACTGATCCTGAGCGACGGCACTTCATACCTGCGCTTTCTCGACCCTGAGACCTTTCACGTGTCGCGACGCATCCACGTTGTCGACGAAGATCATCACCCGATCGAGAACCTCAACGAACTGGAATACATCCACGGAGAGATTTACGCGAACATCTGGCAAACGAGCGAAATCATCCGCATCTCGCCGCGCACCGGCGAAGTTCTCGGACACATCGATCTCAGCGGGATCATCGACAAACGCGAACTTCAGGGTAACGGAGCAGTCCTCAACGGCATTGCTTACGATTCGCGAGGAGACCGCCTCTTTGTCACCGGCAAGCTGTGGCCGAAGCTCTTCGAAATCAGGATTCAGCCAGCACGCTGACGGGCGTCGCGAATGAAAGCAACTCGGGCCTTTGTCATTCCGAAGCGCCCTTCAGCCTTTGTCATTCCGAAGCGGCAAAGTTTTGTCATTCCGAAGCGGCGCAGCCGCAGAGGAATCTGCTGCTCCCCGCCACCATCCGCGCTCCCGCGACAAGCAGATTCCTCCCTCCGGTCGGAATGACAAACAATTTTGATAACCGCCATGAATGCCGAAGCTCCAACTCGGCCTGAAGCGTCGAAGAGTTTTGCCATTCCGAAGTCCTTCAGCCTTTGTCATTCCGAAGCGGCAAAGAGTTTGTCATTCCGAAGCGGCGCAGCCGCAGAGGAATCTGCTTTTCCTCGCCACCACCTAAACTCCCGCCCCGGGTACCGTGCCGAAAGTAACTGTCTGTGTTGCGTTTCCGCGATTGACCTAACCCATTCAGCCATTTACCATTTTTGGTAGAATCCACAGGGTTTTAACCCCACGGAAAGGCCTCGCATCTCATAGAGGGACATGCCATTCGTTAGACTCTATGTCCGGACCGCCGCACTCGTCTTCCTGACGCTCGGAGCTTGTGCCTGTCCGTCGGCGAATCGCTCGGCCGCGATGGCGCCGCCGAATCCTCCGGCCTTGCAGCAAGCTGCGCCGCCCGCTCCCGTCGCCGCTCAGCCCACACAATCGCAAGTTGCGCCGAAAGAAGAATCGGCACAGAAGTCCGCTGCGCCTGAAATCGCTCCTGCTCCCAGCTCGACTGCAGATCCGATCGCTGATCTGATCGCGCGCGTCGAGAAGGAATATCAGGAAGGGCTCGACAACTATCACGCGGGCAAAGCCGACGACGCCAAAGAGAATTTTGACAACGCGCTCAACGATCTGCTCGGAAGCAACTTCGACGTCCGTTCCGACGATCGCCTTGGCAAGGAATTCGAACGCATCGTTCAGGGAGTGAACGGTCTTTATCCCGGCGGCACCTCCGCCGAAGTCGAAGCGGCGCAAGATCAGCAGCAGAAAGCAGAACCGGCCCCGATCGACGAGACCAACGGACTGGCTCCGACCGCCGATGCCGGCACGAAGGCCAAGGCCGAAGCCGATGTGAAGAACACCCGCTCTGACCTGCCCTTGATGATGACCGACCAGGTCGCGGGCTTCATCGCTTACTTCTCCAATCGCGGACGCGGCGTTTTCGAGCGCGCCTATTCCCGCTCGGGCCGTTACCACGACATGATTGTCTCGACGCTGAAGCAGGAAGGCGTCCCGCAGGATCTGATTTACCTCGCGCAAGCCGAGTCCGGATTCCATCCGCTCGCGGTCTCGCGCGTGGGAGCCCGCGGCATCTGGCAATTCATGGCTAGCCGTGGTCGCGGATACGGCCTATCGCACAATATGTGGGTCGACGATCGCCAGGATCCTGAGAAGTCCACCCGCGCCGCCGCACGCCACCTGAAAGATCTCTACAACCAGTTCGGTGACTGGTATCTCGCCATGGCCGCGTATAACTCCGGCCCCGGCACCGTGCAGGCTGCCGTCCGCCGCACCGGATACGCCGATTTCTGGGAGCTCTACAACCGCAACGTCCTGCCCAAAGAGACGCGTAATTACGTGCCGATCATTCTGGCCGTAACCATCATGGCCAAGAATCCCTCGCAGTACGGGCTTGATAGCGTAGTCATGGAACGTCCTCCGGACTACGACACGGTCACGATCAACTATCCGGTCGACCTGCGGCTGGTTGCCGAATGCGTGAATGCAACGCCGAGCGAGTTGCAGGATCTGAATCCGAGCCTTCTGCGCGTGACCACGCCGCGGGAAGGAAAGTTCGAACTGCACGTTCCCGCAGGATCGAAGCAACAGTACGAGACCGCGATCGCCTCCATCCCTCCGGAAATGCGGCTCTGGTGGCGCTATCACACGGTTCTTCCCGGCGACACGGTCGCTTCGTTGGCGCGCACGTATCACACGACTGCCAAGCAGATTGAAGAGGCGAATCATCTGGAAGGCGCCGAACTCGACGCAGACGCCAAGCTTGTGATCCCGGTTGCGCCCGGCAAGCATCCCGCCAACGACACTGGAACGTACGCCCGGCGCATCACGCGCTACAAGGTTCACGCCGGGGACACGGTGGAATCCGTCGCCGACAACTTTGGAGTTTCGGCGCAAATGCTGCGACGTTGGAACGGGATTCGCGGCGATAGTCTCCGCGGACGCAGGATCGTCGCCCTGCATCTTCCCATTTCCCCGAGCGCGGCCGATGCCGAAGTCGTCTCGTCGCGAGCCAAGGCAAAGCGTCCCAAGACCGAAACCGCGAGCGTCAAACCGCCCGCAACCAAGTCCTCGGAGATTGAACGCATCAAGCCGGCCGAAACCGCCATCGTTCACCATAAAGTGAAGTCCGGCGAAACGTTCTACTCGATCGCCAGCGCCTATCGGACGACGGTCGCCGCCATCAAGCGCGACAACCGCAACATCGCGACGCTTCGTCCCGGCATGATTCTCGTCGTGCCCATCGTTCGGTAGCAGGCGTCAGGCGTCAGCCGCAAGGCGCAGCCGCAATCTTTCCCAACTTTGTCATTCCGAACGGCGAAGCCGTGAGGAACCTGCTGCTCGCATGCAGCGCCCATTCTGCCGGCGCGCAGCAGATTCCTCCCTCCGGTCGGAACGACAAACCTTGCAAGGCCGGCGAAGCCGAACCCCGTCACAAACTCTGCCATTCCGCAATCTTTCCCATCTTTGTCACGCCCACCCGTCACAAATTTTGTCATTCCGAAACGGCGAAGCCGTGAGGAATCTGCTGCTTGCGTGCGGCGTATCGAGAGCCGGCCACACGCTGTCCGGGCCGCTCGATTTCTTTCGACTCACCGCCGCGGTCAGGCTACAATTCCCCAGATGGCCCAGGAGTTGTTCTCAAGCCCACAATTTTGAAGGAGTGAACTCATGAAAATTTCCCGGGTTGCGGTTTTGTGTGCGATGTCGCTTTCGATTGTTCTCCCTGCGTTCGCGGCCGACGGAGCTGCCACGTTCAAAGCTAAATGCTCGATCTGTCACGGGACCGAAGGCCAAGGCAAGGTCGGCCCTTCCCTGAAAGGCATCAGCCTGAGTTCCGACGACATCGTCAACCTGCTCACCAAAGGCGACGAAACCAAGAAGATGCCTCACAAGAAGCCGCTCTCCGGACTCAGCGCCGAAGACGTCAAGGCGGTCGCCGACTTCGTCAAGACATTGAAATAGTCCGAATCGCGACCTTCAGCCGCATGGGGAATCTGCACGACAGCAGATTCCTCAGCGGCTTCGCCGTCCACACCCAAACTCTCGCCCTCCTCCCACTCCTTTGCCCTGCTCCCCAGCTCTTTGTCATTCTTCGCAATCCTTTGTCATTCCGAACGGCGAAGCCGTGAGGAACCTGCTGTTCGCTTGCAGCGCCCGTGCAGCCGGCGCGCAGCAGATTCCTCCCTTCGGTCGGAATGACAAAGGGGCGGCGGTCGGAATGACAAACGCCGGAGGTCGGAATGACAAACGGCGATGGTCGCAGTAACACCCAACCTCCCGCTCCATCTCGAACCTGAAATTTTATTAACCGAGCCGTAATGTTCGGTTCACTTCACTTTGCTACTTCTGAGCAAGCGTTCCCAAATCTGAGGAGGTTCTATGGAGTTCTTTCGCAAGCTGAGCGCGGGTGTGTCCGCATTGGCGTTGATCGCGGCTACCGCACCCGCACCAGCGTCCGCCCAGGGTTCAGAGTCCACTTCCATCAAGCACGTGTTGCTCATCAGCGTTGACGGCATGCATGCCGTCGATTTCCTGAACTGCGCCAAGGGCGTGAGCACAGTGAATGGCGGCCAGCCCTATTGCCCGGCAATTGCGGCCCTTAGCAAGTCTGGAGTCAACTACGTCGCCGCCAGCACCTCGAAGCCGTCGGACTCGTTTCCCGGCCTCACGGCGATCATCACCGGCGGAAGCCCGGCTTTGACCGGCGTCTATTACGACGTCGCCTACTCGCGGAACCTCGACGGTCCTGCGGTCATGACCGGCAACGGAAACGGGCCCGGCACCTGCACTGCCGGCGCGGCCCCAACCGGATTCACCACCGAATACGAAGAAGGCATCGATATCGACCAAACCAAGGTGAACGGCGGCGCGCCCGGCGCGGCGCTGACCGACGGCGGCATCCACTCCATCGATCCCCAAAGACTGCCTCGCGATCCCGCCCGGGGCTGCGCGCCTGTCTGGCCATGGCAATTTGTCCGCGCGAACAGCATTTTCAGCGTGATCCACGCCGCTGGCGGTTACGCTGCCTGGTCCGACAAGCACCCGGCCTACTCCTCCGTCGCCTCCGGCATCGGACCGAGCGCCCTCGACGACTTTTACGCTCCCGAAATCAACTCCACCGTGATCGGCCTGCCCGGAGTTACCACGCCCACCGGCATTTCCTGCGCCTCCATCCTCGACCCCGGATCGGACCTGACGGCCTGGACCAACAGCTTCCAGAACATCCAGTGCTACGACACCTTGAAAGTCAATGCGATCCTCAACCAGATCGACGGCTGGGACCACCTCCGCACCAAGAAGACCCAGGTTCCCACGATCTTCGGGATGAACTTCCAGGCGGTCAGCGTTGCCCAGAAACTCATCGAACCCAGCAACAGCATCACGGGCGGATATCTGGATGCCGCGGGTACTCCCAGCGCCGCGCTTCTCGGCGAATTCCAGTACGTCGATGCCTCGATCGGAGCGTTTGTCAGCGAACTGAAGAAACAGGGGCTCTACGATTCGACCCTGATCGTGGTCACCGCGAAGCATGGCCAGTCCCCAATCGATCCCACCCGTTACGTCGGCCAAACCATCAATGGCACTTCGCCCGCAACCCTGCTCTCGAATGCGGGCTTCATTCCGCCATCGGAATCGACGAATACTGCCGGAGGCATTGGGCCCACGGAAGATGACGTCTCGCTGCTATGGCTGAATAGTTCATCGAACACCGCAGCCAGCGTCGCCATCCTCGAAGCCAACGCCTCGACCAGCACCGGAATCGGGCTTGGCCAGATCTTCTATGGCCCGTCCTTGACCCTCAACTACAACGATCCGACGGTCGATCCGCGCACGCCGGACATCATTGTCGACCCCGAATGTCGGCGTCACCTACTCGGGCAGCACCAAGAAACAGGAGGAGCACGGCGGGTTCTCGCATGACGACACCAACGTCATCCTGCTGGTGTCGAATCCGAGAATCAAGGCCGAGACGGTGAAGACCTCCGTGGGCACAGCCCAGGTTGCTCCGACCATCCTCAGCGCCTTGGGCCTCGATCCCTCAGCCTTGGACGCGGTTCGTAAGGAAGGGACAGCCGTTTTACCTGCGCTTCAACTCAAGTAGCTGCTCCAGTAGACGTTTCTGGACCGCGCCATCCCCCACTTTCCGCGAGGTTTGTTTGCGGGAAGTGGGGCTTTTGTGTGCTCGTCAAAGCTGCGTCATCCGGAGCGGAGCCGCCGTTCGCCCCCCGAACCGTTGTCATTCCGAGGAGCGACAGCGACGAGGAACCTGCTGTTCGTTCGCGGCGGATATGGCGTCGAGAACAAGCAGATTCCTCCCTTTCGGTCGGAATGACAAAGCTACATATGAATCTGGTCGGAGCCGTCAGACGCGCATTAGGAAATTCCTGGCAAGAAACCGGCGGCGGTGCACGCTTCGCGCCTTCAGTATCCTGTTGCGTCATCCCGAGCGGAGCCGCCGTTCAGGCGTAGCGAGGGATCTCGCGCGGCGCTCAACGAAAGATACCCCTTAGAAAATTCCCCGCAAGAAACCGCCGGGGGTGCCGCTCCGCGCAAGATCCCTCCTTCCGCCTGAAAACCGGCTCCAGTCGGGATGACGCTGCCCGAAAGACGCCTCCCGCCTTCCCTCCCCCATTGCACTGTGATAACCCAACCCCGAGCAGGATGTGCCTGCGGTCCTTGCAGACGCCTGCGAACCTCGTGCTATAATCCGGCGCCGTTCCCGCAGAAGTATTCCGGTGGTCTTTTTATTTAGCCGTATCCTGCAGCCAGGGCATCGAATCCATACCCGGCCGCCACTGAAACAGGAGGAGCAATGACGTTCTACGATCCCACGCTCTACGGGCGTGACGAAGAAGAAGAATTCGGCGATAGCGGTGCCTACAGCGAGTCGCTCGAAGAAGATTTCGAAGAGGAAGAAGAAGAGGAAGAAGAACCCGGCATGGAATCGCCCGAGGCGGAAGAACCAGAGCCCATCTCGACGCCGGCGCCTCCTGCTCCAAAGCCTCCAGCCCCGAAGCCTGCGCCTCCGGCCCCAGTGAAGAAGGCTCCGGCCAAAAAGGCTCCAGCGAAAAAAGCGCCAGCCAAGAAAAAGCCGGCGAAGAAAAAACCGGCGGCAAAAAAGAAGCCTGCCGCCAAGAAGAAACCGGCCAAGAAAAAGGCCGCCAAGAAACCAGCAAAGAAAAAAGCGGCGAAGAAACCTGCCAAGAAAAAAGGCAAGAAGCGCCACTAGATTTACGGTTGGAAGTTTGTGACTTCTTGCCGGCGGCGGAGTGCTGCCGGCAAGAAAGCAGCGATCTGGATTACTGCCTGAACCGCGCTATTAGCGTCGGTTTCTTATTGCGCGGACTACTTCTTCCCGCCGACTACGCCCAGGCATTTACCGTAAAGTTCGAGCAAACGGTCCGCATAATCTTCAGGTTTCGCGGCCGATCCCGTCCCCTGGAATCCCACGCCGGTCGATGTGGTCCGCCCTACGCCGGTGGTCATGGCGACAAACTTCATCAGATCCAGTGCGATGTCTTCGTTGCGGCGGGCGTGGCCCGAGCCTGTGGTTGGACCTTCTTCCATGATTCCTTCTCCTCTACCAGAAATGACTGGGATGTCGTCGTCTTCTTCTTCCTCGTCCTGCATTCGCAGATTTTGCACGCGATGGATGACTGTGACGCTCATGACGACGTTGAATGACTCCGCTTGCGATGATAGCAGAGCGCTGCTTTCCACTTCCCCCAGTTAAGCGTGGCCATTCCGGGTGGCTTCGGACTTTTTAGGCTTTGTCATTCCCAGGGACTTTTAGGTTTTGCCATTCCGGGCTACCCCCACGGTTTGTCAGACTTTTTAAGTTTTGTCATTCCGAGGGCCACCCCGGTTTTGTCATTCCGAGGAGCGACTGCGACGAGGAACCTGCTTATCTCATGCGGCGCCTACGCTGCCGGCGAACAGCAGATTCCTCCCTTCGGTCGGAATGACAAAGCTCTGAGAGATTGTCTGTGCCAGCCTCAAGAGTAATTTTTCAACCCTTATCCGCAAGCATTCGCACTCGTTTCCCGAAGATTGAGCCGTGCACCGTCAGCACGGGACCGATCAGGACGTAGGTCCATCCGGACCAATCGGGATGATGGAACGCGACGAAGAAGGACAGAATCGCGATCAGGGCAAGCAGGACGTTTTCCTGAATTGTATTGCGCGTCTCGAGCGTTTCGGCAGGACTGAGCTGCAGGGCACGCCGCAACCGGTAAGCGTGGGCATACATCAACGAGAACAGAATAAACACCGAGGCGAAGCCCGCAGCATAGATGCGCATGACGACCGAGGCTTGCATCTCATCGAGGTTACCGGCAGAGGCGGCTCCGCTGACCTCGAGAAAAAGCATGGTGAACACAAATTTCAGCGGATAAACGTAGAACAGCACCACGAACAGCAGCACGAGATTCAGCACCATGGTGTACGTGTCTTCGAGGCCATATCGCCGGGAAAAAACGTAGTGCGCTCTCCAGATCATGACCAGCTGGGCGAAGCAGATGGCGAAGGGAACGAATCCACGCATCGCATTCATCAGCTCGGCGTAGTTGCGCGGCACTTCGAGCGAAACGACAAGCAGAGTCAGCGCAAATCCGAAGATGACGTCGCAGAAAGCTTCCAGGCGTGTGATCTCCCCGCTACGCCAGCGGAAATATTTTTCGGGAAGAAGACCGGCCCGGTGCTCGGATGGCAGCCCTTCTTCGCCAGCCGTTCCACCGGCATTCAAAGTGTCCGCGTGCTTCGAGCGATCCTGCGCCTCCAACCGTTTTCCTCGATGACTCATGGTCTACGGATTCTCCCGATTCAAGCCGTTCTTGGCAATGAAAAAGTCAGCCGGGATTAAAGCTTCGTCGTTCGGAGGAGTCTCCCGAACTTTTGCCATGCGGATGAGCTCTCCAACTTTTGTCATTCCGAGGAGCGACAGCGACGAGGAACCTGCTTATCTCATGCGGCGTCCTTGCTGCCGGCGAACAGCAGATTCCTCGCTTCGCTCGGAATGACAAGCCTAGAGGGAGTGTGCCGTTTTGGAATCGACAAGCTCGTCGAGTGACGACGTTCACAGACTTCCAGCGTCCCAATCCGTAGCTTTGTCATTCGGAGCTCCCCAACTTTCGTCATTCGGGAGCTCTCCAACTTTTGTCATTCCGAGGAGCGAGAGCGACGAGGAACCTGCTTATCTCATGCGGCGTCCTTGCCGCCGGCGTAAAGCAGATTCCTCCCTCCGGTCGGAATGACAAAGTTGGTGGACGGGACGACAAAGATGTTGGCCGCAATCACAAAACTTTAAGTAGTGATGAGAGAGCGAAGGATGCCGCCGCGAAGCTATTACTTATACATCCTGTCGAGTAAAAGTCGTGTGCTGTATGTCGGGGTCACGGGGTTTCTCATGGCCCGCGTTCTGAGGCATCGTGCAGGAGAGGGTGGAGCGTTCACGCACCGTTACCGCGTTCATCGTCTCGTGCATGTCGAAAGCTTTCACAACGTCGGCGACGCGATCGCGCGCGAAACAGAACTCAAACAATGGCGGCGGGAGAAGAAGGTTGCATTGATCGAGCGGCGGAACCCAACTTGGGAGGACCTGGGCGAAGGCTGGGGCGGGCCTGCTGAGATGCGGGTGACCAGGACAGCAGATTCCTCCCTTCGGTCGGAATGACAAACTCAATCTTCATTCCTTTCCCAACTCCTTGTCATTCGCAGAAGGTCTCCAATTCTTGTCACTCCGAAGAGTTCTCCAAGTTTTGTCATTCCGAGGAGCGACAGCGACGAGGAACCTGCTTGTCTCATGCGGCGGCTACGCTGCCGGCGAACAGCAGATTCCTCCCTTCGGTCGGAATGACAAACCCACTCTTCATTCCTCCCCGACTGCTTGTCATTCGCAGAAGCTCCCCAATTCTTGTCACTCCGAAGAGCTCTCCAACTTTTGTCATTCCGAGGAGCGAGAGCGACGAGGAACCTGCTCGTCTCATGCGGCGGCTACGCTGCCGGCCACCAGCAGATTCCTCCCTTCGCTCGGAATGACAAACCCGCTCTTCATTCCTCCCCGACTCCTTGTCTCTCGGAGGAACTTCCAAACTCTTGTCACTCCGAAGAGCTCCCCAACTTTTGTCATTCCGAGGAGCGACAGCGACGAGGAACCTGCTTGTCTCATGCGTCGGCTACGCTGCCGGCCACCAGCAGATTCCTCCCTTCGCTCGGAATGATCAACCCGCTCTTCATTCCTCCCCGACTCCTTGTCTCTCGGAGGAACTTCCAAACTCTTGTCACTCCGAAGAGCTCTCCAACTTTTGTCATTCCGAGGAGCGACAGCGACGAGGAACCTGCTTGTCTCATGCGGCGGCTACACTGCCGTCGAACAGCAGATTCCTCCCTTCGGTCGGAATGACAAAGATTTCGAGAATGACAAGGTTTTCGGGAATGACAAAGCCTTCGGCAATGGCAGAGCTCTAAAGATGGAATGACCAAGACTGAGTTGGAGACAACAGGTGACCCGCTACCGTTTCACTTCGCTCATCAGCGCGAGAATGTTGTCTTCACTATCCCGGAAGAATGTCATCCACAAGTCGTGGTCGGGCATGCGTGCGATCATGTGCGGTTCGTCTTCGAACCGGACTCCCTTTTCTTTCATCCCGCTGAACGCCGATTGAATGTCGGGAACCGCAAAATACAAGATCGAGCTCGCATGGTCAAACTCCGGCTTTTCCGGACGGTCGAGCATCAGTCGCACACCGCCGCAGTCGAGAAATGCCAGGTTCGGCAGCGCCTTGAACAGCAATTTCAGGCCCAGGATTTTCTCGTAGAACTCGGCGGCGCGGTCGACGTCGCTGGTCCGAATCTGGATCTGTCCTAGCCGCGTGATGCCAGGCCCGCTCGCGCTCATTTGCATGGCTTGATCTCCGTTTCGATATTAGTTAGCATAGCTAACTATATTCGGGAACCAAAGTCAAGTTCAGCAGCGAGGACGTTTCATCGGCCACCCAGAGAAAAATCCGAGTTGGGCCGTTGCCGACCAGCTTCACTCGGCGGCGATCCACCTGCTGCGGCGACTCCGCAAGCAGGATGTTGCGAGCGGCGAAGGTCCGGCGCGCCTTTCCGCGCTTTCCGTGCTGGTTTTCGGTGGGCCAAAGACGCTCGGAGAGCTAGCCGCGGCCGAACAAGTCAAGGCGCCGACGATGAGTCGCATGGTCGCCGGCCTCGCGCGCAGCCGCCTCATCGCCATCACCAAAGACCCGCAGGACGCCCGCCGGATGCAGATTCGCGCCACCGCCAAGGGCGCGCGCCTTCTTCAGGCAGGGCGCGAGCGCCGCATCGCGTATCTCGCCGAACATCTCGACTCGCTGACTCCTGAAGATTTGAATTGTCTCGGAAAAGCTGTGGAAATCCTCGCGGGGTTGCTCCAGAAATGGGGCTAAATCTCGTCTCCAGGTAATCGGCAGTCACGGTACTATGGGCACTCGAAATGGTGGTTACGGTGACTCATACTGTTGGGACTAGCGGTCCGCGGGCGTGCGGTCCCGGACTCGGGAGTTTGCTCGAATAGCCCGGTTCGCCCCTCCGTAGATCACTGTAAATATTGCAGGAAAGGATTGCTTTGTCCCGAAGGCGGATTCTCGTAACGGCGGCCGGCCTCTTGTGGCTGGCGCACATCGGCATCGCAGCGGCCCTGGGCACGCAGGCGCCGGGGCCCGTCCTTTCCGACGTAATCCAGTTGTTTCTTGGTGGCTTGTTGGTGGCTGGCCTGTATGACGCGAGCCGGCGCTCCGAAGGAATCGCGCGCGCTTTCTGGAATCTGGCCGTCGGCGCCTACAGTTTGTGGATGATCGCGCAGTCACTCGGAGTCTACAACGATCTGGTCAACGCCCCAGCCATCATGCCGCTCGCGAACCTTCTCTTCTCTTTCTGGTTTGCGCCGCTGGCGATGGCGTTGTTCCTCGATCCGGAGCACGAGACGGGGCGTCTCGACGCGCTGATGATTCTCGACTTTGGCCAGGGAGTGCTGGTCTGCGTCGCGGCCTACTTGTATTTCTTCTACATTCCGAAATCGGACACGCCGGCTGAGTTGTCGCATTCGGTGTGGATCCCCTACTTCGGCGGCTACGGATTAGTCGCGGTCGCGTTCATTTTGCGTGCGATCGTCAACCGATCTCGCGATGTGCGCGCATTGTTCGGCCGCATGGGAATATTCCTCGCGCTTTCGGGCGGAGTGGACGCGCTCTACTACTACGGGCCCGGCCGCGGGATGAGAACCGGCGCGTGGTTCGATCTGCTCTGGAGCCTGTTGCTGATCCTTCCGATGCTCATCGCGACGACGTGGAAGCAGTCGGAAGCGATCGAGATTTCGCCGGAGGCGCCAGTTCGCGAGAAGCGCATTTACACGGAAGTGTTCTACCTGATCTATCCCCTGCTCGTGCTGTTCATGTCGCTGCGGATCGCGCGCGAGCGGTTGTGGATTGCCGGCGTCGTCGTGCTGTTTTCCTTCGTATGCTCGAGCGCGCGACTTCTCTTTACCCAGAACCGTCTGATCCTTGCGAAGGAAGCGTTGCGGCGCGAAGCGTCGCGCGACGGCTTGACCGCGTTGTGGAATCGCACGGCGATTCTTGGCATTCTCGAACGTGAGTTGCTGAGAGCCGAACGCGACCGGACTCCGGTCGGCCTCATCATGATTGACGTGGACCACTTCAAGGCGGTCAACGACAGCCGCGGTCACGCCGCGGGAGACACCGTGCTGCGCATCATCGCCAGCGGGATTGCCGCGATGGTCCGCCCTTATGACTCGGTAGGACGATACGGCGGCGAAGAATTCCTGATCGTAGCACCGGGCTGCGGAATCGCGGAGACGTGGGAACTTGCCGAGCGCGTGCGCGTTCACGTCGCCGGATGCAACATCATCACTGCGGGATCGAACGTGCGCGTCAGCCTGAGTCTCGGCATTGCAAACGGCGAGCGAGCCCACGACATCGAAAAGCTTCTGCAGTCCGCCGACGCAGCGCTCTACCAGGCAAAAAATTCTGGACGGAACCGCGTCGAACCCTGCATCGACCGCCCCGCCATCGCAACCGCCTCGGCAGTTGGCACACCGAAAAGCGACTTCTGGATCTAGGGCGTGATTCCCAAGGACCGCGCTTTTTACCAGCGATAAATGCGTCATTCCGAAGGACCGCGTTTTTACCAGCGGGCCGAGGAATCTGGCGTGCAGCGTATCTACTCCGCGCAAGATCCTTCGCTCCGCCTGAACGGCGGCTACGCTGCCGACGACCAGCAGATTCCTCCCTTCGGTCGGAATGACAAACTTACTCTTCATTCCTCCCGGCCTTCGTTGTCATTCGGAGGGGCTCCCCTACTTTTGTCATTCCGAGGAGCGCAAGCAACGAGGAACCTGCTTATCTCATGCAGCGGCTACGCTGCCGGCGAAAAGCAGGTTCCTCCCTTCGGTCGGAATGACAAAGTATGGAGAGGCCGTTCCAGGTGGGACTTGGCAAGCTCGTTGCGTGACGACGTTCACACACTTCCAGCGTCCCCATCCATAGCTTTGTCATTCTGAGCACCCCCTACTTTTGTCATTCCGAGGAGCGAGAGCGACGAGGAACCTGCTTATCTCATGCAGCGGCTACGCTGCCGGCGAAAAGCAGATTCCTCCCTTCGGTCGGAATGACAAACTAGGGAGAGGCCGTTCCGGGTGGGACTTGGCAAGCTCTTAGCGTGACGACGTTCACACACTTCCAGCGTCCCATCCATAAGCTTTGCCATTCGGGAGCACCCCCCTACTTTTGTCATTCCGAGGAGCGAAAGCGACGAGGAACCTGCTTTCTCATGCGGCGGCTACGCTGCCGGCGAGAAGCAGATTCCTCCCTTCGGTCGGAATGACAATCTTCCGGGACAAGGAGTGCTATGTTCTTCCTGGTGCATTCTTGAGGCCCGATTCCCCCGCGGCATGGGAGGAACTATGGCAACGCGCCCATTTAGTTTCTACGCAGTCGTCGTCATCCTGGGCGGATTTATTGCGCTCGCCGGATGTGGCAATAACAACGGAATCAAAGTCTGCCCTCTCGCCAGTGGTGCGGCGGCAGGTTGTTGTCCGAACAGCGCCGCCTGTCCCATCCCGCGTTTCCTGCTCGCCGACGGGCTAGACGGACAGGTTTCCGTCTTCCCGATCGACAACAGCACGGGCGTTCTCGGCTCTCCGACTTCCGTCATCGGGCAGCCGGAATCTCTTGGGATGGCCACGCTGAACAGCACTTTTCTGTATGTCTCGGGTCCGCCGCCCGCTGCCGGGGCGCCCGGTTCGATCGATGGATGGACCATCGCACTCGGAACCGGTACTCTCACACCAATCCCGGGGTCGCCATTCACTCTGGGACCGTTCAGCTTTGGGACGGGAATGGCCAGCGGCGTTTCGCCGGAAGTTCTCTACGTCGGCGACGTTGCGAAAATCGACGCGTTCACCGCGGACGCAAGCGGGGTTTTGAGCCCGATCGCGGGATCGCCATTTCCCGCCGGCAACAATTTCTTCTTAACGGTTGATCCGCTGGGAAGATTTCTTTTCGGAGCGGAAATGGACCCCGTCGGGAGCATTGCGGCGTACACGATCGATCCGTCCACCGGCGCACTCACGAATGTTCCCGGCTCTCCATTTCCTGTTGATCCGGCAGCAACCATCAATCCCAGGGTTGGAGGAATCGCGGTTGACTCCACCGGAAGCTTTGTTTTCGCGTCTCTCGTCAACACAAACCAGATCGTCGCTTTTTCCGCCTCGTCGAGCGGCGTGCTCACGCCTGTGCCCGGATCGCCATTCTCCACTACCGGAATGCCGGGCCCGATACTCGTGGTCAAGAACTTTCTCTATGTTTCGGACGGGTCGCTCGCGGGTTACGACATCGATCCGTCCAACGGCGTGCTGAGCCCGTTCTCAGTTTCGCCGTCCGAGGTTCTTTCGGGCGCAATCACCACGGATTTTGGAGGAAATTTTATCTATGCGGCGGGCGCGAGCGGCATGACCACTTACAGCATCGACGCAAACACCGGAGCGCTTACGCAGGTCGGCACGGCAGTTCCCTACTCGGGCGCGACCGTCCTGGAATTTGTGCAGTAAAAAGAAAACCCCACTCGTCCGCCAAAAGCGTGCGTGAGTGGGGCTCCCTTCTCGTCCCACGAGGCCAAAGCTAGTCTGTCAGTGTAATTTTCAAGATCTGTCCTATTCCGTCCGGAGGAAGGCCAAATCCCAAGTTTGAGACGTAGAGATTCCCGTCCGGCCCGAATGTCATCGCAGTTGGAAGGGACAGCACCGATGTCGCTCCATCGGCGATCACGGTGTAGTCGTTCTTGCCATTGACGCGCAGAATCTTCGCGGTATTGGGAGTTGGTCCCGGATTGCCGGTCGTGTTTTCAAGAACATAGAGGTGTCCCTTGGAGTCGAAAGCCAATCCCAGGACGGTCGTGAAGCCGATGTAGACGGTTGTGAGCTGCCCCTGTGGAGTAATCTTCATGATCTTCGACGAGCCATCCTTGATGGGAAACGTGTCGAGGTTGCTTACGAAGAAGTTGTGACCGTCAAATGCGAGCGCCGTGGGAACGATGTGTCCCTGGATGTTAGAGATATCCACGATCCGCTTGACGGTACCGTCGGTCGAAGCGGAGTCAAGCTCGCCGTGATTGGGTTCCACTGCGTAGAAAACTCCATGATCCACCACCATGCTGTACCAGGTTCCGCTGGGTTCGAAGTCGCCGGGATCTGGATTCGCGGCAGGATGCGCCCGTTGGAACGCCTCGAGGTTGGCTACATTGGAAACGCTGCCATCGGAGTTGACCCGCAAGATCCCGTTGGCCGTTCCGGCAAGGCCATGAGAACAGCCGGCACCCGCGAGTAGGGCGTAAAGCTTATCGCCAATGAAAGCCACATCGGCGACTCCGCTGGTCAGCCCGCCGGTAAGGGCGGAAGTCTGGTTCGAGGGCAGATTTTGCGCCACTGTGGTGACGGTTCCGTCGGGAGCGACTTTTGAGATGCGCGCGGTAAAGCCCCCCGTGTACGGTCCGAGGGGCGAAGGAACCTGGTTGCAGATTCCAACCGTGGAGGCTGTGCCGCCCATACCGCCTTCGGCAACATAGAGATTGCCGTCCGGTCCAAACTTGAGGCCGCGAGGATTGTTAAATCCGCTCGCGAAGACCGAAATCGTTTGTGCCAGCATGGCTGGCGCGAGCGCAAAAGTAACAGCGCTTAAAAGTAAGAAGTGTCTGCCCGCCCGGGGAGTGAACATCATGGTCAATTTCTCCAGGGATCAGGTTGATCCGGGGGAGAGTTATCGCAGCACTGGCGCTTCGACCGCAATACAGGGCAGGTCACACGACGATCATTCCAAAGTCACGGTGCAAGCATCTGATTCCGGGAGGTTTTCGTCCCATGGGGCTTGACAGGACGAACAGAAAAGATCAGAATTCCGCCAACTTCCCCGCAGTTGCCAGTTGGTATTCACCGGAATTCCATGACTCAACAGACTTCAACCGATGGAGTCGCACGCTTTGGCCCGTACGAAGTGAACCTGCGTTCGGGCGAAGTGCGTAAGTTCGGGCTCCGCATAAAAATGGGCGAGCAGCCTTTGAGAATTCTGGTGCTTCTCATGGAGCGCCAAGGGGAACTGGTCACCCGGGAGGAGTTGCGCACTCAACTTTGGTCGGAGGACACTTTCGTCGATTTCGACCATAGCCTGAACTCAGCAGTGCAGCGATTACGGGAATGTCTTTCTGAGACTGCGGGCAAAGGTCAGTGGATTGAAACCGTTCCCCGACGGGGATATCGCTTCGCGGGGGCGGTCGAGTGGGTGAAGCCGAACGGGACGGGGCCCGTAGAGGCAACCACTCCACGAACGGAAGCTGATCCGGGGCCAGGTTTGATTCCCAGGCCAGCGGCGGCCGGGACTTCCCTGCCAAAGAAAGGAGGCACGCTCGTTTATCGCTGGCGCTTCGCTCTCGCCTTCCTCGTGCTGCTGGCGATTGTGGCTCTGGGCGTTAGAGTCATTCGCAACAGAAACAAGGGAGTGCAGGCTGGCGTCATCCGGTCGATGGCGGTTTTACCCCTAGAGAATCTTTCTGGCGACAAGACGCAGGACTATTTTGTCGACGGCATGACAGATGAGCTGATCACGGCGCTGGCCAAGAATCATTCGCTCCGCGTCATCTCGCGAACTTCAGTCATGCAGTACAAAGGCGTCCACCGGCCCTTACGCGAAATCGCCCACGAGCTGGGAGTCGATGGAATCCTCGAAGGGTCGGTCACGCGTTCGGGAAACCGCGTCCACTTGACTGTGCAGTTAGTGCAAGCTACGAACGAGACGCATCTTTGGGCGGAAAGCTACGATCGCGATTTGAATGAGGCGCTGGCATTGCCGACGGAACTGTCGCAAACGATTGCGAAGGAAGTTCGGGCTGCCGTTTCGTCTTCTGGGCCACAACGCTATGTGAATCCGGAAGCGCATGACGCGTACCTGCGCGGGCGCTACTCATGGTTCAGCGAGAACGAAGATGGCAGCGTCGCCTACTTTCAGCAGGCAATCCGGCTGCAGCCCGACTACGCCGCCGCGTGGAGCGGGCTGGCCGACTACTACGGCGGACGCGCCGTCGAAGGAAAAGATCCTCCAGCGCTGTTCCGCAGCAATTGGGAAGCGAATGCTCGCAAGGCAGTCGCGTTGGATGAGAATCTGGCGGACGCGCATAACTCCATGGCCGCATGGTATTTTTTCGGCGAGTGGGACCTGAAAAGAGCGGAGGCGGAATCGTTGCGGGCCATTGCACTCAATCCCAACTACGCCGAGGCTTACCACGTTTATTCGTACGAGCTGGCGGCGATGAACCGGAATGCGGAAGCGGTGGAAGCGCAGAGGCACGGAATAGAAATCGATCCGTTCTCGCGGCCTTGGGCACTGGGATATACCTATTTTCACTTGCGGCAATTCGACGCCGCAGTGACGGAGCTTCGACTCCGCACGCAGGCCGATCCCAGGCAAGGCACCAATCACATGATCCTCTCGGACGCTTATCACTTTGCGGGGATGGATAAAGAAGCCGTGGCGGAAATGGGAGAAGCGTACCGGCTATGGGGAAACGCGTCTGAGGCGGACTCTATCCGGCGCGAAGGCGCGAAAGGGTATCTTGCGGTGGCGAAATGGCAATTTCGCCGCGACCAAGCCGCCGTTCCAAAACACTATGTTTCACCGGTGCGGGCGGCGGTCGGGGCTGCCCGGGCGCAGGAAAAAGAAGACGCCTTGAGATTGCTCGAGCAAGGTTACGACGAGCACTCGCCCCGCCTGATCTTTCTGCAGAACGAGCCGGAGTTCGATTTTCTGCACTCCGAGCCGCGCTATCAGGAGCTCGTGCGGAAGATGGGATTGCCGACGCAGTAGCGGCCCTTCGCTGCCTGGGGTTTGCTCGACCTTTACGGCGTTTCCTCTGCACGCGAACAGCGGATTCCTCGCGGCTTCGCCGTTCGGAATGACAAGGGTTGATTGAGCTACGAGGGCGGCGCTTCGGAAACGCTATTTCAAGTCCGCGAGATCTGCTTCCAACTGCGCCATGCTGAATCCTCCGGGAGTTTTCTTCTTGCCGGTCAAGTAATCGCTGCTCAAGATGGCGTACGCCTCGTCGCAATATGCAGCCCAGAACGACCATGTCATCACCTGTAACGCTCCCCACGTGACGACGGTGACACCGCGAGCATCATAGGCAACCACGGGAACGGCGTGGCCGCCCCACGATCCGGGCTTACCGTCGCCGTTCAATCCTCCGGGAGAAACGGACCACGGCTGATGATTTTGCACCTGCGCCTGCGCGCTGATGGGCAACTGCATTCCGATGTAGCATCCTTCAAAAATACAAACCGCGTCCATGACGTTGGTGTGGTTCGAGGGCTCCAGCGCAACGTAGGCGCCGATCTTGTGTCCTGCGATGCCAGTCTGGCGCCAGTAATTGAGCACATCGATCTCGACCGCGCCATTATCGTTCGCTCCAGTCGTCGGGTTGTAACCGGTGATTGCGGAGTAGGCGGCCACAATCTGCTTGTTGGTTGGTGTCGCCATTTTCTTGCCCGCGTTCGCCGTCCACTCCATGATCAGGTGTCCCGCGGCGGCGCAGGTGCAGTCACCAATCTGATCGTTCTCCATCATGCCCCACGACGAGCCCACTTTTTTCGTGAGGTCGCAGGTTGCCGGCGGAGGCGGCAGGGCCGTCGTCGTGTAAGCCGCAAGCATCAGCGTCCGCGGATCGTGCCGCGCCGCCGATTTCCCCAACTTGAGTTTTTTCGGATCCACGCGTGTCGGGTCGTCTCGCAGCGCAACGCCCTTGCGCGAATCGGGCAGAGACACGTCTATCTTCCTCACAGCCATGAGAAGTCTCCTTCCAAACAAATTCTGGGGTCTGGGACAAAAGAACCGCGCGCCGGATCTCTTCGCGAACCCGGCGCGCGCTCCAGCGAATGCACGTTAAAAACTGGGGGAAGGAATTTCCCGAGGATATTAGCGCGCCAGAAATTCTGGATGAGCACGAGCCGGAAAATGTTACGAAAGACGAACACGATGCGGACTTCAGTCGCCGGAGGTCAGGGGTTGGCGGCGAAGAGGATGGCAAGTTCGACGGATCGGACGAGGCAAGTATCGTTTTTCAGAACAGCGTACATATTGAAATCGCGTTTGCGATAAGGCTTGAGTGAGTTGTAATGGCGGTCGATCAATGGCGTTGGACCCGGTGTAAGGGCGGAGACATGGCGCTCAGACCAAGCTTGCCGGTTGAGGAAGTTGGAAATGTGGGGCCTGTTTAAATCCAGATAGATGGCGAGACGGAGCCCCGTAACCGGTCCGGCCTCTAGGCGGTCCA
>CAVYUY010000017.1:0-53922 GCA_963771765.1 uncultured Acidobacteriota bacterium
CCAAAATTTCCCATTGATCAAAATGGCGATCGGAACTAGTGACGCTTTTCCGTTCAGCCGAGTTGCACTACCGCCAGTGCTCGCGGCCCGGCATCTTTCTTCTTGGTGGCTTTGCGCTCACCAGGAGTGATCTGCGGGCGCTCTTCCTGCGCGGCAACGGTCAGCGACAGTGCGGCCGCCAAAGCATTGCCGTCAAAGCCTTCCGTGAGACAAAACTTGAGGTGAAAAATTCCCGTGGACGCAGCGAGCAAAGTTTTAGCCGCGTGTCCGCTCTCGATATTGTTTTCCCCGGAGAAATTCCCATGAACGTCAATGATAAGGCTCCCGACTTCACTTTGCAGGACGAGAACGGAAAAGAAATCGCGCTGAAGGATCTGCTCGGCAAGACGATGGTTCTTTATTTTTATCCTCGTGCCGATACCCCGGGTTGAACGATCGAGGCTCGCGAGTTTCGGGATACCTACAAGAAGATGCAGAAGACCGGTGCGGTGCTGCTTGGCATATCCCCCGACACTCCGAAAGCGCAAAAGAAATTTCAGGAGAAGTTCAGCCTGCCGTTTACCTTGCTCGCCGATGCCGACAAGAAAGTCGCCGAGGCGTTTGGCGTCATGAAAGAGAAAAACATGTACGGCAAGAAAGTCTGGGGAGTGGCCCGGACGACGTTCATCATCGGCCCGGATGGCAAGATCCAGCACATCTTCGAGAAGGTGAAGCCGGAGGGCCATTCCGAAGAAGTGCTGGAATATCTGAAAGAATCGGCGAAAGGCGCTGCATAGCATTCGGAGGCACAGCGGGTTCTTCCTTCGGTGGGAATGGCAGGGGTTATGGGTCGGAACTATTCAGATCCAGGCCTCGTAACATAACGTAGTGAAGTTACGCCCGTTTCCGAGGAGGAAGCCATGCGTGGTCTCATTCGATCAGTTAAGTTCCAACGCTCTTACTACTTGCCTTCACTGGCCGTACTGCTCACATTTCCCGCGTCGGCGGACGATCGCGCCATTGTCATCGTCTACAAGAATGAACATCGTCAAAGCCTCAGTGCCTGAAGATTGCGCATATCGACATCGAGTCTGCCGAGTCCGTACAAAGACGGCCACAAAGAAAAGACTTCCGCGGACATCGACCGCATTGAATTCGGCGATACGAATGGCTCGGCTACCATGCCCAGCCGAAATCATTTCATCGGCAAATGGGAAGTGGGCGAGGGTAACGGAGCGAAGTTCTTCATTACTCTGGAACCCAATGGAGACGCCAAGAAAACTCTCGGCGAGGAGCATGGCACCTGGACGTGGGTCGATGGCGAAGCACGAATCACATGGGATGATGGCTGGCACGACGCGATCCGCAAAGTCGCGCCAAGCACGAGAAAGTCGCCCATGCACCGGGGAAATCCTTCAATGATCCGCCATCGAATGTAACGACGGCCCGCAACACCGAGCCAAAACCCATTTAGGCGCAGCACGGACAAGCGATGTCCAGAGCAGTTAAGATTTCGTGGCATGTCTGAGCTACGGAACGCGACTTCATCGACGGCAATTCGCCCTCTCTCCCGCTCATTTTTTGCGCCGAATCCGCGCCGAGTCGCGCGCGAGCTTTTAGGGAAAGTGCTGGTTCGAAACGCCGCCACTGGACGTATCACGGCGCGCATCGTCGAAGTCGAAGCCTATCTCGGCAAGAACGATCCCGCGGCCCACTCGGCCGCTGGTAACACGGCCCGCACATCGGTTCTCTTTGGCCCACCCGGCTTCGCGTATGTGTATTTCATCTACGGCAATCACTATTGCTTGAATGTCTCCTGCGAGCCTGATGGTCGCGCGGGCGGCGTGCTTTTTCGCGCGCTCGAGCCGCTCTCTGGCATCAAGGCCATGGCTGAGGCTCGTGGGATAGAGGTTCGCAGCGACAAAGACTTACGCAACCTGACGAGCGGTCCGGGACGCCTGTGTGCAGCTTTCTGCATTACCCGCGCTCGCGATAACGGCTGCGATCTTACCTCCTCCGCGAGCAGCCTTTGGATCGGGGACGATGGATTTCGGGCTCGCCGGGTCTCGATTACTCGGCGCATAGGAATCGTCAAAGCGGCCGAGCGTCCCCTCCGCTACTTCCTGACTGGCAACCCATTCGTCTCCGGGCCGAAAAATCTCGCTCCGCTTGACAGGCGGGTGTAGACTGTCCTCCGGGTTTGGGGACCTGAAAAGCCTTGCTGGAAGCGGCTTTTCGACGACCGCTGGGGTGATGGATCACCGGTTGTCGGCCAAAAGTTTTTTCCGCAACCCGGACAGCCCTGCGAACATCTGAGACGGTAGCGATAGTTAGGAGCCCTTGACGCGTGCCTGCTCTCACGCGAAGCCGAGTTGTCGTTGTCTTCTTCGCGGTCTGTTTTGTACTGCCACTTTTGTCGTTTGCCGAGGATGGCGGTGGAATCGCAGTCGAGCGCTCCATCCCGCCTCCCGCTTACATTCTCGTTGGGTTTGTGGGCGGCTTTGTGCGCCACGACAATCCGAATCAAGGTCCGGTATTGTTTGCGCGGCGCACGCAACCGACTCTTCCGAAAAACTCCTACATCCACATTTTCGAAAACCGTCACCGCAAAACGGCGTACAAAACGATCCTTCGCTTGCTTGATGGCGATCACAACGGTGTTCTCAGCGACCGGGAAAAAACGCAAGCTCGCATCATCCTTTTCGGTCACAGCTGGGGTGGGTCGGCGGTCGTTTTACTGGCTCGCGAGTTGAACCGCGCGGGAATTCCCGTCCTTCTGACTGTGCAGGTCGACAGCGTGGCTAAGCCCTGGCAGCATGACGACATTATTCCCGACAACGTCGCTGCGGCGGTGAACTTCTATCAGCCTCACGGTTTTATTCACGGACGTTCGATGATTCACGCAGCCGACGATTCTAAAACCCACATCGTTGGCAACTACCGCTTCGACTATCACCAGTCTCCTGTGAAGTGCGAGAACACTTCATGGTTTGACCGCACTTTCACTCCCGACCACATGCAAAGCGCCTGCGATCCGCACCTGTGGAATCAGGTGGGGAGCCTTGTCCTTGAGCACATGGGACAGGCTAGCGGGCCGATCGCAGCACTGCCCCGGCCTTAAGATCTTCGACTCCACAGACCAGACTCCATAGATCAGACTCCACAGACCGACACCTACCCGGGCTCCTATTCTCGTTGCGCCTCGCGCGGCAGGGCGGGCTTTTCACCTTAAATTCAAGAAGTCTCTCGTATTGAAAGCCCGAAAAACGAATCGCACGGCCGTTTATTGACATGAAGTACTTTGTGTTATAAAGTACTCGAATGCAGCGAAAGGAAGACCCTTTTTCCACTCCGATTCGGCCGCGGTGGATGCCGCGCGAGATGACTGAACCTCCTTCCCTCGATTCTTCCGAAGGTGCCGGCTCGATCGAAAGCCATTACGCATTGTTGATCAACCCGTTCTATCCGAAGGACGCGAACGCCAGCTTCGGAAAGCATGTCCTCACTCCGACACTGGCATTGACGAGTTTCGCGGCAACCACGCCTGATCCTTGGCGTGTCGAGTACTGGGATGAAAACTTGCTCGGCGGACGCCCGCCGTTTCGGCCTATGCCGCGAGTTGTGGGGATCACCGTTCATCTCACGTTCGCCAAGAGGGCCTTCGCGCTTTCCGACTGGTATCGCGCGCGCGGATCGAAGGTGATCCTCGGTGGACTGCATGTCTTGTCTTGCCCCGACGAATGCGATCCGCACGCGGACGCGCTCGCGCTTGGCGACGGCGTGCAACTTTGGCCGCGCATCTTGCGCGACATCGAACGGAACGCCCTCCAGTCGCGGTACATTGCGACGTACGAGAATGACTATTGCGACGACCCGTCGCCCAGGCGCTCGATTCTCCCACGCCGCAGTTTTCTGACCACCACCAGCCTGATCGCGACGCGAGGCTGTCACAATCGCTGCGGCTTCTGTTATCTCGCGACTGACGGTCTGCGGATGCCGTATCGCATGAAGAGCCCGCAGCAGGTGGTCGCGGAGTTTCAAGCCGACGATCAGCCTTACGCGGTTTTCATCGATAACAACCTTGGCTCGCGCCGCGATTACCTGCACGCATTGTGCGCGGCACTTCGGCCGCTGGACAAAATCTGGAGCGCGGCCGTGACCATAGATGTCACCGATGACCCACAACTCATTCGAAACATGGCACTCGCCGGTTGCACAGGCGTATTCATCGGTTTCGAGTCGCTTTCCGATGACAATCTCTCAGACTCGAACAAGAAGACGCCGAAGACCTCTGACTACGCGCGACGTGTCCGTATGCTGCACGACTACGGCATTCAGGTGAACGGATCCTTTGTGCTCGGTTTTGATCACGATCGGAAAGATGTGTTCGCCCGCACCGCCGATTGGATAGAAGAAAATCGTCTGGAGTGCGCCACGTTCCACATTCTCACGCCATATCCAGCGACGCCCTTGTTTCGTCAGATGGAGGCGGAACGGCGCATCCTTCACCGCGACTGGGATCTCTACGACACAAGCCATGCTGTCTTTCAGCCGAAGCACATGGCTCCCGACGAACTGGAACATGGGTACGCGTGGATCTACCAGCGGTTGTTCTCTCTCGCTTCGATATGGCACCGCCGGCCCGAGCAGTGGCAAGCCGTAATGCCCTATTTCGCCATGTCGTGCCTCTACAAGCGTTCCAACCGCTTCTGGCATTTGCTCATCAAGCACAACCTTGTCAATCCAGTCTGGAAGCCGCTGGTTGAGATGACGAGGCTACGCCACGTTCGCTACCGCAGACGGCTCTTGCGAGAGGAAAAGTTGGCGGGCTCTCCCGGCCATGTGGTTTCGGCCGGCGTCTAAGGTGCGGAATCGATCCCGAGAATCAGAGGGCGGGAAAAATCTGTCTCAACCCCCGCGCCGAATTCAAGGCTAGGGCGCGACACCCGTGCGGTCCTCTGCGATCCGATCACGCCTTTAGCGACTTCGACGTCAAAGACGGCGTGGCCACGGCTCCGCTTTGGTCAGGATATCTCTGCCTAGTCGCTGAATCTAAACAACTTTCACTGTTTTAACGGTGGCGTTAAGAAATGCTTGACAACTTATACTGTGTATCATACAGTGTGCGACACATACTATATGGCGAACGGTACCCAATCGAGCGAGATCTTCGAAAATCTGAAACTGGAGCTTCGCCGCGGATGCTTGACCCTCGCCGTCTTGACGCAGCTCCGCACCGAGCGCTACGGATACACGCTGCGAAAGGCGCTCGCCGATGACGGTCTGGAGATCGATGAAGGAACTCTCTACCCGCTTCTGCGTCGCCTGGAAACGCAGGGACTGCTGGTTAGCCAGTGGCGGGAAGAAGAGAAGCGAAACAAGCGCTTCTACCGGCTTTCGACGCAAGGAGAGTTAATTCTCGAGCAGCTGCTCGAAGAATGGAAAAGCATTAACGCTTCACTTGGACGAATTCTTCAAGAGGCATAGTCAAAATCCATGGAACTTCTCGACAGTTATTTGAATGCAGTGAAGCGCTACCTGCCTCGGAGCCAGCGCGACGACATCGTGTCGGAGCTGTCCGTCGAACCCCGCGACCAGATTGAGTCGCGCGAATCAGAATTCGGGCGCCCCCTTCGTGACAGTGAGCAGATGGCCATCTTCAAAGAGCAGGGCGATCCCATGATCGTTGCCCGGCGCTACCGGCAGAATGGCCGCAGCCTGACCATCGGCTGGGAACTCATCGGCCCCGAGCTGTTCCCGATGTATCTGATCATTCTCTCGTGCAATTTGACGATCGCGGTCGGAATGACGATCGGCGTGCTCCTCTATTTGCGCGAACCGATCGGCGTTACCGCTCTTCTTCGTCCGGCACTGATTCAGATTGCTTGCGTCACGACAATCTTTACAGTTCTGAACCTGGTCCGGCGTAAGTGTCCGCAGCCGTGGTATTACCCGCCCGCCGAATTGGCCCCACTCATACCGATCGCGCGGTGGTATTCGGCCGCGGGTCTGGCCGTGATGGGCGTCTTCACACTTTGGTGGATGTTGATACCCGTATTTCCCGGCCTACTCTTCGGTTCGGCGGCTGGGCACCTTGGGCTGGCCCCGTCGTGGCATCGCTTCTATTTGCCGGTCCTATTGCTGTTGGCGATCGGCGTAGCACAGCGTGCCATCAATCTCGCGCATCCTCTCTGGAGCTGGCTGCTTCCGGTCTCTCGCTTATTTGTGAATGTTGTAGGCCTGGCGCTGCAGTACCCCATGATCAAGGCTTATCCGTACGTGATCGTGAGCGTCGGAACAACAGGCACTGCTCACTACAGCCACCTCGCGCTGGTGTACAACGGCAGCTTTCTCTGGGGAGTGCTGAGCTGGATGTGGGGATATCTCTTGATCAGCGCGCTGGTCTATGCCTGGTATTGCATGCCGCATGTTCGGAGGTTGTTTCGTCGTCAGCCGAACCAGGGCGGGCATTCGCGTCTGTTGAACGGAATTGTCTAGGAGCACGTTATGGAACTCATTGATCGATATCTGCAAGCCGTCCGTTTCTGGCTTCCCAAATCGAAGCAGCAGCAAGGCCTGATTGCCGAGCTAGGAGAAGATCTGCAATCGCAGGTCGACGCCAGGGAAGAAGAACTCGGGCGCGCCTTAACCCGGACCGAAGTGTCAGACATCCTGAAGCGTTGCGGCAGTCCAATGGTCGTTGCCAGCCGCCTTGGCCCGCAGCGGTACCTGATCGGTCCTGCATTGTTTCCCGTCTATTCGTTCGTTTTGAAAATGGTTCTCGCCTGGATACTCGTGCCGGTCTTCATCTTCATTCTCGGCCCGGTCAATTTCGCCAACAGCGGCAACTGGGGAAGCGCTGTGGCGAGCACGCTCGCTACTCTGTGGTCTGCGTTGTTCATCGCGGCGGGCATTATCACGGTTGTGTTCGCGGTCATCGAGCGTACGGCGGTTTTGTCGAGTAAATCCAATGAAGCGATGCTTTGCAAGTTCGACCCGGAAAAGCTGCCGCCATTGCAAAGACAAGAGCGCAAGCCAACTTTCGTGCAGACGTTTTCCGAGCTGGTATTTAACGTTTTCGGATTCGTGTGGCTGTTGCTGGTGCCGCATCATCCCTGGATGATTCTCGGGCCGGCGGCTTCATTTCTCGCGCCTGCGCCGATCTGGCACAGGTTTTACTGGGCATTTCTGGTACTCGCCGCTGCGGTCATCGTACGGCTCTCAATCACCTTGGCGCGTCCGCAGTGGGCCTGGTTTCCGCTCACGACTCAACTGGCGCAAACCATTGTCACCGTAATCATCCTGAAGTTCATCCTCGACGCGGCTGGGCAAACGCCGGCGGGCGGATGGTCTCCGTTCGTGGTGCTGGCAGATTCAGTGCGGGACTCCGCACACTACGTGAAGATTGCCGCGATCGTGAACGTGTCAATTCTGATCAGCGCCGTATGTTCCTGGTTCGGGCTTTGTATCGCTGGAGCCATACAGACTTGGCAGATCTTGAAGTACTTCCGGAAGCAGCGAACTCTTTCACGCCAGCATGTGTCAGTGCAGGTGAGGTAAAGACCGCAACAATTTCATAACGCGTGACGCGCAGAAGTCATCTCGCGCGTTTCGGGGAATCCTTGTCCGTTAAATCAATGATCAGGAGCAACCAGCCATGACGGTCGCAATGCCAGCTGTGCGTTTACCACAAAGCGTTTCGCCACTTGACAACCCGGGTGCAGTCGAACCACGTCCGATCAAAGCACTCACAACCGAACTAACAGCGATCAACCCCAAAGAGAATGCCTACAACACGTCCGTCGGATATCTGCGCGCGTTCATCACACTGCTGGTGATTGGTCATCACGTCGCGCTCGCCTATCACCCGTTCGCGCCGCCTCCGGCGTCGCTGACGGCGCTACCCCGTTGGTGGCAGGCTTTTCCGGTAGTGGATTCCCAGCATTGGGCCGGCTTCGCGCTCTTCACTGGATTCAACGACACCTTCTTTATGGCGCTGATGTTCTTCCTGTCGGGACTGTTTGTCTGGAACAGTTTGAAGCACAAACAGGCGGGAAATTTCTTGCGCGATCGCGCCATTCGTCTCGGCGTGCCGTTCCTTGCCGCTGCTGCCGTCATCGCTCCGCTCGCTTACTTTCCAACCTACTTGCAAAGCGTAGCCGCGGGCGGACAGATGGGTTTCTGGCGTCAATGGATGTCATTGGGAAATTGGCCTGCCGGGCCGGCGTGGTTCGTTTGGGTGTTGCTCGCATTCGATGCAATCGCCGCAGCATTGTTCCTCGCGCTTCCGAAATGGGGAGACTCGCTCGGAAAGCTCACATCCGGAGCCTACCGCCGTCCGATCGTATTCTTCGGACTAATGGTGATCCTTTCCGCAGTGGCCTACATCCCGATGGAGCTGGTCTTCAATGCATTTCGCTGGAGCGCTTTCGGTCCGTTCACGATTCAGACCAGCCGCGCTTTCAACTATCTTTTCTATTTCTTGATGGGGGCCGGGGTTGGTTCTTACGGGCTTAACCGGGGATTGCTGGCTCGGGACGGCAACCTGGCTCGTCGCTGGGTCCTGTGGTCGATCGGAGCGCTGATCGCTTTTGGAATTGCTACGGGTGTGGGCATCGGCGCGATGACGGCGCATGCTGGCTCGCGTGGGTGGGAAATCGCATCCGACTCGACGTTCGTTCTGTCTTGCGCAGCATTGAGCTTCGCCTTTCTGTCCTTGTTCGTACGATTCGTGAAACGCGGCAATCGTATCTTCGACAGCCTTACGTCGAACGCCTACGGGATGTACCTGATCCATTACGCATTCACGAGTTGGATGCTGTACGCGTTGCTGAAAATCTCGCTGCCCGCAGCGGCGAAAGGATCGCTGGCTTTCGCCGGCGTCACGCTGTTGACTTGGGGTACGACTGCTGCTCTTCGGCGTGTCCCGGCGATAGGCCGCGTAATTTGATTGGCTCGCAACGGGAAATAGCTGCCTCAACGTTAGCGCGGCGGCAAGGCTGCGCTAACGTCTTTCCTGCTTTCTTTGCGGTAAGATCAGAGCTTATGAATCCGTCCCCTGCCGAGGCCCAGACCGGCGAGAATGCGGCGCCGGAGCCGCGTCCTTCCAACTTTATTCGCGAGAGATTTCTCGACGACCTGAAGACCAATAAGTACGAAGGTCGCGTGCAGACCCGATTCCCTCCCGAGCCCAACGGATACTTACACATTGGCCATGCCAAGGCCATCTGCCTCGACTTCGGACTTGCCGACGAGTTCCACGGGCACACGAACCTGCGTTTCGACGATACCAATCCTGAGAAGGAAGATACCGAGTACGTCGATTCGATTATGGAGGACGTGCAGTGGCTCGGTTATCGCTGGGATGGCCTCTTCTACGCTTCGGACTATTTCGACCAGCTTTATGAGTGGGCGATCAAGCTGATCAAAGACGGCAAGGCATATGTCGACGATCTTTCGGCGGACGAAATCCGAAAATATCGCGGCACGTTGACGGAGCCGGGGAAAGACAGCCCGTATCGCAATCGTTCAGTCGAAGAAAACCTGAATTTATTCGAGCGCATGCGTGCCGGCGAATTTCCCGACGGATCTCGAGTGCTGCGTGCAAAAGTCGACATGTCGTCGCCGAACTTCAATATGCGGGATCCGGTGATGTACCGCATCCTGCACGCCGAGCACCATCGAACCGGCAATAAGTGGTGCATTTATCCGATGTACGACTACGCCCATGGGCAGTCAGACTCGCTCGAAAAAGTCACGCACTCCATGTGCTCGCTGGAATTCGCGGATCACCAGCCGATTTACCGCTGGTTCATCGAGCAGCTCGGAATTTTCCCATCCCAGCAAATCGAATTCGACCGGCTGAGCCTCACCTACACGCTGATGAGCAAACGCAAGCTTCGTCAACTAGTGGAGCAAAAGACCGTGCGCGGTTGGGACGATCCCCGCATGCCTACGCTCTCCGGACTCCGGCGCCGCGGATATACGCCCGAGGCGATCCGCAATTTCGTTGCGGCAGCGGGCGTATCGCGCACCAATGGAATCGTCGAGCTGGCCATGCTCGAACACTTCGTGCGAGAAGACCTGAACAAGAGCGCCCCCCGCGTGATGGCGGTCTTGCGTCCCTTGAAGGTTGTGATCGACAACTATCCGGAAAATCAGGTCGAAGAAATGGACGCAACCAACAATCCCGAAGATCCGTCAGCCGGCAGCCGTAAGGTTCCGTTCTCTCGCGTGCTTTACATCGAGCAGGACGACTTCCGCGAAGTACCGCCGCCAAAATACTTTCGTCTGACCCCGGGCCGCGAAGTGCGCTTGCGCTATGGGTACTTCATCACCGCCCAGAGCGTCGTGAAAAACGACAAGGGCGAAGTCGTTGAAGTGCACTGCACTTACGATCCGGCAACGCGCGGCGGAAATGCGCCGCCTGACGGACGCAAGGTGAAGTCCACGATCCACTGGGTCTCGGCCGCCCACGCGGTCGACGCCGAAGTACGCATCTACGAAAACCTCTTTACCAAAGAGAACCTCGGTGACCTGGAAGAGGGCAAAGACGTTCTCGAATACCTGAATCCGAACTCTCTGGAAATAATTTCGAACGCCAAACTGGAACCGTCGCTGGCGAACGCCGCAGCTGGCAACCGATACCAGTTTGAGCGGCTTGGATACTTTTGCGCTGACCCCGATTCCAAGCCGGGCGCTCCGGTCTTTAACCGCACGGTAGCGCTGAAAGACATGTGGGCGCGTGTCGAGAAAAAGCAGGGCGGGAAAGGTTAACTAGTCGCGAGCAGGAAATGCACTCAAATATTCTCGCCACCTTCGTTTTCTTCGAGTTCTCCCGAACCGCGGTCTCAATGTGCGGTGCCGGACTCGTGTTGCTCGTGATCGGCGCCTTGGCGGTAAGAAACAATTTCGGCGACGCCACCGGGCTCGACAAAATCGTGGCCTTGAGCAGTTTGTGTTTCGCGATTCCGTTGGCGGTCTTTGGCGCCGAACACCTTTCTGCAGCGCCCTTCCTCAAAGACGCAGTGCCGTCATACGTCCCCTGGCATCTGTTCTGGGCCTATTTCATTGGTTTCGCATTAATTGCCGCTGCACTGAGCATCGCGACGAAGATTCAGGTGCGCTGGTCAGGCCTGCTCTTCGGCCTCATGATGCTTTTGTTTGTCGCGATGATTCACCTTCCCCAGGCCCTCGCTACTCACACGCGATTTACCTGGGCGATTGTGTTTCGAGAACCGTCCTTTGCCGCGGGTGCCTGGATTCTTTCGGCCAGCGCCATCAATGGATCGTATCCTCGGGCAAGAAACGCGCTTATGTTGGCCGGCCGCGTGATCCTTGGGGTGGTCGCGATTTTCTTCGGCATAGAAGAGCTCATGCACCCGCTGGGCATGCCAGGCGTGCCCCTCGAAAAGGAAATGCCCATCTGGATTCCCGTGCGGCTGCCCATCGGCTACCTCACGGGTGCTGCTCTCTTCGCCGCTGGGGTATGCATTCTGCTGGCCTACAAGACGCGAAGCGCGGCAACATACCTGGGCGCCTGGCTTCTCCTGCTGGTTCTCGTGATCTATGGCCCGGTCATGTTCGCGGCACTTGCCGACCCGAGTACGGCGATCAAGGTGGAGGGCATCAACTACTTCGCCGACACGCTCCTATTTACCGGATCGATTCTGGCGCTCGCAAGCGCTATGACGTCTTCCGAATGAACGCGCTTCGGCTTGGGTGAATGAAGGGTCACTTCGCCCGTGCCGCCGTCTCCGCTCCCGCAAGCAACTTGTCCAGCGCCTCTCGCGATAAATACTGTCCGTTGACGAATACCGCCGCGATTTTCTGCGTGTTGCGGATGTCGTCCAGCGGGTTCGCATCGAGCAGTATCATGTCCGCGAATTTCTCCCGCTCGATCGTTCCCAGTTTATTTTCCATGCCCAGAAATTTCGCAGGATTAATAGTCGCCGTCTGCAGCGCTTCCAGCGGAGTGAATCCCGCGGCCACGAATCGCTGCAGTTCCTCATGCAGGCTGAATCCCGGAAAGATGTAAACCCCCGGCGGCGTGTCGGTTCCGGCGAGAAATGGAATCCGGCATGGTGCATCGCATTCACGACTTCCAATTCTTTTTCGACGAAACGCTTTCTGGTCGCCAGGTCGTCGGTATTCAAGTCGTGCATGATCTGCTCAGTGAACCGCTTCCAGGTGACATCCTTCCAATAAGCGGGAGCGTACTTCGCCCGTGTGTCGTGAGCAAAGTCGGTCTCATCGATCAGGTTGCCGCCACGCTCCCACACCAGCGTCGGGCACTGCCAAGTGTGATTCTTGGCCAACAGCGCAAACAGCTTCGCAGCCCGCTGAGGATCGTACGTCGACAGAAATTGACTCTCCGTTTTCTTGCCCTTGATGAACTCGTCCTCGAGCGGCGAACTTCCTTCGAAAATTCCGATCAGATGTTCAAAGCTCTTCTGGCCTGCGTCGGACATTTCCGAAGCCCGCACCGAATCGGGCACGTGCCCGACAAATGAAATGTCCTGCTTTTTCGCCTCGTCGGCGATTGCGAAAACGGCGTCGCGCGGAATCAGCGATTGCAGCTTGATGAAGTCAGCGCCCCGTTGCTTCAGGTCATCGACGGCTCTGCGTCCGTCCTCCGGCGTTTTGATCGCCATCGAACTGGGAAAGCGCGGCTGCGGCCCGTCGAGCATCGGCCCAGACATCACGATGCGCGGACCAATCATCGTTCGAGCCGATATCTCGTTTCGCCACTGCTGCAGCACATCCAGCTCGCCGCCCATATCGCGCACGCCGGTGATGCCATTTGCGATGAATAGCGGAATCGTCACCTCTTTCCCGCGCGGAAACCAGTCGCCGAACACCATATGGACGTGCATATCCCACAGGCCGGGGATCAGGAATTTGCCCTTCCCGTCGATCAGGATCGATTCAATGCGATGTGCCTTCTCGCGGTCCTCGGGACCGACGATCGCGAAAATACGATTTCCGCGCACAAAAACACAGCGATGAGTCAAGGGTGGTCCGCCATTTACATCGATCACAGTGACGTCGTCGATGTGCAGGGGCCGGGAAGTAAATTGCGCGCGGCAAATCGCGCTCGATCCAAGCAGCAACAGAGCAAGAAGGATTCGATTCATTGGTCCAGAATCTTAGGGCCCGCGAAGGGGCGAGTCAAAAGCGTGGGGGCGAATCAGTTATGAACGTGGGGACTTTGCGCCGGATTCTTGTGCGGTGTGGGCGGTTCCTTAATCACTTTCACGTCGAAGCTGACCGGCAGAGCTTTCGGCGGAAAGCATTGCGCATTGTCGCAGGCCTGGTATCGCAGGATGCCATGCATCACGTATTTTCCAGGCGTGACTTCGTGCAGCGGATGCACAGCAACATTGACGGTGAAGTCTCCGCTGTAAACGTTCAGTTTCTCGTCAGGTGAAAACGGAAACGACAAGTCCTTGCCCTCGGGGTATTCGATCTTTCCGAGAATAATATCGGTGGGCAGATCCATTTTCAGCGAAGTAGGAATCAGGAACTCCGAGCGCGGCGTGTTGGAGTTGATGTGAAATCCCGAGGCCACCCGGAAGTCCAACGCCACCATGGTCTGCGCCGCCCGCTGAGCCGTAACCACCCCGACGGGAGCCATCGTAACCGAAGGAGCCCTGCCTCCTTGCGTCAGTGCCGCTCCGGCGAGCGCCAGCAACAGCATCGATGTTCGGGCAGTAGAAATCATGTTGGTTAACGCGGCAAACGCGCGACCGTCCTCAAATATAGAGCGAAGAAGTCCGCGCTCCTATTGTCAATTCTGAGCCTGCAAAACCGCAGGCGCTTCGTCCACATGGTTGGTGGCGGCCTGCGTGTTGAGGGCTTTCTTGATCGAGTCCTCGATATCGCCGCGGCCCTTGAGCCCGATGATCCGGTCGACAATCTTGCCGTCGCGACCGATGAAGAACGACTCCGGCAGCGCAGGCACGCCGCCATACGCATCGCCCACGGCTTCTTTGCCGATCAAGACCGGGTAATTCACACCCATGTCTTTTGCGAACTTTGCAATCTCATCCTTGCCAGAATCATCCATCGCGACGCCGACCACCTGCAGTCCTTGGGCGCCGTACTCCTTCTGCATTTCGACGAGCCACGGAGTCTCGATCTTGCACGGTCCGCACCACGTTGCCCAGAAGTTCAGCAGCACGGCTTTTCCGCGCAAGTCGGAAAGCTTCAGGGTCTTTCCATCGAGCGACTCCAGCGAAAAATCAGGCGCAGGCGTCGTCTTACCCAGAATCATCGGCGCTTCCGGTCCGGAACGCCGCGCCATGTGGAAGCCGATATACAGCATGGCCGCGGCAACAATCGCAACCACCACAAGTGCGAGCGGATTGCGGTTTTTTCCCTGCAGGGGCGGCGGAGTCGGCGGATTCTGCATGTTGCCGCTTCCGCCCGCATTTTCTAGCGGATTGTCCGGTGTGCCTTCCAACTGTTCCGAGGTTGACATAGATCGAAAATCCTCACAGCGCAAAACGATTTAAGAACGAGAGCCAGCTCGAGATCAGAGTGAACCGGCCCATCACGAGCAAAATTCCAAGAGCGATCAACAATCCGCCCGACGCCACTTCAAGCGCATGCATGTGCGAGCGGAAGCGGCTGTAAAACTTCAGGAAGCGCTCCATCAGCAGCGACGTCAGCAAAAATGGTACTGCCAACCCGAGTGAATAAACACCGAGTAGCAGGATGCCCTTCACCAGCGTGTCTTGTTCGCTGGCGAGCGTCAGAATGGCAGTCAAAATCGGTCCCAGGCACGGTGTCCAACCGAAAGCGAATGCAAATCCGATTACGAACGCACCAAACGGCGTGCTGCTTCCTTTGACGCTGTGCAGGCGCGCATCCGTATAGAGAGCCTTAATCTTGAAAATCCCGGTGAGGTGCAGTCCAAAAATAATGATGACCACGCCGGCTACGATCGAGAGCGTGTGCTTGTAGCGAGCGGCGACTTGCCCAATCTCGGTCGAAATCGCTCCCAGCGTGATGAAGACCACACTGAAGCCGAGGATGAACCCGATCGAGTTCACCATCACCCGGCGCATCAACTGGCCCTGCGGAGACTTGAGCTCCTCGACGCCGGCGCCTGAAATCAACGAAACGTATCCCGGCACCAGCGGAAGCACGCATGGCGAGAGAAAGGAGATCAGTCCCGCGAAGAATGCTGCCAGTGGTAACGGAAGGCTCGACATACGCTTTTATTGTACCTGCTGGCTAGTAGCCACCAGAAATAAGACGCGCGGGAATCGATTTAGTTGCAACAAGAGACGGATCAGCGTGCAGTGAGTGCTCAGTGGTAATGCAAAGTCTTCTGAAGAGTGATCGGCTCAACATGAGCCGAAACTGATCATTGGCAAGTAGCCGCTATTCACTGAACCTTAATGCTGCTTGCCCGCATGCGGAGATTCCGGCTGCGTGGCTGCCGGCAAGCCCGGCAACTGGTCCGACGCGTCGAAGAGCTTGCGAAAAAATTCTGCCGGCAACGTGGCCGAGAGCACGGCATGGCTATCTTCCTGCCGGACCTGCAGGCTGTCGAAGACGGCCTTTACGTCAGCATCGCTTCCTGGCGCTCCCACCGACGATTCTGCGCTGTGAAACATGGCGAGAAAAACATTCAACTTGTCGGCAATCGTCCGGGCATCCTCGTTGCTCGAGGCCCACGCTTCCGCCCGCAGATGCAGGACTCCCGGACGCAGTGGCAGATGCAGCGGGTTGTAACTGGCCGAAACGACGAGATCGGCGGGCTTCGCAAACAGGTTCGACCATCCTCCGAAATCGGGCGCAGCAGGCTCAACGCGCGCCACCAGCCAAACCGGGCTCGCCAATTGCACCCGCTTGTAATAACGGCGGAGCAGCGCGGGACCTCCAAACGGAGAGGCGAGCCGCCGGGAACGATCGACGATCCCCCGAATTACAGCAGGATCTTCATGGTTCGAGGCCGCCACCGTATCCACACCTAACATCGCGATCCGGAACGTGCGCCCGTAGATAGGAATCGTGTAAATGTCGACCGAGTTGTAGCGATCAATCGAACTTGCCGTGCGCTTCAGGTAGTCGGTGCACCGGCTGCCGTCGAATCTGCCAACGAAAACTTCGGAGAATCGAGGTTCCGGCGCGGATCCGCCCGTCCCGCCTCCCGGCCATTTTTCCGGATAGTGGATGGCGAAGGCCACCGCATCCAAATCGCGCTCATAGTCGAATCCAGTTTCCTGAATGAAGCGCTCGTACTCAGGATCATGCGATACAGGAAATAACGGTTTCCCACTGTTTGCCTTCCGAACCCAGCTGAAGTTGGCGTACAGGAAGCTGTCGGCTCCCGGCAGCAGGCGCGCCGGTTCGGGCGGAGCATGTTTGCGCAATTGGACGGTCAGGGTAACCGCCGCGGCAACAGTGACGACCGCCAGCGCGATGGGGAGAGTGCGTCTAATTCGCATGAAATGCGGTCAGGAGTGAAATGATAGCATCCTGACCCGCAATTTCACTCATGCTGCAATGCGGTCATTTGGATCGATCAAAAGTGCTCCTTGGCTCGGGAGTATGGTCCTTTATCCCACTCCAAACCTAGAGTTGATATCATTTCGCGTTTCGATCCGTCCAAACCGGCATGTTTCAAGGAAGCACCATCTGGGGAGACATTCGTTTCGCGTTGCGCATGATGGTCCGGACGCCCCTGTTCACCATCGCCGTGGTCTCCACCGTCGCGATTGCCATCGCCGCCAACGCAACCATCTTCACGGTCGTGAACGCGGTAATGATCCGCTCGCTGCCTTACAGCCAGCCCGACCGAATCATGCAGGTCGCGGAAAAAAACGACAAGCTCAACCTGCCGACGTTCGCCGCCTCTGTGCTCAATTTCCTTTCCTGGCGCGAGCAGACTCAAACCTTCGAACAACTGGCCGCCGTTGGCTACGCGACTTTTACGGTCAGCGGAAATGGTGAACCGGAGCAGCTCACCGGAAACCCCATCAGTCCGGCACTGACCCAGGTTCTCGGCATCCGCCTCATCGCCGGCCGGGAATTTCGAGAGGATGAGGAAAAGCCCGGCGGCGCAGCGGTCGCCATTATCGGGGAAGGGTTGTGGAAGCGTCGTTTTGCCGCAGATCCTGCCCTCGTCGGCCACACCATCACGTTGGACGGAGGTCCGAAGACCATCGTCGGCATCGCTCCGGCAAGCCTGAAGCTGATTGGCGGAGGCGATGTTTACACGCCTCTCACCATCGATCCCAGTAAGGAACTGCGCCTGAATCATACGATCACCGTGTATGGAAGGCTGAAGCCCGGCGTGTCGCCTCAACAGGCGCAGGCGGAAATGGATACGATCTCGTCCCGCGTCGGCAAACAATATCCCGAAGTGCGCTACTGGGGTATCCATCTCCTCAGTTTGTTCGACACATTTGTCGCTCCCGATCTGAAGACCGGACTTCTTGTTTTGCTGGTTGCGGTTGTGTTCGTGCTGCTGATTGCGTGCGCCAACATTGCGAACCTTCTGTTGGCGCGGGCTTCGATTCGGCAGAAGGAAATGGCAGTGCGCACTGCCCTGGGCGCGACGCGCGGCCGCTTAATTCGTCAGCTTCTGATCGAGAGCGTCGCCCTTTCAATTCTCGGCGGCGCGGCTGGGCTCATCGGGGCGGTGGCGGCGGTGCGTGTGCTGATCCGGTCGCTGCCCGCGGGCACTCTTCCTGTTCCAGATATCGCCATCGACTCCAACGTGCTGTGGTTCAGTTTTGCTCTTACCGTTACCACCGGCCTGTTGTTCGGTGTTGCGCCGGCATGGCGGATTGCAGCGGTAAAGGCCAACGACACCTTGAAAGAGGGTGGACGTGGTTCCACGGGTGGGATGCGAAGCTGGTTGCGCGACAGTCTGGCCGCAGGTGAAGTGGCTCTCGCCGCGATTCTTCTCATCGGCTCAGGGCTGCTGATCCAAAGCTTGGCCAACCTGCAGCGTGTGCGCCTCGGTTTCGATTCCAGCGGCCTGATCACATTTCAGCTCGCTCCTCCGGTCCCGCAATATCCACTCGCGAATAAAGGGCCCCAGCTCTATCACACGTTGATCGAGAACCTGCAGGGGATGCCCGGTGTGCGCGCAGCGGCTGTCTGCAGCGGCATCCCGTTCGGTGCCGGCAATTACACGCGGCATCCGATGATCACCACCGAGACATCCGTATTGCCTCCGGGGACCGCCGTCCCGATTGATTGGAGGAGCGTCAGCCCCGGGTACTTCGACACCATGAGAATTCCCCTGCTGCGCGGACGTACGTTTACCGACGCTGATGTCAGCACCGCTCCGCTGGTCATGATCGTCAGCCAGGCTACCGCACGAAAATTTTTTGGCGATGCCAATCCGCTCGGCCGAGCGTTGCGGCCCAGCGCCAAACCGGAACTCGCCTACACGATTGTTGGAGTCGTTGGAGACGTGCGCGACCAGGCGCTGAATCAAGAAACTCCGTCGCTGTACTACTCAATCCCGCAACGCGGATCATGGCCGTTGATGGACGTCGTCGTACGTACAGACGGATCGCCGGAAGCACTACTTCCGCAGATTCGCCAGAAAGTCCACGATCTTGATGCAGGATTGGCACTCGCCAACGTCAACACCATGGATCAATGGCTTTCCAACAGCGCGGCCCAGCCGCGGCTCGATACCGTTTTGCTCACGTCGTTCGCGGCCGTAGCGTTGCTGATCGCCGCGATCGGCATTTACGGCGTACTGGCCTATTCCGTGAATCAGCGGACGCGAGAGATCGGCCTGCGTATGGCTTTGGGCGCAACGCGCTCAAGCGTCCTGCAACTCATTGTTACCCAAGGGATGTCCGTCGTCCTCGTCGGCATTGGTGTCGGGTTGGCGGGAGGGCTTGCGCTTGGCCGGGCGGTGTCGAGTCTTGTTTTCGGCGTGCCGGTGCACGATCCCCTAACCTTCAGCCTGGTGGCCGCAGTGTTGGTCACCGTGGCCCTTGCGGCTTGCATCCTCCCGGCCCGGCGGGCTTCGCGTGTCGATCCGATGGTCGCCTTGCGAGCCGAATAGCCGTTGGTTGCGCCTAAACTTTCTCTTGTGATAACTTAACTAATTGTCCCGGACATTCGGAAGGGATCCGTGGGATTAGTTTGCGCGAAGGCGCATCTCGTCCCCAGAATTGCTGGCGTAGCTCAGTCGGTAGAGCATCTGATTTGTAATCAGAGGGTCGGGGGTTCGAATCCCTTCGCCAGCTCCAGAGAACGACAGAGCGACGAATTTTCCGGCGAACAGCAGGTTCGGTAAGCGGCGCAACAGGTTTTTCCAACGCACTCCATTCGGAACTTTTCCGGGTTGTAGTGGCCAACGATCAGCAATCTTCGCGATGATCTTGAGCGCGACCTTGGTTTCCCTGTTCAGCGAAGTCGATTTACGAAGTTAGAAGTGTGACTTGTGCTGCTTCGAGTTTGCGCATTTTGGCACGAGTGCTGGGCAGCGGCCCGATCTGGTGGTCTGCAGTCCCAGCGCGACAGCCGCATCGCCCGAGAGTTTTGCACAGGTGGGTGAGTGGTTAAAGCCAACAGACTGTAAATCTGTCCCTCCTAGCGAGGTACGAAGGTTCGAATCCTTCCCTGTGCACCATGATTTCAGCCGTCGCAACTCCCGAGCGGTTTTTGCGAGGGAACTTTAGATGAATCGCCTGGCCGCAGCAATGGTCGCCTACGTCATTCTTGGAGTCCTGACGTGGCTGACGATCACCGATCTGCGGATTCGTGAAGGAACGCTGGCGATTCTCGCGCTGTTCGCGGTTAAGAGCTGGGTGCGAAGGAAAGAAGTGCTGCATCCCGACGGCGACAACGACGCCAGTTAAGTTTCGGCTGAAAGCAGACGGCCGGTTTCGAGCCGATGTAGCTCAGTTGGTAGAGCACTCCCTTGGTAAGGGAGAGGTCACCAGTTCAATCCTGGTCATCGGCTCCAGAGTTGAGAGCGTTCGGTAGTAGCCGCCCGCGAAGTTTGTGGCCGGCAAGTGTTTGTGGAAGGGTGCGGCTTCAGCCGCGCCGTAAGCGGTGAATTTGTAGACGGCTTTAGCCGCTGAGGTAACTGAGAGCTGACGGCTGATAGCTGAGAGCTGAGAGCTGGTTTCGGGCGGGAGTAACTCAGTGGTAGAGTCACAGCCTTCCAAGCTGTTGGTCGCGGGTTCGATTCCCGTCTCCCGCTCCAGATTCGAAGTTGTTTGGAGATGACAGTGGGTTTCGAGCAGGCTGCCATCAAGATTGAGAAGGCGCAAGAGTTCGCCGCGCTGCAAGCGGCGGTCGAGCAAGCGTTCTTGCCGCAGAAGGCCGAGCAATTCCTGAAGCAGATGGATCGCAAGGGGATCCGGATTCGCGATTTCGACGCGGTGCTGACGCAGCGGGTGCTCGAAGGGTTCGGTCAGGCAGGACTGGATGCGCAGAAGCTTTACCAGGCGCTGACGCTTTCCGATCAGGCGCAGATGCGGGAGTTGTACTTGTCGAAGCTCGAAGGCGTCGACATCGCGCTTCGGCACAAGTTTAAGAAGCAATATCAGTATTACTGAATTTGAGCTAAACGCTAGGAGCTAAAGGCTGGGATATGGCGAAAGAGAAATTTGAACGGAATAAGCCGCACTGCAACGTAGGGACGATCGGTCACATTGACCACGGGAAGACGACGTTGACGGCGGCGATCACGAAGGTATTGTCGAAGCACAATCCGAGCATCAAGTTCCGGTCGTTCGATTCGATCGATAACGCGCCGGAAGAGAAGGCTCGCGGAATCACGATTGCCACGGCGCACGTGGAGTACGAGACGGCGAACCGGCACTACGCGCACGTGGATTGCCCGGGCCACGCCGACTACATCAAGAACATGATTACGGGCGCGGCGCAGATGGATGGCGCGATTCTGGTGGTGGCGGCGACGGACGGTCCGATGCCGCAGACGCGCGAGCACGTGCTGTTGGCGCGCCAGGTCGGGGTGCCGTACATCGTGGTGGCGCTGAACAAGTGCGATGCGGTGGACGATCCGGAGTTACTGGATCTGGTTGAACTGGAAGTGCGCGAGTTGCTGAAGACCTACAAGTTCCCGGGCGATGATGTTCCGGTGATCCGTCTGTCGGCGTTGGGCGCGTTGAACGGCGAAGAGAAGTGGGAGAAGCAGATTGACGCATTGATGGAAGCGGTGGACAAGAGCGTGCCGCAACCGGCGCGCGAACTGGACAAGCCGTTCCTGATGCCGATCGAAGATATCTTCTCGATCTCGGGACGCGGCACGGTGGTGACGGGGCGTATCGAGCGCGGCAAGGTGAAGGTGGGCGAGGAAGTAGAAATCGTCGGCTTCCGGGATACGCGCAAGACGGTGGTGACGGGCGTCGAGATGTTCAAGAAGCAGTTGGATGAAGGTATGGCGGGGGACAACGCCGGACTGTTGTTGCGCGGCATCGGCAAAGACGATGTGGAGCGCGGCATGGTGCTGGCGAAGGGTGGATCGATTACTCCGCACACCAAATTCAAAGCCGAGGTCTACATCCTGACGAAAGAAGAGGGCGGGCGGCATACGCCGTTCTTCAAGGGATACCGGCCGCAGTTCTATCTGCGAACGACGGATGTGACGGGGGTAGCGGAGTTGCCGGCGGGCACGGAGATGGTGATGCCGGGCGACAATGTAAGCTTGGTGATCGAGTTGATTACGCCGGTGGCCATGGAGAAGGGTTTGCGCTTTGCGATTCGCGAAGGCGGCCACACCGTGGGCGCAGGCACCATCGCCGAAATCGTGCAGTAGGGCAGCTTCTAGCTACTAGCCTCTAGCTATTAGCTAAAGCTCCCAGATGGCATGGCAAGAATTGAAGTGATTGGCTACAAGATAGCGGCTAGGAGCTAGCAGCTAAGTGAGGAGTTGTTGAGATGCCCCGAGAAATCGTGACATTACAATGCGGTGACTGCAAAGAGCGGAACTATTCGACGACCAAGAACCGGAAGACGACGACCGAGCGGCTGGAGTTCAAGAAGTTTTGCAACCGCTGCCGCAAGCACACGCCGCACAAAGAGGTTAAATAATTCGGTGCGGTCTCGGGTTGAACTGAATACCGAGTACCGTCAACTGAGTACGGATGTAGGGGCGTAAGCTCAACGGTTAAACTGTCGGTCTCCAAAACCGAACTTGGGGGTTCGAATCCCTCCGCCCCTGCCAGAGTTTTTGGAGAGAAGGGCCACAGGCCAGGAAGAGCGATGTCAGTCGAGACGAAGAAAATGGCGAATTCAATCGTAACTGCCGGTGGCAGCTTTGGCGAGAAGATCAAATTGTGGCCAGAGCAGATCAAGACCTTCTATAACGACGTGCGCAGTGAAATGCGCAAAGTCACCGCGCCCTCGTTCAAAGAGGTGCGGGCTACGACCACGGTTGTGGTGATCACCGTCGCTATTTTCGCTTTCTATTTCTGGGTGATCGACTTCGTCATTCAAAGTGGCGTGGCTTATCTGTTCAAGGCCCTCAAAGCGCGATAAAAAGTAGTGCGCGGCGGCCAGGAAGAAGCATTGACTATGCAGGACGAGCAAAACAATCCAACGACGTCGGGCGAAGGCTCGCCGGCTTCCGCCGAGGGAGCGACAGCGACCGCAGAGGCGCCACGCAACCCGAACATGAAGTGGTACATCATCCACTCCTACTCGGGTTTTGAGCGCAAGGTGAAGGAGTCGCTCGAGTCGCGGGTTGCGGCTTTCGGGCTCCAGGACAAGATCGGCAAAGTGCTGATCCCGACCGAGTCGGTCACCGAAGTGCGCGGCGGCAAGAAGTACACCTCCGAGCGAATGTTCTATCCCGGCTATGTGCTGGTTGAGATGGACATGGACGATCACGTCTGGCACGTCGTGAAGTCCACGCCCCGCGTGACTGGATTTGTTGGCACCGGACAGCAGCCCACACCCCTCTCGGACGAAGAAGTTCAGCACATCGTCTACAAAGTTGCTGACAGCCGCGAAAAGCCGAAGCTCAAGGTCAAGTTTGAGAAGAACGAGTCGGTGCGCATCACCGAAGGGCCGTTCGCGAGCTTCACGGGTGTTGTCGACGAAGTGAACGAAGATCGCGAAACCCTGAAAGTAATGGTCACGATTTTCGGCCGCTCGACCCCGGTGGAACTTGAGTTCAACCAGGTCGAGAAGGTCGCGTAGGAGTTGTGTGGAAAGGGTGCGGCTTCAGCCGCACCGTAAGAGCCCGAACGGAACCGGGCTTTAGCCCCTGAGGGCAGGTTTCGAGAAACGAGAAGTCCGCAGATCGTTGAGCCGAAAATCCTAGACTCACGCTGCCGACGGAAGAGAGATCATGGCAAAAAAGGTTACAGGTTACGTCAAGCTGCAGATTGCCGCGGGCAAAGCGACTCCGGCGCCTCCGGTAGGTCCGGCACTCGGTCAAGCGCAGATCAACATCATGGAGTTCTGCAAGCAGTTCAATGCCAGAACCAACCAGAAAGAGATGGAAGGTCTGATCATCCCGGTGGTCGTTTCCGTTTACAACGACCGCTCGTTCACCTTCATCACCAAGACGCCGCCGGCATCGATTCTGTTGAAGCGCGCGGCTGGCATCGCCAAGGGGTCGGGCACGCCGAACAAGGACAAAGTCGGCAAGGTCACCGCGAAGCAGGTGGAAGAAATCGCCAAGCAGAAAATGCCCGACCTGAATGCCGCGTCGGTCGAAACGGCGATCAAGAGCGTTCGCGGCACCGCCCGCTCCATGGGCATCGAAGTAGTCGGGTAGCAAAGTGCAGCGACGGACGCCATCGTCCGTTCGCGAAGGGCGATCGAGCTTTTGTTTTGCGGTCTGCGTCAAAAGTTTAGTAGTCAGTCGAAACCACCACGGCTCTTCGAATCAACGCAGGGCGGTGGGAGACAAGGAAAGAGAATGAATAAAAAAGAAGGAAAGAATATTGCCAAGGCGCACTCTGCAGTCGAGAAGCGCTCCTTACGTCCTGCAGGATGCGGTTCCGCTCCTGCAAAAAGTGAAATTTGCGAAGTTCGACGAGACCGTCGAGGTCACGATGCGCCTCGGAGTCGATCCCAAGCACGCCGACCAGATGGTTCGCGGCACGGTCGTTCTGCCGCACGGTCTCGGCAAGTCGAAAAAAGTCCTGGTCATCGCGACCGGCGACAAGATTAAGGAAGCGGAAGCGGCGGGCGCCGATTTCGCCGGCGGCGAAGAGATGGTCGAGAAGATCACCAAGGAAAACTGGACTGACTTCGATGCCCTGATCGCTACTCCCGACGTGATGAAGTCCGTCGGACGCCTTGGCAAGGTTCTCGGTCCGAAGGGCCTGATGCCGAATCCGAAGACTGGCACCGTGACTTTCGATGTCGGCCAAGGCGGTGCAGGAAGTGAAGGCCGGCAAGGTCGAATTCCGTACCGACAAGACCGCGCTGGTGCACTGCCCGGTTGGCAAGATTTCGTTCTCGCCCGACAAGCTGATTGAGAATGCTACCGTGCTGATCACAAGCGTGATCAAGGCGAAGCCGTCCGTTGCCAAGGGCAAAGTACATCAAGGGCTGCTACCTGAGTTCGACGATGGGTCCCGGGATTTCCCTGGACGTCACGCCGATCGAAACAGCCGCGAAGGCTTAACAGAGCTTGTGTGAGGGGTTAGCGTTTATGTGCGGACAGCCGCCCCAGCTGTCCGCGTCGCGAAGCGATGCTTGGTGTTAACACTGACAAGATTCGAGGGATTAGAACAATGGCGGTTACCAAAGCAAGAAAGACAGAGCAGGTCGAGAAACTTAGCAAAGACCTGGAGAACGTTTCGAATGTTGTGGTCGCGACTTATACCAAGATGACCGTGGCCCAGGACTATGAACTCCGCAAGGCTCTGCGCGGAGCGGGCGCGAAATACCAGGTCGTCAAGAACACGTTGGCCGAGCGCGCTGCGAAGGGCACCAAGGTTGAAGGTGCATTGAAAGATCTCGCAGGCGTCACATCGATCGCCTATACCACGGGCGATCCGGTGGCGATGGCCAAGGCGCTGACAAAGTACGCAAAGGACGCACCGGAATTTACCTTCAAAGTCGGCGTGGTCGAAGGCCGCGTAATCAATATTAAAGAGATTGAAGCGCTGGCCAGTATGCCGTCGAAGGAAGAGCTGTATTCGAAGCTCCTATTCCTGATCAACGCTCCGGCGACGCGTCTGGCAACTGTGATGAACACAGTCGGACGCAACCTGGCGGTCGTAGTCGATCAGGGCGTGCAGCAGAAAAAGTTCAAAGAAGCCTAGCTCGTGTAGGGGCGGACGCCTTCGTCCGTCCCGCGAGCGAAGCGAGCCTGGTTTTTGTTGGCCAGCTTGGCGAACGAATGCCTTTGCCAGACGAAAATCTGGTAGAGCACGACAAACGAGTTCGGTTATCGGTAAGTCCGGGGTTGCGCGGTTCGTTCCGAGCGTTGTCTGGCGCGAGGAAACAGGGCCTGGTCGCACTGGAAACCTGGCTTGCAGGTAGCGAGAAAGAAAAAGACTAAACACTGGAGAATCAAAATGGCGGATCTCGCACAATTAGAAGAGTCAATCGTAGGCTTGTCGCTTCTCGAAGCGGCGGAACTGGTCAAGAAGCTCGAATCGCGTCTCGGCGTCTCGGCGGCGGCAGCAGCTCCTGTAATGGTAGCTGGTGGCGGCGGTGGTGCGGCGGCAGCGGCTCCGGCCGAAGAGAAGACCGAATTCACCGTCGTCCTGAAGGAAGTCGGTGCCAATAAGATCAATGTTATCAAGGCCGTTCGCGAAGTCACCAGCCTGGGCTTGAAAGAAGCCAAGGAACTGGTCGACGGAGCTCCGAAGAACGTGAAGGAAGGCGTTTCCAAGGAAGAGGCCGAGACCATCAAGAAGAAGTTCACTGAAGCCGGCGCAGTTGTCGAAGTGAAATAGCGCCGTCTAGCGGACGTGAGCGAGGCGGGAGCCACGCTGCTGTCATCCTGAGCGTTCTTGCGCGAAGGATTTGAAAGTGCTTTGGTTCTTTCAGGATGGCGTCGGCAGTCGGCTCCTGCTGAGTAAACGCACCACGATCAGTGCAAAATCGATTATCTTGCACGTTCCTACTTGTGAAGCTTTGGGGGCGGTGATAGCATCTATATTACCGTCGCTTCCCAGGGTGTCACTCGAGCGCGAGCGAAGCTCGCGAGGGAAGTTTAAGGCACGCTGCTCTGCGGGCAGGCAGGGCGGAAACAGGCCGAAGAACTGGCGCGAAAGAGTTCAAATCAGAAATGGCAAAACGCCTTGGTTGGCGTCAGCGGGAAAGACTGTCCCCCGCGGACGCCCCATCGTCTTTTAGGTTCTAGTTGTTCCGGTTCTGCACCTTTGTAGGTCCCGCGGCGCGACAAGCGCCAACACATTCCGCGGTTTGAGCGCGGCCTTCGGTTGCGCGTGAGATTGGGAGTTTCTTGACGATGAAAAATGCCTTCCGTAAACGCTTTGATTTTTCCAAAATACCGGCCACTATCCAAATCCCGAACCTGATCGAGGTTCAGAAGCGCTCTTACGATCGCTTCCTGCAGATGGACAAACTTCCCAGCGAGCGCGAAGACGGCGGCTTGCAGGCGGTTTTTCAATCCGTTTTTCCGATCACTGATTTTCGAAACGTATCACAACTTGAGTTTGTGGATTACGCCATTGGTAACTGGGAGTGCAAGTGTGGTCACCTCAAGGGACTGCATCACCTCCGGACCACTTGTAAGAATTGCGGATCCACCGTCATCACCGATCCCTTCCATCCGGGCGAGGTGCTTTGCGGAAAGTGCGGCACCTACAACGCGAATACGCCGGACTTCTGTAACAAGTGCGGCGACCCGGTTGGATTGCAACTGAAGTACGACGTCGCAGAGTGCGAGGAGCGCGGCATGACTTACTCCGCGCCGCTCAAGGTCACGATGCGCCTGACGATTTTCGACAAGGACGCCGAGACCGGAAACCGTTCGATCCGCGACATCAAAGAGCAGGAAGTGTTCTTCGGCGACGTTCCGCTGATGACTCAGAACGGCACGTTCATCATCAACGGCACCGAGCGCGTCATTGTCAGCCAGTTGCACCGTTCGCCTGGCGTCTTCTTCGAGACCGCCAACAACCGCACGTACTTCCTGGGAAAGATCATTCCCTACCGCGGTTCGTGGGTCGAGTTCGAATACGACCAGAAGAACGTGCTCTACGTCCGCATCGACCGCAAGCGCAAATTCCTGGGCACGATTTTCCTTCGCGCCCTGGGTCTGCGCTCCGGCGAAGACATTCTGAAGACGTTCTATACCACTGATCGCATCGCGGTCCGCGACAAGAAGCTGTTCTGGACGCTCGATCCGACCAGCGAGAAGCCGACAAACCTGCTCGGCATGAAGCTGGCGCGCAGCATCAAGAACAAGGCCGGTGACGAGCTTGCGCACTCCGGCCGCAAGATCAACGCGCAAATTCTGAAGGAAATTCAGAAAGCGAAGGTCACCGAGATCGAAGTCGACATCACCGACCTCGAAGGCGCGTGGACTGCCGGCGATGTTGTCGACACCACCACCGGCGAAGTCATGCTCGAGGCTAACTCCGAGGTGACGGCCGACAAGGTTTCGAAGATTCTCGACTCCGGCGTAGTAGAGATGAGCCTGTTCTTCCCCGAGCGCGACGACGTGGGAACGGTCATCAGCCAGACGCTGAAGCGCGATGCGATCAAGACCCCGCAGGAGGCGTTGATCGAAATCTACCGCAAGCTGCGTCCCGGCGATCCGCCGACGCTCGACACGGCAACCGCTCTGTTCCACGGAATGTTCTTCGACCCGCGCAAGTATGACTTCTCGCGCGTGGGCCGTTTGAAGTTCAACATCAAACTGTTCGAGAACCAGGGAGCGACCTCGCTCGACAAGCGCACGCTCGATCCGGACGATTTCTACGCCACCATCGGATACCTGCTGAAGTTGCGCAAGAATCTCGGTGCGGTCGACGATATCGATCACCTCGGCAACCGCCGCGTTCGCGCGGTCGGCGAGTTGATGGAAAACCAGTTCCGCATCGGATTGGTCCGCATGGAACGCGCCATCAAGGAAAAGATGAGCGTGTACCAGGAAATGTCGACGGCGATGCCGCACGACTTGGTCAACGCCAAGCCCGTGATGGCCGCGATCCGCGAATTCTTCGGATCGTCGCAGCTCTCGCAGTTCATGGATCAGACCAACCCGCTCTCCGAGATCACGCACAAGCGGCGTCTCTCGGCTCTTGGGCCGGGCGGCCTCTCGCGAGAACGCGCCGGATTCGAAGTCCGCGACGTTCACCCCACGCACTACGGCCGTATCTGCCCGATTGAAACGCCGGAAGGTCCGAACATCGGACTGATCTCGTCGTTGAGCTGCTATGCCCGCATCAACGATTACGGCTTCATCGAGTCGCCGTATCGCAAGATCAAGGGCGGACGCGTCATCGACTACGTCACCGTCGTCAACGTTGGCGACAGCGACTACAAAGTCGGCGATCACATGGAGAAGCATGAGATCGAGAAGATCAACGAGGAGTTGAAAGAGAAGCGCAAGAAGCCGGCGACGATTGAGCCGTTCTCTTTCTATCTCTCCGCGTGGGAAGAAGATCGCCACACGATCGCGCAGGCCAACGTCGAACTCGACGACAAGGGCAAGATCGTCGCCGAACTGGTCAATGCCCGTAAGGCTGGCAACTTCGTCCTAGTCAGCCGCGATGAAGTTGATTACGTCGACGTCAGCCCGAAACAGCTCGTCTCGGTTGCCGCTTCGCTCGTGCCGTTCCTCGAGCACGACGACGCGAACCGCGCGCTGATGGGCGCGAACATGCAACGTCAATCTGTGCCGTTGCTGCGCGCGCAGGCCCCGATCGTTGGTACCGGAATGGAAGGCGTAACGGCGCGTGACTCTGGCGCAGTCGTCCTTGCCCGCCGCAACGGCATCATCGATTCGGTCGATTCCGAACGCATCATCGTTCGCGTTGAAGGCGAGCACCATCCCACGCAGTTGTCGCGTGAGGTTGGCAGCGACATCTATCAGCTCACGAAGTTCAAGCGCTCGAACCAGAACACCTGCATCAACCAGAAGCCGGTGGTCAAGAAGGGTCAACGGGTACTGAAGGGCGAGATCATCGCTGACGGTCCTTGCACCGATCACGGTGAACTGGCGCTGGGACGAAACGTCCTCGTCGCCTTCATGCCGTGGCGCGGGTACAACTTCGAAGACGCAATTCTGGTCTCTGAAAAAATGGTAAAGGACGATTACTACACCTCGCTTCACATCGAGGAGTATGAAATCGAAGCGCGCGACACCAAGCTGGGTCCGGAGGAAGTCACGCGCGATATTCCCAACGTCAGTGAATCGATGTTGCGCAATCTGGACGAAGCCGGCGTCATCCGCATCGGCGCCAGCATCAAGCAGGGCGACATTCTGGTGGGCAAAGTTACGCCGAAGGGCGAAACCCAGCTCACGCCGGAAGAGAAACTGCTCCGCGCGATCTTCGGCGAAAAGGCCGGCGACGTGCGCGACGCGTCGCTCTACTGCCCGCCGGGTATCGAGGGCGTCATCGTCGACGTCAAGATCTTCTCGCGCAAAGGCCAGGAAAAAGACGAGCGCGCGAAGTTCATCGAAGGCACCCAGATCGCGAAGTTGGAGAAGAACCTCTCGGACGAAATCAGGATTCTGACCGACGAGCGGCTGAAGCGCCTTGAAAACATCCTTGGCGGCAAGGAAGTGCAGGCTGACCTTCACGACGAGCGCACCAACAAGCGCCTGCTGACGAAGGGCAACATCCTTAACCGCGACGAGATCGAGCGCATCTCGACCCGTAACCTGAAGCGCATCAAGTATGCGGACAAGGATCCGCGGGTCAACGAGCAGATCGACGAGATCGAAGAAATGACTTCTCGCCAGATCGATGTGCTCAAGAAGATCGTCAACGAGAAGAAAGACAAGCTCACGAAGGGCGACGAACTGCCGCCGGGCGTGATCAAGCTGGTCAAGGTCTACATCGCCATGAAGCGCAAGCTGAGTGTCGGTGACAAGATGGCCGGCCGTCACGGCAACAAGGGCGTCATCGCGCGCATTCTGCCGGAAGAGGATATGCCGTACCTCGAAGACGGAACGCCCGTGGAAATCGTCCTCAACCCGCTCGGCGTGCCTTCCCGTATGAACGTGGGACAGATTCTTGAAACCCACCTCGGATGGGCCGGCTTCGTGCTCGGTGAGAAGATCACCAAGTTGCTCAAGGAGAACACGCGGACGGAAGCGATTCGCCGCGAGTTGAAAGCTTGTTCAAAGACTCGCAGCTGGCGGACATCATTTCGGACATGAGCGACGAAGAACTGGAATCCGTGGCGCCAACCCTGACCAAGGGCGTGTTCATGGGATCGCCGGTGTTCGACGGTTCGAAGGAAGGCGAGATCAAGGCGTTGCTCGAACACGCCGGCTTGCCGACTTCGGGCAAGACGAACCTTCGCGACGGCATGACCGGAGAGAAGTTCGAACAGCCAGTCACCGTGGGCTACATCTACATGCTGAAACTGTCGCACTTGGTGGACGACAAGATTCACGCTCGCTCCATCGGGCCGTACTCGCTCATCACCCAGCAGCCGCTGGGCGGCAAGGCGCAGTTCGGCGGACAGCGCTTCGGAGAAATGGAAGTCTGGGCGCTCGAAGCATACGGTGCGGCGTTCATCCTGCAGGAGCTGCTGACGGCGAAGTCCGACGACGTATACGGCCGAACCAAGATTTACGAGGCCATCGTCAAGGGCGAAGCTGCCATGGAGCCCGGCGTGCCCGAATCGTTCAACGTGCTGATCCGCGAATTGCAGTCGCTCTGTCTCGACGTCGAACTGATCAAGGCGACCGAGAAGAAGCCGACCGCGAGTGCAGCAGCAGACTGAAAATAAGTTCTCAGTGCCCGGTACTCAGTGAGAGCTGATCTGGGACCGGGTCGCTGGGAACGATGCAGAAGAGATTTTGAATTACGCGCCACTGCGGCATACGAGCTCAATGCCGCATGAAGAGGCGAAGGTTCACTGAGTACCGGGTACTGGGTACTGAGAACTTGCTTTACGAGCTCCGTCAGCGGACGCGTCAGGACCGCAGGAAGCGGAGGAACACCTTGTTTCGTTCGAGCCCATTTGAAATGGCAAATGTGATCGCGGACTTCGACGCCATTCGCATCAGTCTGGCTTCTCCGGAAAAAATCCGGAGCTGGTCGCATGGCGAAGTCACCAAGCCCGAGACCATCAACTACCGCACCTTCAAACCCGAGCGCGATGGACTGTTCTGCGCCCGCATCTTTGGCCCGGTTACCGACTGGGAGTGCCTCTGCGGCAAGTACAAGCGCATGAAGCACCGCGGCGTGATCTGCGACAAGTGCGGCGTGGAAGTCACCCTCTCGAAAGTGCGCCGTGAACGACTCGGCCACATCGAGCTGGCGTCGCCCTGTTCGCACGTGTGGTTCTTTAAAGGACTGCCCAGCCGCATCGGGCACTTGCTCGATATCTCGCTGCGCGACCTCGAGTCCGTTCTCTATTTCGAAGCCTACGTCGTGGTCGAACCCGGCGATGCTCCGGTAAAAGAACGCGAAGTCATCAAGGACGAAGCGAAGTTCCGCGAACTCGATCAGCAATACCGTCCGGCCGGATTCAAGGCCATGATGGGCGCCGAAGCGATCAAGGAACTTGCTGAAGCGCGTCGACACCGACGGTCTGTCCGTCGAACTGCGCGAGAAGATGAAGAACGAGAGCTCGCTGCAGAAGCGGCTCAAGTACGCCAAGCGTCTGAAAGTCGTCGAGGCCTTCCGCAAGAGCGGCAACAAGCCGCACTGGATGATCCTCGACGTCATCCCGGTCATTCCACCGGAGCTGCGCCCCCTCGTTCCACTCGATGGCGGCCGCTTCGCCACGTCCGATCTGAACGATCTCTATCGCCGCGTCATCAACCGTAACAACCGGTTGAAGAAGCTGATGGATCTTCACGCTCCCGAAGTCATCGTGCGCAACGAAAAGCGCATGCTGCAGGAAGCCGTCGACGCCCTGTTCGACAACGGACGCCGTGGCCGCGTTCTGCGCGGTGCCAACAACCGTCCGCTGAAGTCGCTCTCCGACACGCTGAAAGGCAAGCAGGGACGCTTCCGCCAGAACCTGCTCGGCAAGCGCGTCGATTACTCCGGACGTTCCGTCATCGTGGTCGGCCCCGAACTCAAGCTGCACCAGTGCGGTCTGCCCAAGAAGATGGCGCTCGAACTGTTCAAGCCGTTCATCTATCACCGCCTCGAACAGACGGGCAACGTTACGACCATCAAGCAAGCCAAGGAAATGGTCGAGCAGCAGGAACCGATCGTTTGGGACATCCTGGAAGAAGTCATCAAGGATCACCCCGTCCTGCTGAACCGCGCTCCAACGCTTCACCGCCTCGGCATTCAGGCGTTCGAGCCGGTGCTCGTCGAAGGCAAGGCCATCAAGATTCACCCGCTGGTCTGCACGGCGTTCAACGCCGACTTCGACGGTGACCAGATGGCGGTTCACATTCCGCTGTCTCCGGAAGCCCAGGTCGAAGCCAGCGTGCTGATGCTGGCCTCGCACAACATCCTGTCGCCTGCTTCAGGTCAGCCGATCACCGTGCCTACGCAAGACATGGTTCTCGGCTTGTATTACCTGACCAAAGGCCAAGCCGGGCGCGAAGGGTGAAGGCCGCGCGTTCGCCAACATTGAAGAAGTTCTGATGGCTCTCGACGCCGGTGAAGTCGAAACCCTCAGCCCGATTCGCCTCCGCTACTCGGGCGAGCTGATCGACCTGACCACCGCGTACGACGATCAGGACATCATTCACACCGATCCCGTACAGGTCGACCGCTCGTTCGTCAATACGACGGTCGGCCGCGCGATTCTGAACGACCAGCTGCCGGAAGGCATGCCGTTCATCAACGGCTTGCTTAAGAAGAAGGGTATCGGCGCGCTGGTCAACTACGGATACCTGCGCTTCGGCGCTCGAAGTCACGGTCAAGATGCTCGACGAAGTCAAGTCGTTGGGCTTCAAGTTCGCGACCCGCGCCGGCTTGTCGATCGGCATCGACGACATGGTCATCCCGGACAGCAAGAAGACCCTGGTCACGCGACGCCGAGAAGCAGGTCGTCGCCGTTCAGCAGCAGTATCTGGACGGCGCCATCACCAACGGCGAGCGCTACAACAAGGTCATCGAAATCTGGTCGGGGATCACCGAAAAAGTCGCCGACGAGATGTTCGGTGAAATGCAACGCCGCGACAAAGAAGGCGAGACTGAATCCGATTTACGTCATGGCCGACTCCGGCGCTCGAGGATCGAAACAGCAGATCCGCCAGCTCTCGGGCATGCGTGGATTGATGGCCAAGCCTTCCGGCGAAATCATCGAGTCTCCGATCACGGCGAACTTCCGTGAAGGATCTGACGGTGCTGGAATACTTCGTCTCGACGCACGGCGCCCGCAAGGGTCTGGCCGACACGGCTCTGAAGACGGCCGATTCCGGCTACCTGACTCGCCGTCTGGTTGACGTGGCGCAAGACGTCATCATCAGCGAGTACGACTGCGGCACCGTCGACGGCATCTACGTGCAAGGTATCGTGGAAGCCGGCGAGATCATCGAGCCGCTGCGCGACCGCATCGTCGGCCGCGTTTCGCTCGAGAAAATCAAGGATTACGACGGCAACGTCGTCGTCGACATCAACCAGGAAATCACCGAAGACCTCGCCGGAGCGATTCAGGCAGCCGGTATCGAGCGCGTGAAAATCCGCTCGGTGCTGACCTGCGAATCGAAACGCGGCGTCTGCGTCATGTGCTACGGCCGCAACCTGGCTTCCGGACGTCTCGTCGAACTCGGCGAAGCCACCGGCGTCATCGCGGCGCAGTCCATCGGCGAACCTGGAACGCAGCTCACGATGCGTACCTTCCACATCGGTGGTACGGCTTCGCGAGTTTCCGAGCAATCGCGCCTCGATGCCAAGAATCACGGCATGGTGCGGTTCATCGGATTGCAAACGGTTAAGGCCAAGTCGGGCGACCTGGTGGTCATGAACCGCCAGGGTTCGATCGCGGTCGTCGACGAGAAGAACCGCGAGCGCGAGCGCTACTCGGTTGTGTACGGCGCCAAGTTGAAGGTCAACGATGGCGATCCGGTCACGCAAGGCCAGGTCATGGTCGAGTGGGATCCGTACACCTTCGCCATCCTGACCGAAATCGGCGGCACCGTGCAGTTCAAGGACTTGCAGGAAGGCGTCACGCTCCACGAAGAAGTGGACGAAGTCACCGGCCTGTCACGTCACGTGGTCGGCGATTCTCCCGACGAGAAGCGGCAACCCGCCATCGTCATCAAGGGCAAGTCGAGCAAGCGCTACCTCATGCCTTCGCGAGCCCACTTGATGATTCAAGACGGCGACACCGTAACTCCGGGCGACGTGCTGGCAAAGATCCCGCGCGAAACCACCAAGACCAAAGACATCACCGGTGGTCTGCCACGCGTGGTCGAGTTGTTCGAAGCCCGCAAGCCGCACGAAACCGCGGTCATCAGCGAAATCGATGGCACGGTCAAGTTCGGCGAGGTTTCGAAGGGACAGCGCAAGATCTATGTGGTCGCTGACAACGGCACCGAAAAGGAATACTCGGTTCCGCGCGGCGTTCACATCAACGTGCAGGAAGGCGAGCGCGTCAAGGCGGGCGAACCGCTGATGGACGGCCCGCTCAACCCGCACGACATCCTGGCTGTGCTCGGCGAAAAAGAGCTGCAGGCTTACCTGGTGAACGAAATCCAGGAAGTCTACCGGCTGCAGGGCGTCAACATCTCCGACAAGCACATCGAAGTGATTGTGCGCCAGATGATGCGCTGGGTGAAGGTCGAGGACGTGGGCGATACCCGGTTCCTGCTCGAAGAGCAGACCGACAAGTTCGCCTTCCGCGAAGAGAACGAGCGCGTGATTTCGCAGGGCGGCAAGCCGGCCACTGGACGGCCGCTGCTCCTCGGCATCACGAAGGCTTCGCTCTCGACCGATTCGTTCATCTCGGCGGCGTCGTTCCAGGAAACTACGCGAGTGCTCACCGAAGCCAGCATCAACGGCAAGGTCGATCACCTGCGCGGCCTGAAAGAGAACGTCATCGTCGGACGCCTCATCCCTGCCGGAACCGGCATGGAGTATTACCGCAACGTCCGCCTGTCTCCAGAAATGGAAGAGGCGGCGGCCAAGGTACAGGCCGAAGTCTCGGCGGCTTATGAAGAAGCCGAGCGCGCTCTCGAAATGATGCGCCACGAGGGCGAAACCGAGGAGCTGACGGCAGAGCTCCCCGCGGCTGAGTAGTCAATACAGTAGGTATCGGGGACGAATACTTCGTCCCCGGTACTGCTGTGATTGTCATCTAACATCCATGCACGCAAGCCCCCAGCGATTGCATATTGAGGAACCCCGCCAACTTGCCTCTTTGCGGGCGGTACCTGCGGGCCCTACTCTTAAGCAGCGTATGCTGCGATTATTCCGCCTATTGAGCGTTGCTTTCTGGCGCGCGTTTGTCCACGACGCCTTCGCCACCGCCAAAGCGTCTGCCTATTCCTCCATCCTTACGTTTTTCCCGGTCTTGCTGATCGTCGGATCGGGCTTGGCGAGCTGGCGCAAAGGCGCGCCTTACTTGCGCGAAATCTCTTATGCTCTCGGCAGCATTCTTCCGGCCGGCGGAACTACCGCGCTCGGATATCTCAAAGGCGCTCACCACCCGGTTGGATTGCTCGCTCACGACCTCGGTCGTCACCCTGTGGACCGCGTCCGGCGTCATGATCTCCTGGATGGACGGCTTCCGCCGCTGCTATGAGCTTCCGAAAACCTGGGGCCTCGTCAAAGAACGCCTCATAGCCTTCCTGCTCGTCGTATTCGCCCTCGTTCCGATGACGTTCGCGACGCTCCTGGTCGCCGTCGGCAGCAAGTTCGAGACGCGCCTGCTTCCCTACATCGATCCCGACTTCAGCGTCTACGTGCTCCTGCTCTGGGGGATGATGCGCTGGGCCATCGCGACCCTGACCAGCATCTCGGTGATCGCGCTGATCTACCATCACGCGGTTCCCCGCACGCAGCCCTGGCATAGCGTCATTCCCGGCGCCATCCTCGCCACTGTTTTGTGGTTTTCGGTGACCGTTGGATTCCGCGCCTACTTGCAGCACTTCGGCGACTTCGGCACGATCTACGGATCTCTGGGCGCCGCCATGGCGCTGCTTGTCTGGATGTACATGATCTCTCTGGTTGTGCTGGTGGGCGCCGAGTTCAATGCGCTGCTGTTTCCGCGCGCCATGCTGGGAAAAGAACTGACCGCCATTAACGCCGCGCGCCTCTAGAATCCCAATTTGCTCTTGGAATCCATTTAAGTCCTCTGCACCCGATACGGGTGCGATGCCGAGTGTTTTCGTGAGCGCGGTCCAGGGACGATGGGCCGCGCCATTTTCTTGTCATTTCGACCAGCCCGGAGCGAATGCGACGGCGCCGGAGAAATCCGCTATTCCTCGCGTTAAGATGCATCCGATTTGATGGCGATCTTGAAAGGCGGTAGAGCGAGCTGAGGCGTCTCAATGCTTTGTGTGTTGGAAGATCTATACCAATCAGGAAGTGGCGTTGAACCAGGGCGCGAACGCTGGTCCACGGTTTGCTGACACTCATAACCGCTTCAGCTCCGAATTTTGTTGTAACTTACTTATATTCCTTTTGATTCGGGGACAAATTGAAACCAGCACAAGCGACCGCCGCCGGAGGTGTTGCCAACGCCGCCCAGCGCCGCGCCAAGATCATTTGCACCATCGGTCCTGCGTGCAACAACGAAGGCATGATGCGCGAACTGATGCGCCTCGGCATGGACATTGCCCGCCTGAACTTCTCGCACGGCACGCACGAAGATCATTCCCACAATATTCAGCGCCTGCGCCGTGCTGCCCAGCGCGAAGGCCGCACCATCTGCATCCTCCAGGACCTGCAAGGTCCCAAGATCCGCACCGGACCTCTCGAGCGCCACGAGAACGTCGTTCTCAAAACCGGCTCGGTCGTTACCATCACCCCGAAAGATGTTCCCGGTAACGCCACCCGCATTTCCACCACGTTCCCTGATCTTGCCCGTGAACTCAGTGCGGGCGCGCGCATCCTGCTCAGCGACGGCCTGATTGAACTACGCGTCCGTGGAGTTCGCGGCAAGGATGTTCTCTGCGACGTGCTCAACGGAGGCATTCTCGGCGAGCACAAAGGCATCAATCTTCCCGGGATCGCCCTCTCCATTCCCGCGCTAACGGAAAAGGACCGGAAAGACCTTGAGTTTGGCATTGACCACGGCGTCGACGCGGTCGCGCTCTCCTTCGTCCGCACCGCCGCCGACGTCACCGAGGTGAAGCGGATCATTGCAACTCATGCCAGCGATATCCCCGTCATCGCCAAGCTCGAAAAGCCGCAAGCCATCGATCATCTGGAAGAAATCCTCGAAGTCGCTGACGGAGTCATGGTCGCCCGCGGAGATCTCGGCGTCGAGATGGCTCCGGAAAAAGTTCCCGTGATCCAAAAGCACGTGATCCGTCAGGCCGGCGCTTGGCGCAAGCCCGTGATCACTGCCACGCAAATGCTCGAGTCGATGATCGAGAATCCGCGTCCCACGCGTGCCGAAGCCAGCGACGTGGCCAACGCCGTTTTCGACGGCACCGACGCCGTGATGCTCTCGGCCGAGACTGCCAGCGGCCAATATCCGCGAGAGTCTGTCTCGATCATGGCCCGTATCGTGGTCGAGGCCGAGTGCAACATGTCCGACTTTGTGCAGTTCCGCCGCCGCCGCGAGCATCGCGGATTGTCTGTGGCCGAAACGATTTGCGAATCGATCGCGCACTCTGCCGATGATCTGCCCATGGGCGCCATCGCCATCTTCACCGAAACCGGCAACACCGCGCGCATGATTTCGAAATATCGGCCGAAAGTTCCCATCTACGCCTTCACCCACGCCGAGCCCGTCGTACACCGCATGAATCTTTACTGGGGCGTGCATCCCGTTCGCTGCCGCCAGGCCCGCTCTGCCGAACAGATGGTGACTATGGCTGAGCAGGATCTCGTTCGCCGCGGATTGCTGAAGCCCGGTGACGTTCTGGGAGTCGTCGCCGGTACGCGGCAAGCTTCGGGCTCGACCAACCTGATGCGCCTCCACGTCGTCACCGAGCAGGAGGCCGAGCGCATCGTTCATCCCGTCCCCAACCGTCCATCCTCGCGGCGTCATTCTGAGCGGAGCCGAATTTCAGGCGGAGCGAAGAATCTCGCTCGGATTGCCAAATCCAACCGCAAACAGAAGTGATAGTCCTATGCGCGTGGGGCCGGGTCTCAGAGCAGGTCGTTGAGCGAAGCCACACTGGGCAAGCTATAATCCCTGCTTATGCCGCAGGAGATTCTCTCGGTGGCCGTGTGGGATCCCATCCCTGACAAAGAGGCAGCCTCACTTGAAACCATTCGCGACCTCTCGTCCATTGTGTCTTCAAAGGGATATGGTCGCGATTTCCTGTATCGCGATCGCGAGTCGCACTACCTGCTGATTCGCTACTGGAAGTCTGAAGATTCCCGCCGCGCCGCGCTCGAAGATGCCGACATGCTCCGCTGCTGGTCCCGCCTGGCCAACGAAATTCAGATCGTTAAGGTGTACGAAACGTTAAGCGAAGTGCCAGCGCCGAACGCATCCTAGAGTCCAACCGTCATGTCCGCAGCTGCCATTCGCAGGTTCGCGCAAGAAGAAATCTCGCCGCCCGTTCGCGGATTTCTGCACGTTCCCGAATCCCCCAACGGAGACGGCTTCATCCTCACTCACGGCGCCGGGTCCAACGCTCAATCGCCTCTCCTGATCGCGCTGGCCGAGACGTTCTCCGCCGCAGGCACAACGGTTTTGCGTTGCGATCTTCCTTATCGGCAGACCAGACCATTCGGCCCTCCAGGACCCGCAGATGCCACGCGCGACCGTACCGGCTTGAAAAACGCCGCCGAAGAACTGAAGAAAATAGCCTCTGGCCGGATCTTCCTCGGCGGCCATTCTTACGGCGGACGCCAATGCAGCATCCTCTGCACCGAAGAGCCGCAACTTGCCGCGGCTCTCTTGTTGCTCTCCTACCCGCTGCATCCGCCGCGCAAGCCGGAACAGCAGCGCACACAGCATCTTCCCGATCTGCGAACGCCCACGCTCTTTGTCAGCGGCACGCGCGATCCCTTCGGCACAACAGCCGAACTGGAACGCGCGCTGAAAATGATCCCGGGAAAAACGAAGCTGCTGCCCATCGAAGGCGCAGGACACGACCTGGGATTCAAAGGAAAAACGAAACAGGAAGAACTACCCAAGCAGATAATTTCAGAATTCACGAAATTCTTCGAGCAGCAAGCATCAGCGAATCTCTAGGCTTAAGAACTGCCTGAAACGCTGCCAGCGGTCCGAAACTTGAAACTCGAAACCAGAAACTGCCCTAGTTCACCCAACCCGACTTCCCGCCGCCATTCCCTTTGCCTGGATCGTCGTCTGGGGGAATGTAGTTGCCGTGCTCGTCAAAGTGTACGTCGCGGTCATGCTGACGCATGTAGACTTCGAATTTCTTGGCGGCCCGGCGCCGCTTCCAGCGGTAATACGAATTTCGGATTCCGTAGTAGCGCTCCGACACGTTCATGTTGACCAGCGCCGTCTTCGGCCCGCGCCGGATGTAAAGGTATCCAAAGAAAAGCCCGCCCAGATGAGCGATGTAAGCCACGTTTCCGCCGCCAGTCATCGCGAACGCCAGCGTTATGACGATCAAGATCCCGATGAAGTATTTCGCCTTGATCAGGAACGGGAAGGGAAACATCATGATCTCGTTGTCGGCAAACAAAATCCCGAACGCTAGCAGGATGGCGAACACTCCGCCGGAAGCGCCAACCGTCGCCCTCGTCGGGTCGCTGAGGACATGGGCGTACGAGAACGCCACCGTAGTGACGGCCGCTCCGAGTATGCCGATAAAATACAGCTCGAGGAAGCGGCGGGATCCCCAAGCGTTCTCGATCGCGGCCCCAAACATCCAAAGCCCCAGCATGTTCCCAAACCAGTGCCAGAATTCGTAGTGCAAGAAGCCGTAGGTCACCAGCTGCCAGAGCCACGCATGACCGACAACATCGACCGGCCGCAGCGCGGCATAAGCATTGAGGAAGTCGTACGCGTGCACCCCGGCTACGCTCAAAGCAAGATAAAGCAGATACACCGCGGTATTAATTCCGATCAGCCATACCACTGTTCGGGTGAACGGTGGAAAGCTCAATGTCATGGGTTGGCTGCTTCGTCGCAAGAAAAATCCTCTCCCTGATTCTACTCGTAGTACATGCGGTTAACGCTCGGGCACCGGTACGACCGGCAAACTACTGTGCCCACTCTGGTCCACTGCGCGGACCCCGAAAATGACGTTGTCCTTCGACAGCTTGAGCGTCGTTCGCGTGGCGTTTCCAGCATCCTGGACGTGCTCCCACCACGGACTCGTCGTCGCTCGCCACAACACCTCGTATCGCGCCGCGCCGGGCGAAGCTTCCCAGGTCAGCGTCGAATCGTTCTCGAGGTCCTTGGTCAGCAGATGCACATTGGCAGGAGGGCCCGGCGCTGCCGCCAATGAGGCCAGCGTAGCGGCATTCAGCCGCGCAACGTGCGACACATAATCGTAGTCAACAAACTTGGGCACGTCGCCGTATTCGATGCCATTCTCCGTGCGGACGTTTTGGTGCTGATGGTGAAAGTCTTCGCGGAACTCCGTGATCCGCACCGCCGCGAACCCCTGTTCCAGGAACGAATAGTGATCTCCGCCTCGCAAGTAGCGGTCTTGGCGAAAGATCAGCAGGGGCTTCACGCCCGCATCGTAAGCTCGCCCGACATCCGCGATATATCGTGCCAGCTCCCGCGATGCGGAGTCGCTTTCACCGCCCAGACCGCGAATCCGGCGAAGATCCTTATCCGTGGCCGCGATTGGCACACCCTCCGAAAATATGCGGATCACCGAATGATCCTGTTCGGCGCTCTTGTCGCCGCCGACAATATCGTTGTTCAACACCGCTTCCACATTCCAGCCTTGATCCTTGGACATTTTTGCAAAGTGCTGGCTGCCATTTAGCCCCTGCTCCTCGCCCGCCACCGTCAGAAAAATGATGGTTCCCGGAAATTTCAACTTGCTGAGCACGCGCGCGCACTCCAGGCTGACCGCCGTCCCGCTGGCATCGTCATTTGCCCCCGGAGCGTTGCCACTGGCATCGAGCGTGTCGCTGTTGCGCGAATCGTAGTGCCCGGTCACCAGCACGATACGTTTTGCGCCTTCCGCATCGGAACCTTTCAAGACCGCATAAACATTGGTGATTTGCGTTGCCGTAGGAATTCGGTCTGCGGGTTCCTGCAGAAACGAATCCGTTTTTACCTCAAGGCAGCCGCCACAGTCTTTGGAGTATTTTTCGAATTCCGACTTGATCCACTCGCGCGCTGCGCCAATTCCGTGTCCGGCGGCGATTGACGCCGGATCCTGTGCAGAGAGCGTCAGTCGGGTTCCGAATCCAACCAGTTTTTCGATGTTGGATTGTATGTGCTGCGCCGATACCTGCGTCAGCGCAGCGGCAATCCGCGAATCAGCAACCGGCGTTAATTCCTTTGGAGCGGACTGCGCGGCGCCGAAAATCGGTACCATTGCGTACACTGCAAGGCCGGCCAGGACAATAACGCTCCGACACCATGAGAAGGCAGAAAAGGCGGTCATTTCGTTGGATCCTTATCCGTATAAACCAGTAGGCCAGCGACTCTTTTGCGGAAAAATCCCCTCAACTTCCGGCCGCTCCCCTTGACCAACTGGCAGAGAGAATCTAAATATTATCAGGAGGCTCTAATAGGCAATGGGAGGCGTTATGGTGCTTTGTCCCGAATGCGAGACGAATCTGGACGTCGACGAGGAAGATGTCGACGAGGGTGAAATGATTTCATGTCCCGAGTGTGGCACGGACTTTGAAGTTGTCACCGCCAGTCCGCTCGAGTTGAAGGCCGTCGAAGAAGGCTACGAAGAAGATGACGAGGAAGAAGAAGAGGAGAGCGAAGACGGTGACTACTCGTAGTCTTGCCGATCGAGGAATGCTTGCGAAGTTTGCCCTTCATGGAATTCTGCTAGCTCTTCTCCTGCTGCCCATCGCAAGTTCCCAGCAAGGCCTTCTCGAGGCTCAGAGGTCCAACAAGCCGTACGCGCTAATTGCCGGTACGGTTTGGGGTCCCGACGACATGCCGGTTTACGGCGTCACCGTCCAAATCCGCCGCGCCAAAGACAAGAAGCCCAAGTGGCAGGTGTACTCCGACCATCGAGGCGAATTCGCCCAGCGCCTGCCCGCCGGAGAGTCCGATTACATCCTCACTGCCGATCTGAAGCACTTCAAGCCCGAAGACGGCAAGCCCCTGCACTTGGTCCAGGAAGTTACCGTGCACATCTACAACGACGAACGCGAAGACACTGGCCTGCATCTAAGCCACTAAGTGCCGTTGTTCGCCCTCGTGAGACAATAGTTACAGCATGAATCACAACCGCTCCGTGATGAAAGCTGTCGTCGTTTCCTGCCTCGTGCTGGTGGCTTTCTGCGCCCTCGGCAACGCCTCACCTGACAAGAAAGAGAAGGTCGTCGGTCGGTTGCTGTTTGGCAAAGTGCTCGATCCCCAGGACAACCCACTTCCCGATGCGGTTGTGTATGTCACCAATACTCGCAATCGGACAGTGAAAACCTACATCGTCGGCCCGGACGGCACCTATCGCTTTCCTGCCCTCTCATCGGCCGTCGACTACGAGGTTTACGCTCAGTTCAAGGGCCACAAAAGCGATACGAAGTCCGTGAGCCAGTTCGACGACCGGTCTCAGGTGTACCTCGACTTGAAGGTCGACGTACACTAAAGCCCTGTCCCTGCACCATTCGTGCAACTTTTCAGCATCCACTCGGGTTCAAAATGATAGGGGCGCCCTGTTTTGGAGGACATTGTGAACGGATTGCGCACTTCTCGGAATTTCAACCACGCAGGACTGGCGATCAAACTCCTTCTGGTCTGCCTCTCTCTGGCTTGCGCGACTGCTGCGTTCGCGCAGGGCGGATCGATGAGCCCTTATCAGGACGAACAAGACGGCGTCAGCGCCGGCGGCAAGTGGATGCAGTTCCAGTCCACCGACAAAATGACCGGAGCTAAGAAGGTCCGCTTCGAGCTTCTGGCGGAAAATTTCTTCAAAGAAGATCCTGACTACAAGCCTCGCGTCGTCCTGTATTGCGAAGCCGGGAAGCTGAAACTCGCCGACTTCAATCCTGGAGTTCGCCTGCCACCGCCCAATCGCCCCGGATTCTGGGGACAGCCTCAGCTCGAAGTTGAGGTCCGCATCGATGGTTTTCACGCCTTCCATGGGTGGAACTGGGTGCAGGGACATTTCCTCTCGATGGATAAAGGCACTACGCGCGGCTTGCTCGCAGCCAAGGTTTTCAATGTGGCGCTGCCGACGCGGAACGGACGTGAAATCGCTGAGTTCGCCCCCGAAGGCTTGAACCTGGATCAGGTTCGCAGCGCATGCGACCTGGCTCCTAAGAAGCCCGGCAAAGACTAGCTTCTCATCGGCCCCGCTCTTCGCAATCTTGAGAGCGGGGCCCGATTGCGTCAAAACCCTACCTCGTCCCTTTCCAGCGCTCGGCTTTTGTACACTTACAGCCGAGGTGTCGATGGGCAGCACCATGGTTTCAGGACTCGCATTCTTCCTGTTTGCGGCGGGAGTCCTTGTCTATGCCGTCATCCTCTACAACGGTCTCGTGCGCTTGCGCAACGAGAATGATCGCGCTTGGGCAAACATCGACGTGCTTCTGAAGCAGCGCCACGACGAAATTCCCAACCTCGTCGAAACCGTCAAAGGATATATGCAGCACGAGCAGCAGACCCTGATAGCCGTGACCGCGGCCCGGGCTGCTTCGATAAGCGCTTCAGGCATCGGGCAAAAAGCGCTGGCGGAGTTCCAGGTTACAAGCGCCCTTCGCGGGTTATTTGCGGTGGCTGAGAACTATCCGCAGCTTAAGGCGAATGAAAACTTCCTCCAACTGCAGAAGCGCATTACCGAACTCGAAGAACGGATCGCCGATCGCCGCGAATTCTTCAACGATGATGTCGCGTGCTACAACACGCGCATCGGCCAGATCCCCGACGTGTTTGTCGCGACCATCATGGAATTGAAACCGCGCGAATTGTTCCGTGTCGCGCCCGAGGATCGTAAGCAGGTGGAAGTGGAATTCGACGGCGGAACTGCGCGAGGAACGGCAAGCAAAATCTAGATCTCGATCTCCGCTTACTTCCAGGCGGAGAAATCGCGATTCAGCATCTCCTCCAGCTTCGCTACTTCCGGACGGAAGAGTTCCCGCAGATGTTCTCGCTGGCTCGGCGTCAGATCCTCAAATTCAGGTCCTCCGCCGACAAATAGTTTCAGGGCGCCCACTCTCTTGGCAGCGGCCACAACGGAATCAAGCCGCTGCTTCCGTGCCCAGTCCGCCATCAGGATCGCTCCACGCGTCCAGTAGTAGTGACGCGGTTCCGTCATATCTTCCGAGGTGAGCACGCGGCGGCGTTGCGACGGAGAAAGCTTCATCCTTGGCACACCCACAAAATCCACCAGCCGGTCGAGATATGCCTGAGGGTCCGCCTCGATATCGTCATGCACGGTTGCCATAACCTGCGACTCGCCGAATGTGTCCCTCCACTCTTTCAAGTGAGAACTGTACCGGCTCGACTCCATCAGCTCGGGATCGCGCTCGAGGGCTTCCTCAAAATTCCACGGGATCAGTCCATACGCTCGCTTCAAGCGATACAGAGACACAACCCGATCGATGGGATTGCGAAACGTGCAGACAATCCTGGCATGAGGAATCAGCCGCGCAATGCGCTCCCGCGCCTCGCTCGAAGCGAAATACGTCGGAGCAACCTCGCCGATCGTTCGCCCGCCATTTGCTCTCCGATAGTGGGAGCCGTACCAGTGAAGTCCGCGATCAAAGTGCCGGTCGAAAAATCGCGTCTCTTTCGTGGGGTGCGAAAGCCAGGCATTCTGACTGAGAATGTTGTGCAGCCAGCTTGTCCCCGTGCGGGGCGGTCCGATGATAAAAAATGAGGGGAGTACCGGAACTGTCTTCCCCAAGCCGTTACCGGGCATTACGCGGGATCCTCGATGCGATTATCGTCGGCGGAGCAAGGCGCACAGCCGATGTCAAGGCCGCCGATAGGAATACTTCGAACTCTTAGACGAGAGGCCCATCATAGATGCCTCGTCCCGCGGAGTTGGTTGTCCAAATAGGAAGTTTTGTGCGGATTTTGCGAAAACAATTGCTATCGAGATCGCGTCTACGCCAGCAGCCGGGCTGCGTCCTTCGCATGATATGTAAGGATGATGCTCGCTCCAGCGCGGCGAATGCTGAGTAACGATTCCATCATCACCCGCTCGCGTTCGATCCACCCATTGCGTGCCGCAGCCTCGATCATTGCGTACTCGCCCGACACCTGATATGCCGACAACGGCAAATCAAACCGGTCTCGCGCGGCGGCAATGACATCCAGATACGGCATCGCGGGCTTCACCATGATCATGTCCGCGCCTTCTTCGATGTCGGCCTCAATCTCGCGCATCGCCTCGCGGATATTTGCACCGTCCATCTGATACGACCGGCGGTCCCCGAACTGTGGCGCCGAATCGGCCGCCTCGCGGAACGGTCCGTAGAATCCCGACGCAAACTTGGCCGCGTACGAAAGTATTGGAGTGTTGATCAGCCCCGCGTCATCGAGTCCGCGCCGGATCGCGGCCACTCGCCCATCCATCATGTCTGATGGTGCGATCACGTCGATTCCGGCCTTCGCCAGCGAGACGGAAGTCTTCGCCAGCAGCTCCAGCGAAGCGTCATTCACTATCTCGTACTCCGTCGTCGCAGCAGGAGGCTCTGCCACCGCTGCTCCCAGCGATTGCGGTGCTGCCTTCACGATCCCGCAATGCCCATGGGACATGTATTCGCAGAGGCACACATCGCCCATCAACACCAACCCCGGAACCTCGCGTTTGATCGCGCGAGCCGCCTTCTGCACTATGCCGTCTTCTGCCCACGCACCCGTCGCGATTTCATCTTTCTTGTCGGGAAGGCCAAACAAAATTACTGACGGTATCCCCAGCGAATGAACTTCGCGCGCTTCTCGTACTGCCTCATCCACCGATAGGTTGAAAACGCCCGGCATCGAGCGAACCTCTTTGCGGACGCCTTCTCCGGGACAGACAAACATTGGATACACAAACGCGTCGGGCGTGAGCCGTGTTTCGCAGACCATGTTTCTGAGTTCAGGGGTGCGTCGAAGGCGGCGGAGGCGAGTTACAGGGAATGCCATGGAGGTCACCAGCGGAAGGCTACGAACCGCCTTCCTGGTTTAATTCTAGAACATCGGGAGTCAGAACTACTGCCCGAGATAGTTATTCCGATACCGCACCGCCCGCAGGGAATTTCAGCTTGCCGACTCCTCGATTGGTCCCCAGCGATCCCCCTAGGTGTGACGAAAGTAACCACGGCGGTTTCCACCATAACTCCGAATGTGGGACGACCTCCCATAGAATAAGGTCGGATGACAGCGTTCGCCCGTCACCGCTGGTTCGTCGCAGCGGCTGGAATCACTCTGGCCTTTGCGAGCGTCTCGTTGTTCGCCCAAAAGGGGCCCGCTCTGACTGCCTTCGCGGACATCACCGCCTTGGCTTTGATGTTGGCCGCGGGTACGGTCACCCTCACGAATGCATGGACCCGCCCCGGACAGCAGCGAAGTTTCTGGGCCATGGCAACTCTCGGATTCGCGCTCTGGACTACGAACCAGGTTGCCTGGACCGTTCGCGAAGTTGTGCTGCACCTCCAGGTTCCCGATCCGTATTTCTTTGACATCATCCTTTTCTTCCACGCCGTACCCCTGATCGCCGCCATCGCTTGGCGCCCGGATCAGCGCAAGAAAGAAGGGAGGATATTCCTCAGTCTCCTGAGCTTCCTCATGCTGCTTGGCTGGTGGATTTTCCTCTATGCCTTCATCGTTTTCCCGCACCAGTATGTTGTCCTGAATGTGAACCGCTACAACGATTACTACGACCAGCTCTTCGGGCTTGAAAATATTCTGTTGCTGGCCGTTCTCGGCCTGGCAACCTGGACCAGTTCCGGCGGATGGAGGCGCTTGTACGCCCACTTCACCGGAGCCAGCCTGCTCTACGCAGTCAACTCGCAACTGCTCGATCGCGCCGCCGCCAATAACACCTACTACTCCGGAAGCCTCTACGATGTTCCGCTCATGGCCACGATTGCCTGGATGGCCGCCGCCGCCATGTCGTCGCGGGAATGGGAATTGAAAACCGTCGACTTCAATCTCAATCGACGCTTGAAAAAAGTCGTTCCCCAGCTCGCCATGCTGGCCATTCTTTCCTTGCCGATGTTGGGGGTTTGGACAGTCTTAATCGACCAGTCTCCGGGGCAATCTCGCGTTTTTCGTGTCTACGCCGTCCTCGCGGCCATGCTCATCCTGGGAGCATTCGTCTTCCTTCGTCAGTATCTGCAGGATCAAACGCTGATGGCCCTCCTGCAGGAGTCGCGCCGCGCTTACGAGAGTCAAAAGCAGTTGCAGTCGCAGCTCGTGCAAAAAGAGAAGCTCGCTTCTTTGGGGAATTTGATTGCCGGAGCCGCCTGCGAAATTGAATATCCGCTCAACGCCATCATGAATTATTCCGAACAGCTCTGGTCGAAAGAGAAGCTCACCGAAGAACAGAACTCCATGGTGCGCAAGATCGTGAACCAGGCCCAGAGGACACGCGATCTGGTGGTAAATCTGTTGAGCTTCGCGCAGCAGGCGCCCGGCGAGAAAATTCTTGTCGATCTCTCGGTGTTGTTAAGCCGGGCCGCACAGATGCTCGAGTTGCGCCGACCTCAAAGCAACATCAAGGTCAGCCTCGTCATGGATCCGGATTTTCCCAATGTGCTTGGAAATGCCAACCAGCTCTTTCAGGGATTCGTCGAAATCATCGAGAACGCGATGGACGCACTCGAAGAAGTCGGTGGTGGATCGCTCGAAATAACGGCGCGCCAGGAAGGCACCGAGATCGTGTTGCAGTTCTCTGACAGCGGCCCCGGCATTCGTGATCCGCAACGTGTCTTCGATCCTTTCTATACGACCAAGCCGGTAGGCAAAGGAACTGGTCTGGGCCTCAGTGCGGTCTACGGTGTTATTCAGGACCATGGCGGCCAGATCACCTGCCAGAACAATCCCGAAGGTGGCGCAGTCTTCCTCGTTCGCCTGCCAGCCAATGTCGAACCCGTTGCGCAGGTTGCCGGCGCCGGAGCATAGTCTCCCGCTCTCGACGACGCGTCGATCTGTGTCTTCGCCACTCCGCTCCTGTACCATAAATTGCGATGCCTTCCGAGCTCACTCATAGTTCGGCGCGGGTGCTTGAGTTCGAAGCACTCCGCGAACTCTTGCGCGGATACACATCTTCGCCCCTGGGGGAAGACCGCGTCGCCGCTCTGACTCCATCAACCGATTCCACCTGGATCGAACATCAGCAGGAACTCGCCAGCGAAATTCGTGAATTCCGCCGCGTCGGCGGGCGCTTCGAATTTTCCGGCCTCATCGAGGTCGGTCCTTTGGTCGAGAAGGCCCGCATCGCCGGCGTGGCGCTCGAGACCACCGACATTCGCGACGTCATCCTGGTCGTCGACCGTGCTGCCGAGTGGCGCGAAATCGTGCTCCATCCGCCGGCGGCCATGAAGTCGGAATGGCGCGGGGTTCACGCGTTGTCTGCCAACATTCCCGATTTCGCGGATTTCCTCCGGTCATTCCGCAACAAGATTCAGCCTGACGGGACACTCGAAGATAAGGCGTCGCCCGAGCTGGCACGCATCCGCCGTGAAATCGAGCGGCAGCGCCGATCCATTCAGGAATCCCTCCGTGGCTACCTTCGGCGCTTGGCAGAAGGCGGCACGGTGCAGGACGAACTCGTCACGATTCGTGGAGAACGCTTCGTTATCCCTGTAAAGGTTGAGCAGAAACGCCGCGTGCAAGGAGTCGTACACGGCGCCAGCTCCAGCGGCCAAACCGTATTCGTCGAGCCCATGGAGACGATCGAACAGAACAATGAGCTCGTCCGCCTGCTCGAAGAGGAGATGGCCGAAATCCATCGCATCCTTATCGAGATGACGCAGCGCATCGGCGCACAAGCCCCCGAGATCCTCGCCGCCGAAGACGCCCTCGCAGAACTGGAACTCCAATTCGCCAAAGCCCGATTCGCCGAAGACTACAACTGCACCGAGGTAAAACTATCGAACGCCGATCTGCGTAGGGACGGACGCCTCGTCCGTCCGGCGAGCGAAGCGAGCCTGAAGCCTGCAGATCAATCTGGGGACAGCAGCCTCGGCTGTCCGGCGGGCGAAGGCCGCCTCCTCCTTCACAACGCACGCCACCCTCTGCTCGAACGAAATCTCAAGGCCAAAGGAGCCTCAGTCGTCCCGATCACAATCGAACTCGAAGGCTCCCGCCGCCAACTCGTCATCACAGGACCAAATACCGGCGGCAAAACCGTGACCCTGAAAACCGTCGGCCTGCTGTCGTTGATGGCACAATCCGGCATTCCCGTTCCCGCCGACCGCGCCGAGCTTCCCGTGTTCGATGCCGTCCTCGCTGACATCGGCGACTACCAATCGATCGAACAGAATCTCTCCACCTTCTCTGCCCACGTCACGAATATTGATTTCATTTCGCGCACCGCAACCTCGCGATCGCTCGTCCTGCTCGACGAACTTGGCTCGGCAACCGATCCCGAGGAGGGCGCTGCTCTCGCGGTTGCCATCGCCGGTCACTTCGGCAAGATCGGCTGCATGACGGTGATTTCCACGCACCACACTTCGCTGAAAGTTTACGGAGCAAATACGCCCGGAGTTCTAAATGCTTCCGTCGGCTTTGACGAATCTACGCTGCAGCCAACTTACGAGTTGAAGATCGGAGTTCCGGGCGCGTCCGCCGGAATCAACATCGCCCAGCGTCTTGGCCTGAATCCAGACATCATCGAGAGCGCAAGGGGCCGGCTTGGTACGCAAGCCCGCGACGTGGGCCAATTTCTGGATAAGCTGCACGCCGATCTTCGCGATGCTGAAAACGAACGCGTGCGCCTGAAGGCTCGAGAAGCCGAGCTCGAGCGCGAAAAAATGCAGCTTGCCGCCGAAGGCCGCAAAGAGCAGCAGGCCAAGGTCCGCGAGATGGAAAAGAAGCTGGAAAGCCTGTTGCGCGATTTCGAATATCACGCTCGCGAAGCTGTGAACGCCGTGCAGGATCGCGCTGCCGCGCAAAAACTTTCCAAAGACGCCGAACGCCGCATCGCCAAGCTCCGCCGCGAATTTCGAGAACAGTTCGATTCGACCATCGTCGCCCACTCGACCGGAGCCGATCAGGGAGATCCGAACGCCCAGCCTCGACTGGTGAAACATGTCTCCGAGGGCGACACCGTCAAACTGAAGTCGACGGGTCGTTCAGCCCGCATTGCGCGCAAGATCGATGACAATCATTTCGAAGTCGAAATGGGCGCGCTCAAGATGAAAATCGCCCGCGACGACATTGCTGAAGTCCTGGTCAGCGCCCAGGCACGGACAGAAACCCCGGTGACGGCTGCCCGCGCCCGCGGAATTTCCGTGTCTCTTGAAAACGAAGGCGGCAACATGCCGAGCGAGATTAACGTCATCGGACAAACCGTCGACCAGGCCAGCCGCGAAGTTGAAAAGTTTGTCGACCGCGCTTTTCTGGCCGGCCTGCCACGCGTCCGCGTCGTGCATGGCAGCGGGATGGGAATCCTCCGCAAAGCTCTCCGCCAACTTCTGCAGCAGCATCCGCACGTCAGCACAGTAGCGGAAGCCCCGCAAAACGAAGGCGGCGGAGGCGCTACTATCGCCGAATTAAATATCTAGTCCGTTCACTCGCTCTCAGTCGCCGGTATAGCATGAGGATCATGGACCTTCCCGTGAATCCCCCGATTTTGCCCATGCTTTCGAAGCGGATTGAGGAATTGCCAACCGGCGGAAGCTGGATTTTCGAGCCCAAGTGGGACGGTTTTCGCGCCCTTGTCTTCCGCGACGGCGACGAAATCCTGATTCAAAGTCGCGACGAAAAATCACTGAATCGCTATTTTCCCGAATTGCTTGATTCCCTGCGCGCACAGCTACCCCAGCGCTGCGTCCTCGACGGCGAAATCGTTATCGCCTCGAAGGATGGGCTCGATTTTGACGCATTGCAATTGCGAATTCATCCGGCGGCCTCGCGCGTCAAGCTTTTGTCGCAACAGACTCCTGCCTCGATCGTATTCTTCGATCTGCTTTGCCTTGGAGATCGCGACCTGCGAAGTCAGCCCTTTCAAGCGCGGCGCCAGCAATTGGAATCGATCTCTTTCGCGCCCCCGTTTCATCTGACGCCGGCGACCAGCGAATCGAGCGTGGCCGAGGATTGGTTTCGCCGCTTCGAGGGCGCGGGCCTCGACGGAGTCATGGCCAAACCGATGGCCGGCGAGTACGAACCTGACAAGCGCGTGATGCTCAAGATCAAACATGAGCGCGACTGCGATTGCGTTGTCGCCGGTTTTCGCTGGCACAAGAAAGGCGACGGCACGCTCATTGGATCGCTGTTGCTCGGCCTTTACAACGATTCGGGCGCCCTGCAACACGTTGGCGTCTGCGCCAGCTTCACAACCGAAAAGCGCCGCCTGCTCGTTGAATTTCTCGAGCCGTATCGCAAGGACGCGCTCGTGAACCATCCGTGGAAGAGTTGGGCCGAACAGGGAGCCGCAACCGGCGAACCTGGCCAACGAATGCCCGGTGGACAGAGCCGCTGGAGTCGCGGCAAAGATCTGTCCTGGGAGCCCTTGCGCCCTGAACTTGTCGTCGAAGTCGCTTACGAGCACATGCAAGGAGATCGCTTTCGCCATATGGCCCAGTTCCGCCGATGGCGGACCGATAAGAAGCCGGCCGACTGCACCTATGCTCAACTCGAAGTCGTTCCACCGCAAGAGTTGATGGAGATCTTTCCCCGAGGCCGCTGAGTGTTGCTCAGAAGATCTACCCCTGGTTGATTCTCACTGTGAGTGCAGAACGTGCGGTGCTAGTAGTCGTCAGTTGTGCTCCTGGTAGGTGGCTTTCAAATGTGTTAATGTCCCTCGCCATGATGGACGAACAATTTGAAAATTACGCGGAAGGCATGGCCGTCCCCTCTGTTGACCCGGAGGCCATCAGGCGCAGACGGAATTTGAACCAATCCCACCCTTCTGAAGATGTGCGAACAGCATGCGTCGCCGACAGCAGAGCCGTAATTGTTCGTGACGGGATGATACAGATGCTGATTCACCTCAAGTTGCTAACCCCTTGGCAACACGGTGAGGAATTGGATGACGGAGTGTACCGGGTGGCATCGACATTCCCCATGCGAGTGTTCAGCCAGAGAGTCTCCAAGGTCGCGGGGGACGACATTTTCCCGTTTGATCCCAACGCGTTTGTACAACGCCTCGTCGACGAAACCGGCATCTCTCACACTTGGGAACCGATTCCAACGAAAATCTCTGAAGGCGGCTTCTCTCACACCAGAATTACAGTGACTTTTAAGGGTAAGGAGGGCCAAGCGCCGGACATCGAATGGGAAGCAAAGCGCGAAGCTCGTGATCTTCTATGGGACGCTTGGAGCAGGCATCAGAACCTCAGCCAACTGTCTCGCCAGAGCAAAGCAAGTTTTGCTCATACAGTCGCGATTCTGTTTGCCGATTTTGTGATTGACAATATTGATCTCGTTCGCGAACTCACAACCGCTTTAGTCAGCGGCACTGGTAAGCCTTTGGCCAACATCTTCAGCGAACTCGAGCGACGGGCACAAGGTCAGAAATCTTAGGCTTTGGTCTTATCAGAAGACTACCGCCAGGAAACTCCAATTGTTGATCGGGCCACAGGTCTATCCGAACCATAGACGAACTTAGCTCCCTGGCTGGCATAGGATCGCTCGAGACGAGCTGACCTTAAGCCTGCCGTTTGGCGTCCCGTCTCTCCCGCCATTCCCGCGTAGGATCGTCGTCCGGATCGGGGACCTCTTGTGCAGGCCGCAACTCTTCCGGAACGTGGCGAAGGTTAACCCGGACCCGAGTCCATGTCGACGACCTGCCTCGCATCGAGTCGACCAACACGTCGTCGACCGCGAGCAGCTTGGCTGCTTCCGGATACTTGCTCTTCCATCTTTCCAATCCCGCCAGCGCCGCCTCTTTCTTGGGAGAGTTCGCCACCACGATCAGAGGCATCTTCGTTCGCGTCTTTTTCGCAGCAGATTTCGCCTTCGAGCTCGCACCGGCAGATTCGCCATCGGTGGATTCAATGCGTGAAGACCTGGCGCGCGCCGATCCAGCCTTCGTAGACCTGGCCCGTGAAGGCGCAACTCTCGTTCCTTCGCCCTCCATCTTGCGGAAGTGCGGCGGCCAGGGTGCGTCCCCGAGACCCGCGGCTTCGTCGCGCGATGCAAGCTCCAGCAATGTTTCCAGCGAGCCCGCAGAGTCGTCGATGCCAGCGTGCGGATCGCCCAGCTCCGCGAAACGCCGCGGAACTGTGAGCACGGTGAAGTCCGCCGGATCGCAATCCGGAACCTCGCTCCATTGCAGGGGCGTTGACACGCGTGCATCGGGCAGCGGTCGCACAGAATACGCCGAGCACGTCGTGCGGTCTTTTGCGTTCTGGTTGTAGTCGAGAAAAACCCCGTGACGCTCTTCCTTCCACCACTTCGAACTGGCCAGCGCCGGAGCGCGCCGCTCAATCTCCCGTGAAAGTGCCAGCGCCGCTCGCCGTACCTCGCCGAAGGTCCAGCGTTGCTCGATGCGAACATTCACGTGCATGCCGCGTGAGCCGCTGGTTTTGGGCCAGCCTCGAA